>NZ_JANYGQ010000033.1 GCF_025359345.1 Mucilaginibacter sp.
CCAGGCACCGCGGTACATCCACAGCCAGCAGTCTTTTACCCAGTCCTCTGTTTTTTGCAGTTCTTTCAAGGCACCTAATATGATGTTGAAACAAACCAGGTGGGTGCCGTTCGGGTCGGCAAAGTCGCCGGCGGCAAATATCTGGTGGGGTTTTACCTTGTTGAGCAGTTCGATGGTTAGCTTGATGTCTTTCTCGCCTGCGGTATTCTTTTTTATTTTGCCGGTTTCGTAAAACGGCAGGGCCATAAAGTGGATATGGTCGTCTTCCAGCCCAGCATACCTTGCACCTGAGATGGCTTCCGTTTTGCGGATAAACCCTTTTACATCCCTGATCTCCTGGGTGTCTATCTGGTTTGGTTTCTTGGTGGGCATAAAGGCACGCATGTCTTCATACACTTTTTTCAATTTGGTATTGTCGTCGCCTATGCTTTGGTTAAAGTCAATAGCAAATTCAACAAAGCGCAATACATCATCATCCCATACAGCGGTATTGCCCGATGTCTGGTAAGCTACATGCACATCATGCCCCTGGTCAACAAGCCTGATAAATGTTCCACCCATCGAGATCACATCATCATCCGGGTGTGGTGAAAAAATGATGGAACGTTTCCTTGCAGGTTCTGCCCGTTCCGGTCGTTGGCTGTCGTCCGCGTCAGGTTTGCCGCCCGGCCAGCCGGTGATGGTGTGCTGCAGCTGGTTAAAAATATCGATGTTGATGTTATAAACCGGGCCCTGTTCAACGGCCAGTTGGGCCATGCCGTGGTTATTGTAGTCTTCTTCGGTAAGTTTCAGTATCGGTTTGCCAAGGTTATCGGCCAGCCAGATAACGGCTTTCTTTTTCAGGCTGTTTTCCCAAACGCAGTCTTTTACCAGCCATGGGGTATTGAACCTTGTTAATGAACTTGCCGCCGGTGCATCCAGAACAAACTCTACATTATCCGATAGCTGCAGGTAAGTAGCCGGCACCTCGCCCGACATTTCGCCTTCTACCGCTTTTTTGATGATCGGCGCTTTTTTCAGGCTCCAGGCCATCAGGATGATTTCCCTTGCTTTGAAGATGGTGCCAATACCCATGGTAATGGCTTTGGTCGGCACATTCTGCTTCCCACCGAAGTCTCTTGACGCATCATTACGGGTCAGGTCATCAAGCGTTACCAATCGCGTACCCGAGTTTGGCGCTGATCCCGGCTCGTTGAAGCCGATATGGCCGGTACGGCCTATACCCAGTATCTGCAGATCCAGTCCGCCCAGCGCGGTTATCTTTTTTTCGTATTCCAGGCAAAAACCCGCAACGGCATCCAGGTCCAGTGTACCATCGGGGATGTGCACATTCTTTTTATCGATATCAACATGGTTGAACAGGTTTTCGTTCATGAACGTTACATAGCTCTGTGCGGCATTGGGCTGCATGGGGTAGTACTCGTCCAAATTAAAAGTGATCACGTTTTTGAAGGTCAGGCCTTCCTGCTGGTGCAGGCGAACAAGTTCGGCATAAACGTTAATCGGTGTTACGCCGGTGGCAAGGCCAAGCACTGTTTTTTCACCTTTTTCGGTCTTGCTTTTGATCAGCTTTGCTATCCGCTGTGCTACCGCTACCGACGCTTCCTGCTGGTTGTCGTACACCGTTACCGGCAGCTTCTCATAACGTGTCTCTTCTAATAAATTTAATCGGGCCATTTTGGGTTGGTTGTGTGGGTTCATAAGTAGTTAGCCGTAACCGTGGATGTCCCCGTGCTAAAAACTAACTGTATCCGTTAAAATATTGGTTTAAGCAAATATATCAGATATGTCGGGAATGTTGAATTATAATTTAACTATTGTGCAGGCTTAAATATTTACCTAATTTAACCCCATGTTAGCCCTCAATAACAACCTGCAAAAGCTTGTAAACATCGCCCAAAATGAAGAGAAGCTCTGCATCGGCTTAATGTCGGGCACCTCGCTGGATGGGTTGGATATTGCTTTGTGCCGTTTTACCGGTAATGGCCTGAAAACCCAATTTTCGCTGGTTAATTTTACTACTATCCCTTATGCCGATAGCTTTAAAAAGGAAGTGCAGCAGGTTTTCGCGAAAAAGGATGCCAGCCTCGAAAAGGTTTGCTTGCTCAACGCTTATATCGGCAGCTTTCATGGTGAGCTGATTTTGGAGGCACTTGCCGAATGGAAAATAAACCCAACCGAAATTGACTTTATAGCCAGCCACGGGCAAACCATTTATCATGCGCCAAAACGGCTTCACCAGCTAAAAGATTATCCAAACGCCACCCTGCAAATTGGCGACGGCGACCACCTCGCGGTAAAAACCGGTGTATTAACCATAAGCGATTTCAGGCAAAAACATATTGCAGCAGGCGGCGAAGGCGCACCGCTGGCTTTATATGGCGATGTCCTTTTGGGCAGCAAACCCGGCGAGAACCGCATACTGCTTAACATAGGCGGCATTGCCAACCTGACCTGGCTGCCCGCCGATGGAAATTATGCTAATGTTTTGTGTACTGATATTGGCCCTGGTAACACATTGATAGATGCAGCTTGCCGTAAATACTATAACCTACCTTACGATAAAGATTCGAAAATTGCCCTGTCGGGCAATGTAAATGAGCCTTTGTTAAACGCATTGCTTGGCCACCTGTTTTTTAGTGAAGCTGCGCCGAAAACAACAGGCCCAGAGTTATTTGGAATGGCTTATATAGATGAAGCACAGCAAAAATCGAGCACAACATCCATCCCAAACGAGGACTTGGTATGCACCCTAAGCGAATTTACCGCTCAATCGATAATTCAATTTACCCAACAAACCTTCAAGGCTGATGATATCAAAATATTCACCAGCGGCGGTGGCGCACGCAACCCTTACATTATCAATCAGCTTAAAAAGAAATTGCCAACCAGTGTAGTTAAGGATACCGCCGAACTGGGTATAAACCCGGATGCCAAAGAAGCTATCCTTTTTGCCCTGCTTGGTAATGAGGCTTTGTGTGGTGAGCCCATTGCCATTGGTAATAACCCGGATGTTTTGATGGGTAAGTTTAGTTTCCCGTTATAAAAACCCAAAATAACGGCATTCCGCTATTGTATTTTTACAAAACTCCACCTGCTTAGTGTATTTAACCCGTTGCAAAAGCACAATTAAAAAGGTAGTATTGTAAACTTTACCAGCAAATGCAGTAAAGAACGAGTATTAACTGACATCCCGACCGCTTATCAATTCAAAAGATGAAAAAACAATTCATTGCTTTTGCAGCCCTTTGCTGCGGAATCACCACAACTTTCGCACAGGAAGCAGCACCACCAAAAAACACTAACCCAATTACAAAAAGTCGCATTTTAAATGTCGATTCGGCCGTGGTTACCAAGCACCAGGTAACCATAAAAGGCAAAGTAGTGCCGTATACCGCAACTGCCGGTAGCATGCCCGTTTGGGATGCAGATGGCCGCCCGGTTGCAGGTGTATTTTATACCTATTATGAAAGGGACGACGTTACCGACCGCTCAACCCGTCCGTTAGTAATATCATTCAACGGTGGCCCCGGTACGCCATCGGTTTGGATGGAAATAGGTTATACCGGTCCGCGTTTGCTTAACATTGACAATGAGGGCTACCCCGTTCAGCCATATGGCATGCGCGATAACGCCAATTCGATATTGGACATTGCCGACATTGTTTACCTCGACCCGGTTAATACCGGCTACTCGCGTATAGTTGACAAAGGTACACCTGGCTCCAAATTTTTTGGCGTTAACGAAGACGTAAAATACCTGGCCGAGTGGATAAGTACTTTTGTTACCCGCAAAAACCGCTGGGCTTCGCCTAAATTTTTGATTGGCGAAAGCTACGGAACAGTAAGAGCCTCTGGCCTGGCCCTTGAATTGCAGGATGCACAATGGATGTACCTGAATGGCGTGGTTTTAGTATCGCCAACTGATTTGGGTATCGAGCGGAGCGGCCCTGTACAAGCGGCCCTTAAGATCCCTTATTTTGCTGCCACAGCCTGGTACCACAAGGCCCTTGCAGCCGATTTGCAGCAAAAAGATATCACCGCATTTTTGCCCGAAGTTGAAAGCTTTACCATTAACGAACTGATACCTGCACTATCGCGTGGCGGATTTATTGATGATGCCCAGCGCACCGCCATGGCCGCCAAAATGGCAAAATACACAGGGATATCTGAAAAAGTAATTATTGACAACAACCTCGATGTATCATACGAGTTGTTCTGGAAAGAATTGCTGCGAGACAAAGGCTTTACCGTAGGGCGCCTTGATTCGCGTTACAGGGGAATAGACAGGCAAACAAGCGGCACCAGTCCTGATTATAACGCTGAGTTGGTGTCGTGGCTGCATTCTTTTACACCGGCCATCAACATCTACATGCGCAATGAGCTGAATTATAAAACCGATATTAAATACAACATGTTCGGCAGCGTATGGCCGTGGGATGATAAAAACAACCACGTTGGCGAAAACCTGCGCCAGGCAATGGCGCAAAACCCATACCTGCACCTGTTGATCCAATCGGGCTATTATGATGGCGCCTGCGACTATTTTAATGCCAAATACAGCATGTGGCAACTTGACCCAAGCGGCAAACTTAAAGACCGCCTGAAATGGGAAGGTTACCAAAGCGGGCACATGTTATACCTTCGTAAAGACGATATCCCGGTAGCTACTGAAAATCTTCGGAAATTCATTTCTGAATCGGTACCAAAACCGGGTACACCTGCGAAATATTAAATGCGTTAGACGCAATACTTTGCGTCTAACGCATTTAATTATATAAAAAAGCCGCCCCTCTAAATCAGGGGCGGCTTTTTTATATCTAATTCAACAATTAGTTTTGCTGATCGGGCTGCTCATCTGATGGTAAGCCTACAACTTTATAAGTCTTGTTGCCATTGGTATCGGCTTCCTCTTTATAGTAAACTCCATCCGGAGATACCCACAGCTTGTCGCCGTTAACTTTTATCTTCCTGCAATCAGGAGGCAGTTGGGTTACAATGTCACCCATTTGCGGGCCTTGCGGCTGGTCGTCCTGTATGTTGTTGCCGCTCGCTGTATTTAGCTCGCCATCTTTACCTGCAACCTGGTAAACTACTGTGCCATCGTCTTTCGTAACGGGCTGATAGTATACGCCATTCAACTCATAGTATTGCTGACCGTTAATTACAATCGACTGTGCTTTTTCAGGTAATTCCTTTACCTCGGCGCCAATTGGCGGCTCAACTACGGTGTATTGACTGTTGTCATATTGATAAAACAAACCATCGCTGTAGTAGTATTGGAAATCGCCATAGTAAAATGGATAATACCCGTAAGGCAATTCGCCTATTGCAAAGCCAAGACGTGGCAGATAGTATGAGTTATAATACCCATGGTAGTAATGGTTGTAATTATGATTACCCCAGTAACCGCCATTGCCGTAGCCAATACGCGGAGAACTGCGGTAGGTATAACCGTTACCGGTTGCAGGTCTGTGGGTAGCATCGTAAGTACGCGGTGCATAACCATAATTGCCACGTGCACCAACTGCAGGGCGCTGACCATAGTTATAACCGGGGCGCGGTGCAACGCCTACACGCTGCGAAGTATTTGGACGGGCGTAACCCTGCTGGCCATTGTTGCTGCCATTATTATATGATTGCCTTGGCGCAACAGACGATGGCCTCGAAACGCCAACATTGCTGCTACTTTGCTGCGGCGCCCTGCTATAAGAAGGGGGCGAAGACGGCGCGCTGCTAACCGAAGGCCTTGATGATGAGCCGCTGCTGCTGCTACCACCGCCTCCCCCGCCACCGCCACCACCACTGGTTGATGGCCTGTGCTGGGCGCTTGCAGGTATTGCTAAAAACGCACATACCAGTGTGCCTAAAGCTGTGTTTAAAACATTTTTATATATCGCTTTCATGATGAAATATTGTTATTTGAAAATCTTTGATATCGGTTTTGGCCGGTATGTAAAGTATAGACTAAAATTTTGTTAAACGGTTTAATCGGTAATAAATTATTTTTTTGTAATAATAGTCAAAAAACAAGCCAGTTTTTTAATGAAGCGGGATTATTACAAACAGCTTTTAACCGGGGAGTTATTATAGGGCTATTGATGTAAATATACGTAGTTTTTAGCAGAAACGATACATTGTGCAAATGCTCGTTTTTAAATGCGCCTTTAGGTGCAAAACGTCGGTAGGAAAATTGGTTCTGAAATGTATCAGCGTGCCGTCAGGTACGCAACATTCGCGAGGTGGCGTACCTGACGGCACGCTAAAATTAATATTCCATTTTTCTACCGACGTTGAACCCCGCTGGGGTTCTCTAAACTTAATACCATTGGTACGCCGGGTATTGGACAGCGTAATATGAATCGCTCGCCTGTACTCGTTTTTAAAGAGGCATCGGCTCGTATTGTATGCCGGGTTGAAACCCGGCATACAAATCCACCATCACAGTTCCTCTGCAATAAATAAAAACGGAGCATCAAACCGAAGGCTGAAAAGGCCATCTTTTACCGTTTTGTATCGATTTTCACCAAGTTTTTCAAGGCCGATGATTTCAAGGTTTTTAACGTCACCCAATATCTCAACAATATCGCCGGCGGGTTTCCATTTGCTAAAACCCGGGCTTACCGGGAATATCTTTTTACCATTATTAAAAACCACGATGTTTATTTGCGCGGCGTAAGGCTCATAGTCGCTTAAATTCAGCTCGTCGGTAACGATATTTACCGATGGATATTCATACGCTGTTAAGTGTTTTAAGGCTGCCTCGGCCAGGTTGTGGTTATTCGCCGACATCAGCTTTACATCCGATTGTTCAATCTCATCAATCCCATCAGCAATTATCCAGTCGATTTTAATTCCGTACGAGTTTAGTTTTTCGGCAGTTAGCGGCGTGGTAATTACGGTCGGGCTCCATTCCAGCAGTTGCCCAAGCAGTTCATCGTCAAAGCCGTCAAGCCCCAGCACCAGCAGTGCAGGCTCCTGTTTTTCGCGAACGATGTGGTGGGAAGACATGGATTGGTTGATTAAGTTAAATTGTTGATTGGGTTGAATCAGTTGCCTAAAATCATGTTAATCAAATATAATCCTTAAATCGTGTTAATATATTTTCTTATGAAATTCCTTAAATGCTCTGCCCGCATCAGCAGCCATATTAATAGCCGCCGAAACAGCTACCCCATATACCCCTGTTTTTAAAAGTGGCCCCACGTCTTCAATGTTTATTCCTCCAACGGCAATAACCGGTATTTTTATTTCAGGGTGCTTCGCCAGTTCGCGGTAACCTTCAAAACCAAGAAGCGGGCTATTATTTGGTTTGGTGTTGGTAAGCGCAAAGGGACCATATCCGCAGTAATCAACCACGCCGGTATTTTGTACAGCCCGCAGGCGGGTTATATTAGTTGCCGATGCCCCAAGTGTTTTATCATTGCCAATAGCTTTGCGGATGGCTTTTAAATCAGCATCAAAATCTTCAATATGTACACCTTGTGCATCTACTTTATTAAGCAGGTGATAATGGTTGGTTAATATAAGCGTAGTACCCCATTCGTCACAATACGCAGCAATCTCATTAATTTCTTCAATTAATTCATCATCCGGCTTGGTTAAGCAGCGGTATTGTAACCAGTTTGCCCCGGCCTCGCAGGCAATAATAGCTTGCTTTAAGTGGCTCCGGCTGCGCAAATCCTGCGTTAAATAATGGAACTTAGAAATGTATTTTTTCATGTATGAGAAAGTCCGGAAAGTCGGAAAAGACCGAAAGTCCGGAAGATATTTTTAGTTTACAAATATATGCCCCGTTTAACTCTTATTCTTTTCCGTCTTTCCGGACTTTTCTGACTTTCCCGACTTCCTCTCTACTTCAACGCCTCCGGTATCGGCTTACCAATACATCCGTTTGGTGCTTGTATATGCAATAGCGCAGCTATTGTTGCCGCGATATCTGTCATGTGCGTTTCGCGGTTCAGGTGCCCGTGCGGTATTCCCCAGCCCATAAACACCAGCGGGATGTGCGTGTCATAAGGGTTCCAGGTGCCGTGGGTGGTGCCTGTTGCGCTGCGGCTTGCATACCATCCCGGTTTTAAAATAACCTGGACCACACCACTATGCTCAACGCTGTAACCGTTTACAATACGCGCACGCAATTCTTCGGGTACGTTTGCTGTTTGTGCCTCTTTAAGGTTAATTACATACGCAACGCCGGGCACGTCCTTTAAAAACGTAATGCAATCATTTATTAGTGTGTTTTCATCCAGCTTTGCGTACTTAACTACATAGTTGTTAAAATTAACCTGGTAGTTGGTTAAGCTGATAACCATGTTCTCTATTTTATACTTGGCCGCTAAATACTGGTTCAGGTTTTTTAAAGCTACGCCATCATCCCATACGCCGGCGGGAATATTATGATCGGTTAAAAAAGTGGGGTTATGCGCTGCGCCATGATCGGCGGTTAAAAAAACAGTGTAGTTGCCTGCGCCTACCTTGGCGTCTAAATAACTAAGGAATGTACTCAAATCCCGGTCTAACTTTAAATAAGTATCCTCAATTTCAACAGAGTTTGGCCCAAATTGATGCCCTACATAATCAGTTGACGAAAAACTAACCGTCAAAAAATCAGTGACCGAATTTTGTCCCAAATTTTCATTGTTGATAGCTGCAACAGCCATGTCGAGTGTTAGGGTATTACCATAAGGGGTTGATCGTATCAAGCCCAAATTGTTTTTATATAAGCCCGATGTTTTTACAGGCAGGGTAGGCGAGGTGGTGCCTTTAAAAGCGCCCTCATAACGACTGGTAGTATCGGCTGTGCTTTGTATGTAGCTATCAATCGGATATACAGGGTTCCAATCGGCTTTTAAATAAGTTTCGGCGAGTTTTTGATCATTAAAATCTTTTACCCATTTTGGCAGGTCTTTCATGTAATAAGTGCTGGTTATCCAGTTGCCGGTCGCATCATCGAGCCAATAGGCCGCGTTGGCGGTGTGTCCTGCCGGGAAAATGCCGCCACGGTCTTTAAGCGCTATGCCAATAACTTTTGAGCGAAAATTAGTCGCCAGTCGCAATTCATCGGTAATAGTGTTTGTCATCAGGTTGCGTGGCGACATTTGGCCTGCAGTTGATGTGCTGCCCACTGTACGTACTGACGTATCTTGTGCACAATACATGGATAAGCCGGTTGCCTGTATAATGAAGTCATTCCCTGCTATGCCGTGTATAGCTGGTACAGAGCCAGTGTAGATGCAACTGTGCCCCGGGCCGGTATTGGTTGGCACGTAGTCAATTTGCGTATTTTCGCAACTAAACCCCTGGTTAAGCAGGCGCTTGAAACCGTTGTTGGTGTAACGGCTATAATAACGATAAAGGTAATCCCAACGCATTTGGTCCACAACTATACCCACTACCAATTTAGGGCGGGGAATATCAGCTGAAACGGGTGTATCCGCATAGGCCAGCGGGCGGCCAACTGCGGGGTTTATCACCATGGTTTTTTTGTGTTTTATCTGTGCCGATACAGAAAGGGCTGACAGCGCGAATATTAACAGGGGTAAATATTTAATCCTCATGTTTAAGAAATTGTTAAGCACGGCAAATATCAACAATGCAATTAAAATTCCATGTGATATTTGCGTTACGGCAATTTTAAATTAAGCGTCGAATGTGAGTAGTGCGTGCTGGCTTGCAGTGTGCAAATCGCGCCAGCTACGGTTAATCCCGGTTTCGCTCTTCGCGGCAGTTAAACCACACAAAGGATAAAGCCTGTCAACACATTCGCGACTAAAATGAGCAAGCTGCCTGCTGGTAATACTCACCTGGTACAGGATATCCTGCGGGATCGTGCCGTCAGCTTGAATAGCCGCCCACGATTGTTCAACCGTTTCAAAAAAGTCGCTCCTTATTAAATCAAGTTCGCTTTTTGCCTGGCTCAACTCATCCATCAAATACACCTTTTGCTCGTCGGTAAGTCTTGGTTGTTTTGCTTTTTCGACAAAAATATCTTCACAAAGGTCGGTAAAATGGATAGCGATACCGGATAAGTTAACAGCCAGCGTAGCCTCAGCCAGTTGCAAAAAAGGGTATTGGTATAGCGGGGCAGAAATTACCGCCGCCGCCGCGTCAATTTTAAATTGGCGGTTAAAAGGGACTTGTAGATCCTTAACTTCAAACGAATCGCTGCCCGTAGCTACCATGCCTACATATTTCCAGGCAGGCAGTATGGTTACGTCTTTTTTATCAAATATGAACGGCAGTACCAATGGTTCGCCGCTATCGGTTAAAACGGGAACGCCGTTTTTTATAATACTGCAATTAGCAGTGATGTGCGTGGCGTGATGTGCGCCGCTGGCATATTTCCAGGTGCCGTTTACGATATATCCTCCAGGTGTGATTTCGGCAGTGCCCCCAACTGCGCCGCTGCCGGCAAGGCAAACAGTTTTATTGTCAAAAACTTGTTGCGAAATTTCAGGATTGATGAACCCGCCGAACCAGCCAGCGCCGCTGCAAAGCGTAACTACCCAGCCAGTGCTGCCATCGGCCCAGCTAATGGCTTCCTGCAGGCGTACAAGTTCGGGAAAAGTAACTTGCCTTCCATTGTATACCTCGGGTACCAGCAGCTTGAACCACTTTTGCTTGTAAATTATCTCCATCTGTTCGGGGTGAAGCATACCCATTTGCTCAGCTTCGGGTGCGTTGGCACAAATTATATGTACATCCCCGGCATCAATAAATGCCGAAGGATGTTGCAAAATGTTTTTCATTTTTATTGGGTTGATAAAGATTTTTCAGCGGCCTTTTCTTTTTTCAAAATAGCCAGCCAATCGAAATAGCCAAAAATGGCCACGATAAATAAAAACAAGGTAAGCGCCGAAAACATAATAAGGTGTTTATACCATAGCAGCGGAATGGCAAACAGGTTGGAAATATTCAATAATATCCAGTTTTCCAGTTTACGTTTTGCCAGCAGCCACATCCCTGCCCAGGCCGTTGATGATACCCAGGCATCCCACACCGGCACATTCGAGGTAGTGAAGTTTTTAAGTATCACATACAGTATGCCCCAGCCGGCAAATACAATCAGCAAGGTAATTATCCATTCCCTGCGGTTTGTCCATGTGATTTTTACAGGCGCCTCACCACGCTTTTTTAACCAGTAATACCAGCCGTAAACGCTCATCACCAAATAATAAACATTCAGCGCCGACTCGGCATACAGTCCGGCTACCAGCAAAATATATATCCCGATAAAGGTGCCGGCTATCCCGGTGGGGTAAAGCCATATATTATTTACTTTCGCCAATAGCACTTCTGCCACACCTAAAAGCACAGCGGCCCATTCCCACACGGTAGTTTCGCGTACCTGTTCTAAAAAAAGTTGAATCCAGTGGTGCATAATGACGTATTAAATCAAAGGGATGTCATGCTGAGGCACAAGCCTGTCTTGAGGTTCTCGAAGGAAAGCACGCGGGCAAAGGCCTCTGCGCTCACCCTTCGAGTACCTCAGGGTGACACCGTTTTTTAAAATTTCAAATTCAGCGAAGCCAAAAAGTTAACCGGCGCCTGCGGGAAAAAGTAATTATAGTTTACCGTTTTACCGCCTTCAATATCCGGATAAGTTGCCCCGTCCGACACATATTTTTTGCTGAACACATTGTTGACCAGCAAGCCTATGCCCACATTTTTGACGCCCTTCATTTTAAAGTTGTAATTAATGCGCACATCGTTCACAAAATAGGCAGGTAGGGAGCGGGTCAGCGTTGAGGTATTATCCAAATACTGGCGGGCTACATATTTGCTGATGAAGGCAATTTCCGCATTTTTTAACGGGTGATAGCTGATGGTGCTTGCGCCAACAAAACCGGGTGAATAGGCTATATCTGATTTCTTATACTGGGTTTCGTCGGTATTGCCGGTGTCATAATTCGCCAAAAACTGGCTGAAGTTTTTTACCTTATTCTGGCTGATGGAGGCATTGGCGTACCAGGCCAGCTGCTGCGTGATCTTAACCCAGGCGTTTGCCTCGATACCTGCGCGGTAGCTATCCTTAATATTGGTACGGATAGCCTCGCCAACATCATCCAATGCGCCGGTTAGCACCAACTGGTTTTTGTAAAGCATATAAAAACCGTTGATGCCACCACCAAAAGTTGGCTGGCTAATGCGGTAACCTGCTTCAAAATCTGTTAAATGCTCGGCTTTCGGTCTGCTTAGTGGCGATGAATTTACAAAATCGCTGCGGTTAGGCTCATGGTTGCCCACGGCCACTGATGCGTAGATATTACTGTGCTGGTTAAGCTCGTAGGTAATGCCTGCCTTTGGGTTAAAAAAGTTAAGTCCAACCTGCTGCTGCACGTTGTTCAAATCCTGATCGTACCCCAAAAACGAGTAACCGATGTGGCGGTATTGCACATCGCCATATAAAATTACACTCCCTGCACGGTACTCTGCCCGACCGAAGACGTTAAAGTCGGTTTTTTTTGCATGATTGCGCGAGTATTCATAGTCAGGCGGAATGGTGGTACTTTGCTGCGTCCACTCGATGTTGTTGTAATGGTCGCCTTTATATTCATTGTAAGCGCCGCCAAGCGTTAGGTTAAAGTTTTGCTGCGGTTTATAATTAAAGTTATAAGTAGCGCCGTAAAAATAATTACTCAGCCATAAGCGCCGCACTAAATCGGTACTGGCTAATGTATCACCGCCAATAACTACAGGTTTTAAGCCATAATCAGCTACCGATGCACTGTTCTTATACTCCTCGTAATAACCGTAGCCGCGGGTATAATGCAACGCACCGCTAAAGCTGAGTTTATCGCTCAATTGCTGGTTGTAAAGCAGCTGGTAATAGTTTTGAGTATAATTATCAACCTGGTTTTTATAGTACGAATTGCTGCTATTAATATACCCCAACTCGTTATACCGGCGGTTGCCGAACTTAACGCTATCCTCGGGCACACCGTCCCAGGCCTGGTGGGTCCGCTCGTAGCCACTAAATACGTTGAGGCGCAGCACGCTTTTTTTACCATAGTAGGCGCCGCTTAAAAAGAAGGATTTTAAGGTTGATGCCGAGCGGTCGATATACCCGTCAGAGGTCATTTCTGATGCCCGGCCATCGAAACTAAACTTGCCGCCAAGCAAACCTGTGCCTAAGCTAAAGGTGTTTTTCAGCGTACCATACGAACCAGCCGAACTATTCAGTTCGGTATAAGCTGTATCGCGCCGGGTAGTGGTTTGTATATTAATGCTGGCCCCGAAAGCACCCGCGCCATTGGTGGATGTACCTACGCCGCGCTGCACCTGTATATTATCAACAGATGAGGCCAAATCTGGCAAATCCACAAAATAAACACCCTGGTCTTCGGCGTCATTCAATGGGATGCCGTTGAGGGTTACGTTAATGCGCGTAGCATCTGAACCACGGATGCGGATGCTGGTATAACCCACACCGGCACCTGCGTTTGACGTAACTACGGTTGACGGTGTTTGCTCCAACAGGTATTCAAAGCCGCGGCCGGAATTGTTTTTGGCGATATCTTCCTTTTTTAAATTGGTGTAAGCCGTAGGCGATGTAGCCGAAGCCCGGGTGGCGCTAACGGTAACTTCTTCGGTTAATGTTGTTGCCGGCTGCAATGCAAAATCACTTACAACATTTGTAGTTAATTCGATTTTTTTTGTGCTTGATTGATAGCCGATAAATGATACCGTTAAAGCATAACTGCCGTTTTTAAGGTTATCGATGTGGTATCGGCCATTGGCATTAGCGATAGTTTTTTCGGTGGAGTTTGCCAACGCGATGGTGGCGCCGGGCAGTGCTTCGCCGGTTTGTTGGTTGGTGATTTTCCCCGAAACGGAGAATTGGGCCGCGGCCATGACAGGCAGCAGCAGGGCGATAACCGTCGCAAATAAATTTTTCAAAATGATTAATAAATAAATTAGTTAAACCATCTCCGTATCAGGGCGACTACGCAGTACACTTAACTTGTTACCTCTCCCTACGCCGGCATTACCCGGATCAGGTGTATGTGGGGAGTCGTTTGTCTCACGACTTGAACTCCTCACAACGGGTTTGATCTCAGCCTGTCTTTCAGTTTGGTGAAATACGCTGCAGCATATTCCTCGACCAAAGCAAGGCACCCCTTGAGAATTATCTGGCAAATATAGTCCGAAAGTCGGGAAAGTCAGTAAAGACGGGAAGATTTATTGATTTTTTTGACTATTAAGGCACTTTCGGTCTTCCGGACTTTCGGACTTTCCGACTAAAACCCTTACTTTTGCAGACTTTTTAAAAACACAATTATGCTCAGAACACACACTTGCGGCGAATTAACTATCAGTAATTTAGGTGAAACGGTTACTTTATGCGGTTGGGTGCAAAAATCACGCGACCTTGGCGGAACAACTTTTATAGATGTTCGCGACCGTTATGGTTTAACCCAGCTGGTTTTTAACACCGATAGTGATGATGCCCTGCGCGAATTGAGCCGCAGCCTTGGCCGCGAGTTTGTAATAAAAGTTACCGGTAAGGTACTGGAGCGCACCAGCAAAAACCCCAAAATGGCCACCGGCGATATTGAAATTGGTGTTACCAATATCGAAATATTAAACGCGGCTAAAATTCCGCCGTTTATGATTGAGGACGAAACTGACGGCGGTGAAGAGCTGCGCGCCAAATACCGCTACCTGGATTTGCGCCGTAACCCTATACGCAACAACCTGATGCTGCGCCACAAAATGGCCCAGGAAACCCGTAAATATTTAGACGGCCTTGACTTTATCGAGGTGGAAACCCCGGTATTAATTAAATCGACCCCGGAAGGCGCACGCGATTTTGTCGTGCCAAGCCGCATGAACCCAGGTGAGTTTTATGCTTTGCCACAGTCGCCGCAAACTTTTAAGCAGTTGCTGATGGTGAGCGGGTTCGACCGCTATTTCCAGATAGTAAAATGTTTCCGCGATGAGGATTTGCGCGCCGACCGCCAGCCTGAATTTACCCAGATTGACTGCGAGATGGCGTTCATCACCCAGGAAGATATTTTAAATATATTCGAGGGCCTTACCCGTCACTTATTTAAAAATGTTAAAGGGTATGATCTGCCCGAAGTGCCACGCATGCAATATGCTGATGCCATGCGCCTGTATGGTTCTGATAAACCGGATATCCGTTTCGGGATGGAGTTTGTAGAGCTGAACGACGTGGTTAAAGGTAAAGGTTTTGGTGTTTTCGATAACGCCGAACTGGTTGTAGGTATCAACGCAAAAGGCTGTGCCGACTATACCCGCAAGCAACTGGACGAGCTTACCGAATGGCTTAAACGGCCGCAAATTGGCGTAACCGGCATGATTTACTGCCGCTATAATACCGATGGCACACTGAAGTCATCAGTAGATAAATTTTATAACGAAGACGAATTAACCAACTGGGCAGCTGCATTTGATGCTGAACCGGGCGACTTGATACTGGTTTTAGCCGGCCAAACCGACAAAGTACGCAAGCAACTAAATGAACTGCGCCTTGAAATGGGTACACGCCTTGGCCTGCGCGATAAAAATACGTTTGCTGCCCTTTGGGTACTTGATTTCCCGCTGTTGGAGTGGGACGAAGAAACCGGCCGCTACCACGCCATGCACCACCCGTTCACCTCGCCAAAACCAGAGGATATTGCGATGCTCGACACCGCACCGGGCGAAGTACGCGCCAATGCATACGATATGGTTATTAACGGCACAGAAGTTGGTGGCGGCTCTATCCGTATCCATGACAGGGCCTTGCAATCATTAATGTTCAAGCACCTGGGCTTTTCGCCTGAAGAAGCGCAAAAACAATTCGGCTTTTTAATGGATGCCTTTGAATATGGCGCACCGCCGCATGGTGGTATAGCTTTCGGCTTCGACAGGTTGTGCTCTATTTTTGCAGGATTGGACTCAATTCGCGACGTAATAGCCTTCCCTAAAAATAATTCAGGCCGCGATGTGATGATTGATACCCCATCAACCATTGCCGAAGCGCAAATGAATGAGTTGAAGATAAAGACGGTGCTATAGGTTGGTTTGAATTATTGGAATTCTGTAACTTGATTTAGTATATTTGTCTATATGGAGTCTGCAATATTATCGGGCAAATCAAAAAAAGATATTCAGCTATTGATTACTCTTGCTGAAAAGATGGGGATCAAGGGCAAATTTCTCACCAAGGATGATTTGGAAGATTTTGGTATGGCTAAGGCCATTACCGAAGGCAAAACCGGAGAGTTTGTTGATACTGATGAATTTTTGAAATCATTAAAATGATCGTAAGGATCGATAAAAGCTTTCAAAAAGATACAAGCAAAATCAATGACGCGAAAACAAAGGCCGCAATAGTTGAGGTAATAAATAACATACAGGCCGCCACCGATATCTCGGCAATAAATAAGCTTAAAAAAATAGTTGGGTACAAAAACATGTATCGAATCCGCTTGGGTGATTTTCGCATTGGACTTGAATACACCGAATCAAACGAAATAATTCTTATTCGATTTCTACACCGAAAGGAGATTTATAAAAGGTGGCCATAATTACTTGCCTGCCTTATCCTTAAATCCAAAAATCTGTTTAATCCCGGTTCAGACATTTTTTTTATATTAGAGGAAAATCCCTCTGTATGAAAAAATTATACCTGTTCATTCTTTTCGCTTATTCCCTGCCGGCAATTGCACAGGTAAATCCTTATAAAGATGCTGTGGCAAAAAAAGCCGATGCGCTGCTAAGCAAAACCATAGCCTGGCGACGTGATTTTCACGAGCATCCCGAGTTGGGTAACCGAGAAGTGCGCACAGCGGGTATTATAGCTAAACATTTGCAATCGCTGGGGATTGAAGTACAAACAGGTGTAGCAAATACCGGTGTCGTGGGAATTTTAAAAGGTGGTAAGCCCGGGCCGGTTGTGGCATTACGTGCCGATATGGACGCGCTGCCGGTAACAGAACGCACCGCTGTGCCTTTTGCATCAAAGATAAAAACCATGTACAACGGGGCCGAAGTTGGCGTGATGCATGCCTGCGGCCATGACTCACATATGGCAATTTTGATGACGGTTGCCGAAATTCTGTCATCCATGAAAAGCGAGTTGCATGGCACCGTGAAATTTATTTTTCAACCCGCCGAAGAAGGACTGCCGGCTGGAGAAAAGGGCGGAGCAGAGGAAATGGTTAAGCAGGGTGTAATGGAAAACCCGCACGTTGATGCCGTTTTTGGCTTACATATTCAATCGTACCAGCCTGCCGGTACGATATCCTACCGGCCGGGCCCTGATATGGCAGCTGTAAACCCGATGAAGATAGTGGTAAAAGGCAGGTCGGCACATGGCGCTTACCCATGGTCGAGCGTTGACCCGATAGTGGTTTCGGCACAGATCATCAACAGCCTGCAAACCATTGTTAGCCGTAACCTGCAGATAACGCGTAATGGAGCGGTCGTTACAATTGGCGCTATCAATGGCGGAAACAGGTCTAACATTATTCCAGAGACAGTAACAATGCTGGGTACTGTGCGGACTTTAAATGACGATGATGAAAAAATGATCATTGAAAGAGTAAAGACCATTGTAACCAAAACTGCCGAAGCCGCCGGGGCTACCGCCGAGGTCACCATCCCATATGAGCACCATTATCCGATAACGTATAACGACCCGGCATTGGTTGCACGGATGTTGCCCACATTGCAAGCCACTGCAGGAGCGGATAATGTTATCCTGCGCAATGCCGAAACCGGTGCCGAAGACTTTAGCTTTTACGAGCAAAAGGCGCCGGGAATATTTATCCATCTTGGGGGGCTTCCAAAAGGCGGCGACCCTGTTACCGCCCCGGCGCATCATACCCCTGATTTTTTTATCGATGAAAGCGGGTTTAGTCTTGGAGTTAAGGCATTGTGTAATTTAACGTTGGATTATATGGCGGGGGCGAAAAAATAAAGAATAACCGTTCTCACAAGCTGCAAAGCCGGTCATTTTCGAATGTTGCAACAACGCTCCTATGGCCTGGTAAAAGTATTAGTTGCCAGCGTGCTGATCGTTATGCAATAATGAAGATATCATCAATTCCAACGTTCGGTGATTGGTGTTGTCAATACGAAAACCTTTAAAAACGATCTTCCCGTCTTTATCGATCAAGAAGTTCTCGGGCTCACTGTCTACACCATAGCTTTTTTTGGCAAACTCCCGTGTACCGCGTAAAGGAATAAATGAATATTTGGTGTTTTTCATAATGGGGAGCACATACGGGTCTTGCTCAGGAAATACGTTGATCCCAACATATACCACATCCTTATTTTTTAATTTATCAATCACCGCCTGGAAGTGCGGAAATTCAGCTCTGCAGGGGCTACAAGCAGGAAACCAGAATGTAAGTAATACAACTTTACCCTTCAAATCTTTCAAATTTAGCTTCCCGGTGCTGGTATAAAGGCCCAAATCAAACGGATAGGCGGCAACCGCGGTGTTAGCCCTGATAGTTTCAATGTCTTTTACAACTTGCTGCTCAATTTTACCCATTTTTCCGCCATACAAGTTAAGCGCTGTATAAATTTGATCGGTGGGTGTTTTGGCGAATTTTGTAGCGAGGCTGTCGTAAGCGGCTTTAACATCACCGGCATTATCGCGCAAAACAGCTTTCTTCAATGTTATAAAGTCGTCAAGGTGATTAAGCTTCGGAAGTATTACCCGATCCAGCGTAGAAACGGCCTCTCTATAGTTTTGAGTCTGTTCCAATTTATTGACCTGTATTAGCGATTCAGCAACTTGTTTCCTAAGTTTCCAATCTCCATTCCCATCCATTTCATTCGCTAACTTCAATGCCTTTTCCGGGTCTGTTTGCAGATAGGCATCAGCTAACCCTGTCATTCCGGAGGCCGACCAGTTATATTTTTGCGGGGGATATAATTTCCGAAGCTCTTCGAAATAGTTAATCTTGTCATTAATATCTGTAGCCCTTTCTGCTAACCAGTATAACACGTAGGCGCCATTTTCGTCCGCTGGGAAGCGCCTTATAAAGTCAAAAGCTTTTTGCTTATATACATCCGGATCGCCATCATCAAAAGACGTCAAATATTCCAGGGCATAACTGGCATTTGAAGGCTCTGCAAGCATCGCCTTTCTTTTATATTCAGTCGACAGATCTTTCTGCCCCCGCGTAAATGCATCCCCGGAAAGCATCGACCATATTTTAGCATTTTTAGGCTCCAGGTCGGCAACTTTCAGCAAAAACTCCCTTGCCTGCGGCATTTCAGCATTATAATAAGCTGTACCAATTGACAACGGAATGACGACCTTGTTTGGGTATTCCTTTATCCACGCCCTGTATTGATCTGCCACTTGCGTGGTGCCCAGGCCCATCGCGTATATAAAAGCTTTGTGCGCTTTCAGGCTATCAAAATTGGCAACAACATACTTCCTTGCTTTTGTTATCTCTTCAGGAGATGCCGGGCCCATCCGGACAGGCCTTTGGGCAAAAAGCTGCCCGGAGATACATACTATGAGTAACCAAATTGCAAATGCGGCAGAGTTTAGGTTGTTTTTCATTAATGGATGTTTTTATATAAATAGCGAATAACGGTTATTTGTTGCACATATAAGCAAATTAGTGATTGCCTGATGGTGTGGTGAGCGATTAAAGGCACACTATTTTCGGCTTTACCGTATCCGTAGCGTCGCTGACGCGAGCCTTGTGAAGTGAAATTGCCGTATTCTTCTGCAAAAAAGTCTGAATACCTGCCATTTTACTATATTGGCATCGGGATTGTTAAATCATTTACCTAATGAAGCAAAAATTTTATGATACTGCTGTGAAGCAGGAACGGGCAGTGCTGGTGGGCGTACTAACGGCACACGAAACCGACGAGCAGGGAAAGGAATATTTAGACGAACTGGAGTTTCTTGTTGCAACGGCCGGGGCCGAAACCGTAAAACGTTTTAACCAAAAGCTGTCGCAGCCTGATAGGAAAACCTATGTTGGCTCGGGCAGGCTGGAAGACATCAAGGCCTTTGTAATTGAAGAAGAGATTGACATGGTGGTGTTCGACGATGAACTTACCCCATCTCAACTGCGTAATATTGAAAACGAACTACAGGTAAAAATCCTCGACCGTAATAACCTGATACTGGATATTTTCGCAAATCGTGCCCAAACGGCACAAGCTAAAGCGCAAGTAGAACTTGCGCAATTGCAATACCTGTTACCCCGCCTGACCCGCCTATGGACGCACCTTGAGCGCCAGAAGGGTGGTATTGGTATGCGCGGTCCGGGTGAGTCGCAAATTGAAACAGACAGGCGTTTAATCCTCAATAAAATATCGCTGTTAAAAGACAGGTTAAAGCTGATAGATAAGCAAAACGAAACCCAGCGCAAAAACCGTACGCAGATGATACGCGTGGCATTAGTGGGTTATACTAACGTGGGCAAGTCGACCATCATGAACATGATTTCCAAATCGGAAGTGTTTGCTGAGAATAAGCTGTTTGCCACGCTGGATACCACGGTGCGCAAGGTGGTGATTGAAAACGTGCCTTTCCTGTTATCAGATACGGTTGGGTTTATCCGCAAACTGCCCCACCAACTGGTTGAGTGTTTTAAGTCGACATTGGATGAAGTTCGCGAAGCAGATATTTTGGTACATGTAGTTGATATATCGCACCATAATTTTGAGGATCAGATACGCACAGTAAACGAAACTTTAAAAGATATTGGTGCTATCGACAAAAAAGTAATTACTGTTTTTAATAAGATCGACGCCTTTCAGCCAGAAATTCACCAAATAGAAGATACCGAAGGCCCTTTAACGCTGCACGATTTTAAAAATAGCTGGATGGCTAAAAACAACAGCCCGGCAATATTTATATCAGCTACAAAAAAGGAAAATATAGATGAGTTTCGGGCACTGTTGTACGAAGAGGTAAAAGCGATACATACCGCGAGGTATCCGTATGACCATCTTCTATACTAAACAAATGTCATTTTTTTCATTGCAAGCGAGGAACGAGCGCGGCAATCGCGAACTATACAGAGCGGATAGAAAGGTATGAAACCTGCATAGCGGTATGCACGGCGTGCGGTTGCCACGCTGCGCTCGCAATGACAGGATTTTTAAAATGTTATTAGATCGTTTTTAAATCGTGCCCGCTTAGTATCAAACCGATAATTATAGCACCCAGCACAATACGGTACCAGCCGAAAAGTTTAAAGCCGCGTTTCTCTAAAAAGGTAATAAAGGTTTTAATAGCCAGCATGGCGATTACAAACGCAATAATATTACCTATCGCCAAAAATTTAATTTCTTCGCCCGTAAAAACGTGGCCTTCTTTATGAAAATCCCAGAGTTTTTTGGCGGTTGCTGCAAACATGGTTGGCACAGCCAAAAAGAACGAAAACTCGGCAGCGGCAGTGCGTGTTAGTTTTTGCGACATACCGCCCACGATGGTTGCAGCAGAGCGCGAGGTACCCGGAATCATGGCCAGGCATTGAAAAAAACCAATTTTGAGGGCAGTGCCATAGCTGATATCCTTTTCTTCGGTTACAGTTGGTTTGTTAAACCATTTATCGACAAATAACAAGATTATCCCGCCCAAAAACATGGTGATACCCACTGTTAAAGCACTTTCCAGCAAGTTGTCAATTTTCTTACTGAACAGAACGCCGAATATTGCAGCCGGTATAAAGGCCACAAAGAGCTTGTAGTAAAAGTTCAACGATTTGAAAAACCTTTTATAATACAGCACAACAACCGAAAGGATGGCGCCAAGCTGTATGGCAATGGTAAATAGCTTTACGAATGGGTCGGAAGCAATGTCCATCACCGACGAGGCGATGATCATGTGCCCGGTTGACGATACGGGCAAAAACTCTGTTATCCCTTCAATTATGGCAAGGATGATGACATGGATAATGTTCATGGTGGGGTAGATTGGTGTATTAAGTTGATTGAGTTAGATTAAGTTGATTCAGTTTCCAGGTCGACTAACTTAATCAACCATTAAACTTAGTGAACTCAATCAACTTTAACGGCTTTCTTAAATATCGCAAAAAAGCCAACTGCAAAGCCGCCCAGTACAACCAGGGGTGCTATAACAATTTTTGTAGTGCCGTAAATATCAGTAGAGCCTGACATTAAGAAGAAACCAAACGCAACGATAGCAATGCTGATGATAAATAAGCGGTAATTTTCTTTGCCAAATACAAAGCTTACAGGGCGTGCATCTGTCTGTTTAGCAAGTGGTTTTGCAGCGGCGCTGGTTTTAACCGGTGTAGCCGGTTTTGTTATTTGTTGTGCCATGATTGGGACAATGTTTTAATTAGTGAGTTAGTGAATTAGTGATTGGCAAAGTTCAAAATCCGACGTCGAAATTCTGACATCCGAAATCAACCTTATCTATACAAATTATATATTTTTAAACGTAAAAACTTGTTTACTGCCAAAAAGGTACTGAAGCCCGATATAAACACCCCGAGACCTAATATCGCTACAAATATTAACCCAAACTCTGTATAATTTCTGAGGATTATCAGGTCGGGGATTTCTTTATAGGCCAGGGACAAGGTGCCAATCAGGATTAATATGGCAATCAGTCCGCCCAACAAGCCATGCCATATGCCATAAAGCATAAACGGCTTGCGGATAAACCCTTTGGTTGCGCCAACCAACTGCATCGATTTTATTAAAAATCTTTGCGAATAGATAGCCAGCCTGATGGTGTTGTTTATTAAAGCTACCGACAACACCACAAATATTCCGGCAAACACCAGGATAATGAGGCTGATGGTAGTAATGTTTTCGTTCATCTGGTCCACCAGCGATTTTTGGTATTTCACCTCTTTTACCAATGGGTTTTTAAGCAGCTCGGCTTTGAATTTTTCAATATCGGCATTGTTGGCATACTGGGCCTTCAGGTAAACATCCAGCGATTGTGACAGAGGGTTATAACCCAAAAACTTCACAAAATCTTCGCCCAAATCTTTTTGCAGGTTGCGTGCAGCCAGCTCTTTGCTCACGTACTGGGTTTGTTTTACCATTACGCTGCCTTCAATTTGTTTTTGCAGCTGCAGCACGTCGGTTTCGTGCGCGGCGTCATCCACAAAAATATTCAGCACTATGTTTTCCTTTACATAGCGGCTCAGGTTGTTGGCCTCAACCAAAATCAAACCCAATAACCCTATCATCGACAACACCATAGCAATGCCAAAAACGGTAGATATGTATATCGTTTTTGTTTTTTTTGCCGATGCGCTTGCTTCAAATTCTTCCATGTTGAGATTAGATTTGAGATGTGAGATTTGAGACGTGAGATATAAATAACTGCATTATACCCTCTATCACAAGCCTTTTCACCAAACTTATTTCGCGAAAATAAGAAACCTTAGCCTAAAGGTAAAAGTTTATCTGTTATTATTGTTGATATGATGGATAAAGGGCAGAAAGTTTAACAAAATTTAACGAAAAGAATGAACACGGATTTCACGAATTGAATGGACACGAATTTTCACGAATTAAGGCGAATTTCACGAATTTAACCGGCGATCAAAAATAAAATTACTGATAATCAGTGTGTTTCATAGCGTTCCGGGTGTTCCGCGTATGAAAATGGAACGATTTCCGCCGTTGTTGGTGTTGTCACCAACAACCCCATTACTTTGTGATGTGCAACGCGCCGGTTACTTTCAGGTGGCATTTTACATGTCACAATGGTCATCGTACTTGTTGGTGACAACACCAACAAGGGCCTCAGCTTCAGATTTTACCCAAGTCATGATTCGTGAAATTTGATCCAATTCGTAAGAATTAGTGCCGTTAATAATTCAGCAGCTTCTCCATCGTTTCCTCCAATCTCGCCTTCGCCAAAAATTGTTCCTCCAAAGCTTTATTCATCGGGATAGCGGTATCCAAACTGGCGCAGCGCATTATCGGGGCGTCCAGGTATTTAAAGCAATGCTCCGCCAAATGTGCCGCAATTTCGCCGCCGAAGCCGCTGGTTAGGGTATCCTCCGTTAAAATTAATACCCGGCCGGTTTTTCTGGCGCTTGCTTCAACCACTTCTTTGTCCCATGGCTGCAGGCTGCGCAGGTCAATTATCTCTACAGATAAATCCGGGTGTTTGGCTGCATATTCAATAGCCCAATGAACGCCAAGTCCGTAGGTGATTATGCTGGCGATGCTCCCTTCCTGAATAACTTTTGCTTTGCCAATCTCAACATAATAATCACCCTCGGGCACATTGCCGGTATTGCTGCGGTACAGGTATTTATGCTCAAAATACATTACCGGATTGGGGTCGTCAATAGCAGCCATCAGTAAGCCTTTGGCATCATCGGGGAAAGCCGGGTAAACCACCTTCAGCCCAGGCGTTTTGGTAAACCAGGCCTCGTTACTTTGCGAGTGGAAAGGTCCAGCGCCGGTACCCGCGCCTGCCGGCATGCGGATAACTACATCAACCGCTTGTTCCCAGCGGTAATGCGTTTTGGCCAGATTATTTATAATCTGGTTAAAGCCTACTGTCGCAAAATCGGCAAACTGCATTTCCATAACAGCCTTGTAGCCATTTATGGCCAGCCCCATAGCAGCCCCAACCACGCCCGACTCGCAAATGGGTGTATTTCGCACCCGCCCGCGACCGAACTCTTCCACAAACCCCTGGGTGATTTTAAATGCGCCGCCGTACTCGGCAATATCCTGACCCATAATTACCAGGTTTGGGTATTTGCGCATACTTTGTCGCAACCCATCGCTAATGGCATCGATATAGCGTTTGGGGATTTTGTTGTTTGAAGGTTGGAAAGTTGGAATGTTGTACTGTTTGTACATATCCCTTACTTCTGTTTCAACGTGAGCTATTATATCCGGTTCACTGAAAACTTTTTCAATTTCCGTTTCAATCTGGGTCACAAATTCAGCCTTCATTTGCGGAATCCATTCGGGTTTCAGCACGCCTTCGCTCAGTAGATATCTTTCAAAGTTCTGTAACGGATCTTTTTCTTTCCAGATATCAAACAGCTGTTGAGGCACATATTTGGTGCCCGATGCTTCCTCGTGCCCCCGCATCCTGAAGGTCATGCATTCCAGCAAAACAGGCCGCGGTTTTTCGCGCATATTGGCGGCAATTTCGCTCACGGTATGGTAAACCTCAAGCAGGTTATTGCCATCAATACGGCGGCCTTCCATGCCATATCCTATGGCTTTATCAACCAAATATTTGCAATTGTACTGTTCACTTATCGGTGTCGACAGTCCGTAGCCGTTGTTCTCGATCAAAAATATAACGGGCAGTTTCCAAACGGCGGCAATATTCAAAGCCTCGTGGAAATCGCCCTCGCTGGTGGCGCCTTCGCCGGTAAACACCAGGGTTGCCTTTTTACGTTTGCTGAGTACATCCGCCAACCCAATGCCGTCCGCCAGGGCCAGCTGCGGCCCCAGGTGCGATATCATTCCAATGATTTTATATTCCTGTGTGCCGAAATGAAAAGAACGGTCACGGCCCTTGGTAAAGCCCGAAGCTTTGCCCTGCCATTGCGCCATTAAGCGCGACAACGGGATATCGCGGGTAGTAAAAACACCCAGGTTGCGGTGCATGGGCAATATGTATTCGTCGGCTGTCATGGCCAGGGTGCTGCCAACGGCAATAGCTTCCTGCCCAATGCCCGAAAACCATTTGCCAATACGTCCCTGCCTTAATAGGATGAGCATTTTCTCCTCAACAAGGCGCGGCCAAAGCAATTTTTTATAAAACTCAATTAATTGGCCATTATTCAGGTTTTTCCGGTCGAAAATCATCCGGCAAAACTACTGAAGTTTTTAGGAATTTGTTCGATAGTTCAGTGGTTCAATAATTCATTGGGAATTAGTTTGAAAATTACAAAACGGCTTTTTATTGGTAATTTCGACGTATTATTGCTGTTGCAAAATAATTCGAACTTTTTAAGTCATTATATTCAACCCGATAACTAACAAAAGCGATTGGTATCGACCGTGCCACTAATGAACAACTGAACTAATGAACTACAAGAAACGTACCCCGCTCATACTTCTTATTCTTGGCGCTGCTATCGCTATATCGGCCGCCACCCATGATTTTTTCCTGCTGCCCGAATATTTTTATATGCACAAAGGGGGAACGCTTAACCTGCACCTGCTGATGGGCGATTTATTTGTAAAGGACACCGAAATACCTTACCAGTCAAATAAAACCAGCCGGTTTATGCTGTATACCGGTTCCAAAAAGATCGATTTAACAAAAGCTGCAAAAGATAGCGCAGCGCCGGTGTTGAGTTACGAGATGACAATCCCGGGGCAGGCATTAATTGAGATGACAAGAAGCTACGAGTTCAGCTTTACTTCGCGCGATGCCTATGCCGAATTCCTAAATAACCAGGGGCTTGATAAAATGGCCGAAAAAGTAAAAAGCGGGAACCAGTTCAGGGTAAAAGAAAAATATACGCGCTACTTAAAAACACTGGTATCTGTCGACGAAGCAAAAGGCGATGCTTACCAAAAGAACTTAAACGAAGATTTTGAGCTGATTTTAAAGGAAAACCCTTTTAAAAAGCGTTATGGCGACGATATGATTGCTGTGCTGAAATTTAAAGGGAAGCCTGCGGCATCGGCATCTGTTGGGTTGTACATAAAAACCACCAACGGCAATGTTTATACCCAAAATCTGACAACCAGCCCCGAGGGTGAAGTAACGTTTAACCTGAGTCGCGAAGGTGTTTACCTGCTACGCAGTGTACGCATTGAGCCAACTAAAGATAAAGACGCCGACTATGAAAGCTGGTGGACATCATACACATTCCCCTTCAGCAGCTCAGAAGAATTGCCGAATACTTACAAGGAATTTGGGTTTGGAAATAAACACTAACTAATTTCGGATTTCGGAATTTCGATTTCGGATTTTTTCGAATGCGGAGTGCGAAGTGTCGAATGCGGAATGTTTTTGAATATAAAGTAGCTGTTTACACTCCGCAATTGGCGTTCGGACTTTCGCATTTTTTCTACTCTCCAAAATTGTTTTTCTCCTTGTACATCCTGCTGAATGATTTATCGGCGACTTTTGGCATCTCTTTGTAATGCCCCCAGGTTTTTTTGAAGAAGGTGCGGAGCATAATATTTTTTGTTTTGCCGCTTAAAAAGTCAGTGAGCTTACGGCTCAGCATCGCTTTTTTCCAAAGCGACCAGCCCCATTTTTCTTTGGTGTTTACCAGGTGCTCCTGTACGGAGTCGCGGCGGTTAAGCAGCAGCATTTTATGGATATCGATTTTTACCGGGCACACTTCGGTACACTTGCCGCAAAGGCTTGATGCGTAGCTCAAGTGCTTAAACTCCTCCATCCCGGCCATGTGCGGCGTAATGATTGAGCCGATGGGGCCGCTATACGTGGTTTCGTAAGTATGGCCGCCAATATTTTTATAAACCGGGCATGCATTCAGGCAGGCACCGCAACGTATGCAATATAAAGCCTGGCGCTGGTCCTTTTGTGCAAGCAGGTTGGTGCGGCCGTTATCCAGCAATATCACGTACATCTCTTCGGGGCCGTCGGTTTCGTTGGGCTGGCGGGGGCCGCTTAATATGGAGTTGTAAACCGTGAGGTTTTGCCCGGTGCCATGTGTAGCTAGCATAGGCCAAAACAGGTCGAGGTCCATTATCGAAGGCACAATTTTTTCGATACCCACAACCGCAATATGTATTTTAGGAAACGACGTACTTAAGCGGGCATTGCCCTCGTTTTCGGTAATTGCTATGCTGCCGGTATCGGCAATTAAAAAATTAGCACCGGTTATGCCCACATCGGCTTGTACATATTTGTCGCGCAATAATTCGCGTGCCTTTTGGGTAAGCTGCTCGGGGTTAAAATCAAGCGGGGTGCCAAATTTTTCGTTAAACAGTTTTGCGATGTCTTCCTTTGAAAGGTGCATCGCGGGTGTTACGATATGATAAGGCCGCTGGCCCAGCAATTGCACAATATATTCGCCAAGGTCGGTTTCTAACGATTCGATGTGGTTCGCCTCTAAAAATTCATTCATCTGAATTTCTTCGGTAGCCATCGACTTTGATTTTACAACGGTTTTAGCACCTGCTTTTTTGATGATGTTCAGTATCTCGCGGTTGGCTTCTTCAGCATCATTCGCCCATATCACCTTGCCGCCGTGTTTCTGGAAGTTGGCTTCAAACTCTGGTAAAATCTTGTCGAGGTTTTCCATCACCTTCCACTTTACCACATGAGCTTTGCGCTTGGTGTTTTCAAGATTGATAATCTTCGACAAGCCCCTGTCTACCGCAGCATCGTACTTACCAATATTATAATTGATAATGCGGCGATGGTCCATATCAAAGGCTTTACCTTCGGATGTAACCAGGAATTCGTCAGCAGTGGTCCCCATATTGCGAAGTTAGTTATTTAGTTTATTAGGTGAGCAGTTGATTAGGTTGATTAAGTTAATTTTGTTGTTTTTGACTTAACTATTTAAACACATTAATTTATTACGCAAATAAAAAGGGACAAGCTAAATGCTCGTCCCCTTTAAAGTATATCGTCCTAATAGAGTAAAAATGGATTATATCTTAATCAACCACTCACTACTTACTTGCTACCTTCTTCTTTCTTTCCGTCAACTACAGGGCGGTTATCAGCGTTTACCAAATCCCATGCAGTATAAAATGCAAGTTGGGCACGTTTAGCTAACAGCGGAAAGTTTATTTTACTTACCTCGTCGCCAACGCCGTGGTAGTCGGCATGCTCGCCGTTAAAGTAGAAAATGATTGGCACGCCGTGTTTGGCAAAATTGTAATGGTCTGAGCGGTGATAAAAATCGTTAGGGTCTTTCGGGTCGTCGTATTTGTAATCAAGCACCATGTTGGTGTAGGTTTTGTTCGCCTTTTCGCCAACGTTATGTAAATCAGTACTTAACATTCCCGAGCCTATCACATAAACGTAGTTTGCAGAATCGGCTTTACCTTTATATTCGTAACCAACGCGACCAATCATATCTATGTTCAAATCGGCAATGGTGTTGGCCAATGGGATAACCGGATGATCAGTATAATACTCAGAACCCAGCAGGCCTTTTTCTTCGCCCACGTTACCTAAAAACAATATGCTGCGGCGTGGGCCGTGGCCATCTTTTTTTGCTTTTGAAAACGCCCTGGCAATTGTCATTATACCGGTAGTACCTGAGCCGTCATCATCAGCGCCGTTGTTAACGCGGTCGCCTTTGGTGCCTTCGGGCAGCAGACCGATATGATCGTAATGGGCCGATATTACCAGCACCTCATCTTTCAGCTTAGGGTCGCTGCCGGGCAAAAAGCCCAGCACATCAACGGCTTTTACATCTTTCTTCACGCTGTTGTAGCTGAGCTTTACGTCGGCTTTAATGGTTTGTACGGCGCCGCCGTCAGTTTTAAGTTGTTCGAAAGTCTTTCCGCCCGATTTTACCAGTTCCTCGGCAACCTCATTGGTTATCCAGAAAACGGCAGGCTTGGTTTCAACTGGTTTTGTATCTTCCTTTTTGATGGTTAAGCGCGGGGCAAGGATATAGTTTTTGTACTTGGTAAGCACACCGGCAATTTCCGAATTTGCCGCCAAAATCATCGCCGGGTTTTTGCTCATCAGGTTTTTAGTAATCGCTGCACGTGCTTCCGAACCACGGAAACTGGTTCCCTGCGGTTTACCGTCCGCGGCTTTGTCTTCGTTTATCCAAAGCACAATTTTACCGGTAAGGTCGGTGTTCCCAATCTCAGCTTCGGTGCCGTAACCAACAAATACGATTTCGCTGGTGTTTAGCGTCCTGTCTGTTGATGGTTGAACGGCATAAAAGCTGTCGCCGTTTGCAAATGTCTTGCCGCCCACGGCAAAAGTTGCGTTCAACGAGTTTTCAGTAAGCGGAACGTCAAAAAAGTACGAGCCGTTTACAATTGGCTGCAGGCCTAATGATTTAAACTCATCTGCAATATAATGTGCAGCTTTTTCGGCGCCGGGTTTGCCGGTTTCGCGGCCTTCGTATGCGTCAGATGCGATAATGCTTAAATGTTTTTTGGCCAGGTCCGGGCTTATGATGCCGGCATATTTCATGGCGGTGGGATTTTGCTGTGCCCATACGCAGGTTATCGAACCAGCCAGGGCGATGGATAATATAATTTTTTTCATATTTTTTTATTAGCGGCTTAAAGTAGGCAATTTGTTTAAACAAAAATAAGCGATAGTTACCTTTCTATCGCTTATTAAAATCGGTTAGTTATCCGAAAACATTATTTCTTCCCGTCAACAACCGGGCGCTTATCGGCGTTTGCCAAATCCCATGCAGTATAAAATACCAACTGTGCGCGTTTGGCCAGCAGCGGGAAGTTTATTTTACTTACTTCGTCGCCGGGGCGGTGGTAATCGGCATGTACGCCGTTAAAGTAAAATATGATAGGAACGCCGTGCTTGGCAAAATTGTAGTGGTCCGAGCGATAGTAAAAACGGTTCGGGTCGGCAGGATCGTCGTATTTGTAATCCAAATCAAGTTTGGTGTAAAGGTTGTTTGCGTTTTCGCCCACCTTGTGCAAATCGGTGCTGAGCATCGACGAACCGATAACGTAAACGTTATTTGCCGAATCGGGCTTGCCAATGTAATCAACCCCAATGCGGCCAATCATGTCGATATTCAAATCGGCGATGGTATTAGCCAATGGGATAACCGGATGATCAGTATAATATTCGGAACCCAGCAGGCCTTTTTCTTCGCCCACGTTACCTAAAAAGAGTATGCTGCGGCGCGGGCCATGACCATCTTTTTTAGCTTTTGAAAACGCCCTGGCAAGTTCCATAATGGCGGTAGTACCCGAGCCATCGTCATCGGCGCCATTGTTTACCATATCTTTCGACCCTTCGGGCATTAAGCCGATATGGTCATAGTGTGCCGATATTACCAGCACTTCGTCTTTAAGTTTTGGGTCGCTGCCTGGTAAAAAGCCCAGCACATCAACAGCTTTAACAGGTATTTCTTCAGTAGCGTATGATGCAACAACATCGGCCTTAACTGTTTGTGATTGCGGTGTGCCAGCCTGGTCGATAGCTGCTTTTAAATCAGCAACGGTTTTGCCGCTGTTCTTTAAAATCATGTCGGCAGTTGCCATCGGGATGGTGATAACTACCGCGGGGTTTTCGCCTTCGTGTTTTAGCATCATTGGCAATGCGCGACCACCACCACCTTGTCCGCCGGGCCTTGGGCCACCTGCGGGAGCGGTTGTAGTTACTGCTAATATTAACAAAGGTTTTTTGCTTTGTATTAAATCAAGACGTTTGCGGCTACGCGGAGTGCTCCAGTCAGAAACTTTATCAGTGCCTGTAATTTTCGATTTGCCATCACTCATCGGCTCGCCGGCGCTGATGTAGATTACCACTTTACCGGCAATATCCACACCTTTTAAGTCGTCGTAATTATCAGCGCCGATTCCGTAGCCAATAAATACTACATCTTTAGCATCAATATTTTTAGTCCCTGCGCCACCACGTGCGGTAAAATCTTTACCCATTTCGAGTGCGGTACCGTTTACAGTGAACGAATTTACCTTGAACGAGTTTTGTACTACGGGTACATCAAAAAAGTACGAACCGTTTACAATCGGCTGCAGGCCCAGCGATTTAAATTCATCGGCAATGTAGTGGGCAGCTTTGTCGGCGCCGGGTTTACCGGTTTCACGGCCTTCAAAAGCGTCTGATGCAATAATGCTGAGGTGCTTGTTAGCCAATTCAGGGCTGACGATCTCAGCATACTTCATGGCTGTTTTGTTCTGCTGTGCGCAGGCCCCCGTTACCAAACCAATGCTGGCGAGGGTTAAAAATAATTTATTCATTTTTGGTCAGTTAGTTTCTTTGGTTCATTGTTGATCCCGCACGTGCGGGATAGTTCATAGCAGAAAAGTAGTAGGGAGCAGTATCTAGTGGCTAAAACATACCCTTGGCTGTGTCACCACAGCCAACTAACTCAAAGGGGTAAAGGGGCGCAATCCTTTTCCTTTCAAAACCTTTCGCCTTTTACCTTTTTCCTCAACACGCAATCTTATTCACCCTGTTTGCATGGCGCCCGCCCTCAAACCTGGTGTCTAAAAATATCGCTACAATTTTTTTTGCTTCTTCAATTGATATATGTCGCGCCGGGATGCAAACAATATTTGCATCGTTATGGCTGCGGGCACGTTCGGCCAGTTCCTCGTTCCAGCAAATGGCTGCGCGGATGCCCTGGTGCTTGTTGGCGGTAATGGCCACACCGTTGCCACTGCCGCAAACCAAAATTCCGAAATCAAAATCGCCGCTTTCAACACCTAAAGCTACCGGGTGGGCAAAGTCGGGGTAATCTGCCGAAGCATCCGAATACGTTCCAAAGTCTTTAACCTCAGCTACGTTTAACGATTCAATCAGTTGTTTTTTGTACTCAAAGCCGGCATGGTCGGCGCCAATGGCAATTTTTAGCCCGTTGTTCATAATGTCAAATCTAATGATTATTGTAAGGGACGAAGGTAAAATTTTTGATGGATAAAGGGGGGATTTACCGAATTACCCGGTACAAAACTTAACCTCTCAATCCCAAAAAGTTTACACTTTTTTGCGTTGAATAATTGCAATGAGTAACAATATAAATAGGTGCAGCCGTTTGCAAAGCGTTCCGTTTTTGCACGCGGAATACCCGGAACGTCATGAAACATGCTGATTATCAGTGTTTCTAATTTTTGAAGGTGCTGGGTTAACGCAAGCAGCTTATTATAAAAGGCCATGAAATGACATTTTTAGATAGGCAACCCGTGTAAACTGACAACAGGGTTAATTATTAAAAGTGTAAACTTTTTTCAAGACGACACACAAGTTATAATCTACTTCAACTATAATTCAAAAGCGAGTCCGATGTCTTTTGTAAACGATCGAGATAACTCTTAGACGTAGCAAAGCTCTGTGGTTACCAATCAACCAGCTATTACGTAACCAATATCACCATGGTCCATTGATTGTCCTGTGTAGAGATTGCTTCGTTCCTCGCAACGACGCGTTGAAAGAACTTGTCAGCTCCCCAATCACCCTACTCCCCATCAACCATCCAAAAATCCCGTGGATACAACCTGTACAACGTAGTTTCCGCCCCATCCACCGATTTTAGATATGTTTCATAAGCCTGCATCTGTTTTTCAGGCCCGATAACAAAATAGTTACCGCCGGGTAGGTCCTTTGACGGTTTTCCATAGCCCGGCAATATGATTTGGTAAACCTCGTCTTTATACCCATAAATCTTATTTATTATTCCCGGCTCTTTTCGAAGTTTTAATATGGCCAGCCTGAAAGTTTTGATGTTTTCAGGTAGGTTGCCGTCGGCCAAATCGTTTGCCATTGCTTCACCGCGGGTTTCGTAATCCCCCGCTGAGCGGAAACCACCCACCGCGCCCGACACGATGTAATCCATTATCCCGGTATCAACAGGCGAGCGCTTTATCTCGTCGATAACAAAGCGCAGGGTTTGCGGCAATTCGGGCGTGCGCTCAGCATAATATAAAAAGCGTCCGCTGCCAGGGTTGGCACCTACGCCTGTACTATATGAAAGGCCCGCGCCTGTTGTTTTGGTGTACACGCTTTGCTTGCCGCCGCCACCGTACAAGCCCGCAGCTAAAAACTTGAGCAGGCTAACGCGGCCGGTATCTTTGTAGGTGCCAATAGGTGCAGTATTGATAAATACGCCGTTATGCATATCAGGTGCAATAAGGCCGGCATAAACGGGGGGTGCAGTCATATTCATCCGCGCCATTACGCGTGCATCTATCAGCCCTGCCGAAGGGTAGCTTTGCGGGGTCAGCGGCGTATGGCTAAAACCGGCAAACAGGTTATTAAGCCTTGCGCCAAGCTTGTCTTCGGTTGAGGCTGAGCCAACCATAAACACCCTTGCCTGCGTGGTATTCAATAACATTTTACGCAGGTTGTTAAGTTCGGCAAGGGTTTGCTCAGGCGGTTGGGCAAGGTCGTGCTGCAGGGTTTTGCACACCATCTTCCAATCAGCAGCCAATGAGTTATCAGGTATATCATTTAATATTTGCTCCAAATCCTGCGCAGCGTTTTTTGCTATTGCTTTTGCGCCGGTCGGCAACTGGTTAAATGCCTCTGCCAATTGTTTATTCGTTCCGGCGGAATCGGCGCTCATCGCTGTTGTGCTGTTTAACACGCGCAGCAGTTTCTTCAAATCGCCGCGATTGTTTTGTGCTGATGCCAAATTACCGAGCCAGGCGTTTAAAGCAGTCGCATCAGCCGGTGAGCCGCTATCCTTCAGCATCCATTTCAACCGGAAAATATTAAATGTTCGTGTCAGAAACGACGTGGTAGCCAGCAACAGTGGCCTGTTTTGATAAAGATATGACCGCTGCGGGTTATTTACCCAGCTTTCTTCGGCGCCCTGCATGGTTTTACGGATGCCGGTTAGTTCCTGGTCAACCAAATCGCGCAGGCGCGGCAGGTTGACGGTGGTCCAGTTGGGGTTTTGCAGCACATCGCCCATCCATTCTACAGCCTTAAGCGCTTCAGCCTGGTTGTTACCGGCGGCGCTGATGACCAGTTCGGCCCGGCCGCTTTTGCCATTGGTGCCGTAATAGCTGTTAATGCTCAATATCTGCTGTTGCACCAGCTGTATCATATCCTCGTAGCTTATCGCTTTGCCATCTTTAATTATCCCGGTTGCGGTCAGCAAATCAGGTAACACAGCCAGGTAAACCAATTTGTCCTTCGGGATGCCTTTTAAGCTTATGGCCAGGCCCGTAGTCGCGCTTGTCATGTTATCAAATACCGATGCAACTGCCGGTACATCATTTGCCAGCACCTGCCGTTTGTAAACAAGTTCATCATCAAGTGTGAGGGGCGGGTGCTCAATAAATTTGATATTACCGGCCTGTTCCAGCTTTTCAAGCACCATGGTGTTCGAATCATATACTGCTTTGTAGCGTTTTATTGCGTCCTGGTCGTTGTCAATTTTGTATAGGTCTTTCAGTCTTGCCACTTCTATTTCGGCGCGGATTTTCCGTGCTGTTTCCTGGTTTTTAAGCAACGCCGGGTTTGCTTTGCTGTAAACGGTGAGTGGCAATGTGTGGTCCAGATCAAGTTTAGCCAGCAGCGGCTTCCAGATGTTTATACCGGTGGCCAGTTCACGGCGTACCTCGACCATCTGCGGTTTCAGCATTACCGATTTTGTGAAACCAGGCACACCTTCTAAAACTTGCAGTTCCACGTACCAGTTGTCACCGGTATTGCGAAAACCAAATTTTGGCGGACTATTCACAAACTTGGCGTCGCTGCGGTTGCTGCTTAACAGGCTGCTTGCAAAACGCTTGTTAAATTCCAGCAGTTCGGGCGAGTGGTCGGGGAAGGCGGCAACCCGTTTAAGCTCGTCAATGACTTTGTTACGGGCCATGGTAACCTTATCATTAGTAAGGTTTTCGGCGCTTACGCCATCAAGGCCTATGGTTACCGGGTCGCCCTGCTTAAAATCCACATAGGCAAAAACCGACTGTGCATCAAAACCTGTTATTTTGGTTTTACTGTCGACAAATATTTTGTACAAATTGGTGGTTGCGTCGCCGGCAAATACATTCAAAAAATTATTCAGTTTGATGTACTCAATCGTACTTAACTTTAGTGCAGGCGGGAACGACATATACACAGTGCCGGGTTGTTGTTCATTTTCGGTTGGATATTCAATGGCTTCCATTTTGCCGTTTTCGGCGGGGTGGGGCGGAGGCAGTTTGTTGGCACTGGCAGCACTTTTTGAACCCTTGCTTAATCGGCTAAGGATGGCGTTTGTACGGCTAAGCACACCGCTTAGCTGCATGTTTTTGGGCAACGAAGTGATGGCCCCCATATTACCGAGGTAGTAGTTTTTTTTATGATAAGCGGCAATGTCTGTAGCATTCAGCACCCTGATACCTGCCGGAAGTCCCCCGGCATTATATGAGTTAGGATGATTTGGACCGTACTGCAACCTGCCCAATTCATCAAACAGCAACGCGTACGGGTTATTCATACCCGACGACATTTCGTTATAAACCGAGCCCTTTTCCTCTAAACGCAAAGTTTTATCCGGGTTTTGCGTAATGCCCCAGTTGCGCACCTCGCGACTAACTTCTTCACTGGTATAATCCGGGTGAAGCAACGCATCAAGATAACTTTCAAACAAAGTATAAAAAACTTCCGGACCGCCACCTGTATTAAAATGGTAAGCGGTATGCAGTTGCGATGTAAATGCATTGGATTCAGCCAGCGACATATCCTCACGCGTATTCAACAGGTGGCCTTTGCTGCCTTTGGTTATCAGCAGGTGCTCTTGTGTATGCGGTTCGCCCTTTTCGCTTACCGGGAAGGTATTGGCATAAATAAATGTCTGTGGCACCGACTCCACCTGCAACAAATCCAATGTAAAACCGGTGGCTACTTGTATAAAGCGCCCGCCCATTGGTTTGTCCGCATCGTTTAAATAAACGGCAACAGCTTTAAAGCCATTAATGGTTTGGCCCTGTTTTAATGTGGCTAATGATAAGCCTGGTTTTTTTTGTGCCGATACAGGATTGAAAATGCCGTTAAGGCATAGAAGGCCAATAACGGCATAAAAAATATTTTTGCGATGCATAAGGGTGAAGTTGATTGCTTAAAGCTAATGAATATCAGGAAGATTTAAATATCCTGCCCAACATTTCATACAACTCCGGGTGCTTCGCTTCAAACTCGTGGGGTTTTTCAAAAAAGTATTCACTTACTACCGCAAAAAACTCGGCCTCATTGGTGGTGGCATAAGGGTTGATATCCGAATGACCGGTTTCAATTTTATGCACTTCCTGGTGCATCATTCGCACCCAGGGCTTAACATACTCGTACGGCAAAAAACCTTCAGGGATGCCATCGGTTTCGCCATCGGCTTTGTCAATCAGGTGCACAAATTCGTGGATGCCGGTATTTTCCTGTCCATGGCTTGCAGAAAATCCTTTTACCAGCGCCTTGCGCGACAATATCATCTGTCCGTTCATGTAACCTGTACCTACCATGCCCATAATATTCCTGCCGTTAGCTCCTTCAAACTGGTAATCCTCATCAAATGTATCAGGGTACAACAGTACGTTGGTAACATTCCGGTAGCTCCAGTCTTTAAATCTGAAAATGGGTATTACCGCACTGGATGCTACCATCAGGCGGTCGGTATCGGTTATAGTCAGGCCTACACCTTCAACGCGCACCTCATCCAAAAACTGTTCGATCTTGTTTTCAAAATAGAGCTTATCGGTATCCGATAACTTATTATAGTAATCGATATTTTTTGCCAACAATTTCTTTTGCGCATCGGTAAGTATTACCTGCGTAAGTGCTCTGCGGCGTTTGCGCTGGTAAAGCGTAAAGCTAATGACGATGGCAATGATGATGGAGAAGAATATCATAGATTACAAGCAATTCAAAAATACCACATAAAACATCCCAATATCATTGCTTTTTGTTGGATGGTTTAGAAAAAAACCAAATAAAGAGGTTTCCCAGTAACAAGACTCCAGCCATTATGAAAAATCCATTTCCGTCATTTCTGACAAAGGTCGCTGTTCCACCATACCTTGAATAAAATGCCCCACCCGTAGTTTTACCGGTATAATTGAAATAAATACCCATGCCTATTAATACAGCCAGTGTAAAGCGATATAAAAATACGGCATGTCTATAGGTAACTCCTTTATTGTCGATTACGTGTTTATCCCTCTTGGCCATGGTCATTTACTTTATTAAAAATAGCTATTGGAGATGGTTTTGCAAAACATCATTTAACCTATAAAAATCTAACGAAGTATGTTGGTCAAATAGTTGTCCTATCCAAACAAAAACAGCGATAAACCCTAAAGTCTATCGCTGTTAAATATGTTAAATCCGAAATCGAAATTCCGAAATCAAATTAAATCAACAATCTCACCGGCTCTTCCAGCAACGATTTTAACGTTTGCAGGAATGCAGCACCAGTTGCGCCGTCAACCACGCGGTGGTCGCAGCTTAGGGTTACTTTCATTACGTTACCCGGTACTACGGCGCCATTTTTAACAACCGGTACTTGCTGTATGCCGCTAACGGCAAGTATACACGCATCAGGTGTATTTATAATAGCGGTGAACTCCTCAACGCCAAACATACCCAGGTTTGATATGGTAAATGTTGAACCCTCCCAATCAGCAGGCTGCAGTTTTTTGGCTTTGGCGCGTTGTGCAAAATCTTTCACTTCGGCACTGATGCGGCTTAATGATTTACCATCGGCAAAACGCACAACCGGAACCAGCAGGCCTTCGTCAACCGCTACGGCAACGCCAATGTGTACATGTTCGTTGGTGCGTATCTTATCGCCAAGGTATGATGAGTTGATAGCAGGGTGTTGCTTTAAGGCAACGGCACAAGCTTTCAGCACAAAATCGTTAAATGATATTTTAACCGGGGCCACATCATTAATGCGGGTGCGGGCAGCAATTGCCTGGTCCATATCAATGCTCATGGTTACGTAAAAATGTGGTGCAGTAAACAAGCTTTCGCTTAAGCGCTTGCTGATCACCTTACGCATCTGGCTAACCGGTTTCTCGGTATATTTCTCTTCGCCTGTGTAAGGCGCAAGTGGCGCAGCTGCTGGTTTTGCAGCCGGAGCAGGTGCACTGGTTTCGGCAGGCGCAGCTGCAGGAGCTGATGCGGCAACAGGCGCAGGCGCTGCGGATTTGGCAGCCGGTACATATTCCTCCACATCTTTCTTAATAATGCGGCCGCCTTCGGCGCTGCCTTTTACATCATTAAGGTTGATGCCTTTTTCTTTGGCTATTTTACGTGCTAATGGCGATGCCTTAACGCGGCTGTCGTCGCTTGATGTTGCATCAGCAGGGCTATCAGACTCTGCTTCTGCTGGAGTTGCTTCTGCTGCAGGTGCTTCTTCAGCTTTAGCTTCAGGGGCAGCCTCATCGTCGCTTAGCAAAGGTGTGATGTCGGTTCCGGCTTTACCAACAATGGCTATGATGCCATTAACCGGTGCTGCTTCACCTTCTTTAGGGCCTATGTATAATAAGGTGCCGGCTTCGTAACCAACAACTTCCATGGTGGCCTTGTCTGTTTCAACATCGGCTAATGAGTCGTCGCTTTTTACAGTATCGCCAACTTTAAAGTTCCATTTGTTTATAACGCCTTCCGTCATGGTATCGCTCAGGGCAGGCATGCGGATAACGGTTGCCGGGATGCTGCTTTTGTCAACCTTTAGTTTTGCTTCAACAGCTTCCGCAGGTTTTTTATCTTCAGCAACTTTCGGCGCTTTTGTTTTTGCCGGTTCTTCTTTCTTTTCAGGTTCAGCCGCAGCCTCTTCTTTTGGCGCTTCTGCTGCGGGGGCAGCGGTACCTGCCGCATCAAGGGCGGCTTTGTAATCTTCGCCCTCTGCACCCAAAACTGCAATTACAGCATCAATAGGTACTGCCTGGCCTTCATCAACACCAATGTAAAGCAAGGTGCCGTCCTGGTACGATTCAAAATCCATGGTGGCTTTATCGGTTTCAATCTCAGCCAGCACATCGCCCGATTTTACCTTATCACCAACTTTTTTATGCCACTTAGCCAATACCCCTTCGGTCATGGTATCGCTCATTTTTGGCATTTTAACTACTTCGGCCATATATTATTTGATTCAATAGTTCTTTGTAAATTCAATTTAGCTACAACAATTAGCTCATTATATAAGGGTAATCTTTCTGAACGTACACATCGGTATACAATTCCGATGCTTCCGGCCATGGCGACTCCTCAGCAAATTTCACCGACTCGTCAACCTCTGCTTTTATCTTGGCGTCAATTTCTTCAAACCATTTTTCATCGGCATAGCCTTCCGAAAGTATGGTGTGGCGGGTCAGTTCAATAGGGTCTTTTGCTTTGTATGATTCCAGCTCTTCTTTGGTGCGGTATTTTTGCGGATCCGACATCGAGTGCCCTTTGTAGCGGTAAGTACGCATTTCCAAAAAGGTTGGTCCTTCGCCGGCACGTGCGCGTTGAACAGCTTCGTCCATTGCTTTATGTACTGCAGCAGGGTCCATGCCATCAACGGGTGACGACGGGATACCGTAAGGCAAGCCTAATTTATAAATGTCAGTTTGCGCGGTAGTACGCTCAAGCGATGTACCCATGGCATAACCATTGTTTTCGCAAACGAAAATTACAGGCAGTTTCCAAAGGGCAGCCATGTTAAAAGTTTCGGTAAGCGCGCCCTGGCGTACGGCGCCATCGCCCATGTATGCAACGTTTACAAACTCGGTACCTTTATATTTCTCGGCAAAGGCTATACCTGCGCCAAGTGGTACCTGGCCGCCAACTATACCATGACCGCCGTAAAAGTGCTTTTCTTTATCAAACATGTGCATCGAGCCGCCTTTGCCTTTTGAGCAGCCGGTAGCTTTGCCGTAAAGCTCTGCCATTATTGAGTTTGACGTTACGCCTTTAGCTATGGCGTGCGCGTGGTCGCGGTAAGCGGTTATCATGCTGTCTTCCTGTTTAAGTACCGACATCGCGCCGGCCAATACAGCTTCCTGGCCTATGTATAAGTGGCAAAAGCCCCTTATTTTTTGTTGACCGTACAGTTGCCCGGCTTTTTCTTCGAACTTACGCATCAAAAGCATCGACTCGTACCACTTCAGGTAGGTGTCCTTATTTATTTCGATTGAACTCATGTATTATTAATGATCAATTTTATTATAATGCGCAAATCTAATTATATCTGCGAAATATAGAAAAGCAATGGTGTTGTTTAAACACTATTTTATTAAAAACATTGTAATAATTTTAATATCGGGCTTATCTTGCCATCCCGATTCAAGTTTAAATGTGCTTTTTAACCTCATTTCGGGGTAAAAAGCACCCAATTGTTAGTATGTTGATATTTAAGTAAAAAGAAAAAAAATTTCATCGATTACATTTATCAAAAAAAATCAGGCAGTTAATTAACATTAGCAGACAAATGTTGAAAAAAAACAGTCATTCTGTTGCAATTTTAAAAAATTTGGATAGTTTTGTAGCGAACAATAGACAGGGTGTCCAATTTAATAAACAATTTGTTGGCCTAATCAACAAACTAATTGATTAAATGAAGAAAATTACTATCGTTATTGCGTTATTTTTCAGTGTGTTAGCAGCCCAGGCTCAAACAAATACCAGTCCAAAAACATCGGACGACAAAAACACTGATGATCAGGAGTCACTTGCTAAGGATTATTTGTCCCAAATAATGGGTGTGGCTATGTCGGCTACATCAAACATGAAACTTTTTCACTTTGTTTACGACTGGATCGGTACCCCGTACCGTTTCGGCGGAAGCTCGAGGAAAGGAATAGATTGTTCAGCATTTACCAAAGAATTATACAGCGACGTTTTCAACATGGATATTCAGCGCAACTCGCGCGATATTTTCAGCATGGTTAGTCCGGTAAAACGCGACGAACTGAAAGAAGGCGATTTGGTATTCTTTAAAATACACAGCCGACGGATTTCGCATGTTGGCATTTATTTAGGCAATAACCGGTTTGCTCACGCTTCGTCGCGCGGAGTAGCCATCAGCAGCCTTGATGATGCTTATTACAGTCGTTATTTTTATCGTGGCGGCCGCATGCTCGAGTCGTTTAAGGCCGAGTTGCAAAAACAAAGCGCCGACAAAACCAGCGCCAATACTGACAACAACTAAAACTTTATTATAAACCTATTATTTAATCCCGCCCCAACCAGGCGGGATTTTTGTTTTTGGGCGATTTCCGGCGGCGCATGAAGCGTTCCATTTTTCCACACGGAACGCCCCGAATAAAAACGGAACACGCTGATTATCAATTATATTTGATCTTTACAATTTGAAACGTCCTGATAATCAGCTGTTTAATAAAGGGTTTACAGGCAGGGTTTACAGTATAGCCCGGAACCGTGGTAATTAGCTAATATTCAAAATATTACAAATATAAATGGGTTTACACCTGTAAACCCGTTTGGATTTACATAATAAATAAAGAAATATGAATGCAAACGCTGCACGTAGAAGATTCTTCGCTCTGCTCAGAATGACAAAAAAAATCTTCCGAACACCTATGGTGTTTTCACCAACAAGGATTGGGTGTGCAGTGTTCTGTGCCGCTGTCTTTTCGCCTTTACCCGGCAGATTTACGCCGGAAGTGCCAGCCATTTGAAAACGAAACCTCCGCACCGCGTCAATTATTTTCCTAATTTTAGCCATACCAGAGAAAGACACCAGATATGAATGCCAAAATGTTTTCGTACAAAGTTGAAGGAATGCTGCTTGAACAGCATAACAACCAATTAAAACTCAGTAAAAGCTTCGACCGGAAGGCGATACTGGAACCCCTCAAAGAAGCTTTAGCCGCCGACAACTTTAAAATCGACGAAGCATCCCTAAGCTATAAATTAATAGACGACCAGCTTTTCATCCAGGGGCTGGCCATTGAAAATGAAGAACGGGGAACGGTTGGGTTTAGGTTTGGGAAGTGAGTGTTTATCGCCCTTGTTGGTGTTGTCACCAACAAGATGGGGTGTGCAAAATGTTTACGCCTTACAAAAAGCCGCCGGCCAATACGTCTCACAATATTCATCGGTTTTGTTGGTGACAACACCAACAAAGGCGGAAAGGCGGAAAAATGTTTTCGTACAAAGTTGAAGGAATGCTGCTTGAACAGTATAACGACCACTTAAAACTTAGTAAAAGCTTCGACCGGAAAGCGATACTGGAACCCCTCAAAGAAACTTTTGCCGCTGATAACTTTAAAATTGACGAAGCATCACTGAGCTATAAATTAATAGATGACCAGCTTTTCATCCAGGGGCTCGCTATTGAGAATGAAGAACCGAAAACGGTTGGGTTTAGGTTTGGGAAGTGATGAGGGAATTGTATAGGCACAGTCTACAGGCATATTAGTCCGAAGTTTGCAGGTTTCGGACAGCGGGGTTGAGGTGAATATAACGGTTGATTCCCGAACGCTGTCGGTTCTTAATCACATCAGCGTAATTATCGTCGGTAAAAAGGTTAAATTAGCGATTTAGATAACCATGCTCGATAATTTCTTTAATAAACTATCAAAAGGAAAAACACTGACGGAGGCTGAAAAAGCAGTCTTTGGTCAGCATGTTACTATAAAGAAATTAAGAAAGCATCAATATTTTTTGCAGGAAGGAGAAATTTGCAAATCGGTGGCTTTTGTTAATAAAGGCATGCTCCGCTGTTACCTTGTTGACGAAAAAAACAACGAACGAATTATTCAATTTGCGCCGGAGGGATGGTTTATTTCTGATATATCCAGTTTTATAAGTGAAGACAGATCTAATTTGAATATTGATGCATTAGAAGATACTGAATTGATATTGATAAGCAAAGCTGCGCACGTATACCTGGAAACTGCCGTTCCTGAATTTTTCAAATTTAATTATACGCAGTATCGCGGGGCATACATTGCGCTGCAAAAAAGGTTAATAGATATGTTCACGCTGTCTACCGAAGAAAAATACACTAAACTGCTAAGTATTTATCCGGATATTATGCAGCGCGTACCACAACATATGATCGCTTCCTATCTCGGGTTAACCCCCGAAACGCTGAGCCGGGTCAGGAAGAAACTTTCTGTTAAAAAGACAGGTGCATAATCATTTTCATTGATCGAAATCAATATAATTTCTTGATCCGCGTCAAGACACCTGAACGGGATACGCTTTATTTTTACCCCGAAGCTTTCCATCATCAAGCCAAGCATTGGAATACAAATTTGGAAGGCCGGAAGTTTTTCATTTAACTAAATTCAAACCAATTATTAAACATGAAGAAATTATTATTATTTGCAGTTGTACTGCTTTCACAAACCTCATTATTTGCCCAAACAACCACATGGAAAAATGATAAAATGCATTCCAAACTTAAGTTTACCGTTACCCATCATTTGCTTTCGGATGTGGATGGTTTGTTCAAAAAGTTTGATGTGACCATAACTGCAGCCAAACCTGATTTCAGTGACGCGGTTTTTGAACTTTCGGCAGATGTGTCTTCAATCAACACCGAAGTTGAAATGCGTGATAATGATTTAAGAAGTGCTAACTATTTTGATGCAGCGAAATACCCGGCTATCACTTTCAAAAGTTCATCAATAAAGGCAGATGGAACGAACAAGTATAAGCTTATAGGCAACCTTACCATGCATGGTGTTACAAAACCTGTAACGATGGACCTTTGGTACCGCGGCACAAAAGAGAACCCAAATAGCAAGCAAAACGATGCCGGTTTTAAATTACGGGGTACATTAAAGCGTTCAGACTTTAATATAGGAACAGGCACTCCTACGGTGCTTGTAAGCGACGAGGTAGAGATCGCAGCTGACGGCGAGTTTGCAAAAGCCCATTAATTCCTGGTATCTAAAGTTGTGCGCTTTCCTATAAAGATCAATTGAACTTCTTTAAACGCTAAAAATAAATTACAAATGAATAAAAAGTTCATTCTGCTTTTTGTCGTTATCATTGCTTTATGTGCAAACAACAGTTTCGCACAGTTGGCTTCGGTGCCGCTTGCAAGTCAAAAAATATTACTGCAAAGCAGCGATCCTAAGCTTGCAGCTAATAAAAAACTGGTATACGATTGCTGGCGTGAGGTGCTGGAAGCAGGTCATCTGGAATTGGCAGATAAATATCTCGCCGAAACTTATATGCAGCATAATCCGAATGTTCCAACAGGAAGAAAAGGATTTGTTGAGTTGTTTTCGAAATTTGCACAGCCTAAACCAATTGTGGACACTATAAAAGCGCCTATAGTTGCTATCGTTGCGGAAGGTGACCTGGTAGTGATAAGTTTTGCCGGGAAATTTCCCGACCCGGCGGACAGCACAAAAACATATACATCCACTTGGTTCGACATGTTTCGCATAGAAAATGGAAAACTTGCGGAGCATTGGGATGGTGCTCAAAAAACAAAGAATTAATACAACGAGCGTTGTTATGGTTGTGCATCTCGGGAAAATTCAAACGAAATAATTAACTAATGTTAAACATTTGTTTAATACCATTTAAGACCACGTTATGCATATATCAACCAGAAGAAAATTCTTAGGGCAGTTGTCATTAATCAGCGCTGCAATTGCCCTCCCAAAATTTGCCAGTTCTTCAGTTCTGGCTGAAGACGATTTCGTAATAGCCGAAGTTTCTGAGGGCAAGCTTAGAGGTATCAGAAAAGATGGGGTTTGTTTATTCAAGGGCGTTCCTTATGCCGGGACACTCTCGGGTGACAGGCGTTTTAAAAGGCCGGCTCCTTTGGAGCCCTGGACGGGCGTAAGCGACGCTTTACAACTTGGTGCCCCCTCTATCCAACCACAATTTCAATCTCGTGCAGTAAACGAACCTAAGCCAGTTGAAGACTGCTTGTTTTTAAATGTTTGGACGCCAGCTAACGATAATAAAAAACGCCCAGTGATGTTTTACAATCATGGAGGCGGTTTTTCTAACGGCTCTGGCGGCGCCCTTGATCAGGATGGTTCAAACCTCGCCCGCTTTTTTAATGTGGTCGTAGTAGAGACAAATCACAGATTAGGATTAATGGGCTTTCTCTATTTGGAGCACATTGCAGGTCCGGAATATGCCGGTTCCGGTAATAACGGTCTTCTGGATATTGTCGACGGCTTAAAATGGGTAAAAAGAAATATTGAAGCTTTTGGCGGCGACCCAGATAATGTGATGATTTGGGGAGAATCAGGAGGCGGCGCAAAAACAAGCTGTTTATATGCTATGCCGACGGCAGCACCGTATTTTAATAAGGCCTCTATCGAAAGCGGCCCCGGCCTTCGGATGTTGCCTAAAGAAGCCGCGATCGAAATGACAAAATTGGTATTCAGCGAACTGAATATCGAACTGAAGGACTGGAAAAAAATACTCGACGTTCCCGTAAAGGATTTAATTGACGTACAAAATAAAGTTCCCAGCTTGATGGCTGACAGCGATTATATTCACCAACACGGTGTTGTAGGGTTCGTCCCTAACAACTTTGCGCCGGTAGTGGACGGCGTTGCGCTGCCTCATGACCCGTTTGATCCCTTCGCGCCGAAAATTTCAAAGGATAAGCCGCTCATGACGGGCTGGAATGAAGATGAATGGGCATTTTTCGCGATGGCTTCGCATGATACCGGTGCACTGAAAAACGATTTTACATTTGAAGCATTACAAGCAAAATTTGAACCGGAGTTCGGCGCTGATACGCAAAAAATAATTGCGACCTACAGGCAAACCAGGCCGAACGCGTCGGCAAGTGATATCTGGATGGCTGTTAAATCAATTAATATGATGGGACTTGGCACCATTGCTATCGCAGAAAGGAAAGCGGAACAACATGGCGCCCCGGTATATCTTTATAACTTTGGTTATAAATCAGAAGCGAAGATACCCGGCACTGATTACCCTTTCGGTACGCCGCATGCTATGGATATTACTTTCAAATTCAATAACGAAGTGCCTGGTACCCCGGCCGGTTTTTTTAGCGGGAACAAGCCAGGGCGCTTTACTGCATCGCATCATATGGCGGAGCTATGGACCACTTTTGCAAGGACAGGTAAACCCGCTGCAAAGGATGTTCCGGAGTGGCCAGCCTACAATTTGACCGACCGGCCTACCATGCGTATTGACACTACCTGCGAGGTAATTAATGACAGGTACAAAGAAGAACTGGCGATGTGGCGGTCGATAGGCAGGGTAGGTTATCACTCGCTTAATTCAAGGTAACCGGTATTCCCTACGCTGTAGCTATAGTCAATCAAATTTATTAGGTACAATTAAAACATCACCAACTTGTACCTGGCAGATGAAACCTCGCTGTTCGAAGTTGCAACTTCGAACCAATATGCCTGTGGATTTTATCTGCACTACTACTGTCCCAGTCGATGCTAAGGCCGCTTAATGCTGCAAGAACCTGCCTGGTTAATCCCTTCCTAACCAAGAGAGGTTTTGTTTGAGGTACAAATGGATTTTACCGGAACAAATATTTTTCCTTATGTTAGCCCCCGCTGCAAGCATATTACCAATTGAATAAAAAACTACTTTTAAACCGCAAACTGCTATTATCAAATTTCAGGGTGATATTATTTGGCACTGTTGTACTCTTACTTTCCGCCTGCCAAAATCGGCCCAAATCCAAACCATACGTATATCATCCCCCAATAAAAAAAACAGCATCCATAAAGCGCGATACCATCCCCCGCGACTCATTTTGTATTGCCGCCGTTGGCGATATTATGTTGGGCACATCGTACCCAACAAAATATACCCTGCCGCCCGACAGCGCCAAAGGCAGCTTCAAAAACGTTTTAACCGAGTTGCGCAATGCCGATGTTACCTTTGGCAACCTGGAAGGAACGCTGCTTGATACTGGCGCCCCGGCACACTACAAGCTACACCTGCTAAGCAAAGGTTACCTGTTCCGTAGCCCCGCCAGTTACGCCGGCGTTTTAAAAAACGCAGGTTTTAAGGTGCTTAGCCTGGCCAATAATCATATTGGCGATTTCGGCGAACCCGGCCGCGTCAATACCATGAAGGTTTTAGACAGCCTTGGCATAAATTACGGCGGGCAGGTTAGCCACCCGACATCAATATTTAAAATAAACGGGGTTACCTATGGCTTTTGTGCCTTTGCACCCAATGCTTATACTTTGCCGATACTCGAATTAAGAAACGTTACTAAAATAATACAGGAGCTTAAACAACAGTGCGATGTAGTAATTGTATCATTTCACGGTGGCTCGGAAGGAGTGGGGTTTGAACACGTGCCTTTTAATATGGAATCGTTCCACAGCGAGAAGCGTGGCGACGTACACAAGTTTGCCCATACTGCTATCGACGCCGGTGCCGACCTGGTATTTGGCAACGGCCCCCACGTTTGCCGCGCCATGGAGCTGTATAACGGCAGGCTGATAGCCTATAGCCTGGGCAATTTTTGCACCTACACGAGTGTAAGTGTTGCCGGCGTGTGCGGCCTGGCGCCCATCCTGAAAGTGAACATCAAGAAAAATGGAGAGTTTTTGAGTGGCCGAATAATATCGGCCACTCAAACTCATTACGACGGTCTTCAATTGGATAGCCTCAATAAAGCCGCCATCCGCATCAAACAACTTACCGAAACCGACTTCCCCTTGTCGGGGCTCGATATCAGTGATGAAGGAAAAATTTCAATCGCCAAAGAAGAATAGCAATACTACGTTTGCAGGTAATCCACGGAAATCACTTTTAAAACAGGAGGCTCCGCTGGAGCCTTTTTATATGAATTTTTTGGCTATAAACAGGAAGCTCCGCTGGAGCTGTGAACAAACGCGGCGACTCCAGGGGAGTCCCCTGTTTATAGAATTAATGTCGGGGATATTTAGGCTCCAGAGGAGCCCCCTAATAGCCTCTGTATTTTAAAAGCGATTACCTGGCAGGTAATCCTAAAATCCAACCAATCTTAAAAATCCTAGTTGGCTTCGTCTTTCGTAGTTCTCACCAGGCTTATGCCTGTGAAGAAAAACAGTATCGATATAATGCCAATCACTGTAAGTGTGGTTACGTTGCCTGCGTGATTAATAATTTCGACGCCGGTGTAAATAAGGCCGATAATTCCTAATACAGTAAGTATCGCCCCAAAGGTTCGTTTTAAATTCATGGTTTATGATGTAACTTTTATAAAGCTTTTTCTTAAAAACAAATAGCACACCAATAATTAATACTACATTTATAATATTAAATAAACCCCCTTATGACCGCACAGATAGGTACTTTGATCGTTGTCTTTATTTTATTGGTGATTCTATTTTCATCATTTGTGTCTGTAAAACAAGGCACTATAGTAGTAATTACAGTGTTTGGCAAATACCGCCGCATACTCACACCCGGCCTTAATTTTAAAATCCCGTTTATCGAAAACATTTATTCCAAGATATCTATCCAAAACCGCTCGGTCGAACTGGAGTTCCAGGCCGTAACGTTCGACCAGGCAAATGTTTATTTTAAGGCGATGCTTTTATACTCTGTGCTCGACCAGCAGGAAGAAACCATCAAAAACGTAGCTTTCAAATTCGTGGACGACCGCAACCTGATGCAGGCACTGATACGCACCGTAGAAGGGTCTATCCGTGCGTTTGTGGCCACCAAAAGGCAATCGGAAGTGCTGATACTGCGCCGCGATATTGTGGAACACGTTAAAGAGCAGCTTGACGTAATTTTGGAAGGCTGGGGCTACCACCTGCAGGATTTGCAATTAAACGACATTACTTTCGATGATGTGATCATGAAATCGATGAGCCAGGTAGTAGCATCGAACAACCTTAAAGCTGCTGCCGAAAACGAAGGCCAGGCATTACTGATTACCAAAACAAAGGCCGCCGAGGCCGAAGGTAACGCCATCAAGATATCGGCTGAGGCCGAGCGCCAGGCGTCGCAATTGCGCGGGCAGGGTGTGGCTTTGTTCCGCGAGGAAGTGGCCAAGGGTATGTCGGTAGCTGCAAAAGAAATGAAGGACGCCAATATGGACACCTCTGTAATATTGTTTACCATGTGGACAGAATCGATAAAACACTTCGCCGAAAACTCATCAGGCAACGTAATATTCCTTGATGGCTCAACCGATGCCATGCAGCAAACCATGAAAGAAATGATGGCGTTAAACCAATTGCACGCAACTCCGTCGAAGAGTAAATAACACGAACACAGAGAGTCAAGAGACAAGAATCAAGAGCCAAGATAAGAAATCAAAAATCGGCGGGTTTGCGTAAAAGCGAATCTGCCCGGGATTTCGATTGTGCAACAATTTCCGGTTCCTAACGTTTTTTGCATGATTCATGATTCTTGACTCTCGGTTCTTAACTTTACTTTTTACTATTGATGAAACCCGGATTTGTGAGATTGATTTGCCTTGCCGCATTGTGGCTCATTGCAGCCAATAGTGCTTCGGCACAGGGCTTCCACCAGCTAACGATTGATGATTTTAAAGGCGAACCGCGCAACGACCAGTATACCGTTGCCTACACCAACTGCTCCATCGGCTTTCATTACCAGGCCCACCGCGAAAAAAATTATTACATGCTCGATTTTACTATTGAGCTAACGATGAATAATTATAAATCGTGGATGGACAAAAAGCGGATTACCACCAACGAATTGCTTGAAGAAGTGCTGCGGCACGAGCAGGGGCACTATACCATTGCCTATATGGAGCAGCAGGAATTGCTGCGTGCAGTTGGCAAAACTGTGTTTTACGCCGATTATCAACGGGTTGCCCAGGCCATCTTCGACCGAATAGACGCCAAGTATAAACAGCTAAATCTCGACTATGATGCCGATACACAGCACATGCAAAACAAAGCGCAGCAAATAAGTTGGGATGCTTATTTTAAAAAGAGGCTGACCTATATGCCGCCGGATTAAGAACCACCCGCTCATACTTTTCGTCTTATATTTTCGCGGTTTTTATAAATGAGTTTAGTAACGTTACAGGCAGCAGATTGCTTTTATGACGATACTCCGGATTCAAAAAATCTTTGAATGGCGTATCACGGAATGAACCTATGGTTTTAAAGCCCATAGCCCATTCCGGAAAAATTCGATGTTCTATCACCCCATTGGCAATTGGCGTAATTCCTTTGTGACGCTCGTCCTGGCTTATTCTATCATAAGACTCCTTCACAGCTTTTTCTTCACCTTCAAGCAATTGTATAAAATTTCCCTCGGCGTATAAGAGCAGCCCGGTTATGTTGTCGCGCATGTTATTCTTAGCGCTTATAGCTAAAAGTTCTTCAAGTTCGGGTTGGCTAAACCAGTTTGTTCCTGCGCTTAGATAAATTATATAATACATTTAGAAATTATGCTGTAAATATAAATATACAAACGCCCGGATAGTAATGTTTTGAGTAAGATTGCAACGTTTACTCCGCCACCCAAATCGCGTCCGTAAACCATTTCTTCGTATCAAAAAAATGCGTAACGGGTTTAAATGATGCCTTCCGCGCCATATCATCAACCTGCTGTATGGTGAATTTTTGAGAAATCTCCATAAAGATGTACTCGTCCTTTGCGAAGTTAATGGTATGCATCCCGTTAATGTTTACCTGCTGGTCGGTAAGACTTACCAGGTAACTTTTGCAAGCGCCGGTTTCCGGATCATAAGTAGGATAGTGTTCAAATTGGGTAACGTCAAAATCACCGTCTAACTCACGGTTGATACGCTCTAATAAATTAAGGTTAAATCGTTTGGTAATACCTTCTTTATCGTTGTAGGCCGCCAGTACAGTCGCCGGGTTCTTTTTTAGGTCGACGCCGATCAGCAGCATATCTCCCGGCGAAAGGTGGTTACGCACGTTCATGCAAAACTCTTCAGCCACATCAACCGGCATATTGCCGATGTTGGAGCCTAAAAACATAATCACCTTGCGCTTACCGGATAGCGTCGAGGCTTTGGTCAGCATATCAAAATATTCGCCGTTAAGGCCGGTCATCTGCAGTCCGGGCAAAGTTACCGGCAGGGTGATGTTGAGGTATGATATTACGTTTGATGAGATATCGATCGGAAGGTAACTGAAATCAGCTCCATTGTCAAGCAGGTATTTTAGCAGGTAGGTTGATTTGGTGGCATCGCCTGCACCCAGCTCGATCAGGTCGAAAGCATCACCATCGCCAATGATGGCATTGCAAATTTCGGCGGTTTTTTCGGAGAAAATCTCCAGCTCGCAATTGGTGGGATAATACTCATCGCAGTTCATTAAATCCTGGAAAAGCTTATCGCCAACGGCATCGTAAAAATACATCGAGCTCAAAAATTTTGGGGATGAGCTTAGCCCGCAAATTACATCGTCATAAAACTGCCCCGTCCTACAGTTCGAAAGTCCTTTCATTTCGGCTTTCGCTAATGTGGTGTCCATATTCTTCATAGGTATTGGTATTACTTAGCCAGCCTTATGCCGGTAAATTGCCATCGTAAATTGGTTTGAAAAAAATTGCGGTAGGTAATGCGGCTATGCTCCGGCGATGTCACTTCCGACGCGCCCCGCAATACTTTTTGGTTCACCATAAATTTGCCGTTGTACTCGCCTATTGCGCCCGGCGCTTTGGTAAAACCCGGGTAGGGCAGGTACGAGCTTTCGGTCCACTCCCAACTTTTGCCCCAGCTAAACTGCGGCGCGGCGGCTTCCCACTCAAACTCGGTAGCTAAACGCAGTCCCCTCCAGGCTGCGTAAGCATAAGCCTCAAAATAGCTGATATGGCAAACAGGTTCTTTTAAACTCAAAGGCTGCAGCCCGTGGTATGTGTAAGCATGCCATTGCTCATCAATATTGTGCCAGTAAAGCGGCGCTTCCACTTTATTGGTTTTAACCCAGTCCCAGCCTTCGGCATGCCAGTGGCGGAAATCGTGGTAGCCGCCGCTGTTTATAAATTCCAGGTATTCGGCATTGGTAACCAGGTTGGGGCTTATCTCAAAAGCGTTCAGATAAACCTTGTGCGGGTTCAGCTCATTATCAAAACAAAAGCCATCACCTTTAAAACCTACTTCGTAAATGCCCTCATCCAGCTTAATAAATTCGCCGTCTTCAATCCAATCGACCTTGGGCGAAACGTAATTATGTGAATATGCCGGGAACAATGGATTGTGCCCCAAGATGTATTTTATATCGGTGTATAACAGCTCCTGGTGCTGCTCTTCGTGGTTGAAACCAAGTATAAGTAGTTCCTTGACTTCCGCGCTGGGCTCATTGCATAAAAAGCCGGTCATGGCCTCGTCAACATATTTGCGGTAAGCATAAATTTCGGCAACGGTAGGGCGGCTCAAATTACCCCGGTCGGTGCGGATAACGCGGTTGCCCACGGTTTCATAGTAGCTATTAAAAACGTAATTATAATCGGGATTGTATTCCTGGTAGCCCATAAAGTAGGGCTTGAGGATAAATGTTTCGAAAAACCAGGTAACATGGCCAATATGCCATTTGGGCGGACTAACATCGACAATAGGCTGCACTACATAGTCTTCCGTTTGCAGTGGACTACATATATCCTCGGTTCGCTTGCGTACTTTAACGTAACAATCTGCTAAATCCATGAGTTTACTTCTTATCCAAAAACCGTTTTAAATCCGAAATTGTTTTGATGCCGAAATTTTTTGCCTGTGCTTTCCGCATCATTAAAGCGTACGCATTATTAAAGCCAATTGGTTTTAACCATTTGATATTATATTTCGTTTCAAACTCCCGTTGCACATAATTATAAGTCTCGTCCTTACTGTGTGTTAACGAATCAACAACTTTGTGCGATGGCTGTAATATGGCCAGTAATCCGGTGCCTGTATATTCCGGGTAAAAATCAATTTGGTTGTTTGTTAGCGCATCAAAACAAATTTTTGTGCCACCCAACCCGGTTTTTGTGCTTACATCGTAATCAGTATAACCTTTAATAAGCATGCTATAAATACTTGCCAAAATGTACTGTTCGCCAAATATTTTTGATCCTATCCGTACAGTCCCGTCATTTCCATTACGTGCAGGCTTCCATAATTTACTGGCAACTAAAAAATCTTTTGCCACCTGCTCGGGGCTTTGGTGAAGATAATCAGTCTTATAATTTAAGGCAGTCATGGTGCTGTCATTTATTTTATCGGCTAACAAATTTAGTATTTTTTCTAATAATGCAAATTTTTTTAGCGAGCTTTCTCTCACAATTGGCGCAGCATAATAAGGTGGAAATATTTTTTTATCGTCATCCAAAACTACCAGATCATAAGCCTTCAACCTGCCATCGGTTGAGTAGCCGCTGATAACATCCAACTGTTTTTCATAAGCGGCTTTGTACATCACCGCGTCGTTTATCACCAGTGTTTGTATTTTTAGTTCGTATTTGCTGATCAACCCCAGGTTGCCATCCTGCCGGCCCATAAATTCGGGCGTAAAACCAGCTTTTAACTTGCTGCCATACGCGGAGGGCAGGAGGTAGAAAGATGATAATAGTAGCAGTAGCAGAGGGAGAGTAGCACTAGCAGTTTTTAATTTTTTGATGTTGATTTTTTGCAATCGCGACAGCAAAAAATCAAACAAAATTGCCAGCAAAGCGGCCGGGATTGCGCCAGCTAATATCATATTGGTATTGTTTAAGGATATACCGCCGAAAATAAACTCGCCTAGGCCACCGGCTGCAATATATGATGCCAGCGTAGCCACACCAACAGTAATTACCGTAGCGGTACGGATACCAGCAAAAATAACAGGCATAGCCAGTGGTAGCTCCACCTTAAACAATACCTGCCATTTGCTCATACCCATGGCCGTGGCCGCTTCTTTTACAGCGGCATCAACCCCGGTAATGCCGGTAAATGTATTGCGGATGATGGGCAGCAACGCATAGAGCAGTAAAGCGACAATAGCCGGCTTTGCTCCAATACCCAACAAGGGAATCATAAAGCCCAGTAAGGCAATGCTTGGCACCGTTTGCAGCACACCAGCAACACCTAATACCGCCCCCGAAAATTGTTTTTTACGGGTGATGAAAATACCCAGCGGCAAACCAACCAGCACGGCAATAAACAGTGACACAAACGTAAGCCCTATGTGCTGCAGCGTTTGCGTAAGCAACTTATCGCTTTGCTGCTGCATAAATTCCCATAAAGTTTGCTGGTGCTCATTCATGGGCCTGCTGTTTTTTATATTTATAAAATGCCGCCGTCAAAGTCTCAAATGTTACAGTCTTCACCTCCTTGTTTTCCAGGTTCATCATGTGCAAGCGTTTAGCATTGGAAAATGTAGCCCTTTCCAAGACTCTCCATAAATCATCATTGTAGTTAGCCAATATCCCTGGTCCGGGCTCTGTTTTTTCTTCATTTGAAAGTAAATGCCAGATTGATTTTACGGTAATTGTTTTAAATTCCAGCAGCAGTCTTTGCTCTTTCAAAAATTCCTTTACAAAATCGTTTTTGGGCTTAAACAATAACTCCGCAGGCGTGCCATCCTGGATTATTTTGCCTTTATCCATCAAACAGATATGATCGCCAAGTTCAAAGGCTTCCTGTACATCATGGGTTACCATAATAATGGTTTTACGCTTCAACTCGTCGAGAGCCTTAAATTCGGCATGTATTTTTGAGCGGGTTACATTATCCAGCGCGCCAAACGGTTCGTCCATCAGCAACACTGCCGGGTCGGCCACTAACGCACGGGCTAAACCGATGCGCTGTTGCTGGCCACCGCTTAGTTCGTTTGGATAAACGTGCAGGTAATCTTTGGTAAGGTGCAGCTTTTCCAGCAATTCATCTACGCGTTTTTCGGTGCGCTTTTTATCCCATTTTAACAGTTGAGGAACCACAGCAATATTTTCGGCCACGGTATAGTGCGGGAACAGACCGTTGTTTTGCAACACATAACCAATTCCTCGTCTTAATATCTCGGGCGATTGCTCAAAAATATTTTTGCCGCCGATAAAAATCTCACCACCTGATGGCTCAATCAGCCGGTTAATCATTTTTAGGGTGGTGGTTTTGCCGCAGCCGCTGGTGCCCAGCAAAATAAGGTTCTCGTGCTCTTTTACCTCGAAAGAGATATGGTCCACGGCCTTAACTTTGCCAAAATTCTTGCTGAGGTGCTTAACCTTTATCATAAGCGCTAATCTTCCAACCCCAGGAAAAGGTTGTTTAACGATTCGGCATACAACGGGTGCGCAAACACGCAATAGCGAATTTGCTCGCAAGTAATATTGCCCATCATAGCCATTTGCAGCATCGTCATTATCTCACCGCCTTCGGGACCTAAGACTGTTGCACCTAAAATCTTTTTTGTCTCAGGGTCAACAATGGCTTTCATAAAACCGCGGGTGTCGCCATTTTCAATGGCCCGGGCTACATGTGCGAAAGGCAATTTGGCTACTTTGTATTTTATCCCCTGCTTTTTGGCCTCGCTTTCGCTGATGCCTATATGAGCAAGCTGCGGGTCGGTAAACATAGTATAAGGCACCGGGCGGTCCTTAATAGATAATTTTTGTTTCTCTATTAAATTGCGGTAAACAATGGTATAATCATTATAGCTGATATGGGTAAATGCAGGGCCGGGCTTTACATCGCCAAGCGCATAAATGCCTTTCACATTTGTCTCCAGCGTATCGTTTACCGTTATAAAGCCACGTTCATCAACCTTAACGCCGGTTGCATCCAGGTTCAGCGCCTTTGACTGTGGCGTGCGTCCAACAGCCATCAGCACATGGGTGCATTTTATCTTTTCCTCTTTCCCGTTTTTATTTAGGGTGATTGTGATTTTGCCACCAGCTTTCTTTTTAAACTTTGTAGTGGTTGTATCGGTATAGATTGCGATATTTTCAGCTTCCATTATTTTGGTGACTTCGGTTGAAATATCCTCATCCTCGCGCGATACCAGTCGCCCAGACCTTTCAATAACCGTAACCTTGCAGCCAAACCTTCGGAACATCTGCCCAAACTCCAGCCCGATATAATTGCCGCCGACAACTACCAAATGCTCCGGTATTTCGGTTAATTCCATTATGGAAGTAGAGTCAAGGTAGCCGATTTCACTCAGGCCCTCAATTTCAGGTATGAATGGCTTCGCGCCGGTATTTATAAATATCAGATCGCCCTTCAACTCCTTTTCGCGGCCGCTGTTTAGTTTTACTTTAATGGTTTTGTCGCCGGTAAATGATGCCTCGCCAAAAAGCAGTTCCAGGTTCTGGGTTTTCTCCATGGCTTTCTGGTTGCCGTCGCGCATTTGATGAACAATAATGTCTTTGCGCTTCTTAATCTTCCTTAAATCAACCGAAAAGCCCTTTATTTTAACTCCAAGCGGACCGCTTGTAGCAGCCATATAAGCCATTTTAGCCGATGCAACCATGGTTTTTGTGGGTGTGCAGCCATCATTAACACAGGTGCCGCCAACCCAGCGTTTTTCAATAATCGCCGTTTTTTTACCCGCTTCGGCAAGTTTGCGCGCAAGCGGACCGCCCGCCTGCCCGGCGCCAATAATTATTGCATCATACTGTTTCATGGTTTACTCGGTTATTTTAACACCCTTCCAAAACGCCACGTGGCCTGTAATGTTTGCGGCGGCTGGCTTTGGTTCTGGATAATACCAGGCAGCATCACGATTTTGCAGCCCGTCAACCTCCAGTGTGTAATAGCTGGCCAACCCTTTCCATGGGCAGGTGGTATGGATTTCCGAAGGCATAAGATACTCGGCCTTTACACTTTCAATAGGGAAATAATGATTGTTTTCAACCACAACGGTATCATTGCTTTCGGCAATAACCTGGTTGTTCCAGATAGCTTTCATAGGGATAGATTTAATTATGTATAAAGATAGGGAATTAGTCGGGAAAGTCCGAAAAGTCGGGAAAGACGGAAAAGTCAGAAAAGACGGAAAGTTTGAAAGATAGTAGTTCGGACTTCCGGAAAGGCGGCGAACTGGAGCAGTTCGCGACGTCATTGCAGCTTCTTTACTGACTTTACGGACTTCCGACTTTCCCGACTTTAATTTTTTTTCAAATAATATTTTTATTTTATCGCTAAAACTTTATCTTTGCAATCCCAAAATAAGGGTTACCAAATCCAAAATTAAGGGAAATGCCTTTAAAAAGGCCCGTTCGTCTAGGGGTTAGGACGTTAGATTTTCATTCTAGAAACAGGGGTTCGATTCCCCTACGGGCTACAGAAAACAATACCAAAAGATGCTAAAAGCCTGCAAATCAAAAGTTTGCAGGCTTTTTTTATTGTATCAAAGTACCATATTATGCATCAAAACGCAACAAAAATGAGCGTAATTCGGTGCGTAACTAAATGGGAAATAACTACGCACCGAATTGCTTATAATTAATTGATTATCAACCTGTTCAGCGAGTGAACATCTTGATAAAAGCAGGCTATAAACTTACTTTTGTTTAACTTTTAAGCTTGTAATTATGAGTAATTTCCATCTGCTTTTCTACATCAGAAAGCAAAAAAACTACAAAGGGGGTGCAATGCCCATCTACATGCGCATCACAGTTAGCGGCAAACGCGCGGATATATCCGTAGGACGCGATTGTGATCCGGCCAAATGGAACAACCATGCAGGACGTGCCATTGGAACCAAGGACGAAATTAAGTCACTTAACAACTATCTCGACAGCCTGCAAGCCAAACTTCGGAATGCACACCAGGTATTAATTGATACGAACCAGCAAGTAACAACCGAAAGCTTGCAGAATCAATTCACAGGGAAGAACCAAAAAAGCCGTTTCCTGATGGCATTATTCAAAGAGCATAATGCTAAAGTTAAAGCATTAATCGGAAACGGTTTTGAGCCCAATACCTTGAAAGGGTATAACACCTCTGAAAAACACCTTACTGGTTTCCTGCAAGAGAAATATGGTAAAACAGATATAGAGATCAGCCAATTAAACCACGCTTTTATTACTGACTTTGAGTTTTACCTGAAAGCTAATTGTAAAATTACGGGTGTATCTGCTGCCAAATACATTAAGCATCTTAAAAAGATAGTTAACCATTGTATTGCTAATGGCTGGCTAAAGCAAAATCCATTCATCAATTTTAAATCCACTGCAAAGGCAAAAGAGCGCACTTACTTGACTCAACAAGAACTGGATGCTATCACCAACAAAAAATTTATTATTGAACGTTTAATACAGGTGAGAGATGTTTTTGTCTTCTGCTGCTATACCGGATTATCCTATGCTGATGTTAAAAAACTGAGGAGAAATGAGATAGGTATTGGTATGGACGGTGATAAGTGGATATTCACAAGCAGGCAGAAAACCGATACTTCGTCAAGGATACCGCTTTTACCTGTAGCATTAGAAATTTTAAACCGATATCAAGATCATCCGCAATGTGAAAATCAGGGTTTACTATTGCCAGTTTTGAGCAATCAAAAGATGAATGCTTACTTGAAGGAAATAGCAGACCTATCTGATGTATTTAAGCATTTAACATTTCACTTAGCAAGGCATACATTCGCAACAACGGTCACCCTGTCCAATAATGTACCAATCGAAACGGTTAGCAAAATGCTCGGTCATACCAATATTAAAACTACACAGCACTACGCTAAAATATTGGATTTGAAAGTTAGCCAGGACATGGCTACCCTTAAACAAAAGTACGCTGGTCGTTAGCCGTTAATTTCTAAGGTCGCAAAATGCGATCTTAGAAATTTTCATTAACGTATTCACCTAATAAATTTAAAAATGGAAAATCAATTGATACCGGAAGAAATCATAATGAATCAAATATATTATATAAGAGGTCAAAAAGTCATGTTAGATTTTGACCTTGCTAGCTTATATGATGTCGAAACAAAGCAACTTAAAAGACAGGTTCGACGAAATATAGATCGTTTTCCTGAAGATTTCATGTTTGAATTGACATCGGAAGAATATTCTTTTTCAAGGAGCCAAAATGGCACCTTGAAACAAGGAGAAAATTTTAAGTATTCACCAATGGTGTTTACAGAACAAGGGGTTGCTATGTTATCAAGCGTATTGAACAGTGATAGGGCAATCAAAGTGAACATTCAGATTATACGAATATTTACACGTATTAGGCAGATGCTAACCGACAATACAGAGCTACGTTTAGAGATAGAAAAAATCAAAAACAAATTAGACAATCAGGATAAAAACATGGAGATTGTATTTAAGTATCTTGATGAACTTATTGAGAAAAAGCAGGAACCACAGGAACGTAAAAGAATTGGATTTAAACCCAATGGGTTTTAGTAAATTAGAAAGTTAACCGTAGTGTAGGTGATTGCTTTGAGGCATACCGTATAGCGGAACAGTTAATATATAATAAATAGTTATCTATTATTGATCGTTACTCATTAGGACCCTTTAATGTTTTAAAATCCCGAAATATTCCAATTACTAGGACTTTAATAGTATTATATTAGCTTTTATCGAAAATTACTCACCATGACCAAGGAATCGATCATTGAAGAAATAATAGAGGGAATATTAAGCTTTAGGATCATTCCATTCTTTGGAGCGGGAATGAGTATTCCGGCTAGGGCAGCAGATTGGCCGGGCCTGATCAATGAACCGAGGTCCGCCATCCAAACCGAGGAAACAGACTATTTGAAAGTAGCTCAATTGTATGAAGAAAAATTCGGACGCCACGCTTTGCTGGAAAAATTGATCAGGCTCTGTACACTACAAAGAAAATCTTCGTCCACTCAAGAAAAAGTAGTACTGATATTCAAAAGCATATGTTATCTATGTTGCCGACAAATATCTTTAAATAGCTTAACAATTTGAATAACTGTAAAAAAAGGCTGAACCAAGTTCAGCCTCAATCACAAATAACAGGTGATTCTAACATTATTATAAAGTGCAGGTTATCCAACCTTTGATAGTATTTGCTATCTGCATCATGTTAGCGATAACAGAAAAAACAAAGCCAAAAAGTAGCATAACGCCTCCTTTTAAATGATTAAGAGCTCGATTAAGGTGTCCGATTTCCCAAACTTGCCAGAACGGCAATAAAGGAGTGTACGATTTTGTTATTCTTACACCACAAAGGTAAAGCTAAAATTTCCAAGTTAAAAATTGGTCGAGTTTACGATGAATTGGCAGATATACTGTATCAGGAGTACGTCAAATCATTAAACATATAATTGTTCACCAATATATTGGAGACCTTCGTTCGTATAAAATTGTGTACTTAAGGGCTTAAAGGATTCATTATTTTGCCGCGCTATATGACATGCGTAGAAGGTGATGTGATTAAAGTTCCCTTAAAACCTGTATATGATAGCATCAACAAAAGAACGGTATTTTTATCTCGGGCTTTTTGATTCCCTTACTTAAATTGGGAAAGTTTATAATTATCATAAATCGCTTTGAGCCCCAAATCCCCGCGTGCTGCTACAAAATGACAAATTTCATCGGCAACATCTAAAATGCTTTCTGTATAAAGCCGTTCCACAAACTGCTTAAGCTCATCAGTCACAAACACATGGATTCCGCTTTGCTTCCAAATTTTTAACAAGATACTTCCCGTTTTCTCCAAATGGTCATAAGGCTTATCTAGCAAGTCTTTTACTAGGAAATAGGTTGGTGATACATCCTTTAGGTAAGGGACGGACAACTCCAACAATTCAAAAACTTCATCATCCATTACATTTACCAGACTGCACAGCCGCGGCAAATCATTAAGCACCTGAGCATATTTATCCGGTTCAGTTGCAGCAATCTTAGCCAATATTTTCCATAACGCAAGTAGCCGCTCCTGGGGAACGCTTCCTAACTGGCAACATACGGCGACCAGCTTTTCAAATTGTAACGGCTCACGATGAGTAACCAATTCAAAGATCAGCGATTTAGCATCCACCATCGGATCATAGCTCATATCAAAATAATCAACCAAGGCATACTTACACAACTTTGCTAACTCACCCGTATCCGTTATATATCTTTTTACAGCGTAAGCATTCAATCCGGTCTCCCTGAGGTATTCCACAACATTTTTATAAATGGAAGTGTACGGAGAAAACAGGTTACTTAACGTATAATCCTTATGCAAAGGTCGGTCGTCTGGGAAAATAGCATCCGCATTTTTATAGCACCAGGCCTTTTCGGCATAAAGCACAAAAGCGAAATGATAACCGAGGCCTAAAGAATACGCCTTGCCTTTTTCAGAAGTACGGCTCAAGTTGCGCTCCAGATAATCGGATACCGGGGGCGGTAGACGATGTTTGGTTCCTTCAGCCAATTGTTGCGACCATAACCTGCTAATATTAATTGTTGCCGCGTACAACTTACCTTCCATCGTATTCAGCTGGTAATTGACAAAATCCTTATCGATATGGTCGAGATTTTTAATTTGTTCCAGTTCCAAAAGCCCAATAGCTGTGGCCGCCAGATATTCCAATTCATCCGCTTTAAAATGGTATTGATCGTCCTTCTCGCTAACATTCAATATAAAATCAGCCAACTGGTAGCCTACCTCATCAGCATACCTTGCATTAGCCTCCTCTCTAAAATCTACCTGGTTGATCCTTTCTAAAAAAACGTTTATGATAGCTTTCCAGTCCGCCAGATCTCCGTTTTTGGCCACTGTAGCAAAGCCATTGAAAACCGATTTGATAAACATTAGGGGAAGGGTCATCAGCAAGGGCAATCCTTCAATGAATTTTGCCGGGTCGCCGATAATATAATTGATAACCAGTAGACCTAAACCGTCAACGGAAAAATCAAACTTGTCTTTCTTTTTATGCGCAGCAAGCCTGTCTACCAATTCTTGAACGGTTAATTTTTCAAGTTCACCGGCATCGTCTGGGACCTCGTAGCCATGCGAAAAAGTAGAATAGCTATCGTACTCCGGATGTGGGTTATTTTCAGGGGACAGTTCACCATATTTTTCAAGAAAAACTTTGAGGATGCCTTGCTGTTCACCACCTTCAGGATGCAGGGCAAATAAATATCTCTGGATCCTGTAAATTCGGTAATCATTTCTTTCCTGTTCACTGAGATGCTCACTTTCCACCTTAATCGTTTCCAACCAGGAAAGGATAAAATTCAGTTCCTCCACTGAAAGCTGCGATGAAATCTCCGTAAGCAAAAGGTAAAGCTCGTGTAATGGTAAAAGTGGGCTTAATGGACTTTTTTGAATGTAATCCCAGAACAGCGAAATCAGTTCTGCACGATCACTCCTTATCAAATGAAATGCAATCCGATGTAGAATGATCGAATCGGAACCCATCAAAAAGCTGACCAGTTCCTTTTTGTCACCTGGTTGAAGCAGTTCCCCGCTTAAACTGACAATATCGATCAGCTGATAAGACCAATCGCCATAAATGCCCGTACGTTGCTCCGAATCTTCGATGGACGGAATATTCTGGACCTCATAAGAATAATCCTGGCCCAATGACTTTAAAATGTCAGCCAGTTGTTTGACGAGATCCAAGCCCGTTAATGCAATAACTTCCTTTAAGTTTTGCTTTAAAAACCAATGATTGGCGTCGCGGGTGTTTGGGATTACCCTGTTATTACTAAACTTGGCAAACTTTCCCTTAAGCGGCATCTTAAGATCATGCTTCCGGTAGCCAAATGTAAAATTCAGAACGTTCTGCACGCCTTCCGCCGATCCCATTTTGACGTACTTTTCAATCAGGTCCTCTGTCAATACGTTTTCGAAAACCACATGATCAATCGGCCAGTAATTTCCAAACGCGATCAAAAACTCGGAGTCCTCCTTTTGAAATAGGTAATTCGGAAGGTCGTTAATGATTTTGGTTACCAGGTAAATGGAGTTCTCATCCAATAATACATTCCCTTTAATGACCGCTGCCTGAAGTTCCCTGATTATTTTAATAATCAGCTCTTCCTGCTTTTCATCAGCTTTCCCGGCAATGTTGGCTAAATACCGTAATGGCATCCATTCCGGAAAACGCATTGTACCTGGCTCAGACGGAAGCTGCCCCATCGGCAAAACCTTAAAAAAGCCTTGTTCATACAAGGGTAAAAGCCAGCCCGTTTTGTCAAGCGACTTATAAAATTGAAACTGGTTATTGATATCTTTTAAGAAATAAGGAAGTGTACCCAGCATTTCTTTGGTAGGTTCCTCAAATCCTACAAGGTGCGCAATCCGGTCCAGAAAAGCATACTGAGATCCCAACAGGTAATTCAGAATTTTCTCATACCCAGTCCATAGTTTGTTAAACTCCTTTAGCGTCCTGGTCTTTAATCCATGCCGGTGTGCGAACGATGGGAACTGTTTGGCGATGCTAAACCATTCATCTGCGAGCTGCTTGTTCTCAACACCCATCGCCACCAAAATTGAGGCATAGTTACCACGGCCCTCTTTTGCCTCGGGATGCTCATCCGAAATCTCTTTCGGCGCGAAAATCTTTCTGAATGTGGAATCGATCTCCCTCGTTAAATGGGCGACCAGGTTCACCTTGGAGGTTAGCAAACAATCTTCATCCATGATCAATAAGGCATCCTGGAAAAAACCGGCTGCTTCATCACTTAATTGTTTTAATCCGGACAGGATATTTTCCTGTTCTTTGGTCAGTTTTTTTAGTCCTTTTAACATGAGCATATATAATCGTGATGTGGGAAAAGGTAACGGGCAATTAAACAAAGTTACTGTTAAAAAACGTTGTGTTCCTGAACCCAGAGATTTTCCGTAAGCCTTTTTGTACCTTGCTTTGAAATCATTATCACAAACTTATGAAGTGGCCAATATTCCAAACTGATTTAGCCCTTGCAGCGTCACAGGACCTTTTCAGATATGTAGCCTCAGAAAAGCTCATCAAGTTAATTGACAACCAGCTGCTCACTACGCAGGTACTGGAAATCGATCCTAAGGAACAATATCCAGACGGGGGATATATCTATAACGCATCCTGGTTCTCGTTTTTTATAGCCGAAAGTTTGCTGAAGATTACTCCCGAACACAAAGCAAAATTTTTTGCCTTGCTTGCCGATTTTTATAGTCCGTTCGCGCAAATATTTGATGGGAAGGAAACCTTTACGGCCAACGAATCCACCTTCAATTTCTTCTTCCGCCTGCCTGACGAGCATATTTTAATGTTCCCGCTCGCACTTCAATCAGTTCAAAATCTGGTTAACCGGACCGAAATGATCCTGGATATCATCACCGGTATTTTATCGGGAAAAGACGAGCACAGATTGAATGAGATCAAGCAGGTCTATGTACAAGATAATAAAGTAATATATCTGGTTTTTAATGGCGAAACATTCACTATCAGGGATCCGCTACAGGAAGCAGCCGACCGCTTCAATAAGCGGTACATGGAAAACACCGACAAGCGTGTTGCAAAACCAGATATTATTCTCCATGAAAGCAACCTTAACAAACGGTTTACCTTCAGCGCCAATTGGGTGCTGCAATTTGACGGCCTGCATACCATGATGGTCAGGCCAAATGGCCTCAGTTTCATCACCGCTATTATTACCGGCAGTTATCCGGCACTCTACTTGTCGTCATTTAAACCTGTAAAGGTATTGAAAGGGGCGTTCCGGGTGGGGCGGCTAGCTTCGGCCCCGCGTAAAGTACTGGTGGTACTTCAGTTTACCGTTTCCATTGTGCTGATCATCGGAACCATTGTAGTTATCCGGCAGATACTTTTTGCCAAAGACCGCCCTGTAGGCTACAGCCAGGACAGATTGGTTGCAATACCCGTCCGGACTATTGAACTCCACCAACATTTTGAGGCGATAAAACAGGCCCTTGCAAGTAACGGCACGATAACGGAAATGGCCGAAGCAGATGCTCCACCTAACAAACGTGCTGGTACTACCGGCGGCGTGGGATGGCCTGGAGAAGACCCTAACCTGGATGGCAATTTCGGCCAGGAGGATATTTCATACGATTATGGCAAAACCATTGGTTGGGAATTTAGCGCAGGCCGCGATTTCTCACCGTCATTCCCTTCCGATTCATCAGCGGTGATCATCAACCAGGCGGCAGCTGATTTTATGACCATGAAAAAACCGACAGAAAACTACATAACCTTTTATGGCCAGAAGTTTAAGATCGTAGGCGTAGCTAACAACACCATTAACCGGTCGCCTTATGAACAGGTGCAACCAATGGTTTATTTTTTAGCGAAATGGGCCGGAGGTTGTTTACTGCTAAAGATAAGTCCGAAAATGAGCGCCGGTAAAGCTATTCACAACATCGCTGCTGTTTTAAAAACCGAAAACCCGGAACAGCCATTTGAATATCACTTCGTTGACCAGGAATATGCTAAAGAATTCGGTGATGAGGAACGCCTGGGTAAGCTGGCTACTGTTTTCGCCGGGCTGGCAATATTTATCAGCTGTCTCGGTTTGTTTGGCATGGCATCGTTCATGGCCGAACAGCGCATTAAAGAAATAGGTGTACGCAAGGTGCTTGGCGCTTCAGTGTTCGCCCTGTGGCAATTGCTATCGAAAGACTTTGCCATACTGGTGTTTTTGTCAATAATCATAGCCTCGCCTGTGGCTTATTATTTTATGCACAACTGGCTGCGTAACTATCAGTATCACACCGATGTCGCCTGGTGGATATTTATCGTTACAGCTATTGGCGCTATACTCATCACATTAATAACGGTAAGCTTCCAGGCCATAAAAGCCGCAATGGCAAACCCGATAAAAAGTTTGAAGACAGAATAACAAGCTATGTATGCCGGCTTTTTTATTGTCCCTTAAAGGAAGCCTTTTATTAAAATCATGACTAATTGTGATAGATGACCTTTCCAACGGCCCCGTCGGCCTTATCCCCTTATCCCCTGGCCAATCCGAATTATTAGGATTATGCTTGCTTATTTTTTCATAAAAAATCATCTTCATTTAATATCAATTCTAAAATTTTTAATAGTTTCTGGATGTTAAAATAATTTAATTATTAGTTTTGGTTAAAGTGATGTTAAAAACAGCGCTGTTTTACCAATTAACTAATTTATGAGAAAGGCCTGCTTAATTATACTTTGTATAATTTGTGAGACAATTGCATATGCCCAGCAATCATATAACAGGAAGATTTTAAAATACTCCTCCAAAGATGGCCTTTCTTACGGTTTCGTAACAGGTATCGTACAGGATGACAACGGTTTCATCTGGTTTGCTACCGAGGATGGGCTGAACAGGTTTGATGGTATAAATTTCAAAGTTTTTAAGCATAATGCGTCTAACCCGAATAGTTTACCCAGTAATTATTTAGATTTCCTTTATAAGGATGCAGAGGGTGATATATGGCTGTCTACGCGGCAGGGTATTTACCAGTTTGACACCAATACCGAAAAGTATGTAAAGTTTAAACAGGCGGCAAACATACTGGTAAACGATTTGACCAGTATTACTGCCGTAAAAAATACGGTATGGTTTTCTACTTACACCAGGGGTGTCTTTTCGTACAATAAAACCACCGGCATTTTTAAAAATTTTAACCTCAAAAATATTGAGCCGGCAATTTCTAACTCATCTACCTACGTCTACCAGGATTCGAAGGGATTATTGTGGGTTGGGGCCGAGACAACCACATCTGTTTTTAATACGAAAGGTGGACAGGTTAAAAAAAGTCTGAACAACCAAATGCCATTAAACCAGGTTCCGGCAGGGCGGGTGAATGCAATTACTGAAGATGAATTTTCGAACATTTGGATAGCAACAAATAAGGGCCTTGCAGTTTATAAAAGGGCTCAAAACAAAATATTGGTATTTGAAGGCCCACGTTACCAAATGCGCAGTAACAATTTTTCATCGCTGCTCCAGGATAATGACCATAATTTGCTTATCGGCCTGCAGGATGGAGGCCTTTACCGGCTCGACCTGCAAAAAGCAAACCAGACGGATTTTGAAAACGTATCCATCCAGCCGGTAAAAACCGACGACAATTTTACCGTAACTGAACGTACCGTATTCAGGCTTTACATGGATAAGGATAAAAACGTATGGGCCGGTACCTATGGCGACGGTGTATATTTATTAGGTAATGTGCCGGGTATATTCAAGAAGTTTCAGAATAAATTGCGGGACGCCAATAGCACGGGCTATTTACGGTACTATGGCATGTGTATGGACGATGAAGGGTATTTGTGGCTTGGCACCGATGGAGACGGGATATACAAAAAGAAACTTAATGGCGAGGTTATTCAGCATTATTTTGCCGATGTTCCGGGTGCACCACTAAAGAACGTTGCTATTTTAGCCGCATACAAGTCGCGCAGCAATGATCTATGGTTCGGTTCGTACGCACACGGCTTATTTAAGTACGATAAAAAGACCGGTAATTTTACCAATTGGACGCATAACGCCAGCGACCCATCGAGCTTGTGCAGGAATGATGTACGAACTATTTTTGAAGATTTGGACGACAACATCTGGCTGGGTACAAATAATGGCGGCATAAGTGTTCTGCCAAAAAACGGCACAAAATTTATTAACTATTCTACTGCCAACAACGCTTTACCCGGCAACAATATCAGGGCCATATGCGAGGACAATACCGGAAAAATATACGTAGGCACTTATGGTAATGGCTTGCTTTGTTTTGATAAACAGCAACATAAATTTTCCGCTTGCTTCAGTAGTAGCCAGTTAGCAGCATTTTTGCCAAGCAAGGTTATTTATTCACTTAAATGCTTCGGCAGTAAATTGATGATTGGAACGGAAAGCAACGGCCTTATTATTTATGATTTAGAAAGCAAAGGCATAAAACGGTTTATGGAAAGTGATGGGCTGGCAAATAATACCATAAACGCAATACAGCGCGACAGCAAGGGCAATATATGGGTAAGCACTAATAAGGGGCTGTCGAAAATTGAAAATAAAACGGGCAGCATTTTAAATTATGATGTTTCCAACGGTTTGCAGGCAGGGCATTTTAGCCCAAGTTCGTCTATGTATAGCGCCCGGGATAACTTTATTTGCTTTGGTGGTACCGAGGGCTACAATATTTTTTTTCCGGATGATGTAAAAAGAAGCAATTTTAAGCCAAAGGTGCTGATAACCGGCCTGCAATTATTTAACAAAGACGTAGAGGTCGGCGAAAAAGACCACATTTTAAGCAAGACGATTAACAAGGCAGATGAAATTGTTTTAAAACCCGACCAGTCAGTATTCTCTGTTCAATATGTAGCTTTAAACTACCCCTATTCAGACAAAAGCGAATTTGCATACCGTTTGGTAGGGTTAGATAAGAATTGGAATTACGTGAAAACGCAAAAGTCGGCCACCTATCGATACCTGGAACCCGGCACATATGTGTTTAAGGTTAAAGCATCCAACCAGGACGGTGTTTGGTTTGATGATTATGCTGCAATAAACATTCGCATTTTACCGCCATGGTACAAAACATGGTATGCATGGTTATTTTATGTTTTATTTGCCATAGCGATGGTTTATTACTACTTGCGCTATAAAAATAACCAGTCGAAGCTAAAGTACGACATCAGGCTGGCACATATAACAGCCGAACAGGAAAAAGAACTAAATGAGAAAAAGCTTTCATTTTTCACAAACATCTCGCACGAATACCGCACGCCGCTTACTTTAATTATAAATCCGCTAAAGCAATTGCTTGCAGATAAGGAAAATAGTCCCGGCGATACAAACGCATTGAAAGTAGTTTACCGTAATGCAAAACGTTTGTTAAGCCTTACCGACCAATTGCTGCTTTTTAGGAAAGCAGACAGCGGCGGAGATAAGCTGACCATAGTAAAGCTTAATATTGTTGAGTTATGTAAAGAAGTAATCTTATACTTTGATTTCCAGGTAAAAACAAAGAATCTGCAAATCGAGTTTAATAGCGACAATGCAGTAATTGAAGTTTATGCGGATCGGGGGAAAATTGAAATCGTGGTTTTTAATCTAATCTCGAATGCCATAAAATTCACCCCGGATAACGGTAAAATAAGCTGTGGGATTATTGAGGATAGAGACAGTGTAACTATCCGGATAAAAGATTCAGGATATGGCATAAGTAAGGAAATAGGCGAAAAGCTTTTTGACAGGTTCTTCCAGATCCAAAACATCAGCCAGTCGCACGGCGGCGGGTTTGGAATTGGCCTTTATCTCGTGAAAACATTTATCGACAATCACCAGGGCCGCATAGGTTATGAAAGCGAGGAAGCTAACGGCAGCACCTTCAGCGTTACCCTTTTAAAAGGCAAGAAACATTTTGGAGACAATTTGATCTTTGAAGATACGACTGAACCTTCTATCTTCCTCGACGAGCTGATGGATGAAGAGGGGTTGATAACAGAAAGCGAGTACCTAAACCAGGTGCCGGCAGATGCTTATAATGCATTGGTAAGTTCGAAAAAGGTATTGCTTATAATTGAAGATAACCCCGAGGTTAGGCAATACATTGTACAGATATTCAGCTACGAATACCACGTTTTTGAGGCAGATAATGCAAGCGACGGCTATAGTATGATTTGTGAGCTTATGCCAAGTTTAGTAATAAGCGATGTAATGATGAATGGCTTTAGCGGAATTGAACTTTGCAGCCGTGTAAAAGAAGATTCGGCTTTAAGCCACATTCCCTTTATTTTATTAACTGCAAATGCACTACCCGAAATAAAACTAAAGGGGATAGAATGCGGCGCTGACGACTATATAACAAAGCCATTTGAAAAAGAGGTGCTGGTTGCGAGGGTTAACGGACTGATAAAAAGCCATGAAAACCTGCATAAATATTTTTATAATGCTATTACGCTAAAATCCAATGGTCACAAGATACCCGCTGAATACAAGGAGTTTCTGGAAAAATGTATAGCTATTGTTGAAAACCACCTGGAAGACGAGCAATTCAGTATTAAAAATCTGTCTGATGAAATAGGGATGAGCCATTCTAATCTTTACAAAAAAATTAAGGCCATATCGGGTAGGTCGGCAAATGAGTTTATCAGGTATATCAGGTTGCGCAAGGCTGCCGAACTGATGTTAAATTCTGACGTTACCGTGGCTGAAGCTGCTTATAAAGTTGGTATCAATAATGCCAAGTATTTCAGGGAGCAATTCAGCAAGCTGTTTGGCATGAATCCTTCAGAATATATAAAGAAACACCGGGGGCAATTCAGCCCGGCAGGTAAACGGTTTGTTACAAAACTTTAGAATTAAAATCAGCTTTTCCGGATTATTTTATTCAAAAAGTAGTTTATCCGGCGCATTTTATTAAATAGCCCCCCTATAATTACGATTTACCCCCCCTTTTTAGTTCGCTATTATCACCAGATTAGCGTTGCCAATAATACCTGTATCTTTTACATTAATTAATTTAATAAGCATTTGTACCACCCGGAGGAATAAACCAGGCTGGTAAAATAGGCGGTTTAACTATAAATGTATTTTATACGGTTATAGGCCCAAAGAAAAGCAAATACCAATATGCGATTCATAAACCCAATTATTATTAACCTAAAAAAAACAACAAAATGGAAGAAAAAAAATGCCCTTAACCCTAAAAGTGATTGTATGGCGATTATTCAATTGCCGCTAATTAGAACCTATCAATTTCTCATCTTAAAAATCAACTATGCAACATTTTTTATCTAAACAAGCACGCATTTTATCGAAGCGCTCAAAGGTAATATCAGGCTTCCTGCTGGTATTTCTGCTGCTTACCGATATTGCGAATGCAGCTGTGAGCAGTAAAACTAAATTATTGATGCCCGCAAAAAGGGCTTCCGGTTATAATAACACCATTGCCGCTCCAATAAACATTAAAGGAAAAGTAACCGACCAGGCCACTGGCGAAACCCTCATCGGTGTTTCGGTGAAAATCAAGAACACCAATACCGGGACGCTTACCGACGTAAACGGTAATTTCGCACTTACTGCACCTGATAATGCAACTTTAGTGGTATCTTACATCGGTTATAGTACATTGGAGGTACCTGTGAATGGTCAAACAACGCTCGATATTAAATTACAGGCCTCGGCAAAAGGCCTTAATGAGGTTGTGGTTGTAGGCTACGGTGTACAAAAGAAAGCCACTCTTACCGGCGCAGTAGTAGCGGTTAAGGGCGATGAACTGATAAAGTCACCCGCAACCAACCTTTCCAACTCAATTGCCGGGCGTATGGCCGGCGTTACTGCCACCAATTCAAGCGGCGAACCCGGTTATGATGGTTCAAATATTCGTATCCGCGGTACTAATACGCTGGGAAATAGCGACCCACTGGTGGTAATTGACGGGGTTCCGTCGCCTGCCGGCCAAAACACAATTGACCGTATAAACCCGGCGGATGTTGAAAGTATCTCGGTTTTGAAGGATGCATCAGCAGCCATTTATGGTTCCAGGGCGGCTAACGGCGTTATCCTGGTTACCACAAAGCGGGGTAAAACTGGCAAGCCCGAAATCTCTTATACTTATAACCATGGCTGGTCGCAGCCAACTGTTATTCCTAAAATGGCTACTGCAACTGAGTATGCTACTTTGGCGAACGAAATTGACTTATACAACCTGCCATCGCAATACTGGAGTGCTGCATCTGCCGCATTTAAATCAACAGGAAGCTTTACCAGGCCAGACAACGGTGCTACTTCTTCAGCTTCATTTCAGCCGTCCGACTTTAAAAAATTTGCCGACGGATCTGACCCATGGGGGCACCCTAACACTGATTGGTTTAAGGCCACTTTAAAAACCTGGTCGCCGCAATCCCGTCAAAACATACAGCTATCGGGCGGTACAGAAAACGTAAAGTATTTAACTTCGATAGGATACGAAAGCCAGGACGGTTATTACAAAAATTCAGCAACCGGCTACAAGCAGTATGATTTTCGTATGAACCTTGATGCCAAAGTAAATAAATACGTAAGCACTTCGTTCGGCGTATCAGGCCGCCAGGAAAATCGTTTCTTCCCTAACGGTGGTGGTGCGAGCGATATATTCAGGATGCTGACGCGTGGTTACCCTAATAAGCCGGCGTACTGGCCAAATGGGTTACCGGGGCCAGATATTGAAAACGGGCAGCAACCCGTATTGATTACCACTAATAAGACAGGCTATAATAAGGATACACGTTACTATGTTCAGACCAACGGAAAAATCGAGATCACCGTACCGGGCATAGCTGGATTGAAATTTACCGGCAACGTAGCACTGGATAAATACTTGCAACAAACAAAAGCCTGGCAAACCCCCTGGTTTGTATACAGCTGGGATAATGTACATTATGAGGCCGATGGCAAAACTCCTGTGCTAACCAAGGTAGCCCGCGGTCCGGCCCAGGCAAATCTTAGCCAGGGGTCTGATGACCAGTTTAGCAGCATGCTGGAAGGCATAGCAAGCTACACCCACAGTTTTGGCAGCCATAACATTGTAGTACTTGCAGGTGTAACCAAGGAAAAATCAAATGATAGTTACTTTGGCGCCAACCGTAAATATTATAGCTCAACGGCTATCGATCAATTATCTGCAGGTGGTAACGCTGAGATAGGCAACTACGGCGGAGCTTGGGAAAGGGCTCGTTTAAGTTACTTCGGTAGGGTAGGATATAACTATAAAGAGAAGTACCTGGCCGAGTTTTTATGGAGGGTGGATGGATCGTATATTTTCCCCGAAAATCATCGCTTTGGCTTCTTCCCCGGCATCTCCGCCGGATGGAGAATTTCGGAGGAGAATTTCTTTAAAAACAATGTGAAGTTTATTCAAAATTTAAAACTTCGCGGGTCATGGGGCCAATTGGGGAACGACAACGTAATTAACCCCGCCACCGGACAGTTGGATGAATACGCATTCCTTTCCCTATATAACATTGGTTCGTACATAATTGGCGGCGTGCCTGTACAAACGTTGTCTGAAGGCATAGCACCGAACCCGAACTTTACATGGGAAGTTGCCAATAACAGCGATGTCGCATTAGAAGGTACCACGTTGAACGGAAAACTGGATTTTGTGCTGGAGGCTTTTTTAAATAAGCGTACCAGTATATTATGGCCTAAGTCAGGAACCATTCCTGCCACCGGCATACCCGGTAACTTGCTGCCCCCTGTAAATTATGCAAAACTGAGCAACAAAGGATGGGAATTTCAATTGACGTACCATGATAATATTGGTAGCCAGTTCAGATATAATGTAGGCGTTACCGGCAGCTATGCAAAAAACAGGATCGATTTGTGGAATGAAGCTCCTGGAGCACCTGCATGGCAAAAATCTACCGGACATCCTATTGGAAGCAGCCTGTATTATGTGTACAAAGGTATATTTGCTACCCAGGCTCAAATTGACGCCAATAAAATTGATTACAGCGGCGTTGGTGCCAGCACCCTGCGCCCCGGCGACATGATTTACGAAGACGTAAACGGTGATGGTAAAATTACAGGCGATGACCAGGTAAGGAACGATAAAAATAACACCCCTACTTTCCAGGGAGGTTTAAGTTTTGGAGCACAATATAAAAACTTCGATTTAACAGTTTTATTCCAGGGCGCAACAGGCGCACAGCTTTTCTTTCAAACAGAGTCGGGAACTATTGGTAACTACACGCAGTACAGTTATGACCATCGTTGGACTGTTGATAACCCAAGCACAGTTTACCCGCGCACCGTCGACCGTAATAACCAATATTTCTCAAATGGAAATACCTACTGGCTGTTGAATATGAATTATATCAGGCTTAAAAACGTTGAACTTGGCTACACCATTCCATCTACTATCAATAGAAAGATAGGCTTGAGTAATTTACGCTTCTATGCAAACGGGCTTAACCTGGCAACGTTAGCAAAGCAGCATATATATGATCCGGAATCAACCAGTTCAGACGGGCACTATTACCCACAGTCAAGGGTTATCAATTTGGGAGCAAGTGTAAAATTTTAATTTGAACGATATGAAAACATTTTTAAGAAAGATCTCAATGCTAACAGTTGTGTTGGGAGCGCTGCTTACGTCGTGTAAGAAGGAGTTTCTGAATACAACGCCATTAAACCAGGCATCGTCGGCAACCACCTGGGCAGATCCCAACCTCTCGCAGGCTTTTGTAACGGAGTTGTACAACGGTCTGTATGAAGGTGAACTTAACCAGGAAAACCTCGATTGCCAGACAGATAATGCACTCTATAATTTTGGAAAAGAGAACATAAACGAAGGGAATATAAGCCCGGCCAACACGGGTAACGTACCCCATACATACGAATGGGGGAACATGTACGCCCGGATAAGGTCGGCAAACATTGCTTTAGAACAATTAGCCAAGTCGCCAATTGATAAATCACTTGCCGACCAGCTAACTGGCGAAACTTTATTTATGCGTGCTTATTATTACAATCAACTGCTGCGTTATTACGGTGGTATTCCACTGGTGAAATCGTCTTATTCGGCCAGCGCGACTGACTTTACTATTGCCAGGAGCAGCTATTCGGATTGTGTTGATTTTATAGTAGGTGACCTGGACAAGGCCAACACCCTGCTGCAAGGTAAGTCCCTTGACAAAGGGCGCGCCACAAGTGATGCAGCACTGGCTTTAAAGGCCAGGGTGTTATTATATGCCGCCAGCGATTTGCACGACATGCCAACCGCAAAGGCAAAATCGACCCTTATTTCTCAATTTGCGCACCCTGAATTGTTAGGCTACGTAGACGGTGACCGTGCCGCCCGCTGGCAAAAAGCACAGGACGCTGCAAAAGCGGTTATGGCTTTAGGTAAATACGGTTTTAAACTTGATTTAAGTGCTCCTGACGCTAATGGTTTTACAAATTATCAAAACTCCTATTTATCGAGAAATGGCGGCGAGGCTGAGCTTTTGTTCGCCCGTTATTTTGCTAACGCCAAAGACGAGTGGGGTGCATGGTATGCCCGCAACAACTGTACTAACGGTTACCACGGCTGGACATCGAGCGAACCGACGCAAAACATGGTTGATGATTATGAGATGATGGACGGTACCAAGTTTGACTGGACTAAACCAGAACAAGCTGCAGCTCCTTATCAAAATAGGGATCCCCGCTTTTATGCTTCTGTATTGTATGACGGTGCCCCATGGAAACCTCGTACACCAGACGGCGCTGGTATTGACCCTTACAATGAGATACAGATGGGCACTTATCAAACAGGCAGCGCAGGCAGCGCAGTAACTTACTTTGGTTTGGACACAAGAAACGGGCCTATCGAAAACTGGAACGGCACTCGTACCGGTTATGCCATCAGGAAGTTTATGGACCCTAATCCGGCGATTGTTGATAATAACACACGCCAGGAAGTGCCATCGCCTATGATAAGATACACCGAGGTTGTGTTTAATTACATAGAAACATGCCTGGCCTTAGGCCAGGAAGGAGAGGCGAAGACCTGGCTCAACAGGATCCGCTTCCGCTCGGGAATGCCCGCTATTACCGATGCAGGGGATGCCCTGGTGCAGCGCTACCGGAACGAACGCAACGTGGAAATGATGTTTGAAGAGCAACGGTTTTACGACGCCCGCCGCTGGATGATAGCGCCGCAAACGCTTGGAAATAAAGCAAAAATAATGAAGATTACAGGTACATTAAAGGCTGGCAAAACGGTTAGTGTTTACAGGTACAACACCGATAACTACAATTATACTTATACGGTGCAGGAACTTGACCCGGGAGTGGAAAACCGCAGCTGGAATGACAAAGTTTATTTCCCGCCTATTTACAGGGATGAGATGAATAAAAACAATAAGTTAATTCAGAACCCTGGTTATACTAATTAAAAAGAAACAAATTCTGTATATTTAATCTAAAGAATGCCGGGAGCAAAATACCGGCATTCTTTTACTTTTAGCCCCTTACTTAAACGAAAAATTTGGTGAATATTTACAGAAATACATTTTTTCAATTGCTTTTTAGCGGAATTGTGATAGTAACCGGTTGTACCCATAAAACTGCCGATAATGATGCTGCCGCCGAAAACGGCAAACCCCTTTTCACCCTGCTGTCGCCCGAACAAACCCACGTGGATTTTAGCAATACATTAACTGAAGGACTAAACACTAACGTGTTGATGTACGAATATTTTTATAATGGCGGCGGCGTAGCCGTTGGCGACCTTAACGGCGACGGCCTGCAGGATTTATATTTTACCGGTAATATGACTGATAATAAACTTTATATCAATAAAGGGCATATGCAGTTTAGCGATGTTACCGCCTCCGCCGGCGTAGCAGGCAGGCCCGGGCCATGGAAGACAGGTGTAACAATGGCTGATGTAAATGGCGACGGTAAATTGGATATTTATGTTTGTTACTCGGGAAATGTGCGGGAAGAACATCGCGAAAACCAGCTGTTTATTAACCAGGGCAATGACAAGGACGGCAATCCACAATTTACCGAAGAAGCCCGCCAATATGGGCTGGCAGATGCGGGGTACAGCACCCAGGCTGTGTTTTTTGATTATGACCTTGACGGCGATCTCGATATGTTTTTGCTGAATCATAGCCCCACCCAGTTACCTGTATTGGATGAGGTTAATACCGTGGCAGCTTTAAAAAAATCAAACTCGTTTAATGGAGTAAGGCTATACAGGAATGACAATGGTGTTTTTAAAAATGTAACCGAACAGGCAGGGATAAGCAGCTCTGACCTTACTTATGGGCTGGGCGCCGCCATAGACGATATTAATGGCGATGGCCTGCCTGATATTTATATATCAAATGATTATACCATTCCCGACTTTATGTACATCAACAACGGGGACGGCACTTTCACCAATAAGCTGCAATCGTCGTTGGGCCATACTTCCCAGTTCTCAATGGGGAATAATATTTCGGATATAAACAACGATGGCTTGCCCGATATTTTTACGCTCGACATGCTTCCCGAGGGGAACCACCGGCAAAAGTTATTATTCGCGCCGGATAATTATGAAAAGTTCGACTTGACGCTTCGTACCGGCTTTTATTACCAGTATATGCGCAATATGCTGCAAATTAATAATGGAAACGGCACTTTTAGCGAGGTGGGCCAGTTGTCGGGTATCTCAAATACCGATTGGAGCTGGGCACCGTTGTTCGCTGATTATGACAACGATGGCTGGAAAGACCTTTTTGTAACAAACGGATATACCCGCGATTTTACAAATATGGACTTTATGAAATATATGGGCGATTATTTGAAGGACAGGCGATTAATGCGCAAGGATATTTACAACCTGGTGCAGCAAATGCCGTCGTCGCAGGTAAGCAGCTATTTTTTTAAGAATAACGGGAACCTGCAGTTCACCAATACCAGCACGGCGTGGGGTATTACCCAATCATCAAACAGTAACGGAGCTGCGTATGCCGACCTGGATAACGACGGCGACCTTGACCTTGTGGTTAACAATATTAACCAGCCTGCTTTTATCTATCAAAACGAATCCGACAAGCAATCCGGTAACCATTACCTGCAGCTAAAACTGGAAGGTGCCGGTAAAAACACCCAGGGAATAGGGGCCAGGGTCACTATTTATATAAAAAACAAGTTGCAGTACCTTGAGCAAATGCCGAGCCGCGGATTTCAGTCCAGCGTGTCGCCGGTACTGCATTTTGGCTTGGGCAAGGATAAACAAGTGGATTCGTTACGTATAATATGGCAAACCGGAGATACGCAGCTTATACAGCACATTAATGCTGACCAGCAATTGGTACTGAATGAAAAAAATGCCGCAGGCAAATATCAGAAACCCCTGGCTGACAAGTCCATTTTTACCGAGATTCCATCGCCTGTAAATAACAAACAGAAAAAAAACGATATTAACGACTTTAAAAGGCAACCGTTGATGATAAACCCGATGTCATTTTCCGGTCCGTGCGTTGTTAAGGGCGATGTAAACGGCGATGGTTTGGAGGATGTTTACGTTGGTGGAGAAGATGGCAAATCAGGGGCCTTATACTTGCAGCAGGCAAATCAAACATTCGTTTTAAAACCAGTATCAGCATTTGAAGAGGATAAAAAAAGCAACGATGCAGCAGCGCTGTTTTTTGATGCCAATGGCGATGGTAAACCAGATTTGTATGTAGCTTCAGGCGGCTATGGCGACATTGTGCCCGGAGACCCGGCATTGCAGGACAGGCTTTATATTAATGACGGGAAAGGTAATTTCACCAAAGCAAAAAATAGTCTGCCTAAAATATCAGGCAGCAAAAGCTGTGTTGTAGCTGCCGATATCAACGGCGACGGATATCCCGACTTGTTTGTGGGAGGAAGAGTAGTACCGGGAAGGTATCCTGAAGCACCGCAAAGCTATATCCTGGTAAATGATGGCAAAGGGCATTTCAGCGACGAAACAAACAAATACAACCCGCAATTACAGCACATAGGCATGGTAACTGATGCTGTATGGGTAGATATAAACGGTGATAAAAAGCCCGACCTTGTTTTAGTTGGCGAATGGATGCCCATTACTGTATTAACTAATACCGGTAACCAGTTGGTAAATAGCACCAGCACTTATTTCGATAAGCCGCAAAGCGGATTCTGGAACAAGATACTCGTTGACGATTTTAACCACGACGGGCACCCGGACTTTATTGCCGGCAACCTTGGGCTTAACACACAATTTAAAGTTTCGGATGCGGAACCTGCAGAGATGTATTATAAGGACTTTGACGACAATGGCGCGGTCGATCCGATTTTTTGCTTTTATATTCAGGGTAAAAGTTACCCTTATGTAACCCGCGATGAATTATTTGACCAGATGAGCATTATGCGTAATCGTTTCCCGGATTATAAGAGTTACGCAGATGCGTCACTTACAGACATATTCACCCCTGTGGAATTAAAGGGCGCGAACCATTTATACGCAAATAATCTTTCCACTACTTGTTTTTTGAGCGATTCAAAAGGTAAGCTGCATACTGCTGCATTGCCCCTGGAGGTACAGTCGTCGCCAGTTTATACCATAACAACTTTAGATTACGACCACGACGGTAATGATGACCTGCTTTTGTGCGGCAATATTAACCGGGCAAGGCTCCGGATCGGAAAATACGATGCCAACTACGGTCTGCTGCTAAAAGGCGATGGGAAAGGGCATTTTAAATATATTCCGCAGTTAAAGTCGGGATTTAAGCTATGGGGCGATGTGAGGAGCGTGACCAAGGTAAATAATACCCTGTTGTTCGGGATTAACCAGGTTGGAGTAAAAGCCTACAAAGAAAACTAAGCAAATGAGATTTAAAGCATTTTTAATAATAATCCTGCTTACAGTTGGCGGATTGTTTAATAGTTGCAATAATAAAAAACAACCTGTATTAACCAGTGCTGATATCACCAAAGTAATAAACAGGGTAACACTCGGAATGGTACATGACGTTACCAATCCGCCATTGGCTGCGCGTTTTTTTGCATACACTTGTCTTGCCGGTTACGAGGTAGTGGCAGAGAATGACAAAAGCATAAGAAGCATGCAGGGCGTTTTAAATGAATATCCTGATATCAAAAAACCTGCTTTTGCAAAAGGCTACAATTACCAGCTTAGTGCGTTGATAGCCATGATGGAAACCGCAGGTAAGATGCAGCCTACAGGTAGCTTAATGATAAAATATGAGGAGCACCTGTTAGACTCATGCAGGAAAATTGGTTTTACCGACGAGGTTATTGATAGTTCAAGACATTATGCTGCTGCTGTAAGCAAGCAAATACTGGCCTACGCAAAAAAGGATAAATATAACCGCATTAGTAACTACAAACGATTTTCACCTGCCCGTGCAGACAGTACCTGGGACCCAACTCCGCCGGCCTATATGGCTGCGGTTGAGCCGTATTTTAATACAGTAAGGCCAATGTTTATCAATTCATCCACCCAGTTTTTACCCGGGCCGCCTATTTCTTTTTCTACTGATAAAAACTCCGCTTTTTATAAATTTTTGCTGATGAATTATAAGGCAGGTGCAAACGATTTAACCCCGGAACAGAAGAATATTGCCAATTTTTGGGATTGCAACCCCTTCGCTTTACAGGATAACGGGCACATGCTGATCGGGTTAAAAAAGATCTCACCCGGGGCGCACTGGCTGGGCATTACCGGCATAGCATGCACCCAGGCTAAAACAAGTTTCTCAAAAGCAATGGAAATCCACACCGTAGTGGCGGCCGGCCTGCTTGATGCTTTTATATCCTGCTGGGAAGATAAATACCGCACTAACCGGATCCGGCCTGAAACTGCCATCCGCAGATATATCGACATAAACTGGAAACCATTACTGCAAACTCCGCCATTCCCCGAATACATCAGCGGCCATTCAATTGTTTCTGCTACATCGGCTGTTATCCTGACGCATTATTTGGGTGATAATTTTCAATATTCGGATAATATAGAAGTAAGCTACGGTGTTCCGCCCAGGCATTTCAGCTCCTTTATGCAAGCTGCAAAAGAGGCGGCCATCTCTAGGTTTTGGGGCGGCATCCACTTTATGGATGCTATCGATAATGGCGTTGCCCAGGGCGTGAAAATTGGCAACTGGATAGTAGATAAAACAGGCGCACCCAAAAAAACATCATAACGCCGGGGCTCTGGCGGCACACCCATGCATCATATTGCACACCATCAATGAAAACAAAATAAAGTCATGTTTAAAAAACAAATTACAAAGCATGCGCTGATCTTATTTTTTGCACTTTGCTATAAAATAAGCCCGGCCCAAATGAAATCGGCTAGCTGGTTGTCAAAAAACGACACCGCATTTATCCCTAAGGAAATAGAAGACCCTGAATGCATCGGCATAAATAAACAGCCGGCCCATGCTACTTTAATGCCTTATGCCAATTTAGCCGAAGCCTTAAAGGCAAACCGCCATGCATCAACGTATGCCAAGACGCTTAATGGCCAATGGAAGTTTAATTGGGTTGGCTGGCCGCAACAGCGCCCGGTTAATTTTTACAAAACAAACTACAAGGTTGATAAATGGGCCGAAATAAAAGTGCCCTCGAACTGGCAGATTGAAGGCTACGGTACGCCATACTACAGTAATTACAACTACATTTTCCAAAAGGATTTCCCGCATGTAATGACTACGCCGCCGGTTAGCTTTACTGCTTACAAAGAAAGAAATCCGGTAGGTAGCTACAGGCGTAATTTTGTGGTGCCTGCCAACTGGCATGGGCGCCGCATTTTTGTAACCTTTGATGGCGTTGACGCCGGTTTTTTTGTTTGGGTTAACGGTAAAAAAGTGGGCTACAGCGTAAATAGCCGCAATGCCGCCGATTTTGATATTACCAATTTTGTGAAGCCCGGCAACAACATGATTGCTGTTGAAGTGTACCGTTTTACCACCGGCACCTACCTTGAAGACCAGGACATGTGGCGATTAAGCGGAATATTCAGAAACGTAACACTATGGAGCTCGCCACAGCAGCATATTCGCGATTTTTTTGTTAAGACAGATTTTGACGCCGGCTATGATAATGCAACGGTTGAAGTTACGGGTAAAGTAAAAAATTTCGGCACTACATCTACAAAACCACGCAACCTGGTTGTGGATTTGTATGATGGCGCTAAGCTGGTGGATAACGCCAAAGCGATGGCAAAAATTCCCGCTTTGAAGCCGGGAGAGGAAATTGCCTTAACGGTGCGCATTCCGGTGGCGCATCCGCGTAAATGGACCGCTGAAACCCCTGCACTTTATACCACCGTTATTTCCATAAAAGACAAAGATCAAACGCTGGAGACCTTATCGACCCGTACCGGTTTTCGTAAAATAGAAATAAAGGGGAGGTTGTTCCTGGTAAACGGTGTGCCGGTGAAACTGAAAGGCGTTAACAGGCATGAAAACTGGCCTGATGTGGGGCATGCCATTACAGAAGACCAGATGATGAAGGACATTGTGCTTATAAAGCAGGCAAATTGCAACCATGTACGAACCTGCCATTACTCTGATGACCCGAGATGGTACGAGCTGTGCGACGAATATGGCATTTACCTGGTTGCAGAGGCAAACTTGGAGTGCCACGGCGCCTGGGACGAATTTAACGAAGACCCAAGGATAAAAGCCGCAATAATAGACCGGAATGTGGCCAACGTGGAGAATTTTAAGAACCACAGCTCAGTAATTATATGGTCGCTTGGAAATGAATGCGGCAGCGGCGGCTCGAATTTCAGGGCAGCATTAAATATTATTAAAAACATTGACCCGGGACGGCCAACTCACTACCAGGGATTCGGCATCGGCGATGAAAACCCCGCCGACATGGACAGCGAAATGTATACAGGCCTTGGAAACGTTGAAAAATACGCCACCGATCCTAAACTGACTAAACCATTTTACCTGTGCGAGTATGCACATGCCATGTTTAATTCGATGGGCAGCGTGGCCGACTATAACGACCTGTTTGATAAATATCCCAATTTATTGGGTGGCTGTATATGGGAGTGGCAGGACCAGGGCATCTACAATAAGTTTGACCCTAAGCACCCGATCATTGCATTTGGCGGCGGTTTTGGCGAAACGCCCAACGATCATTATTTTATCCATAAGGGCGTGGTGTTTTCCGACCGTACCCCAAAGCCGCATTTCCCGGAATTAAAGCACGCTTATCAATGGATCAGCGTTGTCCCGGTCGACCTGGCAAAAGGAGTTATAAATATCCATAACCGCTACCAGTTTATCAGCCTCGACGATTTCGCCGCCAACTGGAGCCTTACCGAAAACGGCGTGGAAATAAGCAATGGAGTTTTACCGCTGGGGCATATTGCACCGGGCAAATCGGAAGATGTTAAAATTCCAAACCAGTTTACACCGAAACCCGGTGCAGAATACTTTTTAAGGGTTGCATTCACCACAACTAAGGATGAGCTTTGGGCAAAAAAAGGATACGAAATAGCATCGCAGCAACTTGCCTTGCCTGCTGCCAACGCAGTTGCGGTCGAAAGCTCGGGCAATAGAAAAGAGCCGGTTAATGCATCGGATGATGACAAAAACATTTTTATAGCTGCAAAGGATTACAGCCTGGTTTTCAGCAAGACCAAAGGCACTTTTACCGAAATTAAAAGCCATGGCAATAATATGCTCACAAACCAGGGCGGGCCGATGCTGCATTTGTGGCGCGCGCCGCACCGTAACGATGATATGTGGGCTGATGACTTATGGAATAAATACGGCCTTAAGAAATTAACATGGACGGTAGCAAAGGTATCATACAAACAAAAAGGTGATGATAATGTAGAAATCAGCGCCGAACTGGAAGGCAAGGGGAGGAGTGGCTTTTCTATAAAACATAAAGTTAATTACCAAATAAACGGAGATGGAACCATAAAGGCAAGCAACGACCTGTCGTTCAGTGACGAAGCCGTTCCACTGGCAAGGGTTGGCGTAAGATTTATGTTGAACAAAGGCTATGACCAGTTTGATTATTTCGGCAGAGGACCGATGGAAAATTACATCGATCGTAAACAAGGTTTTGATGTGGGCCTGTATAAAAGTACAGTTAAGCAACAATTAACACCATATGAAAAGCCGATGGAGGCCGGTAACCACGAAGATATACGCTGGGCGCGGGTAAGCACCACAACAGGTTCATCATTGACAATTAAAAAGGACACAGCCCTTCTGCAGGTTTCAGCGTTGCCTTATAGTGATGAAGAGATGGAGAAAGTGGAGTACCGTATTGACCTGCCGCAAAGCCAGGCAACAGTTTTATGTGTGGATGCCCGCACGCTGGGTGTCGGCTCCAATTCGTGTGGACCGAGGCCGCTTGCAACATGCACGCCGATGTCCTCATCGCAGAAGTTTAGTTATGTTATAAGTATTAAATAGGAGAAAAACGGCTGGAACATATTCCTTCACAGGCTAAGAAGCCGCTTTGCGAAAGCAGAGCGGCTTCTTAGATAAGGATCGATGCGAAAGCCATGATAGCACCGTGATTTTCCTAAGCAGTAAAAAAACGTTTCGATATTCTCTCAAATAGCCATGATTTCTGAAAAACTGAGCCAACATCAAATAAAGGGGGATTCATGAGTTCGGCACCTCTACTGGACGCTCTGCTCATTTTTACTTTAGTGACTGATGTGTATTTTAGCAATTAATGCATTGAGACTGCTTGCTCCACCTCCTCCAGGTTTTTCCCCTTCGTTTCTTTTATCCGCAATAAAGTAAATAAAAACCCGGCTGCGCATATTCCCGCGTAGATGTAAAAGGTGTACTCCTTCAAATGTTCAAACAAAACAGGGAAAGTGAACACCAATATGAAATATGCAAGCCAAAGACTTACTACCGCTACAGTAATAGCGGCAGCACGCACGCCTACCGGAAAAATTTCTGAGATAAGCACCCATATCACCGGTGCTAAAGTCATGGCGTATGTTCCGATCGCCGCTAAAAGCAATCCCGACAACATGCCTGATCCCGACTGCAATGCATGAACAATAAGTACATATAACAGGCATAGGCCACCGGCCCCTATCAGCATCAGCGGCTTCCGGCCCAGTTTATCAACCAGGGCCATAGCCAGAATTGTAAATACCAGGTTTACAGCGCCAATGAAAACGGTTTGCAGAAGCTGATCGTCTTTTGACGCACCGATGCTTTCAAATATTTTCGGCGCATAGTTAAATACGGTATTTATACCGCAAAATTGCTGAAATACTGCGAGGCCGATCCCGGTTAACAGCGCGGGTAAAACTGCACGCTTAAATACTGCAGTATAATTAATCCTGGCAGTGCCGTTCATTGATTTTTTGATCATCGAGAAGGATTCAGCGACGTATGTGCTATCTCCCATTTTACGCAGGATTATTTCAGCGGCCTGCTCTTTGTTATTACGAATAAGCCACCGCGGGCTCTCCGGTAAAAAGTATGCCCCTATTAAAAACAATCCCGATGGTATCACACCAAGGCCAAACATAAGGCGCCACGCATCGGCCCCATTGTTCCGCAATGCATAATTGACCAGGTTGGTAATGAGGATACCCAAAACAATGGTAAGTTGGTTCATCGCCACCAGCCGTCCCCTTATAGCTGCGGGAGCTATTTCGGAAATATACATGGGCGATAACATAGACGCCATGCCAACGCCGGCGCCTGCAGCAAACCTTGCTACCAGGAAAAGGTCGCGGTTTGGCGCAATTGCCATAGCAAGCGACGAAACAGCAAATAACGCTGCCGCGAGCATGAGGCCCGGCCGCCGACCATATTTATCTGCTACCTGTCCGGCGAGTATACAACCTGCTATTGCCCCGATGGCTAAGATGCCGGTGGCGAATCCTTCCCAGTAGGCATCGAAAATAAATTGCTTTTGCAAAAACGGTAAAGCGCCTGATATCACGGCAAAATCAAATCCGAATAAATAGCCGCCCAATGCCGAGATAAAGGAGATGCCTAAAATGTACCGGTTCTTAGTATTTGATTGCTGCATTTTTTAAACTTAAATTGTTGGTAATTGTTATTTGCAAACAGAGAATTCATAAATAGTTTCACTGATTAAACGTTGGCCGGGCCTCAAAATAGTGTCAGGAAATCCGGGATGGTTTGGCGAATCGGGAAAAAACTGTGTTTCCAAAGCTACGGCGGCGTGTTTGTGATAAGCCAAGCCCTGCGGCCCTATAATATCGCCAGTCCAATCGTTGGCGGTATACACCTGTAACCCCGGCCGGTCGGTATAAACGTTTAATACCCTTCCCGAGGCCGCATCTGAAAGCGTGGCCGCCAGTTTCACTTTGCCCGGAGAGTAATCGTTTAAAACAAAGTTGTGGTTATAGCCGTCCGATGCCGTTATGCCCATAATGTCAGTTCCGATCTCTTTAGGGCTTAAAAAATTGACCGGGGTTCCATCAACTGGTATAATTCTGCCCGTCGGTAAACTATGTTCATCATTTTCTGTATAGGCACTGGCATTTATCTGCAATGTATGTTTCAACACATCGCCCGACACAAATCCGCTAAGATTAAAATAGGAATGGTTAGACAGATTTACCGGGGTACTTTTGTCTGTCACAGCATCATAAATAATCTTTAATTTATTATCCTTGTCCAAAATATACTTGACAGTCACCCATAAATTTCCGGGGTATCCTTCATCTCCGTCCGGACTCAAATATTCCATAAGGACCCCTGCTTCATTATCTTCCCTGATGAACGATTTGATCTTCCACACTTTTTTATTGAGTCCATCAATACCACCGTGCAGGTGATTTACCCCGTCGTTTCCTGAAAGGGAAATGACCTCGCCATCCAATTCAAATTTTGCCCCTGCTATACGGCCGGCATACCGCCCCAAAATGCAGCCGAAGTAATGCGGATTATCCCGGTACCGGCTGATATCCTCATATCCGGCTACGATGTTGCGGTGGACACCGTTGCGGTCGGCTGTAAATATTGCGGTTATAGAGGCCCCCAGGTTCGTTAGTTCTACAATAGTATCGTCATTCCTTATCGTAACCAGGTACAGCGGTTCGCCATCGCTAAACCCGCAAGGCTCACTCAACACCTGCAGCTGTGCTTTATTGCTATCTAACATCAGCCTTGTTTATTTGATGAAAAAAATCTGTCATTCTCAAATGGACCGCAGCCCCCTGGTGGTTAATGTCCATATTTAAAACCTCTTCAAGGCATGCCCTGCCCTCTTCAATTTCGCCAATCCCCATTTTACCCAAGCCTACCAGGTAGTGGCAAAAGATATAGTTCCTGCGGTTGATATCAATATCAAATACCAGCATATCCGGCAACGAAACAGCAAAATAATCAATACGTATCTCATCGTTCATGTGCTGTATCCCGAAGTTGATAAAGCGCTGAAATATGTCCATGGCTTTTTGATGGTCACCCAATTTTTGCCAGGTAAGTGCCTGGTACAATATCTTATCCGGCTGAGGGTCGTTATAATATATTGCCTGTACCGGTTCGCTATTGCCGGTCGTTGCGGCTTTAAACCGGGCTGCAGCTACAACCTCAAGCCGGAGGCCCTCATAGGCTAGCCCCAACAGGTAATTAATATCATTTTCCGGCGTATTGTAAAGCTTGCCTTCGCCCAGGTTTTCCGGGTATTTTTCCAGGGCCGTTAAAAGTGTTATCGCCTGTTCATAGTGGCCGTTATTGATAGCTTCCTTAGCCAGTTCTATATAACAAAGTATAAATTGCCCAACAACCTTGCCTTCGCCGCCTTCCCAGGGATGGAATTTGCGCTCGGCCAGTAGTTCCCGGGCGGAGTTATATTGGCGTAGGTTGTTTAACAACACAATCCGCTCAAGGTAAAGATCATCACGTTCGTTTACAAGTTCCGGGTATTTGTCAAGTAGTTCAAGCCGTTCTTCAAAAGTCCTGCCGCTGATTTTGTACAATTGATCAAGCTCCATCAGTACGCGTGCATCGGTAGTATCCAGCTCAAATGCCTGTTCCATTTCGGCAAGCGACCTTTCTTTTTGGTTTAACTTATTGTAGTAAGCCAGGGAGAGGTTGCGGTGCGCCGTTGGGAACGACTTATCTAAAGCTACCGATTTTTCCCAGCAATGAATTGCTTCGCAGTACTGGCGTTTATCATACCAAAGATTCCCAAGGTAATAGTACGCCCTTGCGTCAGCAGGATTGATGGTAGCCACATTTTGCAGGATCAATATTTCTTCTACTTTATTCGGGAAACAAATACCATCGATTTTTGCCGCAGCCTGTGCCGCATACCGCTTTGCTGATTCTACATCGCCAGTTTTTGCAGCGAACCAGCATTTATAATAAAACACCATCGGGCTTGTTACCGGGTAATTTTGCTCGTACCCCTCCAAAACCTGCAGCGCCTCGCTAAACAAACCTGCCTGGGCGTAGCCCAATGAAAGTTCCAGGTAATTGTTAGGCTCGCCGCGCATCAGGCCTGCTGTGTTCTTCAATTTTGTGGCGCTGTCTTCCTGTTCACCTGCAAGCAAATATTCTTCAAACAAGCAACCATAGTTGAACGGGTCTATAATTAATGATTCATTGATAAAAATCAATGCTTCGCTGAACCTACCATTCAAACGCAATAACGACGCTTTTAAACAACGTGCAGGCGAACTGTGATAATTGCGTATCAATGATTTTTGAACCAGGGAAAGGGCATAGTCAAATTTTCCTTGTGCAGTTGCTATCCGCGCCAGCTCCAGGTAGGCGCTGTGTTGCATGGCATCGTTCCACGCCGCTTTATAAAATGCATCAAAAGCCGCATCGGGTTTTCCTTGTAGCTTGAGGCTCAATCCCAGGTTAAAGTAAGGTTCACCATCATAAGGATTGGGGTTTCTTTTGATGATGGTTCTGATGGCTGTTCTGAAATAAGGTTCAGCCTTTGCAAACTGGCCCCGTTTTAGTAATAATAAACCTACGGCATTGTTACAACGGATGTCTCCGGGGCTTCTCCGCAATGCTTCCTCATAATAATCCAGCGGGTTATAGGTGGCATGCCTGTATTGCTCCAGGTGCAATCCATTTAAAAACAGGTCTTCAACTTGTTCAATTTCCGCCGGTTGTTTTGCGGCTACTGCGGCCTCCGGGATATCCTGGTCTGTATTTTTTTCGGGTTGATAGCTTACCAGTGTAAGGCCTTTATTATCTGTAACCGCGATTTGTAGTTCGGTTTCGTCAAGGTCAGGCTGGATATCAAAAACTGTCTCAAATACCGACTCGGGGGATATGGTTGCCGTAAAGCCCTTTAGCTCCTCTCCGTTGTGTAATACCTTAATTAGTGCATGCTCATATACGGCCGTGGCATAAACTTTTACGAAATAACTACTGCCAACCTTTTCCGCACTGATCATGGCCTCTTTTGTAGCGTTTTTTACAAGGCCTATCTGCGAGTAAGGCATAAAGTATTGTTCGAATGTTTTCCCCTCGTTAGGCTGCAGCAAGGAAAAATCGGGCTGATTATCGGTGAATACGCCGGTCATCAGTTCAATATAGGGTCCGTCCTCATCGGTAAGGTTACGATCCCATGCGAAACCGAAATCGCCATTCCCCCAGGTCCATTGCTTTTTCCCGGGCGATACATGATGATCGGCCACGTGCAACATGCCTCCCTGCGTATCATGCTCATAACATCCTATGAAATCGTATTTAGATTGTATGGCCATGTATGAAGTTGGCACGGGGATGTTCTTATACCGGGAAATATCGGTACCCGGTGCATAATCAACTTTATAATAAGTACCGGTTGCTATAGGGAAGTCGGAGACATCGCGTTTACCATGATCAAAAACCGCGTAAACATCGGGCGGGAATACCGATTGATAATCATCGTTCACCTTCACAGCCGGGTTTGCCCACCACAAAAAAGTTTGCGGGAAAGGGGTAGGGTTAAAAAGTTTGCCGCTAATTTCAAGGTAAGCTTTGCCCGGATATAACGTAAAACCTGCCATCCCTTTTGTGCGAAACATTACTTCCAGTTCGTTAACCCAGACTGTTTTACTGCCATCAGCGTTTTCCTGAATTTTAAAGTCAACCGGCGAAAAGGTGCTGGGGCGGTGGTGCTGCGGCCAGTTAAATTCAATACCGCCGGATATCCAGGGACCGGCGAGGCCCACCAACGCAGGCTTTATCACCTGGTTATAATACACAAAGTCGCGGTTTTTTACTTTGTCATAAGCCCGCTGTATCCTGCCGCCAAGTTCGGGCAGTATCATTATTTTCAGGTATTCATTTTCTAAAAACACAGCGGTATATGCCCGGTCATGCTTTTCATCTTCTATCTTTTCAATTACAGGGTGAGGATAAACTACACCGCTGCTGCCCTGATACACTCTTTTCTCGAGGAACATCGGATTCTTTTCAGGTTTTCCGGTTCCGTAAGTAGGAATACTGACTTGTTCTATCCAGGCTTTTACGTCCATATATTATACTAATTTATGCTATTTTTATTTTAGTGGCAGGATGGACAATAAAACTCCTGTTAAGATTTAATGGCTATTTTTCAGGAACTACACAATATTTGTTTTTCGAAAAAAAATATTGTTAATTAAATCATTTCCCGGCTAAATAAATACTATAATTGGTTTATGATAACAAACCTAATATGATTATCAGCGAGTTGGAATGACTAATATTGTGAAAATGATGGATTTTTATACACTTCTACAAATGAATTCAGGGTAAATTAATGTCAAAGGAAAAATCACCGAGAAAAAGAGAGGGATTTGACGGGCAGCGCCTGATCGTCATCCCCAAAAAAATTGTGTCCGAGTTTCTCGTCAAGGATCCGGTAACGAGACAGATATACATTACCGATATTGGTTTTTATCCGAAAGCCATGTTTCATTATGCGGAAAGGGCACACGGAATAAGCCAGCACATTATTATTTATTGCATCGAAGGCTATGGATGGATCGAGATCAACAAGAAACGCATCCGCATTTCGCCCTCGCAGTTTATCGCTATTCCCGCCCATACGCCTCATCGATATGGGGCTGACGAACAAAATCCCTGGTCGATTTACTGGGCACATTTTAAGGGAGAAAGCTCGGCATTTATTGCCAACCTGATCGTCAAAAACTCAGACAATTACAGGCCACAGTTAACTTTCAACGAAGACCGCATCGGGCTTTTTGACGACATCTATTATAACCTGGAGAACGGTTACGGCGATGATACGCTGCGTTATGTAAATATGATATTTTATCATTTTCTGTCTTCCGTGATCTATGAGGACAAATTCAACCGCATTAAAAAAACGGTCAAAACCGACATGGTTGATACCGCGATCAAACTGATGCAGGATAAAATCCAACAAACCATCTCGCTCAAGCAAATGGCAGATTTTTCCAGTCTTTCGGTTACACATTTTTCATCGCTGTTCAAAAAAAAACGGGGCATTCCCCAATTGAATATTTCAATCACCTTAAAATACAAAAAGCTTGTCAGTACCTTGTATTTACCACTATGGCCATCAAAGAACTCGCGTGTTGCGTGGGCATTGATGATCAGTATTATTTCTCACGCATGTTTACCCGCCTGATGGGCATTTCGCCATCAGCCTATCGCAAACGCAATGCTGAAACTAAATCAGTCATAATAACCTAAACCAACCGCGAAATTTATTTTGGTTATACTGAAAAGCTTATTGGTGACGGAAAGCGGAACATCGACTTAATATAATGTTGTTAACAATCACAACCCGCTATTTAATAATACGTTATCCTCTTTATTGTAGCTTGTTTAATATTGGTGTTTTACTACCGTTTAGGCGGTTTACTTCACTGCTTAACATTTCAAATACAACAATGTCATTCTTTCCTTTTTTTAGCCATTCGGCCGGCAAATAAAGCGTATGTTGTGGTCCTACCGACCAGTATCTACCCAAATTGTGGCCATTTACCCAAACTACTCCTTTGCCCCACGATTCCATATTTAAATAGCTGTCAGCTACTTTTGAAAGATTAAATTCGCCTTTGCGTACTATCGGTGTATGTATTGCTTTTTTATTACTGTAAACAATATTGCCGACACGGTTAAACGGTAAACTATACATTGCCCAGTTATAAACTTCAACCCCATTAAACTTCACGCTTTCTGTTATGCCTTTTTTATTCTTTAGCAGATATGGACCAAAATTTACCCTGCCTAAATTTTCAACCAGGATATCTAACTTAACCCTGCCCGCCGGTAAAGTAAGTTTAATGCTGTCCTGTTTATGCCTGCGGTCAAGCACCCCAACATTTTTGCCGTTTATCATTATCACTGCATAGTCGCGTAATTCATTGAGTTTAAGCACGCCTGTTTTGCCGCCAGTTATGGTAGTGTGGTATAGTACAAAACCATAGTCCTGCTTCAAGTCCTCAAAAGTTAAAGGGGTTTTGTTAAGAACAGGTTTTGGCAAAATATCCAGGATTCCGGCCGATTCTTTTAACTGAATATTATCAATAGGTATGGTTGGCTTCGCTGCAGGCACGGGCGGCAGGATTTGCCCCGCTGGTAAATGTTTGGCGATAACCTGCCTGAACAACATGAACTTTTTTGTGGCATTTCCCGCTTCGTCCAACGGTGCGTCATAATCGTAACTGCTTATCTGTGGCTCGTAAGGGTGCTTGTCATCGTAATTAGCGCCGTTCATGAAGCCCCGGGTGGTGCCGCCGTGAAACATATACATGTTAATAGAAATCCCTGCTGATAAAGCGCCCTCTAACCTGGCGGTATAATTTTCAGCAGGTACAGTATGATGCACAGTACCCCACCAGTCAAACCAGGCAGGATACCATTCAGCAATATAAAAAGGGCCTTTGCCGCTATGATTTTCGCTGATCAACTTTTTTACTTTCACGGGGTTATCAATACCGTTAATCGCCGGAAGCAAGCCCGGTAAATGTCCATCTGCTATTGCGTCCGTTGGGTCGCAAGTATAAAGCAGTCCATCAAAGCCGGCTTCTTTAAATAGCCGCTGGTTAATGGCCAGGTATTCTTTATCGTTACCGTACGAGCCATATTCGTTCTCAATTTGCACCATTAATATATTCCCTCCGTGGTTGACTTGTAACGGCGCCAGTTGCTTGCCTATCTGTTTAATATAGGTTTCATATTCTTTAAGGTATTTTTCCTCCTTGCTTCGCACTATCAATCCTTTTTCATTTTGCAGCCAATACGGATACCCTCCAAACTCCCATTCGGCGCACACATATGGGCTGGGTCGTAGTATCACCCACAATCCTTCTTCCTTTGCTATTTTAACAAACTCAGCTACGTTATTATTCCCGCTAAAATCAAATTTACCCTTTTGCGGTTCGTGCAGGTTCCAAAAAACGTATGTACCTATGGTGTTAAGCCCCATCGCCTTTGCCATCTTCATACGTGCACGCCAGGCCTCGCGGGGTACGCGGGGATAGTGTATTTCGCCCGAAATCATCTGGAAAGGTTTACCATCAAGCATAAAAGACGAATCGCTCAAAGCAAAGGAATGAGTTATTTTTTGAGCATTGAGGCTAATATGCCAGAGCAGGATAAACGATAGCATTAGTGCTTTTTTAATGGTCATCGGTGGTATATTTAAAGGGTTTTGAAATGGTTAGCTGTAAAATTGAGGGTTTACTATATTTATTGGTTAATTGCATAGCTTAATTAATAGTGGCCGTTATAGTGGTTACCGACCGGGGTTGGATCGCTACTGTTGTGTTATCAGCAGTACCCGCCTGGAGATTTGCTGCTGACGACGTTGTAAACACCTTGACTTTAGAAATTTTAGCATTGCCTGCAATTATATTGAGCGGTACATTTTCTGTGCTGTTATTGATAACGACAACCGCCAGTTGATTCCCCTTTTTAAAGGCGGAAATTAATAACGGGCTTTGTAAACGCTGATCGCCGCTTACCTGTGTATCAACTCTTACAGCACCCGGCCTGATGAACCTGCTGTAGTTGCCCATAGCCCAAAGCATTTTACTGTCATAATAATTACCATCGGTTTTATTGTTATCCACGTAAATAAGCCCGTCTTTATAATCGTATCGCGAAACGGCTGTCCACCATTGCCATGCCGAAGCGTTGGCTACACATAGGTCAGTGTGAATTACCCTGGCGAGGTATAAGGCTGCATCGATACCCAGGGAACGTTTGCTGCCGTTAATTTCACCTCCATTATCACCAAGTATGCAATATTCCGATTGCCAAAACGATAATCCTTGGTATTTAGTCAATTGATCACCAAGCGACCGGCGCAATTTCCTTGCCGTTGAGTCGGGCGATGTAGTAAAATAACTGTGCGCTGCAATGACTCTTTTCAGATGTTTTAAATCTCCGATATAATTAACAGAACCCTGCTTAAAAAAGTCATCAATCTGGTTGCCCTTGCTTGGTTTATCGCTCGCGGGTAAGAGGTAAGCCAGGCTGCCGGCTTCGGCCATTATAATTTTTGATGGTACATGGTTTTTATAAAAACTTGTATCAATTGCCCTCAAAAGGCCGCCAATTTCGCTGTTGGAATAGGGACATCCCTCCTGGCCGCCATCGCTCCAGTCCCATTGTGGTTCATTCACAGGGCTTATATAATCCAGGTTGATACCCGTTTGTTTTTTAATGCCTATTTCGACAGCGGAAAGATAATCAGCAAAAGCACCGTACTTTTCAGCGGCAATGTTTGATTTACCGGCGGTTGCAAAGGCCTTACTATTAACAGTGAAGTTTACCGGTGGACTATTTACAAAGCCAAGGAACTGATTGACGCCGCGCTTTTTTGCTGCCGACAAGAACCACATTTGCCCGGCCTGGCTTTGCCAGTTATATGTACCGTCGGCATTTAAAAATGATTCAGCCCGCCGCCATTCGTCTTTGATGCCGCTTTTTTCGGCCTGAGCTGTACTGCCCGCACCAATATTGAATCGCCACAACGATAACGCAATCCCCCGGGGCGAGCCATCTGCAAGTGTGTCACTACTAAACAAAAGGTCGGCGATCTTTTCTTTTTTTTCATCGGGCCATTTGCCAATGAATTGACATGACCAGGCATCCGATGCGCCAAAATTGTCAATCCGCTGGTAAGTTTTTGACAGATCGATATTTACCGAAATAGCGCTTTGCTGGCCTTTTACTAAAATGCTGCAGAACATTAGCAGTGCTAATGCAGGACTGATTTTTTTAAGGGTAGTAGTTGCTATCATCAGTGAATATAAATGCATTTACCACAACAAAACGCCGGGGTAACTGAACTGTAACTTATTTTATTGTTGTACAATTTGCTACTGCGATTGACATTTAGCGAATGTAATTGGTTATATATGTCAAATTAACATTAATTATTTGCCATTTGAAAGTATTTGCTTTTTTTATTTGTAATAAATATTCATTAAACGTTTGGTTTTTTACCCCGACTGGTAGTTCGCAATAATCCGCTTGATTTTTGTGGGTTAATAATTTATTTGGACATCAACCTGTGGATTGTTGAAAATTACAGTTTGGTCAGGTCAGTCCAAATTAGCTACTTTCGGCAGGTATGAAAGTGATCATTGCTGAAAAGCCATCTGTGGGGCGCGAGATTGCCAAAGTGTTCGGGGCAACGACGAAGAAAGATGGCTATATTGAAGGCAAGGGCTATACCTTTACCTGGGCGTTCGGTCACCTGCTTCAATTGGCAGCGCCACAGGAGTATGGTTTTTATGGCTGGAATGTACAGAACCTGCCTATGCTCCCGCAAAAATTTAAACTGGCGATTCGCAAAGTAAAATCCAAGGACGGCATGATCGAAGATCCCGGCGTCAGGAAACAGCTCGATATCATCAAATCTTTGTTTGACGAGGCAACTGAAATCATCGTGGCGACGGATGCCGGGAGGGAGGGAGAATTGATATTTCGTTATATTTATTATTACCTGAAGTGCAAGAAGCCTTTCAAGCGGCTGTGGATTTCTTCCCAAACTGATGAGGCTATCAAAGAAGGCTTCCGCAACCTAAAACCCGGTTCCGACTACGATACGCTTTTTAATTCTGCGCATTGCCGTTCGCAATCGGATTGGCTGGTTGGGATGAACGCCACACAGGCGCTTAGTTTATCCGCTGGCTCGCGATCTGTTCTGTCATTAGGCAGGGTCCAAACGCCTACGCTGGCCATGATCTGCTCCCGCTATAACGAAAACAAAAACTTTGTCCCCGAGCCGTTTTACCAGGTCAGTATCATGCTGGATAAAGATGGGCAGGTTTTCCGTGCAATAACCGAAGAGAAATATAAAACGAAGGACGCCGCACAACTGATTGTTGACCAGGTAAAAGAAACCGGCAATATTTTAAATGTAGAGGCCAAACCGCGAAAAGAACCGCCACCATTACTGCACGACCTGAGCAGCCTGCAGCAGGAAGCTAACAAAAAGAAAGGTTTCACAGCCGACCAGACGCTGACACTTTTACAGAACCTGTATGAGAGCAAGCTGGTTACTTACCCAAGAACGGGCAGCCGCTACATTGGCGATGATGTATTTGCAACTGTACCCCAACTGATAGAAAAACTAAGCGGGCACCCGGAGCTGGGTAAACAAGCAGCTGTACTTACGGGCGCCAAACTTAGTAAACGTAGTGTAAATGCCAAAAAAGTAACTGACCACCACGCCATCCTGACCACAGGTGAGGAGCCCCGTCAACTTTCAAATGATCAACAAGCGATCTATGACCTGGTAGCCGGTCGCATGCTCGAAGCCTTTCACCAGGATTGCATCAAAGAAATCACCAAAATTGTGGTAGAGTCCGGTCATAAATTTATTGCCAGCGGCACGGTAATTAGTACGGCCGGCTGGCGCGCTGTGTTTAACGAACCGGATGACGAAAAAAAGGATGAGGAAAACGCCTCCCTGCCAAAAGTAAAACAAGGCGAAGACTTACCCATTGTGGAAAAAACCCTGTTGGAAAAACAAACCAAACCCCGTCCTTTGTATAATGAGGCCAGCCTGTTAAAGGCGCTTGAAACAGCCGGCAAGGAAATTGATGACGAGGAATTGCGCTATGCTATGAAAGATAGCGGTTTGGGCACTCCAGCGACCCGGGCCGCCATCATTGAAACACTGATTAAACGCGACTACATCGTGCGCGAAAAAAAGAACCTGGTACCTACCCCAACCGGCCTTGCCGTTTACAACGTTGTGAAGGACTACCGCATCGCACAGGCGGAACTGACCGGTAACTGGGAAAAGAGGCTGGAGGAGATCCGCTCCGGCGCCTCTGTAACCGGCTTCCAGGAGGAGATCAAAGCTTATACCTGCACAATTACGCAGGAACTGCTGGTTGCAGGTAAAGGGATGCAACTTGTAAAATAACCCGCTTTAGACCGCATCTTACAGGTTGCAGCCCTTCACCTCACAACCCGCATGCCATCAATGCTAAGGATAATGCAGCTATATTCTTTATATGTAAAATATATATAGCATCAGCATAATTTTATTTACTAAATCGATTTTTTTGATTTTATTGGCTAAATCAATTTAGCCAATTATGATTAGAATTATTTCAAATAAGTTTACTAAAATTTGCTAAATCGTTTTTTTTATATAATTTGGACGATAATTATAACCGATAAACCAATTGGCCTTTACAATTTCTAACTATTAAACCTGTTATGCGCTATAAAAGCATCGCCTTTATTTTGGCATTTACCTGCTGCTGTGCCGCAACATTTGCACAGCGTAATTCGCACGCCGCTAATTACAAAGTTTCTGGCCCCGCAACCTATGTAAACCCATTTATCGGTGCCAGCACAAGCGCCGCCGATGCCGGCGTCTATCATGGTTTGGGCAAAACTTTTCCTGGCGCTACTACACCTTATGGTATGGTGCAGTTAAGCCCAAATACCATTACCGGTGGCGACTACAACCACGCCAATGAGCCGGTGCACCATATCCCATTTTTATACAACCGCTTAGGCGCCCCATGGTTAACCCAAAAATGGAGCCGCGAGATCTGCAGGCGGGCTTATAAGAATTCGGTTGAAGGGTTGGTTGGTAACGAGGACGTTGGCCAGATGTCGGCCTGGTATGTTTTGGCAGCATCGGGCATACACCCGGTTTGCCCCGGCGATACCCGGCAGGAAATAACCAGCCCTGTATTTGATAAAATCACCTTTAGGCTTGACCCTAAATACGATAAGGGCAAAACCTTTACCATCATCGCCAAAAACAATTCAGCTAAAAATATTTACATCCAGAGCGCAAAGCTAAACGGGCAGCCTTACAGTAAATGTCACCTCGATTATAAAAATATAGCCTCCGGTGGCGTGCTCGAGCTTACCATGGGCAATGAGCCTAACAAATCCTGGGGAATTAATTAAGAATCAACATTAAAAATGAAAAGAATATCAACCCTGTTATTGATCAGTTTAAGCTTTTATTTGCGAATTTATGCTCAGTCCGTGGCCCCTTTTAAAGCCGGCGACCGCGTGGCATTTGTGGGCAACAGCATAACCGACGGCGGCCATTACCATTCGAACATCTGGCTGTATTACATGACCCATTTTCCTAACATGCGCATAACCTGCTACAATGTTGGGATAGGAGGAGATGCCATCGGTCAGATAGCTGCCCGGTTTGATGACGATGTATTTTCAAGAAATCCAACTGTTTTAACATTAACCTGGGGCATGAACGATACCGGCTATTTTGAATGGTACCGCCCGGATGCACAGGATTTTATGGATAAACGCATTGCAGACAGCTATAAAACTTATGGATTGCTTGAAGATAAACTGAAACAACGCCCTGAAATAAAGAAAGTGTTTATTCTTGGCTCGCCTTACGACGAAACAACCAAATTCACCACCAAAAATATCTATCCTAAAAAAACAGCGCTGTTTAACAAAGTAATTGATTTTCAGCAGGCTGCCGCCAAAAAAAATAACTGGGGTATTGTTGATTACTATCACCCGATGACAGATATCAACCTGCGCGAACAAGCAAAAGATACTACCTTTAGTCTTACCCCAAACGACCGTGTTCACCCTGATAACGACGGGCACCTGGTAATGGCTTACCTGTTTTTAAAAGCGCAGGGCCTCGACAATAAAGTTGTAGCCGATGTTGCTATAAATGCAAATACAAAAAAGATAAACAAGGCCATTAACTGCAAAATTTCGAACGTTGTTGCAACCGGCGATTCAATCTCGTTCAGCTACCTGGCTAATTCTTTACCCTACCCGGTTGATACCGTTTCGCGTGGCTGGGGCAATCACAAAAAACAATCGGATGCGCTGAAATTGGTCCCGTTTACAAAAGAATTTAACCAGGAGCTATTGACTGTTAAAGGATTGAAAGCCGGCAATTATGATTTGCTGATTGACGGTGAGCAAATGGGCACTTTTGGCGCCGATAAGTTTGACGCCGGCATAAATATGGCCGAAATTACCAAAACACCCCAATACCAGCAAGCCACACAAATAAGGGAGTTGAATGAGGAGCGCTGGGAAATTGAAAGGCGGTTACGGATGTACATCTGGATGGAGTATGATTTTCTGAAAGGGAAAAACATGCTTTATAAAGATAACAACGCAGCGATGGATACCATAAGCAAATATGCTGTTAAAGACATTTTCGTAAATGGCAATAAAGACAATTATACCCGTGCCCGTTACAAAAGCGTGAGAGACACCTGGCAAAAGGAGATGAATTTAATTATTGATGAAATGTACACCATCAATAAGCCCCAGGTGCACCGGATAACAATAGCAGCGACTAAATAAGAACAGCATTTTTTGAGACTATGAACATCAGGAAGAAATTTTTATTAATCCCCTTAATTTTTATCGCCATTGCCTGCGCTAACGTTAGTGCTGCAACTGTCGATACGGTTTTAACCCATAGCGCTGCAATGAATAAGGATATCAAAGCCGTAGTTATAAAACCGGACCATTATTCGGCTGGCAAAAAGTTGCCGGTATTATACCTGCTGCATGGTTTCAGTGGTGCGTATTCAGACTGGATTTTGAAGGTGCCCGCTATAAAAGGGTTATCCGATCAATATAACATGCTGATTGTATGCCCTGATGGCGCTTTTGCCGGCTGGTATTTCGACAGCCCGATGAGCAAGGAATGGCAATTTGAAACTTATGTAGGCGTTGAACTGGTAAATTGGGTTGATAAACATTACGCTACTATCCAAAACAGGGCCGGTAGGGCTATAACCGGCCTGAGCATGGGCGGCCATGGCGCTTTTTACCTGGCATTTAAACACTTGGATACTTTCGGCGCGGTAGGTAGCATGAGCGGGGCGGTGGATATCAGACCATTGTCGGATGCCTTTGGTATTGAGCAGGTACTAGGAAAATACAGCGAACACCCCGACAGGTGGGAGAAAAACACGGTGATTAACATGGTATATTTAATAAAACCGAATTCGCTGGACATAACTTTTGACTGCGGCTACGACGATTTTTTATACCCTGTTAACCAGGCCCTGCACCAGGAATTACTGTTACGAAAAATTCCGCATGATTATACGGTAAGGCCAGGCGGGCATTCCTGGGAGTACTGGGCAAATTCCATCAATTACCAGGTGCTTTTTTTTAGTGATTTCTTTAACAAGAAAGGCAAATAACCAGGGAGTTAACAGTCGAATTTTTTGACATAATGATAGCGGAATTTGCGATGGTTGGCCGGAACAACTAACGCTGCGTAAAGAGCCTGGTTATCAGCAAATAATAACCATAAAAAAAGTAATATTTATTTCAAAAAAAATTTGCTAAATCGTTTTTATATGTTAATTTAGTACCAGATTCTACATCTGACAAAATAAACCAGTTATAATTTTTAATAAAAAGGAATCTTGACAATAAGAAAATATTAAGATTATTTGAGTTTGCTAAAACGATTTGTAATTTTTTGCTAAAACGATTTTGTAAATTTCAAAAAATACGATGTTTTCTTATCAAAAGAGGATTTTAAAATTTATCATATACAAACCAATTAGTATGCGGAAAATTTACTTTCAGGTCATTGCTTTAATTCTCCCCGTTGCTGTGCTGTTAAGCGCGGAGTCGTGCAAAAAGGGAGGGTTCCTGGCTCCAACCACAACTTCGAACCTAACGGAGGGAACTGTTTTTAAAGACAGTGCCAATACGGAATACTTCCTGGCAAATATTTATAGCCAGATAGGGTTTAGTGTAAATGTTATGCGTTTCGGAAACGGTGGCCTCGACGCGGCATCTGACGAATCGGAAATAGGTAATACCAATATCTCTATAGCAACAGATTGGGCAACGGGAACCATTAACGCAGGTATTGTAAGCGACGATGCTTTCAGTACATGCTACAGTAATATCAGGGCCGTTAATCAGCTGCTGAAAAATATTAAGACAGTGCCGGTAACTGCATTCAGGAAATCGCAAATGATATCTGAAGCGCGTTTTTTAAGGGCCTGGTACTATTTTATTTTATTGGAGCATTACGGCGGTGTGCCACTAGTTGGCGACACGCTTTACACTTACACCGATCATATCCCGGTAAAACGCGCGAATTTTTCTGATTGTGTAGACTATATCGTTTCGGAATGTAATGCTGCTGAACAAGCGTTACCTTCTGCGCAAACAGGACTAAATTATGGGCGTGCATCGAGAGGCAGCTGCCTGGCTTTAATTTCGAGGGTTTTACTATACGCCGCAAGCCCCTTGTTTAATGGTACTACATTGACAACAGGATCGCTGGCATCGGTAGTCGGCTATCCATCTGCCGACCCTTCCCGATGGCAGAAAGCAGCCGATGCAGCCGCTGCACTGATAGGAGCAAATTCCTACAGTCTTTATACGCAGGACGGCAAACCTGGCAAGGGTTTTCAAACGCTGTTCGCCCAGCGGTATAACTCAGAATATATTTTTCAATTAATGCGTCCAACGGGCAACGATGACCTTGAGCAGGTTTGGGATCCGCCTTCACGGTCGGGTGGCGGTGGTGCATTTCCTTACCAGGAAATTGTGGACGCATTCCCGATGGCTAACGGCAAATCGATTACCGATCCAACATCGGGCTACGATCCGAATAATCCTTATGCTAATCGTGATCCGCGATTGGACTACTCCATCATTCATGACCAAACAAAACTGGCTATCAGGCTGGGTACAGGCTATGGGCCGGTAAATATTTACCTGGGCACTTATAATGGCGTGCCTGCCGGCAGCGATGCGGTATACGCTGGTACACCAACTGGGTACTATACTAACAAAATGCTGGATACCAATGCCGTATCAACAGATTTAACGCATAACACCAGCAGGTGTTTGCCATTGATCCGTTATGCCGAGATTTTGTTAAACTATGCCGAAGCGCAAAACGAAGCAACCGGGCCTACGCCAAATGTTTATTCAGCTGTCGAAAAAATAAGGGAACGCGCCGGGCTTAATCCGTACCAATTGCCCACTGGTTTGAGCAAAGATGAAATGCGCAAAGTGATCCAGAATGAGCGGCAGATAGAGCTTGCTTTTGAGGGGCACCGCTTTTGGGATGTACGCCGCTGGATGATTGCCGACCAGGCCGAGAACCAGGAGATGACAGGGATGGAAATTACCCGGACAAATACAACCGTAGCCTACAAACGGTTTAATGTACGCAAGCACAATTTCAGAAAGGCAATGTACATGTGGCCTATACCACAAAGCGAATTGGCAAAATCAACCGAACTGGTACAAAACCCGGGCTATTAACAATTGACAACAGGATTTAATTCTTTTATAGATGAAACAGCTTTATAAGCAAACAAAAACTAAGTGGCTGCTGCTATTTTTTGCAGCCATGGCTTTTGCCTCGTGCAAAGTTGAACACCTTACGCCGGCAAAGGAGTCGGTAAAAGATATCTCGGGCGATTGGGTAGTGATCTCGGCAACACGTAACGGTACAGACCTAATGAGCCTGATAGATTTTTCACAATTCAAGCTGAGCTTTAAGGATGGCAAGTATACATTGGTCAATAGGTTGCCCTTTCTGGTTAGCAAGGATGGCGCCTACTCTCTTGACGACCCGCAATACCCGTTCAAAATTAGTTTTACTGCTACGGGCAGCCCGGCAGTTGCCACTGCATTTACCTATCCTATAGTAAATGGCGTAAGGCAGCTAACCTTAACCTTTAGCCCCGGATGCCCTAACAATACTTATGTGTACACTTTTAAAAAAGCCAATTAAACGATGAGATCATTTTTACAAATAAAGATAAAAGGCCGCGGTTTTTGGTATGTGTGCGCTATGTTCGTAATGGGCATTGTGATTACTTGCTGTAGTATCCAGAATTTTTCTGTGGTGCAGCCCGACACGGCAGTGGTAGGTTCAAATGTTGACTTTAAGGTTCATTTCAAGTTTTCGAACATTTTTGCCAGCCGTACAGAGAATTTTGTTTTTGGCTTTTTGGTGCCAAAAGGCTGGGACGCAGCCCACAATACTAAAATTAGTTACACCAGTTCGGCAGGTAACGGAAACCTGGTATTGATGCCAGGTACCACGCTTGAACCGCAGGGTAATGGCCTTAACTGGCCTGCCGCGATGAAAAAGAAATTTGGGATTGGCGGTAATCTCATCGACGATATGGAATGGGTTGTTTACCAGTCGGACGTTGGTTTTCCGTTGAGCAACGGGGAAGCCATTACGGCCGATCTAACAATCAGCGTGAAAGTGGGTGCCGACGGGAATAACACACTTTGTAAACTCGGTTATGTGATTGCCGAATCGTATGATGGCTTGCACGATCCGGACGGATTTTTGGATGGTGGTGAAAAATATGAGTATTACGCAGAAACGGTTACCAGCTGTTTTCAGCTTACCGGAGGCCCCGGCGATGTTGTGGATTTCTGTAATCCGCAGCTTTCAAGTTACGACCCGCCAAAAACACTGGATAACGACTTTTTTACCATTACCTACGACGGCAACGTGGCAACTACACCGCTAAATAATGCTGCCGCAGTGTACCTGTGCGCTACCGGCAATACATCCGACGGGAAATCTATAACGGTTTGCGAACAAACTGCCAAAACCAAACTGACACAAACGGCGGCAGGCAGTAACCGGTACAAAATAACGTTGTGGCCCCATCAATTTTTTGGATTGTCGGACGCCCAAACGCTTACAAATATGACCTATTACATAACGGACGCATCGGGGAGTACCAAGGTAGGTTACGGAAACACAACGGCGCCGTTCGTATATACATTTAAGTGCAAATAATATAAACCATGAAGAGGTAAACTATTGCATTGCAGGCATTGCACACGTCCTTTAATTATAAAATTCAACCCTTTTTAATGTAAGGACAGGGGTGTTATGCAGGTACTAAAATATGTTTTCAATTTTTCGCCAACCATTTAAAACTGAAACTATGGCTTATTGCTACTCAAAAAAATGCTTTACAGGATTCATCATACTGATGCTCTTTCTGGTGCAAACCAGCGCTGCCCTTGCGCAGGATACTACCGCACATGCGGTGGTAAAAACTCCTGGTATGGTAACCGGTAAAGTTATAGACCAGGATGCCCGCCCGCTGAGTGGAGCAAAGGTTAGTGTAAAACATGGCACCTTAACAGTAATTACAGATGCTAAGGGATACTTTGAAATAAAAGCGGCAACAGGCAGCACACTTGTTTTTACTTACCCTTATCACAATGTTGGCGAAGTGAAGGTAAAAGACGACGGCGAGCTAACTGTTCGTTTGCTTGATACCTACCTGCAATCGCCCCAAACAACAGATATCTTATACGTAACCGTTAAACAGGCGAATTCGCTTGGCGCTGTGTCAACAATTTATACAAACCAGCTTACTACAACGCCTGCATCGTTATATGTATATGCATTGCCTGGGCAATTGCCGGGCTTATACACGCAACAGACAAGTGGCTTTACATCGGCACAAACAAGTAACCAAACTGTAAGTGGCCTCTTCACTAACGTCGTTAATTCGCACAACATTCAGCCGAATGATAACAACGAAATAACGCTTAAAAGCAGGGGACAGAACGTAATAACAGTTATAGACGGCGTTCAGCGCGAGATCTCTTCTATCGATCCAGAAAGTATCGAGTCGGTTTCGGTATTGAAAGATGCATTGTCAAATATTTTGCTCGGTATCAACAGTTCGAACGGTATTTTGCTGGTAACTACAAAAAAGGGCAAAGTGGGGGCACCGCGTATTTCGTTTACCGCCCAAACAGGTGTTCAGCAGTCCCTGGGTTTACCAACCCCGCTACCGGCTTACCAATACGCTTATTTGTATAACGAGGCTTTACAGAATGACGGTAAGCCGACTATTTATTCGCCTGCTGATTTTGCTGCTTATCGTGACCACTCCGACCCTTTTGGCCACCCGGATGTTAACTGGTCTAAGACCTTGCTGAAGGAATATTCGCCAATGACAAGCTATCGCCTTAACATAAACGGCGGTACCGAAACTGCACGCTACACGGTATCGTTAAACTCGTTCGACCAGGGCGGTATTTTTCAAACAGCAAACTCAATACCCTACAATACCAATAATGATTTGAGCCGCTATATCATCAACTCAAACCTGAGTGTTGATGTGACCAAAAAGTTTAAAGTTGATTTGCAATTGTTTGGCCGTATTCAAAATGGAACGGAGCCAGGCGGCGGATATGCCAATATTTTAAACAGCATTTACAGTACGCCTAATAATGCCTACCCCGTTTATAACCCGAACGGCACATTTGGCGGAACCGCATTTTACACCAACAACCTGCTTTCGCAAACCGAATATTCGGGATACATTCAAACCAATAGTCATGATGTACTGGCCAATCTTGATTTAAATTACGACCTGGGCAGCTTTGTGAAAGGTCTCGCATTTAAAGCAAAAGGTAACTTATCCATCGAATCGCAAACGGCTGTAACCCGTAACCTGGAAAACCAGGCATACATATACACGCCGAAAGACAGCAGTTATGCTGCAGTTGGTACCACAATACCCGAAAGTAATGAGTTTCACACGGTTACCAGTACCCGGTATTCATACGGGCAGGGTGCACTTAGTTACGAACGCAGTTTCGGTAAAAATAATGTGACCGCTTTATTAATGGCCGATATAAGGCAGGCATCATTAACCTACGACCTTGGTACATCACTTACCAACCGCGCATTTAAAGCCGGGTATAATTATGATGAAAAATACTTTATAGAAGGTGCGGTTAACAACAGCGGGTACAACCGTTACCCGCCCGGCCACCAGTACGGCTGGTTTTATGCTGGCGGAATAGGCTGGCAAATGGGCAAGGAAGATTTTATAAGAAACAATTTCAGCTGGATAGATTCATGGAAATGGCGCGCTACTTATGGTAAAACGGGCAACGGCAACATTGATAACTACGGTTATTTCGGCTATACACAAACCTATAGTGGAACTTACGGCCAATACCCCCAGGGTACCGACCGCAGCATAGGGATGGGCTACCAGGCCGACCCTTTGGCTAATCCTAACATCAGCTGGGAAAACGCACGCAAATTCAACATAGGCGCGGATATCTCGATGTTTAAAGACCGACTCAAAGTAACTGCTGACTATTATCATGATAAATACTATGATTTGCTGCAGTCCCGCGGAAACAGCATTGCGTTACTTGGCACAAACTATCCGGCTGAAAACCTGGGGATCAACCTGTACAAAGGTTTTGAACTGTCGGTAACCTATTCAAACCACGTTAATAACTTCAATTACTTTATTTCCGGCAACATGTCCATCCAATCGTCGAAAGTGTTATTTGCCGACGAGGAGTCATTGCCTTATCCCTGGGTTAAACGAACAGGCCAGCCGGTTGGTACCCTGTTCGGGTACACAGCACTTGGGTTTTTCCAGACACAACAGGAAGCAAACGCAGGCCCAACAACTGTTGCCTATACCGCAAAACCGGGTGATATTAAATATAAAGACCTTAATAGCGATGGTGTGATTGACCAGTTTGATATGTCGCCTATTGCAGGTACCAAACCGCTTATATTTTTTGGAACCACTGTAGGGTTTAATTACAAAGGCTTTAGCTTAACCGCAATAATACAAGGGGTAACCAACCGCCAGATCAGCATCAATGATAACGAATACAACGGGTTTGCGGGATTAGGGCTATTTGGAGCGCCATTTACAGGCCAGGGCTACGAGGGGTTAAACTCGAGGTGGACACCGGAAACAGCCAATACCGCATTACTGCCAAGGCTGTCATTAGGTAACTCCAATAACACGGCCCCTTCATCATTCTATATCCACTCGGGAAATTACCTGAGGTTAAAGAACGCCGAGCTGGGTTATACACTGCCATACCTGGTTAGCAAAAAATTAAGACTATCGAGCATAAGAGTGTTTGTGAACGGCGAGAACCTGGCAACGCTATCGGGCTTTAAAGGCCTCGATCCGGAAGTTTATTTCGGCAACCCGTTAAACTATAATCCATATCCAATTCAGCGCGTGGTAAACGCCGGTGTAAGTGTTAAGCTTTAATTTTTGATTGGTTAAAATTTGAAATTATGAAGAATTACAAAAATATAATAGGCCTTATTTTACTGGTGCTGGCTTTTAATGCATGTAAAAAGTACGAACAATTCCCGGTGGATAAAGTGCCCATTAACATCGTATTTGATAAATACGATTCGCTGGGTACCAACGCACACTCGTATTTGAATACCATTTACTCGATGGTTAGAAACGGACGGAACGCAGTAGGCGGCGACTATCTTGACGCGGCAAGCGACGACGCAGTTTCATCGGCAGCAGGAAGTTCAAACCCGGTTACCATAATTTCAACCGGCTCATATAACTCATTAAACCTTCCGGGTGATGAAAACGTATGGTCGGGTACTAAGAGCTACTGGGCGGGCATCAGGATGTGTAACGAGTTTGTAAGCAATATTGATATCGTACCTGTTCAGCAAACATACAATGGTGTTTCCATGAAATTTGCATGGAAGGCTGAAGCCAGGTTTTTACGCGCTATGTTTTATTTTGAGCTTGTAAAACGTTATGGCGGCGTGCCTTTGTTGGGCGATAAGGTTTACACGCTTTCTGATAACATTGCATTACCACGCAATACATTTGAAGATTGCATTAAATATATTGTTAGCGAATGCGATGCCATAAAGGGCTCTATGCTAACCTCGCCGATTATTTCGCCAAATGCTTATTATGGCAGGGCTGCCCAGGGCGCAGCTATGGCATTAAAATCGCGTGCTTTGTTATATGCGGCCAGCCCGCTTTTTAACGGCGGCAATATTGATGGATCGAACTCGCTGACAGGTTATACCAACAATAGCGTTGACCGGTGGAAACAGGCAGCAACAGCCGCAAAGGACGTAATGAGCCTGGGTTCGTACCAACTCGATAATAGCTATACTGATGTGTTTCTGACACAGAATAACGCAGAGGTAATATTCATCAGGCAAGGCGATAACGGTACATCGGTTGATGGTGCGAATGGCCCTGTAGGTTTCCCCGGCGCAAACGCTGCGGGAAGGACGAGCCCAACACAGGAGTTGGCCGAAGCCTACCCGATGAACAACGGTTTGCCGATCACCGACCCGGCTTCGGGTTATAACCCTGATCAACCTTATCTGAATCGTGACCCGCGCTTGTCTTACAACCTGCTATACAACGGGGCACCATGGTTAAATACAACCCTGGCCACTTACGAGGGCGGCCAAAGCAAACCCAATAATAACCAACAGCAAACGCTTACCAGCTACTATGCGCGCAAGTTTATGGGGAATTTTCAATTTACCAGTGCCTATAGCGCGCACAGTGAAGATTGGGTGGTATTCCGTTATGCTGAAATATTGCTCAATTACGCCGAAGCTGAAAACGAAACCACCACTACTGCCCAGGCCGATGTTTATGATGCCTTATTTAAACTGAGATCGCGCGCCGGGATTGCACAGGGAAGCGATGGTATGTATGGCCTGAAGCCTGGATTGACGCAGGCGGAAATGCGTGCGGTAATTCAAAACGAGCGGCGCGTTGAGCTTGCATTTGAAGAGAGCCGCTACTTTGATATTCGCAGATGGAAGATAGCTGAAACGATAATGAACCAGCCGCGAAAAGGCGAAACCATATTTCAGTCGGGCCCGGTGTTTACTTATAATGCCATAAATGTGCTCACAACAAAATTTGTAGCGCCCAAAATGTACCTGTACCCTATACCGTACGACGAGGTGCTAAAGAACCCGAATATGAAACAAAACCCTGGATGGTAGTTAAAACTCACATTAACCAATTAATCACGACATTATGAGAAGAATAATACTTTTCTTTCAAATTATAATCATGCTGCCTTTTGCATTACATGCGCAGACCAGGCAGATAACGGGTACCGTGCGGGATTTGGGCGGATCGTTACCGGGGGCTGCTGTTACAGAAAAAGGTGTGGCAAATAATGGAACCATTACGGACAACAACGGGCATTTTGCACTGACGTTGAGAGGCACCTCGGAGGTGATCGTTGTGCGTTTTTTGGGATACGTTGCGCAGGAGATCAATGTAACTAACAAAACATCGGTTGATGTAACCATGCAATCAAATAATAATGGTCTCGATGAAGTAACCATTATAGGTTTTACGCCCCAAAAGCGTATTACGAGCACCGGTGCGTCGAGTACCATTTCGGCGGCTGATATACGTACTGTTCCAACTGCCAATGTTCAGAATGCGCTGATGGGTAAACTACCGGGCTTTTTCTCTCAGCAGTCGTCAGGTCAGCCGGGTAAGGATGCTTCTGATTTTTTTATCAGGGGTGTAAGCTCGCTTAACGCCAATGGTAACCAGCCGCTGATATTGGTTGATGACATCGAATACAGCTACGACCAGTTGCAGCAAATAAATGTGAACGAGATTGAGAACATCACGATATTAAAAGATGCGTCGACAACTGCCATATACGGTATTAAGGGCGCAAATGGCGTATTGGTTGTAACCACCCGCCGCGGCAGGGCTGGCAGACCTAAGATTAATTTAAGAACGGAAGGCGGTCTGCAGAACCCAACGATCACCCCTAAATTCCTCGATTCATACAATACAGCGCTGTTAATAAACGAGGCTTTTGCTAACGACGGGCTGACACCTGCATTTACCCAGCAAGACCTTAACTTATTTAAAGATGGCAGCGATCCCTATGGCCACCCGAATGTTGACTGGTATAACAAAATCTTTAAAAAATACTCTTACCAGGCCGACGCCAACCTCGATATATCAGGCGGCAACCAGGCCGTAAAATATTTTATTTCGGGCGGTGCGCTGTCGCAAAATGGCCTTAACCGCGATTTTGAAGACCCCACCGACCAGGTTAACACCAACTATTATTTTAAACGCTACAACTTCCGCTCGAACATTGACTTGAAAGCCAATAAAACCCTTGATCTGCGTTTGGATATTACCACCCGCTTCTCAGACATCAACCAACCAGGGTCGGAAAATGCGGTTAATGGAATCTATAACTTTACACAGGAAACACCATTTTCGGCCCCATTTCTAAATCCGAATGGAAGCTTTGCCTATAACTATTCCAGGTTTACGCCAAGCGCCCTGCCGACGCTAAATGCTCGCCTTGCAGGCGATGGTTACCAACATTTCAGGAGGACAGATTTTAACACGCTATTTGGAGCAGTGCAAAAGCTGGATAACATTACACAGGGCCTTTCTGCAACTGCCCGTATCGCCTATGCAAGCACTGATCAATTTTCCCGTGGCGTAAGTAACTTTGGTAACTTTCCGTCATACCATTACGATCCTGTACATAATAGCTATTCATTAAAACCCAATGCACCTTACGTATTCGGTACTTATTTATACTTTGGCAACACCAATATCTATAATACCAATTTAAACATTCAGCTGTTTTCGAACTATGACCGCTCTTTTGGTAAGAACCATTATACAGGCCTGCTTTTACTCAACCAGCAATCATATACGCAATATGCCAACGCCGATGGTAACGGCAACCCAAATCTTGCGTCTTCAGACGTCGGTGTTCCGCAGAAGTTTCGCGGTATATCGGGTAAAGCCGGCTACGATTACGACGGGAAGTTCCTGATAGACTTAAACGTTGCCTATAACGGTACCGACCGTTTTTCGGCAGCGCACCGCTACGGGTTTTTCCCGGCACTTGGTGTGGGTTATAACATAGCCAGGGAAAAATTCTTTAAGGATGCGTTCCCGACATTCAGCCTGTTTAAAATCAGGGGTTCGTTCGGTTTGCTTGGGTCAGACGCTGCTCCAGGTAACCGCTATGTTTACACACAAACGTATAATAAAGGAGGTGGCTACAACTTTGGCGAAAGCCAGACGCCTTACACTACAATATCAGAAGGCGCCCTGGGCAATAGCAATGTGGTGTGGGAAAAGAACAGGAAAGCAGATATTGGTTTAGATATGAACCTGCTGAATGATAAGCTGTCGGCAACTATCGATGTGTTCCATGATGTACGTTATGATCAGTTGATTACACCTGGTGGCATAACCGAAGTTTTGGGTGTAGGTTTACCGGCAATTAACATAGGCCGCGTACAAAATCAAGGTTTCGACGGCCAGATTAGCTATCACAATACCATCGGCGCTGTTCAATATAACACAGCGCTCGTTTTCTCGTACGCAAAAAACAAAATATTGTATGAAAGTGAAGCATCACCGGCCTACCCATGGCTGCTGCGTACAGGGCATTCAATAGGCCAGCCATTTGGTTACCATTCCTTAGGTTATTATACCGAGGCCGATGTTACTGAAATTGCTAACTACAAAGCATCGCACGCCGGTTTAAATACCGGTAATGCCATTGCCATACCTGATAACGGCCTGCCGGTACAAGCCGGTGACTTAAGGTACCAGGATTTAAATGGTGACGGTGTAATAAATGTTTATGACCAACGCGCAATTGGTAACCCTAACCTGCCAAATACTACGCTTGGCTTATCGTTGGGAGTTGCGTACAAAGGTTTTAGTATCAATGTGCTGTTCCAGGGGTCGTTTAACTACAGCTTTATATTGTCAGGAACAGCTATTGAGCCTTTCCAAAGTCAATTCCAGCCAATCGACCTGCAGAGGTGGACGCCTGCAACCGCGGCCAGTGCCGAATTCCCAAGGCTAACCTCGGTACCAGGAACGGTTAACAGCCCATCAGCTTACCCCTCGGATTACTGGCTGATAAACGCCTACTACGTGCGGTTAAAAACAGTCGACATTGGTTACCAGCTGCCAAGCAAATTACTGCCATTTCACATTAATAACGCCCGCTTATACATGAGCGCATATAACCTGGTAACGTGGGATAATTACAGCAAATACCAGCAAGATCCCGAAATTGCCACCAACACCGTTGGCGACGCATACATAAACCAGCGAGTGGTGAATTTTGGTTTGCAGGTAGGGTTTTAAAAGACATTCTATTCGAAAGCGAAACTTAAGTCCTCTCCTTTGGAGAGGATTTAGGTGAGGCGAAGTAGGAAATTATGAGGGATGTTTTTTTATATTTATGCCCGTAGGTTCTTAACATGTTCCCAACCATTGCCGACCTCATAAATTATTTGTTACACACGCATTTGGTAATACCTATTCAAACGCTGGGGTTGTTTATGGCCCTTTCTTTTATTTTTACCTACCAGGTTTTTGTATCGGAATTTAAACGGAAAGAGGCACTCGGCATAATTCATGCTTTTAAGAAAACGATAATAGTCGGGGCTCCCGCGTCATTGCCGGAATTGGCGGTTAACGGCCTGCTTGGGTTTTTATTCGGCTTTAAAATAATCGGGGCCGCGCTGGCTTATAAACAGTTTTTATATGACCCTAAAACATTTATTGTATCGACCCAGGGTAGTATTGGTGCTGCGCTCATCTTCGGCTGCGTTTTTGCCGGTTGGGCCTGGTATGGCCGGCAAAAGGAGCGATTACCGCAACCGAAAATGGTTGAGCAAACTATGCATCCATACCAGCTACTGCCCTATATGGTTTTTTTTATGGGCTTTTGGGGTTTCATCGGCGCCAAGTTATTTGATACTATCGAACACCTGGATGATCTGAAGTACAATCCCCTGGGTACCCTCTTTTCGGCAGATGGCTTTTCCTATTATGGCGGGTTGGTTTTCGGCGCATTGGCATACCTGTATATCGGCTACCGCAAGGGAATGAAGCTGGTAAGCCTGGCCGATATTGGCTCGCCGGGGATGATGCTGGCCTATGCGATCGGCAGGATTGGCTGCCAGCTATCGGGCGATGGCGATTGGGGCATAGTGAATATAAAGCCAAAACCACATGTATTGCAATGGTTGCCCGACTGGATGTGGAGTTTCAAATTTCCGCACAACGAAATTAATGCCGGTGTAATGATGAAAAACTGCTCAGGTAGTTTTTGCCATGAACTGCTTTACGGTGTTTACCCAACCTCGTTTTATGAAGTGGTAGTTTGCATGCTTTTGTTTATTTTTATGTGGGTTATCCGGAAGCAGATTTATGCAGCGGGCCTGATGTTTTATATTTATTTAACAGCGAGCGGGTTGGAGCGAATTGCGATAGAATCTATCCGTGTTAATGATAGATATAGATTTTCAGGTATTAACTTTAGCCAGGCAGAGTGGATAAGTTTATTTATGCTGATAGGAGGACTAACGGGTTTGATTTACCTCGGCTACAAAAAATTCAGGACCAATAATAACACGTTAACAAAAACGATATAATGACGAGGCTATCTTTAGTAATTGCGACAATTTTATTGACGAGTGTTTGTAGCGCTTACAGCCAGCCAACCGCTAAAACGGCAGATACCACCGGCTTGGGGCACATAAATTTCACCGTTAGCGCGGCGCCTGAATGGTCGGATTTATTAAAAAGACAAAACGGCTGGTTTGGTGGCGACGGCATTTATACCATTCCGCTGAATGGTGTTGAGGGTAAAGCAGCTAGAGCAAACGACAAGGTGCTTATTATTTTTAGCGATAGCATGATAGGTACCATCACCAATAATACTATGCAGCCGGGCTATAAAATGATCCATAATTCGGTAGCAATTTTAGACGGCGGTAAACCTGTTGAAAAGAATATTAACTTTTATTGGGATAAGGATAAAACCGGGGCTGCGGAATCTATTTTTTGGCCTAAAACACCAAAAACTGAAAAGAATGATTATTACTGGCTTGGCGATGGCTTTGTAAACCAGGCGTTGAATAACAGCGTTTACATTTTCGGGTACCGCGTGCGTAACGTTAGCGACGGCGCCTTTGGGTTTAAGGAAGTCGGCAACACGCTGATTAAAATCCCGAACTGGAGTAAACCACCTTATGCAGGCCAATCGCAAATGGATACGCCGTTTTACCTTACAGATGAAGCTGGAGAAAGCGGCTCGTTTGGCGCAGGCGTTTTTGTAAATACCAAGGCTGCTGGCGAAAAAAACGCGGATGGCTATATTTACGTGTACGGCGTGCGGGGAATGGCTAAAAAACTAATGGTAGCACGGGTATTGCCAAAAGATTTCGAGTATTTTGAAAAATGGAGTTACTACGATGGTGCAAACTGGAGTAGTAATATAAATAAAGCTGCCGATGTTACCGATCACCTATCGAACGAGCTAAGCCTGACTACCTTGCCCGATGGCCGCTATGCCCTCGTTTTCCAGGTGGATGGCATGAGCCCCACTGTGGGAATGCGGATAGGGAAGACGCCTTATGGCCCTTTTGGGCCCATTATTAAGTTATGGGATTGCAAGCCCGACCTGGAAGAAAAAACATACCTGGTATACAATGCCAAAGCTCATCCAAGCCTTTCACAACCTGGCGAACTGTTGATCAGCTATAATATTAACTCGCTTGAATTTATAAAGGACCTGGGCAAAAACCCCAATCTGTACAGACCGCGTTTTATTAGGGTGAAATTTCAGTAAATTTCAGAAAAACTTGCTAATGGCAAATTAAAAATATAAGTTTGCTAAAACGATTTATTAAACCTTGTTATTATGATAAGAAAAAAGTTACTTGTTCTTTTTGGGGTTATAGCGCTTTGTGCTTTCCAGGCAAAAAAGCCCGTAAAAATAGTGTTCTTTGGCGACTCGATAACCGAGTACGCCGTGCAGCCGGCCGGCTTTATCACCCTGATGCAGCAAAGGTTGAAGGCAGAAAACAAAGAAAGCCGGTTTGAGCTTGCCGGCGCAGGCATAGGTGGCAATAAAATATACGATCTGTACCTGCGCTATGAAGACGATGTGCTAACCAAAAATCCTGATGTAGTTGTGATATGGGTAGGCGTCAATGATGTTTGGCACTGGTACGGACTGGGATAAATTTGGTAAGTTTTATGGTGCGTTGATAAAAAAGCTACAAGCTAAAAATATTAAGGTGCTGGTTTGTACACCCGCAAGTGTTGGCGAAAAAACTGATTACAGCAATGAACTGGACGGTGACCTGAACAAGTACTCGAACATTATACGCGATATCGCTAAGCAATACAATTGCGAATTGGTAGACTTCAGGGCGATATTTCACGAATATAATCTGAAAAATAATCCGCAGAATAAGGACAGCGGGATATTGACAAAGGACGGCGTGCACCTTAACGACGAAGGCAATAGGCAGGTTGCCGACCTGCTTTATAAAACACTAATTAAATAACCGGGGCTTTAGTTGATTGGGAAGGGGGCGGGAGCGCCTCCTTTTCTCTTAATTAACTAGCTGCACTAATTTTAAATACGTTGAAGAAAAAGCTATTTGCCTGCGCCGCCGCTCTATTACTGTCTGCTGCTTTGTTTGCGCAGGAGACTAATTTGGTTGAGTATGTAAATACCCGGCAGGGCACCAATTCAAAATACGAATTTTCGTACGGTAATACTTACCCGGCAACGGCGCTTCCTTTCGGCATGAATACCTGGACCGCACAAACCGGTAAAAACGGCGAAGGGTGGAAGTATCAATATTTTGAGCATACCATCCGTGGCTTTCAGCAATCGCACCAATGCAGCTCCTGGGTAAATGATTATGCGGTGTTTTCGCTGATGCCGGTTACCGGTAAGCTTGCTGTTAGCGAGGATGAAAGGGCCGCATCGTTTAAACACGAAAATGAAATTGCCCAGCCAAGCTATTACAAAGTAAAGCTGGATAACAATATCACTACCGAAATTAGCCCCACCGAATGGGGTGCACATTTACGCTTTACGTTCCCCAAAGGACTGAATTCATATCTCGTACTGGATGGCTATACCAAGATGAGCGGGATAACGATAATGCCGGGGGAACGAAAGATAACCGGCTGGGTAAATAACTGCCGCTGGGCGCCGCAGGGATTTAAAAACTATTTTGTAATTGTTTTTGATAAGCCATTTACCATGTTTGGTACCTGGGAGAATAAGAAAAATCAAGTCTCTGAAAGGAATTTATCTGCCGAAGGCGATGGGGTTGGCGCTTACCTGCAATTTAAAAACGGCGAAACAGTATCAGCTAAAGTTGCGTCATCCTACATCAGCCCCGAACAGGCTGAACTGACTTTGCAAACAGAATTAGGTAGCTACAAGACTTTTGATGATACCCATAAAGCGGCCGATAGAGTTTGGAATACCTTGCTGGGTCGCATGCAGGTTGAAGGTGGAACGGAAGACCAAAAGGCAACTTTTTACTCCTGCCTTTACCACGCAAATTTGTTTTCGCACCAGTTTTTTGAGTATAATAAGGAGGGTAAGCCGTGTTATTATAGCCCGTATGACGGTAAGATCCACGACGGCTATATGTACACCGACAATGGTTTTTGGGATACCTTCAGGGCGCAATTTCCATTAAATACTATTATGCATCCAAAGATGGAAGGACAATATTGCCAGGCATTGCTGGATGCGCAACAGCAATGCGGCTGGTTGCCGGCCTGGTCGTTCCCTGGTGAAACGGGCGGAATGCTGGGTAACCATTCCATATCATTATTGGCCGATGCATGGGCAAAGGGCATTCACACCTTCGACCCTAAAAAAGCATTGGAAGCTTATTATCATGAAGCCACTAATAAAGGTCCGTGGGGTAGTGCCAACGGCCGGCCGGGATGGAAGGAATATTTTGCAAACGGATATGTTCCTTATAGCCAAAAAACGCAGGGAGCAACTGCCTGGACCCTTGAGTTTGCCTATGATGATTTCTGTGGGTATGCACTCGCAAAATCAACCGGGAATAAATTCTATGAAAATGTATTCGGCAGGCAGATGTACAATTACAAAAACCTGCTCGACCCAAAAACACGCTTTATGCGGGCGAAGGACGAGCAGGGTAACTGGATTGAGCCGTTCGATCCGATGGATTGGGGCGGCCCGTATACCGAGGGTAATGCCTGGCACTGGACCTGGTCTGTTTTCCAGGACGTACAAGGTCTGATAAACCTGATGGGGGGCGATAAAAACTTTACTGCAAAAATTGATTCGGTTTTCAGCGAACCTGGCACCATAAAGGTTGGCGGCTACGGCCAGGTGATTCATGAGATGACGGAAATGGCCGAATTTAAAATGGGCCAGTATGCCCAGGGCAACGAGCCTATTCACCATTTGTTGTATTTGTACAACTATGCCGGTCAGCCATGGAAAGCGCAGCAGCATTTACGCGAGGTAATGGACAAAATGTATAACGCATCTGAAAACGGTTATCCCGGCGACGAAGACGAAGGGCAAATGTCGTCGTGGTTTGTGTTGAGCGCAGCAGGATTCTACAGTGTGTGCCCAGGCACCGACCAATATGTTATAGGTAGCCCGCTGTTTAAAAAGATGACCATCACCCTGGAGAATGGCAATAAACTGATAATTGAAGCCAATAATAACAGTAAGCAGAATGTGTACATCCAATCGGCAACGCTTAATGGCAAACCGTACATGCACAATTGGATAAGCCACCAGGATATTATGAACGGTGGTGTACTTCATTTTGAAATGGGCGATAAACCAGCGCTTAACCGCGGCCTTGCAGAAGAAGATAAACCATTCTCGTTATCGGCAAAATAATTAGTCGGGAAGCATTATCGTTCGTGTATTCCAAAGATTAATAAATCGATTTATTATGGAAATAAAACGTTAAAATGCTATTGTGGTGAAACGGTATTAATTGGTATATTACCTTATATTTGATGAGTAAGTATTAGCCAGTGAAAAAGAAATTATCCATAGTCGATATTGCCCAAAGCCTGAACGTGTCAAAAACCACGGTTTCATTTATTTTGAACGGGCGTGCACAGGAAAAACGCATCAGTCCAGAACTTGTTGAACGGGTTTTGAAATATGTAGAGGAGGTAGGATACAAGCCAAATTCGCTGGCAAAAAGCTTGCGTACAGGTAAATCAAATATTATTGGTTTAATGGTTGAGGATATTTCGAATCCGTTTTTTGCGAGCATTGCGAGGTTGATAGAAGATCGTGCCTATAAAAACGGTTATAAGATAATTTATTGTAGTACCGATAATGATACCGGCAAAACTAAGGATTTAATAAACATGTTCCGCGACAGGCACGTTGACGGATACATCATCGCGCCGCCTGAAGGTATTGAGGACGATTTAAATTCGTTAATAAAAGATGGCATGCCGGTAGTAATGTTCGACAGGCACCTGCCACAAGTTAACGCGGACTATGTGGAAATTGACAACCTGTTCAGCACCTATAATGCAACACTGCATCTTATTGACAAAGGGTATAAAAATATTGCCTTTATCACTTTCGCGTCCAGGCAAACGCAGATGGTAGCCCGTGTCCAGGGATACAAAGATGCCCTGGCCTCAAAAGGGCTGACCCCGGTAATTAAGGAAATTGTATTTAACCAGGACGAAGACCTGATAATTGGTCCGATTGAGTCGTTTTTGAAAGAACATACCGGCCTTGATGCTGTTTTTTTTGGAACCAACCATGTAGGTGCGTGCGGATTGAAGGTGATCAGCAGCCTGGGTATAAAAGTGCCGGAAGACTTAGCTGTAATATCATTTGATGATTACGATGTGTTTAAACTATACAAAACACCTGTTACGGCTATTGCACAGCCGATTATAGATATCGCGGACAATGTAATTACCGTTTTATTAAACAAACTTAATAATCCGTTATCAGCTAATAAACCTCAGGGGGTTATATTGAAAACGGAGCTCAGGATCAGGGATTCGTCGAAATAGTACTGTATATTGGATGTAGAGACGCAATATTTTGCGTCTCCTGCTGACAAGTAACCAACAATTCTCGCCCGATATGGTTCGAGACGCAAAATATTGCGTCTACACTTTATATTACAAACGAATTAGCACCCGCTTTAATAGGATAGGTTTTCGCTTTCCAAACAAGTATACCCGTTGTGTTTTTAGGCAGGCCAATCGTTATTTTCCATTTATTCCCATCCAAAACGTAGCTTGCGCTAACCTTGCCCTGCGGATGCGGGATTTCGCCGCTAACCTTCTTTAATGTTCCCAAATGTGGTTCCACCTTTACCTTTTTAAACCCGGGCGCATAGCTATCTATCCCTAACACAGTTCTAAAAAATTCGATGTTTGGGCTGGCGGCCCACGCATGGCAATCAGAACGCGTGGTTTCCACGTCTGAGTATTCTGCCCAGGTGGTTAGTCCCATTTTTATATTTTCGCGATAGATATCGAGCCATTTTGTATAGTTATTGCCTAACCCTGCTTTTACCAATGCCTGGTGCAGGTAGTACTTAAAATAGATGGTGCATTGTGTTAACGAGGTGTCAGTTAAAAGCCTTTTACTAAGCGCGGGCATATCCGCGTCTTTAACCAGTCCTGTAAGTATAGCCAGTGAATTAGCATGTTGCGAATACCCCTTTTTTTCTTTGGTATCAGTATATAATTTTTTAACCGGATCCCAATATTTGCGCTGTATCGTTGCCTTCAACTGTTCCGCTTTTTGATGGTAGATGACGGCATAATCATGCAGGCCAATTTTGCCTTCCATTTCGGCGGCCCATTGATAAGCCCATAATAATTGCAAGTCATAAATAGCGGCGCAGCCGTCTGATCCCTTAAGTCCGCCGCTCATCTTTCCCGACCAGTCGACAAAGTCCCAGTAGGGAGTATCTTTTACTGAGCCATCGGGCAATTGGTACTTGCTGAAAAAATCCAGCACCGCCCTTTCACCGACTAATTTGTCTTTGATGAAATTATCGTCGCCACGGTACATCCAGTAATCATGCAACATACCGATATACCACAACGAAAACGGCGATATGATTTGTGAGCCGTAGGTCGGGTAACAACTTTTGGTTATGCCTTCCGCCAAACGCGAATGGTCTATCAGGATGATGGCGTTGCGGGCCAGGCGGTCGTCATTGGTGTTATAGTAAGAAACCATTGCTTGTATGCGGGTATCACCAATGTATTGTAACTGCTCGTAGTACGGGCAGTCGGTGTATGTTTCCCAGGCATTAAGCCGGGCCGTGCGCCAGCCGATATCCAGCATTTGCTGTGTTTCGCCATCACTGCTGTTAAATATTGCAGTCCGTTTGAAGGGATATCCGGTGAAAGTTCCATAAATGTCGTCGATAACCAGCGGCTCATTTTTAGTTTTTATGAACAGTTTGATATATCGAAAAGTGCGGAAATTTAGCGTTGTAAACGACTGGCTTTTACTCCCGTCAGCAATGAGGCTGTCTATCCGCCCTATAAATTCTTTGCCGTCTACCTCGTTCCGGTTCCCTTTTCGCACGCCGCGGCTGCCTTTTTCGAATAGCGATTCGGCATAGCCTAATGAGATCCCGGCACCCTTGCCGTCGCTAAAATTCATGGTTATGTAGGCGTTGGTTTCAAAAGTTTGATCCAGTAGCAAACTAACAGTGCTATTGGCAGGAATTGTTAGCTGTGTTTTTGTTGCCGGGAATCCCTGTGGAGCACTCATGCCAACCGCGTTCCGCAACAGAGGGATACGTTGATAAGTCATTTCTGTTGGTGGCAAGGAGGAAGGGACTAAAGCCCAGTCGATACCCCATGACATACCTTTGAGCGTGCCATCCATTATTTTGTTTGCCCCTGGCCAGGCGCTATCGTCATAGTTTACCGCGGTCCAGTCGCCTTTAACAGCCTGTGCCATGTCAACCATTTCGCCCTTGCTGGCGGCAAAAAAATATCCCGGCACCGGCTGACGCCCTGCGTCGCGGATGCATTTCCAGGTGGCATTTGTATTTAGTATTTCTTCTGCCGGCAAACTTCCCTGCATAATAAAACCAGTACGTACGGTTATCTGTGCCGCCGGGCGGAATTGTGCTTCGTTCCAAACCAGGGCAGCAATACTGTTTTTGCCGGCGGTTAAGTAAGGTGCAAGATCCACGGTTTCATAATTCCAGTAATAAGTGTCGCAACGGGCCGGGCCAAGTGATATAAGTGCGCCGTTCACATACAATTTATAGCGATTGTCGGCCGAAACATGAATTTTAAACGTGGATGGCTTCGTAACCAGTTCGATGGTTTTGCGGAAATAATAGACACCGTATTCAGTGCCGGTTATATTAGGGGAACTAATCCATTGGGCATTCCATGGTTTATTTCCGGCTGCGTTTGCTACCTGGCTATAGGTTGGTTTTGTCAAGCAGGCGCTAAAAGTAAATAGCGCTAAAACGAAAATGTGTTTCATCAGAAATTACAGGTTAACAGGGATGGTTTTTACTCAAACTTAGCTTCGGTATTAAGTGGAGCTAAAATAGCTAAATTGATTTAGCTATTTTATATTTCCATGAAATAAAAATTTCTTTATACGTTAAAAACGGTTCTAACATATTTCCCTGGCGTCTTCACTCAGCGTTCATTGCCTGTTTAATTAAGTCGAGGCCCTGCGGCGTAAAATTTAAACCTAAGGCAAAACTATGCCCGTGGCTATCCATTTTTAATAGCGATTTACGAAGTATGTTGATCATTTTATCCGGTTCATTCCCGTACTTCTTCCTAAAATCCTCGTACTGGTATTGCAAAAACACCAGGCAAAGCGCGTTTTCCATGGTCTGCACATCAGCATCAACCTTAATGCGTTTTTTCAGGATGATCTGGCTCACACGTTCTATCGAATCGGTGTCATAACCAGCCTGTTTCATTAAATTGCCCGTTATGGTTGCATGGTGTTGTGCCAGGTCTTTTCGCCATTTCAGGTAAGGTTCCCGTCCTTCGGGGTAGCTTTCACGTGGTATTTCCCAACGGCCAATATGCTGACTGCGTGATGCCAGTAGCAGTTCTTCGCTGGCTGCAGGATCCAGTTTTAATATCCAATCATGCAATTTAATAGCGAAGAAATATTCCTGCGGGTAGTTGGTCCCATCCCACTCAAAATTGCGCGGATCTTGCATATTATAAGCATCAAAAAGCTGGAACGCGACGTCTAATTTATTCATCGCCTTAAATTACTATCTTTTCTCCATCAACTCAAAACTATCTTTATCGGCATCGCAAACCGGGCATGTATAAGTGTCAATATCTGCAAAAGCAGTGCCGGCTGGTATGGTGTTTAGTTCATCGCCGTAAGCTTTATCATAAACGGTTAAACAGTGCCTGCATTGGTAAAGCACGTCTACGTTTGCAGGCAAGTCTTCAGCCTCTTTAACCAAAGGGGCTACAATTTTTGTTTTGCTTTGCGACAATTGATAATAGCTGTTGCATAAATCAATTAACTGCTCCACCAGGTTTTGCGCTTTAACCCTCTTTTTATAGGAAATGTAATTTTTTGAGTTCGGGTTAAAATCTGCCGTATGTAACACCTCGAAATTACCCGATGGTTGTGTTTTTATAATTATCGACCCCAGCAAACCGGTTTTGGATTGCGTTTTAATAGCAAAGCTTAAACGGTAGGTTCGCAAATCGGCCTTTTCAAATTCGCGTACCAGGTGCTGCTTCAACGTAAGCCCTTCTTCGCACATATCTTCTATTTGCCAGTTTAACTCGTTCGAGGCATGCCTTACGTTTAGACGGTATCTATCCAGGATAAAACCCCAGTCGTTGCGGTCGCCGGGATTTATGCCTTTTATCAAAATTGATTTCCAGGGCGTGGTATATAGTTGCCCTATCCTTGTTTCAAGACAAAGGCTGCATACTTCTTTTAAAAACGAAATTTCGAAAAGTTCATTGCGGCGATAAACACCCAGCCAGTATTTGTTATCGTATTTATTAAAACCTTCGTAATAAGGCAAGTAAAAATCGGGCAATTGTAATGGTACAGTCATCGGCTGCATATGTGTAGCTGTCCCTTTGGTCACCATATCAAAAAAAAGCTGCTCATCGATATCCGGCATGTCGTAAAACAGGGCCCTGTTTTTCAGGATAACTTCTTCGGCCTTTTTACTGATAACAGGTATATCATTTGAATAAATAAGCGAAGGCCAGCAGTAAAACTGGCTAGTCTTAGGGAACCGGACATGCAAATACCAGTAGTTGCTTACATCTGAGCTGATAAAATTAAAGTTGCCGCCAAAAAACGGTACAAAAGTTTGATGCCGGTCTACCAGGTTTATTTTTAGCCGGGGTTGATAACTAAAGAGGTCGAAAATATCTTTGTATACACCTTCTCTCAACCAACTTTCCTGGCTAAAAATAGTATCGCAAACATAAGAACTGATGACGTTGGGATACTTATCTGCATTAATCTCATAAACAATGCCGGCCTGCAACATTTCCATCTCCATGTCTTCCAGTTCACTACCCGAAATGGAAAAAAATAGTTGTTGCCGGTTGCCGAAGCGGATGTGTTGTGCGCCAGCGTTTTCGGCAATTACTAATATCTCGTAAAGGTCACCGGCCGATACAACGCCCCCAGGCAAGTTTATTTTAATTAAGTACTCCATCAGGCTACATTTTGAGAAACCAGGTTTTTCAATCCTTCTGCCAGCAGGCGCTTCACCTCGGGCCGGCATGAACCGCACCCGGTACCGGCACCGGTGGCCGAACACAGGTCTTTCATATTATCGCAGCCACCAGCAATTTTTTTGTTGATATTTTCGCTGCCTACATTATTGCAACTGCATACCAGTTTGCCCAATACCGGGTCTGCTTTGCTGCCGTTGCGTAATAGTTGCAGGCGCTTTTCACTCAGTTCGGTTTTGTTGGCAATTAATTCCTTAAACTCCAGGAACTCACTTTTATCCCCAATTAATATAGTGCCCACCAGTTTGTCCTGGTGAATGATGCATTTTTTATAATAGCGCTTGGCCTTATCAATAAAAACAACTTCTTCATAGCCCGGTTCATCGGGGCATTCTGGCAAGCCTATGCTGCAAAGGTCGAAACCGTGTATTTTTATAATATTCATGAACAGGCTGCCTTTATAATAACTGGCAATGTCGCCGTTCATGTAACCGGCAACAACAGCTGCCTGCTGTTCGGCGGCAGCGGTAATGCCATATAAGGTGCCTTCAAATTCGGCAATCTCGCCTATCGCGTAAATATCCGGGTCACTGGTTTGCAGGCGCTCGTTTACAACCACACCACGTTTGCATTCCAAACCACAGTCGCGGGCAAGCTCAAGGTTGGGCGTGGTTCCTATGGCAAGAATCATCGCATCGCAGTCGATCTTACGTCCGCTGCGCAAGGCAATACCGGTTAGTTTTGATCGCCCATAATACAATTGCACCTCGTCATCGTAGTAAATATCGCATTCCTGGTCAACCATTTCTTCGTGCAGCAATTTACTCCCCAGGGCATCTAACTGCCGGTTTAAAAAACTGGAAGTCCGTTGAATAATAGTTATCCTGATTCCCATTTCGCGCAATGATGCCGCCATTTCAAGCCCGAGTAAGCCACCACCAACAATTACTACATGCCCGTTTTTTTTGATATGTTTTTTAAAATTATCAGCATCGGTACGGCTACGCATCGTGAATATACCGGGCAGTGAGGGCACATTTTTAGGGATGGCTGCCCGGCTGCCGGTGGCCATAATCAGCACGTCATATGGTGTTTTAATACCCCTCGAATCGGTAACATATTTTGTTTCACGGTCTATCTTTACTACACTTACGCCCCGCAGTAAATTAATGCGATACGCAGGTTCTTCGGAGTCCTTCATCTTCACCAATTGCTCCCATTGCTGTTCGCCGCTGATATAATCAGGCAGCATCACCCGGTTATAAAACGGAAAATTTTCCTTGCTGAAAATGGTAATACGGTCGGCAGAATTCAGTTCCCGGTACGATTTTACAAAACCATAAGCACCTGCCCCCGCACCAATAATTACAACACGCTGAAAGGGCTTTTTATACTTGGCAATATTAACTGCGCAGTATTTAAAGTCGGGTTCTTTCGATATGGGGTCGACCGCATCATTGGTGATATTATTCACCCGGTGCAGGTCGTTACCCAGTATTTTCCCCCAGTGCATCGGTAAGAACACGACGCCCGGCTTAATTTGAGTTGTTACTTTTGCTTTCACCCGCACCTCGCCACGTCGCGAAGTTATTACCGTAACGTCACCCTCTTTTATTTGCAGGCCGGCAGCATCATAGGGGTTTATTTCAATAAACGATTCCTTTAGGTGCTGGGTTAGCTTATTTACCTTGCCCGTTTTGCTCATGGTATGCCACTGGTCGCGGATGCGGCCGGTGGTTAATATGAATGGATAGTCATCGTCGGGCAACTCGCTGGTAAACGCATCAGGCACGGCATGTATTATGGCATTTTGCGATGGGGTGAAGAATTTTTTATCGGCAAAAAGGCGTTCAGTGCCGCCGGGTTTGCTTTTCTTTTTATAAGGCCATTGTACCGAAGATTGCTCTTTCAGTACCTCATAACTTAATCCGCTGATATCAATATTTGTTTTTGCCGTTAGCTTAACATGCTCAGCATAAATTTCGGAACTGTTTTTAAAGTCAAACCCATGGTAGCCCATCTTGCGGGCAAAACGGCAAATAATTTCAGCATCGGGCAGGGCCTCGCCGGGCGGCTCAATAATTTTATTCAGGTAACTGATGCGCCTTTCAGAATTGGTCATGGTGCCCTCTTTTTCAGCCCAGGCAGCGGCGGGCAGTATCACATCGGCATAAGCCAAAGTTTCGGGTTTACTGCTCACTTCCTGCACCACTACAAATTTGGCTTTCTTTAATGCCTGCTCAGCCAAACGTACATTAGGTAAACTGGTGAGCGGGTTGGTGCACATTATCCAGATGGCTTTTAACCTGCCATCATTCAAAGCCTCAAACATTTCAGTGGCCGTTAAACCTGGTTCGGGGTTAATGCTCGTGCCCTTCCAAAACTTCTGTACCTCTTCCCGGTGCAGCGGGTTTTTTAGGTCGCGATGTGCGGGCAGCAGGTTTGCCAGGCCGCCAACTTCGCGGCCACCCATAGCGTTGGGCTGCCCGGTCAGGGATAAAGGCCCTGACCCGGGCTTGCCCACATGGCCGGTTATCAAATTCAAGTTTATAAGGCTCAGATTTTTGTTTACACCAACACTGCTTTGGTTTAGCCCCATGGTCCACATGGAGATAAAGCCTTTGGCTTCGCCGATGTATTTGGCGGCAAGCTGCATGTCGCGCTCGCTTACGCCGCATATTTTTGCCGATTCTGCAAGTGTACGCTTAAATACTAGCGCACTGTATTGCTCAAAACCTTCGGCATGGTTACGGATAAAATCGATATCAATATCCCCGTTCTCGATCAGCAAGCGGCCTATGGCATGATTCAGCGTGATATCCGTACCCGGATTGATTTGTAAATGCAAGTCGGCCAGGCTACAAGTGTCTGTCACCCTAGGGTCGACCACTATGATTTTAATATTAGGGTTAGCCGCCTTATGTGCCTCAACCCTGCGCCATAATATCGGGTGGCACCAGGCCGGGTTGGCGCCGGTTACATAAAAGCAATCGGCGAGTTCAATATCATCATAACAAAGCGGCACACAGTCCTCACCCAACGCCATTTTATAGGCAGCTACTGCGCTGCTCATGCACAGGCGCGAATTGGTATCGATATTATTACTGCCGATGAAACCCTTCATCAGCTTATTTACCACGTAATACTCCTCGGTTAAACATTGTCCGGAGGCATAAAATGCAACTGAATCAGGCCCGTATTTTTCGATAAACGTTTTAAAAACGGCTACTATACGGTCGAGCGCATCATCCCAGCCCACCCTTTGCAGGGGCATGCTTTTGTTGTAGCGCATTTGAGGGTACAGCAGCCGGTCGCTTTTATCATTTACGGTATAATGCAGGTTGATGCCTTTGCTGCACAGCATACCCTTGTTAACAGGGTAATCCTTATTCCCGATAACGGAAATATCACCGTTCTTTTCTTTATTAACCACCACGCCGCAGCCAACCCCGCAATAACAGCAGGTTGAGGTGAGCGATTGGATATTTTTTCCGGGTGATTGCATGTGTTATATCTTAAATTATACCGCCGCTGCTATGCCCGATGCCGGTTGTTCTTCGTTGGCTGTTTGCTTGTAGAAACGGGTAACAAATACAATTGCCGCTACCACCATTACTGTGTAACCGATATAGGTAAAAGCCTGCACATAGGTAATAGCCGATGATTTGAACAGGAAGCCAAAAAGCATCCCGCCCAGGTTACCGCCAGCCCCAACTATGCCACTTACAAGGCCAACATTCTTCTCGTTAACAAAAGGGACAATGCCATAGGTTGCCCCGTTTGACATTTTAAGGAAAAGCGCGAACGACAGCATGGAAATAATGGCAATTAACAAAGTGCCCGATTGTGCAAACAGTACCAATCCGCAGCCTTCTAAAAGTAGTACACCAGCCAGCAATAAGCCTTTACCGCGCAATCCATGTTTTTTGCCAACTTTGTCTGACACAATACCACCCAATGCCCGGGCGAAAATGTTCATGAAACCGAATATCCCGGTCCAAAAGCCAGCTGAACTTTGCGACAAATGGAAATTGTCTACGAAATGCAGTGAAGCCACGTTATCAAAAGTAACTTCCATGCCGAAGCACATTGCGTAGGCCATAGTAAGGGCCCAAATGCGCCAATCGGCCAGTACGCTCCAATCTGTTTTGGTTAATTTGGATTTGTAGCCTATCTCGTCGTAGTTACCATTGGGGGTATCTTTAGTATATTTATAATATAGCCATGCAATTACCAGCATCATTGTGCCGGGAACAATCATGGCGTAGCGCCATGCTTCGGCAGATGTGTAGCCAAAACCAACAATGGCGGCAAATATTAAAGGCATCACCATATTGGTAACCCCGCCGCCCAGGTTGCCCCAGCCGCCGGTAACCGCGTTTGCGGTGCCCTTTATATTGGGTGCAAACATCATTGAGGTGTGAAATTGGGTAATTACAAACGATGCCCCGATAACCCCAATTGCCAGCCTGAACATTAAAAAAGTGGTATAACTATGTGCCAGCCCTACAAAAAATACGGGCAGCGAACCGATGAGCAGCAACCTTACGGCTGTTTTACGGGGCCCCCAGGTATCGCACAGTTTGCCAATAATAAGGCGGGCAATAATAGTGGAGCCTACCGAAGCGATGATGATATTACCTATCTGCGCCTTCGTTAAATGCAGTTCGGCACGGATGGTGGGCATTAGCGGCGCCAGGCCGAACCAGCCAAAGAAACAAACAAAGAACATAAGCCACGTAATATGAAACGTGCGCATTTGTATGCCCTTTGCCGAAAATATATTGAGTTTGGTGAGTTGCTTTTCCATGATCTTTCTTTTTTGAGGATGATTATTTATTTAGAAATTCTGGGGTGATGTTGAGTTGGAGATAGGCCCAAACAGGGTTAAGATGTGCAGTGCCCGGACTGATATTTTTGGCATACTCCATGCTTTGCGTAGCCGACATATACGACAGGCCCAACGTAGCCTGTGTAAACTTATTAAGCTTATAGCCTGTAGTGAGGTCGAATTCGGTGCCGAGGTATTTGCTGACTGCGTTGCCGGTTAAATCTTTTTGATTATCAGCCAGCATAAAATAGTGGTTAGCCAGTTCGGTGCTGAACCGTTTATTGGTCGATGTGTATTTTATTTTAAGATAAGGGTTACTTAGTCCGCCATTTGGCGACCCGCTGCCTGCATAAAAGTAATCCATCAAGCCCCAAAATTTGTGCGGCGTGCCATACAGCGGATCGAAACGATGACTGGTTTTGGATGAAGAGAAGGCATCGTTGCCGGATAGATAATCCCAACCAATGATATAAGCCAGTTGTCCGGAGTTGTAAGCCGCCGAAAAGGTGAGCATGGATGCATCAAGGCCCAGGCCATCCTTATCATGTCCGCCCTGGTAATAGTAACCGCCGGTTAAGGCAAACTGGTTTTTATCACCAAACACAGGATTAACAAGCAGGCCGGTTGTGTAACGCAGGTTTACAGCCGGTTGGTTATAGCGATAGCCATATACATAGCCAACATCGGCGCCGGCGGTATTTTTAACTGAATCGAGCGCGTGTTTGCCAAACTGATCGGTGAGGAACAGGCCTGATATTTTAGTTTTGTTGAATTTTTTTGCAAAGTATAAATACTGTAATGCTTTATAATCCTGGTTCAGCCCGTTTGTACCGGGTGGGTTTAATGCTGCCAGGTTGCCGTTTTTTGCACTGATTCCAGCCCCGTTGATCAATGGAATCATCCCGGCCGGCGTGTTGACCAAATTGCCCTTGCTGTCTTTTACAGTAGCAGGCACATTGGCCGGTGTATAATAGGTGCCGTTGTAATTTATCGCGTCGGTATTTTGATTAAGGGCGCCGCCTAAATCAACCTGCCAGCCACTTTGAATAAGCTTTAGTACAATGGCATCATGACGGCGGGCTTGTTGCAGCCAGTCTGACGGGCCCAACAGGTGCTCATCGTCGTATGTAATTTCCTGGCGGCCTATTTTAATGGCAAAGTAATCGAATGGTGACGTTTTAAAAGATGTGTCTTTTTTGTTGGAGAGGATAATTTCGGCCCAGGCTTCGTGCAAACTTAAACGGCTGCCATCGTTTACAGTTATAGTGGAAGCATCCTGCCCCCAAAGCCGCACATCCTGGATAGAAGTTTGAAAAATAAGGTGGCTCCACTTATAGTTGAGCGTCAGCCGCGTTCGCTGGGAAATAAAGGCGGCATCTTTGTTACCGAGGGTTTGCAGTGTGCCGTAACCGTCGCGCAATTCGCCCCGGGGGCGTAGCTGACCGGTGATTGTTAATTGCGCCCTGGCCGTAAGCGCGGCCAGGCTGAAGCACGACACAAAAAGAACAACCCTGCATTGTTTAAATACATTTTTGTACATTTGGTAAGGTTTTTTAATTTGTTAAAGCAATTGAAAACTGATAACCCTGCCCGGGAATGCGACCTCCCGGCGGGGCTTTTTTTTGAGTGATAATTCTTATTTCTCTGTCATTGTTAGTTATTTTATTAATTAGGTAACTAATACATGTTTTATTTCCATAAATATAGCCATTTTAATAAAAACCTCGAAATAAAAATCAAATTTTGAGTCTTTTTATGATTAATATTAGATAGTAGCATTTTTTTAATAAAAAATTAACAATAAATTATTTAAAACACTCAATAATTCCATTTTAATAATTTTTTTAATCTAAATAGTCTTATTTAAATCATTTATTTTTAAAAATTTGAAGATTAAATTCAATTATTTGATGATTTATTCCATATTTGTTTGAAAATAACGGTTCGTTATTTGATTTTGTTCCTGTAAAAATTACTTTTATCCCATAAGTGATATATAAAATTGAAAGAAGTTAAAAATATTAAGAAAAATACTCCACTTTGCGATGCGCGCACGTGTTTTATGTGTAAAAATTGCATGGAAGAATGGCATCCTGCTATTTGCGCCAATAAAATCAATATCAAATTAAAAAAAGGGGAGGTGTTATTTAATGAAGGAGATCCAGTTAGCGGTATCTATTTTGTGTATAGTGGCGTTATTAAAGTTTACAAACAATGGGACGATGATAAGGAGCTGATAATCCGCTTTGCCGAAAACGGTGCCATTTTGGGGCATCGTGGCATAGGGCCTAATCTTAATTATCCTATTTCGGCAGCGGCGCTTGAGCCATCGGTGGTTTGTTATGTGAGCATGAAGTTTTTTGAAAGCACATTAAAGGTAAATGGTGGACTTACCTACCAGCTGGTTAACTTCTTTGCCAGCGAACTGCGTAAGTCTGAACGCCGGATGCGCGACCTGGCACATATGCCTGTTAAAGGCCGTGTTGCTGGTGCATTGATAAAATTGCAGAAGCAATTTGGAACAACTACCGACGGTTTTATTAATATTACCCTGAGCCGCCAGGACCTGGCATCATTCGCCGGTGCTACTTACGAAACCGTTTTCAGGGTTATCAATGAATTGGTGCAGGAGCAGAGTATCAGGCTATCCGGCAAAAGTATCGCTATTATTAATCCCGATGCTCTCGCTGCTTTGAGGCAACATAATAAGTGAGTTTATGCTACTCCAACGTACACCATTCCATCGGTCACTTTAACCGGGTAGGTTTTTATTTTGTAATCATCGCCGCTTAAGCACTCGCCGCTTAGCAGTGAGAATGTTTTTTTATGAAACGGGCAGGCTACCTTGGGTTCACAAGCTTCGCCGGCGCTGCCTATCATTCCACGTGATAGCGACATTTGCTGCTTGTGCGGGCATAGGTTTTGCGTGGCATACCATTCACCGCGCCTGCTGAAATTGTATATCGCAATTTGCTCGTGGCCATGCTTCATGCAAACGCCGCCATTTTCGGGTACATCATCAACGTAACACGCCAGTACCCATTCTATATCTATTATTGTTTCCATAATTTTTTATTTTTAGTCCGAAAGTCCGCATAGGTCGGGAAATTCGGAAGATTTAGCTTTTTATAACTGTTACATAAATTCAACTTCCGGACTCCTCTTACCACACGGCTTTTACCTGTTCGCGCATTCCCTCAAACTTTACTGTAGGGTCTTTTTCGCCGGGTGCGTTTACGAAGTGGGTAAAACGGCTGCGTAGTGCCGGATTGTTTACAACTTCTTTCCATTCACAATGGAAGCTGTCAACCAGCAATTGCATTTCTTCTTCCAACTGCTCCGCTATGCCCAAGCTGTCATTTATTATTACATTTTTCAGGTAGCTCATGCCGCCTTCCATTTTATTTAACCACGTAGCAGTACGTGTAAGCGGGTCAGCGGTTTTAATATAAAACATCAGGAAGCGGTCGAGGTATTTGATCAGTGTTTTGCTGTCGATATCGGCTGCCAATAGTTGTGCGTGTTGTGGTTTGGAGCCGCCGTTGCCGCATATGTAAAGGTTCCAGCCCTTTTCGGTGGCTATAATGCCAAAATCTTTGCTTTGTGCCTCGGCGCATTCGCGGATACAGCCACTTACCCCGCCTTTTAACTTATGCGGAGATCGTAAACCTTTATACCGTTCTTCTATCTCAATTGCAAATGATACACTATCGTGCAAGCCGAACCTGCACCAGGTGCTGCCCACGCAGCTTTTAACTGTACGCAGGGCTTTGCCATAAGCATGGCCGCTTTCAAATCCTGCATCAATCAACTCCTCCCAAATCAGCGGCAGATCGCTTACGTGTGCGCCGAACAGGTCGATACGCTGGCCGCCGGTTATTTTAGTGTAAAGTCCGTATTTCTGGGCTACCTGGCCTATTGTTATTAATTTTTCAGGTGTAATTTCGCCGCCGGGTATCCGCGGCACTACTGAATAAGTGCCACCCTTTTGAATGTTGGCCAGGTACCGGTCGTTGCTGTCCTGGATAGTATCCTGCTTAACAATCAGGTCGTTCCACAGGCTTGAGAGGATGCTGGCCACTAATGGTTTGCAGGTTTCGCAGCCATCGCCTTTGCCAAAATGGTCGAGTACAAGATCATAGTTTTTTAGTTTGTTGATCTTCACCAAATCATACAGCTCCTGCCGCGAGTAATCGAAGTGCTCGCACACCACATTTTTAATATACTGACCGTTGGCTTTCATGGTGCCCGCAAGTAAATCTTTCACCATTGGCATGCAGCCACCGCAGCCTGTGCCGGCTTTTGTGCATTTCTTTATGGTATCCAAACTCGTTGCGCCATCGTTAACCACGCCACAGATCGTGCCTTTGCTCACTGCCTCGCACGAGCATATTAATGCATCATCGGGCAAACTCATCACGCCGGCACCCTCGCTTTGTTCGCCACCGCGCAATCCCAGTATCATATCTTCGGGGTTAGGCGGCAGGGCGATTTTATTATTTACTGTTTGCAGCAGCATGTTATAGGCATCGGCATCGCCAACCAGGATGCCGCCCAAAAGGAGTTTGCCGTCATTGCTGATATTAATGCGTTTGTAAACACCCTTGTGTGTATCCTCAAACACAATGGTGCGGCAAGCCGGTTCAGCAATAAAGGCATCCCCAAAACTAGCTACATCTACGCCTATCAGCTTTAGCTTGGTACTCATATCGAAACTATGGAAAGCCTTGTCAGTACCAATTAATTGCGCGACTACTACTTCAGCCATTTCATAGCCGGGGGCAACAAGTCCATAAATCATATCGTCAAACAGCGCGCATTCGCCTATTGAAAAAATGGAGTCGTCGCTGGTTTGCATGCGTTCATTCACCATAATGCCGCCACGGGTGCCTACCTGTAGGCCGGCCAGCTTTGCCAGTTCATCACGAGGGCGGATGCCCGCCGATATCACCAGCATGTCTACAGCCAATAACGTATCGTCATTAAATTGGAGCGCTTCTATTTTATGGTCGCCGGCAATGCGAGCGGTGCTTTTATTTAAGTGGATGTTTAAGCCCAGGGCGCTCAGCTTCGACTGCAGCATGGCGCTGCCCGCAGCGTCAATTTGCCGGGGCATTAAGCGGGGGGCAAATTCAATTACGTGTGTTTGTTTGATGTCAAGGTCAATTAATGCTTTAGCTGCTTCCAGGCCCAAAAGCCCGCCGCCCATCACCGCTCCATTTTTAGCGTTGAAAGCATAAGCTTTTATCAGCTCGAGATCTTCGATGGTGCGATAAACAAACACGCCTTCTTTTTCGATGCCCGGAATGTCGGGCACAAAGGCCGACGAGCCAGTGGCCAGTACCAGGTAATCGTATCCGAGGGTTACACCTTTTAAAGAGTGGATAGTTTTGTTTGCGCGATTTATTTCCTGGATAGGATCGTCGAGGTGCAGTTGAATATCGTGATCGGCATACCATGATGCGGATGACATGGATAAGTCGTCTGCGGATTTACCGGCGAAATATTCGCTCAGGTGCACACGGTCGTAGGCGCGGCGCGGTTCTTCGCCAAAAACAATAATATTAAAGGCTGACGATTTAGCTACCAGTTTTTCGCAAAACTTGTATCCTACCATACCGTTGCCAACAACTATAATGGTTGGTTTTGACATAACAGATCTTTTAAATGTTTAAGCAATTTTCTAACATAAACACATCTAATTTGCGACCAAATGTATTTATAGTAACAATTATAACCATTTATCTGATTAAAATAACAACAGGCGATGTTAAATTTTAACTTTTTTCTTAATTGTTATGATATTTACAATATTATATGGATATAAAACACAATTTTTATCAAATTTTTATTAAAAAAATCAGTTATAAATCCGAAATTTGATATCAACTATAAAAAATAGCTTTATATAATTAATACAAAAGCTTTATTTATTTAATTTTTGACTTTTAACTACAAAAATGGCCGATAATCCCATAGTTCCTGAGTTGATTGTAATGGGCGCAGGTCCCGGTGATCCGGAATTGATAACTGTTAAAGGTCAGCGCATATTACGGCAGGCCGATGTGGTGCTTTACGACAACCTGGCCAATAAAGAGCTATTAAGCCTCACCAAAGCCGACTGCGAAACGATATATGTAGGTAAGCAGCCTTACGGCGAGTATACTACGCAAGAAGCTATACACGAAATGATAGCTCATTACGCTTTTGCAAAAGGCAGGGTAGTGAGGTTGAAGGGTGGCGACCCTTTTATATTTGGGCGGGGATATGAGGAGATTATTTATGCACGGAGTTTAGGCATTAAAACACAGTTTATCCCCGGTATCAGCAGTATGCAGGCAGTTGGGTTGGAAGATATACCGCTTACACACCGCTCGGTTAGTGAAGGGATATGGATAGTTACAGGGACAAAAAAAGACGGCGCCTTGTCGGCCGACCTGAAGCTGGCCATACAAAGCAAAGCGACGGTAGTGATCTATATGGGCATGAAAAAGCTCCAGGATATAGCACATACTTATATTGAGTCCGGAAACGGCAATATCCCTGCCGCAATTATTCAACACGCTTCGCTTCCAAACCAAAAATCGGTGCGGGGGCTTGTTAAAGATTTGCCGGAAATGGCTGAAAGTAAGCATTTAACCTACCCTGCAATTATTATAATAGGAGAAGTAACCAACTTATACGAATTAAAAACAGAACAATGAAAATCAGGATAAAAGGAAACTCGCTGCGGTACAGGCTCACGAGGAGTGATGTGGACAAATTTTTAACAGACGGATATATCGCAGAAACAACCGATTTTGGAATGCAAACGCTTGAATATGCGCTTCAGCAAAACCGGCTTAATAATTTATCAGCGATTTTTGAAGGCAATAAAATAACGGTATTTATGCCTAAAACGATGGCGCAGGAATGGTATGTAACTGATAGGGTAGGCTTCGAATGGAAGGACAACGGCTTGAATCTTTTAGTTGAAAAGGATTTTAAATGTTTAGACGAGGTGGCTGAGGATCAGAGCGATAATTATCCAAACCCGTTAGCAAAATTCAGTAAAGTATAAAATTGCGATAATGAATTATTTTATCGTGCAAAAAAGACTCCTTGTTATAGTTTGACTATTTGCCTGAATAATGGGCTCTGACAGCGGTGATTTTACCTTCGGCGGTAAGCTGCATAAATTCGGCGCTCATGGTATTGTTCACGCTTTCATAAAACAAAACAACCGAACCGTGTCCCACCAGCACGTGGTGTAATTTAAACTCCAGGTCGGGGTAGGCAGCCAGTCCCTTGGTGAAATATTCCTTTAAAGTTTGCTTATCGGTTATCCGGCCTTCCGGATTGATATTTAGCTTCACAATAAGCGGTGAATAAAATTCTATCGCATCAGCATAATGGCTCATAATCACATTAAGGTTATGGCTGTTCCACGCAGTTACCCATTCGCGGGCAAAATCCTGGTAAAAGTTTTCGGGTGTTGTCATCGGGCATTGGCATTTACATATATCAATACATAAAGAAAAGGAAATTTATATATATAACGATGATGCTTTTTTATGCTAACTTTTGGCGCTGAAAGCGAATGGAAAATTTAAAGTTTCGAAAAGGTAGTGTAAAGTCGATCGACGGGGCGGAAATTGGGTATTATAGCCTTGGCAGTGGTCCCGGGTTGGTTGTAGTTCATGGATCATTACGCTCAGCTGCTGATTACGAAGTGCTTGGCGAAAGTTTAGCCGATACGTTCACAGTCCATATCGTTAACCGTCGTGGCAGGGGCAACAGCGGGCCGCAGGGTAATGATTACTCTTTTGAAAAGGAAGTTGCCGATGTTACCGCCGTATTAAAAGAGACAGGTTCATCATTATTATTTGGGCATAGCTATGGGGGCACCGTGGCATTGGAAGTTGCTTTAAATAATTACCCACTGCAAAAACTGGCAGTTTATGAACCGGCAATATCGATTGAAAACTCCATCCCCATAAATACATTACCCAAAATTGAACAGGCTTTAAATTCGAAAGATTATAAAAAGGCGTTTGCCGGCATTATGAATGTAGTAAGTAATGGCACCATTCCTGAAAACCAGCTGCCTGATTTTGCGCTGGCAATGAGCCGTTACCCGATATGGCCCTACATTTGCTCGCTGCTTGAAACAGCTCCCGCTGAAATTATTGCTGTACACAACGCCGACAATAGCTATCTTAAATACAGCGCCATCAAAATCCCCACATTGTTCTTAAATGGCAGCAAAAGCCCCCCTCAGCTTGCGATGCAAACAGCTATGTTTGCAGGTGAACTGCCCAATAGTAAGATAATACAAATTGAAGGTGCAAGACATAGCGGGCCTGACATAGATGCGCCGCTGGAGATAGCAAATGAGTTAAAGGGGGGGTTTAGGCACTAACCTGAGTTGACGGAACGCAGCTAAAAATAAGTGTGCTACTAAAACAACTAAGCAGCTTACCTATAACAAGCCTTTCTCAATAATCTCTATCGCCGTTTTCCACAAACTCTTATCTCCGTCAACCATTCCTTTAAGCAGTAATTTCTTTTTTCTAAGATATTCTATTGCGTGCTCCTGGTCGTACTTTATCACCAATGGCATGTTATCAATCAGGTCGCAATATTTAACCGTTTGTGCGCCGGGGCTAATGGTCATCAATCGACGTGCTTCTTTTTCTTTACGCTCTATCCGGCTTAAGTCAGGATATGTGGACGATTTGAAAATATCGGTAAGTTCCACAACGCGTACGGTAATATAATTCGCCTCCATATCGTTATACCCAAACCCCAGCAGGGCTTCGAATAGTTCATTATGGGTTACTTGCGTATCTTCTAAAATATCATGGCAAAGACCAATTTCATAACCCATAAGGGTGACGGGCTTTGCCATTGCTGCCACAGCTTCCAGGTGAATAAAGTAAGGGTCGCCGGTGTATCTCTTCGTTTGCCTCTTATGTTTTTTTGCAACCCATTGCGTGAGTAACTGAGCCGGCTCTTTTGTGCGATTGGTCATATCTTTTTTAATATTTAACCGGCGTTTTCAATTTTATCCAGTTTAAAATAACCAAGATGAATCCGGTCTTCCTCCAAACCCGTAGCGGGTGTTAGCAAAATATTGTAATTTTCTTTTAAACCAGGTGCCAGTATATCTTCCACACGGTAAATGTCGTCAACATCAATGCCATACTTTTCATCGATATGTGAACCGGCACCTTTAATAGTGTTGGTTTTAAAGAATACCGTTTTCTTTGCATGCTGAATTGCATGGGTCCGCTCTTCGTGAACGCTCAAAACAGTATAGTGCTGTTCCTCCAGTTTGCCAGACTGATATCCGCCCAGGTTGATAAAGAATAATTTTTTCTGCGATACTGCGAGATTCTCCTGCTTCAAAACCACTTTAACCGAGTGACCATCTACCTGGGTTATTTCGCGCCACCCATCCAGGTGAATACTGTTTCCTGCTTCAGGCCAGAAAGCGCGGATTGAGGGCACAAGTTCTTTTAAACTCCCCGCAATACCAAAAAAATAATCATGTTGCTCTACATTCCTGTTTGGTGCTTTTGAGCCCAGCAACAACATGTACAATTTATATTCAGGCGGCTGTTGATGATTCATTTAGTGGTAATAGTGTTTTAGCAATGGTAGCCGATGCTTCTTCGCAAAAATCAAGACCCGAATAATCTGGGTTGTAACCCCCTATATACGGTACGGCCATTATGTACACACGGTTATTAAAAGCGCCGTACCTGTCAACAACCTGGAAGTTGTCATTGATGGTTATACCGGGTACGTTTAAATAATACGCCCCGTCGATATCCAATAACACATTCTTTCCATCGGCCATGGCTTTACGGCCTTCATCAGCCGATCTAAATTTAAGACGCGCCGGGCTAACGGTATCTTTGCTGATAAGCCCTTTAAACGGGAACTCTTCGAACGACAGATGAGGCTGGCCCACGCAATCAACAAAGGTATTAAAGTAAACTGATTGATTTTGCCCGGTTTCGTCTGAATAATGATAAGTGGCGCCGCCTTTTTCTTCAGCTGTTACGCTGCTATCCTCGCCCACCTGGATAAGGTCAAGTACACCCGCCTGGTGCAGGGCCATTAGTTCCTCGCTGGAGCTTTGGGGGATATAGGCGATCACTATAGAAATTAATGGTATTAATGATTTTTGCAGCCGCTGCATATCCTCAGCAGATAAGTGTTTGGCCGGGTAATTTAAAGCGAAACTCAACACACCCAGCATTTCTTTCCAGTAAACTGACTCCCGTCGCCTGATTGATTTTTCCGCTTCAGCATATTCTGCCTTTAATAATTGGAAAGCATCCAGTCGTTCGCGCAGTTCCATCATGGAATCTACAAACTCCTCAACCCGCATATCTTTTATCTGTTGATAAAACTCAGGGTCTTTATTGCGGAATATCGCCTTAAAGTCGTTTTCAAAGATATAATCTAATGATAAAAAACCGTTGTTACCGGCTATGTGTGCCGCTATCTCTTCCCGGGTAAGCAACTTATCGTTCGACAAATGCGAATCTTCCAGATGAAAGCGCACTGCAGGGAGCATACCGTTACGGGTGTGCAATACCATTTTAAAATTTTGGCTATCTTCAGCAAGCTTATAAAAGAGCCGGCCGTTTTTATCCTTGTCAAATATTCCGTTATGGCGGGCCAGTGTGCGGATGGCATCTACAGCGGTGAGTGATGACCCCTTAATTGCAACCGGATGATTAAGCTTTAGCGCCAGCTTAACAGGAGGATAGGGTGAATCGAAATAGTTGGGCACCGTGCGTTCGTGTTTAACCGGCCAATTATGGCCAGTACAAATTATTACCTTGTCGAATTCGAACCGGTCTTTCCGGCCAATTTCTACATAAGTGACTTCCTGGGCCGGGTAATCGATAATATCAGTTACCTCGCTTTTGTAATGCACCGTGAATTCAATTCCGGCCTCTTTTGCCTGCTTTTGCAGTACATCAAACTGCGCAGTAAGGTATTGCCCGAATAACAGCCGTGGTAAAACTTTGTATTCATTAAACCGTCCGGCGTCCATATGAAATTTGTTGAGTGTGTCTTTAGGTGCGGTTTTTATCCAATCGGCCAGTGGGGTAACCAGCGACGGAATTTCGTTGCCAGATACATTGGTGATGTGCTCGTCGTTGGCACCTTCGGCACTGTATGGCATACCAGCTCCCAGGCGTTGTTTTTTTTCAAATATGTCGATGGTGATGTCCGTCCTCCCGGATTCTACCAATCGTTTAAACATGAACAAGCCGCCAGGCCCCCCACCCAGTATGGCAATACGCTGTTTATTTTTCAAGCTTTTTAGAATATGCACCTATAACTTCTCGACGGGTACTTTTGTTTATAAAAATTGTCTGTCCTGAATTGTGTTCTCATTCCTGTTAATTGAGACAGTATTTGACCTATATTGCGGTTAAAAGTCGCTTAGAATATCGTTTGGTATTGGATTTGTATTCCACCTGTCACATCTATTTAAAAACTAAAACATCAACCATGAGATCACTACTGTACATTTTAGCTGTTATTCTTATAATAGGATGGGCTATCGGAACTTTTGCTTACGCAGCAGGTGGTATAATCCACATTTTATTGGTAATAGCGGTTATTTCGCTAATCCTGGGATTTTTGAGGCGGGATACTGTTGTATAAGCCCCAAAATATCCGGATAGATAAGTGAGGTGGAATAAAGCCCGGTCTGCAAATGCAGGCCGGGCTTATTTTATAGTAATCAGGTTATAACAGACGCCGTTTGAAAACAACGCATTGTTCTTGTTTCAAATAAAGCAACTATCGATATCCTATCATTTGCTCAAAAAAACCACCGATGCCCTTCGCTTTATCTACAAAGTGTATTTCCAAAATCCAGTGGCGGTCGTTACCCTGCGGGTCTTTACCAAGGATATCGGCATGGTTATCGGGATGTATATCAAGGCCCAGGTTGCCATCGCCCAACTGCTCGTGAGGGTAGGGCCCTACAATATGTCCACCAATATCGCCTACGTATTCCCAGCCGTATTTGCGGGCCAGGTCGTGTAAATAAATAAAGAACTCTGCGCCGGTAAGGGAGCTTTGCGCATCATGCCAGGCTTTGGCATCATGCCAGGCGTCTTCAATATCTCTAAGTAACTTCAGCTTCAAGGGGTCGCTACCTATAATGTAGGTGCGGCCCAGGTCGGCCTCATAGCCTTCAAATATGGGGCCGAAGTCAACTATTACCAGGTCATTTTCCTGTATAACCAGGTCTGGTGGGTTGCCGCTGTAAGGCTGCATTGTGTTGATGCCGGCCCGCACAATTTTCTTATGCCAAAAGCTTTCAGTCCCGAAAAGCTCCTTTGCCAGTTTAACCACATCCTCAATCAATTCGCTTTCGCGTTTTCCCGGTCTTATCAGGCCGCGTTTTTCGAGCGTGGCAAACAGTTCCTTTGCTTTTTGCTCGGCGATAGCCATTTTTTGTTTTACTTCGTTCATTGCTTTTATGTTGGTCTGTTTGTTTTTAAAAATTGATTTTAAATATTACGTCACCAGGTAGCCTGTATGCTTTGTTTTACAAAATCGCTGCTGACTACTGTGGCGAATTCATTATTGAGGCTTGCCAGTGCTGTTTCGTGGATAAGTTCGGCGGAGTAGTTTCGCCCGTTTGTTCCTTTTTTATTGAAGGTGGCAGTAGCATCGGCAACCAAAAAGGTCTCATAACCTAAATTGCCAGCCATGCGTGTAGTTGTTGAAACGCAATGGTCGGTAGTTAGCCCAACAATTACCAGCGTCGTTATTTTAGCATCATCAAGCCTGGCTTTTAAATCGGTGCCGATGAAGGCACTGTTTACATTTTTTTGTATTACCGGCTCGCCTTCGGCCGGAGTAACCATTTCATTAAACCGGTTGCCGGGATTTGTTTCATGCAGCGGAGAAGTTAATGTTGATGAGCAGTGCTGTATGTGAAAGAGTGGCAGCCCATGCTCCCGCCATAATTGTAGAAGTTCACTTGCGCGTAACACAGCGTCCGGGTTGTTTCGCTGACCGCCCCAGTATTCAATATCGTCAAATGCCTGTTGAATGTCGACGAGGATTAATGCCGGGCGGGCTGCTTTAGTTATGATGGTTGATTCTTTTGGTTTATTGCTATCTGTATTTTCCATTCTTTATAACGTTATTCAGGGCGGCGTTCGAAAGTCAAAATGAAATTATTCCGATTTGCCATAGATTTCTTTCGCCGTTTGTTTAAACAAAGCAACACCCTTTTATTGATAAAATAAAATACTTAATTTTGATTGATTAATAACTTATTTTGATTTGAATGTGGATATTCAGCAGCTGAAAAATTTTCTTATTTTATGTGATACCCTCAATTACAGGAAAGCAGCCGAACAGATAAATATTGTACAGCCCGCATTGAGCAGGCAAATACAACTGCTGGAGATCGAGATTGGCGCCCTGTTGTTTAACCGTAGTAACCGGGCGGTTACTTTAACCGATGCCGGTGTGTTTTTCAAAAAGGAAGCCGACAGGATTTTGCAGGATTTGAACAAAACAATTGTTCATACCGCACGGCTGCATAATGGCGAAGCGGGCGAGGTGAGGGTTACTCATTCAAGCTCGGCTATGAATACCGTCGTGCCATCCTTTTTGGTTAAGGTGAAACAAAAATGGCCGCAACTTAAAACCATTGCCCAGGAAACCTCGAACCACCAGCAAATGGAGATGTTGCTGGCACGGAAATCAGACATGGGTGTAGCGCCAAATATCGGCCTTCCGGCTGAGGTAAACTCCAGAGTTTTGTACCGCGAGAATTTTGCATTGATTTTACCGGTTAACCACCCGCTGGCTGGTAAGGAGTTAACAGACTTATCCATATTAAGAGACGAACCGTTTATTTTACCGCAGGCAACCACCTGTGTTAATTATATGGCTACCATATTGCAGTTGTGCCAGGGTTTTGGCTTCAAGCCAAATGTGGCGCACGAGTCGGCGCACTCAACAGGAGTATTGCGGTTGGTTGAGGCTGGCCTTGGTATTTCTATTGAGCCTGTATCTTCGGTAAAAGGTACGGATATGAATGTAAGATTGATCGAATTAAAAAACGTGCCGCAAAAGGCGGAGATGATTCTTTTCTGGTTAAAGGAACGCGAGACAGAGTTGGGCCGGTTTATTGAGATGTTTTGATGGATATGCGCCGGGTTTGCAATTACGCTGCCAATGGTTACCTTAGAGCATAATTTAATTACCCAATTCTAAACCTTACCCATGGACAGAACCCTAAAAATCTACACCAAAACCGACCACCTTTTTGCTGAATTTGTATTTAGCTACAACCACCCGCGACAGGCCACGGCACACTATACCCAATACCACCGCCTGTATAACGATGACGAGGAAGATGAAAACAAATCGGTTTACCCGGGTTTTGATACGGAAACATACCTTGATTTCAGGCAGTTCGACTCAATAGAACAAATTAAAAACTATGATATTGAAGTAGCGAAAAAGGAATTGGGGCGTGATATGACTGATCCGCGCGGGTACAATTATGTATATGACGCCACCCCGGTGCTGCTGCGTTATATTGTTACTAACCGCATTGGCGGTATGGTAAACATTTTGTTCAGCTTTGCAGGAAATACCAAAGAGGTGAAATTTTTGTCGGCTGTTCATCCCAGGTTTGATTTTGATATTTCTTCAAACAGCCTGGAAACCAACATCAATTGCATAACCCGGATTCCGTTGTATGTCGACCGCGATGTTTGGGAGATAAGCAGCCGCGATTTGAAACGGTTGGAGCCGTGGTATTGACAAATTTTTCAATGTAGAGACGCAATATTTTTCGTCTCCCACAGATAGGTAATTAACAATTGTTTACTGGGAATAATGATAACCTATGCGCGGGAGACTAAATCTTGTCCCTAAAATATAATGCCGCCAACGTACACACCCCCGCAAGGGCAGAAAATGCCGCAGCAAACGCAAAAAAGTAAACATATTCTAAAACGGCCATTGCCAGTAAAAACACGCTCAGTAACCCTACAAATCTGCCAAATAAGTTGTTCGCGGCATCCCCGGACAAAAACCATAGCAATGCGCTAATCAGCAATAATACGCCAATCATTATAAAGCCATAACCATTAAAAAACAAAGCCAGCGTTACCTGCCTGCCCATAAATCCAAAATGCACTGTTTCCATTCCTTTAACAACTTGTGCAACGGCCGCGTTGGGGGCATCGTTCCAGGTAAGTGCACCCATTGTGTGCCCTGCGGTATGTAAAAGCATTAGTATTGATGCAATACGCAATAATATTTTTGGTTTCATTTTACAAAGTGTTGGCTTGTTCAGTAACGTTTTTATACAGATTTATAATTAGGCCCCAGCCCTCGTCCATACTCTCGAAAGTTTTGCCGCCACTGCCGAGCCTGTCGAGGTTTCTGTGCTCAAATTTCACCATGGTCTTTTTAGGGCCGTCCGGTATAAAATTTACTTCAACTTCGGTCATTAGTTCCGGGTCGAACTGAAATTCACCATTTATTTGCCAGGCCAAACCGAGAAAGCTATTCGGGTCCCAGTTCAACACATAGCCAATATTGGCTTCGCTACCGTCTTCATGGCGGGTGTACCAGCGACCGTTCAAGCCGGGTTCCACCACCATTTCAATCATCGGTGCTTTGCCGATATGATGTGTGCGTGGCCACCATAAATCCATCTTTTCGCTAAAAACTTTAAAAGCCGTGGCTTGCGAGGCTTCAACAATAACCTCCTTTTTTATTGTTGCGATTTCTACATTATTCATTTTCTTTTTCAGTTTGTTCTGCTGCTAATTTGAATGCGGCCAGCGCTGTATCCCAAAACTTGTCTAAATAGTTACGCATGGCTAAAATCCCTTCCTGGTTAATTTGATAAATGTTTTTTGTGCCCTGCTGATTTATGCTTATCAGCTTTGCCTCGCGCAACACTTTTAAATGTTGTGACACCGCAGGCCGGCTAACTTGTAATCCTTCGGCTATATGTACCACTGCCAGCGGCCGGTCGCGGAGTTTTTCAAAAATCATTCTCCGGGTAGGGTCGCCCAATGCGTTAAATGCTCTCTCACTGTTGCTCATATATTCAAAATTAAAAGTAAGTATTAACTTACCGTTAGTACAAACTTACCAATAGTATTTTAAAATGCAAGAGAAAATTAAAAAAAAATGATCGGCTGCCAACCTGGGTGCTTCTCGCTGTATCTCCATTAATTTAATGTTAATATTAAATTGGCCAGTATTAACAATTAAAGACCTGCCTCCACTAAATATTATCGGCAGATTATTATTGCGTTAAGGAATTATTGGAGGCGCGCTAATTCAGAATTTACACAGAATTCGGGCGGTTCCTTTGAGGAAAATACCCTTAATGAAACTAACGTATACTTGCTTATTCGTCCTCTTTTCCGTTTCTTTTTCTTTCGCATCTACCATTTCAGGCTATATTTTTGATAAAAGCGCTAATGAACAACTGGTAGGGGCTACAGTAACCCTGGCGCCCGGTAATTTCAAAGCATCCTCCATGCTTAATGGCAAATACCAGGTAAATAATGTTACGCCCGGCAGTTATAGAATTAAGGTGTCTTTTATAGGCTACCGGCCTATTGATACCACATTGGTGGTTAGCGCCGGCTCGGATATCAGGCTTAACTTTTACATGGTTTCTGCAAATTCAAGCTTGAACGAAGTCGTTGTAACCGCAAAAAGCAATAAGGAATCTGATCAATATTCAAAACGGGCAGAGCAGCGTGCAAATAATGTGATGAACATTGTTTCGGCCAACTCGATCGCTATTTCGCCTGATATTACAGTGGCTAACGTAATGGCCCGTGTTTCGGGTGTTTCGGTGGAACGCGGCAATACCGGCGATGGGCAATTTGCCATTATACGGGGCATGGACCCACGCTATAATACCACCCTGATAAATGGTGTAAAAATACCGAGCCCGGATAACAAGCAACGGTATGTGCCCCTGGATATATTCCCTTCGGATTTAATAGAGCGTATTGAGGTATCAAAATCGCTAACACCCGATATGGAAGGTGATGCATCGGGCGGGGTAATAAATATGGTGATGAAAACTGCCCCCGACCAATTACGTATCGAGGGAAATTTGGGTGCCGGTTACAGCCAGTTGTTTTCGATGCGGCCGTTCCAGGGCTTTAACAATTCAACGGTAAACTCAAAATCGCCTGCGGAGATATTGGGGATTGGAGTGCCTGCTGCAATTAGCGATTTCCCCTATCAAAACCTGATTACTTCATCAACAAAGACGCCAGTCAACAGCAATTTTAGTTTAACAGTAGGCGACAGGTTTTTAAATAAAAAACTGGGCGTTATTTTCTCAGGCAGCTATCAGAATACTTACGCCGGGAACAACACATCACGCCTGGTTGAAAACGCAACGTTGGGCCCTGCGCATGGTCCGGATGCAGAAATGACTCAAGTTTTCCCCGATTACCTGAATCGGCAGTATTCGTCGTTAACCAACAGACTGGGGTTGGTTTCAAATATCGATTATAAGTTTAATAAGGATAACTCGATAAGCTTGTTTGGCATATACGCGCAACTGAATGAAAACAGGGTGAGGATTACCGATGACCTGCTTTTAGGCAATTATTCGTACCATGGATATACAGGGGGCTTCCAGGAAAGTTATGAAACACAAACCAGGAAGCAATTGCAAAGCATTTACAGTGCCATACTGCATGGGGATAATAAACTCGCCGATTCATTTACTGCAAATTGGTCGGTTGCCTTCTCGCAGGCTAAGCAGGAGTTACCAGACATGGCAACTTTCGAAACTACGCAGCAAATTAGCCCCAATACATCAGGAACGGCCACGTCACTTACTTATGGTCCCCTGGCTGTTCGGCCTGAAAGTCGCCAATGGTCGCACAATACAGATAAGGATATATCAGGTTACCTGAATCTGAAATATGATACTAAAATAAACGACCATAAAACCCTATTTCTTTTAGGAGGAATGGTTAGGCATAAAACGCGCGACAATTTTGATAATACCTATCATTTGAACGCTCCGCCCGATCAGGATTCAACCTACCAAAAATATGTTTCGATACCCGCTTCAAAATTTGCATTTATTCCAACTTCGGATGCTGTAGGTAATGCGGCGAGCAACGCTGGCGTGTACACGTTTACCGAAAATGTGGAAGCTGGCTACGCGGGGGCAAAGTATTTCATAAACGACCGGTTTGATGTGTTATTTGGCCTGAGGGTGGAGAGTACCAGCCAGGTTTACGATTCGTCGCTGCCGGCTACTATTGCAGGAAAAACAGCCAACATCAGTTACCTGGATTTTTTACCGAGCCTGAATGCTAAATACGGTTTGAGCAAAAACCAGGCACTGCGTTTGTCTTATTTTCGATCGATACTGCGCCCGGGTTTTTCTGACCTGATCCCTTACCTGGATAACACAGGCTTTGGTCAGGATAATTTCCCTACCCAGGGTAACCCTGCGCTGCAGCATTCGGTGATCGACAATTTTGATTTCAGGTACGAGGTATTCCCGAGTGGGCTTGATCAATTTATGGTTGGGGCATTTTACAAAAACATAGCGAACCCTATCGAGTACGCCCTGGTGCAGACAAATTTTTCGGCCGATTTGACGCTTAGCCCATACAATTTTGGTACCGCGCATAATTATGGGGTGGAAATGGTTTTCAGGAAATTTTTTGGCGACGTTGGTGTATCCGGTAATTATACCTACACCCATTCGCTCATCAATTCGACCAAAGAATTTGATTACAACGACCCGGCCGATAACACATTTCACAAAACGTTTGTGAACCAGCCCAGGCCGCTGCAAGGGCAGGCTGCCCATATAGGCAACGTATCGCTTTTATATAAAAACACCAAAAACGGATTGGATGCCCAACTTGCCTTTGTTTACACCGGCGAAAGGATCAATACACTCTCGCTTTACAAAGACCTTGATAACTGGGAACGCCCCACACTCAATCTCGATTTTTCGGCTCAAAAAGAGTTTAGCCAACATTACATCATCTACATAAAAGTAAACAACCTGTTAAATACGCCGTACCGGTTAGTAGTTAAGCAGCAAAACAAAGCATACAGCGGCGACAATAAACTGCCCATACAGGATAGCCCTAACTATGCAACTATCGAAAACGATAAATTTTACTCAAGGTACCTGCTTGGCTTCAGGTTCAAGTTTTAATAAACAATCAATTAACAACAAATAGTATATCAATTAAAATTTAACAACCCCACTAAACATGAAAAACTTAAGAAATGCTTTTTATCTGCTTTCTTTGCTTGCATTTGCATCATGCAGCAAGAAGGATAAGGCAGTAATTTCGGTGCCGCTATTGCAGGTAGGCAAGCCGGTTAGCAATGCTGCGCCACTATCGGGCGCAATTAAAGGCACAATGCTAGCTAGCCAAACTTATACAGTATCGGGCGACGTAACTATCAATGCAGGCGATACACTTTTAATACAAAAGGGCGTAAAGGTTAATATGACCAATGCAGCAAATTTTATTGTTAAAGGAACGCTTATAAGCCTTGGGACAAAGGACGCGCCGATAACAATTTCCGATCCTACTAAAACAAAAACTACCGGTAATTCTTCAGCCGCTACCGATCCTGCTTATGTAGGTGGATGGGGCGGAATTTATTGCGATGTAACCTGTCCGTTGCTGGTAATTAAGTGGACGCACCTTGATTTTGGAGGTGCAGGCCTTGCCGCTCCGCCTTTCAATGGCCCATCAACCGGCGATCAGTATATTGTGTACTGGCAAAACCCTAACGGTGTGTTTGTTTTGGAAGATTCATGGTTATATGGCTCGCCGGATGATGCAGTACGTTTCTATGGTGGCCACATTAATATGATGAGGAACACGCTTGAAAAGTGCGGTGGCACAGGAGGCGACGGGTTTAATGCTAAAGGCGGAACCCAGGGCAACATGGCTTACAACCTGATTATCGGTGGCGCAACCAACGGAACCAAATCAGCAAATGATGGTGCTAAAGGCTCAATTCAAACCCAGATAGCCATGTACAATAATACCTATGTGAATGATGGTTTCAGGAATACGGGTACTTATGGCGCACGCAGCGGTTCTATCGAGGTGGAAAATAACTCACGGGCTTATGCATATAACAACCTTATTGTTGACTGTAACTTTGGTGTAAGAATAGCCGGTGGTAATAACGTAACAGCTAAGGTATACCTTGCTGACACATTAAACCATGCCGACGGCCCTATCAACAAAACTTCGTACGGTTACAATTTCTATTATGCTGACAACACGGCGCAGGCTAACCAGATCGTGCCGACTAACGTAGCCCAAGCTGTTGTTACTCATCCGCAATCAACTGATATCCCTAATATGGCATCGTTCCTGGGCGCAACTTATACTTTTGGTTTTAAATATGACGGTACCTCGCTGGTGGGCAAAAACAATCCTATGTTTGTTAATTACCCGCTTCCAAACCTCAATTTTGCAAACCAGGCATCTGTTGATGGCTTTAATTTCCACCTGCAACCTGGCTCTCCTGCAGCAGGCAAAGGTACAACTACTGCGTTTTCGCCTATTACCAGTGGAATCCCTATCAGCGATAATTTCGGATCAAGCGGTATCACTCCTCCGGGAAAAGATATCGGTTGCTTCCAATTAGACGGTACCGGTAATCACCACTAATCAATAATTAAACATAATTAACATGACAACCCGCTTTTATAAAAATATCATCACAAGTTTTATTAAAAGCGGGTTGTTCTGCTTTTTGCTGTTGTTCTTGTTTTCATGCAAAAAGGGCGGTATTGCCGGTAACAATTCCTCTGATACCATTCCGGTTAAAACGCAGCCTGTAGTATTTTTAACGCCTACCTACGACCCGTTGTCCCTTGATACGACAACGGCATTTAATAGTGCACCTGTAGTTAAAAATCTGTCACGTACCGACCTTGTAGAAATTTCGGGCGTAGCGGCAAGCCGTGTTAATCCCGGAATATTGTACATTCATAACGATAGCGGTAACCTAAACCAGGTTTACCTTACCGACGGTACGGGTGCCGACAAAGGCACATTAAACTTAGTACCGGTAAGCAACCGCGATTGGGAAGACATTGCTGTAGGCCCCGGCCCGGTTGGCGGCAAAAGTTATGTATACGTGGCTGATATTGGCGATAATGATTCAAAATACAAATCAATATTTATTTACCGTTTCGTGGAACCTGATCTGGCTGGTAAGATAAAGCCTGTGCTAAACATTGATACCGTTGATAAAATTGAACTAAAATACCCGGATGGGCCGCGCAACGCTGAAACCCTGATGGTTGACCCGCAGACTAAGGATATTTATATTGCCAGTAAAGAAAGCAACACATCAAAAATATATGTGGCCCATTACCCGCAAAATACTTCCGCAGGTACGGTAATGACACCTGTTGTGAAATTACTATTCAATAAAGCCACCGGCGGAGATATTTCGCCGGATGGGACGGAGATATTGCTGAGAAGTAAAGAACTTGTGTGGTACTGGAAACTTTCGGACGGAACAGGCATTAGTGCCGGGCTATTAACAAAACCAGATCACGCACCTTACGCTAGCAATGAGCCACAGGGCGAAGGTATTGGCTTTGCTGCCGACGGTTCTGGTTATTTTACAACTACTGAAGTAAGAGACTACCCCGGAAACCCGGCTACGATTTCATTTTATAAAAGAAAATAATTAATAAGCCCGGTATGTATAAATACAGGATAGCATGTTGTTTAGTTATATGTATTAACTTCTTTTTGTGTCTGCAAACAGGTTACAGCCAAACAGCCGCCTCCGAAGTTATCAATATGGTTTTCTCGTCCGATGCACATTACGGCATTAGCCGCAAAACTTTCCGTGGCGATAGCAACGTTACTGGTACCGTTGTTAATGCAGCAATGATTAAGGAAGTTAACAGCCTGCCTAATGTTCAAATTCCGAAAGATGGCGGCGTTAATGGCGGAAATACTGTGGGCCCGATTGATTTTATGGTTCAAACCGGTGATATAGCAAACCGTATGGAGCCGCCGGTTCAATCTGCAGCGGTATCGTGGGCCCAATTTGAGAATGATTACATGAGAGGCTTAAAAGTTAAAGGCCATAATGGTTTGCCGGCAAAATTATTGCTCGCGCCGGGCAATCATGACATATCAAACGCCATAGGTTTTCCCCGGCAAATGCAGCCATTGACAGACCCAGCGTCAATGGTGGGTATCTACAACGTGATGATGAGGCCGGCTGTACCGCTAACCAGCCAGACTTTTGATTATGCCAGGGATAAAGTAAACTACTCGTTTAATTTGAAAGGCATACATGTAATGTTTATCACTCTTTGGCCCGACTCTGCCGAGCGCATTTGGATGACAAAGGACCTCGATACGGTAAATGCAAAAACTCCGGTAGTCGTCTTTACGCATGACCAGCCAACGAGCGAAGCCAAACACTTTACCAACCCAAAATTGCCATACAAAATAGCTGCTGACAATACATTCGAAGACCTTGTTTCGGAGCACTATAAAGAAGGGTATAATGCTGCAAAGGATGATGGCGCTACCGATATGGAGCAGCGTGGCTTTGCGGCGTTTTTAAAAATTCATCCAAACATAAAAGCCTATTTTCATGGTAACAGCAACTGGAATGAATACTACACCTACACAGGGCCGGACAAAGACGTTAAATTACCTGTTTTTCGGGTAGACTCCCCGATGAAAGGCAAATTTTCAGCAAAGGATGAAAAGCAACTTTCTTTTCAATTGATAACACTCGACCCCCAAGCGCAAAATGTTACCGTACGCGAGTGCTTGTGGAATACTATGCCAGCGGATCCCAATCAAAATATAGTTTTTGGACAAAGTATAACTGTATCGCTTAAGGTGAATTAATGCAGAATAAATAAAACGCCTTAGCAATTTAATTACTAAATCTTCAAAAACAGAGTCACCTTTTTAGGTATTTGCGGCACTAAAGAGTAAGATTTGTAATAATTACCACCGTATAAAGTTACAAACTTTACCACCTTGTATCATTCATTGATACCAAGCGCCTTTGCTTTTTACCAGGCTAAATCCATTTAAAAATAAATTTTACAAGCTATTGCGCAGGTGATTGCTTGCGTATATATTTGCAAGTAGTTACTTGCATATTATGAAAGCCAGAAGAGACGTATACCAGGCCATAGCCGACCCCACCCGCAGGGCAATCATCAGCATGATTGCCAATCAACCCCAAAACGTGAACGCTATTGCCGAGAATTTCGATATCAGCCGACAGGCTATATCGCTGCAGCTTAAAATTTTAACCGACTGCGGCCTGGTGAAGATGAAACAGCGCGGCCGCGACAGGGTTTGTGAGGCGCAGCTGGATAAATTGAGCGAAGTATCGGTTTGGGTTGACCAGTACCGCCAGCATTGGGAAAGAAAACTAGACGCAATGGAAACATATATTGAAAAACTAAAAAAAGAACGCGATGGAAAATAAAAGCAGCACACACGACAGGGAACTTTTAATATCGAGAACGTTAAACGCGCCCGTTGAACTGGTTTGGGAAGTATGGACCAAACCTGAACATATTGCCCAATGGTGGGGACCGGATGGGTTTACCAATACCATAAACACCATGAATGTGGAGCCCGAAGGCATATGGGAATTTATTATGCACAGCCCCAACGGCGCAAATTTCAAAAACAGGAGCATATTTAAAGAGGTGGTGCCATTTAAAAAGATTGTGTATGAGCATGTGGTGCACCCATGGATACGGGCTACTATAACTTTTGAAGAGCGCGGGGAGCAAACTCACCTAACATGGCACATGCTTTTCGAATCGGCAGAGGAGTTTATAAAAGTAATAAAGGCACACAACGCAGCAGAGGGCCAAAAACAGAACGTTGTAAAGTTAGCTGCTTATTTGGAAGGATTGAAAAATAAATGAAAGCGTTAATTATCAAATTGAAAACTTTAGTGTCGGCTGTTTTTTTGCTATTTGCAACCACAGCCGGCGCTCAACAAACAAACCATATGGAAACTTTAAAAAAATCAGGACACGCACCGATAAATGGTATCAGCATGTATTACGAAATACATGGTACAGGTAGCATACCATTGGTATTGATACATGGTGGCGGGTCAACGTTCGAAACGTCTTTTGGCAATATTTTGCCACTATTTGCTGCCGATAATGAAGTGATAGTGATGGACCTGCAGGCGCACGGCCGCACGACAGACAGGGATGCACCCGAAAGCTTTGCCCAGGATGCCGATGATGTAGCAGGGTTGCTTAAATATTTAAAAGTTGATCAGGCCAATATTTTAGGCTTCAGCAATGGCGGTAGCACAACTATGCAAATAGCCACACGCCATCCTGAGGTGGTTAATAAAATAGTTGTTATTGCAGGCGCTTACAAGCGGGATGGTTTTATGCCCGGCTTTTTTGACTTTATGCCAAAGGCTACCTTAGCCAACATGCCCCAGCAATTGCAGGATGCGTTTTTAAAGGTAACGCCCGACAAAAGCCGCCTGCAAACCATGTTTGAGAAAGACAAGGCCCGCATGGTAACATTTAAAGATTGGAGTGATGATGATTTGCGCGGCATAAAAGCACCCGCTTTGTTTATGACAGCCGACCATGATGTGATAACCGTTGAACATACCCAGCAAATGTCGCGACTGGTGCAGAGCGGGCAATTGATCGTTTTACCGGGCGTACACGGCGGTTTCTTCGGCGCATTAGAATCAGGTGCAAAAAAGGGAGACAAGTTGACTGGTGTAACCGCGACGCTGGTTGAGGAGTTTTTGACCAAATAACTGCAGGGTAAAATGCTATCAGCCAGGTTTGCCGCATTGTGCAATAACTGGGCACACCTGGCTGCACAGTGTAATGTTTTAAGTCGCCTTACCGCCGTCGCTCCCAAAAAACGTTGACAGCTTTAATACCATTGGCACGCCAACTGTAATAACCGTTAAATATTTAATCAGCGTTGTGTAGGCTTCCTTCTGCGAGGTGAAAAGAAAGGCCAGCAATGCAATAATTAATATAATAAGCGGCACTTTTAATTTGCTCCAGTTGCCGTTATCCTTTATCTGTTGCTGTATCTGGTTAGCTTCTGAACTGCCTATAGCGGTTAGAATAAAATTCCGGAACCCGTTATTAAATATTTTCAATATGCCATCTTCGCGTATTACCAGCCCTTTGCTGATCAGCAGTATAAGGTTATAGTCGTCGAAAGGGTTTACAAGCCCGTCTTCAGCAAGGTCATATAGCAGGAATTTTTCTTCTTTGGTTAATGATTGCCACATGTACATATAAAAGTAATGCGACGTGATGCCTAATTTTAGCGCTAATCCGTCCGGGCCAATTGTTGTTTGGTCAACATCGGGTTGCTTTAGCCTGTTTTCTAATGGCGCCTTCATCCCTTTTAGGAAGTGGCCGTTCCGGGTTTCATAAAGCAGCGTTTTTTCCCAGTCGGGCGTGTTTATATTAACCGGAGGATTGCTGCTGTCCAGTTTTGCAACTGCAATTTTAAAGTGACCGAGCAAAACATGCCATCTCTCCAAATCGTGCTCGGGTGAACGGTCTGACGCTGCAGCGCCCTGGCTGGCCTGCAGTTGATTGAGCGAGTCGAGAAAGTTAATAGGATGTACAGTTGAAATAATAATAACCTTGCTTAAGTTTTTCTGCAACAGGTCTTCCAAAAAAGTAAGCTTTAGCCGATTGGATGCAGGGTTCTTGATATCGTACTCGAAATGGTTAACTATAACAAGCTTATACTTGTCATTTTGAGCTTCGCTTTTCATATTATCCCAATCGGTTTTACTATTGGCATCCGAAGGCTCGTTTGGGATAAGAATCATATCGGCCACAAAGTAATTTATCTCTTTTGGCTTTCTTTTGTCGAAAATTATAGGGGTTTCATTTATCCCTTTTATCATTTTCTTTTTAACCAGGCTAATCACTTTGGTTAATTTTCCAGAGCCGGGAGCCCCAATCAAAAAAACAAGGGTGTTTAATTTGCCGTTACGGAGCAGCAGTTCGTCAATTTTTTCCCAATAACTATCCGATGGCAGGTTTAAGGCAAAAAGCCGCCGCAATACATTGTATAGCAGATACCAAAAACCGGCCATGGCAATTATAAACAATACCCAGTAAGCCACACCTTTGTACCAGTTACTATCGGCAGTAAAAAACGGCAGGGTATATTTAAGCGGCAACGATTGCACTTTGAAATAATGCTGGTCGGCAAGGCGATGGTAAGTTATTCCTAAGTTACCAGCTGAATTTTCAGTATTAAATAAACTGCTATACAACCACGAGCCGTCCTTAGGTGTTCGGTCAAGCTCAGTAAGTCCGGTAATCAATTTGTCGTTGTCTATGGTTAATAACCCGAATAAGGTGGCCGTACGGTGCTCGTCCTCGTGCAGGGCAATTTTTGGTTTGTCAGTAATAAAGGTATCTCTGTTAACCCAAACGCCATCCTGGTACAGGTTTGCTGCGTTTATACTATCAGGCGTTAGTGCATATTGCTGTTTAATGGCTTTGGTAAACAAGGTGTGGCGATAGCGGCCACTTAGCCTAACCTCGTAATTAAAGCTGGATATATAAAATAGCAGTACCGGCAGGCCGCTGGTAATAATAAGGCGGGTAAATGTCATTATCGAAAAACTTTTGCAAAAGTCGCGGGCGGATTGGCGGTAAACCCATTGCTTAAGCGCGGTGCGCTCATAAACCATCCAGAGCACACCAAGAACGCCAATCAAAATTATCTCAAAAAATACAAGATGCCGGATATTGGTAAGTATTGCCGCTATAATATTAACTATAATAACAATTGCAGCTAATGCTACAATGGCATTGCGCTTGGCGGTATATTGGTCGCTGCCTGCGTTTTTATATGCACGGGCATATAGCAAATTCAGCACCAGGTATGACAGACTTGATGCTGCAAGCAACATAAACAAACCTTCGAAGAAGGATAAGCGGGCAAACCCCAGGAATAAACATATCAGCAGGATTGTTACCAGGTTGCCGAACAAAGCTAGATTATATTCGTGGTTGAATTTTTTATTCGGCCCTATCCATGAGAGATCGAAATAGTGCTTTTTATACGATTGCTTTTTTATCGACACTATAAAAACAATCAATAATTCGGCAGCAAGTGCAACAAAAAATGCAAAAAGCATGGAAAAGCTAAAAACAAAATTATTTGTGGCCCGCACACTGGTGAAGGATTGATCTTCCATTATTACTACCTGGTAAGGAAGGGTTGAAAATGGGCTTACATAGGCAGTATACTTTTTACCCGAGTAATTGGTTAAAAAAAGCTTGTCGGTATGGGCGTCAATTGCGGCTTTAAGTGTTTCATGTTCCGAAAACTCGATAAAGAGATTCTCGTTTAATTGCTTTGTGGTATCTGAATGATAAAGCACTTTTCCCTGGCCATCAATAATGCTATATAAAAAGCCGGGCGTGAGAATAGGGTGGTATAGCGCTTTAATATTAAAAGATATTGCTGTGTAAGGAGCCGTGTTGTTTGCCGAGGGGACAGACAGTACAGTAGTAAAGGTATTGGTAGTACGCGAAGTTACAGGTTCCAGATAAAAAGGTTGCCGGCGGTCGCCATGCATATAAAACGGCTTTTGTGTTTTTAACCTTATAAAATAATCGCGGGTAGAGTAATTACCCGGTGGCGGCGCTTCCGCGCCGGGCGTCCAGTTTTCAATTTCGATACCTTTTTGGTCGAGCTGGTATACCTGGTTTACACTAAGGCCGTTAGTGATAGTTTTTAGTTTTGTGGTATCCCAGGCTCTGATTATTTTATCCACGTTAGGCTGGCCCGGCCGTACCTGTTTTTCCGGGATTTTTCTTGGGGCGCAGGCCGCCGCAGCTTTTGTATGTACGAGGTAAGTGTTTTCTATTTCGGCGCTGAATCTGCCTTTAATGCTGTCAGCGAGGTTTTTAGCCATAATTTCTGAAGCTGGTGTACCATACCGGAATAATGTATTGTACGAAAGGAAGGCAAATACAAGGATTGACATTAGCAGCATAGGCACAGTGAGCGAAAACAGGCCGTCGGCAGCTGTCATCCGGTCGTTGCTGCCCATTTGATATAGTTTAATCCAGGGCAGTGCCAGTATTCCCGAAATAGCCAGCATCAATAAAAATAATACTGCCTGCTCGGGTAATTTGTTCCTTTCTTCGCCGTAGTGTTCTTTGGTAAGCAGGCCCACTATTGTAATTGGAGCCGCTGCCTTAAGATTTAGTTGCTGAGAAAAAAATTTATAGGTGGTACCGCTAAGCGAGATGTCTTTTACTTGTTCGGCATTAAAAGCGCTTTTGTCTTTTTTTAGTGAGTCGGATACCAGTTGTGTAATGCCGCTTTGAAAACTCTGGTAAATCAAATCAGATTCGCGAAAAACAATGTATTCATCAAAAATTTTTTGCGGCAATAAAGGTTCTATGAACTGCTTAAATGTATAGGTGATTCCTATACAAGCATTTTTTTTAACGATGTGGATGGAAAGGGTTCGCTCATTAAAAATAATGGATGTATCACTGATTGTTCCGGGAGCCGGTTCGGGGTTGGTTTTTACCCGTACATAATTGGTATCGATGGTTAAGGTAAAGTTTTTGGTGGGATAATTTTTGATGTAGGCCAGCAATTTGGCATTGTTATGAGCTTTTGAGAATGGCTGGTAATTGCTCAATAAATTATTGAGGGTGGCCAGCGAATTGTCGATTTTATCAGATATGTTTTGCGCTGCGTTTTGGAGGCACCTGAATTGCTTTTCTTCGAGCGCACGCTGATTGTTGGGTACGAAAACAAAAAAATACGCGGCGCCAAGCGTTATTATCACCAAAAGAGTTGCAAAAATTACCCCCCGGTTACGGCCGAATGAAAAAAGGTTCCTGATCATGTGATTGTACTTCCATAAGATGTGCGGTGGAGGTTAGTTGGGTAATTGCCCGGGGAAGGCTTATTATGTTATAAATATAAAAATATATATTTATAAATATTGCCTGTGTGCTTAAAAAAAATAATTTTTACGCACAAGTTTGCTGATATTAAACTGAAGGTTTATTGTTAACGTAATGTGACCAATTGATTAACGTTTTGAATAAGCTTGCCGGAACGACGGGAAGTGTAAACCCAATTTGTTGAGTGTTTTTATTTAAATAATTGATTTATAGATATTTATACATGGTTTACACCGGAATATGTAAACCATACAACGTGTACCCAACTTATGCTCTGAAACTATCACCCAACTGATGATGAACATGCCGTCGGTAAGAAAGTGCTTTAATCCTCTTCTTTAAACTGCAATAATATAAGCACCATAACTAAAAAGGTGACAATCCGTTCGGCGCTGCCCAGCCCGTTCCAAATGCGGCTCTGCCACATGGCAAACCATTCGCCGCCAATTACTTCAAAACCAAGAAACCAGATTACTATGCCGGTAAGTATGCCGGCCACGCCCCAGTTTTTTGAAGCATGAAACACCATACCACTGTTTTTTAAGTTTTTAAATAACTGCCAGCCACCTTTAATGCAGCAAAATGCCATAAAGGCTTCCATTGCTATGATGAAAATATAACCTGCATGATACAGAAATGTGCTATGGATACTTCGGTAATGAATGTTGCTATCAGGAAAAGTTGTATCCATCTTTAGTACATGCTCAACAAAATGGTAGTTTGTAAAATAATCGGTTGTATTGCCGATAACTACCAGTAAAGCCATTAAACCAATTGCCGCTACCGAAATTGTTTTAGTAAGGCGAAGGAGGAATTGAGTTGAATACATGGTTGCGATGGTTTAATAAACAAATATCTAACTATCCGGACGTAAAACCAACGATGTGGCAACAAACGTTTGGCGATTAATAATTTATACGATATATGTCGGTTGGGATTCATAAGTCTTTAATCAATCAAATAGTGTTCGCCGCATATAATCTTTACCACAAAAAGCTTTATTTAGATGCATAAACATACAGTTGGTATACCAATAGCTGTTTTATGTATACGCCGGGAAATTTTAAAGTCCGATTGCTTTTATTTGGCGGGAAATATTTGATGATGAAGAAACTATTTTTATTAATGTGTGGCCTTGTCAGCGGCTACAACATGTTTGCACAAACATGCTCCTGTTCATCCCTTTTAAACCAGGTTATTACAAAAACCGAAAGCAATTATGCCGGCTATATCCACAATGTAAAGGAAAAGGACAGTTCGCAATATGTGCAGTTAAAAGGAATGCTAAGAGAAAAGGCAGTTAAAACCTCGTTTATAGATTGCTATGGCGTGCTGCAACAATATGTCGGCTTTTTTCACGATGGGCACCTGGATATTTTTGAGTCGCCGCCAAAACAACCCGACAGTTTAGCAGCCACTGTTAAAACCCATCCCCTGCCGGCAAATTACAAAGAACTAATTGCTAAAAAAACCGACAGGGATTCGATAGAGGGTATTTGGCGGGCGGCCGGAAACCTGCAATTAGGCATTGTAAAAACAGGGAAAAATACCTTTTCGGGGGTGGTACAGCAAACATCGACCCCTAAATGGGCACCGGGTATGGTGAAAATGGAAATTGAAAAAACAGGAAAAAACACTTATAACGTAGCCGTTTACCGGGGCGATTTTGCCCGGTTGCGTTTCGAGAATGTGCATATTTTTAAAAATGTTTTTTTGGCGATGGGGCTTTATCGTTTAGCAAAGGCCTGGCCGTTAAACGCTGAGTATAGCTATATAAATACAGTTGACCCACAGCTGCCAATATTAAAGGTCATTGATAAAAACAATGTGCTGCTTACAGTCCCCTCGGCATTAATTGATGGCCGTTACCTGGATAGCGTGCTGATAAAAAACGAGGCACTGATTACATCAACCCCTAACTTGATAATTGATGTACGCGGCAATGGCGGCGGCAATTACATATGGGGCGGCATTTACAAAATAGCCAATACTATTGTACACCCCGAGCCGAAAAAGCCGGGCACCGACGACCTGCTGCTGATGGCTTCTGAAGACGATGCCGCCTATCTGTACAACCAGAGCACGTATTACCGGCAAAAGAAAGATAGCCTGGCAATCAAATATTACGATGATATTATCGGCAAAATCAGGGCCAATCCAGGTAAAATAATCGGATTCTCGTTTTATCGCGCGTGGCCAGATACCGGCAAAAGGGTGGTATACAAATACCCTGCACATATTGCTGTTATTACCGACAAAGCAGTGGCAAGCGCCGGCGAAGCATTTATTAATGGCTTAAAGGAAACCAGCTCGAAAGTTACTTTGTACGGGGATAACACTTATGGGATGATTGACTACAGCAGTGTTAATGCCCTGCCAATTGGGGACAAAAGTTGTAAATGGTATTACTGGGGGTACCCTGTATTTTTCTCGACAGATATAAAAACAAAACCCATTAATCCTACCGGTATAAAGCCTGATATCTATATTCCTGCGCAAGAAAAGGACTGGGTGCAATGGGTAGCTGACGACTTAAACAAAAAGTCTATAAAATAACGTTACCATTTCCACAACCCCAACCGTGGTGTTATTGAAATGTTTGCGCGTGTTTACAACGCTGTTGCCTGTGGTGTTTTTGTGTTGGTAAACGTCTGGCGGCGTGTTATTCTGCTGATTTGTTTTCCTATTGTTAAAAGTTGCTGAGCCGGTAACTTTATTCCGGATGTTTGTTGCCAGTGGCCCTGCAGCATTACACTGGCAAAAATAACGCTATTATAGGCCAAATTGAAACACGCATCACCAGGCACTGCCTCGTAATAAGTTATTATTTCATCGTTTATAACTTTTACGTGGAACGAGGTATCTGTTAACATTGGGCTGGTAAGTAAGTGTTAGTTCAATAGATATGTGGATGAAGTATTTGACAACAGCAGACTGAAGACAATAATATATATAAAAACATAGGACTAATCAGTTTGTTTTGTTTTAAAGATTTAATTCTGCCAGGTTAAATTTACCGCGTATTCCAGTAGGAAGTTTGTGGAGCGGCCATTCCTGAACACGGCGGTTAACTGATATAATTCTCATCCACAAGCACCAAAATATTTGTAATTTGCCCAACGTCATATCATTCAACACTACTTAATAAAACGCCATGAATAAAAAGCTGTTGGCCCTTGCAGCATTTGGAATTGCGGTTACAGGTTTGCTTTGCTCGTTCAATTACGGTAGTAAACCTATTGTACCGATAATAAAAAGCAGTCGCCCCAAAATTGTAAATATTGTAAATTTTATCCGCCTGCTGGAACCGCGCGACCCTGCAATTACCGAAGATGTGCTTTACCAGACCGTGGTAAAACAGGTGGAAATAATGAAAAAATATAAGCTGGGCGGCACTTTTTTATTGCAGTATGATGCGTTGATGGATTCACGTTATCAAATGTTGCTCAAAAGTCTGCCGCGCAACTCGTTCGAAATTGGGGGCTGGTGGGAAATACCGCAGCCGCTGGTTGAAAAGGCAGGGTTAAAATGGCGTGGCCGTTATCCCTGGGACTGGCGGGCAAACATCGGCTTCGCAACAGGTTACACACCTCATGAGCGCGAATTGCTGACTGATGTTTACATGAAGGATTTTAAGAAGATATTCGGCTACTATCCAAAGTCGGTTGCATCGTGGTTTATTGATGCGCATACGCTAAATTATATGTACCAAAAGTACCACATTGTGGCATCGGCTAATTGTAAAGATCAATATGGCACCGATGGTTATACGCTTTGGGGAGGCTATTGGAACCAGGCTTATTATCCCAGTAAAATAAATTCTTACATGCCCGCGCAGCACGAAGCAAACCAGGTGCCCGTGCCCATTTTCAGGATGCTTGGTAGCGACCCGGTAAGGCAGTATGATAACGGCCTTGGCACAAACAGGCAGGGCGTAGTAACCCTTGAGCCTGTTTACAAATTTGGCGGCGGCGATTCTACCTGGGTAAACTGGTATTTTAAGCAGTTTGTTGAAGGTCAGGACATGGAATTTGCTTATACCCAAGCCGGACAGGAAAACTCATTTACCTGGGATGCAATGGCTAAAGGGTTTGAAATACAAATGCCATTAATAGCAAAACTGCGCAATGAGCACAAAATAAAGGTGGAAACCCTTGCCGAATCGGGCGCGTGGTTTAAGGCGAAATACAAGGTTACGCCAGCGACATCGGTTACCGTTAATGAAGATATACCTGGTAGTGACCGCAAAACCGTTTGGTTCAACAGTCGTTTTTACCGGGTGAACTTGTTGTGGGAGAACGGCACGCTGCGTTTCCGCGATATTCATTTATTTAATGAGAAGCTGCCTTCGGTTTACGAAACAAAAGTGGCAACGTCGAACGAGTGCACGTTTTTCACGCTACCGGTTGTTGATGGTTACATTTGGAGCAAAGCCCAAAAACTGGCAGGCTTAAGGTTTATGACTGCTGTCGACGGAAAATCGGTTAGCTTAACCGGTGGCAACCCGAGCATAACAAATCCAGCTCCTGGGAGGTTACACATAAGCTGGCCACTGACAACCACAAACGGAACCCTTGTTATGGATATGGACGAGCGAACCTTAAAAATCAAAATCGATGGTGATATCCCCGGCAACTGGTACCTTGATTTGACAACTGCGGACGGTATAAAATTGCCGTTCACCAGCATAAATAATAACAGTATCAATTGTAAATTTGAAGGGATGAACTATGCTGTAAAAGCGGTCAAGGGAAGATTTACTAAACCGGCAGATGGTGCTGTGTTCAGGATTTCACCATCTGGCGATTCAATAGTATTAAATCTTTCGGGTAATAACTAATAAAGCAATGTTATGAAAATAGCAACCTATAACGTAAATGGTGTAAACGGGCGCCTGCCTGTATTACTGCGCTGGCTGGAAGAAACAACGCCTGATGTGGTTTGCCTGCAGGAATTGAAGGCCCCGCAGGATAAATTCCCGGAACAAGCGATACTCGATGCTGGCTATAATGTAATATGGCATGGCCAAAAAAGCTGGAACGGCGTGGCCATACTGACGCGCGGGATGGATATTACTGAAGTGCGCCGCGCTTTGCCCGGCGACCCTGACGATGAGCACAGCCGTTACATTGAGGCTGTTATAAACGGCATTACCATTGGCTGCCTCTACCTGCCAAACGGCAACCCGGCGCCCGGTCCTAAATTTGACTATAAACTGCGCTGGTTTGAAAGGCTGACGCTGCATGCAGCTGAATTACTTGCGTCGGGTATGCCGGTAGTACTAACCGGCGATTATAACGTTATGCCCACTGAGATTGACGCTTACAAAGCCGAGCGTTGGGTTGATGATGCACTGTTTCGCCCCGAAACACGCCAGGCCTTTAAAACACTGGTTGAACAAGGCTGGACGGATGCCATTCGAACGTTATATCCCAACCAGGTTATCTATACATTTTTTGATTACTTCCGCGATGCTTACGGCCGTAATGCCGGGTTGCGTATCGACCATTTTTTGTTGAGCCCTAATCTTGCCAGTCGACTTAAAGCCGGTGCGGTTGACCACAACGTGCGCGGCTGGGAAAAATCAAGCGACCATTGCCCGGTTTGGATTGAGCTGGCAGATGAATGATATTTATTTAAATGGGAAAATGAATATTTCGCTAAACAGGATAATAATTTTCGGTAAAGATGTAGAAGGGCTTAAGGACTTTTACATGCAGCATTTTAATTTTAAGTTGCTTGAAGAAATTAGCAGCGAGTGGGTTGTATTAAGCGTCGGGCAAACAGAAATTGCCTTTCACAAAATCGGAATTGACTTTATAAATGAAAGTGATAATCCGTTCAGGGTGGACAGCAATGCCAAATTAGTTTTTAATGTCGACAGTGATTTGACCGCATTTTGCGCCGGTTTAATGCAGCAGGGCGTGGTGTTAAGGGATATAAAATCTTTCCCTGGATTTAATTATTTGCTTTGCGATGGAGAAGACCCGGAGGGTAATGTATTTCAGCTTTCGCAAAAACTAAACAATATCTAACGGTTTTCGTAAATGGATGTCCTGCGCCTTGAATTGTGTGGGTGTAAGCCCGGTGACTTTTTTAAATTGAGCTGATAAATGCGCAACGCTGCTGTAGCCTAACTTATAAGAGATCTCGTTAAGGTTCATCTCGTTATAAGCAAGCAGTTCCTTAACCCGCTCTATCTTTTGCAGGATTACATAGTGTTCAATCGTCACGCCTTCTGTTTCCGAAAATAACTTACTTAATTGAGAGTATTCTTTGGCAAGTTCGTTTGAAAGCACTTTCGAAAAATTGAACTTTTCATCTTCCTTGTAATGAATGTGATCAATTATTATGGCTTTTATTTTCTCAATTTGCCGCCCGCGCTGATCATCCAGCAATTCAAATCCGACACTTTTTAAACTGGTTTTAAATTGTGCGACTTCTTCTGCCACGAGTGGCCTTTTCAACAGCACTTCGCCCAGGTGCACATAAACTACCTCAGCATTCATGTTTTCCAACAAAAGCGCGACTGCCTTAACGCAGCGCATGCAAACCATATTTTTTATGTAATACTTCAAGGTGATTATAATGGAGATGAATTTAAAAGCGGTTTTTTGTTTTAGTAGCCCGGCCAATAAAACAAAGATAGCCACTTAAATTAAATGGCTATCTTGTTTTGAAAAATGGAATTATTACAGGCAATTTGAGCAGGTGCAATTGTCGCCACATGTGCAGTTTTGACAGGTACAATTTGGGTTGCTGCATTTTTGAGATTTGTTTTTGATTGTATTAATCAATTTGAATAATGATTTCATGATTTTATTTTTTTAATTATTTAATGATACAAATGTAGCCTGGCGATGACCGGCGACCGTTACATTATTTGGGGAAAGATTTACATAATTAAGCGGCTATTTGAAAAAATAACAACCTTATATTTTAGAAGCTAAAACACATATTGTATTTTGGTTGATTACATCCCGTCGCGCCAAGAAATGATAACCCACGACAAGTATTTTAACAAAACCCGCATTGCACCAACACCAAGTGGTTTTCTGCATGTTGGTAATATATTGTCATTCAGCATTACGGCAGCGGTGGCCCGGAAAACAGGGGCTAAAATTTTATTACGGATTGACGATATTGACCAGGCGAGGGCCAACAAGCAATATGTGCAGGATATTTTTGACACCCTTGATTTTTTAGAGATACCCTGGGACGAGGGGCCTCGCAATGTTAAAGAATTTGAGGATAGTTACTCGCAGGTGCATCGCCTCGGTCTTTACAATGAAGCGTTTGAAAAATTGCGTGACGACGGTGCTGTGTACGCATGCACGTGTTCGCGCAGTCAACTGAATGCCTCGGTGTGTAATTGCAAAAATAGGATTGTAACCGGCGATATAATTGATGCTAGCTGGCGTTTGGATACCAGCGGCAACCTGCCACTATCGGTAAAAAGCTATAACGGGGAAACAGTAACGGCGGCTTTGCCCGCAGAAATGGAAAACTTTGTGATAAAACGCAAAGATGGCTTACCCGCCTACCAACTCACATCGGTAATTGATGACCTTTTTTATGACGTTGACCTGGTGGTGCGCGGTGAAGACCTTTGGCCGTCCACGCTTGCCCAACATCGACTGTCGCTTGCATTAGGCGAGGAGAAATTTGCCGAAATTGCTTTTTATCATCACCCGCTGCTGATGGAGGCGCCGGGCAAAAAACTATCGAAATCTGCCGGCTCAACATCAGTAAATTACTTACGCGGACAGGGAAAAAAACCGGCCGATATATTTATGCTTATAGCTAAAATGCTGGGCATAAAAGAACCGGTTGGTAACTGGGAGCAACTTGCGGGACAAATTCTGTAGTATTAGCAATAGGCACAAGGCCTATTCAAATATTTTCAAATATCTTTCCATCGAAAATTCCAAACATTTTTTTGCATCACTTAAAATATAACGCCCAAATGCGCCATACATGGCATCAAACGGTTTGTCAATTACAGACGCCTTTATTTGTAATATCTCTTTTTTGGGCAGTGGCACCAAATTGGGGTAGCTATACATAAACGAAACTGTTTTTTGGTCGGGGCTAACTTGTATGGTATCGCCAACCAGCAACATGCCTTTGTTTTGCGGGCAAAATAAAACACTTGCACCGGGGAAATGCCCGCCGCAGCGAATGAGCTGTATGTCGTCCCATAAATTGAGCGTGTCCTGGTCCCATAATTTAATATTGGCGTCGGCGCGTGCGAGCCATTTTTTGTCAAACGCGTTTATGTATATGGGTACATTGCCAAAAACCCGGCCCCATACCACAATTGAGGAGAAATAATGAGGGTGTGAAATTGCCATAGCCTGTACGCCTCCTAACGCACTGATAGCCTCAATAGTTTCGGTGTCAACCAGGCTGATACAGTCCCATAAAATGTTACCGCCAGGGCTTATTAACAGGTGCGCGCGCTGGCCAATTCCAAAAGCCGGCTCAGTATAAATGGCGTACAAATTGGGGGCAACCTGCTCAATTTTATTTTTATGCCCTTGTTGTAATTCGCTAAGTGTTGTCCAGCTTTGGCCGGCGGGATTTACATATTGGCGGTCGTCTTCGCAAATTTTGCAGTTTTCGGGTGGCGTGCTTAATGACGCATATTGAACACCGCAGGTGGTACAGATATAATGTATCGAGCTCATGTTGGTTTATTATTTTACAAGTTTATAAAACGGATTTTAATCGGGTAAAAAAATGATTAGTTTGGACTAACCAATTACATAAAGCCGACAAAAAGATGGAAACACCTAATAGCAGAAACGATAAAATTGCATTGTACGATAAATTAGTGGCGTTGCATCCTGATGTGGTTAGAAAAGGAGACACCATGCCTTATACTTCGCTAAATGGCAATATGTACAGCTATTTTACAAAAGACGATTATTTAGCGCTAAAGCTACCGGCACAAAAGCGCGAGGAATTTATACTGAAATACGATACCGGCCTGGTATTTCAATATGGTATTGTACAAAAGGAGTACGTGCAAGTACCCAATTCTCTTTTGCAGAAAACTGAAGAATTGAAAACCTGGTTTTTTGACAGCTACGATTACGCAACAACATTAAAACCTAAACCAAGCGCAAAGGGCAAAAAGAAAGAATAAGCGAACTGCTTTTGCATAGCTTATAAAAACCCTAACTTGACCGTCAATTATAAATCGGCTTTCCTGTTACAAAACATTCATGAAAAAAGGATTAATCTGCATGCTTATCGCCTTGTTATTTGCTTTCATGGCATCTGCACAAAAAAATACCGTTGGGCATAAACCAAACCCCGGCAACTCGATAGCGCCTGTAGGGATCATCAAAAATATCAGCGATTCAGCGCTGCTTGACATTGTACAACGGCAAACTTTCAGGTACTTCTGGCATTTTGCCCACCCGGTTAGCGGGCTGGCCCGTGAGCGCGACAATACTGTAAAAGCCGAATATTACTGGGATTATATTAACGAAGCCGACGACGAGCCGAACCTGAGCAAACACACCTTCGGCCCCGAAGCCTGCGCCATTGGCGGTACGGGGATGGGCGTGCTATCAACCGTGGTAGCCGTAAATCGTGGTTGGATTGGCAGAGATACCGCCTTAAGGCGATTGATAAAGATTGTTGACTTTTTAATAAAGGCCGATTGTTACCATGGTATTTACCCGCATTTTATGAATGGTGTAACCGGCAAGACGATCCCGTTTGGCAGGCTGGACGATGGCGCAGATATAGTTGAAACATCGTACCTGATGATGGGGCTGCTTACTGCTAAGGCCTACTTCAATGGCAACACGCTGCCCGAAAGATATTTCCAAAAACGGGTACAGCAAATGTGGGACGCTGCCGACTGGAACTGGCACAGCGCGGGTGGCAATAAAACTTTGTTTTGGCATTGGAGCCCCCGTAATGATTTTGACATGAATTTCCCGGTATTCGGGTATGATGAGGCACTGATTACCTATATTATTTCGGCATCATCGCCGGTACACCCTATATCGAAGGAACTTTATGAAAACAGCTGGGTAAAAAGCACACCCTGGAAAAATGGCAAATCGTATTTTGGCTACAAACTACCGCTGGGTGATTTTGATATGGGCGGGCCGCTGTTTTTTGAACAATACACCTACATGGGCATTGATCCTGCCGGACTAACTGACGATAACGGCATTGATTATGCCGAACAAACAAAAAATCATACCCTTATCAACAGAGCATATTGTATAGCCAACCCTAAACACTTTAAAGGCTACGGCGAAAACTGCTGGGGACTTACAGCCGGCGACAGCTGGAAGGGCTATGTAGCCCATTGTCCGCAAGACGACCGGGGCGTAATACAACCAACGGCCGCGCTATCATCGTTTCCATACACGCCAGAATACTCCATGAAAGCGCTTAAACATTTTTATTATGATTTGGGAGATAAGATATGGGGTCCATACGGTTTTGCCGATGGCTTTAGCGAAACCCATAACTGGTACGCCAAAACCCATTTGGCGATTGACCAGGGGCCGATTGTAGTCATGATTGAAAATTACCGCAGCGGTTTGATATGGAAGCTGTTTATGAGTAATCCGGACATACAAAAGGGGCTGAAGACGTTAGGGTTTAAAAGTAAGTGGGTGAAGGAATAAAAATAACAGTCGTTCCTAATTGCTGTTTTTTTGTTTTCTATTAGAAAACCATCTATCTTTGTTTGCCACTAGAAAACCTTATGGGTAATGTTTAATATCATTAACAGGAAAACACTTTTGGTTTACGGGGAAAAGTACCCGGAGGCTAAAAACGCTTTATTTGAATGGTACCATGAGTTTTTGTCGGCTGATTTTAAAAATTTCCAAGAACTAAAGGCTACTAATGGGAGTGCGAGTTTAGTAGGAGATAATCGTGTTGTGATTAATATAAAGGGAAATCATTATAGGCTTGTCATCCGTGTTATATTTATTTATAAGACTATACAAATAAAATGGTTCGGCACCCACAAAGAGTATGGTATGATTGATGTAGCCACGATTAAATTTAAAGATTAACAATATGGATTTACAAATCATAAAGAACGATAAAGAGTACCAAAATTTACTAGAGTGGATTGACAGTCAATTTGATTTAGAAGTGGCTCCTGAAAGCAAGACTGGCCAAAAGCTGCAAATTGCTTTGTTACTTATAAAACAATATGAAGATGTGCATTATCCTGTTCCCTATCCCGACCCTATCGCAGTTGTAAAACAAAAAATGGATGAAAAAGGGCTTATGAACAAAGACCTTGTTGATTGGATAGGAAGCAAGGGATACGTGTCTGCGTTGCTTAGCGGGAAAAAACCGCTTACATTACGAATTGCAAAAGTACTTCATCAGAAGTTGGGTATCCCAGCAAACGTATTGCTTGCTTAGAAACTCTAATTTGTTCCTTTTTTAAGAACCATCGGCTCGACCCATATTCAACCCGGCATTGTGGAAAATTGCCGCGTCATCCTCATCAAACGAAATATACATCCCCCTTTGTAAATTGTATCTTTTCTGTTACCTTTAGCAAGCAAGCTAATTTGCTGCCGTAATCCGCACGGCAGCAACCTTTTAATTTAAACTATTCAGGTACGCATGATAATCCTTGTAAAGTAATGCGTTTTAAACTCGCACTTATCGGCATGTTGATCAGCCTGGCTGGCTGGTCGCAGCGTATTATTCCCCGTTTCGAAACGCTTAGCAGTAATGATGGCCTGCCTCATAGCTCGGTTTATGGGATTCGCCAGGATAAGAAAGGCTTTATGTGGTTTGGCACGCCTGATGGACTTTGCCGCTACGATGGCAGTTCACTACGCACTTTCAGGTACCAGGCAAAAAGCGATACCGATGCGGTAAATAATTTTATCCGCGGCAGTTTTTTTGAAGACAAACAAGGCAACATTTGGTACAGTAACGAGAGCGGTATTTTTAAGTGGAATGTATTTACCGAGAATGTTGACAGGGTAAAGGCCTTCGGCAAAGACGATTTTGGCAATAGTAATTTCATTTGCCAGTTTATGGATGAGCACGACAATCTTATCATACTAAATATAATTAAAGGTGTTTTTGAATTCGACACCCATACCTATAAACTAAAACTGTACCCGCTTCCTTATAAAATAGACTTCTCGCAGGTGTCATTTGCTCAAAACAGCGCCGATGATGAAGGGAATGTTTGGGTGCGGCTGGTCGGCAAAAACGACCCCTATATATTTTTTAACCGTAAAACCCATCGCTATACTTACCGGCTTCAAAAATATCCGCCACAAAGTGTGTTCTTTGAGAAAAACCGCCACATCTTAGCTTTTGATGACCGCATAATTTTTCGTGATTTAAAAACCGGGCGCGATACAACCATTGTTAAAACGATAGATGGAAAGCCTGCGCCTTTTTATTCGGTTCAAAATACAAGGGACAAGTACGGTCGGGAGTGGTTTACATCAAGGGGCAACGGCCTGTTTTATTATAATGAAAAAACCGGGCAGTTTTATAACTACCACCACGATAACTCGAAGCTGAAATCGTTGCCATTTGATATATCAACATGTTTGTATATTGATAGGGGCGATAACCTGTGGATAGGAATTGACGGTGGCGGGGTTTCGCGGCTTGATTTAAAGGAGCCCAAGTTTAATTTATTCCCCTTGTCCGAAGGAGATTACCCCATATTGAAGGACTATTTTACCAAATGCTTTTTTGAGGACGATGCAGGCAATATTTGGTTTGGCACGCACAACAGCGGTCTTAACATTTATAACCAGCTTACAGGTGCCCTAAAAAACTTTCAGCATAAAGACGGAGATGATACCACTTTGCCCGGTAATATTGTAAGCAGTTTTTTAAAGGATAAAGATGGGAATATGTGGGTGGGCAGCAGCGGAGGCATCAGCTTGTTCGATATGAAAAAGCAAACTTTTAGAACCATACCTATTATACATCAGCCTAAAATATTCCCAAAGCTTAATGTTTTTATTTTTAAACTGATACAACTGCATGACGGAGATATTTTGGCAGCTACACTTTTAGGTTTAGTAAGATTACACAAGGATGAGCAAGGCAATTTCACGGCAAGGTATCTTGACAAGGACCCGTATTTGCAAAGCAATATTATAGATGTGGTTGAAATGCCTGATAATAGTATTTACGCGGCCATATCAAGCATTGGGCTGTTTCACGCAAAACCCGATGGCGAAATGTATGGGCCTTTTGAAACGCTGCTACCCGGGATTGACTTGCGGAGTGTTCGGCATGATGAAAAAGATGCCGGCTGGCTTTGGATCGGTAGCGGGATGGGCTTAATACATTTCAACACTGCCACCAACAAATACCAGGTTTGGGGCGAAAAAAGTAAGCTGCCAAACACTTATGTATACGGCTCGCTGGAAGATGAAAATCATAATCTTTGGATTAGCACCAACAAGGGGTTGAGTTTTTTCAACCGGACTGATAATACCTTTGAAAACTATTCGTTTCTGGATGGCCTGCAAAGTAATGAGTTCAACACACAATCATTTTACAAAAGCAAAACGGGCACTTTTTATTTTGGCGGGATAAAAGGCTTTAACTGGTTTAAGCCGGTAAACAGCGTGAAAAATTTATTGAAGCCGGGTGCGGCAATAACGCGTATTGAAATTAATGGCGAGGCATTCCTGAAAACCAGCCCCCATTTTAAAAACCAGGAAATCACCGTACCGTATAGTAAAAACGATTTTAACATACAGTTTGCGGCCCTTGATTATACACGGCCCGAGGCTAATAAGGTTCAATATATTTTGCAGAACTGGGACAGTAAACCGGTAATTACATACGGTAAATCGGCACGGTACTCGCATTTGTTGCCAGGCAATTATGTTTTCAAATTAAAATCGGCCAATACCTATGGCGTTTGGAGCGACGAGGAAAGAGTATTCATACATATAACGGCGCCTTATTGGCAGCGCGCCTGGTTTTATATTGCCGGAGTGTTGCTGGTGCTGGCTATCATAGTGTATATCACCTATATGCTGTCGCAGGTGAAAATTAAACGCCGTTTAAATGAGCTCGAAAAAATACAGGCCATAGATGCGGAACGTAACCGCATTAGCCGCGATATGCACGATGAAATAGGCAGCGGGCTAACGCATATTGCCCTGCTAAGTGAATTGATACAAACGCACCAGGAGGCCGAACTATCTATTAAAACGGATGTAAACAGCATATCGGCAGCGGCAAGGCGCTTGCTGGAGAGCATAAATGAAATTATTTGGGCGCTTAACCCGCAAAACGATACCCTGGAAAGCCTGCTTGCTTACACCCGCGAACAAATGCAGCAGTATTTTGAGCCATTTGCGCTTAAACTGCAAATTGACTTTCCGGATGAGGTGCCGTATATAAAACTTACCAATGAACAACGCCGCAACCTTTACCTGGTTACCAAGGAAGCATTAAATAATGTGATGAAGCACGCAAATGCAACCAGCGCAGAACTAGGCTGCAGGGTTAACGGTGGCAAAATTGAATTCACTGTAAAAGACAACGGCGGAGGTTTGCCTGAAACGGCAGCAAAGGTAACTTGCAACGGCTTGAAAAATATGCTAAAAAGGATGGAAGATATTGGTGGTGATGTAAAATGGCTAAGTGATAAACAGGGAGTTACGGTAATTTATACGTTTACTGCCGGGTAAAGCCTACTACTTTTTTCACATTTATAAACCGGTAATAAAAGGTTATTTTCACAACTTATGACGCCTATTGTAATTATAGAAGACGACGAAAAAATCCGCAACTACCTGTCGGCCTTGCTGGCAGGGTCGGGCGAGTTTAATTTGCGTGCATCTTTTGTAAGTGCTGAGGAAGCTATAAACTATTTTGAATGCGGTCTGGGCGATGATATTGAACTGGTGCTTACCGACATTCAGCTACCCGGTAAGTCGGGCATAGAGCTTATTGCATGGTTAAAACCGTACCGGCCCAATGTGCAATTGATGGTACTGAGCGTGTACGACGATGCCGACCGTGTATTTAAAGCGTTGCAGGCCGGTGCCACCGGCTACGTGCTTAAAAATATGCCGGCCACCAAGCTCATCGAATCATTGATTGAGCTGCGCAAAGGCGGCAGCCCCATGAGTAGCCAGATTGCCCGCAAGGTGGTAATGGCTTTTCAGCAGCAAACGCCTTATGTTGATGCCAAAGATGTTTTAAGCGACCGCGAGAACGAGGTATTGCTTTGGCTAAGCAAAGGGTTCAGCTACCAGGAAATAGCCGACAAGCTTTTTATATCGATAGATACCGTGCGTACCCATATCCGCAACACCTACGAAAAGCTACACGTGCGTAATAAAAAGGAAGCATTAAGGAAAACGGGGTATCGGTAGTCATTGGTCATTTCGCTTCGCTGTCATTAGTCATTGGCTACTGTACGAAAGTTGACGGCGTTCAGACCATGAACTATCAACCATGAACTTCTTCTCACATTACTACTTATCTCATATTTTTTATGCAGCCGGGGCGGGATAGCTTTACTCCCAAACCCTAATGTATATGAAACGAATATTATTATTGTCCGTAGTGCTGCTGCTGGCTGCCGGCACCCAAGCCCAGGAAACCATCCAGGACCTTTCAAAAAAAGCAGGTAAAGGTTTTTTATACAAAGCCGTAAACGCCGATGGAACCTACACCATCACCTACAAAATTCCCGGCGATAAAAAAGCAAACGAGATATTTTACGAAAACTACAGCTTTGATAATAACATTAAGTTTTTAAAAAACGAGGAAATATCGGAGCCCAAACAAACCCAGGAGGACAAACCCGACAGAACAGTGAGCGGTTTTTACGCCAGTGTTGGCGGCTGCAGTTCGTTCGAGATTTTAAGCATGAAGCTGAAATTTAGCAAGTACACTGAACTGCAAACCTGGGACTATAAAAAGCAACGCTACATCACCAAAAAAACCATTTCGACAGAAACTATTAAACCTAAAAACGAGGATGGCAAATACTACGGCTTCGCTGCCTTTACCAATACCGACCAAACCTTATTTGTGCTGGCGGGAGTTGACAGCAAGGTAAACAAGAAGGGAACGGATTTTTTGATAATGGGCATAAATTCCGATTTGGCGATTAGCTCGAAGCCCGTTGATATAAGCGGTTCGCAATCGCTGGTATATTCTGCACAACTGGAGGATGGGGATATCGTGCTGGTATTTGCACCTAAAAAGGGGGAGCCTGATTTATCGGCCTACACCTATTTGCGGTACTCGCCCGACGGCGGGTTGAAAAACAAAGTAGCTTTTAAAAGCCCTTCAAATAATATGCTGATTATCGATATGGCTGAAAAGGATGGCTCGGTGTTTTTCTGCGCTACCTCAACAAAGTCAAAAGACCCCTACGATGAAGTTTTTGAAAATTATACAGCATCTATATCAAACCCATGTTATACCGATGCAAAAAACAAAACTGATTTTAACTGGGAGAAAAAGGCGAATGAGAAAATGGATAATTTTCACCTGCTAAAATTTACCGGTGGCAACCTTGATTTTGCTTCAACTGCGCCAGTGAGCGACTTTAAGTCGAAATTTAAAACTTCGCCTGCTGATAAAGGCGCCGACCCTTATAAGGGCAAGAAGTTCAGCGTGCAGGACTTTAAGGTTACAGCCAATGGCGAATACCTGATTGCCGGACAGCTTAACGGTAAAACAAACCTTGGCATGGGTAATCCTGTAAAGACCTACGAGGATATTGTGTGCTTCCACTTCGACAAGGGCGGCCAATTAAAAGCTCAGTACGGTGTTGAAAAAATGAATACCGACAAGAAAAGCGAAATATTCCCGGTATCACAATCATTTATTCCTTCCAAGGATGGTTCATCGCTGTATTGGGTTGTGCTTGAGGTTAAGGGCTTTAAAGGCTATGCCGACTTTTTTGATGCCTATAACGGACGCGCAACTTTCTTCCCGCGCTTTTTTCCCCGGATTGCAAAGCTTGATGTACAAAACGCAAATGTTGGCGGCTTTACTGTGCTTGGCAAGGAGAAATTTTATATGACCAAAAGCTTCGAACCCATATATGATACAAAGGAGAACAGTGTAGTATTTGTCGGCAGCGATGAGGATTACAAAAAGCTATGGGTCAACAAATTTGTATTTCAGTAAGCCGGCTAACTGGCTTTTAAAATAAACTTCTTTCCCCGCGGTGGTAAAAAATGAATATTAACCTTCAAAAATCTATAAAAATGAAAAACGTGCTTTACTATGTTGTTGCCCTGGCGCTGATTGTCACGGTAACCTTCAGCTGCTCCAAAAGTAAGGACAGTAACAAAGCCCCGGCCTATACCTGTGCTACCTGCAAAGCCACGCCCGATGCCGTTGCCGCAAATGACACCAAAAACAAGGGGGTTTATAAAGGAATAATAATAGGCTCCAGCGGTACCATTATGTTTAACCTTGCAAATAGTGGAACAACCATTACTGCGGTTTTGGTTATCGATGGCGTTACTGCAAACCTTACCGCCAGCGTTAGTGTGGTTGATGGCGCTACTTACATTGCGCCTTTTACCGGCACATTAAGCGGAACGGCAGTGAGTATTACTTTCTCGGTTGATGCCAATGGTGGCTCGCCAACGGTTACATCGTTTAATATACCCGGGCATGCCAGCGCCACATTCACTATCGCAAAAGAAACGTCAAACGCACTTATTGAATGCTTTGAAGGTACTTATGATAGCACCAGGCCGGAGACAGGTACATTTAATTTGTTGCTGTCGCGCAGTCTGAAATTATTTGGGGGAGCATCCCGTAAAACTGGGTCGTCAGAAAGCCACTCATTTCATGGGGTAATTAATGCAAACAGCGAGCTGGTGGATTCTGATGGGGGTAAAGTAATTGCCAAACTCACCGCGGATGCTTTAGCAGCAACATTTGTTGACGGCAATAATGCAACTGTTACAGTTACCGGTAAACGGACTTTTTAATCAACTGTGAATGTAGGTCCTGTAGGGGGGACTACATTAACGAGGGGCTCCGGACGAATGTCCGGGGCTTTTTTTGTATTTTAAATTAAAGGTAAGGCGGTGTGCTAAATAAATAGCGTCTCCCCTGTAACAAAACAAGTGTTTAATTGTTGTACAAACGGACACTTCATAGCATAGCTCTTCGCAGAATTCAAAGAATATCCATTATCCTCTGTCTTTTCCCGATCAATAGGCCGTGTCTTCATCAAAATGATGATGAAAAGGTGCGTCATTTATATTTAGCTGTTTCCCATGATTATACTTATCTTCTTTATCGCGCACTGGTTCCTGTCGTTGTTTTTTCAAACATTTTTCCAGCACCGCTATGCTTCGCACCGCATGTTTACTACAAGCAAAGGCTGGGAGCGGGTATTTTATTTAATGGCCTATTTTTTTGAGGGAGCCTCGTTTTTAAATCCCCGGGCCTACGCCACCATGCACCGCGAGCATCATGCCTATAGTGATACCGCGAAAGACCCGCATTCGCCGCATTTTTTTACCGATATTTTTCAAATGATGAAAGCTACCATACTAACTTTTGGTGATCATTTGAAAAAAACAAAAGATATTGAAGCCAGGTTTGCCGGGAATTACCCGGAATGGCCATTTATAGACAGGATTGGTTCATCATTGCTTTCGAGGCTGCTTTTTAGCGTGGCTTACACTTGCTTTTATATTGCGTTTGCTACACACTGGTGGATGTTCCTTTTGCTGCCAATTCATTTTATGATGGGCCCTATCCATGGCGCTATTGTTAACTGGTGCGGACATAAATATGGCTACACAAATTTTGATAATAAGGATAAATCAAAAAATACCACGCCGTTTGATTTCCTGATGCTTGGCGAATTGTTCCAGAATAATCACCACAAACATCCCAACAGCGCCAATTTTGGCAAACGATGGTTTGAAATTGACCCGGTTTACCCGGTTATGAAACTGATGCACTGGATGCGGATAATTAAGCTGCGCAAAGCTTATTAATCCAGTGTCATGTCACTCAAAAATTTACGGTTAGTCTTGAGTCGAAAGTCTTGAGTTCTAAGTCAGAAAAGGCAGGAATTCGACTTAACACTAGTGCCACTACTGCTTACCGGCCTTTTTACAAACCGGCAGGTATTGACTTTAAGAAATAAATAATATGAAAAACCCAACCATAGAAAAAGAAACCAGGATGTATTTGTTCGATTTAACAAATACGGCGCTGGAAAACGGCTTCAAAGCCGATGATAGCTGGGAACTGGTACTTGGTACCGAGGCCCAAAAAACAAAAATTCAAAAAGATTATTACCCTGCGGTTACTGCAAAGATATTTGGCGAAATAGCCTTGCCGGTGTATTACACAATTAAATCGAGGCTGCACCAGCCATTAAATACAATTGAACAAGGCCTCGACGTAAAAACTGTTTTAAAAGATCATCTTAACTACGTAATTGCTTATAACCCGAAACGGCAACGCAGGTAGTTGCGGGGATTTAGTAAACATGCAACCAGGTTCAGAATTGTCAGTCCCTATTTCAAAACCGCTGCCACTGTTGGCGATGGCTCACTTTCGTTCTTCAGCCTGTCCAATGCCGTTACTACGTACAAATATGTTTTGCCACGTTTCACATCGTTATCAATAAAATAAGTGTTGCTGTTATATTGAATATGAAGGATATGCCTGGGGTCGTTTAAATTCACCTTTTCATTGCCGTCGAATTTGTAAACCACATAACCATACACAGGTTCTTTGTCCTGTGCAAGTTCAGGTGTGGTCCATTTTAGTTCAACACCTCGTGGTGTTTGCGTTGTAGTGAAGTTTACCGGCGGTTTTGGCGCTACAGAATCCAGCCAAAGCATAACCGGTGGCAGCGCCGGGTATTTATAATAATTTTGTCTTAACGAATCGGCAATACCCAGTGGATTGTTTATCAGTGATTTTGAACTAAAATAAACGCTGCCCTGCACCCTTGGGTTTTTGCGCAGGTAGCGTATTTGCTCAGGCATTTGGCCCGGGTTTTTGAACTTGTTTACTTTTCGCTCGTTTATGCGGTACGCAGCCATCCCGATGTACAGGTGCCTGCCGTAGGTGTTATTGCTCCACCAGTCGAGCAGCGTGTTAAACGCTGCGTTACGGTCGTCCATGGGCCAGTATAGCTGGGGATTAATATAGTCAACCCAGCCCTCTTTAACCCATTTGCGCGAGTCGGCGAACAATTCGTAATATGATGAGCCGCCGTGCGTTGCAGAACCATCGGGATTTTGACGGGTGTTCGCCCAAATTCCAAAGGGGCTAATGCCAAATTTTACGCGGGGCTTATGCGCCTGGATGCTGTCGCTTAGCATTTCAATCAGCGTATCTACATTGTGCCGCCGCCAATCCTTTATATCCAGGTAACCCGCGCCATAAGTGGCAAATGCCTGCGCGTCGTCAATATGCTGGCCATCTATCTGGTACGGGTAGAAATAATCGTCCAGGTGTACGCCATCTATGTCGTAATTATCTACCACATCTAAAAATACCTTAACAATATAGTCGCGTACCTCTGGTATCCCGGGGTTAAAAAGCTTGATGCCGCCATAGGTAAAAAACCACTCCGGTTTTATCCGGGTAATGTGCGAAGGGGCCAGTAGCGAAAATTTGCCATCGTTTGTTGCCCGGTAAGGGTTAAACCAGGCGTGTAGTTCCATCCCACGTTTATGGGCTTCATTTATTGCAAACTCCAGTGGGTCGTAAGCAGGGTCGGGGGCTTTACCCTGTTTGCCGGTAAGCCATTTAGACCATGGTTCGCGGCTCTTAGCGTAAAAGGCATCGGCTGCGGGCCGTATCTGGAACATTATTTCATTTATGCCCTGGCGCTGGTGGGCATTCAGCCTGTCAATCATCTCCTGCTTCTGTTCGCTAACGGGCAGGCCCGGTTTGCTTGGCCAATCAATGTTTTCAACGGTGGCTATCCAAACGCCCCTAAACTCGCGTTTTGGCGGGGTGGTGTCGCTATCTGCGTTTTTTGCGTTTAATATAGAATCGACATTTTGTACCGGCTGGGCGCGTGCCTTTAAACAAATGGTAAATATTAACAAAAAGAAAATCAATAGCCGGTAGATGCGCATCAAACAAATTATTAAAAGCTGCAAAGATATAAACTCAATGCCAAGCCGTTTTAGTATATGTATAATAATTGCCCGTATTTTGTGTTTTAATCATATTGTATTTACTTTTAACAAGCCGTAAAACACGTGTTATAACATTTAGGGCAAAATTTGCGTTATATTTTTCACACATTTACAAAATTTTAATGGGATAGAATCAATAATTATACCGGGAATTAATGCTGAAGCGCCAAAACAAATAAGTTGTAACATTTATTATTATAAAACCGGCTTACTTTAATTATTATTGAACACTTAAAAAATCTAACTGCTATGGAAAACCAAACAAGCCAGCAACCAAAGAAAAATTCAAATGTCATTTACTTCCTGATTGTGGTTGTATTGGCTTTGCTTGCTACGGATGTGTACTTGTACATGCAAAAAAACAAATCGGACACTAAAATAGTTTACCAAAACGACGAAAAAAGCAGACTGCAAACCGAGCTCGACAGCCTCGAGGCCCAAATTGAACAGGTAAATGCAGGTAAAACCCGCATGTCGTCGACACTGATGGCCAAAAATGATTCGCTAAAGGCTAAGATAAAGGTGTTAAGGGCCGAACTGGCAAAAGGCAAAATGACTGTTGCCGAACTAGCTAAAGCACAGGAAGACGTAAAACAACTAAGGTATTTTGTAACCAGCTATACAGCCCAAATTGAAGAGCTTAAAAAACAAAATGCAACATTGGCTGTAGAAAGGGATACGCTAAAAACCAATTTAGCTACTGCTGCAAAAAAAGACAGTGACCTTACTAAACAAAACAAGGATTTAGGCACCAAAGTTAAAGTAGCATCGGCCCTTAAAGTGGCCACTGTAGATGTTGTTGCCTACAAAATAAGGGGCAGCGGCAAAGAGGTCGACACCAAGCGATCGAGCGTTGCCAAGAAAATTAAAATAAACTTTACTATAGCCAGCAACGCCGTGGCTGAGAAAAACATGCACGACGTTTATATGCGGGTAATTGACCCAACCGGCAACCTGGTAACCGGTGCCGATGCGGGCACTTTTAATGCCGACGGCCAAGACTTGCAATACACCTATAAAACATCAATTGAATTTAAAGATGATGGCAGCGGATTTACTATTGATTGGGTAAACCCGGTTGCTTTTCAAAAAGGCTCGTATACCGTGTTAATGTATGCTGATGGGTATACCATGGGAAAAACAAGTTTTGATTTGAAATAAGTCCGGAAAGACGGAAAAGTCGGTAAAGTCGAAAAAGATAAAAGCGCCGTTGTTGATGAAACAGCGGCGCTTTTTCTTTTGAAATTTAGCTAATCCTGTTTTAGCAGCTTAAGGGCGTAATCCATTTGTACATCTTTATGCTCAATATAGTCCGTAATTGTTGGCGTAACCGGGTAATCAGGGATAATCCCCCTGTCTCTATATTTAAGTGGTTTCACGGCAGTGTTGTACTTCCATAAAGGGATATTTACCTTTATTTGAGTGTTAGGCAGATACAGAGTTGTCCTTGCGCCTGAAGTGTTGCCATAATAGCCGCCGCCGGTTTCTTCGCCAATAAATTTTACGTTTGCAAATTGCCGGGCAATACCACAAACATCGGTAGTTGCCGAAAAGCTTTTGCCGTTAATCAGCAAAAAAACAGGGCCTTTGAAATTATCTTCGTGCGGTTGTTGTATTGCAAGCTGGTCGTGATCCTTCGTCTCAAATTTCCTGGTGGTGGTTTCTATTGATGAATAATAGCGAAATGGCTTAGCGGTTAGGTATGATATTAACAGCGCACCATTACCATCATTGCCCCCTGTGTTGTCCCGCAAATCGATAATCAGCTTTTTAATGTGTTTTTCATCCAGTTCTTTAAAGCTTTTTTGCAGAAAGTCGGTGAGGTTTTCGCGTGTTATATCTAACTTTTCATTAAAAAAGCTTTTAATGGTCATTATCGCTACATCGCCGGGCTGATAAGCCAGCTTTAGGTATTGGGTTACCGGGACTGGTGTTGGGTGGCACGCAATATCCTTAAATTGTTTTGCATCAATATGCGTATTCTCAATCTTGCCGTCTGCGGCCTTAAACCATATATCGAACGCTGACTTTTCCCCATAAACCAAGTAATATAAATACAGTAAAGGGCTATCCCCGTTGTTCAGTTCGGCGTATTTTCCGCCCTGCGATTGCCCGTCAGATTGTATATAGGTAAAAAGTTCTTTCCGAAGTTGATTTATCGGGTGAGCATCTATGGCGGTAATTTCCGTTCCCGCAGCCAATCCCTCACTATCGCACGTTGTATAGGCTTTTGAGCCAATAAAACGTACAATTAAAGGGAATAATTTAACATTATTAATTAGGTTTCTATTAAAATCTGGTGGGAGAAAAGCAGAAGTATGGCCATCCTCTATGCCGCTGACTAAATATCGTACTAAGCTGTAAAATTTTGTTAAAGTCATTGGAGCATTCAGCTTCGCTTCGCAGTTGTTAAACAGTTCCGCCATTTGCTCCTTAGTTTTATAGGTATTTAAACCGGCGTGCAGTTTTTGCAGCGAGTCTTTTAATATTTTGAAGTCCTGCCGCAAAAGCCCGGGGGCGATCAATTTTGATTCGCTGGCCGTTTGGGCAAATAAATTGATACTCAATGTAGATACCAATACAAGTGCCGCCAATATTTTCCAAAAGTTAAGGCAATAGTATGCCGGGGCCGCTATCGGGCCGGTTTTAAGTTTTTTCATAAAAATTAATTGTTTACTTCGATGTCGTCTTTATATAAATGAAGAAGGCAAGAAAACTGCCGGCTATACAGAAGCTCATTATTGCCGCCATAGAGATAAACGGTGGATTATAATATCCGATAAAAGAGAGCCCAACTCCCAAACTCATAAGAATGAAAAACCATTTTATTGTTTGATTTTTGGTATCATCGGCCGGCGTTTTCAGAAACTGTTCTACAACTGAATCAGGCACACCCTTTTCAATCATTTTATCTTTAAGTCGATAATCATGAAAGGATTTAACCGCTTTCAATATAAACGACGATGCCAAATAAATAACGACTAGTGCCGTGACATTTAATACCATTTGTCTTATGCCCTCATCGGTTAGGTTACCGTCCGCAGCATTTGCTGCAAATGATATACCTGTAAGGCCGGCAAGTAAGCTTGTCTTTTTCATTTTTGCTGAAATATGGTTGATTAGACCGGTATGATAAATTAATGTTGCAAATTATCAATCATGCTTAAAGTGCTCATTTGTCTTTTGAATTTTTTGCTCAGGCTTGTGCTTTGGTACACTACGACAGTCAGGGCAACTACGATTGCGGTACACAAAACATCAACCTGGGTTTGTTTAACAATACCTGCGAGAACGTCCCGATAAAAATATAACGGGAAAGCCAATAAAATAACTGTAACAAACAGCGGTAAATATTTAGCAAATACCCATCCCGTACGCGCTTGTTCAACTACCTGTAGCTGGCCTAAAACCACTTCGCTTAAGTTAAAATTAAAAGCCGGTACAGGGCTGTTTTTAATCTCGCTAAACAACAATCGGTACTGAACTACCTTGTTTTTACAACTTTCGCAGCTTTCAATATGACTAACCACGCCTTCACTATTTTTTGCATCGGTTGCATAATCCTGGATTTCAAGCTCCGTTAAATGCGTAATGTTCATAAGTCATCCTTTTTATAACTGCCCAATATGTTTTCCTTTAATAATTTTCGCGCCCTAAAAAGGTAGTTTTTTACAGTCCCCGCTGGCAACCCGGTAATTTGGTTTATTTCATCGTAACTCAACTCCTGCTGATGATAAAGTGAAACCAGGGTTTTGTAAACAGGCGGCAGCTTTTCGATTTCATCCCGCAAAATACCCGACAGTTCTTTTTTGAAAACGGTTGTTTCGGCGTCATGGGCAAACGCGCCCTTTAATCTGTTGTGATAAGTATTCAATGTTTCACCTTCCTCGCCGTTATTGCCAGGTAAAACCAGTTTCTTTTTTTCCAGGTAGTGCAAACAGGTATTATAAGCAATTTGCCCAATCCATGTTGATAGTTTGCATTGAAACCTAAACCCGCTTAACCTGTTAAATACTTTTAAGTAAATATCCTGCGCAATGTCCTTACGGTCGTAGGCGTTGGGTATCATTTTAAACACAATCATGGCAACCAGGCCCTCGGTGTTTTTTATGATTATCCCGAAAGCATAGTTATCACCGCCCAGCACCTTAGTAACCAAGCTTCTATCTTCAAGATAATTTTCAGTTTCACTATTCACCTGGATGATTTGACCGGCAAGTTAAAATAATGTTGCAGGCCACCGGTAAAAAATTGGCCTAACCGACCTTAACCTGCTTCGTCTTATTTCTCATACAATGTTTTCCACGCCCCTTCATATACATCCTTCGCTGTCCATTGCGGCTGTATGGGGTCATCGGCAACGTATTTGGCGGCAAGAATATAGGAACCGATAAACTTCATTACATAATTCATATCCATATTGCCGGCTTCGTCGCTTAGCTGGTGGTAGCGATTGGTAATGGTTCCATCAAACGTTTTCATGCCGAGGCTAAACGTTGGAGCGGGTATGCCTTTGCCGGCAAGCGGGTAATTGTCGCTTCCAGAAAATAGTTCGCCACCGGTTGGGTCGCCGCCAACATGCAGCCCGTAAGCCTGGCAAGCTTTAACAATAAGCGGGTCGGCACTGGTGCGGCCAATTCCGACTAACGATATTAAGGTAGTATCGTTGTAGCTGGCGTTATCAATGTTTAAATTATAAACGGTTTGTTTTAACGGCGTAACCGGGTGTGCAGCATAGTAAATGCTGCCCAGCAGGCCTTCTTCTTCGGCGGTGTAGGCAATAAACAATATAGAACGTTTAGCCGGATGTTTACCGAAATATCTTGCGGCGGCAATTATAGCGGTGGTGCCCGAAGCGTTATCCCTGGCGCCATTATAAATACTATCCAGTTTGCCTTCTTCCATCCTGGGTACTGCGGCTACACCCAAATGGTCGTAATGCGAGGACAACAGTAAGTATTGTTTGCTAAGCTGCGCATCGGTACCAGGGATGTAAGCCATTACATTTTTCAGGGCGATGTCTTTTACCCCGGTGCCCGAAATATTGATGCTGGCTTTGGCGCCGGCAGTTTTTACGCCATCATCCAGCTTTGCTGCATTAATAATAAGTGTTGGCAATTGATTTTCATCTGCCGGGCCGGCTGGTTTACTGCCGCCAAGATAGCCCGCTACTTCGCCCCAAAATGTTGCGTCGGTATTCCAGCGTTCAATTAATGCAGCCGCGCCTTTTTCGGTGAGTGTTTTTTGAAGTGCCGCCATTCCGCGGAAATATTGTGAGCCGTTGCTTTGATTAACCTTTCCCATATCAACCAGTACCACTTTGCCTTTTACATCGGCAGCCGGCAGTCCGGCAGCTATATCTTTATCAGCGTAAATAACAGGGGCATCAAGTTTAATATCTTTTGCTTCAGGCTGCAATGCGTCAATTGTCGTTTTAAAAGTCATCGAACCAAGAGATACAGTACCGGTTGCAGAGGGCGTAACAAACCTCAGGCTGAACAGTTGAAAATAACCGGTAGCACCGTCTACCGGCTTTGCGCCGGCCGCTTTAAATTGGTCGGCAATATATTGGGCGGCGGTGTTTATTTCGGGGCGCTCAATGTTACGGCCTTTCAATTCGTCGGACGCTAAATAACGTAAGGGCGCTAAAGCAACATCAGGCGGGTTGGTTGCCGCAATGTTTTTCATATCGTTTTGCTGTGCAAAGGCAAAGCCGCTACCAACAAGCAGACATGCTAAGGTGAGTTTAAGTTTCATGGGTTTAAAGATAGGGAATAGGATGAATGGTTTTTTGTAGAAACGCAATACTTTGCGTCTCTATAAAAAATCGAGAAATATAAATGCGGGTTACCTGTCAGCGTAGAGACGCAAGTATTGCGTCTCTACGCGAATACTTCAACCTCATCATCATACGATGCCCACACCATATAAGGGTGCGTATCCGCATGATAAATTTCGCCGGTGGCAGATATGCCGATGATGCCGGCAAAGCCATCGTAGGGTTTCAGTTCGTTCAAGGTTTTTTCGGTTGCAAGGGCTAATGGCATGGCATCGGTAACGCGGGTTACTATATTTGATGCGACTGCACCACTAACAATGTCCTCGCCTACACCAGTACATGATATTGCTGCAAAAGCATTGGCGTAATTACCGGCCGTAGTTGCCGAATCACTTACGCGGCCGGGTATTTCAAAGCCTTTGCCGCCCGTTGAGGTGGCGGCTGCCAGGTTGCCGTAAACATCGAGCGCCACACAGCCCACAGTGCCAAGGCGGATGGAATCGCTTAGTTTCTTTTCATATTCTTTACGGCGCTGCGGTGTTTCGGGGTTGTAATATTTAAAGCCGTTTTCGCGGGCGAAATTAAGGGCGCCCCTGCCGCTCAATACGCGGTCGTCATAAGGTAAAAGTTTCTCGGCAATGCAGATAGGGTTTTTTACATCTTCGATATTTATCACGCCCGAAAAACGCATGGTTTTGCCATCCATCAACGAGGCGCTTAAGCGTATCTTACCATCACTTTGTATTTGTGAGCCCGTGCCTGCGTTAAACAGTTCGCAATTTTCGAGCAGGCAGGTAGTATAAACCACGGTTTCGACAGCGGTATGGCTTTGCAGGTACTTATGGCCCAACTGCACTATTTCGGCAAGCGCATCCTGCTTGGCTTTTTTTACTTTCTGGTTAGTTTGCGATTCGCTAAAAAAACCACCGTGGATTATTATTTTCATTGGTAAACACGTATTATGGTAGAGAATTAAGAAGTCAAGAATCAAGAGCCAAGATGAAAAACGTGGCGCGGCGATTTTCTCTCAAATTTCGAAATTTCTTGGTTCTTGACTTCTTGGTTCTTGCCTTCTTGATTCTTGACTCTCTTCTTAGCTTCCTATACCCGGCACATGCGCTACGGTATCTTCGGCCTTCACGCTTTTCTTTATCATTAACTGGTTGGTCAATAAATCGTATTTGTCAAAAATCGACATCACACTTACCCGCATATTTTTTATGGATACCGGCGAGCCCATTTCCACGTCATAAATATTGGTTTCGGCCATTTTGCGGCCATTAACCAAAATAGTAAGGCCTGAACCGATTGCTTCCATCATGGTGCCTTCGGTTATCAGCAAACCGGCATCCTCGCCCAAGCCGATACCCAGCATGCCCGGATTACTGGCTACCGCATATAACAGCCTGCCGATACGGCCGCGCTGCACAAAGTGAGTATCAATAATAACAGAATCAATAAAACCAAGTCCTGCGGTTATCTGCACCTCGCCTTTAATCAGCGCCTTGTTGCTTTGGCCGCGATAAATCATATTGGTTGATGCCGCTGCTGCCCCGGCTGATGTGCCTGCTATAACAAAATGCTCTTTTTCGTAACGGCTCTTCATGATCTGCAAAAATTCCGTGCCGCCAAAAATCGAACTTAATCTTAACTGGTCGCCGCCGCTAAACATCACCACATCGCATTTGCGTATGCGCTCCAGGTATTCAGGGTTTGACGCATCCTCGCGCTTGCGGATATCCATCACCCCAATAGGGTTTGCCAGCAAATAATTAAAGGCCTCGGTATATTCCTCGCCCACAAGGTCGGGGATTTGCGATGCCGTAGTAATAACTTCAACAATTGAACCTGATTGCTTTGCCGATTCGGTAATTATCCGCCTCAATATTCCCTGTTCAAAAAATTTAAGGTGATCAGGTTTTATCAATTGCTCCTGTGCGCCCAAATTTGTGTTCATGTCAACGGCGCCGCCAATAATTATTAATTTACCTTTCGGGACAGTCATTTTTAGTTAATTAAGTTAGATTAGGCTGAATGATTGCTTCAGTTGACAATGTTCATTAAGTTTAACTATATTAACTCAATTCAACGTAATCAACTTACTCACGTAATCAACCTTCGCCTATCGCACTACAAATTAAAATAAAAACCGCCATAAACACAGGTTGTTGTAAATAATAATGCCTTTTTTGTGGCAAAAGTTTTATTAAACGCTTAAGTTATTTAGTTTTAAAAGAAAATTACCCCCAAACATTGATAGCATCATCTTTATGAAGATAGAAAATATACAAGTATTGCGCGGCCCGAACATCTGGAGTGTTAGTCGTAAAAAATTAATACAAATGCGGCTGAACCTGGAGGACATGGAAGATCGCCCAACTAATACTATTGAGGGTTTTTATGATCGACTGGAGAAACTGATGCCCAGCCTTTATACGCATCGTTGTTCGCCGGGTGTTGAGGGGGGCTTTTTTCAGCGGGTTATTGCCGGTACCTGGATGGGGCATGTAATTGAGCATATTGCGTTGGAGATACAATCGCTTGCCGGTATGGAAACCGGTTTTGGCCGCACCCGCGAAACAAAAACAAAAGGGGTTTACAATGTTGTATTCACCTACCTCGAGGAAAAGGTGGGCATTTTTGCTGCCGAAAGCGCTGTGGCCATTGCCGATGCTGTTATTAATGGTGAAGATTATGACCTTGACCGCGACATACAGAAAATGCGCGAAATACGCGAAAATACCCGCCTGGGCCCAAGTACCGGCTCGATAGTGGAAGAGGCCATAGCAAGGGATATCCCCTGGATTAGGCTGAACAACCAGTCGCTGGTGCAATTGGGCTACGGCAAAAACCAGGTGCGTTTCCGCGCGACCATGACGGAGAAAACCAGCAGCATTGCCGTTGATATTGCCAGTAATAAGGACGAAACCAAGCGTTTGCTTTTGGAGCAGGCCATACCCGTTGCCAAGGGGATTACTATATCATCGCTTGAAGGTGTGGACGAAGCTATCCGCAAAGTTGGCTTTCCGCTGGTATTTAAACCATTGGATGGGAATCACGGTCGCGGTATCTCCATCAATATCCGCACCCGCGAAGATGCTGTTGCCGCTTACGAGTTTGCAGCCAAAATATCGCGCCGGGTAATTGTGGAGCGATTTATAACCGGGTACGATTTTAGGGTATTAGTGATTGATAACAAAATGGTAGCTGCCGCTCTGCGCGATCCTGCTCACGTTAAAGGTGATGGTGTATCGACAATACAACAGCTTATCGACAAAGAAAATACCGACCCGCGCCGTGGTTACGGTCACGAGAATGTGCTTACCTTAATCTCGATAGACCGGGACACACTGGATTTGCTGGAAAAGAAAGGCTATACTTTAGAAACTGTGCCAAAAAAAGGCGAAAAGGTTTTTGTAAAGTCGACCGCTAATTTGAGCACCGGCGGCACATCCGTTGATGTTACCGACCATGTGCACCCGCAAAACATATTTATCTGCGAACGTATCTCCAAAATCATCGGGCTGGATATTTGCGGCATCGATATTATGGCCGAAAACCTTACCGAACCGCTTACCGAAAATGGGGGTGTGGTTTTAGAGGTGAATGCCGCGCCTGGCTTCCGGATGCACATCGCGCCAAGCGAAGGCTTGCCGCGCAACGTTGCCGGGCATGTGATAGATATGTTATACCCACCGGGAAAGTCGGCACGTATCCCGATCATCTCGATAACAGGCACCAACGGAAAAACCACTACGACACGACTGATAGCCCATATTGTTAAAAATAATGGTCATAGGGTGGGTTTCACCACATCCGATGGGGTGTATGTGCAAAACACGATGATGCTGAAGGGTGATACCACCGGCCCCGTAAGCGCCGAGTTTATTTTAAAGGATCCGACCGTTGATTTTGCGGTGCTTGAAACTGCCCGTGGCGGTATCTTGCGTGCTGGTTTGGGCTTTGGTTTTTGCGATATTGGCGTAGTAACCAATATACAGGAAGACCACCTTGGGCTTGCTGATATCCACACACTGGACGACCTTACCCGCGTAAAGGGTGTAGTGGTTGATGCCATTAAAAAAGATGGCTGGGCCGTGCTGAATGCCGACAACGAATACTGTGTGCGAATGGGCAAAAATGCGCATTGCAAAGTAGCATACTTTAGCATGCACGAGAATAATCCCATTATTAAATCGCATTGCAAAAAGGGCGGAATTGCCTGCATTTACGAAAATGGCTTTATCACCATACAGAAAGGCGATTGGAAAATACGTGTGCAGCGTACTACCCTTATCCCCGTAACGTTTGGCGGCACCGTGCCATTTATGATCGAGAACGTGCTGGCGGCTACGCTGGCAACCTACCTTTACGACTTTAAAACCGACGATATCAAAATATCGCTGGAAACGTTCATACCATCCGCAGCGCAAACGCCGGGAAGAATGAACATCTTTAATTTTAAAGATTTCCGCTTTATGATCGACTTCGCCCATAACCCGGCAGGCTTTAGGGGCATCAAAGCGTTTTTAGACCATATAGATTCGCCACTAAAAATAGGCATCATTGCCGGTACCGGCGACAGGCGCGACGAAGATATCCGCGAGTTGGGCAAGCTATCAGCCGAGATGTTCGATTATATCATCATCCGCCAGGAAAAACACCTGCGCGGCCGTACGGCAGAAAATATTGTGGGCCTGCTTATTGAAGGCATTAACTCCGTTGATAAAAATAAGACCTACGAAATTGTGCCGAATGAGATTGACGCCATTAAACACTCAATGAGTTTGGCACGGCCGGGGACGTTTATAGTTGCTTTAAGCGATGTGATTGATAACGCAATTGAAACCGTGCAGAATTACCAGGAACAGGAGAGGAACGGAACGTTTAATATGTAGTTATTTGCCAAGATAATAATTACATTATGGATAATAACTATGGAGGAATGACGGTAAACGAACGTCTGTGGGTTAGTGGCTTAATGGAACAATTTGATTCTGCAGTTCGCGAAAAAAATGCAGATAAAATCATAAAAATATTGAAGAAAGTTGAATTAACCGAGCCGAACATAACCGACATTCTGAGGCAAAAAGGTTTGATTGAATAAACATCGTTTGTTTAGCTGCCGCTAGCTTAGTCCAAATGAATCCTTCTGAACGATTTGGCGTAAACTCGCGGCAGCGTTAATTGTAACTTTTTTATTCCACCCCTTATAAAATTCATTAAAAGTTAAATTTTGTTACTTTTGCGCAAATTTAACAAATGAGAGAGATTTACAAGATCGGGATTACATTCGCAATAATTTTAATTACCGTATTAACATCGTGCAAAAAAGAAACCACGCCAATACAACAATCAACTACACTTTATCTTAAAAGCATTACACCCAAGGGGACGGTAGCCTATACGAAATATGGGCAGATAACCGGGCAACCGTTTGTGGACAGGTCGGCAGAAGCGGTTGGCCTTAATGTGTTTTATCCCCCGCAATTGAGTAAGGATTATGTAACCTTTAGGACAGACGGGCTTTTTCAGTGGGGCAGTGATTCTTTCCACTATGTAAAAACAAACGATCGTTTTGTGTTTAGCGCTTATACAGAACCAGTGGATTCAACGAACCTGGCGGTTGTATACGCTCCGTTTTTCAAGGAGCCGGCGACATCCGTTCTTCCCAATGGAAATGTTTATGCTTCGCGTATAGTTGTTGCCAATGGGGACATGTCGGTGTTGCATATAAGCTACATGGTACTTGGAATTTTACATAGGGATAGTTTAACCAACGTGATAACACGCCGGGAACAAACTATTGTTCATAATGAATTTAACCGGGATGGCGCCAAAACACTCGGGAAAAACGACACGCTTGCTGTGAGGAACTATACGTTTGACTATGTAAAAAAATAGATGTTGCATACATGGGCGGCAGCAATGCATGGCGGACGGATTTTCTTGTTTTTATAACAACTCATGGACGGCAAAACAGAAGAGTAAGCAGTTTTTATCAAAAGTGCTGACACTAATTTGTCAGCACTTTTCGCATTTTTTAGCATCGCAGATAGGGTAAAAGGTGCCTTATTAATGCGGAAAGAGGTTTTTTGCTGTCCTGTGCACACTATTCACTGTTCCACCCTGTTCCTTATGTTCCACTGTGAACAGGAACGCAAAACTATACTATAGCACTGGAATAGAGTTACAGGCGGACATCGGTTTCAGTTAATGCCTCGCCCTCTTCTTTAACACACCACCGGCAGCTTCTTTTATAGTGCTGGTAAACACAAATGCCTTAGCATCAATTTCGTAAACCACGTTGCGCAGGCGCCGAACCTCGAGGCGGGTTACTACGGTGAAGATAATATCAACCGGGGCGCTAACGTCGAAGCTGTCTTTTAAAAAGCCGCGCTCGCCTTTGTAGATGGTTATGCCACGGCCAAGAGTCATTACCAGTTCGCGTTTTATTTGCTCGCTCTGACCCGAAATGATAGTCACGCCGGTATATTCCTCCAGCCCCTCGATAACAAAACTGATGGTTTTAGATGCAGTATAGTAAGTTAATATAGAATATAGTGATGTTGGCAGTCCGAGCTTAATGGCAGCTATCAGGAAGATAACGATATTGATGCCTAATATTATTTCGCTGATGGTAAAGGCAATCCGCTTGCCGGTATAAAGGGCCAGCACTTCGATGCCGTCTAGTGCACAGCCGCCTCGTATGGCCAACCCAACACCGATTCCCATAAATACCCCGCCGAAAATTGACGTAAGCAACTTATCGGAAGTTACCAGCGGATAATTTATAAACGACAAACAAAGCCCAAGGCCTATGATCGCGATAACTGTTTTTATAGCATACGTTTTGTTTATCTGGAACGCCCCCATAATAATAAATGGGATATTGGCTATTACGATTACATAGGCGATGTTCCAGTGGTAAAGCTCGTGCAACAGCAGCGATATACCCGTTACCCCGCCATCAAAAAAACTGTTGGGGACTAAAAAACTTTTTAGTGCAAAGCCGCAAAATAAAATACCGATAACAACATAAAGTGTGTCCTGCAACCATGATGGCAATTGTAAATTCTTCATCTGTTATTTTACCTGTGCTTTTATGCGCCCTAAGTTAGCATCCTTTTTAGCTTGCCGCAAATTATTGGCGGTTTTGGTAAAATAATGATGCCTTTCCATAAATGCTACCTGTTTACGGTTCCATTCGTCCATATCGCCGACTGTACCAAAAAACGAGTTCTCTAAAAAAAGCTGGTTGGCAATAAAAGAAAAATCATCCCGGCCAAGATAATCCAAATCAGCATCGGCCAAGATTTCTTCCAGGTGATTTTTTGGTGATTGCGGTAAACGGGTTGCCATTATCATTCCGCAAATTTTATCTATTTCGTTGGTGTCATAACCAAATTTCGGCAATGTTTCGCGGGCAATGCGGCACGATTCTTCTTCGTGCCCGGTTGCCTTAATTAAAAAACCGCTATCGTGATAATAGGCGGCAGTTAAAAGTAGGGTCATTTCGTCGCCGGAAATTCTATCGGCAAGGGCAAGGCGCTTAGCGGCTTCATACACGTCAATGGTGTGTGATGCATTATGATAATTCAGATACTCCGGTAGCTCGTCATTCAATTTATTAATAATATAGTTACCGGCATCATCCAATTGCATACAATAAGGGTTTTTGCGGCTAATATATTAAATGTTTTATTTGCCCTGCACCCCTATATTTGTTTATTAGCCGATTATTTAGTTACTTGATGGAAAATGTACATCGATGGTATATTTACTCACTACCGACAGATTTAATTTAATGAAGATATTTTACCTGGTTTTATTTTTTATACTATCCATCGCATCTGCAAATGCACAAAAGATTGATACGGCCAACATAAATGTGGACAGCCTTGTACGTGTCGCCCTGGCTGATACTACCAAAATAAACCCTACACCAAATAAGGACAGCCTTTTCAGGTTGCTGCCTTCGGCAAAACCTATTGCCAAAAGGTTAAAGCTTGTTTATCAAATTATCAATAATGGCATTGATTTTTCGGTACAGGGGTTAAACTATCATTATAAAATACTCAATTGGGCAAAAAAAAATAACGACCTGGTAACCGAGGCCGTTATTACCGCCGAGCTAGGCTATAACATTGTTGAAAATGGCGACAAGGATGCAGGCGTAAAAATGTGCTTTGCGGCATTAAAAACTGCCGAACAAACCGGCAATAAACAGGCCATTGGCATTGCGTACGGTAACCTGAGCATTTGCTACGGAGACAATAACCTGGCGCTGAGCAAAACATATATAGAAAAGGCGCTTCGTTTTTCGCAGGCTGCCAACGATACCATGAGCACTGCCTACGCGCTGGGGAATTTAACGCTCTACTATTTGCAGCTTCATCAGCCAGGGCCCGCTAAAAAATTTGCTTTAACGTTTATCAGGTGGTGTGTTGATAATTACAAAAGCGAGGTGCCGCGTGCGCTGATAACCTTAAGCTGGTTTATGCCCGATGAAACTAAGCTTAAGTATTACAGGGCCGCAGCCACAATCGCCGCAAAAAGGCGCGACACTTCAAATACTACAGAAGCTTTGATTAATATTGGGCGCTACTACTTAAAGAGCAACACGCGCGACTCGGCATTGTTTTATGCGCGAAAGGTTTATCAAATGTCGAAAGGCTCATCGTTGGGCACCTTGCTTGCTCCAACGCTGTTACTTTCAAAATGCTTTCCCGGCAAGGCTGACAGTACACTTAAATACACAGTTGAATATTACACCATACGCGACAGCCTGAAAAACTTTAACAAAGCCCAGCGCGCCCAGGCGCTGGCGTTTGCCGACGAACAAAACCGGCGTGAAGTTGAAGCTAAGCAGGAAAAATACGTTGCCGACCTTGAGCTTTATGGCCTTGGCATTGTAGCCGTCTTTTTGATTTTGCTGGCGATTATTTTATGGCGCGGCAGCAGGCGAAGAAAAATAGCCAATGAACTGCTTCAGGAGCAAAAAGACCAGTTAGAGGAAACCTTAAACGAACTGGAAGCTACGCAAAACCAGCTCATCCAGTCCGAAAAAATGGCCTCACTTGGCGAGCTTACTGCGGGAATTGCCCACGAGATACAAAATCCGCTGAATTTTGTAAACAATTTTAGCGAGGTGAGTATGGAACTGGTTGACGAAATGGAGTTGGAGTTAAGTAAAGGCGATAAAGATGAAGCGATTTCAATTGCCGCTGACATTAAACAGAACCTGGAAAAAATACGCCACCACGGCCTCCGCGCCGATAGCATTGTAAAAGGCATGCTGCAGCACAGCAAAGCCGGCAGCGGTACCAAAGAGTCCACCAATATAAATAACCTGGCATCCGAATTTATGCGCCTGGCCTACCACGGCCTGCGGGCAAAAGACAAAAGCTTTAACGCCGAAATGGTAATGCACCTTGACTCCGACCTTCCACTGGTAAATGTTGTTCCACAGGATATTGGCCGGGTATTGCTTAACCTGTTTAATAATGCTTTTTATGCGGTTCAGCAAAAGCAAAAAACAGCCGGCGACGATTATAAACCCACTGTGGAAGTATCAACCAGCTTGTTTACGCCTCCGTCAGGCAGCCAGGGTATTTATTTGCGGGTTAAAGACAACGGCACAGGCATAGCTGATGACATCAAAGAAAAAATAATGCAACCCTTTTTCACCACCAAACCAACCGGCGAAGGCACAGGTTTGGGCCTTAGTTTAAGTTATGATATAATGGTAAAAGGTCATGGTGGCAAAATTGATGTTGACAGCGAAGAAGGCGAATACACCGAGTTTGCGGTTTGGCTGCCCTTAAATAAAGTTACAAACGCATAATAATAAACAGTTAAAGTTTTAATATTTAACTTTAGTTCGTAATATCTACATAACAACATGAATGTTTTCTATTTCCTGGCAGCTTTTTTACTGGTACGGCGCTTAGTAAAGCGTTATAAATTCACGCCATTGTTCCCCAAATGGCAGGGAATGTTTAAAACAGCCACCTGGATTTTACCCGTGGTTTATATTGCAAACGCCATTTGGCTTGATAACTATGAAGCTTTTGCAGATATTTTGGGCGCAGGGATGCTGTTCGGGATGCTATGGTATATAGACAACGAACCGGATTTTGTTACACAAAAACCATACTTGCAAGCAAATTATCCGTTGGTAGCGGTTGGCGTTATCAACGGGCTTACCCTATTAATTGCCGAAAGCTTTCACGACAAACATGAGAATTATTTTCAATTTGCCACGCTTGCGGCTTTTGTTTGGATTTTTGGCAAATGGGCTACCTCAAACAAGCAGGATGAAGCCCTCCGCATAGCGGCAGAACGCAAGGCAGAACTGGAAGCATTGGTAAATGAACGCACCGCAGAGCTTGTTAAACAAAAAGAAAACCTGCAGGATATTGTTGAGGAACTGAAAGCCACCCAGGACCAACTGATACAATCAGAAAAAATGGCATCGCTGGGCGAGCTTACCGCAGGGATTGCCCACGAGATACAAAACCCGCTGAACTTCGTAAATAATTTCAGCGAGGTAAGTATGGAGTTGATTGACGAGATGGCCGAAGAGCTGGAAAAAGGCGACAAAGATGAAGCTATGGCTATAGCTGCCGATATTAAACAAAACCTTGAAAAAATACGTCACCATGGGCAGCGTGCCGATGGGATTGTGAAAGGCATGTTGCAGCATAGTCGCGCCAGCAGCACCACCAAAGAACCAACCGATATAAACAAGCTGGCCGACGAATACCTACGCCTATCGTACCACGGATTGCGGGCGAAAGACAAATCATTCAACGCGCATTTGGAAACCCACCTGGCGCCCGATTTGCCTATGGCTAATTTAGTGCCACAGGATGTGGGCCGCGTATTGCTGAACCTTTTTAACAATGCCTTTTACGCTGTGCAGCAAAAGCACAAAGCCTTAGGGGGCGATTTTAAACCCACCGTTGAAGTAAGCACCTTAGCCCCACCACCTACCAAAGGAGCGGCGCCAACGCTGGTGATAACCGTTAAAGATAATGGTACCGGCATCCCCGATGATATTAAGGAAAAAATAATGCAACCGTTTTTCACTACCAAACCCACGGGCGAAGGCACTGGGCTTGGCCTGAGTTTAAGTTACGATATTGTGGTAAAGGCACATGGCGGCAAGCTTGATATTGAAAGTAAGGAAGGCGAGTATACCATATTCACCATAAGGTTGCCTTTGAAATAATATTGATTTGATGAATTATGATATGCCCTCGTTATTTAGGTGAGGCAAAGTGCAGGTTTGGGTTATATGCAGCAAGCGTTCCATTTTTTTTAGCGGAACACCCGGAACGCTGTGAAACATGTTGATTATCAGTTGTTTTAAATTGCTCCGATTGGTCCTTATACTAAACTCATGTTATTTTAGCTAATCAAATTAATAGTGCGCCCTATAATATGAAAGCAAAATCGATAAAAGGAACATCAACCGAAGAAATTGAAAGGGCCCTGGCGCACAGCCTGCTCGACGGTTTTAAACCAACACTGGCTATCGTTTTCCTTTCCATCAGGCAAGACCACCTTGCCATCTGTAAATTATTGAGCGATGCAGGTATCAGCATTTTTGGTGCCACAACTAACGGCGAATTTATTGATGAAGAGCCGGGAAGCGGTTCGATAGCCATACTATTAATGGATATGGACCGGGACTACTTCACCATTATGTTTGATGAATATCCCGAAAAAAACTACAGGGAAAAAACAGCTTCAATGGCAAAAAAAGCGTTAGAGCGGTTTGCCCGCCCGGCGTTTCTTATTTCATGCAGTCATACAGAAACCGATGCTGAAGCGCTGCTGCTTGGTTTTGAGGATATTGTCGGCAAGCATGTAAACGTATTTGGCGGGGCGGCCGGCGATGATTATTCGTTTTCAGAGCAATTAGTTTTTGCCAATTCGGCCGAAAGTAAAAGGGGTATGGTTGTGCTGGTGCTCGACGAAGATAAAATAGCCATTAAAGGGCGGGCAACCTGTGGCTGGAAACCCGTTGGCACTTTAAGGACCGTTACAAAAAGCGAGGGCAATCACGTTTACACGGTAGACAACATACCCGTATTGGATCTTACTGCAAAATATGGCGGTATCGAAAATGTCTCGCCCGATAACAAAACCCTGATAATTGAGATCGCGTCGACACTGCCCCTGCAATTGCAACGGGAAAATGGTGACCCTGTTATGCGGCCTGGGCTGTTGATCGACTGGGCCGACCATTCCTTTTATTGCAGTGGTACGGTACCGCAAGGCAGCAAAGTGCGGTTTTCGTTGCCGCCCGATTTTGATGTAGTTGAAGAAGTGATCAAAAATTGCGAGGACTTGAAAGCCAAAGAAATGCCCGAAGCCGATGCCGTAGTGGTTTTTAGCTGTGCCGGCAGGTTAATGGCCCTGGGCCCCATGATACAAAAGGAGATTGAAGGAATAAAAAATGTATGGAATGCACCCATGGCTGGATTTTTTTCAAATGCAGAGTTGGCAAGGGCAACCGGCGGGAATTTGGAGATGCATAATTGTACTACATGCTGCGTGGCATTAAAAGAAAAATAAATTATCAGTTTGTACAAAAAATGAACCAGCATTTACAAAAGATCCAGGACTATATACAGCAGGCAGAAAGCCTAACCGCCGAAGAAAAAGCAACCCTTGGCAATGCTGTAAAGGCCACAGACTCTGAATTGACCATTACGGAATTTAAACTTGAAAGAACCGAGAAAGTAAAAAGAACAACGGCCATCCTGCTGGAAGAAACCATCGAGGAGCTTGAACATAAAAGAAAAGCTGTTGAAGATAAAAATCATGAACTGGAGATAGAAGCTGCTTTGGAAAAAGTACGGTCGTCGGCATTAGCCATGCGGGTGCCGGGCGATATGCTTGACGTTTGCCGTATAATTTGTGAACAGCTAACGATATTGCAAATCAATGATATCCGGAACGTGCAGACGGCAATATTTAATGATGCAAAAAATACTTATATAAACTATGAGTATTACCGGCTATACGATAAAACGTTTATTACGGAGATCGACTACGGCCGTCATCCGGTTCAAAACGCATTCGCAAAAAAAATGCTTGCCGGCCCCGGATTGCTTTTCACTCACTCATTTGAAGGGGCCGAACTTAAGAAGTGGATAGCTTATCAAAAGGAAAGCGGCCAGTTTGTCGACCCGCATCTCGACGAAGTAACTGCATTAAACTATTATTGGTTTTCGCTGGGGTTGATAGCCTGGGGCATAACGTTCTATACCCCTATAAATGAAGCCGAGCTCGAAATAATAAAGCGCTTCCGCAATGTTTTCGACCTCGCCTATCGTCGTTTCGCTGATATACAGTTGGCGGAGGCACAAGCCCGTGAGGCACAAGTTCAATTGGCTTTAGAACGCGTTCGGGCACGTACCATGGCTATGCACAGCAGTAATGAGCTGGCTGAAGCATCGCGTTTACTGGAACAGCAGGTAGCAGCTTTGGGAATAAAAACCTGGGATTGCGCTTTTAACATTTTCAGAGAAAATGACTCCCTGGAATGGTTTAGTAATTTGCCCGCATACATTGTACCAAGGGAAAATGTGTGGAAACGGTACTATGACGCGTGCCTAAGAGGCGAAACGCTTTATATAAAGGAATTTGCAGGTGAGGCCTGTACCGCACACTACGAATACATGGCTACTATACCTATTGTAGGTGAAGCCTTGTTAAAAATGAAAACTGCGGGCACCCCTTTTCCAACTTACCAGCTGGACCATGTAGCCCCGTTTAAATACGGCTACCTGATGTTTATTACGTTTGAGCCGGTGCCCGAAGCCCACGATATTTTCAAACGTTTTGCCAGGGTTTTTGAACAAACCTATACCCGCTTCCTCGACCTGCAAAAATCCGAAGCGCAAACCCGCGAATCGCAAATTCAATTAGCCCTGGAAAGGGTTAGAGCCCGGACTATGGCTATGCACCATTCCGCTGAGTTGGCCGATACAGCTTCTGTTCTTTTCGAACAAATAAAAGAGCTGGGATTTGAAACCTGGTCGTGTGGGTTTTGCATCTGGAAAAAAAATGACCTGTCTGAAGTATGGATGGCTGCGGATTCCGGTGGCCTGCTACCCCCAATGCTGATCCCGTACAAGGAAGAACCCACGCATCGTGATATATATATAGCCTCATTACGCGGAAAGGCTCATCACGAAAAAATATGGGAGGGAGATGAGCTGGCTGAACACTATAAGTTCCTGCGGACTATACCTTCTGTTAAGGAAGCAATAGAGATATTGGAAGAGTCTGGGCTGGCGCTTCCGTCCAGGCAGTGCTATTATGTCGGCTTTTTCAATCAGGGTTATTTACTTCTTATCACCAAAGAGCCAGCACACGGTATTGGTGATTTAAGCAAACGATTTGCTTCGGTGTTTGAGCAAACCTATACCCGCTTCCTCGATTTGCAAAGGGCCGAAGCGCAGGCAAGGGAAGCGAAAATAGAAGTAGCGCTGGAACGTACCCGTACCCAAAGCATGATTATGCAGCACTCCAGCGAACTGGACGATACCTTGCGTGTTTTTCACGAACAGGTTTTACACCTCGGTATCCATTCTGCGTTTTCATTCTTATGGCTGCCTGATGAGGAAAAAGACCGCCACGTATTTTGGGCGGCATGGGCCGAAAATGATTCAAAAACTTTTGAAAGCAAAGCGATAGATTATCCGCTCGACCGGAGTGAACCGGCTACGGCCCAATGTTTAATTGATTGGAAAGGTGATGAGTCTGTTATTTCCTACCATGTGCCCCCTGCGGGCGTGAAGAGTTATTTTGCCGCTTGGCAAGAACTTATAGCTGGAGTGGAGCAATTAACGCCACGGCATTTTGACGGGGGCTTGTACTACGTTGAGGCCTTTATGAAATATGGCTGCTTTGGGGTATTGGTTAAAAATGAGTTACAGGAAGAGCAGAAAAAAATATTAGCCCGGTTTGCTATTGAATTTGAACGAACCTACACCCGTTTCCTCGATCTGCAAAAGGCAGAGGCCCAGGCTCGCGAATCGAGAATTCAATTGGCGCTGGAGCGTGTACGCGCCCGTACCATGGCGATGCAGCGCAGCAAAGAGCTGGCCGAAACGGTGTTTGTTTTGTTTCAGCAGTTTAAAGAGCTGGGTGAAAATCCCGACCAGGCCACCATCGGAATTATTAACGAAGAGGAGGGTGTAATTGAGTATTGGGTTACCATGCATGGCAACCTGAATAACCTTGCGTATAGATTCTCTATCGACGAGCCCAATGTAACGCGCAAAATATACGATGCCTGGAAAAAGAACCAAAGATCGCTCACCATCGACCTGAGTGGCAACGCACTCATTGATTTTATGCACTACCGGGCCGGTACCGGGGGCGCACCTGTTAATGCCAATGAAAAACGTCGCGTTATTAATGTGGCAATATTTTCAAAAGGCCTGATTAATGTGCAATATGCCGAACCCCGTCCGGCGGAGAGCATTATGCTCCTGGAGCGTTTTGCAAAGGTGTTTGAACAAACCTACACCCGTTTCCTTGATTTGCAAAAAGCAGAGAGCCAGGTAAGGGAGGCCCAAATTGAAGCAGGCCTGGAACGTGTACGCAGCCGCACCATGGCTATGCAAAAGAGCGATGAACTGGCACAAACGGCGGTGGTAGTTTTTAAACAGCTCATCAGCCTTGGCATTCAACCCAATCGTTTATTTATCGGCATAATTCATGATTATAGCGGCGATATAGAACTGTGGGCAACTGCCGAAGATGGCAGTAAAATCAGCACAAAATTTATGGGAAATATTAACCGTAATAAATCGGTTAATAAAATGTATAAAGGTTGGAAGGCGCATAAAAAATCCATCACCATTGATATGCAGGGAAAAGAGTTGAAAGAATACTTCGATTACCTTGGAAATGAGCTCAAAGTGCCTTTTAAACTTGGGCTTTCGCAAAAAAGAAGAGTGCAGCTTATAACCTATTTTTCGCAGGGCCTTATCGGCATAGCTTCGCCTGAACCTCAGCCTGCCGAAACGGTTAATTTAATGGAGCGCTTCGCTGGCGTGTTTAACCTTACCTATACCCGCTTTAACGACCTTAAAATAGCCGAAGCCCATGCTATACAGGCCGAAGAAGATCTGATTAAATTACAGACAGAAAAAAAACGCGCCGAAGAAGCCTTAACCAATTTACAGTCCGCTCAAAAGCAACTCATCCAATCTGAAAAGATGGCTTCGCTTGGTGAACTTACAGCCGGCATAGCCCACGAGATACAAAACCCGCTCAACTTCGTAAATAATTTTAGCGAAGTGAACCGCGAGATGATAGACGAACTGGCGGAAGAGCTGAAAGCGGGCAATATTGATGAGGCCCTGGCTATTGCCGCTGATATCAAACAAAACGAAGAAAAAATAAATCACCACGGCAAACGCGCTGACAGTATCGTAAAAGGTATGCTCCAGCACTCACGCTCAAGCGCCGGTGAAAAACAGCTTACCAATCTTAACGCCATTGCCGATGAGTTTTTTAAACTATCCTACCACGGTTTGCGTGCAAAAGACAAATCGTTCAACGCGGAACTCATCACCAAATTTGATGAAAGCCTGCCGAAAGTATACGTTATTCCCCAGGATATCGGGAGGGTAATGCTCAACCTTTTTAACAATGCTTTTTATGCTGTAAATCAAAAAGCAAAGACCGCAGGCCCTGATTATAAGTCGACCGTTGAGATAACCACTTTTGCTCCCCCTTCAGGGGGCTGGGGGGCTATAGTGCGCGACAACGGCGTGGGTATGCCGCATCATATCAAAGAAAAGATAATGCAGCCATTTTTTACCACTAAACCTACGGGTGAAGGGACTGGGTTAGGCTTAAGTTTAACTTATGACATGGTTGTAAAAGTGCACGCCGGCACCATTAACGTTGAAACGGCAGAGGGTGAATTTTCTGAATTTACAGTTACACTACCGCTAAACCAAGGCTGATGAAAAAAATATACCTCGCGTTATTACTGTTGTTGATTTTGCCGGTAAACGCCCTGGCCCAGCAAGTGCCGGACAAGGTTTTTAAGCTGGATAAATTATCCCAACAGGATATTTTGCCACAGGGTTGGAAAATTAGCCCCGGCGATAACCCGCAATGGGCACAGCCCGGGTTTGATGATCATAAGTGGGCAAATTGCGATTCATTATTGGAGCAAATAATACTGGATAGTAAAAGTGACCACTTCTGGCTCAGGCTGCATTTATTTATTGACAGTAGTTTAAAGACAACGGATTTTGCATTTGTAATTTACCAGAACGTCGCTTCTGTAATTTACGTTGACGGTAAGCCCGTTAAAAGCTATGGTTCCCTTGTTGAGCCGGTAAAAATGTATGACCCACTTGGTTATCCTTTACCGGTAAAACTGTCCGCAGGCAGCCATGTTGTTGCTGTTCAGTTAGTCGCCAGCAAATTCCTTTTAAAATACAGGGATATTGGCAGCCTTTATCTCACTTTTAGCCTTGAGATTAATGTCAAAACAAACGCCGAAAATAATCATGCGATAGTTACCGCTATAGACAGGCAATTTAGTGATCATAACTTGCTGCTTATTGGCATGTTCTTCATCCTTACCATTACGCATCTTGCCTCATATCTGTATTATCGTAAGCAAAGGGCACACCTCTATTATGCCATAATAACCTTCATATTGCTTTTTGCCACCTATACCAATTTTACAGTCACTGGTCAGCATTCGCCCGTGGTGATATTTTGGCTTAGTTTGATCGCCTTTTTGGGCTTTATTGGTTTCGTTTTCCTGCCCTTAACCATTTATGAGTTATTTGATTACCGGGGCCGACTGGTTATTAAAATAATTTTATCTTTTTCCGTTATTTGCGTTTCTTTTATTTGGATAAACACTACTTACGCCTATTACCTGCTTTTTTATGTTACGCCGCTGGTTAATGCACTGGAGTGCCTGCGCATTGGAATTTGGGCGTTAAAAGCTAAAAAAAGCGGAGCGCTTTTTATAATTGCCGGAAGCTTATTGTTTCTGTCGTTGCTGGTTTTGTCAAATTTAATTCCGGGCGATTGGGGCGAACTGCTGTTTATGTTTTCGCAGATAAGTCTGCCGGTTGGGATGACAGTTTTCCTGGCAATAAGGACAGCAATCACCTATCGCTCACTCGAAACAAAGTTGATAGAAGTGCAGGAACTATCTCACCAAAATACAAAATACCAGCTCGAAAAGCAGGAACTGCTGGCAGGGCAAAACGAAAAGCTGGAACAACAGGTAGGTGAGCGCACTGCACAGTTAAGTCAATCGTTAACTGAACTTAAATCGGCCCAGTCCCAATTGATACAATCGGCAAAAATGGCTTCTCTAGGCGAGTTAACCGCAGGCATAGCGCACGAAATTCAAAACCCGCTAAACTTCGTAAACAACTTTAGCGAAGTAAATACCGAGTTAATAGATGAAATGCAGGAGGAAATTGACAAAGGCGATTTTGAAGAAGTAAGGGCGATAGCAAACGATATCAAAGAAAATCAGCAAAAAATAAACCAGCATGGCAAGCGTGCGGATTTTATTGTAAAAGGGATGTTGCAACACAGCCGCACCAGTACAGGCGAGCGGCAATTAACCAATATAAATACGCTTGCCGATGAATTTTTAAAACTGTCGTACCACGGTTTGCGGGCGAAAGACAAGACCTTCAACACCGAATTAGTTACGAATTTTGATGATAAACTTCCAGGTGTAAACGTTGTGCAACAGGATATTGGGCGGGTATTACTTAATTTGTTTAACAATGCCTTTTATGCGGTAAGCCAAAAACAAAAAAAAGCAGGTAATAACTATAAGGCTGAGGTGTCGGTAACCACCTCTTTAGAAAACGGGCAGGTAATTGTTAAAGTAAAAGACAACGGCATTGGCATTCCAGATGACATTAAAGAGAAGATCATGCAGCCATTTTTTACAACCAAACCAACGGGTGAGGGCACAGGATTGGGATTGAGTTTAACTTACGATATGGTGGTGAAGGGGCATGGGGGACTTATAAAAGTTGATAGCATTGAGGGCGAAGGCTCGGATTTTATTATTTATTTACCAGTTAACACACATTGAAGTTGAAACAAAAGCTATTCCTGTTGTTGATATTACTCCCAATTGTAATGTTTGGTCAAAAAAACAGCACAATAAAAGTAGACTCCTTAAATGGTAATGGGTTTTTACTGGATAAAGGCTGGAAATATTTATTGGACGACAAACCGGAATATGCTAATATCGACTTCAACGACACCTCATGGAAGTCTGTTGATCCTACCCGGGATATTTTTGATTTGCCACAAATTCCAAAAACAGGAAAGATATTCTGGCTTCGCCTGCATCTGTCTATAGACAGTTCCCTTAATAATCAACTGGTGATGCTAATTAAGCAGTCGGGTGCTTCGGCGATATATTTAAATGGAAAGTTAATTCACCATTTCGGAATTTTGAGTAACAACGCGGAAAAAGTAGAGGCTTTTGCTCCTGCTAACAACCCAGTATCATTCCCGGTTTTAAATCAAGAAATTCAAGTATTAGCAGTACGGTATGCATTTCAGCCGGGCATTCGCTATACAACCATTTTTCAGGTTTCAAACAAATGTTTGGCAATCAAATTGGTATCCATCGACAATGGCACGCAAACGCTATCTGAAGGGCCTGTTAACCTGCAATATAACATAGCACTTGCATGTATATTTGCTGTTCTCTCCTTGCTTTATTTTACCTTTTATTTGTCGTATACCAAACAAGTAATAAATCTGTATTTTTCGATATACGCATTGCTTTCGGTCGTTAACTACGTACTCGCAATCATAATAATGAATTCCCATTACATTGCTTCATGGTATTGGGCCGAAAACTTTTCACTTGGTATAAATGTTGTAAGTCTTCTATTTCTATTGGTTGCCATTTATAAACTCATTGATCAAAAAGCAGATGTGTTTTTCTTCGGCTTGCCTATATTCGGTGTTATATGCATACCATTTGCATTGTTTGAATATAAATGGGGATGGCTGGTTTTTGGCGGTGGATTTATCCCATGTATGAGTGCTGATGTGTTAAGAATAGCGATCAAAGCCGTCAGAAAAAATAAAAGGGGAGCGTGGATCATTACTGTCGGGGCCTTCATCTTCTTCTTTTTTTGGCTGCTCTTTTTAGGGGCATCTGCAACTGGTTCAGGAGAGTATCTTCCTTATTTTTTCGCTATATCACAATTAGGTATCCCTCTCTCTGTTTCCATTTATATCGGTTTTGATTTCGCCCAAACTAACCTTGTATTAGAAAGAAAATTGGTTGAGGTAGAAAACCTTTCTGCCGAAAAACAGCAAATACTTGCTACGCAGAATGAAACCCTGGAGCAACAAGTAACCGCGAGAACATCAGAACTTGAATACTCATTTAACGAACTGAAAGCGACCCAAACCCAGTTGGTGCAACGTGAGAAAATGGCCTCACTGGGCGAACTCACCGCCGGCATAGCCCACGAAATACAAAACCCGCTGAACTTTGTAAACAACTTTAGCGAAGTAAATACCGAGTTGATAGATGAAATGCAGGAGGGGATTGATAAAGGCGATTATGAAGAGGTCAAGGCGATAGCAAACGACATAAAGGAAAATCAGCAAAAAATAAACCAGCATGGCAAACGGGCCGATGCCATTGTGAAAGGCATGCTCGAACACTCCCGTAACAATAGCGGGCAAAAGGAACCTACCGACCTGAATGTGATAGCTGAGGAGTTTATGCGGCTATCCTACCATGGCTTAAGGGCAAAAGATAAATCCTTCAATGCTGAATTGATCACTCATTTTGATCCAGGTCTGCCCAAAATAGAAGTGGTGCAGCAAGACATTGGGAGGGTGATGCTCAACCTGTTCAACAATGCTTTTTATGCAGTAAACCAAAAGGCAAAAACTGCAGGCTCAAATTATAAACCCACTGTCGAAATAAAGACTTTTGCTCCCCCTTCAGGGGGCTGGGGCGCTATAGTGCGCGATAATGGCATTGGCATACCAGACGCGATCAAAGAAAAGATCATGCAGCCGTTTTTTACCACTAAACCCACAGGCGAAGGAACCGGCTTAGGTCTGTCATTAAGTTATGAAATTGTAGTAAAAGCGCATGGAGGCAAACTTGAAGTGGAGAGCGAGGATGGAAAGTACACTGAGTTCAAAATATCGATACCCATATAAATTTTAATACCTATATTTAACAGCCATGAAAATATTAGTAGTTGACGACGAAGCCGATGTGCAACCCCTTTTTATACAGCGCTTTCGTAAAGAAATAAAAAACAACGAAATTGAATTTACCTTTGCCCAATCGGGAGAAGAAGCGCTTAATGTTTTACATAATGCACACTCAGAAATTGTGCTGATCTTATCGGACATAAACATGCCGGGTATGAGCGGGCTTGAATTGCTTACCCATATACGTCATGATTTTCATAATCCGCCGCCCCCGCCGGTTGTAATGATGATTACTGCTTACGGCGATGAGGAAAACCACAGGCAGGCTATGGAAAATGGCGCCGACGATTTTTTAACAAAGCCCCTGGATTTTAATTTATTAAAAGAAAAACTTAAAACATTTGGTGAATAATGGCTAAGATATTAGTGGTTGATGATGAGGCCGACTTGGAGTTATTAGTAAAACAAAAATTTCGCCGTAAAATACGCGAAAACGTTTATGAGTTTGTGTTTGCCCAAAATGGTGAAGAAGCCCTTGAGCGCGTAAAAGAGCACCCGGACCTGGATGTTATATTAAGCGATATAAATATGCCCGTAATGGATGGGCTGACGCTGCTAAGCCGCCTGCCCGAAGCCAACCCAATGGTGAAAGCGGTAGTGGTATCGGCCTATGGCGATATGCAGAATATACGCACCGCCATGAACCGCGGGGCTTTCGACTTTGTGTGCAAGCCCGTTGACTTTGAAGACCTTGACCTTACTATGGAAAAAACCATAGTGCACGTGCGCCAACTGCAGGAGACCATGAAGGCCATTAAAGAAAACAACATCCTAAAGATGTATGTTGACGAAAACGTGCTGAACTTTATGAACCACAAGGAGTTTGAAGGCAGCCTGATGAAAAACGAGCTGATTGACGCTACCGTAATGTTTATTGACGTGTGCGGTTTTACCGCCATTACCGAACAGGTTCCTGCCAACACTGTGGTTACGTTGCTTAATGGCTTGTTTGATAATATTGTTAAGGAAATTCTTGCCCAGGGAGGTCATGTCGATAAATTTATGGGCGATGCCGTAATGTCGGTTTTTCGGGGCGATTACCATTTAGATAAAGCAATAGATGTGGCACTGGTGGTGCGCGAACAGCTAAAAAACATGCCTGAAATAAAGCTTGGGGATATATCCTATAAACCGGAAGTATCGATCGGCATCAATTCCGGCGAAATGGTATCGGGGAATATCGGTTCTGCCTCGTTAAAACGGCTTGATTACACTGTAATAGGCGATACCGTAAACCTGTCGCAGCGCCTGCAGTCAGCGGCTAAAGCCGGGCAGATAATTATTACTGAAGAAGTTTACCACAAAGCCAAAGAATCGTTCAAATGCGAGAAGATTGGCGAAGTTGTGCTTAAAAATAAAGCTAAACCGGTTACCATTTACGAGGTGATTGAATAATTTGCTTCAAAAAGTTTCTGTGTTGTGCTTTTGATAGGACTCTACTTTAGTTCAAGGTTTAATTTCTTGATATAAATATCTATCTCGGCATCGCCCATCCCATATATTTTTTCGGTTTTCCAAAACTCCAGGTAAATTTCAGGTTTGGTTCTTATCCCGGATTGGTAGATGTCAAGCAATGTTTGTTCTATATAATTTAATCCGTTTTCGTTTATCTCGAGCCGATTAAGCTGTGCCTGTAAAGCAGGCTTTAAAAAATGATGGCTGCCCCAAAATTCAGTGGTGTCAATAAATTTACGCAGCACTTTCGCATCCTTACTTACATAAGCTTTCCACGCGGCTGCTGCTATGGTAAAGTCCTCCTGACTAAGTTGTTCCTGTATGTTATCAAACAGGTATTCCAATTCTTCACCATTTAGTTCGCCCATGCCCCTGAAATCTGCTTTGCCGGGAAAGTCGCCGGGGCAAATCAAATACACAGCGGGTAATGACAGGTCTGTTTTTTGTTCCATGTAAGCCAGTACGCCCAATAGGTTGGCCTGGCAATGCAAATCAAACTCAAACCATAGATTTACTTCATCATATTGCCCGTTAAGTTTGCTTAACTCGTCGAGCATTTTATGTTGATAGCCTTCGGTTTGTTCGTTAAACGTTTTGTTGATCCATTCTTCGCGGTTATGCCAGAAACTGGCTGCTGAAATATTTTCTTCAACCGGGCCCTCTGAAAGCACCTCGCGCCAAACCATAATATTGCCTTCAATACCTGTTTGCTCGAAACCATATCGCGTAGAATCGCCGTTGAGAATGTGGAGAATGCTCATGTTTTTTAATATTTAAGGGGGCAATAACAAAACTATGATTTTGAAATGAAAAACATTCTGAAAGTGTTTAAAGTTATATTAGCCTGATGAAAGCCATAGTAATAACCCAACCCGGCGGCGCTGATGTTTTGCAGCTTGCAGAACGACCGGTGCCCGAATATGCGCCAACCGACGTCCTGGTAAAAGTGCACGCAGCGGGCGTTAACCGGCCCGATGTTTACCAGCGGAAAGGAAACTACCCGCCGCCACAAGGCGCACCGGCTGATATTCCTGGTTTGGAAATAGCCGGGGTGGTTGAGAAGGTTGGGGCCGAAGTTAGCCGCTGGAAAGTTGGCGACAAAGTTTGTGCGCTGGTAATAGGCGGCGGCTATGCAGAATATTGCAGCGTGCCCGAAGGACAATGCCTGCCGGTGCCGGGTAATTTAACGTTTGAAGAGGCAGCATCGCTACCCGAGACATTTTTTACCGTTTGGAGCAATGTTTTTGACAGAGGGCAATTAAAAGGCGATGAAACGCTGCTGGTACACGGCGGTTCAAGCGGCATTGGGGTTACTGTTATCCAAATGGCAAAAGCTTTGGGACATACCGTTTATACAACTGCCGGCAGCGACGAAAAGTGCCGGTTTTGTGAGAAACTGGGCGCCGCAAAAGCCATAAACTATAAAACAGAAATCTTTCCGGATGTTATTAAGCAGCTTACCAACGGCAAAGGGGTTGATGTTGTTTTGGACATGATTGGCGGTGACTATACCCCGGGTAACCTTGCTTCATTGGCTGATGAAGGCCGCCTGGTGTTGATTAACGCCATGAACGGCAAGGATGTACAGGTTGATCTGTCAGTTGTGATGCGAAAACGATTAACTATAACAGGTTCTATGCTGCGCTCGAGGGAGGTGGCTTTTAAAGCAGAGATTGCTAATAACCTCGAAAAAAATATCTGGCCTTTAGTTTTATCGGGAGATATAAAGCCCGTAGTTTATAAAACTTTCCCTGCCGAAAAGGCTGCTGATGCGCACCGGCTGATGGAAAGCAGCGGGCATACCGGGAAGATAGTGCTGAGTTGGTATTAGTGCTGGTTTGCAGCATTAAAAACAAAAAAAATCTCCATATTTAACAAAAAAAAGTTGCGAACTAATAGCCGGAAACTGCCTGCTAAATATTCAGTCAAAAAATCTTACTTCTCCTATTTTAATATTTGTTTATAAATCATAACTTTGCGCTCCGAAACAGGCGGTATTTTTATGATATCTTTTGTTTTGTAATAAATACTTAAAATTACCAGGTAATATATGCCAAACATTGGAAAAATATCACGGATCATCGGTCCGGTAGTTGACGTAAGCTTCGCTGATGACGCTCATCTTCCTAAAATTTATGATGCATTAGAGATCACAAAGGAAAATGGTCAGAAGGTTATTTTAGAGGTTCAACAGCATTTAGGTGAAGATCGCGTTCGCGCAATCGCCATGGATTCAACTGACGGTCTGCTTCGCGGAATGAAGGTTTTGGATTTGGAATCGGCGATAAAAATGCCGGTTGGCGAAGATATTAAAGGACGCGTATTTAACGTGGTTGGCGATGCTATCGATGGTATCCCTAACCTGGATAATACCAATGGCCGCCCTATTCACGCTGCCCCTCCAAGGTTCGAAGACCTTTCTACCGAAACCGAAGTGTTATTTACCGGTATTAAAGTTATCGACTTGTTAGAGCCTTATGTAAAAGGTGGTAAAATTGGTTTGTTCGGTGGTGCGGGTGTAGGTAAAACCGTACTGATCCAGGAATTGATCAACAACATTGCAAAAGCATACTCTGGTTTATCAGTATTCGCCGGTGTAGGCGAGCGTACCCGTGAAGGTAACGACTTACTGCGCGAAATGCTTGAATCAGGCATTATAAAATATGGCGATGCATTTATGCACTCCATGGAAGAAGGTGGATGGGACTTATCTAAAGTAGACCCTGAAGCATTAAAAGACTCAAAAGCAACTTTCGTTTTCGGACAAATGAACGAGCCTCCTGGTGCACGTGCACGTGTGGCGCTTTCTGGTTTAACTATTGCCGAATATTTCCGTGATGGTGATGCTGAAGGTAAAGGCCGTGATATCTTATTCTTTATCGATAACATCTTCCGCTTTACACAGGCAGGATCTGAAGTATCGGCGTTGCTTGGTCGTATGCCATCGGCGGTAGGTTACCAGCCAACACTGGCAACAGAGATGGGTAACATGCAGGAGCGTATTACATCAACCAAACGTGGTTCAATTACATCTGTACAGGCCGTTTACGTACCTGCGGATGACTTGACTGACCCGGCGCCGGCTACAACCTTTGCCCACTTAGATGCTACAACAGTACTTTCGCGTAAAATTGCCGAGCTAGGTATTTACCCTGCGGTGGATCCTTTGGATTCAACCTCGCGTATCCTTAGCGCTGCTATTTTAGGTGATGAGCACTACAATACTGCACAACGCGTTAAAGAAACTTTGCAGCGCTATAAAGAGCTTCAGGACATCATCGCCATCCTGGGTATGGATGAGTTGAGTGAAGAAGATAAATTGGTTGTATCGCGTGCACGTCGTGTTCAGCGTTTCTTATCACAGCCGTTCCACGTTGCTGAGCAGTTTACAGGCTTAAAAGGTGTATTGGTTGATATTAAAGAAACCATAAAAGGCTTTAATATGATTATGGATGGTGAAGTGGATGAATATCCTGAAGCAGCGTTCAACCTTGTAGGAAGCATTGAAGAAGCAATAGAAAAAGGCAAGAAGATTATAGAAGAAGCGAATAATTAAGAATTAGAATCAAGAGCCAAGAGTCAAGAACCAGGAAGAAAACTCCAAGTCTTGATTCTTGACTCTTGGCTCTTGACTCTATAAAAATATGACATTAGAAATCCTTACTCCCGATAAAACTGTTTACGAAGGTGAAGCTACCTCGGTAACTCTTCCTGGTACTTTGGGATATTTTGAAATACTGAATCACCACGCGCCAATTATCTCTACTTTAGAGGATGGCAAAGTAACTATACGTGGCGGCAGTGCCGGCAAAGAGGAAACTTTGTTTATAAAAGGCGGTGTTGTTGAGGCTTCTAACAATAAAGTTGTTATCCTGGCCGAAGGGATTCAGCAAAAATAATTGCCCTTTCCCTAATTTAAAATATAAAATCCCTGGTCGTTTGGCCGGGGATTTTTTTTTGATGTGTAGATGACGCGTCGATTTGAAGATTTGAAAATGTGCTAATTTGAAGATTAAGACTTTGGCCATATATGAATTCAGGAGCCTCATTTTCAAATCGACGATCATCAAATCATTCATCCATGTATCGTCTCCGCCTTTCCGTAATTCTTTACCACTTGTGCCTCAAATTCGAGGTATTGTTTCCATCGTGCATCTACATCAATATCCACGGCATATTTTTTTGCCAGGCGGATGAACATGGCATAATGGGTAGCTTCGCTTATCATCAGCTCGTGGTAGAAGGTGGATAGTTGTTCGTCATTAATGTTTTCAGAAAGTACTTTAAACCGCTCGCAACTGCGGGCTTCAATCATCGCGGAAAACAGAAGCCGGTCTATCAGTTGCGCTTCGCGACCACCACCAATTACAATGAACTTACGCAACTCGTTTACATAATTATCCTTGCGTTCGCGGCCCAATACAAAGCCACGTTGGAGTATTATGTCGTGTACGCGTTTAAAATGATCCATTTCCTCCATCACCAGCATGGTCATGTCCTGCACAAGGTCTGATAGATTGGGGTTCTGCACAATAAGCGTTATGGCGTTACTGGCAGCCTTTTGTTCGCAGAAGGCATGGTCGGTCAGCAACTCTTCTATATTGCTTTCCACAACGTTTTTAACCCACAGTGGGTCGGTCGGCAATTGCAGCTTAAGGATTGTTTTCTCGCTCACAGGGTAAAGATAAGCGTTTGAATTGAATGGTTGATTGGGTTAGATCAGGTTGATTAAGTTAAAACGGAAACACCGGCTTATTATTTACCGTCCATAAAGGTTCTTGCTCTCAATAAAGTCCAACACAACATCAGGTACAAAATATTGCACGTTTTTTTTGTCTTTAAGCGATTGCCGGATAAAGGTCGCCGATAGCTCCATCAACGGGGTCATGGTGATGGTTACCGATGGGTGTGTGGCCAAATCGGTGTTTTCATAGCCGGGGCGGGGGTAAACAAATATCTGGTAGTCGCGCAGTATCAGCTTGTAGTTTTTCCATTTGGGTAACGACACCAGGTTGTCTGAACCCATAATCAGCGCAAACTCATGCTGCGGGTACTTTTCTTTTAAATGGGCAAGGGTGTCAATGGTATATGATGGTTGGGGCAACTTTAACTCCACATCGCTAACCTGTATGTTTTTAGAGTTGTCGGTAGCCAGTTTACACATCTCCAGCCGGTCGTAGGTATTTATCAGGTCGCCGTACTTTTTTAGTGGATTTTGAGGAGATACAACCAACCACACTTTATCAAGTGTTGTGTAATTTGCCATGTAGTTGGCAATAATAAGGTGCCCTACATGCACCGGGTTAAATGAACCAAACAGTAGTCCTATTTTCATTCTTGTTCATGGTTAATTGTGTTAAATGTTACCGGATGATTCAATGATAAACCATCAACTATGAACTATCTCACCGAAAGAAAATCGCCCACCAATTTCTCCGCCTCTGCACACGCCGTTTGAAGATCGTAATTTTTCAGGATAATATCAAATTGAGGCGCGTAATTCAATTCTTTTTCGGCTTTTATAAAGCGTTCGGCAAGTTTTTCCTGGCTGTCGGTGCCACGGCCGGCCAAGCGTTCTTTCAGCACTTCTAATGAAGGCGGCTGCACAAATATCGCCAACGCCTGTTCTTCGTACTTGCGTTTAAGGTGGAGACCACCCTCTACATCGATATCAAATATCACTGTTTTGCCTTTTTGCCAAATCCGTTCAATTTCTGTGCGGAGGGTGCCATAAAAAGTGCCGTTATACACTTCTTCAAACTCAACAAACTGTTTTTTGGCAATACGGTGCAAAAATTCCTCTTTGCTTATAAAGTAATAGTCTTTGCCGTTTACTTCTTCGCCGCGGGCATTACGTGTAGTTGCCGAAATGGAAAACTCAAGTTCAGGCACTTTTTTAAGCAGGTGGTGTACTATAGTTGTTTTGCCTGCGCCCGACGGTGCCGAAAATATAATGAGTTTACCTGAAGGGTTCATATTTGTTGTAAAGTTTGAATGTTGAAATGTTGTAAAGTTGATTTTTTTAACATTTCAACCTTACAACGTTGCAACATTACAACACGTTTAGTAGTTGTTCTTTTATTTTTTCAAGCTCTTCTTTCATCCCGACTACCAGCTTTTGCATATTGGCGTCGTTAGCTTTTGAGCCGAGGGTGTTTACCTCACGGCCAATTTCCTGCGATATAAAGCTCAGTTTTTTGCCATTTGCGTCATCGTTTTTCAACGTTTCAATAAAGTAGTCGCAGTGCGTACGGAGGCGTATTTTTTCCTCGGTGATATCAAGCTTATCTATGTAATATATCAATTCCTGCTCAAAGCGGTTTTGGTCAATGGCTTCGCGGCCAACTGCTTCACTTAAAAACTGGTTAAGTCGTTCCTTTATTACTGGTACGCGTTTCGGCTCTTCAATTTCAACCAGTTCCAGGTTTTTCATGATGATACCTATGCGGTATTTCAAATCTTGTTCAAGTACATTGCCTTCGTCGCTTCTGAACTGTTGAAATGCAGCCAGTGCCTGTTGGTATGCTTTTTCGGCAACCTTCCATTCTTCCTCCGATGCTGTTTCCTCTTCGTATTTTACAACTTCGGGAAGGCCAAGGGCAAGCTGTAATAAATTACTGGTGGGCTCATTCAAATCAAGACTAACAGCCTTTAATTGTTCAAAATAATGCTTAAGCAATTCTTTGTCAATTCCGGCTGCATTGCTGGTGGTGTTTGCCTTTTCAACATTTACCGACAGGTTTACCTTGCCGCGCTCAATTTGCTTGCTGCAGTCATTACGCAGCTGGAATTCTTTTTCAGCAAAAGTTTTTGGCAAGCGAAGCGATAGCTCAAGGAATTTACTGTTCAGGGATTTTATTTCGACAGTATATTTTGCCCCATCAGCGTCGATGCTGGCAATTCCATAGCCGGTCATGGATTTTATCATGCGCAAAGATAGGTGTTTTAGTCGGAAACTCCGAGTAGTCATGGCCACCTGCCACAAAATTGTAATTCTCAACTGTATATTCTTAGTCGCCAATTGCCCATCTATAAAAAGCTAAGTGTTTGATTGAATGATAATTTCAATTAACTTTATTTTAAACTTTAACCCGCACAGCAATGAAAACCACGCTAATGTTGGCACTGCTGCTTTTAACAAGCGTAGTCCAAACTAAGAGAGATGCCGCCACATTTATTACTACCGCTCAAATTAACCAGCTTTTGGGTTGCGACGTAAAAGATGCCCCCAGCAAAATGGGAGGTAAGTATTGTTCACGCCGGTCGGCGGACAATAAAACTGAAGTTATTGTACAATATGTTGACTTCTATACGGTTAATGGAGCCGCGTCTATGTTGAAAAGTGCATACGATGGTAATACGCAGAGTATTGCAAAAGGGGGAGTAGCAACGGGTTTTTATAAGGATATAAAAGGATTTACAGAGGGGGGTGAATCAGCATTTTACATGACAGCCCCCGGCGATCAGTATTCGCCCGGTAACGCGGTACGCACCCAATTTGTGCTTGGTACATGCATGATAACCTTTGATACCAAAGGCATCGAACGCGGCAAAGTGATTCCTAAACTTGGTGAGATATACAAGATAATAAAAGGGAATTTTAAATAATTGCTCAAACTCCGGCAGTTGTTTTAACGTGGTTTGAATTTAACCTGGTCAAATTTGGTACGGTTAATGCTATTACGCTGGCATGTTGCTACAATTAGTGGGTCTCTTTAACATTTTTTCACATTTGCTTTCAAATACAATCTTTAAGTTTGCGGCCGGAATAGTTTACATGCGCTGCAGATATATCATATTGGCATTTATTTGTTTGTGCCTTGGCCTTAATGCCTCGGCGCAGGATAGCTTTGTGCTTAGGGGGGTAATATCCCGTAACATAAGTGTAGAGCGACTTGCGCAGGTATTAATTACCAACTTACGCACAAAAAATGTGATGATGAGCGATGAGCTGGGGTGGTTTTCTATTAACGCTGCTATTGGCGATACGCTGCTGTTTAATAAAAACAACTATACCGATCTGAAGGTGGTAGTTAAAGAAAAAGGCGACATCCCGGTTTATATGCAGCCGGTTATTCAGCTCGACCAGGTAACAATTAACGGGCAATCGAAAAAGCAGGAGTTGAATGATGTAATGAAGGACTACCACAGGCAGGGAATTTATTATAACGGGAAGCCGCCGGTACTGTCATTTCTAACATCGCCATTAACAGGCTTATATGAATTATTTGGAAAGGGCCCCGGCCAGGCCCGCCGCTTTGCAGCTTTCTCAAAAGGAGAGCTCGAATTTGCTGAAGTAAGGCGCCGCTATAACAGGGCAATGGTAATGCGGGTAACCAGTACCGATAGCACTACTGCTAAAGGTTTTATGGAATATTACACCCCAAGCTACGAAGATCTGAAACAGTGGAACGATTACGAACTGATAAAACAGGTTAAGAAAAACTTCGAATATTATGAGAAGGCGCCTGACAGGAAGCAGTTGGAGCAATTGAACCGCCCGTCTTTAACACCAAAAGAAGAAAAACCTTTATAAACCGAAAGAAATTTCTTTTTACTATTCTTTAGGGTTGGGTTGCTGATCAGATCCCTAAACTTTCACAGGCCTTTTCCGCAGCTAGTTTTTCCGCGTTCTTTTTACTGAACTCTTTACCCTGGCCCATTACCTCGCCATCAATAATGGCCTGTATGGTAAATAACTTACTATTTTCGCCTTCAAGGTTGCCAACCAGGTAAAATGTAATGTCTTTACCGTGACGCTGGCACCACTCAATCAACTTGCTTTTAAAGTTTGTTTCGGTTTGCTCAAGTGTGCGGATGTCAACATGCGCTTTGATGATGTGATTCACCAAAAAGTTCCTGGTAAAGTCGTAGCCTTTGTCGAGGTATACAGCACCTATAAGCGCTTCAAAGGCATCGCCAAGTAACGAACCCTGGCGCGATGAGTTGAGCATGCGGCTATCGTATTCAATCAGCTTATCAAAGCCCAATTTTCGTGCAAGCGCGTTAAGGTTATTGCGGCTAACTATTTTGGAGCGCAATTCGGTTAAAAAGCCTTCGTCCTCATAAGGATAAAGTTTAAAAAGTACTTCGGCAACAACACTGCCGAGCACTGCATCGCCTAAAAACTCAAGCCTTTCGTTGCTGTTTTTAACTCCCTTTTTTATGTTTTGGGCAACAGATTTATGACGAAAGGCAAGTTTGTATAACGACAAATTGCCCGGTACAAAACCGAGCAAATTTTTTAAAACCTTTACGTATTTTCTGTTGGGAGATAGGTATAGTTTGTAAAAACGACTTATAGGCATCCAGTTAATTATTCTTCGTACTTTTTAAATATCACAGAAGCATTGTGCCCGCCAAAACCAAATCCATTGCTTTGTGCTATTCTCACTTCGCGTTTTTGTGCCTTGTTGAACGTAAAATTAATTTTTGGATCAAAAGCCGGATCGTCGGTAAAATGGTTAATGGTTGGTGGAATTATACCGTTTTTAACAGCTAAAATAGCAGCAATTGCCTCAACAGCGCCAGCAGCTCCCAAAAGGTGCCCGGTCATTGATTTGGTTGAGCTGATATTTATGCGGTAAATGTCGTCGCCATAAACATCCTGTATAGCTTTCACTTCCTGCGGATCGCCGATAGGGGTTGATGTGCCGTGAACGTTTACATAGTCAATGTCGGCCGGTGTAATACCTGCATCTTCCAAAGCGTGGCGCATTACCAGCGCAGCACCTAATCCTTCAGGATGGGGAGCCGTCATATGGTAAGCATCTGCACTCATGCCACCGCCAATCATTTCGGCATAAATTTTCGCACCGCGTCTTTTTGCGTGCTCCAATTCCTCCAAAATAATGGTTCCTGCACCTTCGCCAGCTACAAAGCCATCCCTGTCCAGGTCAAACGGACGTGAGGCTGTTGCCGGGTCGTCATTACGGGTCGAAAGGGCATGCATGGCATTGAAACCGCCTATACCAGCTTCATTAATAATAGCTTCAGAGCCACCGCTGATAAACATATTAGCTTTACCCAGGCGGATATAGTTAAATGAATCTATCAGCGAATTATTTGACGATGCACAGGCAGATACAGTTGAAAAATTTGGTCCCCGCAAACCGTATTTGATAGAGATATGCCCGGGGGCTATATCAGCAATCATTTTTGGGATAAAGAACGGGTTAAAACGTGGTGTGCCGTCGCCTTTGGCAAAATTCACAACCTCGTCTAAAAACGTTTTTAAACCACCGATACCTGAACCCCAGATAACCCCAATGCGGTTAACATCAAGCTTGTCAAAATCCAGTCCGGCGTCTTTTACCGCTTCTTCTGTAGAAAATAATGCGTATTGAACAAAAGGATCAAGCTTCCGGGCGTCTTTGCGACCCAAAAAAGCGTCTGCATCGAAGTTTTTTACTTCACATGCAAATTTGGTTTTGAACTTTTCGGTATCAAAACTCTTAATTAAGGCAGCGCCACTCACACCATTTATCAATGATTCCCAATATTCGGGAACGGTATTGCCAATTGGGGTGAGTGCTCCAAGCCCGGTTACAACAACTCTTTTAAACTCCATTTACTAGGTTTGGGGGAGTTCTTATTTAACGTTTTTTTCAAGGTAAGCAACAGCCTGACCTACTGTACCGATAGTTTCGGCCTGGTCATCAGGTATAGCCACGTTAAATTCCTTTTCAAACTCCATGATTAATTCCACGGTGTCCAACGAGTCAGCACCAAGATCATTGGTGAAGCTAGCTTCGGGTGTTACTTCACTTTCGTCAACACCTAATTTTTCTACGATAATAGCTTTTACTCTTGAAGCGATATCAGACATAGTCTTACAGTTTAAATGATTAAATAAAATTCAGTGCAAAGGAAAAATAAATTCTGTTAATTATCAAATCTAAAAACATTTGCATTATATGCAACAATATTTTATTGCATCTGTTTCGATTTTGTATTTTTACCGGCGCAAAAGTAATGATTTTGAACAGGAAATTTTTAAAGTTTGAGATCGATCTTGATTTTGTTCTCATTGCGGTTACCACATCACTAAAAGACTATCGCGTTTGTTATCTCATTAACAAGGCTTTAAGCTTTAATTTGATAAAAATTCCCGACCTTGAAGTTGATATTCATCATGGTGCTGAGCCTGTTTTATTCTCCATATACCACTATAATTGGGAGGCCAGCGAGACGGATTTTTACTTTATCGGCAATAAAGGGTCGGATGGTTACCTGGTACCGGAGATGCGAAAGGCGGATTATTTTTTGTTGATAAAAAATTATATTGATGAAAATGATCTGGAAAGCCTTATTTCGGCCATTAATAAGGTGCCCGAAATTGTTGCCGCAGTAAAGATTGATCCTAAAAAAATAAAATCACGCGAAAATCTCTTATTTTAGCGCAAATTTTTAAAAGTGTTATAGGTACACTCAACACGCCTGTAAGCCAGTATTAACCCTACAAATATGAAATTATATTATAACCGAACTAAAATTGTTGCCACAATGGGCCCCGCTTCGGCAAAAAAAGATGTTTTGCTGGCCATGATCCAGGCTGGTGTTAACATTTGTCGCTTAAACTTTTCGCACGGTAAAGCGCAGGACCATAAAGCAGTAATTGATACTATTCGCGAAATAAATGCAGAATATAAAACCAACGTTGGCATATTAGCCGATTTGCAGGGCCCAAAAATCCGCATTGGCCTGGTTAAAGATGGCGGCATACACCTGGTTAACGGAACCTCAATAAATATTACCACCCACGAGCTTATAGGTGACGATAACCAGATATACATTACCTACCCCACATTTCCACAGGATGTAAAAGCCGACGAAATTATTTTGCTGGATGATGGTAAAATACAAATGCGGGTTATCAGCACCAACAGGGTGGACACGGTTGTTTGCGAAGTGGTGCATGGTGGCATTTTAACATCGCGCAAGGGCGTTAACCTGCCAAATACCAAGGTGTCGATCCCAAGCTTAACCGAAGAAGATATTGAGAACCTTAAGTATGCGTTGGAATGGGATGTTGATTGGGTGGGTCTTTCGTTTGTGCGTACCGGCCAGGATATACTGGAACTTAAAAAGATTATTGCCGAAAGCGGTAAAGCCGCCAAAGTAATTGCCAAGGTTGAGAAGCCGGAAGCTATTGATAATATAGATGAAATTATAGCTGCTACTGATGGCGTTATGGTTGCCCGCGGCGACCTTGGCGTTGAAATGCCGCTTGAAGAAGTGCCTTTGTTACAAAAAATGATTGCCCGCAAATGCCGCCTGGCATCAAAACCGGTAATTGTGGCAACGCAGATGCTGGAGTCGATGATAACCACCCCGCGCCCTACCCGTGCTGAAGTGAATGACGTGGCCAACTCTGTGCTTGACGGTGCAGACGCAGTAATGCTAAGCGGTGAAACGTCAGTAGGGGAGTTCCCGGTTATAGTTATTGAAACTATGGCCAAAATTATACGTAACGTTGAAGAACTGGGGTATCCTTTCAACAGCAAGAGTGACGTTACAGATGCTTCGTCGCCCGATTACCTGAGTAATGCGCTTTGCGGATCGGCAGTGTACCTGGCCGAGCACACCAATGCAGCCGGTATCGTTTCTATGACTACCTCGGGCTATACTGCCTTTGAAATATCGAGCTATAGGCCAAAAGCAGGTACCTATATCTTCACTGCCAACAAGCACCTGTTAAATGCATTAAGTTTGTTATGGGGTGTACATACTTTTTATTATGATAAAGATGAAAGTACCGACCAAACTATTGCTGATGTAAACAATATGCTTAAAGAAGCCAGCCTGGTACAGGAAGGTGATGTGGTAATTAACACAGCGTCGGTGCCAATTTCGAAAAAGGCGAAAACAAATATGCTGAAGGTTACTGTGGTTGATTAAGGCTGTTGTAAGAGTTATAAATATTATAAAGGTTGTATAGTTTAAGCTATACAACCTTTCTTTTTTAACGCCTGTAACGTTTGAAATTTTTACAATCTTAGTAAATCTCAGCCTTGCAAGCTTTTACTTTAAGCTTATCTAATTTGGCGAAATAGTAATCCCAGCAAATTCTTAATGTTGTCATATTGTAACTTTTTTGTTATCAAATAGACTACAATAACGAAGCCAAAGTTTAATTAGTATTAACAATTATAAATGGATTGTACCAATCAACCGGCATTGTGTGATTTGAATCGCTATGGTGTTTGGTATTTATAGACAGTGAATTACATTCCTGCAAGGTGTTTTTTCCACATTACACTACCCATCCTATCAACTTTATAAACAACTTTAAAAATCAATTTAAAAAATCTGCACATTTGCATATCTGCATTCCGCACGTGCGGGATGCATCAAATCAAGAATGGATCAATACTTTATTATAGATTTCGACAGCACCTTTACACAGGTTGAGGCTTTGGACGAACTGGCCCGCATTTCACTGAGACACCACCCCGACCGCGAAATCATATACAAACAAATAGAAGACTTAACCAATGCCAGCATGGAAGGCCGGCTGTCTTTTACCCAAAGTTTGGAAAATCGGGTTAAACTTCTGCAAGCCAACCGCGAGCATCTGAAGCAATTAATTACTCACTTAAAGAAAAAAGTTTCCACGTCGTTTAGCCGTAATACCGTATTTTTCAAAAATCATGCAGATGAAGTACTGATTGTGTCAGGCGGATTTAAGGAATTTATAATACCTGTGGTAACTGAGTACCACATAAAAAAGGAAAATATTTACGCCAATACCTTCGTGTTTGATGCCGATGGTAACATTATCGGCTACGACCGCGAAAACCCGCTAAGCCAGGAGGGCGGCAAGGTTAAGCTGCTAAAAGAATTAAACTTACCGGGCGATATATACGGTATAGGTGATGGCTATTCGGATTTTCAATTGAAAGAATCTGGAATGATTAAGAAGTTTTTCGCTTTCACCGAAAATATCGAGCGCAAATCCGTTGCGGAAAAAGCCGACCATATTACACCCAGTTTCGACGAGTTTTTGTTTATCAATAAGTTGCCGCGGGCAATATCATACCCTAAAAATCGCATTAAATGTTTGGTGGTGGGCGATGTAGAGGAAGAGGCCCTGGCTCAAATGAAAAAGGAAGGCTATAACATCCGCCATCGTGATAGCATAGACGAAAAATACCTTGAAGAAGCCGGCATATTATTTTGTGACGAGGCACATCAGCCTACGCCGGACCAAGTGCAAAATGCAGGCCGGTTGAAGGTAATCGGTATTTTCGGTAGAATAAATAGTCGCAAACTTGCCGAAACTGCATGCGAAAACGGCGTTATCATTTTTGACGACCCCAAGAACAATCCGCGTAATGATGACTTTATCCCCAAAAGGGTAATGGCATTTATGAACGAGGGAAAAACCCATACCAGCTGCAATTTCCCAGATTTGCAGCCGCCGCGCGTAAGCAATGCACACCGCTTAATACACATTCACAAAAACGTGCCGGGTATATTGGCTAAAATCAACGACGTGTTTGCCCGTCACAATATTAATATAGTAGGCGAGTTTTTGGTGACCAACCCGCAAATAGGCTACGTTATCACCGATGTTAACACAGGATATGATACAGAAGTGTTAAACGAATTGAAAGCGATAGAACATACCATTAAGTTTAGGTTGCTATATTAGAGTTCATGGTTGATAGTTCATAGCCGTTACAGCCAAACTGCATATTGCCGCGTCGGTTTTGCCATGAACTATGAACCATAATCTATGAACTAAATGGCACCACCAGCACCGGTACTTCTGAATGACGCACCACGTGTTCGGCTACACTTCCCATTAGCAACCTGTCGAGCCCGCTGCGGCTGTGGGTACCTATAACTACCAGGTCGGCGCCAAATTCTTTGCTGCAATTGATTATGCCATCGGCGGTGGAGCCATATTCCGTAAAGTGTGTTACCGGCATGTCGGCGCCAAATTTTTTAATAATGTTTTCTACAATCGTGCCCGCATGACTTTTCTGGATGTCCATTATTTCCATATCTTCAGCTATTGTAGAGGCCATACCTGCGCCCAATAAAGGGTCGATTCCTGCGGAGGTTTGAGGTATCAGCATTGGTTCAATAATATTTACCACACCAACTTCGGCATTAAATTTATGTGCTAAATCAAAACCATATTCGGCGGCATGGTCGGCGTACTTGCTGTCGTCTATGCCTATAAGTATTTTGCTGATTTTCATATCTGGAAGGATTGGCTATAAATATAACAACAAACGGGCAACAATAAGTTTTGTTTATACTGATATTTTAACCCAGTCGCTTAAGCCTATCGACTCCCGACTTAGAACTTTTCTTCCTACATTTGCCCATGCATTTCTCTCCCGAAATTGAAGAACGCCTGGCACAGCTGCAGGAAAAATATGAAGCCATGGGACAGGACATGGTGTCCTATCTTGATGGCTTGCTTTTCGCCGACTTTTTAACTTATTGGGATTATATCCACCTGGATACCCTTTTAAGCTTGCAAAGCCCAAAAACGCCGTTCCCGGATGAGGAGATTTTCATCATGTACCACCAGATTACCGAACTATATTTTAAGCTGGTATTGCATGAGTGTAAGCAGATCACGGCAGCGCAGCCTTTAACCCCGGTATTTTTTACAGCCCGGCTGAAGCGCATCAACCAATACTTTGAGGCTTTAACAACATCGTTTGGTATTATGGTTGATGGTATGGAGAAGGAACAGTTTTTAAAGTTCCGGATGTCACTCCTTCCGGCAAGCGGCTTCCAGTCAGGCCAGTACAGGATGATTGAAATTTATGCCACCGACTTCATAAACCTGGTTGCTAAAGATAAACGCGCGGAGTTAGGGGCCGCATCTATTGAAGAGCAGTTTGAGTATATCTACTGGAAGTTTGGAGCAACGGAACTTTCAACCGGTAAAAAAACCTTAACGCTTAAACAGTTCGAGAAAAAATATGCTGCAACCTTCATCAGTCTCGGCAAGGCCAATGCCACGAGTAATTTTTATTCGTTATATCATCAATTAAAAGCCAATGGATTGGCTACGCCGGAACTTGAGGCGGAGTTAAAACAGCTTGACGTAAATGTAAATGTAAACTGGCCGCTGGTGCATTACAAATCGGCCGTACGGTACCTTAACCGTGAGCCGGAAGAAATTAAAGCAACTGGCGGCACTAACTGGCAGAAATACCTGCCTCCCCGTTTTCAGAAACGTATCTTTTATCCATCGCTTTGGAATGAACAGGAGTTTGAAAACTGGGGGAAGGCCTGGGTCGAGAAAGTGCTCAAAGAATTCAGGTAGATTAACTAATGGATTTTAACCGGGCATCCTGACAAAATTCATTTTCCAATTGTAAAAAAAATCGGCAATGGCTTGTGAATCATCTACTATGAGCAAAAATTTTCCTACCTTGCCATTTTTCGAATTAAATACACTAAGGCCATGACCGAAACGCTGGACATCAAAATCACTAAAACCAATCATTCCCGTTTACAAGAAACGGATTTCAGTAACTTGCCCTTTGGGCGCACATTTTCAGACCATATGTTTGTTGCCGATTATATTGACGGCGAATGGAAGAATTTTGAAATTGTGCCTTACGGCGAAATTGGTTTAAGTCCTGCTATTTCGGCATTACACTATGGCCAGGCATTTTTTGAAGGTATAAAAGCTTACAAGCATGCCGATGGGCAGGTTACTATTTTCCGCCCGGAAAAAAACGCTATCCGCTTTAACAAATCAGCTGAGCGTTTGTGCATGCCTGCGCTGCCCGAAGAAATATTTATACAGTCAATAGCCGCAGTTGTAGATATCGACCGCGATTGGGTGCCGTCAAAAGCACATCACGCTTTGTATATAAGGCCGTTTATGTTTGCTACCGACCCTTATTTGGGTGTAGCACCATCAGCCACCTATAAATATATGGTATTGATTGGTCCGGTTGGTCCGTACTTTTCAAAAACCCTGAGGGTTAAAATTGAAACACATTACACCCGCGCTGCAGAGGGCGGTATGGGTTATGCAAAGTCGGCCGGAAACTATGGCGGCAGTATGCTGCCAGCCAAAAAGGCCACAGAAGAAGGCTTTGACCAGTTGATTTGGACCGACGCCAAAAACCATGAATATGTGGAGGAAATGGGTGCTGCAAACGTAATGTTTGTGCTTGACGGAAAACTGATAACACCATCAACCCGCGATACCATTTTAGATGGCGTAACCCGCGATACTGTATTAACCCTTGCCCGCGAATGGGGTATGGAAGTTGAAGAACGCCGTGTATCTGTTGCTGAAATTATTGAAGGGGCGAAGACCGGCAAACTACAGGATGCTTTTGGCGCAGGTACTGCCGCTACCATTGCTCCGGTAGGATCGATAAGCTACAATGGTGAAGAATATTTTTTAAGCGATCCAAAAACCCGCGAATTTTCGCAAAAAGTATTAAGCGAACTTGATGCCATTAAATACGGTCGCGCTGCTGATACACATGGATGGAATTATATGGTGTAATTAGCACCAATGATTAGAGACCAGAGGTCGGAAATCAGGAAAGAACAATCCTGGTTTCTGACCTTTTCTTTTTCATAGCCTTAAACGCTACTCTACGCTTACGGTTAAACCTTCCTGCTGCAAAATTTTGCGGTAAACTTCCACTTCGGTAAACGAGCCTTCCAAAACCGCGCATTTACCTTCGTTGTGAACTTTCCACGCGATCTTTTCGGCCTGCGATTCTGAGTAGTCGAGGTACTTCATCATACAAAAAATCACGTGGTCGAACGTATTGTGGTCGTCGTTCCATAAAATGAGGCGGTGCATTTCCTTTAGCCCCGCCAAAATTTCCTCAAGGGTGAGGGTTTCTTCCTGTACTTCAGTTGGCATACGTAACTACAAATTTACTCAAAATCTATAATAAAGCAGTCATAATAATGTTCTATTGCGGCTTTAAACCCATAATTTTATTTCATGAAAGCATATATCCCCTACATTGCCTATAGCCTGCTTTTACAGGCAACAACTTTACGGCTAAACGCCCAGCCAATTACAACGTTACAAGCTCCGCCCACTAATATTATGATAGATGGCTCCATCAAAGAGTGGGGCGATAGCCTGCGGTATTATAATACCGAAAAGCGGATTAACTATGCCATTGCCAACAGCAAAGACACCTTATATATGGCCATGCGTGTTAACGATCGTAGCGAGCAAATCCGAATATTAAAGGCCGGTGCTACCTTCAGTATTAACACCAAAGGGAAAAAGAAAGAAAGCTTTAGTATTACATTTCCGCTGGCAACAAACGGAAATGTATCGCCATTAAATCCCCCAACAGATGGCGATGGCAAGCAAAATCATGAGGCCTTAATGCAGGCTGTTTTGACCGTGTTGCGCGGTATAAAAGCCGATGGCTTTAAGGATATTGAAGATGATATGATTACCACCAGCAACACTTATGGTATAAAAACAGCCTTGGATTACGACGATAAGGGTTACCTTGTTTGTGAAGCAGCTATTCCGCTTGCGCTTTTTCACGCAGCAGCCGATGCAGAAAAAAACGAATGGGCATTCAACTTTAAAATAAACGGCATAACCAAGCCTGCAACGCAGGGCGAAGGAGAGGGCGGTGGCCGCGGCGGCCGCGGTGGCGGTGGAATGGGTGGCGGAAGTCGTGGAGGTCACGGCGGCGGTGGCGGCAGAGGGAGCCGTGGCGGAGGTACGGGGGGCGCCGGCGGAAGCTCAGACCGTAGTGCATTGTTTGCATCTGAAGATTTTTGGGAGAAGTTTTATTTGTCGAAATGAAATTGATGGTCAGATGGGTGAATATGCTGATGTCTCAGCTGTTTAATAATATCATTATCATGCCGGCTGTGTCGTCACAGCCTTTTTTTATCGTTAACTGCTTATCCCCACCCGCGTCGCTTCAAAAATAAACCAGGCGTTGAGCAAGAGGTAACAGCCCAGCAAAACCTGGGCACTAATAAAATCGAACCTTTGCGATTTGGCCAATTCGTTGCGTTTAACAAGTTTTAGCGACCATGCTGTACAAATGATAACTGTGAGGATAAAGAACAGCGTAATTCCATGCAGCATATCAACTAAAGTAAATGTGGTTGATTCGGGCAGCGATGAGTCTACAATATATTTATTACCGATGACAGCAAATAGTGCTCCTACGCTTAATCCAAAACGAGAGTCGATACTGTCGGCATGGATATAAAAGCACATATAGGCAATCAGGAAGGCCACGTACATGCCGAGGAACATTTTCCAGAACAATCCCATTGCCGCCCGGTCGATTTGCACCCTTACTTTGAAGTTGCTGTATTCGGTATGGGGCTTTGGTTGGCTGTCATCGCCAAACGCTGTTTCATATTTTTTTATGCCGGTTGAAATGTCGAGGCTGTCTATATCCCATCCCCTTAATGTAAAACGGGGATCGAAATGCTTGCCCAGTGTGTCGGCGGCAAACACCAGCGATTTGGAATCATACTGTGAGTTTTCGATGGAAAAGCGAAGTTTTTGCTTGTCGAACGGAAAATTATTAACCGCCCACGAATCTTTCATCACACACTGAAGTTTCATCAGCAGGTATATTTTATTGTCGGATGAATCGACGGTTGAATAGGAGGTAATGACAGACTTTGCCTGCGGCACCTCCAGGTTATGCAGAAAATCAAAACTCTTGTTCTTGTATTTTAGCCACAACCAAAGGGTAATGTTATACTCTTTATCTTTAAAATTGATGTCGTGAATGCTGGTGATGTAAACGCCGGTGCGTACCGTGTCGGGATGTTGGGCGAATACTGTTGAATAGGACAGCAACAACATCGCCAGCGTAGTTGCAGCAATAAACTGTTTCACAATTAGTTTTTTAACTTTTAGCTGAAGTGGCATCAGCTAAAAATAGCCTTTTTATTTGAAAAGTAATGTACACGGGACCGCGCAGCTATCTTATGAGCCCCAAAGTTGGCAAATCTAACCTGGTCAAACTTTCCTTACTCATTCGTACCTTATTCCACCACTCTTACTTTCAAAAAGCTTGGGTTTGCCTTTGATGTGTAAACCCGGTGTGTTGCTTTTTTAAAGGCAGCGCTGTCGCATTTCATAATATCCACAAAAGTTTGCGGGTTGCGGTCAATCAGTGGGAACCAGGTGCTTTGTACCTGCACCATTATTTTGTGGCCTTTTTTAAAGGTATGTAATACATCCTGCAGTTCCCAATTTACCGGGGTAACTTTGCCCGGGGTAAATGGTTCCGGTTTTTCAATTGAGACACGATACTTGCCGCGGATAGGCTCGCTGCGCACCATTTGCTGGTACCCGGCCATCTTTACGTCCTTGCCGGTAAATTTATTGTTGCTGGCGGTATCAGGATAAACATCCAAAACTTTCACCACAAAATCGGCATCGGTGCCGGTAGTTGATACTTTTAGGTTTGCCCAAATGTTGCCGGCTATAGTAACGTCCTTGTCCAGTACATCTGTTGTATAGTTTAGCAAATCTTTACGGTCGGCTAAAAAGCGTTGGTCGGCGGTCATGTATTCGCGGTCCATGTCCATGCTTTTATGATTCAGGAACGGTATCGGGTTGCTAGGATCTGATACATATTCATCATAACTCTCTTTGCTGTCTGCAGGGGCATTAAACGACAGTTTCCCGCCGGGCAGTAGATACAGTTGCTTTTCTTCGGCCTCTTTTGGTGGCCAGGTTTTATACTCTTTCCATTTGTTTACGCCCGTTTCAAAAGTATTGACCGGGGCAATGTTCATATCTGTACCTTTCAGGTAATGACTAAAGAATTTAAATTCGATATCGTCCCTATAATGCGGGCCGGTTGGGCCGCCAAAATCAACGTCGCCCAGGTGGTCGCCTGCGCCGCGTGCCCAGCCGCCGTGTACCCACGGGCCCATGGCAAAGTAAATTGGTGTTTTAGGATTTCGCTTTACCAGTGTTTTGTAGGTGTTTATAGCACCGTATAAATCCTCGGCATCGTACCAGCCGCCCGTAACTAACACAGCGGTTTTAATATCGTGCAGGTGATATAACACATTGCGGTCTTTCCAATGCTGGTCGTAATCCGGGTGGTCCATCATTTCGTTCCACAGGCGGATGGTATCTTTATAATACTTGTCGTTGGTGTTTTTCATTGGACCCATCTTCAAAAAAAAGTCGTATCCGTCATTAGTGCCCGGGTTAAACCGACCGCCGCGACGTTGGGTTGGTTTATCATCCTGCTTGTTGGTAAAACCTGGGTAAAACCCAAAGTTGGCTACCAAAAAGAATGCACCATTGTGCCAGCCGTCATCGCGCCATAAATCAGACATAGGCGCCTGGGGTGATGCCGCTACTAAAGCCGGGTGGCGGCTTAACAAGGCAGCGGTTGTATAAAAACCAGGGTACGATATACCCCAAACACCCACTTTCCCGGTATTGTTCGGTATGTTTTTTAGCAGCCAGTCGATGGTATCGTAAGTGTCGGTGCCTTCATCAACATCGGTATTGCTGCTGTGGTCTTCCTTTTCGGGCATCATTTCCTCAAACATACCTTCGCTCATATAGCGGCCGCGCACATCCTGGTAAACAAAAATATAACTGTCGTGCATAAAGGCAGGGGAAGGACCCAGGTTGCCTTTATACTTATCGGCGCCGTATGGGCCCACGCTGTAAGGGGTCCGGTCCATCATAAAAGGATATTTCTTCGATTGGTCCTTAGGTACGTAAACCGAAGTGAACAGCTTTTTGCCATCACGCATCGGGATTTGATATTCGTATTTTGTGTAGTTGTCCTTTACGTACGTGGCTTCGGCGTTGTTGCCGCTTGGCTGGGCGAAGGTTATGGAGGCTAAAAGCGTAAAGCAAAAAGCAAGAAGTAAAAGTTTTTTCATTGTCAGTTATTAACGCTTAAAAGTAAGCATTAAAACAAAAAAGACAACCTCTTTGGGTTGTCTTCATAAAATCGTTACGAACCTGATGTGTTAATTTGATGATTTGTCAATTTGAAGATTAGAAAGACAGACTATTCAATCATCATCTTCAAATTAGCTCATTTTCAAATTATCAAATTCAATCATTAATCGCCTTCACTCCAGGTAATTCCTTACCTTCCATGTACTCGAGCAGGGCGCCGCCGCCGGTTGATACATAACTCACGTCGTCAGTCATGCCAAACTTGGCCACTGCTGCGGCAGAGTCACCACCGCCGATAAGCGAAAATGCGCCATTGTCTGTTGCCGTGGCTACCGCATCGGCAATTGCTTTTGTGCCCACCAAAAATTTCTCCATTTCAAAAACACCCATCGGGCCGTTCCAGAGTATGGTTTTTGATTCTTCAACAACTTTGCTGAATAGTTTAATAGTTTCAGGCCCGATATCAAGTCCCATCCAGTTGTCCGGGATTTTGCCTGTTTTTGCAATATCAGTTTTTGCATCGTTCGAAAATGCATCGGCAATAACATTATCTACAGGTAACAAAAGGGTCACACCTTTTTCTTTTGCTTTTTTAACCAGGCTAAGTGCCAGGTCAAGTTTGTCGGCTTCAACTAATGATGTACCAATGGTACCGCCATCGGCTTTAGCGAAAGTGTAAGCCATGCCACCGCCTATTATAAGGTTATCTACTTTATCCAGGAGTTTTTCTATCAGCTCGATCTTGTCAGATACTTTTGAACCACCCATAATGGCCGTAAATGGCTTTGGGGCATTGTTTAATATTTTTTCAGCGTTTTGTAATTCGGCAGCCATCAGGTAGCCAAAGTATTTGGCATTAGGGAAAAATTGTGCAATTATAGCTGTCGAAGCGTGCGCGCGGTGCGCGGTGCCAAATGCATCGTTAACGTATATGTCGCCCAGCTTTGAAAGCTTTTCGGCAAAATCCTTGTCTCCTTTTTCCTCTTCTTTGTAAAAGCGCAGGTTTTCGAGCAACAGCACTTCACCTTTACCCAGGGCCTTTGCTTTGCTTTCGGCGGCAGCGCCAATACAATCATCAGCAAACTGAACTTGTTGGCCCAACAAATCAGATAAATGCGAAACTATATGCTTCAGTGAATATTTTTCCTCAGGTCCGCCTTTTGGCCTGCCCAAGTGCGACATCAGGATAACTGCGCCGCCATCGTTCAATATTTTTTTTATCGTTGGCAATGCTGCCGTCATCCGGTTATCATCGGTAATGTTATAGTTTTCATCAAGAGGAACGTTAAAGTCAACCCTTATGAGGGCTTTTTTTCCTGAAAAGCTAATTTGATCTACTGTTTTCATAATGTTTGATGCAAATGGTTAATGCAAGCGATTTTTCGAGCCGCCAAATTCAGCATTTTAATTCCAAATTGGAAAGTAAATGTTAAAAAGGTGTTTTAATTAATAAAAACATCACTGAATTTTAACATACATTACATAATGAGGACCTATGTTGGGTACTTCAAACTCAGAGGAAATTGTTTCAAACCCCATATTCAAATAAAATTGGCGGGCACTTTTACGCGCATTACACCACAAATAATTTGCTTTTTGCCCGCGCAGATAAACTATGGCAAAATTTAACAACTGGTTACCCAGGCCTCTGCCCCGGTATTCATCAACTGTAGCCATGCCGCGTAACTGGTACCCAACGCCTGTAAACTCTCCATAAGACTGCGGATGAAAGGACGCTATGCAAACAAGTTCATCACCAACGTAATAGCCCAAATGAAATGCACCGGGTAACATGTCAGTTGGAAAAATGCATTCTTCGTGGCTTAGTTTCGCTTCGCGCAAAACATTGTTTCGTATGGCTAATAGTGTATCATCAATCTTAATAAACTTAATCATAGTTTTTAAAAATAACTCCCGCGAGGCAAAAATGGGCAATTTTTCCCCAACTGTGCTAACTTATCGCCACGGGTTAATGCTACCACAAACGCGGCCTCCGGGTAAATAAGTGCCATTTCGGCGTCAATAGGCGGTTTTTTACAGCTTCGGCAAAAATAGCACAAGTATTGCATTAATATTTACGCAGGGCCTATAGAATCACAATTTTATGAAAACAGTATTTTCGTTATTATTAATTTCCGTTATTCTTTGGGGCTGCAGCAAGAAAGCTGATGTAACGCCTGTAAAATCAACAGATACGAGCAAAACTGCCGGCCCTACAAATCCCATTTCGGCAAAACCAGATTCGACTGTAAAATTAACAAAGGACGACACCGCACATATGGCCGCCTTTATTATCTATGCCCAAAAAGTTAAAACCAACGTATCGGGCAAAACCCTGGTGATGGCGTTTGACGAAAATGTAAATATATTTTTACTGGCTGAAGGGTATCAAAAGACTTCAGCCATACATTTGAAAGAGGACTGGAAAAAAACGGCGCTGGCAGCTTTTGATTTTACAACGGTAAACCAGGACGGCCAAACCACATTTAACTCAATAGATGATAACTTAAACAATGTGAAGTTTAAGACTATTTCAGATACCACCATAAACGGGGTTCCTGTAAAAAAAGTTAACGTTCATCGCAAACTTACTTTTTCAAAAGTTTACGGGTCGGCACAGCTTGCAACTGATCAGCAAAACCTGCTTCTTGCCAAAACCGATGAGTTGATTACTTTTTCATCGTACACTTATTATAATCAGAAAAACTACCCTGTTACCAGCGCTGTGGCATATGTGCAGTATGTGAAGTAAGTTGTAAATGTTGGGAAACGTCGTATAGGTTGTAAAAGTTGAAGATATGAATTGCTCAACAGCTGCAACTTTTATAACCTATACAACTATCCTTTCGCGATAAGCTCCACCAAATCAGCAAGGCGGCCCGAGTAGCCCATTTCGTTATCATACCAGCCCACAACTTTTACCAGGCCACCAACTATCGAGGTAAGCTGAGCGTCAAAGATGCAACTGTGGGTGTTGCCTAATATATCAGTCGATACGATTGGGTCTTCGGTGTATTCCAAAACATTCTTCATTGCGTCCTCTGCCGCGTGTTTAAAGGCTATGTTTATAGCTTCAACGGTAGGCTGTTTTTTGAGGCTGCAGGTAAAATCAGTTAGTGAGCCATTTAGCACAGGTACTCGTATTCCCGCCCCGCCGAGCCGACCCTCCAAATGCGGGAAGATGGCCGTTATGGCTTTAGCAGCCCCGGTTGTAGTTGGTATAATTGAACCGGATGCGGCCCTTGCCCTGCGTAAATCTTTGTGCGGCGCATCGTGCAGGCTTTGATCGCCCGTCATGGAGTGCACGGTGGTGATATAACCATCAATAATGCCCCAGTTGTCGTCAAGTATTTTAACCATGGCCGCAACATTATTAGTGGTACATGATGCGTTTGATAAAATTGTCGACGTCAGGTCTATTTGCCCATCGTTAACCCCAAGTACAACCGTAGGTATACTCTTATCGGTAGCGGGGGCCGATATAATTACCTGCCTGGCCCCGGCTGCTAAGTGCTGCTCGGCACCCTGCTTTGAGGTGAATTTCCCGGTTGATTCTATTACCAAATCGATATCCAGCTCTTTCCACGGCAAATTTGACGGACTGGCTTCTGTAAGAATTTTTATAGGCCGGCCATTAACAATTAAATGGCTTTCATCAAAATCAACTGTCCCTTTAAAGCCACGGTGTACCGAATCGTATTTAAAAAGGTGTGCGAGGGTTTTGGTATCAGTAAGGTCGTTAATGGCAACAACCTCTATGTTTTCCCGGGTTAAAATATTACGTAAAAAAACACGGCCTATACGCCCGAAGCCGTTTATGGCAATTCTCATAGTAGCGGTTTATAAAGGCAACAAATTTACGGTTTAACAATCAGAGACAAGAAAGAACCGTGGCAATAGGATTTTAATATTACAATAAAATAAAAAAGCCGGGATATTTCCCGGCTCCGTTGTTGTTGTTATTTATTGCTTGCAATCAAACAAATAAATTCCGGAGTGCCAGGCTTTCGCGTTCTTTTGAGCGCAGGAAAAAGGTAATCAGCCAATTAAACGCCATGGACATTAATACAATTAAAATAATAAGTACTGTATTGCCATATTCTTTTAATAACAGTACCATAAATATGGTTAAAATATTAGCGGCAGTTAAAATAAGCGTAGTTTGTAAGTGGCTGAAACCCAGTTTTAACATACGGTGATGTATGTGGTTACGATCAGCCACAAAAGGCGAACCGCCGTTGGCAATACGCACAACAAAAACCCTGATTGTATCAAATATCGGGCCTATTAAAATGGCAACTGCCAGTGCCGGGGCTTCGTAGATTCCGGGTAGCTTGTTAGGGGTAAGCATATTTACCTGTATAAACTTTAATGCCATCACTGCCGATATTAAGCCAATCAGCAATGAGCCGGTATCGCCCATAAATATTTTAGCGGGGGTTATATTAAAGCGTAAAAAGCCTAAAATTGAGCCAGCCATTGCAAATGAAACAGCCGCCAACTCATACTGTTTAATGTATATGAATAATATTGCAAAGGCGCCGTTTGCTGTGATTCCGGTAGTTGCGGCAAGACCATCGATACCATCAATTAAATTGAAAGCGTTAACAACCAGCAGGATTATTAAAATTGACAGACCTGCGCTTACTACGTAAGGCATCTCGTAAATTCCAAATACACCATACATGCCTGTAAGGCGGATATCGCCCAGTATCACCAATATGGCACAAACAACAAATTGTATTACAAATTTTGTGTTAGAGTTTACACCCGAAAGATCGTCTTTTATGCCCATCGCAAATAATATAATACATGCAGTGAGCAAGTAATTTATCGGTAACGATTTATCTGTCATGCAAAACAGGAGCGAAGTAATAGTAAAACCAACAAAAATAGCTACCCCGCCAAGCCTTGGTATACCGTGGTCATGCTCTTTTCTGAAATGTCCAAGGTCATCGTATAGGTGGCGAAAGCGGGCTACGTGTAAAATTGATGGGATTGCAAATGAAGTTATCAGCAGGGATACGGCGATAATGAAAATGTAATATATAAATGTGTAATTATGTAGAAAATCCATCATCTTTAATCGTTTACGCTAATTATACAATAGTTAAATTTGGTGAGTGCAAGTAAATAACAATTGTTAAGTTACCCATCCACTTATTATTAACATATTAACATTATTTCATACTGATTAAAAGTATTGAGTTATCTTACGTATCGGCTTAACTATTAATGCTATAAAAGGGAGCCTGATACCGTTATTCCTCATGGCCTTCAAATCAAAGAACATTCCTTTTACGCGGGCGGTTATGCTTTTGTTGCTCTTTCCGCCTAATTTCATCTTAATTATTATTTTTTTTAAATAGTGTGTAGTTAACTTATTGACATACAGATATCTGGTCATTAATTCATAGTCTGCTGCAGTCCCGTAATCAAGGCGATAAAGGCCGAATTGATCAAATAAATTGCGTCTGCAATAAAACGTTGGGTGTGGTGGCATCCATCCGAATTCGAGCTTTCTGCGCGAAATTTGTCCCGAGCGCCATTTTCGGACTACAGCGTCTTTTTCGTTTATATAATCAAGATCGCCATAAATAATATCTGCATTATATTTGCGGAAAGCATCTGCAATATGGCTTAATACCGAATTATCGGTAAAATAATCATCGGCATTCAACATGCCAACAATATCCCCGGTGGCTAATTTGATGCCTTTGTTCATCGCATCGTATATCCCGAGGTCCGGCTCCGAAACAAAATGATTTACATAATGTGCATAATTATTAACGATGTTGATAGTTTTATCCGTCGAACCTCCGTCGATAATTATATATTCGATGTCGGTATAATTCTGGCTTTTAACTGACTCAATGCAGCTTTTTATAGTGCTTTCGGCGTTAAAACAAACCGTTATTATAGATATTTTTAAATCGTGCACGTAGTGGGATTGGGTGTTTATGACGGCAAATTTATGTAAATTTGGGTCGATACCTGGTAAACATTAAGCATGCCGTTAATTTTATGCATAAATTAATCTATAGTTTTTCAGTTTTGGGTTTGCTATTGGTATTTGCTTCGTGCTCCACCACGCAATATCAGGTGCTCTTTCAGCAAAAGAAATCGCTTACCGACACCGCCTATCAAATGGCCGATGCTACCGGTGAATATCATATTAAGTCGCAGGATATTTTACAGGTTAGAAATTTACAGGACACCAAATACCTTGTTGATAACTCGGCCAAAAACAATGTGAATAACAATGTTTTAAATAGCCCTACAGATAACCAGAATTTCCAGGTTGATGATGAGGGGTTTGTAATATTGCCGGCGATAGGCCGCATAAAGGTGGCTGGCTATACCAGGGGCGAGGCGCAAAAGCTGGTTGAAGATGCTTATCGCAAAAGCGTTTTAGTAAACCCCATCATCGAGCTTAAAATAGTAAACCTTAAAGTGATAATGTTAGGCGAAATACGTTCGCAGGGCAGTTTTCCGTTAACCAAGGATCATACCAGTTTGATTGAAATGATTGGGGCTGCGGGTGGTATTACAGAAAAAGCAAGCGAAAGTAATGTTAAAATTATACGTGGTACCGAAAAAAATCCAAAAGTAATTTTGGTGGACCTTAGCAATATTCAATCTATCAACGACCCGCGAACTATTCTGCAAAACGGGGATATTATTTACGTTGCGCAAAACAAGCGCGCTACACGCACCGATAACCTGCAAAGTTTTTCAACCGTTTTTCAGCCTATCCTTTTGTTGTTTAATACAGCCTTAATTGTTCTTACACTTATTCGTCATTAAATGGAAGAAACAGATAAGATTAAGCCCAGATTACCCAGCCAGGAGATAGATTATTTAAAAATAGTGAAAATACTCCTAAGCCGTTGGTATTGGGTTGTAGGATCGCTTGGAGTTTGCCTGATAGTTGCTAATGTGTATTTGTGGTACACCCCTAAAACCTACGCTACGGGAGCAACCCTGAAGTTTGAAGAAAAAAAGTCAGAAATATCTGACCTTATAAGCGTTCCTGGTGTTAACGATCGGGGAACAGTTTCGAAAATTCAAAGCGAAACAGTTGTTTTACAGAGCTCCGCGCTTTTGCTTAATGCAATTAAGCATCTTGACTACCGGATTAGCTTTTTCGTAGTTGGCAGGGTGCTTAACCGTACAAGCGAGTTATATCCGCAAAAGCCGCTGGATATAGCGCTTGTAAAATTTGATAGCCTGAACTTTTTTCACGACCTTATTACCTTTAGGCCCATTAATAGCGGCAACTTTAGCATCAGTCACAAAGTATCGGGGCGCGATGTTAAAATCAACTGCAAATACAATACGCCATTTACCATCGGGCCTACTGCTTTTAGCATTAAATACCCGGGATATATGCCCAATACGGCCTTATACCTTTTTAAGTTAAACGCCCCGGAAGATTTTATAGGCAGAGTTCGGGGTGGGCTTCACACGGCCGAAACTGCCAAAAACTCGAGCATAATTTCGCTGCAGGAAGTAGATTCAAACCCCCAGTTTGCGGCCGATGCTTTAAATGCCGTAATGAAGGAATACCTTAACTACGACCGTAACCAGCGCACGCAGTCGGCCTCGCAAATGATAAAATTTATTGACAGGCAGTTGGATTTCCTTGCAGGCGAGGTAAAGGGATCGGAAAAATCGATTCAGGATTATCAAAATAAAAAAAAGATAATGGATGTTTCGACGGCTTCAACACGCGCAATTAACAAGGCCACCGAACTTGAGTCGCAAAGTTCATTGTTGAAAATTGAACTGCTTGCTATAGATCAGCTTAAACAAGACATAGTTAAATCTGACAATAATGAGCTTCCTAACTTTAATATGGGCGGCGCAGAGTATAACCAGCTAAACGCAGCAATTACAAGCCTTAATACGCTTATAACGGACAGGAAAATTGCATTAAAGACTTTCACCAGCAACTCGCTGACCGTACAGGACATTAATCAGCAGATATTACAGGTTAAAAATAACATCTTAAACAGCCTGGCATCAACACACCAGTTAATAGCCAATAAAATAGATTACCTGCAAAAACAATTGGGCCCTGTAAATCAACAGTTATCAGAACTGCCTTCGGCAGAGCGTGACATGGTTAGCTTAAAGCGCGATTTTGATATTAATGATAAAGTTTATTCATTTCTTTCGGAAAAGAAACTCGACGCACAGATAAGCAGCGCCGGAATTTTGCCCGGTGCCACTATAATTGATTTAGCCCAACCCAATTTTAGTCCAATCTCACCAGACGAACACGGGGTAAGACGCTCTGCAGAAATTTTTGGCCTTGCCATAGGGTTGGGGTTAATTATCCTGATAAGGATACTAAACCCTTACATTTATGATAAAGAGACTATTGAAAGCCTGACGACAATACCCATAATAGGCGTGATACGAAAATTTCCCGAGGAAATTGATGAGTACAGCACACAGATTTTAGCAGTGAGCAAGCCTAAATCAATTTTCGCCGAGTCGGTGCGGTCGGTCCGGACCAATTTAAGTTTCCTTGCGTCCGAAAAGAAGAGCAAAATTATCTGCATTACATCGGAAGTGGCAGGCGAGGGGAAATCATTTGTCGCAGTGAACCTTTCAAGTACTTTGTCGCTTATCGACAAAAAAGTAATTTTGGTTGCTGCGGATTTGCGGCGGTCAAAACTGCATAAAACATTCCACGTACCAAACGATCTTGGACTGAGCAATTACCTGGCAAACCAGTGCACCGCTAACGACGTAATTTCGCACTCAAATCAAGAGAACCTTGATTTTATAGTTTCGGGCCCTATCCCGCCCAATCCTTCGGAGTTATTGCACTCAGTCCGGATGACTGAGTTGATTGCCGAGCTTACTTCGAGGTATGATATAGTAATGATTGATACCGCACCGATAGGACTGGTATCTGATGCAATACCTTTAATTAGGGCCAGTGATGTCAACTTGTTTGTTATTCGTTCGGGTAAATCAAAATTTTACGCCGCTACTGTTCCCCAACGGATTGCGCAGGAGTATCACCTGGACAACACTGTAATTGTACTTAACGCGTTTGCCCAGGATTTGCTGCACTCCAGGTATTATACCACCAAGTTTACGGGCGAAAATTATGGAACTAAATATTATTATTATTCCGACTACACCGGATACGAAAGTTCGGGCTACTATATTGATAAGGATGAAGACAAATGGTGGCGCATAAAAAACTGGTTTAAAAAAGGCTGAATGCAATAAAGTATGACTTTATTAACAAATAAAGATACCGCCAAATGGTACCCGGTTTATACTAATCCACGTGCCGAAAAACAAGCTTGCCAGGCATTAGTGAGCAAAGGCATTGAAACCTACCTGCCGTTACACCGCCAACTTAAGCAGTGGAGCGACAGGAAAAAATGGGTTGAAGAACCCTTTATTAAATCGTACTTGTTTGTGCGGATAAATGAGCACGAACAAACAGAAGTATTAATGACAAAAGGCATAGCCCGGTTTATATATTTTTCGGGCAGGATAGCATCAATGCCCGACCGGCAGATTGATGAACTTAAACTATTGATGGCAAGCCCCTATGAGTTGGAGGTTACCGCGGAGCATTTGCAGCCAGGGGAGAAAATTGTAATTAAAGCGGGCCCGCTTAAAGGGCTCACGGGCGAAATAATATCATATCGCTCACAAAAACAATTGGCATTGCGCCTTGAAAACCTGGGTTATTCCATAGTGGTTTATGTGGCATCATCTTTACTTGAAAGATTTTAAAGCAGATACTATAACGTTACGTACTGGTTGATATTTCGGTTTTTAGCCGGAATACATCTTAGTAATAATACTTAAACACCTGATTGATAATAAGTTTCAATTTTAAATTGTGACTTACGAAGCGAAGCTATGAATAAATATAACCTATGTGCAGGATTGCCGGAATAATTTCAAAACAGCTTTCAACTGCCGAGATTAGTAACAGCGTACAGATAATGTGCAATGCATTGAAACATGGCGGGCCGGAAGATGAAGGCATATTTTTAGCAGAGAAGGTAAATATGGCTTTTGGCCACCGCCGCCTTTCAATAATTGATTTGAGCCAGAATGGCCATCAGCCGATGGCAGATATGCAAAAGCGAGCCTGGATTACTTTTAACGGCGAAATTTATAATTATCCCGACTTAAAAAGGGAACTATTAAAGTTAGGTGTGCAATTCCATTCGGAGAGCGACACCGAAGTTATTTTAATGGCATATTTGCATTGGGGCACAGCAGCGTTTGCGATGTTGCGTGGCATGTTTGCATTTGCGCTATATGATGTAGATAAAGCAGTAACTTACCTGGTTAGAGATTCGACGGGGATAAAACCACTTTATTACCATGCGGCTAACAGGCAGTTGATTTTTGCATCAGAAATTAAAGCCATTAAAGCAGCAAACCCCACAATTGGACCCGACCAAACGTGGCCGGTAAGATTCTTGGCCCTCGGCCATATACCAGAACCATATACAACTTTAAAGGATGTATTCAGCCTGGAAAAGGGACACTTTTTAGCCTGGAAACATGAGGAAAATAGCTTCACGATAAATTCATATATCAATACTCAACAGGTAACCGCGTATATAACAGACATTGAGACAGCGCGGCAGCAAATTCATGACTGCCTAAAAAAAGCAATAAAGCGCCAGCTTATATCTGACGCGCCTTTAGGGGTTTTTTTGAGCGGAGGGATTGATTCAAGCCTGATTTCGCTACTGGCGAATGAAGAAACCGAACATCTCAAAACAATTTCTATTTATTTTAATGAGAAAAACTATGATGAGCGTGTTTATCAGAACACAGTATTGGGTAAACTGAAGGGCGAAAAGCTTGCACATCTGGTACAACAGGCCGATTTTGAATCGAACTTTCCGCACATAATTTCGGATATGGATATGCCAACTACTGATGGCATTAATACTTGGTTTATAAGCAAGTACGCACGCCAGGATGACTTAAAGGCAGTGCTGTCGGGCGTTGGAGCGGACGAGCTTTTTGGCGGCTACCCATCATTTAACAGGATCGGATACCTGCAATATCTTCGAAAAATACCGGCTGCTTTACTTGGCGCAACCAACCTCCTCGGCGCCGATAGGTACCGGAAAATTTCCTTTCTAAAACACAATCATCCGTTGGCTGATTATCTTTTGTTGCGCGGGCTGTTTGTTCCTGACGATATTGCCAGAATACTTGACGCAGACGTAAGGCAGGTTAATGAAATTTTGTTTGGTGAAAATTTAATACCCGATTTGGGGCCTTATGATAAAGAACACGCCGCCTGGTTTGAAACCAACATCTATATGCAAAACCAATTGCTGCGTGATACCGATGTGCTGAGCATGAGTCACGGACTTGAAGTAAGGGTGCCGTTTTTAGACGAAGATTTTCAGTGCCTGGTAAACAGCATTTCGCCCGAGATAAGATTTAACCAGCATCAACCCAAAAAGCTGTTAATTGATAGCTTCAATGGCCTGCTGCCCGAGACTATTTGGAACAGGCCCAAAATGGGCTTCACCTTTCCTTTGCAGGAGTGGATGAGCAAGCATACAGAAATAAGTAATGCCAATTTATATAAAGGAAAATTGGCGCAAGATGTGGTTAAAAAATTTAAAAAAGGCCAGTTGCATTGGTCAAAAATATTCGCCCTGTACCAAATTCAATTGAATGATTAAAAGGGTAATCCTGTTTTCGTTGCAAACATTCAGCACTACCGGCGGCATCCAAAAAATGACACGGACGCTTGCCCATTCACTGCATTTACTTGCCTTGCGTAAAAACTGGGACTTCTGCCTTTGGTCGGCATATGATTCTGATAGTGATTTAATGCCGCAATACCTGCCCGCAGAAAAGTTTACCGGCTTTGGCACTAACCGTATGGCGTTTGTATTAAAAACTATAACCGGGGCCAAAAAACCCGACGTTATTATTATCAGCCACATTAATCTTGCCCTTGTTGGCCTGCTTATAAAAATTATTAATCCTAAATGTAAGATATGGTTGATTGCGCACGGCATTGAAGTATGGCGTCCGTTGTCAGTATTAAAAAATGCTTTTTTAAGGCGATGTGATAAAATTATATGTGTAAGCGACTTTACAAAGCAGCAGATGATAAAACGGCATAAAACCGACGCTGAGTTATGCGAAGTGCTTAACAATGCAGTTGACCCTTTTATTAAATTACCGGAAACGTTTACAAAACCCGACAGGCTGTTAAACAGGTACCGATTACTAAGTACTACTCCTGTTATTTTTACGCTGACGCGCCTGGCATCGACTGAGCAGTATAAAGGGCACGACCAGGTTATAAAAGTTATAAGTAGATTGAAAGATAAATACCCGGGGATAAAGTATATTCTTGCCGGCCAATATGACCATAAAGAAGAAATCCGGATACAGAAGCTTATAAGTGAGGCCAAGGTTGAGGAGCAGGTAATACTTACCGGTTTTATTGCCGAGGAAGAAATTCCGGATTATTTTTTACTGGCCGACCTTTTTGTTTTACCAAGTAAAAAGGAGGGGTTTGGAATTGTTTTTATTGAAGCGATGGCTTGTGGCTTACCTGTTATTTGCGGTAATGCCGATGGAAGTGTAGATGCCATTTGTAACGGTGAACTTGGGACGGCAGTAAATACCGACGATTTGCCCGAGTTAGAAAACGCGATAACAGAGTATTTAAATTGCCCGCTAACTACCGCAAAACGGCAGCACTTGCAGCAGGAATGCTTGCGGCACTTTAATGAAACCGAATACATAAACAGGCTTGAAAAAATGTTGACTAATGATTGAAGCACCTCCCGACAAGTGGGATATTGAATTAACCGCCGAAAACAACCTGCTTGATTTAAAGCTGAAGGATGTATGGCATTACCGCGACCTCCTTGTGTTGCTGGTGCGGCGCGATTTTGTATCATTTTACAAGCAAACTATATTGGGCCCATTGTGGTTTTTTATACAGCCGCTGTTTACTACCATTATTTACACGTTTGTATTTGGCAGCCTTGCCAATATATCAACGGACGGGCTTCCGCAGCCGCTGTTTTATTTAGCCGGCATTACCGCGTGGAATTACTTTGCCGACTGCCTTACCAAAACCTCCAGCGTGTTTACTGCAAATGCGGGGCTATTTGGCAAAGTGTATTTTCCACGACTTATTGTGCCGTTAAGCATCGTGGTATCAAACCTAATCCGATTTGGGGTGCAAATGGCCTTATTTGTTTTAATGATGATAATTTATTGGGTTAAGGGCGCTTCCTTTCACCCTAATGCATACCTGTTACTATTTCCGTTCTTGCTGATTTTGATGGCAATGCTGGGCCTGGGGCTGGGCATGATAATTTCGGCGATGACCACTAAGTACCGTGATTTGACATTCCTGATCACCTTTGGTATACAACTGATGATGTATTTAACCACCGTTATTTACCCGCTGTCAACAGTAAAACAGAAATACCCGCATTATCAATGGATGGTGGAATACAACCCCATGACATCAATTATTGAGGCATTCAGGTACGGCTTTTTGGGGCAGGGTACTTTTACTATGCTGTCATTAGCTATAACAACTATTATCACGATAGTAATTATGCTATTAGGTATCATCGTTTTTAACCGGGTTGAGCGCAATTTTATCGATACCGTATAAAGTGTTCCACGAAACATGTGGAACAGCCTGGAACACTTTGGAACAGTTGGAACACCTCACATTTAATAAATTTTAATGTCCGTAGTAATTAAGGTTGAAAATTTATCAAAAGCTTACCAGTTAGGCGATATCGGTACAGGCACCATTAGCCGCGACCTGGAGCGCTTTTGGGCAAAAATGCGGGGGAAAGAAGATCCTTTTTTAAAAATAGGTGAGGTAAATGACCGCGCTGTTAAAGGTGAAAGTGATGTGGTTTGGAGCCTGAAAGATATAAACTTTGAAATTCAACAGGGCGACGCAGTAGGTATTATAGGGCGAAATGGCGCTGGCAAAAGTACGCTGCTTAAAATTTTAAGCAGGGTTACGGCCCCTACAACGGGCTCGGCAAAATTAAAGGGGCGCATAGCCAGCTTGTTAGAAGTTGGTACCGGCTTTCATCCCGAATTAAGCGGCCGGGAAAACATTTATTTAAACGGCGCCATACTAGGCATGCGCAAAGCTGAAATTAAAAGAAAGTTTGACGAGATTGTTGATTTTTCGGGTGTTGAGCGTTATGTGGATACCCCGGTTAAACGCTATTCATCGGGTATGTACGTACGGTTGGCTTTTGCTGTTGCCGCACATCTTGAAAGCGAGATTATGATTGTTGATGAGGTGCTGGCGGTTGGCGACGCCGAGTTCCAGAAAAAGTGCCTCGGCAAAATGGGCGATGTAAGTAAAGGCGAGGGAAGAACAGTACTGTTTGTGAGCCATAACTTAACTGCCATAACGCGCCTTTGCAGCTCATCAATGCTATTGCGGAACGGCCTGCTGATAGACCATGACGCAACTCATAAAATTATCACCAACTATTTGAGCACCGACGAAGTATCAACCTCCTTCATGCAATGGGAAATTGGTAATGCCCCGGGGAACGGCGTTGCCCGTATTCTAAGTGCCGGGGTATTTGATGAAAGCTACGAGGTGTATGAGTATATCGACATCCGGAAACCTGTGATAATTAAAATGGAGTATGATGTATTGGTTGACGATGTTAAATTAACCCATGCGTTTGTTTTTTATAATGAGCACGGCATACGTCTATTTGACTCGCATGATGTTAACTCTGCCTGGAGCAGCAACTCGGTGCGAAAAAAAGGCAGATATACTGCGGAAATGTTGATACCCGGCAATTTCTTTTCAGAAGGCAAAGTGAAAATCAGTCCGGCGGTCATCACCTCCGACCCCTTTGAGCTGCACGCCTATGCCGAAGATTCTATCTCGTTTTTAGTAAAAGACAGCATGGATGGCGACTCGGCCAGGGGTGAGTATGCCGGTAGCTATGGAGGGGTAATTAGACCATTGTTTAACTGGAAAGCTGATTTTACAGGGCGATGAGAATTTTGATTATAGGTGCGGGTCTTTTTGGCACATCAGCAGCCAATATATTGGCTGATAAAAATAACCAAATTGATTTGATTGAGGCTGAAAGCGATATTATGCAATTAGCATCAAGGGTTAACCATAACCGGATACACCTTGGCTACCATTATTTGCGCAGCATCCAAACAGCCGAACAAAGCATCGAGGGCCTGTTGTCATTTTTATTTAATTATGGTAAATCAGTAATTCATCAATTGCCCAATTACTATGCCATTGCAAGGGAAGGGAGCAAAACCACGCCTGCCGAATTTGTTAGCTTTTGCGACAATGTTGGTATTGGTTACGATAACGAATATCCTGATAGTAAATTCTTAAACAGGGATAAAATTGAAGAATGCTTTAAAGTACCCGAACCGGTTTGGGACTACGAAAGATTAAAGAAAATCATTAAAAGCAATCTGAAAAAATCTAAAATCAACCTGCTGCTGGGCACCGAATGCACTAACCTAAAACAGCTGCCTGATAAAACCTTTGAAGCAACATTTAACAATGCAGTAAAGCATTACGACGTTGTAATAAACACTACTTATTCAAACATCAATAAAATAAATAAATACCTTGGGGTTGAGCAGAAAAGGCTGCTTTTTGAAAATGTGATTATCCCGGTTTTTAGATACCCTACACCGGCAAAGGGCTTAACAATTATGGACGGGCCGTTCTGCTCAGTAATGCCACGGGGCAGGGTAAAAAACGAATTCCTGCTTTACCATGTGAGGCAGTCTGTTACCCAATCGCAGCTGGCAATTAATAACCCCGGTTTTGGGATAAGCGATATTTTAGACAAGGATGCGGAAAGTGTCATTTACCAACAATCTGCATTGTTTATGCCGTTTTTAAACGACGCAGTACACGCAGGGTATAATAAAACCACCAGGTTGGTTTATGAAAACTGCGATGACGCGCGTATAACCGAACTACATGTTTACCCGGAAGTGAAAAATTACTTTTCGGTACTATCAGGCAAGGTTACAACCTGTATACAGGTGGCACTAGAAATTAAGCATATACTGCAAGGCAAACAAAAATTAAAAAGGGCAAAAATATGAAACTCCACTTAGGCTCGGGCAAAAACGTTAAAGAAGGGTATATTAATATTGACAAGTATGTTGACTTTCCGGGTGTGGAAAAGCTGGATATATTTAATTTGCCTTATGCCGATGACTCTGTCGACGAAATTTTATCAGAACATTTGGTGGAGCACATAGGGTTTAAGGACGAAGAAAGGTTTTGGCGGGAATGTGCAAGGGTATTAAAGCCCGGTGGAAAGCTGGTAACAGAAACGCCGGATATGGAATGGTTATGCAAACAGTTTTTAGAAGCTGAAGACTCGTTTAAGGAGTTTTATAAAGTAGGTGCCAAAGATCATTACTTTGGCAACGGCCGGTCGGTTGAGCAGCGCTGGGGAATGATAACCACCCACTTTTTTGGCAATCAAAACGGTGATGGGCAGTTTCATTATAACGGCTATACCAAACAAAAACTAATACGTATTGCAGATATGATTGGCTTAAAAGACTGCACTGTTGTGAAAATATTTAATAAAGGCGCGCAGGCACTGGTAGCCACCATGATAAAATAATGAAGGAAGATGTTTTGATTTTTGGCGGCAACAGCTTTTTGGCGAAAGCCTTTAATGACAAATACAAAGATGCCTACGCCATACATAACGTTTACCGCAACGACCAAACCAAACAGCTGAATTTCGACTTTGAAAGCGATGATACCGAAAGTATAAACAATAAACTAAATGGCAATTATAAAGCTGTGTTATTTTTCCAGGGGTTAAACCCGTCGGTTGGCGCAAAAGATATTGACGTTGAACATTTTTCAAGGATGTTGAAGGTAAACCTTGTTACCCCCACGCTGCTCATAAAAAATTTGGCCGGCAAATTAAGTGAAGGCGCATTGGTATTATTTATATCGTCAGTCGCCAAAAAGAAAGGCAGCTATGACCCTGCATATGGAAGCGCCAAAGCCGGGTTAATTGGCCTGATGCATAGTTTGGCAAATGCCTATAATCAACTAAGGTTTAATGTTGTTTCATTGGGCCTTGTTGAAAATTCGCCGGTTTTTAATAATATGACGGAAGATTTCAGGCAGAAACATGCCGGCAGGATGTTTAATGATGAATTTATTAAGGTTGAAGATGTAATAAACATTGTAGCCGAACTGATAAATAATAAAAGCATAAACAGGGCAGATATTGAAATAGATGGCGGATACAATTAATCATCAGCCTTTGGTAACCGTTGGCATTTGCTGCTATAACCGAGAAGAGGGTTTTAAGCACACTTTACAATGCATAACCAACCAAACATATAAAAATCTTGAAATAATTATTTCGCAGGATTTTAATGAAACGCTTGATTTCGGCCCTATTGCCAGCGCGGCCCACGACGAAAGAATAACATTTTATAAACAACCAAAGCGGTTATCAATGTATAACAATTTTTGCTTTTTGCTTGAAAAGGCAAATGGCCAATATTTTATGTGGGCCGCTGACGACGACTGGTGGGCGCCTGAGTTTATTGAAAAAATAATAGCGTCGCTGCTTGCCAACCCTGCGGCCGTTGCCGGGTTCTGCGATTTTATGGAGGTTGATGAGGACAATAACAGGATTACATCGTACCCAAACCATCTGCCCCTGTTACAGGAATTTGTTACCGGTAATGATGTTAAGCGGGTGAAAAATTATATAAACCAGTTTGAAGGTTTCGGTAAGGCAAATCTTTTTTATGCCATATTTAAAACCAGCGTATTACGCTCGCAACAGGTAATTGATATTTTAAAAAAAGGCGATTTGCCAGGGGATATGCTGATTAACCTGGCAGTATTACTGCAGGGCGAACTGGTTGTTGTACCCCAGCTACTGCGTACATGCACATATACACCTGTTAAGGGTTATATACAGGAGACGCATGTCCCAAGGTTAAAAAACCTGTTATTTATAAAAGTAAATTTTGGCGGATTGCGGTACCTGAAGAAAAAATGGAGCGACTATCTTTACAGCCATTTTGCCGTTATCCGAAACTCGGGGCTGGACTTTCCCCAAAAAGTCAGCATATACCTTGCTGTAATAAAGAAAATAGCGCTTTTCTATTATGATCTGCTTTGTATTAATGTTTACCTGAGGGGCTATAACATATTTTCTAAAATGAGAAGGCAAAACACGCTTAGTTAAATACTTGCATGTCGTTAAAAAGCTATTTGAAGAGAATTTTGGGTAAATTGGTTAAAAAATCAACAGAGGCAACGTGCAACCCGGAACCCGTGTTAAACTACTCTTTTCACAACAGCACTATGGGCCACAACTGTGCTATAGGTAAGGATTGTTACGTTTATAATACAAACATTGGCGATTATACTTATCTAAGCTCGGCCGTATCGGTAATGAATACCGCGATTGGTAAGTTTTGTTCTATTGCTCAGGGCGCTTGCATAAGTTTGGGCATGCACCCATCGTCAGAATTTGTAAGCACGCACCCCGCTTTCTTTTCCCTAAACAAACAAAACGGCATGACGTTTAGCGATCAAAATTATTTTGCAGAAATGGGCGAAACCAAAATAGGCAATGATGTTTGGATTGGGGTTAATGCGATTATTATGGATAACATTACAATAGGCAATGGAGCCATCGTCGGCGCCGGGGCTGTTGTAACGCATAATATCCCGGCGTATGCCATTGCTGTTGGGATACCGGCAAAAGTTATAAAATACCGGTTCGAAAAAGACGAGATAGAATTTCTTGAAAATTTTAAATGGTGGGATAAAGAGCACGATTGGCTAAAAAATAATTTCAAGGATTTGCACGATATTAAATTGTTTATGAAAAAGCATGCAGCCGTTGGTGATTAAACTACAAGGCGGGCTTGGCAACCAAATGTTTCAATATGCATTTGGCTTATCAGTTGCTAAAAAAATGAACGCACAATTGTATCTCGATTTATCTTTTTACAATCAAAACCACGGCCTTACGCCGCGAAGCTATGCCCTGGAGGTTTTCGGAGGCCAAACAAAAATTGCTGAGCGTAAAATTGTCGATAGTTTTTTTCGTCCCGGTTTATTGCAAAGGGTACTAAAAAAAGCCGGGTTGGATAGGCATACCCTATACCGCGAAAAAACGATGCGGTTTGACAAAAGTGTATTTGATATAACTCCACCAGTATACTTTGAAGGCTTTTGGCAAAGCGAGCAATATTTCAATTCGATAGAAAACGAAATAAGAAGTGCTTTTGCTTTCAAAAAGCCGTTAAACACGCAATCCCAAAAAATTGCCGGCGAAATTGCGCAACAACAGCATCCGGTTAGCATACACGTGCGCCGGGGGGACTACGTAACCTCAGCAAGTACAAATGAATTGCACGGCATTTGCTCAATTGCTTATTACCAAAAGGCTATTGCTTTAATTAAGCAAAAGGTAACAAACCCAACATTCTACTTTTTTTCGGACGATGCAGAATGGGTGGCCAAAAACCTCATTGCCACCGACGATAACGCAGTACTGGTACAACATAACGAGGGCGATGACAGCTGGCAGGATATGGCCTTAATGAGCAAGTGCCGCCACCATATTATAGCTAATAGTAGCTTTAGCTGGTGGGCTGCCTGGCTTAACCCAGGTAGTGAAAAGATGGTTATTGCACCCGCTAATTGGTTTGCGGCAAAGGTATCTAATTTAGATACTTTGGATTTAATCCCTAAAAATTGGATACAACTACCCAATGACTGAACCATTAGTATCTGTAATTATGCCTGCCTTTAACGCGGGGCAATTTATTGCAGAGGCAGTAGATTCGGTTATCAAACAAACTTTTACCGGTTGGGAGTTAATTATCGTAAACGATGGCTCGACAGATGATACCCAAGCCATTGCCGAGCGATATGTTGCGGGCGATGCAAGAATTAGACTGGTAAAACAGCAAAATAAAAAATTAAGCGCCGCGCGCAACACCGGGATAGCAAATGCAAAAGGCGAATGGGTTGCATTTTTGGATGCCGATGATTTTTGGGTCGCCGGGAAACTGGAAAAGCAATTGGTTGCCGCGGGAAAATACCCCGCAGCGGGCGTTGTTTTTAGCGATGGCTTTACCTATTATAATAACGACGTAAAAACGGCACAACCCTATGGTACCATTGCTGGTTACTTTGCGCCTGCCGATATTTACAAATTGGAATACCAGGGTAATTACATTCCTGTTTTATCGGTACTGGTAAAAAAAAAAGAACTGGATACAGTGGGCCTGCAGGACGAAAAACTGCGCGCGTGCGAAGACTGGGACTATTGGCTACGACTGGCCTTACAGGGCGTTGGGTTTTACGGAATGGAGGAAAAGCTGTTCTACTACCGCAGGCATGCCGCCAATATGTCGAACGACAATAGTTTAATGAGCTTGGCTAACGCGACAATCTTTATTAAAAATTTTAAGCCGGAATTGTTACCGGCCGAAGATATTAAGCGTGTTACAGGTTTTATAAACCGGACCATTTGCAGCCTTATCAAGCCAGGTAAAATTAACGAGGCACTGTTTTTGAACAATGGCATGTATAATATTACAGGCAGCGGCCTTAGGAAATGGGGCTCTTTTATTATGGAAAAGCTGGGTAAACAATCATACTACCCTGTAAGATTGATTTTTAAAATGGATAGGATACTGACCTGATATTGACGATGAGACAGGCCCTGAAAGACATGATCGGTAAAATTATCACAAAGCTTAAGCGGGTTTACGAGGGGTATAAGTTGAAGGTAATATACAATAACCCCAACATAAGCATTGGAGGCAGCCTTATAATAGAAGAATATTTTTCGGCCTCGATACCTGCCGGTAACTTCGCTCTAAAGCTTGGTACGGGCGTTCATTTTAAAAAGTATTGCGCTATTTTACTGGCGCCAAAAGCTGAATTAACTATCGGCGCAAATGTTTTTTTTAACAATTACTGCTCCATTAACTGCCTCGAAAAAATCAGCATTGGCGAAAACACCCAGTTTGGGGAAGGGGTAAAGATGTACGACCATAACCATACCTACACCTATGCGAACGATGTGCTGGATGTGGACAGGCATAACTTTAAAACTGCGCCCATCACCATCGGCAAAAACTGCTGGATTGGCAGTAATGTGACCATATTGAAAGGCGTAACCATAGGCGATAATGTTATTATCGGTGCCAATAACCTTGTTTATAAATCGGTGCCGCCAAATACTGTTTTAAAGTTTAAGGCGGATTACATCATTCAAAATCATACCGGATAATTGGCGAAAACCCAGGTAAATAAAACTCTGTTTATAAGCCACGAGGCATCACGCAGCGGTGCGCCGATAGTACTATTGCACCTGCTGAAATGGATTAAGAAAAACACGGACTTGCAGTTTGATGTATTATTATTAACCGATGGCCCATTAAGAAGTGATTTTGAAACGCTTGCAGAAACGTTCGTTTTGAGTAAGCTTACGCGGCAGCACAGCTATCAATCGCGCATAAAAAGAAAGCTGCGTAAAACAACGCTGAACGACGAATACAAAAAAGCAGCGGCCACGCTGGCAAAAAATAAGTATAGCCTGGTATATGGCAATACCATTGTGAGCCTGCCATGGTTGACCATATTTAAAGAAAACCACGGTATTAAAACCCTTTGCTGCATCCACGAACTGTCGTATGCTACCGGGTATTTTTTTACTAATGCTTATATCGAAGAAAACCTGGCGCTCACTGACGGAGTTATTGCGGTGTCGGGTGCAGTAAAAACGCATTTAATGGCATCGTTTAATGTAGTGTCTGAAAAAATCAGCCTCCATTACGAGTTTATTGATACTGATGTAACGCCTGCATTTAATAATGATTTGCAGGCAGTATCGGGCATTGATAAGGGGCAGTTTGTAATTGGTACGGGCGGTGCGCCATCATGGCGAAAAGGTACCGACCTGATTATCCTCCTGGTTTTAAAACTAACGGAACTGTATCCGGGTTTCGATTTTAAAATAGCCTGGCTGGGAGCTGATGCCGGCGACGAATGGGCAAAACTACTCAGGTACGATGCAGTTAAATGTGGCGTTGATGATAAGCTGCTGTTTATATCAAATAAACCCGACCCGCTTAACTATATTAATTTGTTCGATGTTTTTGTGCTTTTGTCGCGCGAGGACCCGTTCCCGTTGATAGTGCTGGAGGCTGCGTTTTTAAAGAAACCGGTTATTGCATTCGAAAACAGCGGGGGTATACCTGAATTTGTAACCCAGGGTGCCGGGCTGCTTGCCCCGTATTTAAACATAACCAAACTGGCAGAACTGGTTTATCAGCTTAGCCGCGATAGCGATGCCGCAAAGCAGATGGGTATTAAAGGAAATGAACTGGTAGTAAATAACTACAGTATTGATCAGGTAGCGCCGGCCATTTATAAACAGATTGATAAGTTGACAAGCCCGGCTGTAGCATAATGCTTTCGTTAATAATTTGCGCAAGGGCAAGCGATATACCGCCATCATTGAAAGAAAATATTGCAAAGACCATTGGTGTTGAATACGAAATTGTTGTGATTGATAATTCGGATAACCGTTACAGCATATTCAGTGCGTATAACCTGGGGGCGCAAAAAAGCAAATATCCTTATTTGTGCTTTATGCATGATGATATTGCTTTCCATACACCAAATTGGGGCGCAAAAGTTGTCGCCCATTTTATTGATGAAAATACTGGCGCGATAGGCATCGCCGGCAGCCCGTATTTTCCGGCCATGCCTGGTGCCTGGTGGAGCAGTAAAGCAAGAAACGAGGTAACGGTAAGCAATAACGACGGAGTTATTACACCCCATATTCATTACTATCCACATAAAGCAGAGAAAAATGAATGCGTAGTGCTGGATGGGGTCTGGATTTGCATACGGCGGGTGCTGTTCGAAAAAATAAAATTTGACGATGCTCATTTCAACGGGTTTCATTTTTACGACATTGATATTTGCCTGCAGGTACATCAGCTGGGTTATAAATTGTATTGCGTATTTGATGTATGGATACAACATTTTTCGATGGGCAGCACAAACAGGGACTGGCTCGACAATGCATTGCTATTGCAGCAGAAATGGAAGAAGGTGTTGCCTGTACGCTGTATTCAATTTAGCTACATACAAATCTGTAAATTTGAATTGCGGACTTTAAATGAATATCTGGATGCGTTGTTGCGAAATGGTATTGCAAAAAAGGACGCTTATAAAGTAGCTGCCAAACAGCTGGCAAGATTTTGGAGAGCGTATTTTTATTATCAAACCCCTTTTTATATCTACAAATATTTCACCAAGATTGCTAATTATGGCAAAAACTAACAGATATGCCGGTTAATATTGACATCCTTATATTAAGCTATGCCAAGAGTGAATACCTTAAAGGCTTAACCATTCAGACCATCGATACACTGATCGCTTCGGAAGACCCGGAAAAGATTAAGTTTAATGTATTGGTTATTGAATCGGAAAAAAGTTTGCAGCCTTACCAGTTTGAAAACTCCACCACCATTTATCCAAAGGAAGAGTTCGGCTTTCATAAATATCTAAACATCGGCATTAATCAAACTAATAGCCCTTACGTTTGCCTGTGTAATAACGATTTAATTTTTCATAAAAATTGGGCTTCAGAAATAGTAAAAGCAATGGACGACGATGCCGCCATGTTGAGCGCCACGCCCTATTGCCGCAATTTTCATACCCAGGAAGGCTTTCCTGAAAATGCCCCGCCGTTGGAAGGATATTACGGTGTGTTAATAGGCTGGTGCATTTTTGTGAAAAGGGAGATATTTGATACCATAGGCTTGCTCGACGAAAATTTTGTTTTTTGGTATTGTGACCATGATTATTTAAAAACACTCGAAAAGTTCGGCGTTAAGAATTCTCTCATTTCGTCATCGTTCGTTACCCACCTGGGAAGCGAATCGCTAAAAAACCTCGACGAAAATGAACACAACAGGCTTACTCAAATTCCCAGGTTTTACTTTAGCTACAAATGGCATCATCACTCGTATATAAGGCTGAAGCTTGAAACTATGTTATTTAAATTAAAAATGCTTTTGAGAAAGTCTTAGGGCCTCCCAACGCTGACATCAAAACAAATGAAAAAAAAACTGTACGCCATTTTCCCTTTTATCCCCAAAGTTAATTTAGCTATCGGCACATATTTATATGGCCTGAAAGTAAAATTGAGCGCGAAGGCTGTAATACGGGAACTAAGTAATCAACGAGATTTATACGCCAACGTGGGTTGCGGGAGCGGGGGGTTAAAGGGCTGGACAAATGTCGACCTGGGCAATCATGAAAATGTTACTTACCGGTTTAATTGCAGCAAATCAATCCCCTTTGGCGATAATTCTGTAAAAGGCCTGTTTACCGAGCATTTTTTTGAGCACCTTGAATATGAAACTGAAGTGCCTTTCTTTTTAAAAGACTGCCACCGGGCTATGCAAAAAGGCGGCGTGATGAGAATTGTTGTTCCCGATGCCGAGAAATATCTCATCGGGTATGTACAGCCGGGCTGGGATTACCTAAAACAAACCCGCCCGCTGGATGATGATTTAAACGACTTATCGATGGGTATTAAGTATCAAACAAAAATGCAGTTGATAAACGAGGTGTTCAGGCAAAGCGGGGAGCACAAATATGCATGGGACTTTGAGACAATGAAACTTAGCCTGCTTAAAGCAGGATTTTCGGAAGTGTATAAAATGGCTTTTCTTGAGTCGAAAGACCCCGTGTTGAAGATCGATAAGGAAGTAAGAAAACCGGAGAGTTTATACGTGGAGGCTATAAAGTAGGATCAGACTTGAAACATATTTTTGACGAAAACTATTCTATCATAACCTTTGCCACCAATAACCTTAAATATGTGCAATTCGCTTTTAATTGCGCCGAATCGGTGTTGCTGCATAATGATATTAAAATCTTTATCGTTTCAAACCTTGAATTCAGTATTCCCGCAAGGTTGCAGAAAAATGTGTCGGTAATAAGAGCGAAAGAAGAACACGCGGCATTGGGAATTGGAATAAAGCTTTATATAGATGAATATCAACAAACGAAGCAATCCTTGTTTATCGACTCGGATTGTTTATGCTTTGGCAATCTGCAGCCAATATTCAGTGCGTGCGCTGACAAACATGTTTCAGTTGCCGGAACGATGGTCGACGCCGCCAGGTGGGTCGGCGATGCGCAGGCGGCCACTATTGAAAAGGAATTTGGTATAAAACAGCTGCCCCGGTTTAACGGCGGATTATACTACCTGGCAAAAAGTAAAAAAACCACAGAAATATTTGAAGCCGCGCGCAGTATTATTCCTGAATACGACAGGCTGGGTTTCAGGCGGATAAACAATAAGTGGGTCAACGAGGAAGGTTTGATAGCAATTGCCATGGTTAAGCATGGTGAAACACCCATACCCGATGACGGGCGTTATATGACAGATTTGTATACCGATCCACATCCCCGCAAATTGAATGTGCTAAAGGGAATCATAGTGCTAAAAAACCCGCCGAAAGGCGAGCCGAGGCACCGGCCCTGGTATCCCGAGGGAGATTACTCGCCCGTGATCATCCATTTCGGCGGGACTAACCTTAACTCATATATATATCGCTCGCAAGTTTTACTTTTGCGGCTTTATAAAAATCATATCCAACCAAATATTGCGACGCAGGTTGTTAACTTGTTTATTCACTTACCATTCAGAAGTTTAAGATGGCTAATTGGTTCGTTACGAAACTTAAAAACCAGCTGAAAAAATACAACAGGTTTATAAACCGTATTAAAGTTAGCCGCTTTAAAAAAACGCTGCAGCATTGCGGCGCTAACACCTCGATCCAATTTCCTGTTTGCTTTGAAGGGCCCGAACATATTTCAATCGGCAATAACGTATCAATCAACGCCTTTGTACATATGTGGGGACATGGCGGCATTAATATCGGCAACGATTGTTTGATAGCATCGCACGCATCTATCAACAGTGTTACGCACAACCCGGACGTTTCGCCTTACAGGAACAGTATTGAAACCCTGGCTGTAAATATTGGAAGCAATGTGTGGATTGGCAGTCATGCCGTAATATTGCCGGGAGTAACTATTGGTGATAACTCAATAATAGGTGCAGGTGCCGTGGTAAATAGGGATGTTCCGGCAAATGTTACAGTTGCCGGCGTGCCGGCAAAAATCATTAAAAATCATAGCGTATAATCAGGTGAAAGCCATAAAGCTGACATACATACTAGCCACACGCAACCGGCTGAATTTTCTCAAAATAACGTTGCCAAAGCTAATTGCTGCAATGCAGGATGACGAGGAAATTGTAGTGGTTGACGGCAACAGCACCGATGGCGCGAAAGAATATCTTCAGGGGCTATTCGAACAGGGAAAAATACAGCAATTTATTTCGGAGCCCGACCGCAACCAGTCGCACGCGTGGAACAAAGCATTTATGCTGGCTAAAGGCGAGATCATCAAAAAAATAATTGACGACGACGTGCATTGTTATACCGCAATAAACAAATGCAAGCACTTTATGCTGGCAAACCCGGCGGTTGATATTTGTATTTCGCATTGCCTGGCAACGGATATTACTAAACCCGAAAACATACATATTGCAAGCCGCCTTAAACAATACCAGGATTGGAAAGACGGCAAAACCACTTGCTTTACATTCACCGATGTGCATATGCTGATACGCAAAAGCGCATTGAGCTATTTGGGATTGTTTGACACGCAATTTGCCATGATGGACTGGGAGTACTCATTGCGTTGTTCGTATCTTAAAGCCAATATTGCTTACTACACGGGCTATAATGCGTTATCGGTAAGTACCCCCGGCAACGTGAGTTCGCAAACAAATGCGGCCCGGCTGAAAAAAGAAGGGCTGATTGGTAAAACAAAATATGGCTACGAGGGCGACCGGGCTGATATTTCGCTTTTCTCGGAATTTAAAATTGCAGTAGGAAAGGCCATCAACTACAAGGCGGCGAACAGCCTCAATGATACGCCACAATTGCCTGCGGAAGATGAGCTGGGTGCCCTTTACAATAAATTGTATGAAGAAGTTGAGGACTATAACCGGCGGGACGATTTTATTTTTATTGCATAAGTGAAACAACAGATAAAAATAAAATTTCAAAACGGACCAGCGCTTGAGGGGGTGATTAAAGAGGTGCTTAACATAGTGCTGGATAAATTCGAGTTTATTGAAACCGAGGAGCCTGATTTTATATTTTTTGGCCCTTACGGTAATGATATCCCCAAGCCGGGCCCCTATAAACGGATAGGCTATTTTTGCGAAAACATTACCCCCGATTTGGATGCATGTGAATGGGCATTTGGCATCCCAACAGAAAAAGAAATAAACAACTATAAATATAAACGCATCCAGTGGCATAATTTAGACCCAGAGGACCTTGTAAAGAAAGACTGGGATGCTGAAAAGATACTGGCCTCCAAAACCAAATTCTGTAACTTCTTTTATTCGCACCCGGTACAGTACCGCGAGGAGTTTTTCAGGCAACTGTCGAAATACAAAAAGGTGGATGCCCCCGGCAAAAGCATGAATAACATGCCTTCTGTCGATAGCCTGTACAAAGGCGGTAAGTGGGCTGTTAAACACCAGTTTTTGTCCGAATATAAATTTACAATAGCATTTGAAAGTTATGTTTACCCCGGCTACCAAACCGAGAAACTTTATGATGCTATGCAATGCCAAAGTCTGCCGATATATTGCGGCGATCCACTGGTTGGCGAGATATTTAATACCAAAAGTTTTGTTTTCGCAAACGATTATATCCATACCGGCAACCAGGCCCTGGTGCAATTTTTAGAAAAAAAATCGCAACTGAATTTTGTCGATATCAGGCCGATGTTTTATAAATCGCCGAAGGACAGGGTGCAACGAAAATTGAAATCCATCGGCAAAAATTTAAAAATGAGGCTGCAGTTTAAAAACCTGGATTTCAGCGATCTCATCGACCAGATAATTATGCTGGACAAAGATCCTGATAAATATATGGCCACCCTGAACCAGCCCTGGTTTCATAATAATATTCCGCCTGTCAATTTTTCATTGAGAGAACGGTGGATAGAAATTTTCTCAGGAAAATAATGGATAAGCCGTTAGTGTCAATTATTATCCCCCTGTATAATGCCGAAAAATATATTGCAGCTACCATGCAATCGGCTTTAAATCAAACCTGGACAAACAAGGAAATTATTGTCGTTGATGATGGGTCAACCGATAATTCCCTCGCTATAGCAAAGCAATTTGCAGGTGAAAACTTCAGGGTAATTACTGGTGTAAACAAAGGGGCGAGCGCGGCGCGAAATATAGGCTTAAAAGAGGCAAAAGGAGAGTACATACAATTTTTAGATGCCGATGATTTGCTGAGTGAAGATAAGATAGCTGCACAAATGGAAGTGCTGCTTAATTCGCCAGGCTATGTTGGCTTATGTGGAACCGTGCATTTTCAGGATGGGGATGATCCTTTCAGCGGCGCCAAAATTGACGAGTGGTATATTGGAGGTTCAGATAACCCTGTCGACTTTTTGACTAAGCTATATGGCGGTGCCATTGTTGGTCCCCAATATGGTGGTATGATACAGCCTAATGCATGGCTAACACCAATGTCCCTGATTAACAAAGCCGGCTGGTGGAACGAGATGCGCAACCCCGATGATGACGGTGAGTTTTTTTGCAGGGTGCTGCTGGCGTCGAAAGGTGTAAAATATGTGGCGACCAGCACAAACTACTACCGGAAATTTATTACCGGCGACAGCTGGAGTGCTCACCGCAGCCATGAAGCAAGCAGCAATATTTTAAAATCGACTTTACTTAAAGCGCAATATCTTTTGGCAAGAACGGATGAACCGATAGTAACGCGAATATTTAGCCTGATGTTATGGGAAAACGCATTTAGCTGCTACCCATATTTTAAAGATTTAAGTTTAACAGCCCAACAAAAAGCCGAAGAATTGGCGCCGGATTATAAATATAACCCCTATAAAAACGGGCTGCCTTTGCTTTTATCAAAAATTACAGGCTGGAAAGCGGTAAAATACCTTCAATATTTAAAACATAAAACTAAATGACTGTAGCTGCGGCGGGCGTAACTTTAGTAATATTTACCTGCGAAAGCCGGGAGCACCTGCTGGTTAAGACCTTTCAGTCATTTTCGGCGGCATGCGGCTATAAGTTTCAAAAAGTAATTTTAGCCATTGATGGCCAGGTAGACCCGGCAGCAATTGCGCAAATAAACCCCGACGTTATTTTGCAGTACACCAAAAGGAGGGGCTATGCGCATAGTATATCAAAAGCGTTAAAGCTTATCGATACCCCTTACTTCTTTTGGCTGGAAGACGACTGGACATTTCACAGGAACATAGATGCGCCTTATTATACCCAAATCCTGTCTGACCATCCTGATTGGGCCGAGATAGTTTTCAGCAAAGACGGGCCGCTGGTTGCTGTTTCAAAAGTTAAACCGCTTGGCGAAAACCTGTATGAAACCACTTTCGGTTTTTCGGCTAACCCATGTTTTTGCAATACCGGGCATTTACAGCAGGCCTTCCAATTATTGGAGCATGCACCCAAAGGCGACAAATTGGGTGAAGACGGATTTGAGAACTTCCTGTCAAAAACATTCGAAAAACAAAACATTAAATGTGTGATGGCTGACCCGGTTGACCACCTGCCCATATCGCATGAGGGTTTCCTGGAAAGCACCCCGCGAAACTGGCATATGACAAATTCGCTGGAAACAAAAACGAGCAACCATTTAATGACTATCCCGGTGCCGTCAATTGCCCGCAGGCTGTTAATGGTTTTTAAACTCGTTTCGGCATTTTGCAGGCTGGCTATTGGTCAGCTTGGCAATAATAAAATTTATGAATTCTGTTTCAGGGTGATCGCATCAGCAAAAACCATTAAAAAGGATGAGTGAGCAACGCTATGTATTAACCATTGCTACCGGCAAAAAGGTATTTGTTGATATGGCTGCAAACCTGGCCCGGTCGTTTTTGTGGTGGCACGGCGGCGGCGATATTCAATTCCAGTTGGTTACAGACCAGCCGCAATTTGTGCCGGCTGACGTCATCGAAAAAATTCAGATAATTAAAGTTGAGCCGGGTCAGCTGGGCAAAGGCTTTTCGGCCAAATTGCAGCTCGACAACTTAGTGAGCGATGGCAAAACCCTGTTTATTGACAGCGATTGCCTGGTATTTGGCCCGCTGGATATTGTGTTCGAAAAATTTAAAGGCGCTGCGGTATCTGTTACCGGGGGCTACATTTCCGCCGGCGATTGGTTTGGCGATATTGGATCAGTTTGTAAGAAATTCGATGTGCCGCATATTCCAAAATTCAACGGCGGACTATACTATATCGAGAAAAGCGAAACAAGTAAGAAAGTTTACGAAACCGCCCGGCAGCTTGAGACGGATTACGATAAGATAGGCTTTCTACGTTTACGCGGGTTACCAAACGACGAGGTGTTAATGGCCTTGGCTATGCAACTGCACGGCCAGGTACCGGTGCCTGATGATGCCACGATAATGAGCGACTTACAGGCTTGCCAGGGTAAATATGAAATTGATGTGGTAAATGGCGTCCGCTCGTTAAACAACCCACCATACCCTAGCCCTCTGCACCAGGATTGGTATCCCTTTAAAACAGTTTCGCCGCTTATAGTGCATTTTCTCGGCTACTACACTTTACATTACCCTTACCTGCGCGAAGTTTACAGGTTAAAAAAGGCACTGGCGAAAAAGCTAAACCGGCTCACCGAACTGGCAGCTATCCTAAAGATTGAAGCGCCGGCCAGGATAAAAGAACAAATAAAAAAAACCTTCAGGCCATTATATCACAGGCTTGCAGGGGTACGAAAAATAAAAATATCTGAACGGGTTTAAATGCATTTTTAATATCGCCACAATAGTTTTATGAAATATTTAAAGGGCCTTGATACCCTTAGAGCTTTTGCAGTACTTATAGTGATTATACAACACTGGGGGCCGCATAAGTTCAAGTCAGGTATACTGACATTTATTTTTTCGAGGTTAATTCCGGAGGGCACTTTTGGGGTTGATCTGTTTTTCGTTTTAAGCGGATTTCTTATAAGCAAAATATTGTTTGTTGCCAGTGATAAAGCGGCCCCGGTGGAAAGGTTGCATGTTATTAAAAATTTTTACTTCCGCCGTGTATTGAGAATTTTCCCTGTTTATTTTCTCTTGGTGCTATTGGTTGTATTTGTTTTAAATGATACATATGCTAAAGAGCACATCGCGTACTTTTTAACGTATACATCAAATTTTTTAACGCTCAAAACAGTAGCGTGGGGAAGTATTGCGCACACATGGTCGCTCGCTGTCGAAGAGCAGTTTTACATTGTTTGGCCGTGGATAATAATTTACACGCCCAAAAAGTATTTATTCGGTGTTATATTAATATCGATAATTCTCGGTCTTGTAAGTTCAGTAATACTGCGAAACATGTACGGCCCTTTTTTTTATTTACTGCCGCTGCCTTGTATAACAGCCTTTGCAATTGGCGCACTATATGCTTATGTAGAAAACTACGGTCATTTTAAAAGATTAACAACCAACATATTGCTGATTTTACTGCCTGGAAGCTTGGCCTTATTATTTTGGCACAACATGGGGAAGGACATTGTGTTAATACGCGTTGTAAATTCAATTGTAAGTATCAACCTGATAATTTACGTTTGCAGGGAAAATTATAATATAGTAACGCGATTTATTTTTAATAACAAGGTATTGGTTAATATAGGTAAAATAAGTTATGGGATATACTTATATCATTATATACTTCCGAAGTATTATAACCAGTTTGTTAATTACTTAGCCACTAAAGTAACCCTGAGTGATAAACTAATTAAAATGCTGACATTCCCCCCGTCGGGTTATTTGATTGACTTTGTGCTTGTTTTACTCACAGCTGTGATATCATATAAATTTATTGAGCTTCCATTTTTGAGATTGAAGAAAAACTTCGCTTATTTATCGGACAAACCTGTAGCAGTAAAACCAAATGAGTTCAGCATTTGATATCAGCATAATTATTCCTGCTTACAACCGCTTGTGGTGCTTGCCTGAAGCTATAGAGAGCTGCCGAGGGGCTGTTTGTAAAATCGAAATTATTGTTATTGATGACGGCAGCACTGACGGCACGCTACAGTGGTTGGAAAAGCAACCTGATATAATCGTGGTAAAACAATCTAATTCAGGTAAATGTGCTGCGGTGAACAGTGGCTTTAAAATTGCAAAAGGTAAATATATCCGCTTTTTAGACTCGGACGACATGCTTGCCGAAGATGCCAATGATGAACAGTTTGCGCTGGCCGTAAAAACCGGGGCAGACATTGTGGTAAGTGGCACCCGAGATTTTTATAACGGCGGGCAAACTCTTTACACGCGGTGCTTTGTGGATACCGACGATTTTATTGCGCAGCAATTGGGTGAAGGCTATGGTTCGCATTACTCGGCATTTATTTTTAAAAAGGAATTTCTTGAAGACATACCACACAACCCGGAGTTTGCGTACAGGGATGACCGACTGCTGATCCTGGAAGCTGCTTTAAAAAATCCCTTTATTGCGGTTCACCCTGGCATTGCGCTGGCACACCGTTTAGGCCATAACGACCGCTTACAAATAACCCAGGGTGTAAAGCAACGAATGCAGAACTATCAGCAGTTGATGCTTTACAAAAGGATCGTGAATCAATTGGCCGACGAGAATAGGTTAACGAAACGGCGAATAGAAGCAGCAGCGAAGGTATTATGGACATTGGCCCACTGGATTGCAATTTACAACCTGACCGAAGCAAAAGAAGTCGTTAACTGGATATACGAACTTAACCCGGAGTTTATCATTCCCGAAAAGGGCGCGTTAGGGTTTTTCTATAACAAAGCAGGGTTTACGGCAACCGAAAAGCTATTGCGGATTCGCCGTATTTTTAAAGGCAGGGTATTTAACAAATGAAGATATTTCTTTCTTTTTTACAGTCTGAGATTCAGCACCCCATCCCAGCCTATAGCTTTTGGCAATACTATATTAAAAAAGGTATAGCGGAGGCCGGGCATACCTGGGATGAGGCACCAGGACTTGATTGGGCTTTTGGCATTGTTCCGAAAAGCATAGAGGAGCAAAATAGCTGGAAGGGAAAAGTTTGGGAACAGACAGTTAATTACCTCGAAGAAAATCCAGCCGATGTTTTTCTGAGCTACCTGTACCCGGCGCAAATTGATAGCGGCGCAATTAACCGGATTAAAAGCCTTGGGATTGCCTGCGTTAATTTTTTTTGTGATAATGTGCGTGAGTTTAAAAAAATACCTGCGGAGTTTTCGGTGTTTGATTTAAACTGGGTGCCTGAGCAGAAGGCTATAGACCTTTATAAAAGCGCGGGCTATAATTATATCAACCTGCCGATGCCGATATGGCTCGAGCCTAAATTACGTGTCCCGCAGGGCGAAGCTAATAGCCTGCTAACATTTATCGGTTCGAAAGATATACAGCGGCAACTTTTTTTTGAGAATGTTATGCTGAAACGGCCTGATTTACCTTTGGCGATTCACGGGAAGGGATGGGGTGAGGGCGCAGCTGAGCCGGTGTTGGCCGCGAGACATTATTCTCTCGGGAACAAATTAGCTTTTCAATTCAATTTTATAAAGGAGAACGGCACTTTGCCGTATCTCCGCAAGTTAAAGCAACGCAAGCTTTCGGCAGAAATAAGCCCTGTATTAAAAGCAAAAGTGGGCGGGCCCATCAGTTTTGAAGAGTATAACCAATTAACATCGGCAAGCATGATAACAGTGGGTGTTAACAGGTATCCGTCTTATAACTTTCCGCTTAACCAACCGAATACTTATTCGCGGTTGCGGGATATCGAGGCACCGATGTTAGGCGCCTGCTACCTTACCGAATACACCGAGGGGCTTGGAGATTTATACGATTTTGACAATGAAATTGCTGTTTACACTGATGCAAGCAGTTTTATTGCAAAAGTTGATGTGTTGCAAAAAGATAAGAAGCTAAGGAAAAAGCTAAAGGTCAACGGGCAGAAACGCGCGCTGCATGACCATTCGATTGCTCAATCCCTTAATAAAATAATTCAAAAGATTAGGTAGTGGCTGTGATACATTTATACTACCAAAAACCGCCGCTGAGGTTTAAGTATATCCCGGGAGACAGGTACATTTTTCGCGTTTTGCGAAACCTGGTTAAGGGAAAAAAAATAAGCGGGTTGGATAAGGTGTTTATTAACCTTTGTAAGGGCTTTGATGAACTAAGTGTCGATTATACTGTAAACTTTCCGTATCATAAAATAAAACCAGGCGAACCGGTTATTACTCTTGGCCTTGGACAGTTTGCCCTCAAAGGATATAAACAACCTAACCCTGTGATTGCGGGAATAGGGTTAATGACACACCCCTGCCAGTGGCCTACGCTGCCCCAGGAGTACCCCGTAACAAAATACCTGCAGCATTCAAAGTGGACGATGGATATTTATGTGCCTTATTTCGGCAACGAAACGTGCGATTTATGGCCGTCGGGTATCGACACCGGCCATTGGTCGCCGGTTGAAAACGTCGAGAAGAAAATTGATTTTTTGGTTTACAGCAAGTTCCTGTTTGATAAAGAAAAGAACGGCGCCGAACTAAAGCGGCCCATATTAAATAAGCTGGATAAGCTAGGTTATAGCTATCGCGAAATTGTTTACGGCAGTTATATTGAAACAGAATACCATGATTTGCTGCAGCAATGCAAGGCGATGATTTTTTTGTGTGAGCACGAAAGCCAGGGGTTTGCTTGTTGTGAAGCAATGGCCATGAACGTGCCTGTTTTTGCCTGGGACCAGGGTTTTTGGCTCGACCCTAACAGGTTTGAGTGGAATAATCCCGTGGTGCCGGCTACATCCGTTCCATTTTTTGATGAACGGTGCGGGATGACTTTTAAAAATTTTGAAGTATTTGAAGAAACCGTTACCTCGTTTTATAACAAAGTAAAAAACGGCGATTTTGCCCCGCGCGACTACGTATTGCAAAATCTCACCTTAAAAAAGAGCGCCGAACGAATGCTGGAGATTGTAAACAGCGTATATAAATGAAAATACTGCTGATAATGGATCCCGGCATACCTGTACCGCCGCCCTTATATGGCGGGCACGAGCGGCTGGTATATATGTTTGCAGAAGAATATCAAAAGCAGGGCCACGAGGTAAGCCTGCTGGCTGGTCCGGATTCACACATTTCGGGCACCTGTTATGCTTTTGGCGAAAACAACCTGGAGAAAACGACCGCGCAAAAAAATAGAGAATTGCTGCAAGCCTGGGCGTTTTTGAGGAAGCGCAGGAACGAATTCGACCTGGTACACAATTTTGGCAGATTGATTTACCTGCTGCCTGTTTTAAACAACCCGGTGAAAAAAATAATGACCTATGGCCGACCGGTTTCTGCCAGGGGGATAAAAATTATAAACGTGTTGCCAAACCGTGATTTAATATTTACTGCGTGCAGCAATTATTGCGTTTCGACCGGCAATGTTGCCGGCAAGTGGAAAACAGTTTATAATGCTATCGATTTCGCCCAATACCGGTTAATTGACAACCCCGGCGAAAATGCCCCGCTAATGTTTCTTGGCCGTCTTGATAAAGTAAAAGGGGTGCATACCGCTATAAAAGTTGCGAAAGCTACCAACCATCAATTAATTATTGCTGGTAATATTCCGCATACCGCCGATAACCTGGAATATTTTAAAACTGAAATTGAACCGCTGATTGACGGTAAACAAATAAAGTATGTGGGTGCGCTTAACGATGCGGGAAAGAACGACTACCTGGGAAACGCTAAAGCCCTGCTTTTCCCTATAGAATGGGACGAACCCTTTGGAATGGTAATGGTTGAGGCCATGGCCTGCGGCACACCAGTAGTTGCATTTAGCCGCGGCTCGGTGCCCGAAGTGGTGACCGGGCAAACCGGTATAAAAGTTAATACATTTGAGGAGATGGTGGCAGCTATAAAACCGGCTGCCGGCATCGACAGAAAATTGTGCCGCGAAACAGCTAAGCAAAGATTTGATTGCCCGGTAATAGCAAAACAGTACCTGCAACTTTTTAGCACCGCAAATAAAAATTGAATTGAACAATTTATGACCGTTAAACAAAAAATAGGTAAGCTTATTACTAAAATGTCGCCGGTGTCGCCGGAAAGCCTAACTATTTTACGCACCGAATTCCGGGCTTTCAGGAGCAGGGTTAATTACCGTTTGAATCCCTTTAAAAGGCTTAACGTTGCAAAATATTCGGCTGGTGAAAATATTAGTTTAAATGTTGGCTGCGGCCCTTTCGGGCATGATGGGTGGGTCAACGTAGACTTGATGAACTTAAATAATGTTTCATTCACTTTCGACTCGAGAAAGCATTTACCCTTTAAGAACAGCACTGTAGACAGGATTAGGGTCGAACATTTTTTTGAGCATCTGGATAAAATATCGGAAGCGCCCTTTTTTTTAGATGAATGTAAAAGAGTAATGAAGGATGGTGCGGTTTTAAGAATTGCCGTGCCGGACGCCGAAATGTTTATTGAGGCCTATTCTAAAAACGATAAGAGCCTTTGGAAGGCGTTGGGATATGATATTGAGGCGCTCCCCGGAAATTTCGACACAAAAATTGCCATTCTTAACCATATTTTTCGGCAGGATGGTGAGCATAAGTATGCCTATGATTTTGAAGCGTTGAATTATTTTTTGGCGAAGCATGGGTTTAAAAATATAACCAGGCAAAGGTACCGGGAATCGCTTGATGAACAATTGATAGACGATCAGGAGAACCACAGCAATCATTCGTTATACGTTGATTGCATGAAATAGCTTGAAGAAAATTGTTTTAATTTCGGTAGGGCAACCGTCCACCAATCCCCGGCTGGTTAAAGAAGCCAATAGTTTGGCAGAAGCCGGATTTGATGTTTATGTCGTTTACTCTTACTGGACTGAGTGGGCATGGCAGGCAGACAAGATTCTTTTTAAAGAAGTGAAATGGAAGCCTATACTGGCAGGCGGCTCGCCGTTTGAAGATAAAATTACCTATTTTTTTAGCCGGGTACGCGTAAAGTTATTTGGCTTTATTGTACGCAACATAACATTGCAATATGGCATAGCCGAAATTGCCAAAGGACGAACATATCCAAACCTGGTAAAAATTGCCAAATCAATTAAAGCCGACCTCTATATAGCACATGTGCAAGCGGCCTTGCCGGCAGCAGTAAATGCAGCAAAAATAAATAATGCGAAATGTGGCTTCGATGCAGAGGACTTTCACCGCAATGAGGTTACCGACGATGTTGGTGACTTAGATTATAAGGTCGCCAGGTTTATCGATGATAAATATCTTCCGCATGTAAATTATTTGTCCACGAGCAGCCCATACATCAGCGCGGCGTATCACGATTTATATAAAGATATATCGCCTGTTACTATTTTAAATGTATTTCCAATAGATAAGCGTGTGCCTAAACCGCAAGCACCGGCAGTGGCGGCCATCAAACTTTTTTGGTTCTCGCAAACAGTAAGTGCCGCACGTGGAATTAGTGATTGCATCAGCGCTTTGAAGATGATAAATAACCAGGGCATCGAATTGCATTTATTGGGTTATGCCGATATGGAAACAAAGCAGCAACTGGCAACTCTGGCAGGTGATAGCTTTAAGCTGGTATTTCATGACCCAATTGCGCCCGATGAGATTATCCGGTTTGCATCAGCTTTTGATATTGGCCTGGCGATGGAAGACAGCATCCCTTATAACCGTGATATTTGCCTTACCAATAAGATTTTCACCTACATGCAGGCAGGTCTTACCATAATAGCAAGCGACACAACTGCACAAAAAGGCCTGATGGGTGAGTACCCCGAAACCGGGAAAGTTTATGAGAACAGGAATGTTCAAAGCCTTGCGCAGGCTATAGCATACTACGCAGCTAACCGGGATGAATTGTATGCGGCAAAAAAAGCATCTTACAATACAGCCCGAAGCAAGTTGAACTGGGAAAGCGAAAGTGAAAAGTTTCTGGCCCTCGTTAACAAAACACTGGCAAGTTGAAACGTGTCCTGATTATCTCGCCGTACTTCCCGCCATCGAACGCTGCCGATATGCAGCGTATCCGTACCAGCCTGCCGCATTTTAAGCAATTTGGTTGGGATGCTGAAGTAGTAACGGTGGATGAGAGTTATTCGGAGATGGTGAAAGATCCCCTGCTGATGCAAAGTTTGCCCGTTGACTTGAAAATACACAGGGTAAAAGCGCTAAGCAAAACACTGACAGCAAAAGTTGGTTTGGGTAGCCTTGGTTTACGATCGCTTTGGCACTATCGCAAAACGGTAAACCAACTTTTAAAGGCGGGAAAATACGACCTGATTTATTTTTCGACAACCCAATTCCCTGTTTGTGTTTTAGGTGCTTACTGGAAAAAGAGATTCGGCGTGCCGTATGTAATTGACATGCAGGACCCGTGGCACTCCGAGTATTACCAGGATAAGCCCAGAGAACAGCAGCCACCAAAATATTGGTTCTCTTACCGCCTGCATAAATACTTAGAGCCCATTGCCATGAAACAGGTTGGTGGGTTGATAAGCGTATCGGCAGGTTATATAGATGAGTTAAGGGCCCGGTATGTGCGGTTAAAAGACATTCCGGCGGCTACTATTACATTTGGGGCTTTTGAGCCAGACCTTAAAATAGCTGCAGACAATCAGCACAAGTTTGAACCATTGCTGCAAAAAGGGTTTGTAAACATAGTTTACGTTGGCCGTGGCGGGCTGGACATGTATAAAGCTGTAACACCGGTTTTTGAAGCGCTAAAAGATGGCTTGGCAAATCAGCCGGAATTGTTCGGAAGATTGAAGTTCTACTTTATTGGTACCAGCTATGCACCCGCTGGGCAGGGCGTAGCGACATTAGCCCCGCTGGCAAAAAAGTATGGAGTTGAAGATAGCGTAATTGAATTGCCTGGAAGAATCAGTTACTACCACAGCCTGGCGACTTTACTGCAGGCTGACGCTTTGTTTATACCAGGATCTGATGACCCGCAATATTCAGCTTCGAAGATTTATCCTTACCTGCTAACGCAAAAGCCTCTGCTCGCTATTTTTAACGAAAATAGCAACGCCGTAAACGCATTAAATGAATGTGCCGATGACGCCGTTGTAATAACCTTCGGTGCCGGGGCAAATCGACCGGAAAATGTATTACAACCTTTGTTCGAAAACTGGGCAAAAGGTATTTTTACGCCGATACACCTGAAAAAGGAGTTTGAAAACTACAGCGCCAAAAACCTTACTGCAAAGCAAACTGAACTGTTTAACAAAGTTATTGGTATAGGGCAATGAAAAAACTGGCTATTATTACTACCCATCCAATTCAATACTACGCACCAATCTTCAGACTTTTGCAGCAGCGCAACAACATCAGCATAAAAGTGTTTTATACACTTGGTGAAACTATCGCGCCCAAGCACGATCCCGGCTTTGGCAAAAATATAAGCTGGGATATCCCGCTGTTAGACGGTTACGATTTTGAGTGGCTGGTTAATATTTCACCGGCGCCGGGTTCACATTATTTCAAAGGCATAGTTACCCCCGGTGCTATTGAGCAAATTAAAAAATACCAGCCCGATGCTTTATTGGTTTTCGGCTGGGCCTACAAATCGCATTTAAAAATAATCCAATATTTTAAAGGTAAGAAACCTGTTTATTTTCGCGGCGATTCCACCTTATTAGATAAGTTAGGAGTGGTGAAAAGTACGGCAAGGCAAATTTTTTTAAGGTGGGTTTACGCCAATATCAGCCATGTGTTTTATGTTGGCACAAACAATAGGGCGTATTACTTAAAGCATGGGCTAAATGAAAACCAGATGACCTTCGCTCCGCATGCAATTGATAACGAGCGTTTCTCACAAAACCACTCTGAAAATGCCGTATCGTTTCGGGCCGGACTTGGTTTAAATAATGACGATATATTGGTACTGTTTGCAGGAAAAATCGAAGCGAAAAAAGCGCCGTTGATATTGTTGCAGGCCTTTGTTAATTTGAATAAAAGTGGTGTTCATTTGTTGTACGTCGGAAATGGCCCACTTGAAATCGATTTGAAAGCTAAGTCAAAAAATGTTTCTAGAGTTCATTATATTGATTTCCAAAATCAATCTCAAATGCCTGCGATTTACCAGGCCTGCGACCTTTTTTGCTTACCATCCAGCGGTCCTAACGAATCGTGGGGGCTTGCAGTAAATGAAGCGATGGCCGCCGGAAAGGCTATATTAGCGTCTGACAAAATAGGCTGTGCTACCGATCTGGTTAAATCAATGCAAAATGGTGCTGTGTTTAGAGCGGGTGATGCGGCAGATTTAAGCGAAAAGTTAGGCCTTTTGACGATGAATAAAAAGCGACTCGCGAAATTTGGCGCAGCATCAAAATTGATTATAAAAGATTGGAGTTTTGAACAAATTGCCTTGGCAATTGAAAATAAGTTATTGAATGAAGCGACTTGACCGCATAAAACTTGATTTTACCCGCAACTGGAAACTGCCCGGTAAGGAACGCCTTTCCAATTTGCTTAGGCCTTCGGATCAGCTTAAACAAAGTATAAACAACGGCATTGTTTGGCTAACCAACGAAGATATCGCCATTTACACCAGCGCCGATAGCTATATCGAATATTCGATATTGAGCACCGGCACCTACGAAGATGAAATTAACAAACTGATACGGATATCCCTTAAAGACGGTTGCAACGCGCTGGACATTGGCGGTAACATAGGCTTGCAAAGCATCCGCATGTCGCAATGTGCCGGGCGAGCCGGCAAAGTTTTTGCCTTTGAGCCGTTGGAATATCTCCGCGAGAAATTTAGCCGTAACACAGCGCTCAATAAAGCTGACAATGTTACACTTTTTCCCTATGCTTTATCCGACGAGGAGAGCGAAGCTGATTTTGCGGTAAATCCCTGCTCGTGGAACCAGGGCACCTTTAGCCTCAGTGGCAGTTCGACCGGACCCGGTACGCAGCGTGTGCTGATTAAAGTGGCCGATGATCTGCCCGAAATCCAAAGCCTGCCATCGCTCGACCTGGTAAAAATTGATGTGGAAGGGTTTGAGTTCCAGGTACTGCGTGGTTTAACGAAAACCTTGCATAAACACAAGCCGCGCATAATTTTTGAGTACGATGACAATTATTGGCGCAACAATGGGCAGAGCATTGCTGATTGTTATGCCTTTCTGCAGGCAATAGGTTATACCATTTACCAGGTATCATCAGTAGGGTGCGAATTGTTAAAGAGCGCCGAAGCTATTGAGGGCGGTAACTTATTTTGCATCCCGGTTTAAATTATGGATAAAGAAAATAACTACGCTAAATTCCTGGTGCTTTTTTTGCCCTGGGCTTTGGCTATGTTATTTTCGGCGTTGCCAATTGCATCTTATTTTATTGCCTGGCTGGGTTCGTTTTTTATATTTTACGTTACACTAACCGGTAAAATAAAACCGCTGCCCGATGACCGCACGATGGCTGAACAGTTGATGCGTCCGATTTTTATAGTCCAGATAATATTTGCCGGTTATATGTGCTGTACGTCGATATTTTATTTTTTAAGCCTTATGGGCTACGAGTATCTTACAAAGGTAAACACGATACTGGCATTAGACGAAAACGCTTTGCAACTTGCCGCGCAGTGCCAGCGGTATTATTGTTTAGCCCACGCAGCGTTTGTATCAGGTATTTTGATGTTTATGAAATACCCGGCACATTCAAAATACTATATAGAAAAAGAAAAACTTGCGAATCTTTTATTGCAAATGGCCCTGATAACTTTTCCGGTGTCATTGCTGTTTTTAAAGCTGCCGGGTTTGTCGCAATTTTATGTACAACTGGGTTCATTAAGCTTTATAGCGGGTACGCTTGCACTGGCGTTTGCTATACCGCTTAGAAAAATGGGAAACACGATGATTTGTGCTGCCTTATACCTGTTTAACTTTTATCAGGCCTTTACTTCCGGCTTTAAAGAGCCGATCATTATCAGCATTTTGGTTTTGGGGGTATTTTTGTACCCGAACTACAAAAAAGTTGTAACCGTCACTTTCGTTCCCCTGCTGCTGTTGCTGTTTATCTACCTGCCATCGTTTGTGGGCAGTCTTCGTCAGAGCACCTGGGCTGGCGACGAAAACAAAGATGACGCAACTGCAATTGCGTTGGATGCCGCGCTTAACCAGGATGCTGACGACAATACTAACTGGGGTTTTCTGATATACCGCCTTAGTGAAATAGAAATGTTTACAAAGTTTGTAAAATCGACACCCGCAAATGTTGATTTTTACGGAACTGATTTGATTAAACAATCAGCCATTGCTATTGTGCCAAGGATATTTTGGCCCGCGAAACCTATAACCGAAGACTTAATTATGGAGCGTGTTTACGCCGCGAACGTAGTAAACCGTAACTCAAATGTTTCGGCTAAACCGGCGTATGTTGTTGATGCTTATTTATCTTATGGTGCCATCGGCATTTTTATTTATTTGTTTGCTTATGGCGCTGCGGCACAAATAATAGCCATAAAGGCCGAAAAACTATTTGGGGGATATATTTTAGGCGCAGCATTGATATTCAGCGGGCTATTCCAGATATTTTGGCGCGGCCTGAGTTTTGAGTTTATAGTAAACTCGGTGTTCTGGAGTTATGTAACCATGATTATTGTGTTCAAAATACTGCGGTCAAAAAATATACTTAAGGAAATTTGAGGGTTCTACAAATATGTGCAGCCTACAAACCGGCTTATATTTACGGCGGCCCAACCATGTCGGTATCGATGTTGGCCGAGCAACTGGAAAAATCCGGTATCCAAACCGAAGCCTATGCCACTACAGCCAACGGTAAAACAGAGCTGCCTGTAACACCCAATACACCTTTGGTGGTTGACGGAGTTACGGTGACCTATTTTAAACGGCTCACAAAAGATCACAGCCACTTTTCGCCGGTACTTTTGCGGCAATTGTGGAAACAGGCTAAAAGTTTTGATGTGATCCACATCCACGCCTGGTGGAATTTGGTTTCGTTATTCTCGTGCCTTGTGGCATTAATGCGTAATGTGCCCGTTGTGGTATCACCACGAGGCACCCTTAGCCCTTACTCGTTTCAGAATAAGAATATAGGGATCAAATGGTTTATTCATCACTTATTGGGTAAGCCTTTGTTAAAACGTTGCTATATCCATGTAACCTCAAAACAGGAGGCAGAAGCAATAGGTAAAATTGTTAAGTCCAAAGGCATTACCAATATCCCAAATTTTGTAAAGCTGCCTGAGCACATTATTGCTGCTAATAAGCAAACCGGCGTTTTTAAACTTGTATTCTTTTCGCGGATCGAAGAAAAAAAAGGATTGGATATTTTGCTGGATGCATTGCCTTTTGTAACCTGTCCATACATACTTACAGTAGCTGGTGACGGGGATTCAACCTACATTAGTACATTAAAAACGCTGGCTGAAAAAAATGGGGTTGCCGACAACATCAATTGGGTTGGCTTTAAAAGCGCTGATAAGTTTGAAATGCTTGCCGGTCAAGATTTACTTGTGCTGCCATCGCACGATGAAAACTTTGGTAACGTAATTATCGAGAGTTTAAGCGAGGGTACGGCGGTGCTGGTAAGCCCGTTTGTAGGTCTGTCAGGCTATGTTACCGAAAATAAGCTAGGTTGGCAATGTGAATTAAATGCCGCTGCCTTGGGTAATATGATTAACTTTATTATCGGCAGGCCGGATGAGCTAACCGCCATCCGCACAATAGCGCCGGGTAAAGTCCGGGCTGATTTTGATGAGGGCCGGCTTGTTAAAAAATACATTGATCTATATAATAATATAATAAATGGCTGATTACCAGGATTACGGCTTCCATAGCGATGGCCCTACGCATAATTTCAGCTACCAGCTGGATGATCTTATCGGCTTAATTGATAAAGATAAAAATCAACACATACTTGATTTGGGCTGCGGTAACGGTTACCTGGTAAACCACCTGGTAAAGCTCGGCTACAATGCCTATGGTACCGATGCGTCAGAAAAAGGAATAGTCATTGCCCGAAAAACAAATCCCGATCGCTTTTTTGTGCAGGATTTATCGTCGGATGCTTTGCCGCCGGAATTACAGGCAATACCTTTTGATACCATTATAACAACCGAAGTTATCGAGCATTTATACAACCCGCAGGCGTTTGCCGATTTTTGCAAACAGCAGCTTAAACCCGGCGGCGAACTCATCGTCACAACTCCTTATCATGGTTATCTAAAAAACCTAACGCTTAGCATTTTTAATAAATGGGACAGCCATATGGACCCGCTGTGGCTGGGCGGGCATATCAAACTATGGTCGAGGAAAACATTGACAAAAGTGTTAACCAACTCCGGGTTCACTGTTATCCAATTCAGGGGTTGTGGCAGGTTTCCGTATTTTTGGAAGAGCATGATTATTAAGGCGAAGCTATAGTGAACGCGCAGTTTTCATTTATTATATTAACTTTTAACGAGGAAATACATTTGCCCCGGCTGCTAGAATCTGTTAAAAATCTGGATGCACAGGTTTTTGTGTTAGATTCCGGAAGTACGGATAATACCATCGCGATAGCAAAAGAGTACGGCGCCGTTATTTTACAAAATGCCTTTGAAAACCACCCAACGCAATGGGACTTCGCTTTAAAAAACTCCGACGTAAAAACGCCATGGGTAATTTGTCTTGATGCCGACCATGTGGTTACGCCGGAACTTAATAATAAACTCTCCACATTTAACGATGAAGATTACCGTGACGTAGATGGTATTTACTTTAACCGCAAAAACTATTTCAAAGGCCGCTGGATTAAGCATGGCGGGTACTTTCCTTTTTACCTGTTAAAAATGATACGGTACGGCGTTGGTTATTCAGATTTAAACGAAGCTATGGATCATCGCATGGTTGTGCCAGGTAAGACGGTTATCTGGAAAGATGGCGTTATAATAGAAGAAAATTTAAAGGAAAACAACATTGCCTTTTGGATAGCCAAACATAACCGTTACAGCGATTTGGTGGCGCAGGAAGAAGTAGAGCGGATGATGCAAATGCGCTCGCAAACCGTTAAACCGCATTTCTGGGGCTCGCCTGATGAACGCACGGCCTGGCTGAAGCAACTTTGGTGGAAACTGCCCCGCTATGTAAGGCCGATGCTGTATTTTATTTACCGTATTTTTTTTCAACTGGGCATTTTGGATGGCCGTACCGGCGTGATCTTTCATTTTTTGCAGGCTTTTTGGTTCCGGTTGATAGTTGATATTAAGATAGATGAAATTTTAAAGCAAAAAGAAGGTTCTAAAGCGGGCGTTGAAAATGGCGCTTCGCCGGTAAAATTTGTGCTGGTATTTATAGCGCTGTTTGCGGCTTTTTACTATTTTAACATATTGTATTTTGGGATTACATCGCCAGGCAATCACTACAGCGCCTTTTTGGCCCAATATCTTAATTATATAAGCGGGTTACGATGGCTGTTGTTAAAAGGCAGCGCTCAATTTCTCGTTTGGCTTGGATTTACTGTTATTACCAACGATTATGAATTATTGGTGCCCGGCCATCCGATTATTCAGTTGGTGTACTCCTGCCTTGGGCTTGGGGTGATGAGTTTCTTTGCTGCTTTTGTGCTGGCTTATCCGATAAAATTAAAATCGAAAATTGGGTTTCTATTGGGTGGATTGCTGGGTATACAAGTTTTAAACATTGCCCGGTTTGTATTGTTAGCCTTGTTTTGGACCCGTAACGAAAACCGGGTTATTGACCATCACGCTATATTCAATATCATTGTGTATATACTAATTGCAATAACGCTTTATTTTTGGGTAAAACGCAACGACAAAACACTTAATAACTATGGGGCAAACTGACCTTTCGTTATATAACAATGCGCCCTTTAACCCGGGTGGCAGCGCCTTGAAAAGACTGTTGTGGTTTTACGTAAATGCAGTTTTTTTAAAAAGTAGTTTGCTGCCTTCGAGCGAAGTGAAAGTTTTTTGGCTGAGGCTGTTTGGCGCTAAAATAGGACAGGGGGTTACCATAAAACCGGGTGTAAATGTAAAATATGCCTGGAACTTAACAGTAGGCAACCACACGTGGCTTGGTGAAAATGTTTGGATCGATTGCCTGGTGCAGGTTACCATTAGCAATAATGTTTGCATTTCGCAGGGCGCTATTTTGCTAACTGGCAGCCACGACTATAAGAAAAGCACCTTCAACTTGTTGACATCGGGTGTAGTTTTGGAGGATGGCGTTTGGATAGGCGCCGGCGCCATGGTAAACCTGGGCGTCACTGCAGCATCGCATGCCGTACTTACCAGTGGGTCTGTGGCCACCAAAAACCTTGAAGCATATTCGATATACCAGGGTAACCCTGCTGTGAAAATCCGCGACCGCGTAATAAACTCTTAACCAACATTGGTAACAGCTGTAAATCATCAAAACAACAAAACCAATAAGTTAGCCCTCGGGCTATTTTGCGTGGTGATGTTTTTAGTGCTGCTGAATATTTTTACGCCTTTACGATTAATTACCGATGGCATAAGGTATTTGAATATATTGGAATATTTTAAAGGCGGACTCGGTGAAAACAGCGTGGCAGCGCATGATGTTCTTCCTCACGGTTATCCCTGGCTTTTGTTTTTATTCGATAAACTTCATCTGCCGTTCCCGGTAGCTATTACTACGGTTAATATATTTTGTGTGCTGCTTGCAAGCCATTTGTTAACAAAACTTTTACCGGTTGATAGCAAACTCGCTTTTTATTCCCTGGTGTTGCTGTCATTTATTAACATTAAGCACTTCACCATGCCTATATCCGACCAGGTATTTACCCTGCTATTTGTGGCAAGCATATACTTATGGTCCAAATTCTGTAGCGGACAGCGGTATTATATAATTTCTGCTTTGGTTTTAACCGCAGCAGCCATATTTGTGCGCACGGCTGGCATTGCAATCGTACCCGGTATGGTAATTTATCTTATTTATAATAACAGGGCGAAGTTAGCCGGGCGTAAAATTTTAATTGGCGGGATCACTATAATACTCCTGGCTGCCATTGCGGTATTTTTGATAAAGTTGTCTATTCTCGAGGCTAAGATCGGCTATCTGAATCAATTGAATTTGGGTACGATGATAAAGGCGCCATCTTCAATAATCGGCAGGCTGCAGTTACATTTTAAAGAGTTGGGCGAAATGGTATTAAATATACCGTACAGCAAGCTTACCGGCAACATTAAAGTTGGAGGGTTTGACACCGCAGAATACCTGTTGATTGTACTTGGCGCAGTTACGTTGTACATAGCGGCAAGGGCCGTTGTTAAATTGAAGTTGATGGGCACTCTTGCCTTTTGGGTGTTTTTGGTTTACCTGATCATGATTTTTTTGTGGCCTTTTTATGATTCGAGGTTTTTGATCCCGGTGATTCCGGTATTTATATACCTTTTATACACTTACATAATTGAGTTTATTAAGTCGCGTTACATCAAAATTATCCCTTTGTTAGTTTACATATCTTTGGGTTTTTTAAGCTTGGCTTATTCCGATGCCATATCGTTAAGCAAAACTTTCTTTATAAATCATTACGGGGCCGATCCTGCGCTGACGGAAAAATACCGTATACATTTAGAAGATTTAAAGCTTAACACAGGTAAAAGGCCAGTGTATAACATAAACGATAACAACGTGCTATTCCTTCTCGAAAAGTATGACCACTAATCAAAAATCCCCTCATAAAACTATTTTAATAATTATCGGTGTGGCCGTGGCACTATTGGGAGTGTTGCTGGTTTTAATTCCGCCGGCACTTTTCCCTGATCCGGCCAACGGTTTCCAGGTTTTACGCTGCATGCAGCTGGGCGGGCCTTTTAATACAATGGTTGCGCCCGACCAAAGCGACATCGCCCAAAACTATACTGAATTTATCACGTGGTGGTCGCCGGGGCAATATTTGGTGCCATATTTTTTTAAGTTGACTGCGGGTGTTAACACCGGGCAGGCTATAGCAATAACCGTTGCGTTGGGACAACTATTCGGCTTGGCCGGCTTTTACATTTTTTTTAAGAAAATCGGTTTTACGCCCATGATTTCAGCACTGAGCCTTTTGTTTATTATCTGCCAGGTTGCGTTTTTTGTTCCATATGTTTTTTATACCGGGGGGGAGGTTTTGCTTTTTGCTTTTGAAGGCTGGTTTTTATTCGGCTGCGTTGCGCTGCAAAAGCCGGATTGGAAGCTATTGCTTTTCGTGCTTCTATCCGGCTGGATCGGCTTCTTCTTTAAATCTTCTTTTTTATGGATGTATATCGCAGGGCTTTTCTGCTTGTGGGTACGGCTATCATTAGGTAGCAAAGGTATAGTTGAATGGCTAAAGAAGGGGTTATGGATAGGTGTGCCTGCTGCATTATCGCTTGCAGCTATTTATATATTGTTCCTTTCAAAAGGCCAAAGTCCGGCCACAGTATCAAAAGGGTTTAAACTAACCACAGCCACGTTCAGCTTCCCGCTGTCAACGCCGCTGCTTTCGGGTTTTTCGCTGGACGATTTTTTTCATGGGCTGCTTTATAACTTCGGCAAACCGATGTTCAACCATTTTTGGTCGGTTGCAATTGTATTTAGCCTGGCAATATTAAGCCTGTTGTTGATTTGGGCATTGATAAAGTCTGTACACAATAATAATTACCGGCTTTTTATTTTTGTTTTCTATTTCGGCGCGTTACTGTTTTTTGGATTTGCTTATTTAAGACAGCTCAATATCTCATACGAAGCCCGGCATTTCCGCATTATTGGTATACTGATAGCGCCGGGATTGATTTACATGGTAAACAGGTTAAAGCGTGGGTATCAACTGGCGTTTACGGTAGTTTGCTTGTGCATCGCCGGTTACAGTATTAACTATGTAATTAAGGGCTACAACATCAATAAAAATCAAAGCGCAAAAGGCACAACTGGTATATCTCAGATTAACATCGACCAGCCATCATTAAACGCCATCATGAAGCTTGACAGGGAGAACAAGAATGCGCTGTTTGTTTTTATAGCCAACGATGTAAGCCTGGAGATACTACATAACCGTGTTATCAATCTTTCGCCTATCGGAGATGATTATAAAATTGATATGGATGACTACAAGTACGATGGGTTTGCCGGCCCATTATTTATCATTCTGCCCGAGACCTACAATGGCCCAAAGGAGAAGTTGGTAATGAAATCGTTTCCTGGGTATACTGGTTTTAGCCTTTCGATGTTAAGCGATAAGTACGTGTTGTATGAGGCGAGGATGAAGAGGTAGTTGATTGGGTTGATTAAGTTGGATTAAGTTTTTCGCGGGTCTGATTTCTTAACTTAATCAACCTAATCAACTTCTTACCCATTAATCTCTTTCCACAACAAATCCTTCAGCTCATCAATATTTTTCTGAGCTACTGACGATATAAAAATAGAGGGAACATCCGTTGGAAGTTCCTTTTTCATTTCTGCCATCAGCTCATCGTCGAGCATATCCGATTTGGTTACGGCCAGCACTCTTGGTTTGTCGAGCATTTCGGGGTTATATTCCTTCAGTTCGTGCAGTAATATGTGGTATTCTTCTTTTATGCTGCGATTGGTATCCGCAGGCACCATAAACAGCAATACCGAGTTGCGTTCAATGTGCCTCAAAAACCTAAAACCTAAACCTTTGCCTTGTGATGCACCTTCAATTATACCCGGTATATCGGCCATTACAAACGACTTCCCACCCCTGTAGGCAACTATGCCCAGGTTAGGTACAATAGTAGTGAACGGGTAATCGGCAATCTCCGGCTTGGCTGCCGACACGACCGAAAGCAATGTCGATTTACCCGCATTCGGAAAGCCTACCAAACCAACGTCAGCCAGTACTTTTAGTTCCAATACGTTCCAGTCTTCTTTGCCGTCTTCACCGGGTTGGGCAAAGCGCGGGGTTTGCAGGGTTGGTGTTTTAAAGTGCCAGTTACCCAGGCCACCGCGACCGCCATCTGTTAATATTCTTGTTTCGCCGTCGGTAGTTATTTCAAACAGTGTTTCGCCTGTTTCGGCGTTTTTGGCTATAGTGCCCAGCGGCACTTCCAATATCTCGTCCATGCCGGTTTTGCCGCTCTTTAACGAACTGCCGCCTGCGCCGCCGTCGCCGGCAATAACGTGTTTACGGAATTTAAGGTGCAAAAGTGTCCATAGCTGGGCATTTCCCTTAACAATAACATGACCGCCCCTGCCGCCGTCGCCGCCATCAGGGCCGCCTTTAGCTGTAAATTTATCCCGGTGCAAATGAGATGAACCCGCCCCTCCGTGGCCGCTGCGGCAACAGATTTTCACATAATCAACAAAATTTGAACCTTGAGACATAATTTTTATTTCGGATTGCGGATGTTCGATTTCGGATTTACCTGATAAATCCAAAATATAAAATTCCGAAATGGGAATTCCGAAATCCGAAATCAGTAAGTAGCAATAATGCCGCCTATCGTGTCAAATATTTCACTGACAGAACCGATGCCATTTATGCTTTTGTATTTATTTTGAGTTTTATAGAAACCCGCAACAGGTGCGGTTTTATCGTTATATTCTTTTATTCGCTTGCGGATAACTTCCGGGTTTGCATCGTCAGGGCGACCGGAATCTTTGCCGCGCAATAGTAAGCGGGATTCCAGTTCGTCATCATTAACCTCCAGTGCAACCATGCCCGATATCGGCGCGTTTTTGCTGGAAAGTAATTCGTCCAGAGCTTCTGCTTGCGCTACAGTACGCGGAAAGCCGTCAAAAATAAACCCTTTAGCATCCTTATTGGCATCCAGCTTATGGCTAATCATCCCGATAACTACAGCATCAGGAACTAATTTACCCTCGTCCATCAGCTTTTTAGCTTCTAAACCGAGTTCGGTTCCCTGCGCAATTTCACCGCGTAAAAGGTCGCCTGTTGAAAGGTGTATCAGGCCGTATTTTTCTATAAGCTTTTGTGATTGTGTCCCTTTCCCAGCTCCGGGAGGACCAAACAATACCAGGTTCAGCATGCTTCTATCAAATTAAAAGCCTTTCGGTACTATACAGAAAGGCTTAATTAGTCTTGAGTCGGCAGTCTTGAGTCTTAAGTCGGGAAAATGCAGAATTGCTTCTGACTCTGGACTTACGACTGAAGACTTATGACTTCTTCAATGTGCACTTGAAGGGAGTCGAACCCCTAACCTCCTGATCCGTAGTCAGGTGCTCTATCCAATTGAGCTACAAGTGCAATATTCTATCTAAAAATTCTCGTCCAACACCCGTTTTAAGGTATTTTTCGCGATTTACAGCTTCCAACAACGTATCGAAGCTCTCTGTATAAACAATCTTCCAAGGCCTATATGCTTTAGTCGATTTTGTGTATCCTGCATTGTGTTGAATAAGTCTTTTTTCAAAGTCGTTACTCATTCCAATATACCTGCGTCCATATTGTTCACTTAATAAAACATATACATAGAACATATATGGTAGTCAGGCGCTTTATCCAATTGAGCCCTGCCTGCAGGCAGGCAGGCAGGCAGGCAGGCAGGCAGGCAGGCAGGCAGGCAGGCAGGCAGGCAGGCAGGCAGGCAGGCAGGCAGGCAGGCAGGCAGGTACAAGTGCTTTTTCAAACGGACTGCAAAGATAGAATTTCTTTTCAAACAGCTGTAATTTTTTTTCAAATTACTTTACTGCAGCATCAATTGCTTCAAAATTTGGCAAGTCGCCGGCCGACTCCAATACCTCAGCGTAAATTATATTTTGCTCTTCATCTATAACAAAAGCAGCACGTTTTGATACGCCTTTCATACCAAAAGCAAATTCGTTATATAAGGCCCCGTAGGCAGCCGAAACTTCTTTGTTGAAGTCGGAAAGTAAATCGAACTGGTAGTTGTTTTCTTCTTTGAACTTGCCCAACGTAAAAAGCGAATCTACTGAAACACCTAAAACAATCGCGTTTAAGCCTTCATAGTAACCAAAGTTATCGCGCATGGTACATAATTGTTCGGTACAAACGCTGGTGAACGCTAAAGGGAAAAAGTGCAGTATTACCTTTTTACCTTTAAAATCAGATAGCGAAACTTCCTTCTTTTCGGTGTTGAACAAAGTGAACTGTGGTGCGGCAGAGCCTGTTTGTAATGACATAGGTTGATTTTTTTATGCAAAGGAATGATAAATATTTAAATGCGCCTTGGAGCGTATCCGAAATTACCCTTGATTGACAATTATTTGTTAAACTAATTATCTAGTTATAAATTTAGAAAAACAAATCATCCGTTATGTTTAAAAACCACTTAAAAACCGCATTCCGCAGCCTGCTTAAAAACAAAGGCTTTACCGCTATAAATATATTGGGTCTGGCTTTGGGCCTCACCACCTGCCTGTTTATTGTGTTTTATGTGTTTGATGAATTGAGTTATGACCGGTATAATATCAAATACGACAGGATATGCCGCGTAAATACAGATTTGAAATACGGCGGGGTTGTTACGTCATTTGCCATTGCTGCGCCACCGGTTGGCGACGCAATGGTGAGGGAGTTTCCGGAGGTTGAAAAATCAACACGCATAGCGCTGGCGATTAACCTGCGGTTTAAGAAAGGGAGCGAGGTTATCGAAGAGGATAGAGCAGTTTATTGCGACCCTGCCATCTTCAGCATTTTTACGCTGCCTATGCTTGCCGGCAATCCCACGACTGCTTTGCATGAACCCAATTCGATTGTTATTTCTGAATCGGCAGCTAAAAAATATTTTAATATAACAGACGGCAATTACCGCGATATTATCGGTAAAACACTGACGCTGGTAAGCAATGAAAGCTCGCTTCATGAAATATCAGGGGTTATTAAAGACATTCCGGCGCAATCACACTTTAAAGCCGATTTTTTGCTCGCGCTTGATGCCAACCAAGACCATAACTGGACCCATTTTAATTTCGGCACCTACATATTGTTAAAACCAGGCGCCGACCATAAGCGCCTCGAAGCAAAATTTGATGCCTTACTGCAAAAAAACATGAACACCGCCGCCTTTAGTTACTCTAAATTTGCTGCCAGTGGTAATTTTATCAAACTAAACTTAACGCAGCTAACAGACATTCACCTGCACTCAAACCGGCAGCGGGAACTTAGCGCAAATGGCAACGCGGATTATATTTATATTTTCTCGGCAATAGCTGCCTGTATTTTAATACTGGCCTGCATTAATTTCATGAACCTCTCAACCGCACGTTCAGCCAACCGTGCACGCGAGGTTGGGGTGCGCAAGGTGTTGGGATCGTCGCGCGGGCATCTTATTGCGCAGTTTTTGTCGGAGTCGGTAATGGTAACATTGGCTGCGGCAATAATAGCGCTAGCAGCGGCCTGGGTATTATTGCCGTTTTTTAACCAACTGGCCGGCAAGCAGCTAACGCTTAATCTGCAAACGTTTGGCTGGCTGGTGCCTGCATTGTTGGCTATTATTTTAACGGTGGGGTTGTTGGCTGGTGCGTACCCTGCGTTTTTCCTATCAGCGTTTCAACCCATTAATGTGTTAAAAGGAAGGCTGGCCACCGGGTTTAAAGGTGGCGTGCTTCGCAGTGTTTTGGTGGTCTTGCAATTCTCCATATCGATATTCCTTATTGTGGGCACATTGGTAGTTTATAACCAGCTTAATTTTATTAAAAATAAAGACCTTGGCTTTAACCGCAGCCATATGCTTGTCATTAAAAATGTAACCACTCTCCACAACCCGGGGGCATTTAAACAGGAAATAAAGCAAATCCCCGGCGTTATAAATGCTACGCTAAGCAGCTTTTTACCTACGGGCAGCCTCAGATTTCCCAATACATTTTCATCAGAAGGGGGCAGGTCGGCCCAGGCAGAATTCTGGACTGTGGATGAAGATTACTTAAACACCATGGGAATGCGCCTTGCACAAGGCCGGAACTTCAGCAACCAATTTGCTACCGATTCATCTGCCCTTATACTGAATGAAACGGCAGCAAAAATGCTGGGTTACACCGGCAATCCGCTACACAAAATCACCAACGTTAAAAAGGACTACCATGTTGTCGGCGTAGTGAAAGATTTTAATTTTTCATCCCTGCGCGATAATGTCACCCCGCTTGTAATGGTGATGGCGCCCGACTGGATGGCATCGTTAAGCGTTAAAGTAAACACCACCAACCTGCCCGCGCTTATGAACCGGATTGAAAGCCAATGGAAAGCATCGGCTCCAAACCAGCATTTTGAATATTCGTTTATGGACGAGGATTTTAATGCCCTGTACAGCAGCGAGCAGCGCATGGGAAAATTGTTTATCATATTTACCGTGCTGGCTATTATTGTCGCCTGCCTGGGTTTATTCGGCTTGGCGGCCTATGCAGCTGAGCAGCGCACCCGCGAGGTAAGCATCCGCAAAGTGTTGGGTGCAAGTGTATCCGCTATTACCACAATGCTTTCAAAGGATTTTATCCGATTGGTTATTATCTCCATAATTATTGCTACACCGCTGGCATGGCTGTTGATGCAAAAGTGGCTGCAGGGGTTTGCTTATCGCCAAAATATACAATGGTGGGTGTTTGTGGTTACAGCTATTGGGGCATTAGTTATTGCTGTTATTACGGTGAGTTACCAGGCTGTAAAGGCCGCATTGGTTAATCCGGCGGATAGTTTGAGGGGGGAGTAAATGGTGGCAACCCGAGACCTGAACGCTTAGTTACGCACCAACGGTGCGGATGTTTTGTTTAGCTGATTTCTACCAATATTTGGCCCAGATGGGGCCGGAAAAAACATTTGTGCCACATATTGGTAGAAAAAAATATAACATAAATACCTGCGTGCCGTAGGTACGCAACCTATTGAATATATTAATGCCAACCTCTCACTCTCCCAACAACGCCCTCAAACTCTCAATTGTGTCGGCTTCTTCTTTCGGCTTATCAAGCCGCCATCGTAAAATGCGCGGGAAACGCAGAGCAATCCCTGATTTGTGACGGGTGGATTTATTTATGCCCTCAAAACCAATTTCAAAAACCAGCTCGGGTTTTACGGTGCGTACGGGACCGAATTTTTCGAGGGTGTTGCGTTTGACGAAGTAGTCGACCTTGTTTATTTCGGCATCGGTGAGGCCGCTGTAGGCTTTGGCGAAGGGGACGAGCTTGTCGCCGTCCCATACGGCAAAGGTGTAGTCGGTGTAGAGATCGGCGCGGCGGCCGTGGCCTTTTTGAGCGTATATCATCACAGCATCGACGGATAGCGGATCGATCTTCCATTTCCACCAATCGCCGCGCTTGCGGCCAACCTGGTAGGCGGCGCTTTTTCGTTTCAGCATAATGCCTTCGGCAATCATTGCGCGCGATTGTTCACGGGTTTGTCCCAACTCCTCCCAGGTATTAAATGGTATCAATGCAGATAAACGGAACATTTCCGGGAAGGGCGTTGCCGCCTGTAATCCTTCGAGAATCACCCGTCGTTCGGCCTGAGTTTTATGGCGGATATCTTCGCCTTTATATTCCAGGCAATCGTAAGCAATAACTGCAACGGGGCTTTCTTCCAATATTTTTTTACTGAGGTTTTTACGGCCGATGCGTGTTTGCAAAACATTAAAAGGCATTGGCTGCCCGTTTTGAAAGCTTAGCAATTCGCCGTCTATTACTGTACCATCCGGCAGGGCTTGTAAAAACGGGTGCAGCTCGGGGAATTTATCGGTTGCCAAATCTTCGCCCCTGCTCCAGATAAAAATCTCGCCGCCGCGTTTAATCAATTGCGAGCGTATGCCATCCCATTTCCACTCGGCCTGCCATTGGTCTTCATCCCCTAAATCAATTTTCAGTTCATCTGTCGATTTTTGTTTTTCGGATGTTTCCTGTATGGGGTAAGCCAGGAAGAAAGGGTAGGGGCGCGAGATATCGTCGGATGCGCTTTGTTCCCGTACCAGTTGTTCGTAGGTATAAGTCTCCGGCATCCAGCTGCCCATTATGCGGTGGGTTAGGGCAGGGGCCTCAATACCGGTAATATCAGCCAGCGCCTTTATAACCAAACTTTGCGACACGCCAACCCGAAAACTACCCGTAAGCAATTTATTAAACACGAAGCGCTCGCTGCTATCCAGCATCGCCCACGAATCCATGAGCCAAAGCTTTTTCTCTTCTTCGGTTTTGGTACTAAGGGCATTTATCTCGGCAATCCATTCGGTAAGTGTTTTGTGGCTGCTGCCCCGGTTTTGCGCCAGCAACAAAGCCATGGTCTCGGCTAAGTCGCCTACCACGTGGTAACTTTCCTCGAACAGCCACGCAGGGATTTTTGACGCCTCGATAGCCCAATTGCGCACCAGGGTGGAATTGATCTGTCGTTTAGGCTTGCGCCCCGAAAACAAGGCCAGCATGTGCATTTTGTCCGTATCGGGCACAGTGTTAAAATAATCTTTCAGAATTTTAACCTTCTCGTTGGTTTTGTTGGTTTCATCGAGGGAAAGGAATAGTTGGGCAAAGGCTTTCATATTTTGACCTCCTTTTTAGCTTCACCTAAATCCTCCCCGAAGGAGAGAACTTGAGCTTCGCTCTTTTCAAAGCCATTTGCCTTCGAGGTGGTTGGATGAACCGTTGGTTCTTCTTCCGGCACACTGTTAATTCCTTCATCGTCGCCGTAAAGGGTGTGTACCTCATGTGCATCGAAGCCTATTTCGTTTAAATATCTCGTAAAAGTCGCAGTGTAGCCATGCGTCAGGTAAACACTTTCGCAGCCCGTGGCGTCAATGGCGCTTATGAGGCCGTCCCAGTCGGCATGGTCTGATAGTACAAAGCCCCTGTCGGCCGCCCGGCGGCGCTTGGCCCCGCGTATGGCCATCCAGCCCGAGCAATAGCCAAAGCTGTAAGGGTTAAACTTTCGCATCCATGGCGTGCCTACAGATGATGGCGGCGCAAGGATGATACCCTTCCGAACCTCTTCCTTCGGCGTATCCTGCGTTATCCGGATCGTTGGGTTAAGTTTTATGCCATTGCGGCGCAGTGCTTCGTTGGTATTTTCAATTACACCGTGGGTGTAAACGTTGCCGATGGATAAATCAAGGTTTTGCAAAATGCGCTGCGCTTTACCCAACGAATACCCCACAATCACCGTGGCCTGGTTGTGGTCTACATTGCTGCGCCACCAGCTGTTTACATCGTTAAAAATATCTGCTTGCGGCTTCCACTGGTATACGGGCATACCAAAGGTACATTCAGATATAAAGTGATGACAGCGCACCGGCTCAAAAGGCGTGGAAATGCCATCATTTTCCACTTTATAATCGCCGGATACCACCCAAACTTCCCCCTTATATTCCACCCTTACCTGTGCCGAGCCGATGACATGCCCGGCAGGGAACAGGCTAATCTCTACACCGTTCTTTATCACTTTTTCACCATACTCAACAGTTTGCAGGTTGATTTCGCCAAGGCGATACAAGAGTACTTCACGCGAGAAATGATGCGCCAGGTAACGTTTATGGCCCAAATAGGCATGGTCGGCGTGGGCGTGGGTTATCACTGCGTCGTCAACCGGTTTCCATGGGTCGATATAGAATTTACCGGTGGCACAGTAAATCCCTTTGTCGGTAAATTCGAGCAGTGGTTTTTTGGACATAGATTAATAACCTGAATTTAGGAAATTGGTTTTAAGCCGGGTGTTTTCAGGTTTAGTATCTGCGTGGCTATTTTACCATAGAGGCGCAGAGCAGGCACAGAGAACGCTGAGGCTTGTATTGTTGATTAGTTTCTAAACAACAAATCCCGGCCGGGGCCAGGATTTGCAATATTTCAGTCAGGATAATTTGTTAGTTACCAGCTGGTAATGTTGTGCTGCTAAATTTGTTATCCAGTGTAATGTAATCTGTCAATATCTGGCCAGCTTCGCGTTTCAGGAAGTCAAGGTCTTCGCCACGCTGACGGGTTTGGCCTTTTTTAAGCGGCTGCAGACCCATTGCCACACGGCGCTGGTTGTTTTCGTCAAATTGTTTCTTTTCGTCGCTATCGCGCTGGTCTTTAAGCTTTTGCTCGTTAAGGGTCACGCTTTTTTCAGCTTCGTGTTTTTTGCCTTCGGCAATGTCTTCCAGCATAAATTTGTAGTTAGGGCTGGTTGCCATGCGTGCATCGTGAAGTTTTGTAAGCTGCGGTAACACGGATGTAAAGTCGCCGACCTTGGTGTAATCGCTTTTGGCAATTATATCAAACGGCATTGCAGATGGCTCTGTGTCTTCACCATATTTCTCCATCGGGATAACAGAAGGGAAAGTAATATCAGGGGTTACACCTTTATGTTGCGTAGAGTTACCGGTGATGCGGTAAAACTTGGCGATAGTTAAGTTCAGCTGACCAAAAACACTCTGGCTGCCGGTACTTACTTTAACCGATTTTTTGTCTTTCCCTACAAGCGCAGCGGCGCGTTCCAGCATCGATGGCGGGATAACCCTGTCCAGATCAATAGCATTTTGAACCGAACCCTTGCCGTAGGTCTGAGTGCCTAAAATTATACCGCGGCCGTAATCCTGTATCGCGCCAGAGAATATCTCGGTTGCAGAAGCGCTAAAGCGGTCGACTAAAATAGCCAGCGGGCCCGAGTAGGCTACGCTTGGGTCCTCATCTTTATCAACTTCAATTTCGTTGTTTGGGTTGCGTACCTGTACTACCGGACCGGTTTTAATAAACAGGCCGGTAAGGTCAACAGCTTCAAGTAACGAGCCACCACCGTTTTGGCGCATGTCCATTACTATACCGTCAACTCCTTGTTGTTTTAACGAGTCAATCAATAACTTAACGTCGTGCGTGGTGCTCTTGTAATTAGGGTTGCCCGATTTGTAATCGTTAAAATCGATATAAAATGCAGGGACAGAGATAACACCTATCTTAACAATTTTACCGTTTTGATTGTATGTACGGATTTCCTTTTTCGCTGATTCGTCTTTCAGGATGATTTTTTCGCGGGTAAGCTCCACAATTTTAGGCTTGCTGCCCACACTCTGGCCTTTTGGTAAAAGCTCCAAACGTACAATTGTTCCTTTTTTACCACGGATAAGGGCAATGGCATTGTCAATGCGCCAGCCTACTACGTTCTGGAACTCGCCGCCTGGTCCTTGTGCAACGCCAACAATACGGTCGTCAACATTTACCTGCTTGCTTTTCTCGGCTGGGCCGCCAGCTGTTAGTGATTTAATGATCACAAACTCATTCTCGATATTCAAACCGGCACCGATGCCTTCCAACTGACGCGACATGTCGATATTAAAATTGGCTGCGTTTGCCGGGTTAAAATAGCTTGTGTGTGGGTCGATAGACTCGGTAAAGGCATCCATAAACACCTGGAACACATCCTGGTTGTTTAATTTATTAGCCTGCGATAACAAATTTTCGTAACGTTTTTTCAGTAAATCTTTGCTTTTTGCAACATCGTTACCTGCCAATTTTAAGTTGAGCATGTCGTATTTTACGCGCTCAGTCCACAATTTATTCATTTCGGCTACCGACGATACATACGGCAGGTTATCGCGGTCGTAAGTAAAGTTGTCGCTTTTCGAAAAATCAAAATTGTTATCTAATTGGCTTATCGAGTATGTCATACGCTCGATATATCTTTTTTGATAAACGTTGAAAATGTAGAAAGCATCGTTAAGGTTGCCGGTTTTGGCATCGTCATCCAAAACAGTTTTATACTTATCAAAGTCCAGTATGTCCGAAGCCATGAAATAGTTGTGGCTTTCGTCCATAGTTTTTAAATAGCGGTTGTATATAACTACCGAAATTGAATCGTTCAACTCAACTTTTTTGTAGTTGTATTTTGATATCAGCGTGGCAATAGTTTTGCAAACGATGCTTTGCTGCTCGTCGGGCTGTATGTTTTTTACGCCATCAACCTTTATAATTTTGGCTGGTTTAGCGCTGCAGGCCAGTGTGGCACCAAGCACCAGCACTAAATAAACTTTTTTGAACATATCTTTTACTTGCTTTAAGTCGGGGGTTTTATAAAACATCAATACTTGTGCCTAAAATTTCATTTACTAATCTAAATACAAAAAAAGACAGCTAATGTGCCGTCTTAATAATGAATAACAATATTACAATAATGTTTGTATTGTTTTTACAAAATACACATACATTTTACGGTAATGTTACAAATTTATTGTGTAGTTGCAAATTGAATAGCAGGCATTAACTAAGCGAGTATGATTTACCCGCATAAAAAGGTGAGATTCGCACACCTTTATTCTGCCTTGGCATTGAGCAACGCATTTTCGGCGTAACGAACATCAGTCTTAGGAGCGTTGTTTTTGTTGAGTTTAATGTAGGCCATCTTTTTTTCGATGGTGGCTACATCAGTTGAAAAGCCGTGTAAGGCAGCCATATCATGCGCCTCGGTAAGATCCTGCTTAGCCTGCTCAAAATCGCCAAGGTCTGATTTTATCATGGCCAGGTCGATCAAATTGGCAATGGTATGTTTATCATCATTTTGCTGGCGCGATATAATGTTGCTTTGCAGTAAATACCATTTTGCTTCCGAATAGCGGTTTTGCTGAATATAAAGTTTGGCAAGCTCGCTAAAGTTATAGCTGGCATCGGCGTACACCCTGAACCGCATATTGTGCTGGGCATCGCGCATTACCATGTTTTCGGCAGCCTCCAGGCTATACGCACTACGGCTAAGTGTAATTCTTTGAATTTTAACGGGTTTTAAAGCCGGCTTACTATTTATGCGCGAAACAAAATTGATGTTGGTGCGCTCAATTTCGGGGTATCGTATATGCTTTTTAAAATCCAGACGATACCATTGAGCGGATGCCGAAAAGCCATATAAGCAGCATATAATAAGAAGGGTTATCCTCATTTAATCTTTTGTCCCAAGTTTAAATTAATCAGGTAAAGGTAAATAATTTTCGATAAATGAAAGAATCGCTAAAAATCAACATGTTCACATTTCTGCCGTTTTAACACAGGCCTGCGACCTGTGCTGATGAATCGCGCCCCATTGGGGCTTTAAGGTTCTTCTTCAAATTTAAAATGTTGATTCTTTTAAAAAGCAAACAAAGCTATGACTTGTGACCAAGGCGAAGCACCCAGCCCCAACGGGGCGGCATCCGTCAGCGTAGGTCGTAGGCCTGTGCTAAGACATCGTTTCCCAAAACTTCGTAAATCCCAACTATATCAATATATTTAAAAATTACTTTACCCGCATTTAAACGTAAAAACCCAATATAGTATATGGCCGGCGCATCAAAAAAATTAGGTATATGGACAAGCACCTCGCTGGTAGTTGGCAGCATGATTGGGTCGGGAGTGTTCCTGGTGCCGGCGGCAATGGCCTCATTTGGCAGTATAAGTTTACTGGGGTGGCTATTCTCTGCTATCGGGGCATTTTTTGTTGCGCGTGTATTTAGCAGGCTGAGCGAGATGGTGCCCAAAAGCGTCGGTGGCCCATATGCTTATACCCATTATGGTTTCGGCGATTTTGCCGGCTTTATGATTGCCTGGGGATATTATATTTCAATAATTACTGCTAATGCGGCTATAACCATTTCGTTTGTTAGTGCCATGAGTACGTTTTTCCCGATCCTGACTAAAAGCCCGGTGCTGGCTGTTTCGACGGGGTTGGTGGCCATATGGTTTTTGGCGTGGGTAAATATGCGCGGGGTTACCGCATCGGGCAAAATGCAACTGGTTACAACTATCCTGAAGTTAACGCCATTGGTAGTTATCTCTGTCGGCGGGTTGTTTTTTATCAGGCTGGAGAATTTTCACCCGTTTAACAGCAGCGGCGATTCCATTTATAATGTTATCAATAAATCGGCTACTATTGCCCTGTTTTCGTTTGTGGGGATTGAATGTGCTACGATACCAGCTGATAGCGTGGAAAATCCCGGTAAAACCATCGGGCGTGCAACCATGCTCGGCTTGCTGATTTGCACCGTGGTGTATTTGCTGGGCAGTATAAGCATTATGGGCATTATCCCGGCGGCGACGCTGGCCAAATCTCCTACGCCGTATGCGGATGCTGCGGCTATCATGTTTGGTAACAACGCCCGCTATTGGGCTGCAGCAGGTATGGCCGTTGCCGCGTTCGGTGCACTAAACGGGTGGACGCTGATACAGGGCAAGCTACCTTATGCTATAGCAAAGGATAAACTCTTCCCGGCAATATTTGCACGACAAAACAAAAAAGGCGCCCCCTTTGTCGGGATAGCAGTTAGCAGCACGTTTGTGTCATTGTTTATGCTGATGAACTACACCAAGGGCCTGGTGGAGCAGTTTAAAATATTAATCCTGCTGTCGACCTTTACTACGCTGGTACCTTATCTTTTTTGTTCGGCCGCGTTTATGATTGTACGTTTGCAAACCAAACACCTTTACAAGGGTGGCCTGTTTGTTGGCTTGTTAGTAGGCGTTATGGCTTTTTGTTATTCCATCTGGGCCATAGCGGGCTCGGGCCCTGACACGGTTTATTACGGCTTTTTATGCCTGATGGCCGGTTTGCCGTTTTACGTGTGGATAGCCTATAAGAAGAAGGTGACCGTAGATAATAATTGAGTGGAGAAGTCAGAGTCAAGAAATCAAGAACCAAGAATTCAAGAATCAAGAGCCAAGAATTCAAGAGTCAAGAAACTAAGATGCGGGAATTAAGATAGACTTACGCGGTGTTGCGAAATGTCCTGTTTTTTCTTGCATCTTGATTCTTGAATTCTTGCTTCTCTTTAAGCCAAAGCTGCCGGCAAACTGAAGTAAAATGTGGTGCCTTTGCCAATTTCTGTTTCAAACCAAACTTTACCGCCGGCGTTTTCAATGGAGTTTTTAACAAAGGCGAGCCCTAAGCCTGTACCGGAACTTTTAGTGGTGAAGTTTGGTTCAAATATCTTTTCGCGCACGTTTTCGGGAATACCGTTGCCATTATCTTTTATTGTAAGCAAAATGTTTTTATTTGTTATCATCTGGCTTATTTCAATTATACCCATCCTGTCGGATGGGGAGGCCTCAATGGCGTTTTTTAACAGGTTGTTAAAGCAACGCAACAACTGGTCGCGGTCGGCGTTAATTATAAACGGAAGTTCAGGGGCCTGGTAAACAATTTTAATGTTATCCATCTGCTTAAAAATGGTAACAGCCTGTGTTAATATTTCAAAAATATTTATCCGCTCCAACCGGGTATCTGGCATTTTTGCAAATGCCGAAAACTCCGATGCAATGTTCGAAAGGCTTTCTATCTGTTCAACAAACGATTTGCTGAAACGCTCAAATTTCTGATCAAACTTAGGGTCCTTGTCTTTCCACGATTTATCGAGCAGTTGCAAGCCAAGTTTTAAAGGCGTTAGCGGATTTTTAATTTCATGAGCAACCTGTTTTGCCATTTCGCGCCAGGCGCTTTCCCTTTCGCTTTGCGCCAGCCTTTGCGCACTGTTTTCCAACGCAGCAATCATTTTGTTGTATTCTTTCACCAAAGCGCCTATCTCATCGTTACGGTCCCAGCGTATCGGTTCATTCTTTTTTCCGTATGATGTTTTACTTAAACTGAGTTGTATAAAGTTTAAAGGAGCGGTTATCTGGCGGGCAATAATTACAGCAAACAAGCCTATCGCAATAAAAATTAATGCGTAAACATTTATCATAATATTTAGCAGTGCACCTATCCGCTCATTATATTCGGCCTCGTTACCAAAATAGGGCAACTGCAAATAAGCCACAGTTTCGTTTGCGTTGCGTATGGGCACATAAGCGGCCTTATAGTTTAGTCGGCCAATAACCTCATCATTCAAAAATTCCGATTTTTGCAGTTTGCCCAGGTTTACAAACGCCTTTGCATTCATACGTCGGGCCTGCAAGCCAAACTCGTATATTTTAGGCTGGGTATTAATCAACTCAGCGCCATTGCGATCGAACAACGTAAGATCGGCGCCATAGGTATTGGCGAAGTCGTTAAAACTAACCTGCGTTTCTTCATTAACACCCGATAAATATTTGTTGAGGTTATTTTCGAACGCCGACGCTATCCGGGTTATTTTTTCGCGAATGGTTTTATCCTGCTGGGTTTGGTATTGGGTACTTATCGAAAAAAATGTAATAAAGCCCACCGCAATCAGCGTTGCCACTACCGCAAATATCATTGAAAACTGTATGCGGGTTTTATAAAGTACCAGGTCGAAATTTATTTTGAACGCCCACCCAATGCGGTTGTTCTTTACATTAAATATTTTTATCCTTATCCACAGCCAGCCAGTCAGTAATATTAAAACGCTGAATAACAGGAACACAACGAAGAAGAAGGTGACCGAGGTTATAGAAATGAATAGCAGGTTTTGTTCTTTACTCACCACTATTAAATAGCGCTCGCTTGGCTTATAAATGAGGTGGTTGTAGTTTGTAAAATACAGGTACCATTGCGGCTTGTTGCCACGGGTGGTTTTGGTTTCGTATTGTTTTAATAGGCCTTTAAATTGGGTGTTTTCTAGATCGTAAACATAAGTGCCGCTTTGGGTAACCAGTTTATTGTCGCTATAAAACGCATACGAGTAGTTCTTAAACTCGTCATCGCGGTTAATGCGCCCGTCGACGAGTAAATCGGGGAACGACATAGTTGTTTGCTGCGGTTTAGATTTTAGGTACACTACAATTGTCCCCAGCTTTTTATTGTCTTTTGCGATGGGTAATATCCCAAAGTAATTTTGAAATCCAAACGATTCGTTCTCTTTGTAAAAGTAATCCGACACTTTTAATGAGCTGTATTGCACCATGTCTTTAAACACATTTAACAGGTACGTCTTATCGGCAGAAAGCGGTTGATCCAGGTCGTCAAATTCATGAACGGTAAAGTCATAAACCGACATGGTTCCGTTAAAATATAGTTTTTGCAGCCGGGTTTTAATGTAGTTTGTGTTGTGGATGCTATCCGTAAAATAGGCAATTATCGAAGGGTCGGTGATGATCTGGTGTTCAACTTTTTTGAAGGTGAAGTCGGCATTTGCATCGGTAGGCGCCTCTAGTTTTTGAATAAAAGTTTTACGCGTGTCGTTTTCCTTTTTCGACTCAAAATAGTTGAGTTTTATGGCCGACACCAGCGAGCATATTAAAATTATAAACGACAGCGAGATAGCATTTAACCTGCCATTGTGATACCGGTGAGCGTACGCCCGCGCAAAAAGCAGTATTGCCCAAAAAATATAAAACAAACTAAAGTCGCGGTAATAAGTATCAATTGCTGTTGCCAAAATAACTCCCGAAAGCACCACCAGCACCTTGTTTAGATTAGAAATAGAAAGGCGGCTAATAACGGTTAAAAAAACTTCAATCAGCAGATAGAAAATCAGGAAGCTGAAGCAAAGCATAATTAAGCCCAATACGCTGAAAAACGACAGGTTAAGTACGTTACTAACGTCAAAGTTAATGCGCGAGTTTATTACCAGTCCGCTAAAGATATTTAGCAATAGCGTCGCTACTGCCAACAGTATCAATGTGCCGCCTATTAAAATAGAGTAGCTTGCGGCTTTGCTTGAAGTTGCTCTAAGCAAGGCACGCCGCCTGGTATACAAAAAGCTAACAAACCAGCAAATTAAGAGTATGTTGAGGCACAAATCGCCCAGCGAGGGGTACGCCATGCTCGATGCATATAGCGTGGGGCTAAAAATATCCGCTTTATAGCTTAGCTCGGGCAAGCCGAAGTAAAGGTTTACCCATCGCATCAGCACAATAAATGCGGCCAGTGTTATTAAACTGATGATAAGATAACCTTTAGCTGCTATGTAGTTGCATATGTTGTTCATTAATACGCAAAAGCATAACAGCGTTAACAGCCAGATAGTTATTTCGTAATAAAAAAATGAATGGCTTACCTCGCCTTGTTTTAGTTTTACTGAAAATAAATAGGTTCCGTTTGTACTGTGCAGTTCATAAACGCTTTTATCGGTAAAGTCGGCTATTTCAATATTGTTGTCTTTCAATAAATCAACAGCAAATGTGTTTTGAAGGTACTCGTTCTGGAAATTGTAATCTAATTTAACCGGGATAAAAAACAACACCGAAAAATCACCTTCGCTCTTTTTTATTACTTCATAATAGCCGTTGGCCTCATGGTGAAAGCTGTAACCTTCTTTAATAGCTTCCGGGCGGCTCGGGATCACTTTTATGCCGCTCCAAAAGCTAAGCCGATTATTAGTTAGGGTAATAAACCAAATGCTTTTATCGGTAGTAAATTGTTTTATAAGGTCCAGCGAAAGCTGTGGGGCCGTCAGCAGCGTTTTTAACCCGTCGAAATTGCTTTTGTTGTTTATAAAGGCGTTAACGTCATCCTCTTTCTGCCGCAGGTTATGCTCAAGCAGTTTGGCGGTTTGGTCGAGGTTGGTTACAGGGGTATACGTGCTACGGACAATTACTGCCGTTAAAAGCAAGCTGGCACATAGCAGCGCCAGCATTAAACGTATTTTCCCGGAGGTAGCCAAGTAATTTATCTGTAGTGACACCAAATGTAACCAAAAAAACAGTCCTAAGTTTGGTTTAAGTCTAAAGTCTTAAGTCGCTCTTTTTTTGACTTTAGACTACCGACTAAAGACTTACTGCACAACTGCACTCTCAGTAGGCATATGGCGGTCGACCTTTTTAACCAGGCCCTGTAAAACGCTGCCCGGTCCAACTTCTGTAAACGAGGTTGCGCCGTCTTCCATCATGTGTTTAACGGTCTGTGTCCAGCGCACGGGGCCCGTAAGTTGTGCTATAAGGTTATGTTTTATTTGTGCCGGGTCGGTATATGGTTTGGCGTCAATATTTTGGTAGATAGGGCAAACGGGTTCTTTAACCTCGGTGTGTACTATGGCATGCTCCAGCTCAACGCGAGCGGCTTCCATTAATGGTGAATGGAATGCACCACCAACATTAAGTTTTAGCGCACGTTTGGCGCCGGCTGCGGTAAGTTCTTCGCAAGCTTTATCAACACCGGCAATGGTGCCCGATATTACCAGCTGGCCCGGGCAGTTATAATTTGCCGGTACAACAACATCACTTATGCGGTGACAAATGTCCTCAACTGTAAAATCATCCAATCCAATAATTGCCGCCATGGTTGATGGCTGCAGTAAGCAGGCTTTTTGCATAGCGTTGGCACGTGCTGCCACCAGGCGCAAACCATCTTCGAACGAAAGTGAGCCGCATGCAACCAGTGCCGAAAACTCGCCTAAAGAATGACCGGCAGCCATTTCGGGCTTAAAGTCATCACCCAAAACACTGGCCAAAATTACCGAGTGTAAGAATATCGCGGGTTGGGTTACGTTGGTTTGCTTAAGATCCTCTTCGGTGCCTTCAAACATCAAATCGGTAATACGAAAACCAAGTATTTCATTGGCCTGTTCAAACATAGCTTTTGCCTTTTCCGACTTTTCGTATAAGTCTTTACCCATTCCTACAAACTGGGCGCCTTGTCCCGGGAAGATGTATGCTTTCATTGTGATTTTGTTAATTGGTTCATTTGTTCACTGGTTCATTGGTGCAGAGTCCAACAGCATGCAAGTTAAAAAACTTTATTTTACTAATGAACTAATGAACCAGTGAACAAATGAACCTTATCCCAGCTTCGCTGATATCAAATTTAAAAATTCTGTCCTCGTTTTTTCCTTTAAAAATTCGCCGGTAAATGCCGATGTGGTGGTTACTGAGTTTTGCTTTTGTACGCCGCGCATGCTCATGCAAAGGTGGCGGCATTCTATTACAATACCTACGCCCCAGGGGTTAAGTGTATCCTGAATGCAATCACGTATTTCGTTGGTTAACCTTTCCTGAACTTGCAGGCGCCTTGCAAAAACATCAACCACACGAGGTATTTTGCTTAAGCCAACAACGTGCCCGTTGGGGATATAAGCCACGTGGGCTTTGCCAAAAAAAGGCAGCATGTGGTGTTCGCACATCGAATATACCTCGATGTCTTTTACTATTACCATCTGGCTGTAATCTTCTTTAAACATGGCCGAGTTAAGTATCTCTTTGGCATCAAGGTCGTAGCCCTGGGTTAGATATAACAATGCCTTTGCCACACGCTCAGGGGTTTTTAACAGGCCTTCGCGCTCGGGTTTTTCGCCAATTTGTTTCAATACCTCGTGATAATGACCTGATAGGCTCTGTATTAAATCCGGGTTGTAACGGTCAATTTTTACGTAGCCGTCAATATCTTCGTCCCTGTCGGGGATATGGTTGTTGCTATTCATCTTAAGGGATTAGCCGCCAAAGTACTCGGCGCTGTTATTTTCAGTTTCGTATAATTTAACCGAATGTAAAAACACGCCAGGGTAGGCTTCAATCGGCGCTTTCAGCTGGTTGAAAATTTCGATGCAAAGCAATTCGGTCGATGCCATTTTGCCTGCCATAAAAGGGACATCTTTGTTGATGTTTTTATGATCGAGTTTTTCAATTACATAATCGTTTATTATTATTTTAAGCTCCTTAAGGTCGATAAGGTAACCAGTGGCGTGGGTAACCTCACCTTTTACGGTAACAAACAAATTGTAATTGTGGCCATGCCAGTTTGGGTTAGCACACTTTCCGAATACTTCTGCATTTTTCTCTTCGCTCCATTCCTCGCGGTACATCCGGTGTGCCGCGTTGAAATGTTCTTTGCGCGTAATATGTATCATCATAACAAATAATGGTGCAAATATACAAAACAAAATCAGGCGTTATGTTTTAACTTAGCCGTCAAAAAAATGCAATAATATGCGGATACTGGTTGTAGTTGCGACGGAGGAAGAAGTCGGAAGTCTGAAGTCCGAAGTCGGAAGTAAGAATCAAGAGTCAAGAATCAAGAGTCAGGAGTTTGAAAATGAGACTCAAGACTCAGGGCTTAAGACTTTTGACTATGAAGTATTAATAACTGGTGTAGGTATGGTAGCTACAGCTTTTGCATTGGGCAAGCATCTTTCGTCAAATACTTACGATTTGGTAGTTAACCTGGGTATTGCCGGTAGTTTTGACCGCAGCATTGCCTTGGGCGATGTAGTTGAAATAACTGAAGACACTTTTGCCGAACTCGGCGCCGAAGATGACCTTAGTTTTTTGCCGATAGCCGAAATGGGCTTTGGCGAAGCAATGTTTTATCCCTCAAAAAAACTCGCCGATTTGTACAACCTGTTCAATACTTTTAACCTTAAACAAGCAACTGCAATTACAGTAAATACGGTACACGGCAATGAGGCTTCAATAAAAAAAGTAGCAGAAAGATTGAAACCGCAAATTGAAAGTATGGAAGGCGCCGCGTTTTTTTATGCCTGCAAACAGTTTGATGTGCCGTGCCTCCAAATCAGGGCTGTGTCAAATTATGTTGAAAAGCGCAATCGCGATGCCTGGAACATAGGGCTCGCCATAAAAAATCTGAATACCTTTGCGGCTGAGTTTTTGAAGCTGTACGCTTAACACAATTTGTCATTGCGAGGAACGAAGCAATCGCGAACTTTGCACGTCCGCTCTGTATAGTATGCGATTGCTTCGTTCCTCGCAATGACATAGTTTACTTGTTTAAATTATGAAACTATCCCTCGGCTTTTCGCCCTGCCCAAACGATACCTTTATTTTTGATGCGATGATCCATCATAAAATTGACACTGAAGGACTTGAGTTCGACGTGTTTTATGATGATGTGGAGACCCTCAACCAAAAAGCCATGGTTGGCGAGCTGGATATTACCAAGCTGAGCTACCATGCTTTTGCGTATGTGACAGATAGATACGTTTTGCTGGATGCAGGAAGCGCGCTGGGTTTTGGGGTAGGACCGTTACTAATTTCGGATGTCGAAATTTCGATTTCGGATTTGGAAAAGGGAGAAATTCGAAATGGTAAATCCGAAATCCGAAATCCTTTAATCGGCATCCCCGGTAAATACACCACTGCCAATTTTTTATTGGGCACAGCCTTCCCAAACGCCACCAACAAAGTTGAATTGGTATTTTCAGATATCGAAGATGCTGTGCTGGAAGGCAGGGTTGATGTTGGCCTGATCATCCACGAAAACCGCTTTACTTACCAGGATAAGGGCCTCAAAAAAATTATCGATCTGGGGGATTACTGGGAAAAGCAGACCGGGTGCGCCATCCCGCTGGGTGGCATCGTTGCAAATCGCCGGCTACCGTTGGATGTTCAGCATAAAATAAATCGCGTTATACGCCGCTCGGTTGAGTTTGCTTTTGAAAACCCAAAATCGGGACTTGAGTTTATCCGCTCGCATGCCCAGGAAATGAGCGAAGAAGTGATGTACAAGCACATTGAGCTGTATGTAAATAAGTATTCCGTAGATTTGGGCGCCGAAGGAAAAAAGGCGGTACGGATACTGTTTGATAAAGCGCTGGAAAATAAGCTAATCCCGGAAGTGAAGGAAGGCATATTTTTGTCTGAACCATGATTCGCTTGATTCAAGGATTGTCTTGATGGAAGCAAATTAATAGGCACTGGCATCAAGAAATCCTCTAATCCTTTAATCATGGTCTGCAGCTAATCGGTGTAATCATAATAAATGAAATCAACTTACAAAAACATAGACGAATTTGCCGAAGGCGAGCTGTTATTGGTTAACAAGCCTTACAACTGGACCAGCTTTGATGTTGTCGGCAAAATCCGCAACTCATTTAAACCGTTAAAATTAAAGGTGGGCCATGCGGGCACGCTCGACCCATTGGCAACAGGCCTGCTTATTATCTGTACCGGAAAAATGACCAAGCAGATCGATACCTTCCAGGCTCAGGAAAAGGAATATACCGGCACTATGATTTTGGGCGAAACCACGCCGTCATACGATATGGAAACCGAAGCCGACCAGAAATTCGACATCAACAATATTACCGAAGAGCAAATAAAAGCAGCCTGTGCGCAGTTTATCGGCGAAATTGGCCAGTACCCACCGGCGCACTCTGCTATTAAGATTGATGGCGAACGGTTATATGAAAAAGCCCGCAGGGGTGAGGATGTTGAACTGCGCCTGCGTACAGTTACTATTACTGAATTTGAAATTACTAGTATTGCTTTGCCTGAAGTAAGCTTCAGGGTGGTGTGCAGCAAGGGTACTTATATCCGTTCGTTGGTAAACGATTTTGGGAAAGCGCTGAACAATGGAGCCTATCTTTCAAAATTAAGGCGCACACGTAGCGGGGACTATAATGTTGACGATGCCTGGGAAGTGATGGAATTAGTGAATACCATACGCGAACTAAAGGCGGCATCTGTTATACCTGAATAGGTTATTCGTAACAAATCTAAAACCGGGCAACTCAAACTGGAAATCAAAAGTATCTTTGTGAACTGACAACAATGAAGATCTATCATAATATTGACGAATTTACCCGCCTGAACAACGCCGTTGTCACTATCGGCACATTTGACGGCGTGCATACCGGTCACCGTAAAATTATTGCGGATTTAAAACAGCTTGCTGCCGAAACCGGCGGCGAAACGGTGCTACTTACCTTTTTTCCGCATCCGCGGATGATTTTGCACCCGGAAGACGAAAGCATCAAAATGATTAATACCATCGACGAAAAAGCAGAAATGCTGGAAGAATTGGGTATCGACCATTTGATTATTACGCCGTTTTCGCGCGATTTCTCCAACCAGTCTCCCGAGGAATATATACGTGAGGTGCTGGTGAACAAAATCGGCACAAAAAAAATTGTGATTGGTTATGACCACCGCTTTGGTAAAGACAGGCAGGGTGGTCTTGCAGATTTGCAGCGGCTCGGTCCAGTTTATGGTTTCGACGTGGTTGAAATACCCGAGCAGGATATTTACGAGGTTGCCATCAGCTCCACCCGCGTTCGTGAGGCGCTGCTGAATGGCGCCATTGAGCTTGCCCATACTTTTTTGAGCTACCCGTTTTTTATAACCGGCAGGGTGGTGCGCGGCGACCAGTTGGGCCGTACCATTGGCTATCCAACAGCCAATATTGTCATCGGCGAAAAATACAAGCTGGTGCCGCTGGATGGGATTTTTGCCGTAAGGGTGAAAATTGATGGTGAAGTTTACGACGGCATGGCCTACATAGGCACCCGGCCAACCATTAACGGTACCCGCCGTAACATCGAGGTTAATATTTTTGATTTCGACAGGGAGATATATAACCAGCAGATCCGCATGGAGTTTTACAACTTTGTGCGCGACGATATGAAGTTTGATTCGCTGGAAGCGCTTAAGGAGCAGATAAGGAAAGATAAATTGGATGTGGAAGCGCTTTTAGGAAGTGAGTAGTAAAAAAACTTGTCATTGCGAGCGCAGCGCGGCAACCGCACGCCGTGCACAACCGCCAATGCAAGTTACCCACCTTTCTGTCCGCTCTGTATTGTTCGCGGTTGCCGCGCTCGTTCCTCGCTCGCAATGACAAAACGGGAGACGCTTTATAAAACAACTTCATTATCATACTTGTATTAAAATAACTACCTTACATTTACCGTTTTAGTTCTACTAACCATGAACCACGGACTCCGCCTATGGCCAAACTTAACCTGGATAAACAAGAAAGCGAATTTTTGAACCGTGCCATACAGCACTGGGAAGATGAGCATTTGATTGATGCCGGCGCTGCCGGTAAGCTCCGCGATTCGTATGATGTGAAAGGCTTCGACTGGATGCGGCTGGCGAAATATTCATTTTGGATAGCGCTGGCCTGCGGGTTTATAGCCGTAGGCTCGCTGATTATTGATGATAAAGTTATTGCGTGGCTAAAAAGCCTTTATTATACCCCTGATATTGTTATAAGCATAGCAACCGGTGTTTTGGCTGCGGTGTTGTTTTATTTCGGCAGGCGCTGGGAGAAGAAATATCCTGAAAAAGTATTCAGCAATGAAGCGATAGTTTTTAGTGGGGTGCTGTCGACCGCCTGTTGTATAGCCTACCTGGGTAAAACATTTGATAACGGCTCTGGGCACTATTCACTCTTATTTTTGCTATCCATATTTGTTTACGGGGTTCTGGCGTACCGTTTGGAGTCGCGGTTGATATGGTTGTTCGCACTGGTATCGCTGGGCAGTTGGTTCGGCACCGAGACTGGCTATCAAACCCACTGGGCCGATTACTTTTTGGGGATGAATTACCCGCTGCGCTTTGTGCTGTTCGGCCTGGTTTGTTTAACCGCTATTTACCTGCTTAAGAACCGCAAATGGTTTGCGCTGTTTTGGGAGCTTACCTATGTTGTTGGCATGCTGTATATGTTTTTATCGCTTTGGATGCTGAGCGTTTTTGGCAACCTGGGCAATTTGGATACCTGGTGGCATATTAAACAAATCAGCTTATTTTATTGGGGCATTATTTCGGCGGTGGTAGCAGCTGGATTTTTACTGCTGGGCTTAAAAACCAAAGATGTCATTGCCCGCGAGTTTGGAATTACGTTCCTGCTTATTTTCATCTACACCAAATACTTCGAGTATTTTTGGGAACACACCAATAAGGCCTTGTTCTTCGCTATTTTGGGTGCTTCCTTTTGGCTGATTGGGAGAAAAGCGGAGAAGATTTGGAATTTTAGGAGCAGGGTGGTGGTTGATTGAAATGGATTAGGTTGATTGAGTTGAATAAGTTGTTTGCCGCGCTAAACTAAACCTTACTCAATCCGTCAGATAGTTATGATTAAAACCACGACTTTATTAACAATTTTGGCATTCGCATTAGTGCCAATTTATCAATCTAAACCCATTTATAAGCCAATCGAAAAGGACAGCATACTTATCGGTGAATGGATGATTACAGGATTTGGCAATGTCGATGATAAAGGCCGTGTATTGTGGGGGCAATGTAATGCATGTTCCCTGATAAGATTTTATAAAAATGGTCAAGGCGTAATTATAGGCGCCGAAGGTAATGGGCCAACTACATACCTTGCATGGTCATTAAAAAGCAGCCGGCTATCGTTTAAATTCAGCGGAAAAAAACAACGCAGTGGTTTTATAAAGGGGAACCTGAAATATATTTCAAGTTATTGTATAAAGGGGAATAAGAAAGACATTATTTTGTTAGACACCAGGCAAAATTTCGAATTGATGTTGACCAGGACGGTCGATTAACAATTAATAAGCGAGATTATTAGTGCTTAAAAAACACCAAATAAACCTGCTTCACCACCTGGTACCCTGCGAATGCAAAAAACAAAATCGCGATACTGGTATTAATCAGTTTGGTGCTTAAGGCAAATTTGCTTTGAATATATTGTGCAAACTTGGCGTACATAAACAGCGCCAAAAACGCCCCGGCGGCGGCGCCAACACTGAAAATTATTAATGCTATTTGCCCGGCTACAATCCATTCATGGGTGATCAGATAGGTGCCTGTTATCATCCAGAAGGGTATTTGCACCGGGTTTACAATACCCAGTATGATGCCGTACCGTATACTTGCGCGCTCGGAGTAATTTGCTTTGGGTGGTTTGTTGCGGTTTATCCACGTTATAGTCCCCAGCAAGGTAAACAATACCAGCATAATCCAATCAATTACCATATCCAGTTTAACCTGCGTGGCGAGCCATTTGGCGGCGTGCATAATAAACAAGGTGAAAAAGAATTCGACAGCGGAGAAGGATATGATAAACATCATGGCCTGTTTAAAGCCACGGTTGATGGTTATTTTAACGAGGGCAAGGTTAATGTTGCCAGGCGGCACATAACCGATAAAGTTTGCTATTACACCGATGAAGAATGTTAGAAATATCATTTGAAAAATAGTCTTAAGTCAGGAGTCTTGAGTCGTAAGTCAAAAAGAACCAAATTTGACTCTGGACTTACGACTCAAGACTATCGACTAAATTCAAACTTCCTCCATCTCGCTATTCGGGCTGGCCACTTCGGGCACTTCGCGCTTAAAGTAGCGTTTCTGAAATATCAGTATGGCAATTACGCCCACTGAGATAGATGCATCGGCAAGGTTAAATATCGGCTCAAAAAACTCGAAGTGCTGATTACCCCATACCGGAACCCAGGATGGATAGGTGCCTTTAAATAACGGGAAGTAAAACATATCAACTACCCGGCCTTCAAATATATGACCGTTTTGGTATAGCAGGCCATAAAAGGTGGAGTCGATAATATTACCCAGTGCACCGGCAAATATCAGTGCAACGCACATGATGAGGCCGCGATGGTATTTATGCTTTATTAAGTGGACAAGGCCATAACCTATGCCGCAAACGGCAACTATGCGAAACAATGTGAGTGCAAGTTTGCCAACTTTGCCGCCCAGCTCCCAGCCAAAGGCCATGCCGTTGTTTTCGGTATAGCGCAGCATACCATGCTGGCCCATAAAGTGGATTTCGGAGTTAAAATCCATATGTGTGCGTACCCAGGTTTTTATCACCTGGTCAACCAACACAATAATAGCAGCTACAAGAAAAGGTTTTAAGTAAACCGCCTTCATTTATTGCTTTAATTTTGCTTCCATACTCAAAGTAGTATGAGGTACAGCACGTAAACGCTCTTTAGGGATAAGCTTACCGGTTTCGCGGCAAACGCCATAAGTTTTGTTTTCAATGCGTACCAGGGCAGCTTCCAATTGCTCTATAAACTTTTTCTGGCGTGCAGCCAGTTGGTTTATTTGTTCCTTCTCCAGCGTAGCCGACCCATCTTCCAGGGTTTTATAAGTACCGGCAGTATCGTCGGTTCCGTTTGCGTTAGGTGAACTCAAAGAGGTTGCAAGTGCATTCAGCTCTTCTTTTGCGCTGCGTAATTTATCAAGCAGAAGCGTCTTAAATTCCTGCAGGTCTGACTCAGAGTACCTTGTTTTTTCGTTTTCTTGTTTCATTTAAATTTTACTAATAGCTATCAAAATTTCATTTCCATCAATCTCCACGGGTTCACCCTCAGTTAGCTCATTATCAAGCACAATGGTGTCTGCCAGAATTTCGGCGCAAATATAGGATAAATTATTATTTATGGCTTCCCATAAAGTTTCGTCGCATTTGACTCTAACATTTATCTTATCCGTAACTTCAAATCCCTTCTCCTTACGCAGATTCTGTACCCGGTTTATGAACTCGCGGGAAAGTCCTTCCTGTTTCAGTTCGTCGGTTATGGTAACATCTAAAGCCACGGTTAGTTTGCCTAAATTTGCAACTTGCCATCCCGGAACATCTTCTGCTATAATTTCAACGTCGGTCAGGTTTATCAAATGCTGGGTCGGCAGCAATAAGTCGCCATTATCTTCCAGCTTTGCAATATCATCCTGGCTTAAATTGCCTATCGCTTCTGCCACAATCTTCATATCCTTGCCAACTTTTACGCCAAGCGCTTTAAAGTTTGGTTTTATCTTCTTTTTGATAAAGCCGGCGGTATCGGTTATGTATTCAATGCCTTTTATATTGGTTTCGGATAATATCAAATCCTTAACCTGTTCAATCTGGCCTTTAAATTTTTTGTCGAGTATCGGCAGTAAAATTTTGCTCAATGGCTGCCTTACGTTGATACCTACCTTTTTACGCAGCGACAACACCAGCGACGATATATCCTGCGCCATCTGCATGCGTTCTTCCAGTCCGGCGTTTACTAAATCTGCGTGATATTCGGGGAAGTAAGCCAGGTGGACAGATTCAAAAGCTTCTTTTTTGGTAATGCTGTTTAAATCGGTATACAAGCGCTCCGCAAAAAACGGCGCAATTGGCGACATCAATTTTGCAACGGTAGTTAAACAAGTGTACAGCGTTTGGTAGGCCGACAGCTTATCATCCGAATTATCCGAACGCCAGAAACGGCGGCGGCTTAACCGAACGTACCAGTTGCTTAAATGCGCATCCACAAAATCCTGTATGGCGCGGGCTGCTTTAGTTGGCTCAAAATCAGCGTAAAATGCGTCCACCTCCTTGCTCAGGGTATTCAGCAGGCTGATGATCCACTGGTCAATTTCGGGCCTGCCGGTTATTGCAATTTCTGCCTCGCTGTAAGTAAACTTATCGATGTTGGCATACATTACAAAGAATGTATACGTGTTGTACAGTGTGCCGAAAAACTTGCGCCTTACCTCGTCAATACCGTCAGCATTAAACTTCAGGTTGTCCCATGGTGCGGCATTGCTGATCATGTACCAGCGCGGTGCGTCGGCGCCAAATTTTTCTATGGTTTCAAACGGGTCGACGCCATTACCCAGGCGTTTTGACATTTTGTTGCCATTTTTATCCAGCACCAAACCGTTCGAGATTACGTTTTTAAACGCAACGCCGCCATTGCCAACTTCGGCATTGATGGCTTTTACCTCGTCGCTGGTTTCGCTCAGCATTACCGCAATGGCATGCAGGGTGAAAAACCAGCCGCGGGTTTGGTCAACACCTTCGGCGATGAAATCGGCCGGGTAGGCATTCTTAAACGCTTCTTTATTTTCGAAAGGGAAATGCCATTGCGCATACGGCATGGCGCCGCTGTCGAACCAAACGTCAATCAGGTCGGGCTCACGGTACATTGGTGTGCCGGTTGATGAAACTAATATTACATCATCCACATATGGCCTGTGCAAATCGTCCAGCTTAAAGCTTTCGGGCATTAAACCAGCCTTTATCGATTTTTCAATCTCGTTATTTAAATCGGCAATCGAACCGATACACAATTCCTCGCCGCCGTTTTCCTCGCGCCAGATAGGCAGCGGAGTGCCCCAATACCGTGAGCGCGACAAGTTCCAATCCACCAAATTTTCCAGCCAGTTGCCAAAGCGGCCTGTACCGGTTGATTCAGGTTTCCAGTTGATGGTTTTGTTGAGCGCCACCATTTTGTCCTTAACGGCAGTGGTGCGGATAAACCAGCTATCCAGCGGGTAGTATAAAATCGGCTCGTCGCTGCGCCACGAGTGCGGGTAGCTGTGCTCGTATTTTTTTACGTCGAATGCCTTGTTTTCGGTTTTCAGCTTTATCGATATCAATACATCGGTAGCCTTAAACCCTTCAGCTTCGCGTTCTTCTTTGCTGTAATATTCTTCTTTAACATAACGACCGGCGAAATCGGTAACCTCATCCACAAAACGGCCCTGCTTGTTTACCAGCGGTACATCTTTGCCAAACTCGTCCTTCACCATTACCGATGGCACGTTGTTTTCCTTACAGGCCCGGAAGTCGTCCGAACCAAAAACAGAGGCCGTGTGCACGATGCCGGTACCGTCTTCGGTAGTTACAAAGTCGGCAGGGATAACGCGGAAGGCGTTTTTCTCTAAGTCCTCATTGATAACGTAAGGCATCAACTGGTAATAATGCAGGCCTAAAAACTCGGAGCCTTTATAAGTGCCTTTTACTTCCCAGGGGATAATTTTATCGCCACCTTTATAATCGGCAAACGAAGCGTTTTCGCCTTCGGCCTTAAAGTGCTTGCCCACCAAATCCTTAGCCAGTACTACCGTTACCGGTAAAAAAGTATAGGGATTGAAGGTGCTTATTTTTACGTAGTCTATTTTTTCGCCAACGGCAAGTGCACAGTTTGCCGGGAGTGTCCACGGGGTGGTCGTCCAGGCTAATATGAAAAGGTCGCTGGTGATGTTTTCAAACAAAAACTCCGAATCCTTATCCCTTTTAACCTTAAACTGTGCGGTGATGGAGGTATCCTTCACCATTTTATAGGTTCCCGGCTGGTTAAGCTCGTGCGAGCTTAGGCCGGTGCCCGATTTTGGCGAATACGGCTGAACGGTATAACCTTTGTATAATAAGCCCTTGGTATGAAACTCTTTCAGTATCCACCAAAGCGACTCGATGTATTCATTTTTGTAGGTGATGTAGGGGTTCTCCAGGTCTACCCAGTAGCCCATTTTTTCGGTAAGGTCGTTCCAGATGTCGGTATAGCGCATCACCTCCTTGCGGCAGGCGTCGTTATAATCCTTTACCGAAATCTTTTTGCCAATATCATCCTTGGTGATGCCCAATGCCTTTTCAACAGCCAGCTCAATAGGCAGGCCGTGGGTGTCCCAGCCGCCTTTGCGCTTTACCTGGTAGCCCTTAATGGTTTTGTAACGGCAAAAAATATCCTTTATGGCACGCGCCATTACGTGGTGAATGCCGGGCATGCCATTTGCAGACGGCGGCCCCTCGTAAAAAGTATAAGGGTTTGTGGCCGGGCGACTGCTGATGCTTTTTTCAAAGATGTCGTTCTGTTTCCAGAACTCCAGTACATCCTTGCCTGTCTGCGATAAGTTTAACTGCTTATATTCCTTGTACATCAGTAAATTCCACCTCAATTTTTAGAGGTTGCAAAAATAGGGAATTTTGTGGAAAATAGTATGATAATAAGCATTATTTGGCGGTTTGGATGTTGAAATGACGTAAAGATTGGTTTGGTGTGTACAGGTACTCAATACAAGAAATGGCTACCGGGTGTCATGCCGAGGCACAAGCCTGTCCTGAGTTTATCGAAGGGAAGCATGAGCGCAGTGGCCTTTACGCCTTACTAAGCACGCGCACAATGACGTCCGGGTAGCTTTGAATTTTTATTCCTTCTTAGAACTTAATGTTCACCCGCTCAATTGCCGCGGTGGCTGTTACTTTTTTCTTGATAAAAAAGTAACCAAAAAATCAAGTCAGCAGAAATGCTTCTTTGCGCACTAGGCCTCTCACGCACAAAGCCGAAAAAACTGCGGGCTGGAATCTTTTTGCCGGATGACCCGTTCTGGCGCAGACCCTGTAATGCAAAAATTTCCTATGCCCTGCCCGGCGCTTTAGGCCTGCAGTTTTTTCGGCTTTTGCCCGAAGCTTCTCTGCTGACGGAAACCCACAAAGGTATGGATAAGTAGGTGAGGTTTGTTATTGGTAATCAGTAGCTTACGATTATATCGTTACAAGGCATATCCCTTCGAGTACCTCAGGGTGACATGCCGACGCACGTTCGATAAATGTGCTTATCAACTATCAAAAAATATTCTTACCTTCAAAAACCTGAAAATCAATTTATAAAACTTAAACTTTAACACATTATGGGAGGTCTTGGCGCACCTGAAATTATTTTAATCTTAATTGTATTTGGAGGTTGGTTTGGCTTTGCTGCGTGGGGATACTATGCAGGGGCGAAACGCACTATTGGTTCAGCGGGCGGTTTATTATTAGGCTTGTTCCTGGGTATTATAGGTATACTGATAGTATACTGCACCCGCAAGATAGAGGACCAGCAGTTTTACGGTTTTCCACCCCAGTCTGCTGCGGATGAACTGCAGAAATATAAGCAGCTATTGGATAGCGGAGCGATAACGGAAGCGGAGTATAATTATAAGAAAGCGCAGATATTGGGGAGGTGAATTTTTGGTCGACTGACTTTAAGATTACACTTTATCAACGTCGGTTTGTGACGATTAACAGGCATCTTTTATAAAACTCTGTCAAGATTACCTTAACGCGGGCTTACTTGAACGAACGCATAGTTGCTTTTAGGTATCATTATTAAAAAAAAATATAAATGAATGAGAAAACTGAAAATTTCATAGAATTTGTTGAAAAAGCGAAAGATGAATATTTAGTCACACGCAAGATTGCCATCGACGCAAAATCTGACGAGAAACTTCTTGACTTTTATGACGAAATTAATTATTTTTTGAAATGTCTAATTGATACAGTGGCTAAAGAAGACTATAAGATAAATTATTTAAATCAATTCAGAGAGGATATCCAACTATCATTTAATTATCTGCCTTACAGAGGTCAGCCATCTAATGATTTTGTCTTTGGGAATGAGAGACACATTGTTCAAGAATTATATAACCATAAGCGTGAGCTTGAGGAAATTTTTAAAGCCCTTAACTTTAAATTGGAGTTTTTTAAAAAGTTGAATTTTTTTAACAATAATGTGGTCGTGGTAGGAGCTAATGGTAGTGGCAAAACTTCAATTTCTAATAAGTTTAAGGAGTTTATGGCCGATAATGGAGTTGTAATATCAGCTCAAAGAATCTTACTGGTTCCGACATTCAACTCTGTCAATAATTATTCTAATACATTAAATGATTTAAAGGCTGTTCAGGTTCGAGATAAATCAAATAAAAATCACGAGAATATTGCAGCTCTACAAACCGAGTTTGAAATTCTCTTAAAAAATTTAATCTCAGAAAATAATCTTCTAAGCAATAATTATAGAATAGAGGCACAAGAATTGGCGCTAAAAGGAGAGCAAATACCGCCGCCTTCAAAGTCTAACCTTGACAAAACTATCGATATATGGAATTCTTTAATTTCACATAGGAAAATTGAATGTAAAGATGGCATGAATATCATGGTAGCTTTGGATAACGGTAGCCGTTATCCTTCTGTACAAATGAGCGATGGGGAAAAGGTAATGCTATTTTTAATAGCACAGGTTCTTCAGGCTCCTAGAGATGGGTTTGTTATAGTCGATGAGCCGGAAATGTACCTGCACAAAACAATTCTTAATAAATTATGGGATAGTCTTGAAAATCAGCGAGGAGATTGCATTTTTATTTATTTAACTCATGATTTAGATTTTGCAACAAGTCGCATAACAGCAAAAAAGATATGGATAAAATCGTATTTCTTTCCAGATAAGTGGGACATGGAGGTAATTCCTGAAAATGAACTTCCCGAGTCGTTATTAATGGAATTACTAGGAAGCCGTAAAAATGTGCTTTTTTGTGAAGGCGAAAAAGGTAAAATCGATGAGAAAGTTTATAATATTTTATTTCCTAACTATACGATAACTCCTGTGGGAGGCTGCTTTGAAGTAATTAGCCATACAAAAGCATTTAACAAAATACCCAATACCAATATCAAAGCAATTGGATTAATAGATTCTGACCATCATCCAACGGAAAGACTCTCCAAGCTAAGATTAAATTCCGTGTACCATTTCAGCGTTGCAGAAGTAGAAAATCTTTTGCTTGATGAAGATTTCTTGAAAAAACTTGCATCGAATCTTATGGTGAATTCAGAGGCAATTGATAGTATAAAAAAAGATATTTTGAAAGATTTGAATGCGAAAAAGGAAATTCAGGCGGCAAATTTTGTTTCTAGTCGCATGGACTATTACTTTAAGGATTCAAATGTTATAAAAGGAAATTCTCTCGAAAACTTAGAAGCTAATTTTTCAAAATTCACGGGTGAAATGAAAATAAAAGAGTCCTATGAAAAGAGGGTTGAGGAATTGAGCAATATCGTCAAATCAAATAATTACAAAATGGCTATATGTGTCTATAATAATAAAAGCATAAATATATATGTTGAAAGACATTTTAAAATTACAGATTTTACTGACAGGGCTATAAAGTTGCTTCAATTCGACGGCACTACTCATAGACTACTTTTAAAATATTTTCCTTCCGAATTAACAGCATAAACTTTCTTCTAATCTACATGATGTACAAAAAGCAGCAAACAATCATGCGGCATCCCATGCTACCACATGGAATCTTTTCATCCGCTGTCGCCCCGATTTATCAGGGTGGCCCGCGTTTAAGTAGCCAAATTTGCTAATAAGTGGCCTACGTTGTTCATTTATTCATCAACTAAATTGTCAATAAAATCTTTAAAGGATCTAGATACCAGCGTAACACAATTTTCAATTACTTCATCATCATAATGATGCATGTCGCAAAAAAACACTTCATTGTAAGAGCCTGGCAATGTTGAAACGCAGAACAAATCGCCGCCATCATCTGCTGCAAAGGGTAAAAACCCCACCGGTAGTATCTGCTCCGTAATCAATAAATCATCATATGCATCCTCTAATTGGCTAAAACCTTTGTATTTGATGGAAAAAAAATGATTTATTCTTGTTTTAGCACCGTCGTCCCATAGGAAGAACCGCTTAACAGGACATCCACCATTATACTCCATATAGTGCTCCTTAAAATCGTTGGTAAACGAAATACCCAATTGGTTTTCAACTTCCTTTAATTCGGTCTCCGTTGATTCCTTACTTACTTCTAAGAATTTCATGGTATTTTAGTTGTTGCGTAACCGGTATAGTGTGCAAGCATGCGGCATCCTGCAAAATACAAAAAACGTCGGTTATTAGTGATGACATCCACAGCGGCAGAATATTAGCACTCCGCAAACAAAACACCCTATTTTTGCTTATACAGGCGAGTTATCACCCCTTTCTGCCGAAATAATGCTGATGAACCAGGGACAGTCCTCAATAAACAATGGAAAAACCAGGAAAACCAAAAAGGAAGCGGATAGTACCTGCGCCTTTGAATGATGGTATGAACACCCCGGTGCCGGATCAAACTGAAAAGCACATCCCTTCGGCAAGCGAGGCGGCGTTAATAAAACAGGCAGAAAACCCATTGGGTGACCCGCATAAAGTGTAATTTCGGCCGATGGAAGTTAAAAGGAAAGTCCCCATGCCGGATACGAGGAGCATTGATATTAGTGATGACTATGCGGTAGGCTACTGGATGCAGGAACTGAATACTACGAAAGTTAAATTACTGGCGGCCGTTGCCGAGGTGGGAGACTCGTTTGAGGCAGTGAAAAAACAGTTGAAGAAACCGTAAATTGTGTTAAGTCGGGAGTCTTTAGTCGGAAGTCAATAGTCGAATTCTTGTCTTTTCTGACTTAAAATTCAAGACTTTCGACTTGAGGTTACCGTCTATTTATGATTGGCAATACACAGGTTGTAGTTGCCCGTTTATGGTTTTCAAATCTGTTTATAATATACCCCCTGCTGCCACGAGTGACTTTCTGCTATCTAAAAGCTTTAGTTCCTTACTTACCTCTAAGAATTTCATGGTGTTTTAGTTTTTGCGTCATCTGCATGGTGTGCAAAAAGTTGCAGACAATTATGCGGTATTCTGCGAAATAGAAAAATCAACAACGGCAGGAACACAAACATCGTTAACGCCGCTTCGAGAGGACTCACCCGGTCGACGCTTCGCTGGACCACCCTCTCTTTTGCAAGCAAAAAGAGGGAAGGGGAATTTTTTTATTTTTTTCTCGTCCCTCTTTACCGCCCCATGCTGCGGCAAGCGATTTTTTCTTCTTACGATGCCGCAAGAATCCAGGCTTGTGGCCAGCGTATAGGTCGACCGCGTTGCAGCGAAGAGTAATATTACGGACAGCGGATTAGCGCCTGTTAAAATTACCTTGCATAAAATAGGAGCTGATCCAGTAGCCATTTATTTTAAATGCGTCACGCAATAACCTTTCCATAAGGCGCGCGTCGCCAAATGCCGGGTCTTCCCGCCTGGCGTTCGTCACAAAACCTTCATCGTATCTTGTATAATCTGTCACCCCGGTGAGCGAGGTTCGCTTGTATGCGAATCCTGAAGTTTGATTCCAGTCGCTCATTTTAAACCCTAACAGGTCGGTATAATACTTTTCCTTTATAGTATTGATGTCCGTGTTTTCAAGTGCTTTTTTAGTAAAGGGATTTTCTTTCAGGTAAAAAAGAATATGTTCAGATGGCGCTATTTTTTCAGCAAAATCTTTTAGCAACGCATTATCCTTGCTGTCCAAAGCGGCTACCAGCGCCCATTTCAGCTCATCAAAAGTTTTATAGCCGTTATGCGGAAGCATTGCAACTTCGGGGGTGATAAATCTTCCTTTATCATCAATTACCCGCATCTTTCCTTTGTAAAAGGTAAGTGCCTGGTACTTTCGCTCACTTGAGTAGGCCGATTCGCGAACTGTTTCAAAGTTGGCCACTTCATCAAACGGCCCTTTACTGATAACCTCGTTTTTTGCATTAATAACCTGGTAATAGTTACCAACTTTAGCTTTAAACAAGCCGCTGCCTGAAATGCGCTGAAGACCTGTATACTGACACGGGATCACCGTTTGGTTGTCAAAATTTACAGTACCGTATTTATTGCCTTTGGCTACCACAACCGAATAGGCCGGATCTGACCGCTGACCATCACCAGGATACATCAGGTCGATACTGACAGCGTCATACTGTAATGGAATTACCTGCCTGTTCCCGTCGTCTATTAAGCCGTATTTTTTCCCGTTCCTTACGCTAAAATAAATATGCTTTCCGCCATCCAATCGCTGTATAATGTCGTCATACATCATTGGAATATCAAGCACCCCGGTAACCTCGTTTAACATGCCAAGCTTTCCGTTTTTGCCTTTAACAAATAGTAAATACTTACGGGATGAACTAAACGGATTTAATAAACCATCCTGGTTGAGCACATAGCCATAACCGCTTACATTTTCTTTGAGAAGAATTTGCCTGGTGCTCTTATTCAAAAAGTTATAGGATTTATCCTCCTTTTTCAGCACAATGATATTGCTATTTTTTGTGTCACTGTCGATAATCCACAGGTATTCTGCCGGAATAATGACTTTGCCCGTTTTGTCATAGAGCCCGAATTTTTTTTGGGGTGTTACCACTTTAAAAAGCCCTTTTTCCTCACCAATCCATTCAAAAATTACCGGAATGATGATTTCTCCTTTCAAGTTGACAATCCCTGCTTTTCCGTCAACTCTTACTTTGATAAAGTCGGTCAATCCATTTTCATAAAATGTGTCCACATCGTCGTAAATGGCCGGCACTAATACCACGCCGTTTTTACTTACAATACCCTTCTTTTTGTTTTTTTTCACCCCAAAGCCAAAATTGTATTGCATGATGAATTCGGGATCGTATTCAAACGGAACGAGCTGCTTTCCCTGGAGATCAAACACACCCCCTTTTTGGTTTTTGTTGGCCATCACATACCCCAGGCCATCTGCATAAACTCTGTCAAACTCTATCCCGGTTTTTTGCTTACTGTTTATAAAATATATCCCAAACAAATTGCCTTTTTTTACCGTAAAGTACCTGTACATCTCCTGGTTGAATACGGCGTCGTTCTCCGGAGGATAAATAATGGCGCCATCACTATCCGCGAGCCCGTACTTATTGCCGTTTTGCACAGTAAGCACTGTAACTGTTTTGAAATTATTGGATTTATCGATCTGCGAATATCTTTTAACAAGCGGCTTTGTCCGCGCGTTAAGCCGTGAGCTAACGGTGTTGACCTGCGCACCTGAAACAAACACGCTGTCGTAATTTAAGGGCACAACCAACTGTTTTTTTACAGCGCCAAATTTGCCGTTGGCTTTTATGACTACTAAATTTGCGTAAATTACAGCAGACGATATTTGAGGCGCAAACGCTTTTTCCTGCTCGTTGAAAATCATTTGTACGTGCCCGTCCGCAGATTGTACAAATGAAACGAAATTGGTCACGGCCAGTATTTTGTCGTATTTTATCGAAAGGATCTTATCGCCGGCAGTCGAAACAGTTCCATATTTGTTCTTTTTCTTGACGATATAAGCTGTTTCATTGGCCGTTCCTACGCTATCATACCCGATGGTCCCTAATACCTGGCCCTTTTTGTCTGCGATGCCATAAAGCTTATCTTTCTGGATGATAAAGCCGTTTGAACTAAAGTTAAGTTTATCGTAAATAGCCGCCTGCTTTACGCCTTCCGGGTTTACAAAGCCATATTTGCCGTCCTTTTGATAATATCCTGCACCTTTGGAACCTGATGACTCCGGAACGGGGATACTTATATCGCCTATATCACCGCGGATTTCCCTGGTTGGGGGAACTTGCGCTTTTACAATAGCAGAAAGAAAGAAAAGCGGGATTATCAGAAAATATTTCATACTGGTTAGCGCGTATATTTTAACGGCGCTAAAATATCTAATTTAAACTGTATTCTACAGGCGGACGAAAGTTGCATTGCATGCGGATCTGTTTGGTTTTGGCATTTGATGTCCATGTTGGTTTGGTTAAGCAACGTGCGATAACCCGCATGGTGTGCAAAAAGTCGCGGACAATGATGCGGCATTCTGTAAAATACAAGCATCGTCGGTTGTTGGTGACGACAGCAACAACTGCGGAAACATTTATTTAGCTGTTTCGCAAAAATAAAACACCTGATAATCAGCATGTTTCACGGCGTTCCGGGTGTTCCGTGTGTAAAAATGGAACGCTTTGCTTGCGTATAGTCGATGCCGGTATTTGGTCATTGATAGAAATTCGTACAAATATGGGCCGTGCCGATGGCACTTTCTTCGATGATTTGCCTGGGCACCCCGGATTAAAATCCGGGGCTACAACATGTGCCGTGCCTATGGTGTTACAAAGATCCAAATTGACGGCCAAAGCATATCACAAAGTGTAAACTTTTCCAGGATGGCACAAATACGGGACGCCTGGCCCTATATCATTCAGTTAAACAGGCAACACCGTTATACGTTCTGTAAATCCCGGCGGGTTTACAGATGTAAAGCCCTTTATTTTTATAATATTTTGGATATCAGCAAATTACCAATGTTCCGGGGTGTACTGTAAACCCTGCCTGTAAACCCTAAATCAAATCGCTGATTATCAGGGTGTTTCAAAAGTGAAAAATTGAACATGTTTGATAATCAGCACGTTCCGTTTTATTCCGGGTGTTCCGCGTGTAAAAATGGAACGCTTTACGTGCATGGAAAGTAAAATAGCTGATCACAATAATTGTATAAGTTTTTTCTAATTCATAAATTTCTGCAAACCCGCCGCAGAGTCCTCTGTCGAGCGACCCTGCGGGGACAGAAAATAAATCCCGGTCTTCTGGCGCGACCGCCCCCTCGCGATGTCTCTTTCTCCCCCGTTTTGAGCAAACTGCGTGCGCTACCTTTACGAAAAAAGAATTATGCGAAAAATTATCGTAACCGAATTCATCACGCTTGATGGTGTTGTAGAGGCGCCGGGTGGCGATGAAACCCCTCATCCTCATGGCGGTTGGCAAGCGGGCCATAAGGCACCGGGAACAGGGGATTACAAGATTAAAGAGCTTGCCAGCGTTGACGCCTTGTTGCTGGGTAAAAACACGTATGAACAGTTCGCCGGTTACTGGCCGGGCCAGGCCGGTAACGCTTTTGCCGACCCCATCAACCGGTACCCGAAAAATGTGGTGTCCCGGAGCCTTGAAAAAGCGGAGTGGAACAACAGCCATATTCTTCGCGACGTGGCCAAAGATGTCTCCGCCCTTAAGGAGACCGAGGGGGGCGATATCCTGGTTTATGGGAGTGCCACGCTGGTAAAGGCCCTGATCCACCACGACCTGGTCGACGAGTTGCGGCTGATGGTATATCCGCTTTCGGTCGGCGGCGGATTGAAGATCTTTGATGACAACCGGGAATTAAAGAAATTTGAGCTTAAACACTCTGTGATCACGAACGGCGTTCTTATCCTGGAATATGTGCCGGTGAGGTGATCAGCGTGGGCTGGTCAGTCGAAAAATCAACCCATGTAAACCCAGTTTTTATTAATTGAATCAAAAAAGCCCCGGTTTAAACGCCGGGGCCAAAAAAATCAATTAGTAACTCCCTACTGCTTCTGCGTCTGCACATTCCCAACCGGCAGGCCAAAGGTTGTAAACGGCAGTGAAAGACCGAAGAACCAGAACTGGCTGCTGGTTTTGGTATTGTATGCCCAGCCAGCACTCACAATATTATGGAACAGGGTAAACACGCCGCCATAGCTAACATCAGGCGTGCCATCCAGGTTAAAATCGGGGGTGGAAATATTAAAGCCAACGCCGGGATTAACTGTATTCCAAAACCTGTTGGTGCGGCTGCCAAATTTTACCACCAGGCTGCCGGAAGGGGCAAACTGGAACTTGTTTTTAAGTGTCACCTGGCTGCTGCTACCCAACGGACTGGCCAAAATAACGCCAATGTTCGATTCGGAATAGAAGGATATCTGCTGCATCTCAATGATCTGGTCGTCAAGCGTTAAGCCGGGCTGGTTTTTGGCGATATCATCCTTTGAGCGGGTTACCAGCTTTATTTCAATTTCGTCGCCATTTTGACGCTTGCCCGAGTATTTTAAATCGATATAACCTTTCGGCGGTATCTGGTTAATGTTTACATCGAAAACGCTGCCGGTTAGTTGCTGGGCGGCAGTGGCATTGCTCTGCATGGGCTGCAGCAGGTTTGCCACGGCATAATAAACACCCGATACCAGTTTAACATCGGCCTGCAGGATGGCGTTACAGGCCTTAAAATCGCTATAAAGTTTTTGGGCGTTTGCGCTGGCTGCAAAAGCGGTCGCCGATACCATGTTTTTAAGGCTGTCAACCTCGGCGGGTAAGCTGCCCGCGAGGGTTATAAATGCGTTGCCCAGCTGGCTGAACTGCTGAATCGGGTTTGTGCCCGCCGCATTTTTTTGTTTTTGAAACTGCTGAATAGCGGTATAAACGGCCGTAAGTTTAGCCTGCATGGCCGTTATAAAGGTATTGGCCTGGCTGGCGGCCTGGCCGGCAATAGCGGCTTCGTCATTTTTGGCTTCGGTAACCAGGTTGCTGTAGCAGGCGTACGAATTAAGCGAGTCGGGTATTAATTTGACTATGTCCTTAAAATTGCCGGCTATTGCCGAATTTAACGCACTGCTCAACTGTGATACCTGGTTGAAGGCGGCAACATCATCTGCCGAAAATGAGGTTACCCAGCGTGGCACTTCGTAAAACTCTCCGGCGCTGTAATTGTCAAAATTCTCTATATGGATCTTCTGGTTACTTGTGTTTTTGGTGTGGATATAGGCCTGCAACTGCACATGGTACGAGGCAACATCCTTTTCGTTTGATATATCCGTCGCCACCTGGTTCATTAAGGTGTCCAAGTGTTTTATCACATACGCCTGGGGCGATGCATACATTTTTTTATCGAAGGTGTTGTTCCTGATTTTTGCAATCGCATCCTGGAAGAGTGCGTTGACTTGCGCCCGCAGGGTAGGGTTTTGGGATACGGTGTTGTAGAACCGCATCATCAATTTTGAATAAGCGCTGAGCGAGTCGCGGTTGGCGGATATATTGGCGGTGGCCGGTTTTATTAAATTGAGGATCTGCTGCTCCGTTTTAAGCAAGGTGATCAGTTGGTTAAGGCTTGTCGTAAGTGCCGGGTTGCTTTTTTTAGCGGCCGGCAGCGCTGCAATAAGCCGGTTGCGGTCGATGCCAACCGTAAGGCGGCTGTTGATGTCGACAATAGGTTGCTTCGTGAAGTCGAGCCGGATAGCCGGGCTGTGCGAGGTTTCTATTGCCCAGATCAATGCCGCGGCCGATGTGTCGGCTTGCATAGTTGCGACTTTGGCAAAGGAGTCGCGTAGCGTGGTTTTTTGTGCCTGCATCGCGTTAACAACCAGCGCGGCGAACAGTGTCAATAAATATTTTTTCATAGTCCTGCTGCTGTATAGGCTTGTTCCATTCTTACGTCGTCAACAATTTCGCCCTGGCGTATCACGTCGCCAACGTTATTTTCGGGCGATAACGAGAAGGCCACCGCTGTTGCCAAATCCGGCACACCAAATTCTGCCTGGTAATTTGCCGGTAAACCGTTTTGGAACCAAACAACCTGGCGGTCTACAATAGGCGGCATTTGGGCAAGGTCATCGGCGGTTTGCGCGATGTTTTGATCATCAACTACAACTACCATTTTAATAATAGGCAGGTGCAAAGTAGGCTCAGGATTACCCGGCGGAACGGTGATAGTTTTGGTAAGTGGCATATTGACTAGGTTGAAAGGTTGATTTTATAAGTGCAGGGGACACAACTTCCTACTGCATTTCAACTGCAAATTACTGATTTTTAATATTTAGCTAAAATTTATTTGGTAAAAAGCAATATTGATAGATTAGGCATATTAATAGCGTGGCGTAATAAATTTGAACCCATGTACTCATTTGATCGATTTGGAGAAACCGACAAGCATCAAAAAAGAAGCGGGGTTTTATACAGAAAGAGCGGTATTTACTTGCGTAATCAAATCTTCAATCATCTCTGCGGATTTTATCATCCGTTCGTGCCCTGTGCCCTCAAAGTTTTTCGTCCGGATAAAAGGCCGCGTTGCCAAAAATTCTGCTAGAAAAGGATAAGGCGATATAATGTCGCCGTAGTCATAAGCCAGCCAGTGGTTAAGCTGTGCATCAAATAGATACCGGTCGTTCAAATTGTAGTACGCGGCCGGTTTTTTAAATAAATCTTTAAAGCTTTCTAAAAAAACGGACTGGGCAGGTAATGGCACTTCGGCCAGCGTCATGCTCGCTTCAAAATTCTCTTTTAACCGCACCAGCGGTGTAAGGCTAACCAGCAGTAATGGCCTGAAATTCAAATTATCCAGTGCCATTATATTCGCCATAGCACCCAGCGAATGTCCTATCATTACATCCGGTTTGCCATAGGTGTTAATAATGGCTTCAACAGCCAGCTTAAAAAGCAGCAGGTTTGATAAATCTCCGTCCGAACTTCCGTTTCCAGGCGCATCAAAGGCGATAACCTGCACATCATTTAACTCTTTTAACGGGTTTATCATATCGATAAAATCGGCAGCCTTTGAGCCCCAGCCATGAGTGATCAATATTTTATGCCTGCCGTTTCCCCATTTAAAACCGTTAAAAGTTAAGTCTCTTTTCGCAAAGTAATCGTCGCTCACGGTTAAGCTAAATTTCCCCGCGTCGCTTAGTAATTGCTCTTGTTGTAGCCTTGCCGGCATTTTAGGAGAGTAGCATATTAGTTGCCAAAGTAAATCGTTAAAACCGGTTGAGCTTTCCGTTGCACGGGCTTTGGTCTGTATGATGATTTGTTTAAGTTTTTTCATGGGGGGAAGGGTAAGACCAAACATACCGATTAAAGCACCAAACTTCGTGAGTTTCGCGAAAGTCCACAAAAAAGCCCCGGTTAACTACTCCGGGGCCAACTAAAGTAAACTATAAAACTGAACACAAAACGCCTGATTAATAAAGGTCATTGGTCAATTGTCAGTAGTCTTCGTTCTCTTTCACGGGTACCAATCACCCTTTGTATCTCGCTTCACAAGCCTTTCCAATTCCTAAATCGAAATTCCGACTGCGAAATTCCTCACGAGCATCCCATCGATGCACCGCAGTTCAAGCATTTATAACAAGTGCCCGAGCGTATGGTTGTATGGCCGCAGGTATTGCAGGCCGGGGCATCGCTTTGCACTCCCATGCTTAAATCTACACTATATTTTTTCAAATTCCCATTTTCTGTTGACAATTTATTAACAACAGGCGCTGCATAAACGTTGCTTTCGTCTGTATTAATGTCGCTATTGTCCATTTGCGGGTTGCCGGTGATGCCTTTTTGCTCGGTTATTACGTGTACAAGGTCGGTGCGGTCCTGGTATTCGTAGCCCAGCATCCTGAAAATGTAATCGATAATACTGGTAGCACTTTTAATATTGGCATGGCCAACCACCATACCTGCCGGCTCAAACCTGGTGAAGGTAAACTTCTCTACATACTCTTCCAGCGGTACGCCGTATTGCAAACCAACCGAAACTGCAATAGCAAAGCAGTTCATCAGTGAGCGGAAGGTGGCACCCTCTTTGTGCATGTCGACAAAGATTTCGCCCAAAGTGCCATCTTCATACTCACCGGTACGAACAAACACCGTTTGCCCGTCAATGCTTGCTTTTTGTGTATAGCCACGCCGCTTAAATGGCAGGCTCTTCTTCTGCACCACGCGCGACAGCTGGCGCATAAAGTTGGTGTCTTTTGATTTTTCCATTATCGCCATCGCGGCTTCGATCACCTGCTCGCTGGTCAGGTCACTTAGCTTAACGTTGGCAGCTTCGCCCAATACTTCTTCAACGGTATCCAGCTTTTCGGCAACTTCTTCTTTCTCCTCCTTAGTATCCGATTTGGTCGATAGCGGCTGCGATAGTTTACAACCGTCGCGGTACAAAGCATTAGCCTTCAGGCCCAGCTTCCATGACAGCTCGTAGCAATCTTTAATCTCGTCAACATTAGCCTCGTTAGGCAGGTTGATGGTTTTTGATATAGCGCCCGACAGGAACGGCTGTGCCGCCGCCATCATTTTGATATGGCCATGTGAGTGGATATAACGCTCGCCTTTTGCGCCGCATTTGTTGGCACAATCAAATATCGGATAGTGCTCTTGTTTTAAATACGGCGCCCCTTCGATGGTCATGGTGCCGCAAATGAACTCGTTGGCTTCGGCAATTTCCTTACGGCTAAAGCCCAGTCCGCGCAGCACATTAAAATCAGGAGCGTTGTATTGTTCAGCGGTAAAGCCAAGGCGTTTCAAACATTCCTCGCCCAAGCTCCATATATTGAATGCAAAGCTGATCTCGAATGCGGCAATTAGGCCCTTATCTAACTTTTCAAGCTCATCATCGGTTAAGCCTTTCGCCCTTAAAGTCTCGTTGTTTATATGCGGCACCCCATTTAATGCGGCCGCACCTTTGGCATAGTTTACTATAGCAGTAACTTCGTGTGGCGCATAACCTAAGTTGCTCAAAGCTTCGGGCACGGCCTGGTTAATTATCTTAAAGTAACCGCCGCCAGATAGTTTTTTAAATTTCACCAAAGCGAAATCAGGCTCGATGCCGGTGGTATCGCAGTCCATCACCAAACCAATGGTGCCTGTGGGGGCGATAACAGTGGTTTGTGCGTTGCGGTAGCCATATTGTCCGCCCATTTCAACGGCCTTATCCCAGGCGTTGCAGGCGGCAGATAATAGGTAATCCGGGCAATCAGCCTGCTCAATTCCCGGTGGCGCTATTTCCAGTCCCTCGTAATTTCCGGTGCTGTTATAGGCAGCATAGCGGTGGTTGCGCATTACGCGCAGCATGTGCTGTTTATTCTCTTCAAAACGTTTAAATGTACCCAACTCCCTTGCCATTTCGGCTGAGGTGGCGTACGCAGTGCCAGTCATGATCGCAGTGATTGCGCCGCCGATTGCACGGGCTTTATTACTATCGTACGGGATGCCGTTAACCATCAAGGCCGAACCAAGATTAGCATAGCCCAAACCTAAGGTGCGATAGTCGTATGATAATTGCGCCACTTCTTTTGATGGGAACTGTGCCATCAACACGGATATTTCCAATACTATTGTCCATATCCGGCAGGCATGTTCAAAGCCTTTTACATCAAACACGCGTGTTTTTGTGTCGAAGAAATGGGCAAGGTTAATGGATGCGAGGTTACAGGCTGTGTTATCCAAAAACATATATTCCGAGCACGGGTTCGAGGCATTGATGCGGCCGCCTTCGGGGCAGGTATGCCACTCGTTAATGGTGCTGTCAAACTGAACGCCGGGGTCGGCGCAGGCCCATGCAGCAAATGCAATATCATCCCATAATTTTTGTGATGCCACCGATTTTATCGCCTTGCCGGATATCCTGCTGGTTAAGTCCCATGGCTTTCCATCTTTTAAGGCTTTAAAAAAGCTATTTGGTATACGTACCGAGTTATTCGAATTTTGACCAGATACGGTGCGGTAAGCTTCGCCCTCATAATCGGACGAATAACCGGCAGCTATCAGCGCAGCCACTTTCTTTTCTTCTTCAACTTTCCAGTTTACAAAGCTTTCAATTTCGGGGTGGTCCAGATCCAGGCAAACCATTTTGGCCGCCCGGCGGGTTGTTCCGCCCGATTTGATGGCACCTGCAGCCCTGTCGCCTATTTTTAAAAACGACATCAATCCCGATGAGTAACCACCGCCGGCAAGTTTTTCGTTATCGCCCCGTATTTTCGAGAAGTTGGTACCAACGCCTGAACCATATTTAAATATCCTGGCCTCGCGTACCCATAAATCCATTATGCCGCCTTCGTTCACCAAGTCGTCATCAACAGAAAGTATAAAGCAGGCATGCGGCTGCGGGCGCTCGTAAGCCGATGTTGATTTGCTTAACTCATCAGTCGCCGGGTCCACAAAGTAATGTCCCTGTGGCTTTCCGGTAATGCCATATGAGTTGTGCAACCCCGTATTGAACCATTGCGGCGAGTTTGGCGCTGCCAGCTGCCCGGTAATGGTATAAACAATTTCGTCGTAAAATATATCGGCGTCTTTTGGTGTGGCAAAGTAATTATAACGTATGCCCCAGTCCTTCCAGCATTTTGCCATCCGGTTGGCAACCTGTTTAATGCTTTTTTCCGAACCTGTGGTGCCATCAGGCAGCGGAACGCCTGCTTTACGGAAGTATTTTTGAGCCAGTATGTCGGTTGCAACCTGGCTCCAGGTTACCGGCACTTCCACGTCGTTCATTTCAAATACAGCGTCGCCCGATGGATTGCGGATTACTGATGAGCGTTTTTCGAATTTAAATAAATCAAAAACGCTAACCCCTTCTTTAGTGAAGTACCTGTCAACTTTTAATCCTTTATTGTTGTCGGCTGATTTTTTCTTGTAAATATCGTCTCCCATATCGATGCGTGTGTAGTAAAACAGAACTGTCAGTTTAAAAAACTTTGGGGGTTTTGAGTAAATCTATTACTCATTATAAGGGAATCCAATGCAGAGTTTTCCACACCCTGTGCAGAAGGTGCCCCCTTGTGTCGCAGGGTTGATTAAATAATTAGATTACAATGATTTAACAGTGTTGAAAACGTTATTTTTTGGTGGGGTCGCTTACAGGTTCATTTAGCATGGATGGGATGGCGGGAAAAACATATTGTAGGTGCGTATCGCATACGCCATATGCGTTATTCAGCGGTTGATTGCGAGGGGGTATATGATGCGCGCTCTGAACAAAAACACGCCGGGTTGCACAAACCAATTAAATTGCAGAATTTAGTAAATCATTACATCAAGATAAATAAAACATGAAAAAACTATTGTTTATTGTAGCATTCATCACTATAGGCCTTGCCGCCCATGCGCAGATTCCGGGTACTACGCCCACTGTTAAGCAAACTGATACCGCCAAATTATATCACCCCAATGCTAATGCCAAGGCTGATATTGCCAATGCCGTGAAGCAGGCTGCTGCGCAGCACAAAAATGTGTTACTGCAAATTGGCGGTAACTGGTGCATCTGGTGCATACGTTTTAACGATTTGGTTGTTCACGATCCCGAGCTTGATAAATACGTACGCGCCAATTATGTAATCGTACACGTAAACTACAGCAAAGAAAACGAGAACGAAGCGTTGCTTGCCGAACTTGGCTATCCGCAGCGTTTTGGTTTCCCTGTCTTTATTGTGCTGGATGATAAAGGCACCCGCCTGCATACCCAAAACTCAGGCTACCTGGAAGAAGGGAAGGGCCACAGCAAAGAAAAAGTAATGGAGTTTTTTAAGAATTGGTCGCCCGAAGCGCTTGACCCAAAGAGTTACGAGAAGAAAACGAAATAAATTAGCTTTTAATACTAAGCCATTTGTTGCCATTTGCTGATGCAATTCTTTGCGTCTTATTACATTTCGTTTTCACGTAAGCATAGTAAGTCTCAATTTTTTACACTTTTATCGCCGTAATAAATACTAAATCTTAAATGGATCCCCACGTTTTTCACACTCCCAACGCCCCCCGTCCTAATGCATTTGTGCCCCAGGCAGTAATTGCCGGCAATTTTGTTTTTGTATCAGGCACCACAGGAGTTGATATAAATACCGGTAAACTTGCCGAGGGTGGTTACGAGGCACAAATTAACCAGGCATATAGAAATATTAAAACTATTTTGGAGGATGCAGGCGGCTCGATGGACAAAGTGGTGAAGATAACTGCGTTTATGGTTGCAGGGGCTGATCCGGACTTTTCCATCAGCAACAGGGCTTATGCCAGTTTTTTTCCCAATGTAACACCTGCCAGAAGTGCGCCGCAGGTGATGCCATTTCCGGGCGGCATCCTGGTTTCGATAGAGTGTATTGCCGTAATTTAGTCCAAGCCTTATTAATTACAGTTAGGCCCACCCAAGTATGAAAATCTATTGTTTGTCACTATTAGCAATTATCGGATTATTTTTATCAGGTCAAAAAGAACATGCTGTGCGATACCGCCTGCCACAAACGGATTCAATTCTTGCAAAGAAAAAGAGCAATAAGGAGGCTATTGACCAATATATTAGTAAGTATACTAAATCTGTAATAATACTTGTAAAAGTTCCGGGAAAGGAAAATTTAGTCCCTGTTAAAAATGAAAATTGGCCCGACGAGGTAGAATATACTTATAATATTTATAAAAACCCAGCAGGGAAAATAATCTTTATCGCACAAATTCCTTTTAGTGAAAGCGGCGATTGGGATATTGAATATAAACATTATTTTGACGAACAGGGCCTTACTTTTGCATTCAGTAAAGAGGAGTCGGTGTTTGACGAGAATGTTAAAGGCGGTGTTGTGAGGGAAATCCTTTTGAATTATTATGATGAGACTTTTAAGAATATTAGACAAATAAATAGGCTTACTGACAAAGACTATAAGGCAATCAAGAAACGTAAAAACGGTTACGATTTTCGCGAATACAAATATAGTATTTTTAAAAACTTAAGCAGTTGCCTCAACGGCTATTGGATTAGACACCTGAATTAGTCAATCCTAAATTTGCAAAGAACTTAATATCCGCAGCACCTTCAGAAAATAGTTATTGATACCGTTCGGCAACACCTTGGCCAACTGTAAGCCAGTTCCTAAAAGTATTAATTGTATGAAGTCATGTGCTAATAAACTCCCTCTTCAGGGGGCCGGGGGGATAGCCAATATCCTCAACTCCTTCGGAAAATAATTATTAATCCTGTTCGGCAATAGCTTAGCCCACCCCAAAGCCTGTCCTTCAAAATTCATCAAGCTCCAGCCTTTGTCGGTAATATTTATGTCGATGTTGTCCCGGCGCAGGTATTGGATGGCCTGGTTAAGGTTTAATTCAGTTTGCAACACCCTATCCTTATTAATATATAGGCTCAATGCCAACTCATGGTCGGGTATCAGATCATTGCCCATTAGTTTACCAATCCGGACGCCCGACTTCTTTATATATAGGTGTCGTTGCAAAGTGTCCAGGCTTTCTTTGTGCTCGCGGCTTATCGCCAGCCAGTCGTCGTTCACCTTATTATAATAAAAGGCGTCGGGCTCAATAATGTATTTCTTTATCAACTCAATTTCCTGTAGGGCCAGCTTCTGGTGCCCCCTGGTTTTAACCATTGGCATTTCATCAGTTTGTTCCTTCTTTTTTAAGCATGCTGCGAACAAGCCTTCACCCTCAACCCTGCCAGGATAGAAGCGGTAGCCCCAGGCCTTATGCTCCGGCGACTGCGTTTCAACAATTCCCCACTCCTTATATATAGGTATGCGGATGCTCTCCATGTTGTATTCCCTGCACAGCCAATCCACAATTTCCTCGTTCTCCTGGTGCGAGTAGGAGCAGGTACTATATATAAGGTGTCCTTCCTCCTTTAATGCAGGGTAAACATCGGCCAGTATACGCTCCTGCCGCTGGTGGCAAAGGTTCACGTTTGCGTCGCTCCATTCGTTCATGGCAGCAGGGTCTTTACGGAACATGCCCGAGCCCGAACATGGCGCATCAACCAGTATGGTATCAAAAAAACCGCTAAGCCGGGTAAAGTCGCGTGGGTCGTTATTGGTAACAATGGTGTTGGCGGTGCCCCAGCGGTTAAGGTTATCGCATAAAACAGGCACGCGCGTTTTTATTATTTCGTTTGATACCAGCAGGTCGGTGCTTTTTATGGCCGAGTTTAACAACGTGCTTTTACCGCCGGGGGCAGCACAAAGGTCAAGCACCTTTTGCGTCTCGTCATTATTTTGGTTGATGTGTTTATATATATGGTCGATAAACATGGATGACGCTTCCTGTACATAATAGCACCCGGCATGAAAAAGCGGGTCGAAAGTAAAGGACGGGCGCGCATCTAAATAGTACCCTTCGGCACACCATGGCACTTGCAGGCCGGTTTTTACTGCCGATTTTTTAAAAGGATTGAGGCGGATAGATGTTGGCGCTGCAATATTTTCGTGGGTATCCACGAAGTTTTCGCGCTCAAAACCCGGTTCGTTATTTAAAGAAGCAAGAAAATTTTCAGGAAAAATATATTCACTCATAGCTGTTTCAAAGATACAAATTAGCCAATAGCCATTGTTATAGCCTCAGTGTTAAAAATAGATGGATGAAATAGGTGGTAGTTTACAAGCAGTTACAACAATTGTTTTAACTAATGCAAAATTCTTTTTGCAGGATGCCAAAATCTGTGTACATTTGTGACCGCTTTGGAAAAAGGCGTTGTTTTTTGAATGATTTGCGAAGATTAAAATAAACTGAAAAACAAGTAAAATAATACTTGACAGGAAATGAAAAAAGTTGCATCTTTGCAGCCCGCAAACGAGGAAGAGAAAAGAGGAGAATAAAAGCGGGAAACGGACTTTAGAAAATAAAAAAAAATAAAGTTTGCGAAT
>NZ_JANYGQ010000007.1 GCF_025359345.1 Mucilaginibacter sp.
CATTTAGATGGTTTGGGCCCGCCGACCCTGTTTCGCTTACAGCTATCGCTCAATCCGGTGCTACCGGTATTGTTACAGCTCTTTACCATATTCCGGTTGGCGAAGTTTGGCCGCTGGACGAAATTCTTCAACGCAAAAACATGATTGAGGCGGCCGGCCTTAGCTGGTCGGTTGTGGAGAGTGTGAACATTCATGAAAGCATAAGAACAGGGGCAAAGGAACGCGATGCTTATATTAAAAAGTACATTGAAACCCTTACAAACCTGTACAAAGCAAATATAAAAACCGTTTGCTACAATTTTATGCCGGTGCTTGACTGGACCCGCACCGATATTGATTACCGTTTGCCAAATGGTGCGTCGGCCCTGCGTTTTTTCGCCCCGGCACTCGCCGCTTTCGATTTGTACATTTTGGAACGGCCGGGAGCTTTCGATGAATTTAATTTCGACCAGCAAAATGAAGCTAAACTATATTTAGATAGCCTTGATGGCGACGCCAAAAAGACTTTGACTAAAAATGTAATGGCCGGTTTGCCCGGGACTCATGATGTTTTAACGATAGACCAATTCAGGGAGCACCTTGAACGGTATAAGGATATTGATGCCGCTGCACTGAAGCAAAACCTGGCCTATTTTTTACAGGCGATAATTCCCGAAGCCGAAAAACTGGGTATTAAAATGTGCATTCACCCTGACGATCCGCCGTTCCCGATATTCGGACTGCCAAGGATAATATCAACGGAAGCAGATTTGGAGTTTGTGGTGAATTCTGCGCCGTCAACCAGCAACGGGTTAACATTTTGCACTGGCTCGTTAGGGGCAAGGGAAGATAATGATTTGCCGGGAATTGTAAACAGGCTGGGTCAACACTTTCATTTTTTGCACCTGCGCAATGTGCAGCGTGAAGCCGGTGGCAGCTTTCATGAAGCCAACCACCTGGGTGGTAGCAGCGATATGTACGCCGTGATGAAAAATATAATACTCGAACAAAAGCGTCGTGCCGACGCAGGCAGGGACGACGTAGCCATCCCTATGCGCCCCGATCATGGACATAAATTGCTGGACGATTTCAGGTATAATACCTTCCCGGGCTACTCAGCAATTGGCAGGTTAAAGGGATTGGCAGAATTGAGGGGACTGGAAATGGGGATAAAAAGGAGCCTGTAAGAATTGATTTAGAGGCTCGATGCTTCGCGTCTCCCGCTGATAGGTTGCCCCGCAGTTTGCCGCTTTTATAGGCCTGGATGCGGGGATACAGCCTGTAGGGATGGGTTTGGGCTGGTTTAGGGCTGGAGCAACTGCCCGGCATCAAACGAACTCCCCACAGGTATTACAACTTTCCCAATATGCAACTGATGCCTTTCAATCTTGTCGACTTTTGTTTTATTAACAATATACGAGCGGTGCACCCTCACAAAAATATCAGCCGGCAACAACCCAATAACCTCTGTAACAGTAAGCCGCGACATTATCCTGCGGCCATCGGTCATTATAAAGCTCATATAATTACCTGCGCCTTCCAGGTAAAGCAAGTCGGCAAAAAGTATTTTGATTTGCTCATAACCGGCTTTTATAAAAATGCTGTCGGCGGGCGCTGATTTTTGTTTCAGCGTCAGCTGTTCATTTGCCTTATGGCAGGCTTTTAAAAACCGGGTAAAAGCAAAAGGTTTCAGCAAGTAATCTATGGCATTTAAATCATAGCTGGCAACAGCGTGTTCGGCATAAGCGGTGGTGAAAATTACGAGCGGCTTTTTCTGCAGGCTTTCCATCAGCTCAATCCCTGATATATCCGGCATCTTGATATCCAAAAACATCAAATCAACCTGTTCTTTCGCTAAAAAATCAATGGCCTCAAAAGCATCGGTAAAATATGCCACCACCTGTATAAACGGCACTTTTGCCGCCAGCGACTTTATTACTTCGAGCGCCAGTGGCTCATCATCAATTGCTATGGCTTTTATCATTAAAGATATTTTTCTAATTCAGTATAAAGTGCGGTGCCGTCACTTGGGCGTTTGGTATCAGCCTGAACCAGCTTACCTGTTTTATCGAAAATAAAATAAGAGGGGTAAAGACGTTCGTGCCCGGCCGACAGCAATTCATCCCAAAATTTCCCGATATCCGACCTGCTTTTGCGTAAATGAATGCCTGTTACACCATTCAAGCGAATGAATTTTTTCCAGTCGGCATCCCTGTCATCCTCGTCCATATCTAAATAAACAAACACAACGTCCTTGCCCTTAAAGCGTTGCTTTAATTCCGGTCCGTACAGCAATTCTTTTTTACACGGGCCGCACCACGTTCCCCAAACATCTAAATATATTACTTTTCCTTTAAAGGCATTAACCACTTCATAAATAGAGTTTACCTTCTCATAGCCATTAAACGCGGTGATATTTTTCAGGCTTTCATTTTGCTTATTAAATAATTCAATCTTCCCCACTTTAGCCCTGAGCACATTTATATAAATGCTTTTTGGGAAATTGGTTTCAAATTCCGTCATCAACGGTTTGATGTTGCTGATGTCGTTTTCACGGCATTCGCGCCAAATGGTTTGGGCAAGGTATTGTTCGGCAACTTCTTTTTTAAAGTATTGTTTAAATAAAAACCAATGCACGTAGCTGTTGCCATAACGCTTACCCAACGCCATTGCACTATCCAGACTGATGTGATAAACGCTTAAAAAAGGCGCTTTGCTGCGTTCATCAGCAGGGCCATATTCGGCAAATATTTTTCCGTTTATATAATTGATATAACCATCAGCGAAATAAGAATAAAACAGGCCCGGGTTTGAAACTGCTGGGTCGGTGCCTATCGCCCCATAGTTGGTAGAAATAAACTTGTTGACCAGTTTTTTATCGGCATAAATAACGCCGTATGCAAAATAGTTTAACTGTACAAGGGCCTGGTAATTAATTTCGGACACGATGAGTTTTTTATCACCGGCACTCAGCTTCGACGCCATGACATTCGCTATCTTCTTATCCCGCTGGCTAAACCACGGTTTTACCAGTTTTTCCTGCAATTCATCAAAATGCATTTTTGCATAAGGGTTTTGCTGGTTATCATACTTTAAAAAAAATGGGATTTCATTCAGATTTGCGTTGTTAAAAACCCTGTTCTCGTTAGCAGCGGTGCCTGCTATTGTGAGTACTTTACCTGTGGTATCAAGCACTAATGAAAGCGATTTACCAGGCCTCAATAATAGCGTTTCGCTCGAGTTTTTATAAGTGAAATTAACAAACTTTTGCGATTTTACCGGCACCGTGAAGTTGAACACGCCCGAACTTTCCACCGGTATTTTGACGTTGTTTTCGGTGTAATTGCCATAAACAAAGGGGATATTCAGCACAACGGAATCAGTGCCTCTATAGTTTTTTATGCGGCCGCTTAATTTAAACTGGGCAAAGCCGTTCAGGGCCGCTATTAATATAAGCGACAAACTCAATACTATTTTTTTCATGATGTTAAGAGTTGTTTTTAGGTTGATGTTGTGAAGAAAGTGTAATTGATAAGTGAACAAAAAACTCCTGTGCATTTTGCCGGATAACAAGTTCGTGTTTATTAGGATAAAGTAAAGCAAGCCGCTGCTTTACATTTTCCAGCCCGGTACCCGAATGGTAACGTTCGGGGTCGTTTTCTTTTTGGGGATGGATGCTGTTATAAACGTCAAGGTGTAAAACTTCATCTTTTTTACACAAGTTTACTTTTATCCACGATTTTTCTTTAAAACTGATGCCGTGCTTGTAAGCGTTTTCAATAAATGGGATAAGCAACATGGGCGCTATCTCGTAGTAGCCGATAATATCCTCAATTTGCATTTCGATGTTAATATTGGGCGACGAAGCAATTCGCAGATTTTGCAGGTCGATATAATTATGCAGGTAATCAAGTTCGCGGCTGAGCGCGATTTTATCCTGGTGATTTTCATGCAGCATAAAGCGCATCATATCGCCGAGTTTTTGGATGCCTTCGCCTGTTTTTTCGGCATTCTCTAATAAGGCCGTGCCGTAAAGTGTGTTTAAAGCATTAAATAGGAAATGGGGGTTTATTTGTGAGCGCAGGAACTGCAACCCTGCATTTGAAGTACCTAGCTCAGTTTTTAAGGTAGTAAGTTCGGCTGAACGCTCCTTTTTTATTTTATAAAGGTACAAGCTCAGCGGAACAAGTATGGCAACTTGTAAAAACCAGATGAAGAGAAACAGGATTAGAAAATCTAGTCTGCCATATGATGCTTTTCCCGAGTAAAAGCCATTAAAAGGGATGTTTATGCCCAATGTAATTACAGTCAAAAGCAACCAAAATGCACCTTTTTCAGACTGGTAATACCGTGGAATTAAAACGTACAAACACACAAGATAGGTTATAAAAGCACAAGGAGCTATAAGCGCTATAAATAACCCAACACCCCAATGTGGCTGTAATAATATAATCCCAAATAGGGTAACACCCCATATTAAAACAAACCATATCACATTAGTTATAAGTGGATTGTTTTTCCACGAATTTTTAGCCTCATCCCGTTTTAATAACCATACTGTCAGTTGTTTAAAAATCTCATACAAAAGCATCAGTCCGCTCATACCCGTGGCTACTCCAAACTCTCGGAATAATGATTCCGGTAAAATATAATCATCATACGGCCTGTCCAAACAATCGCTCAAAACAAACAGCAGCCACATTACAAGTATGCCGGCTATAATTGATAAAATTGCTTTTTGCCATTTTTGCTGTGTTATAAATTTATCCGGAAGTGAGCAGGAAATCCAGACGAAGGAGGCATAAATAGCAAGATTTTTTATCAGGATTGGAAAAAAATAATTGATAAAGAAGTTAAAGGTCAGTCCTTTAGCTTTAAATAACTCCCTTCCATAAGCCGAGTCGGAATAACGCCCGGCTAAATATCCGTTAACAGAGCCCAGTAAACTATAAACAGCTAACAGCAGTATAATGGTTGCAATGGCAATTTCTATGTTTTTGAGTTTCATGATACAAGCTTACCGTGATTAATCCTCATCCGAAATAAAATGTGACTAAGGCCGGAAAATATGTGACGAATTGGTGAAGTTTAAGAAATCCATGGTCAGCAGTTTATGGCTGCTACGGTTCTTGCGTATTACTGACTTCTGGTTGTTGGTCCATAATTCTTTTCATCCATGCTCCATTAATTATTAGCCATGAATTAGAATTGAAAAAGTCCAAACTTCCGTCGGCATTGATTGCGCACCTGATAAATAAACGGACAAGTACAGGCTGCCGGTTTACAGTGGCAGGCGAAAACTGTTTATCTTCTTCGCCAAACATGTTTACATCAAAGTTAAAGGTTTGATCATACCTATAGGTGGCCGATTGCACCCGTACTTTATAATCGGCCAGCCTGCCGTGGGGGCTTATCAGCAGTTCAATAACAGCATGAAAATTATCTATACCATACTCGTCGATTTTAAAAGGCAGGTGGAAAATGTTAATATAGGGGATTAAGCCATAATACATCCCGCCAATTTTCAAAGGGCGGGTAACCCTGTCGCCCGGTTTTATTTCAGCATCAAAGCCAAACTGAATGTCGGTATTGCTATCTAAAGGGGCTTCATAAATGTATTCAGTTTTATCAAAGTCAAACTTTTGGTTTAGCTTACCTTGTTCGTTATAAAAATTCCATACGCCGACCTTTACGCCTCTGTCATACCTACCTTCGGCTATCAGCGTTTTGCGCCTGAAATACGCTTTGTACGGGCCGACGCGGATGTTTTCATCCGGTTTAAGGGTTTTGTATCTTTCAAGCACCAGGCTCGTAAGCCAGTTTTTGTGGTTGGCGGTATCCTGCCCAAAACATACGTACATATAAAATGTCCCTAAAAATAAAAGCAGGCGAAATTTCACAAATAATTGATTTCTACTAATATAAAGCTTGTACGGGCTATTTCAAAAAACAAAATCGAACGGGTTTACTAAACTGACACAAGATTTAAAGTAGTTGGTTATTGGATGCAGCGAACAGTGTGGGATATTGAAGACAGATCCATACAATAGCAGCTGCCATGAACAATCCGCGCGTGCGGGATTGGCTATGAATCAGAATCAATAAAAGTCCAAACTTCCATCATTATTAATAGAGCACCTAATAAATATTCTGGCCAATACAGGTTGCCTGTTTACCGATGCCGGTGTAAATTGTTTATCCTCTTCGCCAAACAGGCCAACATCAAAGTTAAAGGTCTGATCGTACTTGTAGGCTTTTGAAAGCAACCGAACCTTATGATCGGCCAGCCTGCCGCCGGGGCTTATCAGCAACTCAACAATGGCATCAAAATAATCCATGTTAATTCCTTCGGTTTCAAAAGGCAGCCGGAAAACGTTGATGTAGGGAATTAAACCATAATACATGCCACCAATTTTCAAAGGGCGGGTAACCCTGTCACTGGCTTTTATTTCGGCATCAAAAGCAAAGTGAATATCGGTATCTGTATCCAGCGGTGCTTCGTAAATATATTCGGTTTTGTCAAAGTCGTACTTTTCGCTTAGTTTGCCTTCATCATCATAAAAAGTCCACATACCAACCTTCATGCCTTTATCGTACCTGCCTTCGGCAATCAAAGTCCTGCGTTTGTAGTAAGCTTTGTATGGGCCGACGCGGGTATTTTCATCGGGCTTAAGCGTTTTATACCTTTCTAAAACTGTATTGGTAAGCCAGTTTCTATGGTTAACGGTGTCCTGCCCAAGGCAATTTGTTATATAAAACAGGCCAAAAAACAGGGATAGGCAAATTTTCACAAGCTTTATATTGGTTTGCGACTAATATAAAGCTTGTACGGGCAAATTCAAAAAATAAAATAGGACGGTTATCAACCACCTCTGCGACCGCCACCTCCGCCGCCAAAGCCTCCACCTCTGCGGCCACCGCCACGCCCGCCTTTTGGCGGCGCAGAGCCAGCAAATTTTTGCAGCCTTAAGGTAAATGTCAGCATAAAATAACGGCCCAACCTGTTGGTGCGGGTATCTATAATTTGGTTGCCGCTTACGGTACGGGTAACGCCGGTATTTTGATTAAATAAGTCAAATGCCTGGAAACGAAGCGATGCAATATTTTTCTTTAAAAACTGGCATTCGATGTAGGAGCTTAGCAGGGTAGGGTTGGCTTTAACCGTGCTGCTGAAACCTTCATTTATGGTTTGTACCAGGTTGTATCCCAAAATCCAGTTGTAAAAAAAGTAGCTGCGGCCATCAAGTCCAATTGTCCATGTCTTGGCATTGGTGTTTATTGATGATGGCAGGCTGTATTTGGTAGTGTTAATACTGTAATTTCCGCTCACTTCGGTGTCCATTACGCTATCAATATCAACCCGCAGTTTTGCGCCCTGGTTTAAAACCCAATTTTTACCAAGGTTACGTTGGTCCTCAATATACGATACGTTGTTATTGTATGACGCGCCGCCATTAAGTGTTACGGTAAATTTGCGGTTATCAAACGGCTTCGAGAAGGCGTAATTGCCATTCATGGAGTAATAGCCGTTGGTATTTAAATAATGGGTTTGCTGCCGGGTGCTTGTTGCCAGCGAGCCGGTAGAACCGCCCGCTGCATTGGTTGTAGTTACCGGTGCGGTGTTGGCTACGATCTGGTCCTCAATGGTGTTAAACGACAAATTGGTAAACAGCGAATTACCGCTGGCGATATCAAACTGATTATAGCGAAGGTTGATGCTGTTGCTGAACGATGGCTTTAAATCAGGGTTACCATAAACCACGTTTTGCGGGTTTGAATAGTCGGGTTGCACTTGTAATTGGGCAAAACTTGGCTGACTGGCATTGCCGCTGTAGTTTATGGTTAGTGAGTGGTTTTTCTGAAAATTATATACCAACCGGGCAGTGGGTACCAAATTAAAAGTATTAGTAGTTGTCTGGAAATTGTGCGATTCGCCGGTAAGGGTATTAGGCTGTGCCGAAAGGCCGATGGTATAATTATATTTTGCCTTCACGCCCCTGAAATTAAGGCCGATACGGTTTGAAACAAACTGGTAGTTATAAAGCGTGCTCAACGAATCGACATAAGTTTGCGCCCCCGTTAAAGGGTCAATCCGGTAATTGAAACGGTTATTGTCGGTATTTGTCCGGCTATAAGTGTAACTGGCTTCCAGGTAGGTTGATTTGCCAACCGGCTCGATATATGAGAAATGAACATTAAACCTGTTCGAACTGCTGTTTGTATTTATTTGCTGAAAAAGCGGGTTCACAATGCTATCCTGCACGGTGGTGTATTTATCGTTAAAATCCTGATCGCGCTTGCTGTAGCTGTAGCTGCCACTGATACTTAAATTACGGCCTTTTTTCGAAAATTTGTGATTATAAAGCACGGTGGCCCCGCCGCTTGGCGCCATCGAATTGGTTAATGAAAATTCATTGCCTGTAGTGGTGGCCCCGTTGCGCATGTTGCTGAATATATCTGTGTTGTTATCGTGCGATGAGCCGTAGGAGAAATTGGGGTTTATTTTTAAATAATTGGCAGTATCTATTTTATACTCCATGTTAAAATCAAACCGGTGGTTTATACTGTGGTTTTCGTCTAAAGTATTGTCATTATTTATCAGCGAGCCAGATTGAAAAACATCCTGTTGCAGTGACGTACTCGTCGATTTGGTATCCTTGTCCGCAAAGCTGTAGCTGCCGTAAATTGTGATTTTTTTACCCCAGGCATCGCGGTAGTTTAACCCTAGCGATTTATTGTCGGTTATACCATTCGCTGTACTCACACCACCATCGCTGCTGCCACCACTTCCGCCACGGCTGCGGCCCGATCGGCCCCCGCTTCCCCCGGCCTGCGCGAGGTTAAAAGCATTTGTATTATTGTTATTAACGGTACCGAGTAGTGAAACCTGCTGGTCGTTATTAAATGCGTTGGCCGATAGCTTGGCCTGATACCGGTCATCGTTACCGGCGCCAACCGTACCCTGCCCAAACTGGCCTTTCTTTTTTCCTTTTTGTATGGTGATGTTCAGAATTTTATCGGGGTCGCCGGTTTTTATGCCGGTAAGGTTGGCCTGGTCGCCATAGTCATCAATTACTTGTATGCTTTCCACAATATCAGCAGGCAGGTTTTGAGTTGCTGTTTGCACGTCGCCGGTAAAGTAGTCTTTTCCGTCAACCCGTACTTTCGAGACCTGCTTGCCGTGCGCAGTAACGTTACCGTTAGCATCAACACTTACGCCGGGTAGTTTTTTCAGCAGGTCTTCCACCGGCGAACCTTCGCGCACTTTGTAGGCGCTTGCTTTATATTCAATAGTGTCTTCTTTTATGGTGATAGGGATAACACCGTTAATAGTTACCGTTTTTAGCATGTTGGTTTGGGCCTTTAGCTTAATAGGGTCGAGTTTGATGGGCTTGGTGCCATCTTCCATCACATAGCGGCGGGTAAAGGTTTCGTATCCAATGCCGGTAACTGTTATTTTAAAGCTTTTTGAGGTGATAATTGGGAAATCAAAAATGCCTTTTAAATTGGTGGTAACCGTAACACTATCGGTTGCCGACGAAATTTTAACATTTACGGCAGGTACTACCCCCGAGCTGTCAACAACGGTACCAAATACCTCGCGCGATGGTGGTTTAGGTGTCTGCTGGGCACTAGCTGCAGCAAAAAACAGGCACAAAAAAAGAAACGAAAGCAGGGGGATTTTCATGTTCATTTTCAAATCAAAAACATCGTTAATAGCTAACGACTGTGAATATATATCTAAGGTTTAATTATTTATTCCCCTGTCATAATAATGTTGCACTACAGCCTGATTGTCATGTAATTGTTGCGATTATTTGTGGGATTACACCAACTTTAAACGATTGAACCGACTTGAATTATAAATGCTGTTACAAACTTTTTCTTTCGGACTTTCCTGACTTTTCCGACTTCGGACTTTTCCCACTACAACCTTTATTCACCTAACCTCGTAATAATGCCCATGAGAGGTTTTATACTGATCTTGCCATTTCTACTTGTATCGAAACTATTTGCAACCCAAACGGTTGTGCATAGTCAATCTCCTATTAGTAATATCCGGACAACTTACGCCGAAATCGACAGGTTAAACAACGCTGCTTACAACATCTATCTTAATGCACCCGACTCTGCGCGTAAACTAGCCGAAAATGCGTTGTTACTATCACAAAAATATGGGTATGCAGTAGGCAAAGGGCGCAGTTTTTATAATATCGGCCTGGTTTATTGGTCGCAATCATATTATACCATTAGCCTATTCTATTTGAATTCGGCCATAACTAATTTGCCGGCGAACAAACCGCTTTACCTTTCTGATGTTTACAACGCCCTTGGGCGCACTTATGCCGATTTGGGCAACTACGGCCAGGCGTTAATTGATTTAGATAAATCACTTGGTTATGCGGCTAACGACGTCAGCCGTCTTGCCGAAGTTTTTAGCGAGAAGTCATACGTTTATTGTGCACTTAAAAACTACCACAAAGCCATAGCTGATGCGGAATATGCGTTAACGCTGAATAAAAGGATAAATGAAACGGGGAATATTGCTGTTTTATATGCCCGCTTAGGGGGGATTTATAAAAGCATGAAAGATTACCGTAATGCGCTGTATCATGATGATATTGCATTTAAAATGAGCATGCAAACGGTAAACAAACGTTTAAGGGCTAAGACTTTAATTGAATATGCTGCTATTAATAATGAAGTCGGGAAATACGACAACGCTATCAGCTACGCCAAAAAAGGTATCGGTCTTGCAGATAGTATTGGCCTGATTGATGCGCAAGCAGAAGGTTACAGGTTAATAGCAAATAGCTTCGAGAAAAAAAACGATTTAAAGCAAGCCCTCGGTTATCAAAAAATCTATGCGCAAATACGCGACAGCGTTGCCAAATCATCAAAATTAAAAACCATCCAACTTATACAAAATTATCACACCTTAAACACAAAGCTTAACGAAATTAAGCTGATGGAAATTACCGACACCGAAAATAAGGCGAAGATTAAAGCGCAAACAAAGCTGATTCTAATTCTTTCAATCTCGCTGGTTATTTTAATATCGGTACTTTTTATTACGTGGTATTTGTACAAGCAAAAGAAAATGCTCAGCCACAAACTCGAAAACCAACATAAAGCATTGTTGGAGCAAAAGCAGGTGATTGAGGTTCAAACCTCCAACCTACAGTCAGTAAACGGGTTAAAGGATAAATTGCTGGCAGTTATAGGGCACGATTTGCGCACTCCTGTAGCCAACATGAGTAATATAATAGAAATGTTTAACGATGGCTATCTTACTGCAAACGAGGTGGCTGATCTGATGCGCGAAATTGGGCCCATTATAAAGGGTGCCGAGCTTACATTGTCAAATTTAACAGAGTGGGCCGGTAGTCAAATAAAGGGTAAAACTGTTAATTCAACCAATGTGGATATATTTTTACTTGGCGTTGAAATGGAGCAAACCTTTGTGCACCACCTGCAGCAAAAAGGCATCGAGTTTATTAATGGTGCTTTTGCAGGGCAATCCGTTCAGGCCGACGAAAATCACATAAAAGTTGTTTTACGCAACCTGGTGAGCAACGCAATTAAGTTTACCGACAGCAATGGCAGCGTTACCCTTGCCACAAAGGTCGATTACAATTCGTTAATAGTTAGTGTATCGGATACAGGTAAAGGCATGAACAGGGATGAGATAGAAAAGCTGTTTTCCATAATTACCCATTTCTCGCATTCCGGTACGTCCGGCGAGAGTGGAACGGGTATTGGCTTGCTGTTATGTAAGGAATTGGTCGAGTTAAATGGGGGGAAGTTATTGGTAACATCAACAGTGGGTAAAGGAAGCTGTTTTTACTTCAGCCTGCCGCTGGTAGGAGCATATGCATAATTGTGGATAAATAATTTCAGTCATTCTGACAATTATTTTCCTGTCGCGAGAATTTCTTAAATCTGCCCCTGCTGCCCCCAAAGCCACATTTACAGACATTATTATGACAAAAGATACAGCTTTTGCGCGCCTTTACTCAACACGGTTGTGTTTTAATTGGCTGTGGTAATGAAATAATACCTACTTTACGGTGTTCTTACTGTATATATAAACTTGAATAAACCCTCTCTCCATTAAATAATGGCATTTTTAAACACCGTGCTTGAACCGCCCGCGTATGGGTGGAAGGATAGTCTTGGCGACTTAGCAAAACCAACCCAGAGCCAAATTATTAAAGAATTTTTCTCGAGGCTTAATGTTTTTAAAGACAAAAAAAACTGGCTTTCATTTTTAAGTTGGATGCTTATAGTGATTCTTGCTCCTTTCCTGTTCCTGTTTTTATTTAAATATTTTTCAATAACAGGCCTTATAGTTGCTTTTGTTTACAGCATGATAATTATGGGTACCCATGGCACCATCTGGCACCATAGGTATTGTACCCATGGCGCCTATGAGTTTAAAAACAATTTCTGGCGTTTTTTTACCCAGAACCTAACGCTGAAGATAATTCCTGAAGAAATTTATGCCGTATCGCATCATGTGCACCATGCATTGTCCGACCAACCTGGTGATCCTTATAACGCCCAGGGTGGATTCCTCTACTGCTTCCTTGCCGATGTAAACCATCAGCCCATAAATCGCAGTATGAGCGAAAAAGACTACGCAAAATGTGTTAATTTAATGAAACATACTGGCGTAACCTGTAATTCTTACACGCAGTATAAAAAATGGGGTACACTGGCGCCGCCGGTTCGTACTATTATTGGTATAATATTAAACTGGAGTTTTTGGTTTGCCGCCTTTTACCTGATTGGCGGTATGGGTTTGGCATGTGCCGTTTTCGGCGCAGCAGGCTTTTGGGCCGTAGGGGTACGTACATTTAATTACGAAGGACACGGTAAAGGGCAGGATAAACGCCGCGATGGGGTTGATTATAACCGCGAGGATATGTCGATCAACCAGTTATGGCCTGGCTACGTTGCCGGTGAATGGCACAACAATCACCACTTGTACCCTAAAAGCGCACGTTCTGGATTTAAACCTTACCAGCTTGATTTGGCATGGTGTTATATTAAATTTATGAGTATGATAGGCGCCGTTAGCTGGTACCGCGACTCGAAGAAAGAGTTTTATCTTGAATACTGTAAAGCACCTGCAACAGTCGATAAAGAACTTGTTAAAATTAAAAAGCCTGAATTGGTAACCGAGTAACAGGTAAACGAAATATATCTTAATGAAACAGTAAAGCCCCGGATATCGGGGTTTTGCTGTTTTATTACCTTTTTATAGTTTTTATGAAACGCGTGAGAACTTCTAAACTTGTTAACTGTAACAATATTATTTGATCTTGTAAAAAATACACTATTGTTAAAAAAGTATTATACCATTTGCAAATGGTTTTTTAACTTAGTAAACCAATATTCTCATCGTTAAACCCTAAATTAAAATGAAGCAAAAGATATTTTCTTTACTTATGGTGTTGGCCATGCTGGTTGCTGTCGAACCGTTTGCCCGTGCACAAAGCGGTGCTATCGGTATTTTTGAAGAGCAGACCGATGTGGGTGTGGTAAAACATAAAGGTACTGGTAGCTATAATCCCAAAACACAGGAATACAATCTTTTAGGCTCCGGCACCAATATATGGGCCAAAGCTGACGGCTTCCATTTTGTATGGAGAAAAATGAAAGGCGATTTTATCCTTCGTACCAATGCTGCCTTTATTGGTAAAGGCGTTGAGGATCATCGCAAAATCGGCTTTATGGTACGCACCTCGCTCGATTCAACGTCGAAACAAATAAATGCGGTTGTGCATGGCGACGGGCTCACCTCGCTGCAGTTCCGCAAAACAGATGGCGGTATTACAGAGGAGAAAAAATCAACAGTTACCCACGCGGATGTTATCCAGTTAGAAAGGCATGGTAATAAATACATTATGTCGGTTGCCCGCAAAGGCGATTTGTTTACGGAAGATGAAGTGAGCGACGTTGATTTAGGCGATGATGTGTACGTGGGTATATTTATATGCTCGCACAACGCCAACGTTACCGAAAAAGCTGTATTTAACAATACAAGGATAGTGATACCGGCACCTGCAACCCTGGTGCCTTACAAGCAATATTTAGGCAGCAACATCGAAATACTCGATCTGGCAACACAAAACAGCACCATCGTTTACCAGTCAACAAAGTCGTTACAGGCTCCAAACTGGATGCTTGATGGCAAAAATCTGCTTTACAACAGCGACGGTTTGCTTTATAAATTTGATTTAAAAACAAACACTCCCACAGTATTTAATACAGGTTCTGCAAAAAATAACAATAACGATCACGTGCTGTCGTTCGATGGCAAATCGCTAACCATTAGCAGTGCCGACCAAACCGGTAATTCAATTGGCTGGATTGTGCCAACTACTGGTGGCGAACCGAAAAGGATGACTGAAATCGGCCCCTCGTATATGCATGGCTGGTCGCCAGATGGCAAATACCTGGTATTTTGCGGGGCGCGTAATAATGAATATGACGTTTACCGCATTCCTGTTGCCGGCGGACCTGAGGAAAAACTAACCAATACTCCCGGTCTTGACGATGGTCCTGAATACTCGCCCGATGGCAAGTATATCTATTTCAACTCAGTTAGAAGCGGCCTTATGCAGGTTTGGCGTATGAAAGCTGATGGCAGCGAACAAACCCAGTTAACCAATGATGACTACAACAACTGGTTCCCCCATATTTCACCTGACGGCAAATGGATCGAGTATATCACCTTCCTGAAAAGCGAAGTAGCCCCCGGCGACCATCCTTTTTATAAACATGTTTACTTAAGGGTAATGCCGGTTGAGGGTGGACCGTCAAAGGTTATTGCTTACCTGTATGGCGGGCAGGGTACCATCAACACCCCATCATGGTCGCCTGACAGCAAGCACCTGGCTTTTGTAAGCAACACCAATTTATTATTCCCAGTATTTCCAACCGCAACTAACTAAACTCTAATAATGATGGATTCATCACGCAGAACATTTATAAAAAACAGCGCACTGGTTGTTGCCGGTGCCGCCTTAATGCCCAATGCCTTATTGGCCGGGGAGAAAAAATTGACCAGGCTAGGCATACAGCTTTATAGCGTACGCGATGCCATGGGTAAAGACCCGATGGGCACTCTTAAAAAACTTGCAGCAGGTGATATAAAGCACGTGGAGCATGCCAACTATATCAATCGTAAATTTTACGGCTATACTGCTAAAGAATTTAAGAAGATTTTGACCGACTTATCTATGCAAATGCCGAGCGGACACACAGTGATGACTGCCAAGGATTGGGACAGCAGCAAAAACGACTTTACAGATAAATGGAAATATACCATTGAAGATGCTGCCGAAGTTGGACAACGCTACGTGATAAGCCCATGGCTTGATGAAAGCCTACGGACAGATATGGAGGGCTTGAAAAAGTTTATGGAACAGTTCAATAAATGCGGCGAGCTATGCAAGGCCCATGGAATGAAATTTGGCTACCATAACCACGACTTTGAGTTCAGCACCAAGGTGGGCGACAGCAACCTGTTCGACTTTATACTAAAAAACACCGACCCCGAGCTGGTAGCTCAGCAATTGGACACGGGTAATATGGCAGGCGTTCCCGGTGGTGAACCGTTGGCGCTTTTGGATAAATACCCCGGTCGTTTTGAGCTGATGCACGTGAAGGACGAAATTAAAGTTGCTGAGAAAGGCGAAATGGGCCATGGTTATGAAAGCACCATAATAGGGCAGGGGATAATGCCTATGAAAGAGATATTAACGACAGCTCGCAAAAAAGGCGGTACCTCGCAATTTATCATCGAGCAGGAATCGTACCAGGGCAAAGACCCGGTTGAATGTATAATAACTGATGTACATGTAATGACTAAATGGGGTTATTAGCCCTTTTGAAATTTAGATACGCCCCGGTGCCCTGGGGCGTACTATGTAATAAATGTGTTACTATCCGCTGCCATGTACGCGCAAAATGCTGCGTATCTACATTTTAGCTATAAGATTATTGTAAATGCGACGTTCTTATTTAACCAATACTTAAAAATCGGTTAAATAAAAACTAAAGTTATTTTGCATTTTATATTAATAAATGTTAATTATACATGATTTTTTGCCCCACCCAATTTAAGCGTAAATGAACAGGCGTACTGTATTAAAAAATCTGGCTCTGGTTATTGGCGGCGCGGTGCTTTTGCCCTCGTGCGTCGGTAAAGATGGTACGTCGTACGTTAAGCTAAAACATGTAAATATTGATGAAGACGGGCAGCGGCTGATAGCCGATATGGCCGAAACCATTATTCCAAAAACAACCACGCCAGGCGCAAAAGATTTAAACCTCCCTGCATTTGTTTTATTAATGATTGACGATTGTTACGACAATAAAAGGCAGGAGGCATTTGTCGCCGGTATGAAAGCGTTCACTGCAAAAATTAAAAATGAACACGGAAAGGAATTTGGCGATTTAGGCACTAAAACCCGGGAAACTATTTTGATGGCCATTGAAAAGCCACCGGTAACGAAAACCAAACCTCAAAAAAATATACCGCCAGACCCAATCACCAATTTTTATTGGGGCGTTAAAGGGCAAACAGTGTTTGGCTATACAAACTCCCAATATTTTATGACTAAAGAAATTGTGTATGAGTTGGTCCCCGGGCGATATATCGTACACTATCCGGTCAGCAAACTGAAACTGAAGACAGCATAAAATGGCCAATTTAAATATCGACAGCGTTCAAGAACGCACTTTTGATGCTATTGTCATCGGTTCGGGTATAAGCGGGGGATGGGCAGCCAAAGAGTTAACAGGTAACGGCCTTAAAACGCTGGTGCTTGAACGGGGCCGCGATGTAAAACATATTAAAGATTATCCCACCACCAATAAAATGCCCTGGGAGTTTGAGCACCGCGGACAGTTACCTTCGGCCATTATGGAAGCAAACCCAATAGTTGGTCGTTGCTATGCTTTTGGTGAGGATTCGCAGCACTTTTTTGTAAAAGATAAGGAGCACCCCTACGTACAGCAAAAACCATTCGACTGGATACGCGGCTACCAGGTTGGGGGAAAATCATTATTGTGGGCGAGGCAAACCCAGCGCTGGAGCGATTTCGATTTTGAAGGCCCTGCACGTGATGGCTATGCTGTCGATTGGCCCATCCGTTACAAAGATATTGCGCCGTGGTATAGCCACGTAGAGAAATTTGCAGGTATCGCAGGCAATAAAGATGGTTTAGCCGAATTACCCGATGGTGAATTTTTACCAGGTTTTCCATTAAACGATGTGGAGCAGTATTTTAGCGAACATCTCAAAACCCACTATAAAAACCGGCATGTGATAAGCGCCCGCTGTGCGCACTTGTCAAAGCCCAACCAGATACACATTGACCAGGGCCGCGCCCAATGCCAAAACCGCGACCTTTGCCAGCGCGGCTGTCCTTTCGGAGGTTATTTCAGCAGCAATGCGTCAACCATTCCATGGGCCGAAAAATCGGGCAACCTGACGTTAAGGCCCCATTCGGTTGTGCAATCCATCATCTACGACGAGCAAAAAGGCAAAGCGACCGGCGTCCGCGTCATCGATTCCAATACAAAAGAAGCTATTGAGTATTACGCGAAAATAATATTTGTAAATGCCGCGGCTTTAAATACCAACCTTGTATTGTTAAACTCTACTTCAAGCCGTTTCCCTAACGGATTCGGTAACGACAGCGGCGTGCTGGGTAAATTTGTCGCATTTCATAATTATTCTGCCAATATTGGTGCTGAATATGACGGACTGAAAGAATGGACAGTGGATGGCCGCTCGCCAACCAGTGGATACATTCCGCGTTTTAGGAATGTTTATAAACAGGAAACCGATTTTCTTCGTGGCTATGCCTGCACATTTGGCGGCTACAGGTATCAGCAGCACAAATATGAAGGCGTTGGCGCAAGCCTGAAAGATGGCCTGGTGAAAGGTGATCTTAGTCCCTGGTATGTTGGCGCACAATTTATGGGCGAAACCATACCGAAAGACACAAATCATGTTAGCCTCGACGCTAAATTGAAAGACGACTGGGGTGTTCCGTTATTAAATGTGTCGGTTGATTATGATGATAACGATGAGAAGATGAAGAAGGATTTTATAGAACAGCTAACAGAGATGTTTACTTCTGCTGGCTTTAAAAACATCCGCCCTTCAACCGACCATCGGGCACCAGGACTGGATATACACGAAATGGGTGGGGCGCGCATGGGTAAAGACCCGAAAACATCCATACTTAACGAGTGGAATCAGGTGCATGCCTGTAAAAATGTTTTTGTTACCGATGGCGCCTGCATGACCTCAACTTCATGCCAAAACCCATCGCTCACTTACATGGCCATAACAGCCCGCGCGGCCAACCATGCGGTTGATGAATTGAAGAAAGGCAATTTAAGCTAAGCAAATGCAGTTTTTACATATTTCGGCGTCGAAGATATTTATACAAATTAACCATAAATCGGCTTTTTTGATACGATGGGCCCATTATTGTGTTAAAAAAACACAATGGAATATTTGTTCGATAATTTATTGTTCATACATTTAGCGATTAACCAATTTAACAGAAATTTATTTAACCTTTTATTCATTATAATATGTCTGAAAATACTTATGACGCCATTGTCATCGGTTCAGGAATCTCGGGCGGGTGGGCTGCAAAGGAACTTGCTGAAAAAGGCCTGAAAACCATTATGCTTGAGCGTGGCCGTAACATTGAGCACATTAAAGATTACGTGAACGCTACTAAGGACCCATGGGAATTCCCTCACCGTGGCGGGCGTACACAAGAAATGATAAAGGACTATCCGGTGCTCAAGCGCGACTATCCATTAAACGAAACCAACCTTGATTACTGGGCAAGCGATAAAGACAGCCCTTATACCGAAGTAAAGCGTTTCGATTGGTTTAGGGGATACCACGTAGGCGGCCGCTCACTGATGTGGGGCAGGCAGTCATACCGCTGGGCCGACATTGATTTTGAAGCAAACTTAAAAGACGGAATTGGCACCGACTGGCCTATTCGTTATAAGGATATTGCGCCATGGTATAGTTATGTTGAAAAATTTGCGGGTATATCTGGCAATAAAGACCATTTAGCTATCCTTCCCGATGGCGACTTTATGCCACCGATGGAAATGAACGTTGTGGAGAAAGATTTATCAAAGCGATTGATGGAATATTATAAAAACCAGCGCGCCATGATTATCGGTCGTACTGCTAATATTACTGTGCCGCATAATAACCGTACAAACTGCCAGTACCGCAATAAGTGCTGGTTAGGTTGTCCGTTTGGAGCCTATTTCAGCACACAATCGGCTACACTACCCGCAGCTATGGCGACCGGAAACTTGAAAGTTCGCCCGTGGTCTATCGTAACCAGGATTTTGTATGATAAGGATACCAAAAAAGCTAAGGGAGTTGAGGTTTTAGATGCCGAAACAAACAAGACTTATGAATACTATGCAAAAATCATCTTCCTGAATGCATCAGCCTTAAACAGTGCATGGATATTGATGAACTCAGCCACTGATATCTGGCCAGGTGGTTTAGGTAGTAGCAGCGGTGAATTGGGCCACAACGTGATGGACCACCACTTAGGTGTTGGTGCAGGTGGTACCGTTGAAGGCTATGAAGATAAATATTACTTTGGCCGCAGGGCAAATGGTATTTATATACCACGCTACCGTAACCTGAACGGCGAAAAACGCGACTATATCCGCGGTTTTGGCTACCAGGGGTCAGCAGGCCGTGAGAATTGGAGCCGCGATATTGCCGAACTGAATATCGGTGGTGCATTTAAGGATGCATTAACCGAACCAGGCGTATGGAGCATGGGCATGGGTGGCTTCGGTGAAACACTACCGTACCACGAAAATAAGATCACCCTTGACAAAACCCGTAAAGACAAATGGGGGCTAAACATCTTATCTTTTGATGTTGAGGTTAAGGATAATGAAAAGAAGATGCGTATTGATATGGCTAATGATGCCAAAGAAATGCTTGAAGCTGCGGGCGTAAAAAATGTTCATAGTTTCAGCACTGACGGTGTTTTGGGCCGTGGCATACACGAAATGGGAACCGCCCGCATGGGTCGCGATCCTAAATCGTCGGTACTGAACGAGTGGAACCAGGTATGGGATGCTAAAAACGTGTTTGTAACTGATGGTGCTGCAATGGCTTCAAGTGCCTGCCAGAACCCTTCGCTTACTTACATGGCGTTAACCGCCCGCGCTGCGGCTCATGCTGTGGAAGAACTAAAGAAAGGTAACGTATAACAACCTAATTTAAAACATAACAACTAAACAAAATGGCTGAAGAAAAACAGACCGATCAGGCGAACAACAAGTCAAGGAGAGAATTCCTGAAAACCGGTACAATAGCTGCTGCAAGCTTTATGATAGTGCCACGGCATGTGCTTGGCGGCAAAGGCTTTTTAGCACCGAGCGACAAACTGTTAGTAGCCGGCGTAGGTGCCGGTGGGAAAGGTGAGAGCGATATCGCCAATTTCGCTAAAAGCGGTAAAGCCGAAATAGCGTTTTTGTGTGACGTGGATGATAGAAGGTCGGCTAAAACGCGGGCAAACTTCCCGAAAGCAAAATATTATAAGGACTGGCGCGAGATGCTTGATAAAGAACACAAGCACTTCGATGCGATGTCGGTATCAACTCCCGACCATAACCACGCTATAATAGCTTATCATGGCATGCAATTGGGCAAAGGTGTATATGTGCAAAAGCCCATGACTCATGATTTGTATGAGGCCCGGTTACTAACCGAAGCCGCAGCAAAATATAAGGTAGTTACACAAATGGGTAACCAGGGTTCATCAAATGACGGAACACGTTTAATGTCGGAATGGTATGATGCCGGCCTGCTTGGCGATGTGCATACCGTTTATTGCTGGACAAACCGCCCGGTTTGGCCGCAGGGTATTGCGTGGCCGGCACCTCAGCCTGAAATACCTAAGGAATTGGATTGGGATTTATGGTTGGGTACTGCACCTAAAAAAGATTATGTTGATAAACTGGTACCATTTAACTGGCGCGGCTGGTGGGATTACGGAACAGGCGCCCTGGGCGATATGGGTTGCCACCTTGTTGAGGCTCCTTTCAGGGTATTGGATATTCGCTATGCCACTGATGTACAGGCAAGCGTAGGCGGCGTTTATGTTGATCAGTTTAAAGCAGGAAGATTCCCTGAAAGCTGTCCTCCATCGAGCCACATCACACTAACTTTCCCTAAAACAGCTAAAACTCTCGGCAATGTTACACTGCACTGGATGGACGGTGGTATACAGCCGGAAAGACCGGATGAGCTGGCTCCAAACGAAGATTGGGGCGGCGAACAAGGTAACGGCTGTTTATTCGTCGGTACCAAAGGGAAAATGTTCTGCAGCACCTATTCAGATGCGGCTACATTATTGCCAAAGGCATTAACCAAGGATGCAAAAGCTCCACAAAAATGGGCGCGTGTTCCCGGCGGCGCTGAAGGCCATTATGCGCAGTGGGTGGAAGGTTGTATTGCAGGATACGGAAAAACCGAGTTAAGCTCGTCGTTTGACAAAGCCGGCCCGCTTACCGAAGCGCTGTTGATGGCAAATCTTGCTGTTCGCGGTCATTCGCTAAGAGGCGGAGCGATAAAATACCTGTGGGACAACCAGAACCAAAAGGTTACTAATTTTGATTTGGCTAATCAATATGTAAAACGCCAGTACCGCGAGGGATGGACTTTATAATAAGTTTGAATTAGTGAATTAGTGAATTGAAAATTGGCTGATTTGAAGATTTGAAAATGAACATTGCAAATAACCTTCAAATTCGCTAATTTTCTAATCTTCAAATTAAGCATTCACTAATTCACTAATTCACTAAATCACCAATTCACTAATTTAAAAACTAATTCACCAATTAATATGAATAGAAGAGACGCCATAGGAAGAGTTGCCCTGCTGATGGGTGGTGCTGTTATAGGTGCCGAATTCTTTATTTCGGGCTGTAAATCGGGTACCGCTAAGGTAGAGGACTTGTTTGTTGCGGATACTGTTGCCTTTTTAAACGAGGTAGCAGATACAATTTTGCCAACAACCAGCTCGCCGGGAGCAAAAGCCGCCAATGTGGGCCATTTTATGGCTGTAATGGTACAGGATTGCTATACACCAGAAGACCAGAAGGTATTTATGGAAGGTATCGGCAAACTTGATGACGCTGCAAATAAGAAATTCAGCAACAAGTTTATGTCGCTGACTGCACAGCAGCGTACCGATTTGCTTATCGACCTGGATAAAGAGCAAAAAGAATACGCAACTAAAAAGAATAAAGACGCTGAGGCAGACGCTGCCAAGCATAAAGGCGAAAAAGACTACAAAGCGCCCGAAGTACCAAACCACTATTTCACCATGATGAAGCAGCTTACTTTACTGGGCTACTTTACATCAGAAATTGGTGCAACAAAAGCGCTGCGCTATATTGCAATACCAGGCCATTACGATGGTAACGTACCTTACAAAAAAGGCGATAAAGCGTGGGCGACCTAGGATAATTAGTGAATGGGTGAATTAGCGAATTAGTGATTGATTTAATAATTAAATGAATATTTTATTTATCGAATCAATCACTAATTTGACATTAAAAATAAATCACTCAATCACTAATTCGCTAATTAAAATAAATCACTAATTCACTAAATCACTAATTACAAAACATGGCTCACAGAAAACTCCGCATGGGGATGATAGGCGGGGGTAAAGACGCATTTATAGGCGCTATTCACCGGATTGCCGCTAATATGGATGGCTTAATTGAACTGGTGTGCGGTGCGCTAAGCATCCATAAAGAAACCGCTATTGAAAGCGGCCACATGCTGTTTTTACCCGAAGACCGCATTTATACCAACTATGAAGAAATGATTTTGGCAGAAAGCAAAATGCCAGAAGATAAAAGAATGGATTTTGTAACGATAGTTACGCCAAACTTCGCCCACTTTGGCCCGGCCATGATGGCATTGGACCACGGTTTCAACGTGGTTATTGAAAAGCCCATAACTTTCACACTTGATGAAGCAAAACAACTAAGGGAAAAGCTTGAAGAAACAGGCCTGATGTTGCTGTTAACCCATACCTATTCGGGCTACCCGATGGTTAAAGAGGCTAAGCAAATAATTAAGGCAGGTTCGCTCGGTAAAGTGAGAAAAATTTATGTAGAATACATTCAGGGCTGGCTAAGCAAACTTTCTGAACGCGAAGGTAACGCACAGGCCGCCTGGCGAACTGATCCTAAAAAATCGGGTAAAAGCGGTTGCATGGGTGACATTGGCACACATGCTGCTCACCTGGCTGAATATATTTCCGGTTTAAAAATAACTCAACTAAATGCCTCATTAAACGTGGTAGTTGAAGGCCGCATGCTTGATGATGACGGCGCTGTGTTATTACGTTTCGAAGATAACGCTACAGGCGTGCTTACTGCATCTCAAATTGCTGTTGGTGAGGAAAATGCCCTGAAAATTCGCGTTTATGGCGAACACGGCAGCCTTGAATGGGCCCAGCAGGAACCAAACACACTTACTGTAAAGTGGGGCGATAAACCAGCCCAAACCTTACGTGCAGGGGGTAACTACGGCGACAGGGAATCGAGTTTCGCGGTGCACAACACCCGTACACCCGGTGGGCACCCGGAAGGATATTTGGAAGCCTTTGGCAACCTATACCGCAACTTCGCACTGTCTTTAGCAGCAAAAATAGACAATGAAGAACCAAAGGCCGAATGGCTCGACTTTCCCGGCATTGAAGATGGTATCCGCGGCATGGCGTTTATTGAAAACGTAGTGGCATCGAACCAAAGCAATGAGAAGTGGACAGACTACGTGATTTAATGTGCGGATGATTTGAAGATGGGTTGATTTGAAGATTTGAAGATGTGGGACGAAATCCCGAACTTTTCAATGACTCAATGACATTCCTCACCAATGACAAATGACTAACTATGAAAACAATTAAAGGACCTGCAATATTTATAGCTCAATTTATAGGCGACACGGCGCCATTCAATAGTCTTGATGGCATCTGCAAATGGGCGGCCGACCTTGGCTACAAAGGACTGCAATTACCCACGCTCGACCCGCGTTTTATCGACCTGCAAAAAGCAGCTGAAAGCAAAACTTATGCGGAGGATTTAAAAGGCGAGATTAAATCGTACGGACTGGAGATTACTGAACTGTCAACTCACCTCCAAGGCCAGTTGGTTGCTGTTAACCCGGTTTATGACCAGCTTTTTGACGGTTTTGCACCGGAGAATTTACGCAATAACCCAAAAGCAAGGCAAGAGTGGGCTGTACAACAGCTAAAATATGCGGCTAAGGCATCGCAAAACTTAGGTTTAAATGCATCAGTTACTTTCAGCGGTGCGCTACTTTGGCCGATGGTTTATCCGTGGCCGCAAAGACCTGCCGGTATTGTTGAAACCGCATTTGAAGAACTTGCAAAACGCTGGAAACCGATACTGGATATTTATGACGATTGCGGCGTCGATTTATGCTATGAAATTCACCCGGGCGAGGACTTGCATGATGGTATTACTTATGAAATGTTTTTAGATAAAGTAGACAATCACAAACGTGCCTGCTTGCTTTATGACCCTTCACACTTCGTTTTGCAGTGTCTTGATTATTTGGAATACATTGATCTCTACCACGAAAGGATAAAAATGTTCCATGTTAAGGACGCTGAATTTAACCCGACCGGGAGGCAGGGCGTTTACGGCGGCTACCAGAACTGGATTGACCGTGCAGGTCGTTTTCGCTCTTTAGGCGACGGACAGGTTGATTTTAAAGGAATTTTTAGTAAACTTACACAATATGACTACAGTGGCTGGGCGGTATTGGAATGGGAATGCGCCCTTAAGCACCCTGAAGATGGCGCACGCGAAGGCGCTGAGTTTATAAAAAATCATATCATACGCGTTACCGAAAAGGCGTTCGA
>NZ_JANYGQ010000018.1 GCF_025359345.1 Mucilaginibacter sp.
TACAAAACAAAAAATGACACAAAAAGAGGATGAGTACTTAGCCAAGCGAAATTTTATTAGTTAGTTTTACGTAAATTATTATCGAAAACTATCAATTATTACCAACCATGAAATTACTTACGTTAATATTAGCCTTCTTCCTGGTATCGGCCCCAGCATCGGTTTATGAATTTAAACTGAAAAGCATCGATGGCGAAAACTTTTCATTAGCCAAATACAAAGGCAAAAAAGTTTTGATCGTAAACACAGCATCAAAATGCGGCTTTACCAAGCAGTATAAAGATTTAGAAGCCCTTGCCGAAAAATATAAAGGCAAGCTGGTAGTAGTAGGTTTCCCGGCCAATAACTTTGGCGGCCAGGAGCCAGGCACCAACCAGGATATCAAAACCTTTTGTCATGATAACTTTAACGTAACTTTCCCTATGAGCGGTAAAGTAAGCGTTTTAGGTTTAGATATTGACCCATTGTTCCAATACCTAACCACCGCCCCAAACCCAGAGTTTACCGGCGATATTAAATGGAACTTCGAAAAATTCCTGATTGACGAAAACGGTAAATTGATCCACCGTTTCCGCTCGGCAACTACACCATTATCTGCTGATATTACAAAATATTTGTAAGCGATAGAATAGGACTTATACAGGCCCCCGGTTTACGGGGGCTTTTTAGTTTTTCCGCCCGCGGAAAGCACAAAACAATTAACACTCCCCCTATTGTTATCCACCATTTAATATTTATTTTTGTGCCATAATATACCTGCAATTATGAAACACCACGAAGAAGTTAAAACTAACGATTCACTATATTACCTTGTAGGCTTGCTTACCGGCCTCATTATCGGTGTAGTAATAGATACTACTTTTGTATTGATCCCAATCCTTGGCGTCGTAGGCTTGCTGTTTGCAGGCTTCTTCCTTAATGTATTTGTTAGGGGACGTGGCAACGCCTGATCCGGAACTGCCTTCATTTATTCGTAGCTGGAACCAGTTTTACGGCATTGTAGCCGGATGGCTGGTCCTGTTGATCTTCATTTTCTGGCTCATTACCATCCTTTTTGAATGAGCTTAACCGACTGGATAGTTCTTGCTGCAACGCTGCTAACCATCGTTATTTATGGCGTTTGGAAAAGCGGCGTCAACAAAAACATCGACCAATTTTTAATGGGCGGCCGCTCCATGCGGTGGTACCACGTCGGGCTATCGGTAATGGCTACGCAGGCCAGCGCCATAACTTTCCTTTCTGCACCCGGCCAGGCCTATTCCGACGGGATGCGATTCGTGCAGTTTTACCTCGGTTTGCCGCTGGCCATGATCGTGCTTTGTGTAACCTTTGTGCCCATTTTTCACCGGCTGAAAGTTTATACCGCTTACGAGTTTTTGGAGAATCGGTTCGACCTTAAAACACGGGCACTTACATCCTTTCTGTTTTTAATACAAAGGGGGCTTTCAACGGGCATTACTATTTACGCGCCATCCATCATCCTATCGACCATATTAAATATCAACACCGTTTACACTACGCTGTTTATTGGCAGCCTGGTGATATTTTATACCGTTTATGGCGGCACCAAGGCGGTGTCATACACACAGCTTCTGCAAATGAGCATCATATTTTTAGGGATGTTTTTTGCCGGCGTGCTGGTAGTACACCTGCTGCCCGGCAATGTAGGCTTTGGAAAAGCCGTTAAGCTTGCGGGCAAGCTGGGCCGTATGAACGTTATCGATTGGAAGTTTGACCCTAACAACCGTTATAACATCTGGAGCGGGCTGATAGGTGGCTTCTTTTTACAGCTCTCCTATTTCGGTACCGACCAAAGCCAGGTGGGCCGTTACTTAACCGGAAGTTCGGTTGGCCAAAGCCGCCTGGGACTGATCATGAACGGCCTGCTGAAAATACCCATGCAGTTTTTAATTTTACTGATAGGGATTTTGGTGTTCGCCTTTTACCAGTTTAACCGCCCGCCAATGTTTTTTAACCGTTACGAGGTGGAGCAGGTAAAAGGCAGCAGCTACTCGGCACAATACAACAAACTCGAGACACAATACGCCACAGCGTTTGAACAGCGCAAAAGCAAATCAGAAGCACTGATAAAAGCTTTCGACAGTAAGGACCAGGCCCAGATAGCCCAAGCGCAATCGGAATTAAAAGTTGCCGACAAACAAACTACCGATATCCGCAAGGAAGCCATTGGTGTCATGAAAAGAAATAACGCCAAAGCCAACGGCGACGATACCAATTACGTGTTCCTCAACTTTGTTACCCACTACTTGCCCCGCGGATTAATAGGCTTGCTGGTGGCCATCATCTTCCTTGCTTCAATGGGCTCAACAGCCAGCGCCTTAAACTCGCTGGCATCAACCAGCGTGGTTGATATTTATAAGCGCATCATCAACCCCGGCGCCAGCGACCAAAACTACCTCGATGCCTCGCGCCTGGCAACCATTTTTTGGGGCATTGTTTGCGTAGGGATGGCGCTTTACGCCAGCAAGGTGGGTAATTTGCTGGAGTTTGTAAACCAACTGGGGTCATATATTTACGGCACCATCCTCGGGGTATTCGTAGTAGCTTTCTATCTCAAAAAAATACGGGGCAATGCGGTGTTTATTGCAGCTGTGATTACCGAAATCCTGATTTGCGTCCTTGGCTATTTTGAGGTAGTGGCTTATTTATGGTTAAATGCCATTGGCTGTATTTTGGTGATATTTATTGCGGTGGGAATAAATCCTTTGTTTCCGGAAAAAGTGGTCGGGAAGAAGGTGGAAGTGTTGTAATACCTATTTCGTTAATAATCTGCTCATCAGATGATTGTTTTTCAGATAAAACCCAACGATCAAAGCAACGGCAAGCCACTATATCAATCCCTCGATGCAAAAATTTGTCCTTTTAAGTTTGTGATTAAATAATTTACTATCTTTCATTTTGTTAGCTATCTGCTAGCCCCACAATTGGACTTCGGCGCGGAGCATACAAATAGTAGAAAAATGAAAGAGGTCGAAAAAAAGGTGGTTGGTTATAGTATTATGGTAATTTTATTATTTGCAGGGCTTGTATACGGGATAATAAATAATATTAACGCCAAAAGGGAACTTAGATTTTATGAATACGTAGATGCTACCGTAATTGAAAGGGATGCTGGGCGAAGCCATTCTAATATTTACGTTGAATTCGTTTATAAAAGAAAACGCATACAAAGTGAATTTTCAACTCAAGTAGATACTTTTAAACTCGGTCAAAAAGTGCTTTTGAAAGTTTCTAAAAGATATCCTGATAAATTTATTCAGTTCATCCGGTAACTAACTAATTTGGATGTCATCGTGCCACGCCCCCCCTAAAACTGCTTCAAAAAACTAATCTTCGCTATCATCGATTGATTTTTAACCGGGGTATCCTTAAAGTTATTTTCGTTATAAACCAGGTAAATAAAACTTAACGGCGCGAACTCCCAGCTGGCCCGGGCGTTCCACTGGCCAAGCTTGCCGTAGGAATTATACTGGTAATACGCAGATACCTGCACCTGCGGGTTAAGCGCAGCGCGCAACTGGGCGTTGTACAGGTTGGTGCGCAGGGCAACCTTATCCAGCCCGAAATCCTCAAACTTTTGCAGGGTATAATTGGCCGATACAGCGATCATCGGGCTGGGCGCATACCGCATCCCCAGCACTGCAGACTGCATGGTTCCATTGTAATACTGACCAAAGTTAAAATCGCCCAAAAATGAAAATTTCTTTGATTGGTCCGACTGGTAAGTAAGCTCGTGCACGGTATATGAATAGTTGCGCTGTGCCAGTTTAACACCCAGCAGGCTAAAATCGAAGTTGATATTTTGCCAGTTAGGCCTGATGGCGTATTGCACCACACCGCCGTTGTTCAGCACCACGTAAATTGGGTAAATGTACAGATCGGCCTGCTGGAACTTAAAATCGCTGGCGTTTTGGTAATAGTTTACGTCGAACCCAATTTCGGCCTCGCGTATCCAGCTCCACTTTTTGTTTTTGGGCCGCAGGGAAATAAACTCAACCGTTTGGTGATAAATCACATTATTTTGAAAAACAAAACCCATTGCCGGGTTATACTTCTGCGATATAAACTCGTTCTGGTAGTAAAAAAAGAACTTGTTATCGAAGTATTTTATCTTAAAATAATTGGCAAAACCCAGGCTATCGGGGCTGTTATTGTTTGATACCGATGTTAGGTATTGAATGCTTAACGTATTGCTCGGTCTAACCAAACCATCCACCGTTAATGTGCTGTTGTTTTTGGTGTTGAAGCCTTTGCGTGGGTCAGCCTCGTCAACCCGGTCGGTAAACATTACGCCGATGTTATTTTCCTTGCCATAGTTTTTAAGATAGCGCAGCACGCCAAAATCGGCAGCGCCCTGTTCGGATGTGCCTTCTTGGTGCACGTATAGCGAGGCAAAGGTTCGGTCTTTTGTGCGGTCGGTAAAGCGCAGCCCGGCGTCGATAGGTACGGGCTTAGCGTTAAACTGGGTATTTGAAAGCCCGATGCTGCGGCTGAAAAATGGTTTCAGTCCTTCGATACTTGCCCCGGCAAACACGCCCTGGTCTTCCAAAAAAAACTGCCGCTTTTCTGGAAATAATACATTAAAACGGGTAAGGTTGTTCACCGCCTGGTCAACCTCGGCCTGGGCAAAATCGGTATTCAAGGTTAAGTCGAATACAGCATGCGGGTTTACGGCCCATTTGGCTTCGCCGCCAAATTTAAGCGTGCTGCTGTTGGTGGTTACGTTATTGCTGTTGGTGCTTTGCGAGTACTGGTATAACGAATACGGCTGCACCCTGATATTGGTTGAAGGAGGCGGCAGTTGCAATCCTTTCAGTTCGGCCCCGTAGCTCATGCGGTATGGCGAGTAGGTTTGCGGGATAGCCGGGAACACCGTTTGTTCGTTGTCCCGCCGGGCAATGCGAGAGAAAGTAAGGTTCCACGAAACAGAATCGTTGCCGTGTTTAATGTAGCGCAACGATTTAAACGGGATAGCAAACTCGGCATAGTAACCGCTGTCGGTAACTGTGGTTTTAACCTTCCACAGGGCGTCCCAATTCACATCCTGCAGTTGGTCGTCAAACACCTGCATGTCGCCCTGTGTGCCCAGCGGCGTAGCCTGGAACGACACACAAAAGCGCTTAAGGTTCTGCGGGTCGAGCTGTATCATAAAAACATCGTTATCAGGTGTAAAATCACGGCGGTAGTCCTGTACCCGCACACCTTTTTTGCCGGCCGTATCTTTACAAAACACACCGAAGTACAGGTTCTTTTTATCGTACACAATTTTAACGAAGGTTTTATACAGGTAAGCGCCGCCCTGCCGCGGCTGCAGCTTAAAAAAATTGGAGATAACAGGAGCCAATTTCCAGCTTTCTTCATTCAGCCGGCCATCTACTACAATATTGTCTTTGGCCTCGATAGCGTAAACTACCGGCGCTTTAACGGGCGGCGAGAAATTGAGGCTGTCCTGCGCCTTAGCCGCAGTTGAAAGCAGGATAAAAGCCAATATGATTTTCGAGGTGGTAATAAATGCTTTCACAATAAATTGGATTAAAGAGGGTTTGGGGTTTGTTAAATCAAAGTTGAGGTTAAAGCGCCGTTAGACCTATTCAAATAGCTTTCAAGAGAGATTCAAATGCAATCAGGGGATTAAGATTCGCTATCAAGACAGGCCTGCGACCTTTGCTGATGAGTGTCGCCCCGTTGGGGCTGGGGATATCGCTACGGTGTTATTTTGGGTAAAAAAGAATATCAAATTTACGTTTTCACAGCCCCAACGGGGCGGCGTCCTCCAGCGCAGGTCGCAGGCCTGCGGTAAGAAATTCAAATGCAATCAGTGGGCATCTTCCCGTCCGCAAAGAGCCATCAGCTCGGCCCATGTTGTAGCGCCGGGTTTTAACCCGGCGCGAAATGAGTTTTTTGTAACGAAACCCCTCCCTCAAACGTCATAATCATTTAGTAACTTAATGCCGTTATTGAAACCGTAAAATGGGTACCGAAAAGCCATACATAGTACTTTGGCGGGAGCTGGCTGAACAGGCCCTGAGCTGGGAAAACAGCGGCAACTGGGGCGACTATGATTTCGAAAAACTAAGCGAACTGATTTTCGAGAAAACGCAAACCCGCCTTAGCCTCTCAACCCTGAAACGTATCTGGGGCAAAGTTCGGTATGATAATACGCCAACCATCATCACCCTAAATGCATTAGCCCGTTTCCTTGATTTTGCTGACTGGCGCTCGTTCAAAAAACAAGCCGAATTAGACAAAGTAAAGGCGCCCGCCGGAGAACCACAGCAGGCGGTAAAACGCAGAAAACTATCGATGCCGGTAATTTTCACTATTGCGGGATTGGCCGTTGCGGCCTACCTGGTATTATCACTGGCTGCAAAACGCGCACCTGCAATTATAACCAATGCACCTGTAAAATTCAGCGCCAGGGTCGTGAGCGATAAAATGCCGAATTCTGTAGTTTTTGATTACGATGCCTCGGCTTATCATAGCGACAGCGTGTACATACAGCAAAGCTGGGATCCCAAACGGCGAGAAAAAGTTGCCGGCGACGGGAAGCAACATACCTCTATTTATTACGTGCCCGGGTATTTTAACGCCAAACTGGTGATTAACGGACGAATAAAGAAAGAGCAGCCGGTATTCATAAAAACCAACAGCTGGCTGGGCCTTATTGACAAGGACCCTGTGCCCAGCTACCTCAATAACGACTCCATCCACATGCCCGGTGCGCTGGGAATAACCGCGCGCCAGTTCGAAAAAATAAAGGGTGCCCCGGTGTTTAATGGATCGGCGGTTTACTTTTACAATTTACGCGATTTTGAAGGGCTTGCGAGTGATAATTTCAATTTTGAAACCACGCTGCGCAATACATCTTTGCCCGAGCAGTCATCCTGCCGCAAGGTGTTGGTTGAGATTATCGGCACAAAAAACGCAATCGATATACCTCTTTGCGACAAGGGCTGCATTGCCAACCTGCAATTATCAACTGGCGATAAATATATATCCGGAAAGACAACCGACTTAAGTGCCTTCGGCTGCGATTTCGCCAACTTTCAGCACCTGGCCTGTGTTGTGCAAAACCATAAGTTTACTGTAAGCCTCAATGGCAAAGAGATATTCACCACAGCCGTAAACCAAAACATCGGCAAAATAGCCGGCATCCGCATCGGGTTTGAAGGGCCCGGAGAAATTAGGAATGTTAAATTGGGGGATGATAAGCGGGTGTTTTATGCGGAGGACTTTGGTGGGAAGCGGGTATTGGCTGCCATTAAATAGTGGCATTGTTTCAATCGGCCTCAAATGATAGCTCCAGCAAGTCAGTGCCCATTCGTTTGCCGTCGGTGCTGCTTTTGTAAAATATCCTAATAATTAAAGTGAGTGTATTAGTTGTAAGTGTTTTGATTTTTAATTCCATGTTACTCTCTTTGTCTGGGATTTTTATAACAATAGCGTTGTTAACTATTTCATAAGCTGCCTGTTGCGATTCTTTTTTATACCGGTCGGGGTAACTGGTTAAAAATTTCTCGTTCGTTAAATCCAGTATATCAATTTTATCAAAGCCGCCCATTCCCGCCCTAGGCAACGGTTTGAAGCTTTTAAATTTCCAGATTTTATGGATCGTTTTTTTCATTGCGGTATCTGCGGCCGGTCTTTTTCCGACTAAACTTTTTGCGTTAACATATATCAGCGAAAACGCAAGCATGGAAAATAAAGCGACTGTGTAGCGCATATTTGTTTATTGGCATTAACAAGGTAGCTATTTTGGCGGAGATAAAGACAAACAAAAAAGGCACCCATCACTGAGCGCCTTTCAAATGTTTTATTCCCCCTTTAGGGGGCTAGGGGGCGGGGCTTATGCCTCTTCTGCTTCCAAAGCCATTTGCTCGTCAACCAATATACGGCCGCAATGTTCGCAAACGATTATTTTTTTACGCTGGCGGATATCCGACTGGCGCTGTGGCGGAATCTGGTTGAAACAGCCAGAGCATGAATCGCGCTGGATGGTTACCACTGCAAGGCCATTTTTTGCATTTTGGCGCAGGCGGTTGTAAGCAATCAGTAAACGCTCGTCGATGTTGACAATTGCCTTATCAGCAAGGGCTGTTAATTCGTTTTCGTCTTTCTGTGTTTCAGCAGTGATGGTACCTAATTCAGCTTTCTTGGCGTCAAGGTCGGCTTTGCGCGATTCCAAGTCGGCAAGGGCTTTTTCATAGATCCCGGTTTTTGATGCTATCTCGAAACCGAACTCCCTGATCTTTTTCTCACTTACCTGTATATCGAGTCCCTGTATCTCAATTTCTTTCGAAATTGCATCATACTCGCGGTTGTTTTTAACCTCGTTAAGCTGGGTCTCATATTTTTTTGTGTTTGCCTGCGCATCCTTTATCAGGTTTTTGCGGGTAACAATATCATCTTCCAAATCATCCAGCTCGGCTTTAATTTTTTGTATACGGGTTTCAAGACCTGCAACATCATCTTCAAGGTCGGCAACCTCCATAGGTAATTCACCTCTAACCTGGCGAATTTTATCAATCTTGGTGTGGATAGTTTGTAGCTCGTATAAAGCTTTAAGCTTCTGTTCTACGGTTTGTTCCATTAAATAAAATATTTGACGGGGTTTGTATTTACTTCTGTTAAACGGACGGCAAAGTTAGTAAAATTTTTTGTAATAATTTCATACAATAATTGCTGCGTAAATTGCTCACTTTCAAAATGTCCCACGTCGGCAATCAGCACCTTTCCATCAGCATCAAAAAACTCGTGATATTTGTAATCGGCTGTTATAAAAACGTCGGCTCCTGCGGCAATGGCCTGTTTTAATAAAAAGCCTCCGGCCCCGCCGCATACCGCTACTCTTTTAACGCTTTTGCCCGTATATTCAGTATGGCGGATAACGTGGCAATGCATTTTTTCTTTCACATGGTATAAAAATGCTTCTTCGGCCAGGGCATTATCCAGCTCACCTATCATTCCCGAGCCAACCTGCTGATTTTGATTAGTGAGGCTGTATAAATCGTAAGCTACCTCCTCATAAGGATGGTTTAAAACCAGGGCCATTAAAATTTTACTTTCCAATATGGCGGGATAAACTGTCTCGATGCGCACCTCGTTTTCCAGGTGACGCTTGCCCGGCTCGCCAACATATGGATTGGTTTGGTCATTCCCTTTAAAAGTGCCTGTGCCTTCGGCGTTAAAGCTGGTTTCGCTGTAATTGCCAATGTTCCCGGCGCCGGCTGCAAAAAGAGCATTACGCACCGCATCGGCGTGGCTTTGCGGAGCATAAGTAACCAGTTTTTTTAGCAGGGTATGCTTTGGCGATAGGATACGACAGTTTTTCAACCCCAGCGTTTCACATATTTTAGCGTTTACACCCGCCATCATGTTATCCAGGTTGGTGTGAATTGCATAAATGGCGATGTTGTTCCGGATGGCCTTCTCCACCACGCGTTCCACATAGGTTTTGCCGTTAAACTTTTTTAATCCACGGAAAACTATCGGATGATGCGATACAATTACCTGGCAGTTGGTGGCAATAGCCTCGTTAACCACGGCCTCAGTACAATCAAGCGAAACCAGCGCACGGTGCACTTCCATTTCCGGGCGACCAACAATCAGTCCGGCATTATCGTAATCTTCCTGGTAAGCCAGGGGGGCCAGGCTTTCGAGGTATGATGTAAGTTCTTGTAGTTTCATAATGACACGAATTGATTGGGCACGAATTTCACGAATTGAATCGAATTACACGAATTGGTTTTAGAATGTCTAATTGTTCAGGTCAAATGTAGGGGCGTATTGCATACGCCCGATGCACGCAGTTCGCCAAATATAGAACCTGTCGGGACATAGATAAGTCACCTGCGCTGTGTGGGCGAATGCAATTCGCCCCTACAATCAAACTCGTCGCCCCGTAAAATTCGTGTAATTCGATTCAATTAGTGAAATTCGCGTCAATATTTTATTTTAAATCCCGCTGCGTATGCTAATCCGCTGTTATTTTGCAGCGCCGCAGGTATCGTAACGTTAATTACATCGCCATCCTGTTTCCACTTCAGTTTTTGCTTTACTCCCAATAGCGTAAGTTGCTGCACCTTTCGTGCATTGCCGGGTTTAATGCTAACAACAGGGGGCAATATCAGCCCATTCTCGTTGCCCAGCAAAAACGCATATTCGTTACTTCCGCCATTAGTTTGGGTGAAAAATATATCCCCATCCGAATATGGTGCAATGGCTTTTGATGCATAAATCCCCTCACCGTTAACTTTTATCCATTTGCCAATGTCGGCCAGACGTTTGTAAGCTTCGGGGTCCCAATCGCCGTCGGGGCCGGGCCCGATGTTCATCAACAGGTTGCCGCCGCGCGATACTATTTTTACCAGCAGCTGCACTATCTGTTGCGATGATTTGTATTTGTCGCCAGGTACATAACTCCAGGAGTTGCCCATGGTTATACACGACTCCCATGGGTAGCTGAGGGGTGCTGCGGGCACCTGCTGCTCGGGCGTGGTGTAATTTTCGTATGCACCAGGCACAGCGCGGTCAACCATTATTAATCCAGGTTGGTTGGCGCGGGCCATTTTAGCAATTTTAGGCATATCAATGTCCTGGTTGTACCTGTTGCCCATCTCGTGCGCCAAAGCCGAATCGGCTTTTCTTAACGGGCGCACCCAGCCGCCATCCATCCACAAAATATCTATTTTGCCGTAGCCGGTCATCAGTTCCTGTAGCTGGTTATAAGTAAAATCTTTAAACTGCTGCCATCTTTCAGGGTATTTGGCCGGGTCATAATTTACGTTCCGGTCTTTAGGTGGAAAGTACGGCCACCAATAATAGGGGCTGTGCCAGTCGGGTTTTGAAAAGTAGGCGCCTATCATAAAATTTTCCTTGCGAAAAGAGTTGAATATCTCCTTCGCCACATTGCTCTTCGGATTGGTTGAGAACGCCGTTTTGGGGCTGGTTACCTTATAGTCGGTTTGTTTGGTATCAAACATACTGAACCCGTCGTGATGCTTGGTGGTAAAAACCACGTATTTCATACCGGCATCCTTCGCGGCCCTTACCCATTTATCGGGGTCGAAATGTGTGGGGTTAAAAGTAGTTTGCAGGTTTTCGTATGCTGTTTTATAAGTGTTGTAGTCGGCGCCATAAGGGCCTTTGCGCTGTGTCCAGCCCTCGTCCTCGGGGCAAAGGCTCCAGCTTTCAACCACGCCCCATTCGCTGTATGGCCCCCAATGCATAAACAGGCCGAACTTTAAATCCTGCCATTGCGCCAGCTTTTGTTGAACGGCCGGATCATCAGGTGGGGTGTATTCGGCATGCTGCTGGGCTTTGCCGGAATTTATAACAAACAGTAGAAACAGAAAGGCGAGGATTGATTTCATAAATGGCACTAATTTAATGAAGGGCACAAATTTTCACGAATTTAAACGAATTACACGAATTGGAGGCGACTAATTGCATATAACAGGAATTTTGCCGGGCATAGATTAATGAGTTTTAATATTATGCCCCTGCTAAAATTAAAATAACCTCAAAACAGTCTTCCTTTTCGATTATGGTGAGTTCGTGCCTGTAGGGGTACAAAAGTTCCAACCGCCTTTTGGTATTGGCAATTCCCAATCCCAATGCCTTTTTTGATTGGCCGGTAAAGGCGTCTTTTGTATTCGTTATGGTAAAAAAGAGCATATCCCCGCTGTAGGTAAGGTTGATCTCTACCACATTGCGGCCGTTTTCATTAAATCCAACGTATTTAAAAGCATTTTCAATAAAAGAGATCAATAAGAAGGGCGCTATTTTAACATTGCCATCTATCTTCCCTGTGTAAAACGATACTTTAATTCGCTCGTCAATTCGGCTTTTTTGTATGGCTACGTAATTTCTTATGTAGTTCAGTTCCCTGTCTATGTCGATGTAGTCTACGGTGCATTCATATAGCTGGTACCGCAGCATATCCGAAAATACAAGCAACATATTCCTGGCCTCTTTATTCGATTTGTCGATATACCCGTAAATGGAGTTGATGGAGTTGAACAGGAAATGCGGGTTAAACTGAGCACGTAAAAAATTAAGCTCATTAGCCGACTTCTCTTTTTCAACTTGTTCGATATACAGTTGCGACCGGATTTTTTCGGCAATCATTTTGCCTGTTAATATCACCAGCACCCAAAAAGTGATATTAACAAATGAATTGCAGAATATTGAAAAGTAATTGAAGCGGACATTGCCCCGATTAAAAATATATGTACTAACAAATTCCGATACCGGCACCCTTATCGCCGAGGTAAAGGCGATGCCCATGATGAAACATATACCAAACCTTATATACCTTTTTTTATTTAACAGGTAAGGAATTGTATACGAGGCATTAAGATAGTAGTTGGCTGCAATAAATATGAGGTAACAAAACTGAATGGTTATTGCGCGGGTTAAAACCAGCGTGCCATTCCGGAATATAAATACCCAAAAAAAGTAGGCCACAAGCCAAAATAAGAGGTGGTACCACCTCTTATTTATTTTAAATAAAAAATCTGTTGCCTGTTGCATCATACCCCCTGGTTATGTAACCCGGTAAAATTATTCGCTTTTATTATTTCTGATCGGCGCCATCAGGAAATGCAACCCCTTTATGGCAGGTGTTGCAGGTAACGGTGAGCGTGGCGCTGCCAAGTGCCGGGTGCTTGATTTTAAAATACTTCTTGTTGATCCCCAAAGTCATACGCATCATAGCGCGGGCAATTTCTTTTTCGGGTTTGGCATCGCTCGCGAAATCAAGGCCATGGCCGTCTTTGGCATCGGCGTGGCAAAAACCACAGGTTACGCCAAGCCCGTCCTCAAAATCATCGGTCATTATCCCCTGTAATTCTTTTGAGCTGATGTTTTTTGGCAACACTTTTAAGTTCACATATTGCACCTGTTCCCGGGCTGGGCTGAATGACGAGGCTACTGCCAATGTACAAACCAAGCCGGCAATTAAGCCAACGGCCGCCAATTTTCTATTTACTTTCATAACATTTAAACTTTAGCAGCGTGCACATTTAAAACAACTTCAAGCTCGTTTGATATGGTACTGGTACCACCAACCCCAAAATCTTTCCGGTTTATTTTAAACGAGCCTTTAAACAGGTAGCCGTCATCGGCCGGTGAGGCAGTAAATGGGAACGAGATATTCTTTGATTTACCTTTTATGGTTAAGTGCCCACTCATTGTGAATACGCCTCCTTTAGCGGCAATTTTAGTGGATAAAAAACGGATACGCGGGTAGTTATCTACGTCAAAATAGCTGTCTTCCTTTAAATGTTTATCGCGTAAACTGTTATCGGTGTTTATGGTTGATGCGTCTATGGTTACATCAAAACTGCCGGCTGCCGGGTTTTGAGGGTCAAAGTTTATACTTCCCAGGAAACCGCCGAAGCTTCCGTGTACATCAAACCCAAAGTTGCCTATCGTAAACTTCAGCGACGATTCTTTATCAACGGGTTTGTATTGGGCGGAGGCCATTTTGGCCGCCGCAATAATCAAAAAGAACAAAAAACATTTTTTCATGAACAATGGAATTGACAAGCGCAGTATTTAAGAGGGCTGCCGTGCACCAGCAAATCCCGTCTTAATATGCGGTTGATTGATAATTTAAAGATGTGTTACTGACCGCCTGTAACAGCAGCGGCTTCAATAAGCGGAATATCTGTTATGGCCAGCGTATGGTTGTTTTCAACGTAGTGAACGCTCGTTAAACCCAGCAAGGTCCTCAGCTTTTCAGCAGGTACCTTCATCGGACCGGGCGATGGCGCCGCTCCGGGTGCGGGTTGCGGAAATGCCGTTGAATTGGCGGTATGGAAGGTAATATTGCCTTCCACTTTTTGAATGGTTTGGTGTATGTGGCCATTTAACACCGATACCGAACCAAAGCGTTTAAGGAATGAAAGGGCCAGCGCGCTATCCTGGGTCGCCCATCCCCATTGCGGATAGATTGCCCACATCGGTATGTGCGCAAAAACCACTATCGGCGTGCTGCTTGAAAGGCCTTTAACGTCGTTTTCCAGCCATTTCAATTGTTCAGCGCCAATATTACCAAGGCCGCCGTCAACATGGTTAGTAACATTTACCAGGCCTATAAAATGCACTCCGTTCGAGTCGAAGCTGTACCAGCCATCCCCTTTGGTGCCCTTGCCGTATCGCTCCAGGTAAAGCTTGCCGTTATCTGTCCAGTCGTGCTCACCGGGGACATAAAATATTTTTTCGGTTTTTACACTTTTTAATGATTGCTCCAGGGTGTCGAACTCATCGGCCTGGGCAAGGTGCGAAAGGTCGCCGGTATGCAATACAAACGCCGGCGCCGAAGGCATGGCGTTTATTTTGGCGATGGTAGCCTGGAGGGTGCCTACAACATCAGGGTTTGCGGGTTTGGTAAACCCAATGTGGCTATCACTTATCTGGGCAAAGCTGAAATCGGATTTTGGCATTAACAGTCCTTTCTTCAACCCACCCGTAGTTTTATCAATCATTTGGCTCATGCCGTACGACTTTAGTATCCCGCCCGACATCATCCAAAGTACGCCGGTACCAGCCCAGGCCATACATTCCAGGAAACCTCTGCGGTCAATGCCGTCATTGTTTAAATCCGGGGTGTGCTCATCTCCGGGGTGAATGTGATTTTTCATGATTTCGATTTTTAACTGTTTGTTTAATAGGCACGAAGGAAGATGAAATTGGGCTGGCGCTGAAAAATTTTACATGAACACGGTTAAATACTTGATGAAACCAGGGTTGATATTGTCGTGGTTATTTAATATGCCAGCAGACGGGTAACTGAGATTTTTTTTGCCTCGCGTTTACAATAACTTAGTTTATATTTGGCGCCACATTTAACACGCATTTTCATGGCAAAGGCATCTGAAATTAAAGTAGGGAATATATTACGCTATAATGGCGAACTGGTAAGCGTTACCGAAGTCCTGCATCGTACACCCGGTAAAGGCGGGGCGTTTTACTTAGATAAGTTTCGTAATATCAAGACCGGCAAAATTGTAGAGGCCCGTTTAGCCACTGACGAACAGGTTGAAATTTGCCGGGTGGAAACTAATGACTTTCAATACCTTTACCAGGAGGGCGATTTTATGGTGATTATGGATAACACAACCTATGATCAACATAATGTTTCGAAAGCGTTATTCGGCCCGTCGGCAAAATTCTTAAAAGAAGGAATGAACGTAATTGTTTCTTTTGAAAGCGAGGAGCCTATTATGGCCCAAGCCCCCAACTTCGTTGAATTAGAAATTACCTACTCTGAGCCGGCTGTTAAAGGCGATACATCATCGGGCGCGCTGAAAAACGCCACTACAGAAAATGGGGTAGAAGTAAAAGTGCCTCTTTTTGTAAACCAGGGCGATAAGATAAAAGTAGATACCCGCACCGGAGAATATATAGAACGGGTAAAATAGGTTAGCACAAAATTATCGAATTGGCGGGGTTGGATTTTTCGTGACACTAATCATCCAGCCCCTTACCGTCCAATATTTGCGGGATATACTTTTCAACCCTTGCTTCGCGGGTTTTGGATTGTTTGGCCTGCGAAAAATGAAGCAGGTACCCTTTTTGCCGCCCAGGGGTGAGTGCCTCAAAAGCAGTTTTTAGGGCGGGAATCCGGTCTAGTTTATATCGAAATTCATCAGGCATACTGAATTCATCGGTCTTTTTAAATTCAACCTTTAAGCCAGCTTTTTCCACTTCAATGGCCTCGTGAATATAGGCCTTCAAAGTTGCTGTCAATTCTACTATTTCGTCGATATTGGTGAACCTTACCTGGCGCGCCGACTGCACATTTTCCGTCTGTTGAACCAGGATACCCTCAACATCATTTAACAAGACTCCTTTAAAAAACAAAAACGCGCAGTACTCTTTAAATGTGTGTATTAAAACAATGTTATTGCCCTGCCATGTATAACAAGGGCAACCCCACTTCATCTCTTCGGTTAGCCCGCAATCAAGCGCAATCGCTCTTAATTTTTCAATTTCTTCCTGCCATTTTTTGGCCTTGTTGAAATAAAAATCAACTTTTGGATTAATTTCATTCATTGTTATAATACCTGGTTTTAGTGTGCGGTTTATACTCTTAGCGAACCCCGGAAGCCCCTGGCAGCATAATACGAATCGGCGCCGTTGTGATAAATAAAAACCCTGCCATAACGAAAATCGCCCAAGATAGCGCCGCCAAGCCTGCGGACATCGGCCGGAGTTTTCAACCAGCTCGACGTTTTTGCGTCAAAACTTCCCAGTTGCTGCAACTCGCGGTACTGTTCTTCGGTTAAAACTTCAACGCCCATGTCGGCAGCCAAATCAATTATGCTATTTGCCGGTTTAAATTCTTTCCTGGCATCAAGCGCCTCGCGATCGTAACAGAGACTCCGGCGGCCCTTTGGGCTTTCGGCCGAACAATCATAAAAAACATATTCGTCCTTTTGTTCGTCGTACGCAACAACGTCCGGCTCGCCGCCTGTGTTTTCCATTTCATCGAGCGACCATAACTTTTCGGCATTAGCTTCCAGCTTTGCCTGTACTTGGGCCCATTCTACTCCCTTATGGCGGTTCATGTTTTTTTCGAAACGGGCTTTCAATATGCTGAGCAGTTCTTCCCGCTGCGCTGCAGAAAACGCCTTTTTACTATTGTTCATGCCTGTTAAAATAAAATCTTGTGGGTTATTCTTAAATAGCTGAAATAATCTTTCTGTCAGCAGGCCTTAAATACCAGGATAAAACAGTAAAAATGGCCAGTACGAAAGGGGCAATTATTTGAACAGAAACATCACTGCTGGCAATATGCGAAATCACCGCTCCGCTCATTACAAAAAATATACCCGCATAAGCCCGTTCCTTAAGCAATTTAAAACCCGGGATTAATATCGCAATTATGCCCAGCATTTTCCAAACGCCGATAAGTGAAATAAAATAGATGGGGTATCCAAGCGGTTTAAAACCCTGCACAACCCCTTTTACCTGCATGGCCTGCGCCAATCCGCCCGAAAAAATACAAAAGGATAATATTATCGTAATTATCCAATACCAAAGCGTCTTTCTCTTTTCCATGTTTATAGTTGTTTTAATTTGCTTACCATATCCTGCAGCCGGTTGTGTGCCATGTTTATTCCCTGGGCGAATGGCAGCTTCAGCACCTGGTCGCGTTTTTCGCCCGACTCATATATTACGTGCATATTAAGCTTGCTGGTACCCTCGGTAACGTGTTCAAATTCACAAATCTCAAGCTGAACGCCAAATGGGGCGTTTTCCATTTCAAACGTCCGGGTTATTTTCCTATTTGGGCTAACCTCATGTATTACTCCATTGGCCTTAAATACCACGTTTCCTTTGGGGTCGCTTGTCTCAAACTGGTAACTGCCGTACTTTTTACATTCAAGTTTAAGCACTTTGGTTCCCATCCATTGTTCAATAATTTCGGGCTCTGTAAAGGCTTTAAAAAGCAAGGCCAACGGCAACTCAAATTCCCTTGTAATGGTTAATTCCTGTTTTCCGTCTTCGGCATTAATTTTTGTTTTTAGTTCCATGATAGCCTATTCTTTTATGATGTAATTTTTCATAATGGTTTCTAACAGATTGAACCGGTCATCCCACATTTTACGGAAAGGTTCAATAAAATCGGCTACCTGTTTCATGCTTTTTGCGTTTATGTAGTAGTAAACTTCCCGCCCATTTTGTTTTTGTTCAAGCAGCCCGCACTCGGTGAGTATTTGCAAATGTTTTGAAACTGTGGGCCTGGCAGTGTCAAAGTTTGCCGCAATGGCGCCGGCCGTCATTGATTGTGCGGCTACCAATAGTAGTATAGCCCGCCTGGTTGGGTCGGCTATGGCCTGGAAAACGTCTCGTCTTAAATTCATTATGTAGCTATTTGGCTACAAATATATGCGTAGCCATTTAACTACGCAAATATTTTTTAATTTTTTGTCGATTAGCTTGAAATGAAGGAAAGGTGGTTTTTAGATTTTATTCGAATTACGGGAGCGTCGCTGCGTATAACAGCACTTACATGGCCGGTTATTTAATAAATAGATATTTAGGGTTTTACGTTACTGTTTTCCTGAATTCCAGATGATTAGCACGAGTATTTGAGGAAGTTACTTCCCACCAATCTCATCCTTATAAACCACACCGCCCTTCATTACAAACTGCACATGTTCCAGCGCTGTAACATCAGCCAATGGATCGTTTGTCACCGCAATGAGATCGGCGTATTTGCCCGGGGCTATGGCGCCTGCTTTATTTGTCCAGCCTAACAGATCGGCGGCGTTGAGTGTTGCTGATTGTATGGCTTGCATTGGAGTAAGGCCGAACTTAACCATGTATTTAAACTGTCTGCCGTTCCAGCCGTGCGGGTATACACCGGCATCGGTGCCAAAAGCAATTTTAACACCGGCCTTAACAGCGCGTTGGAAGCTAAGCCGCTGCGCCTGGCCAACCAGTTTTTCTTTATTGATGATTTTTGCAGGGGTGCCATGCTTGGCGTAGTCGCTCATGATGTACTCATCATTATAAATATCGGCCACCAGGTAGGTGCCGTGTGCTTTCATCAGGCTGATGGCTTCGTCATCCAAAAAGCTGCCATGCTCTATGGATGCCACGCCTGCTTTGACGGCCATTTTTATAGCGATAGTGCCATGCGCATGGGCACACGCTTTTTTACCCCACAGGTGCGCCTCATCAACAATGGCATCCATTTCGGCCTGGGTATATTGCGGGGCACCAACACTCTCCTCTTCAGTAAGTACACCGGCACTTGCACCAAACTTTATTACTTCGGCGCCGTATTTTATATTATACCTCACCTGTGCACGAACTTCATCCACACCGTTTGCTACGCCGCTCATTTGTTTGGGACCTGTAAATTCAAGGTAAGGTGAAAAGCCATCCAAATCGCCGTGACTGCCGGTACTACCGATAAACAATGTTGCAGGTTGGATTCGCGGACCTGGAATGTCGCCATTATTAATCGCGTTTTTCAAGGCAACATCCATAAACGCCGCCGAACCAACATCGCGACAGCCTGTGAAGCCGGCATCGAGCGTTCGTTTTGCGTAAATGTGGGCTACAATGGCGTAATCTATAGGTGTTTTGCGGAAGAGATCGTCGTAATAATTTTCGCCGGGCTGCGCGGTTAAATGGGTGTGGCAATCAATAAGGCCGGGTAAAACCGTGGCATTGCTTAAGTCGATTACTTTTGCGCCTACCGGGATTACAATATTACTGCCAACTGCTTTAATGGTATCATGGTCAATAAGTATCAGTTGGTTCAACAGTACTTTGCCTTGTTGCACATCAACAAACCGGCCGGCCTTGATAACTTTTATTGTATCTGTTTGTGCCGAACTGTATAAAGCAAAAAAAAGCATCATAGCGGTAATGATGCTTTTGCAATAATATTTATTCATGTGCTATTGGGTTAAGTGTAACCCAATAATACAAAAATTTATGCATTAAAAACAGTTAGCGCCTTTTCAATCCTGCTAATAGTTTCGGCCTTGCCCAGTATTACCGCAATATCAAACACATGCGGACCAAACTTGCCACCTACCAGCATTATACGGAACGGCAACATCAGTTCGCCTGCTTTAATGCCTTTTTCTTCAGCAAGTGCTTTAAAGGCCGCTTCAAATTCAACGGGTTCGAATGCTTCGGTAGTATTTATTAAATTAATAACTGCTTTAAAGAAATCCGTTTTGGCATCTGTCCATTTCGGCTTAACCGAGTTTACATCGTACTCCTTAGGCTGTTCAAAAAAGTAAGCAGTCTGGTGATAAAAATCCGGCAACAGCACACAACGGTCTTTAACTTTATCAATAACCTGCAGCAGATAAGCATCATCATTTATAACAATACCTTTATCTTCCAGCACGGCTCTGACTTCCGACTTCAGCCTTCCGGCTTCCGACTTCTTAATCCACTCCGAATTAAACCACTTAGCTTTCTCAAAATCAAACTTTGCACCGGCTTTGCTTACGCGTTCTAAAGAAAACTTATCCACCAATTCATCCAGCGAAAATATTTCCTGGTCGGTTCCGTCGTTCCAGCCAAGCGTTGCCAGCAGGTTTAAAAATGCTTCAGGTAAAAAGCCTAGTTCGCGGAAACCAGGAGTTAGCTCGCCTGATTTTTCATCGAACCAGTTCATGGCGTACACAGGGAAACCCAGGCGTGCACCATCGCGTTTGCTTAATTTGCCATGGCCGTCGGGTTTTAATATCAATGGCAAGTGCGCCCATTGTGGCATGTCGGCTTTCCAGCCTAAATATTCCCATAACAGTAAATGTACAGGGGCGCTTGGCAGCCATTCCTCACCACGGAACGCATGTGTAATTTTCATCAGGTAGTCGTCAACCACAACGGCCAAGTGGTAAGTAGGCATGCCATCGGCCTTAAGCAAAACCTTGTCATCAACCTGGTTAGTTTCAAAGCTTACATGGCCACGTATCATGTCGTTAAAGCTCACGCGGTCATCGGCAGGCATTTTTATGCGGATAACATGTGGCGTATGCGCATCAAGCAACTGGTCTACCTCGTGCTCTGTTAGTGACAACGAGTTACGCAGGCTATCGCGATAGGCAAGTCCATATTGAAAATTAGGAATTTCCTTGCGGTTTTTATCCAGTTCTTCGGGCGTATCAAATGCATAATAGGCATGGCCTTCCCGCACCAATTTCTCAGCATATTCGCGGTAAAGTGCTTTGCGTTCGCTTTGACGGTAAGGCGCATACGGGCCGCCGGCAACCGGGCTTTCGTCGGGTATTAGCCCGCACCACTCCAGGCAATCTAAAATATATTGTTCGGCGCCCTCAACGTAGCGGCTTTGGTCGGTATCTTCAATCCTTAAAACAAAATCGCCGCCGGTCTTTTTGGCGAACAGGTAATTAAACAGCACCGTGCGTACCCCGCCCAGGTGCAAACCACCGGTCGGACTCGGCGCAAAACGTACCCTAACTTTTTTATCAGACATAGTGGGGCAAAGATAGGTTTATAGTCCGAAAGTCGGAAAGACCGGAAGTCCGAAAGTCGGATTGTGTTTTTGGGGTGACGAGGCCGGGGGGCACCGGGTATCATCCCCTTTCTTAACAATTTAATAACTAACCTCTAATCTTCAATCTCAAACCACTAATCGTATATTTACAATTATGAAACTTCGCATACTTGTTTTAATCAATGCGGCAGCGGTTGCCGTTACACTTTCTGCTGTAAATTACTATTTTCAACATAGCTGGTATAACGTAGCACTTACGTTCTTCATCACCATAATTACAAGCTTCCTGGTTTTTTATTACCTGATTGAAAAATACGTTTATTCAAAAATAAAGCTGATTTATAAACTGATCCATAACCTGAAGCTTGGCCGCGATTTGCGTGATGCTCTCGGGGAACACATGAGCGCCGACCCGATTAATGATGTGGAAACTGAAGTAAAGGAATGGGCTAAAGAAAAGAAAACCGAGATTGACGAATTGCGTAAGCAGGAAAAATTTCGCCGCGATTTTTTGTCAAACATATCACACGAGTTTAAAACACCACTGTTTGCTATACAAGGATATATCGAGGCGCTGCAAGATGATGATTTTGAGGATAAAGACATGGCTAAGCAGTTTTTGGCGAAGGCAGCCAAAAATGTTGACCGTTTGAGCTATCTTATAAAAGACCTGGACGAAATATCAAAACTAGAATCGGGTGAGATACCGATTAACCTTACCCGTTTTAAAATAAATGACTTAATAAAAGAGGTTTTTGAGTCGTTTGAGCTTAAGGCGAGGCAACACAACATTAAACTGATATTTAAACAAAAATACGACGAACCCATACTGGTAAATGCCGACCGCGAGAAAATACGCCAGGTTTTGGTTAACCTGATAGATAACTCCTTTAAATACGGCAATGAAGAAGGCAACACATCAGTAAGCCTTTTTGAATTGCACGACCAGGTGCTGGTTGAGGTTACTGACGATGGCATTGGCATAGAAGAAAAATTTCTGCCGCGTCTTTTTGAGCGCTTTTTCCGCACCGATACCAGTCGCTCAAGGCAGATAGGCGGCTCTGGATTAGGGCTTGCAATTGTTAAACATATTATTGAGGCGCATGAACAAACCATCAATGTACGGAGCACCGAGGGATTGGGGTCAACTTTCGGTTTTACACTACAGCGCTCAAAGCAGACTTTACATTTACCTAACATACCAAATCTAAAAAATTAACATTAACTTAACATTGCAAAGTTACCTTTGCCTAAACCCATGTTAAGTTATGTCACTAAACAGCATTTTCCAATACTTTGTACCAAAGGATAAAAAGGTATTTTTTCCGTTATTTGAACAGGCAGCAAACAACGTTGTAACCATGGCAACCATATTGGTTGAGGCTGTAAATTCAAATAACGCGGCTACCCGCGAAGAACTGTTTAAACAGATTGACAAGCTTGAAAACAAGGGCGACGAAATAACTCACCAGGTACACTTGGAGCTTGGCAAAAACTTCATTACACCGTTCGATCGTGAGGATATTCATGCGCTGGCGTCGGCTATTGACGATGTTGCCGATTACATCCAGGGAGCGGCAAACCGCATGAACCTGTACCGCATTGACGATTATAACGAGCACATCCGCAAACTATCAGAGCTTACGCTGCAGGCCAGCATCGACCTTGAAAAGGCTGTGCGCGAGTTGAAAGATCTTAAAAACGTGCGCGCCATTGCCGACTCGTGTATCAGGATAAACAGCGTTGAAAACCAAGCAGATTACGTGTTCGACCGCGCTGTAGCTGACCTGTTTTTATATGAAAAAGACGCTATCCGTTTGATCAAATACAAAGAAATTTTATCGGCGTTAGAAACCGCTACAGATATGTGCGAGGATGCAGCTGATGTAATGGAATCAATTTTAGTTAAAAACGCATAAGTAAATGATTACTACTACCCTTGTTGTTATTGTTTGCCTTGCGCTGATTTTTGACTACACCAATGGTTTTCACGATGCGGCAAACTCCATTGCAACCATTGTATCAACCAAAGTATTAACCCCATTCCAGGCGGTTGTGTGGGCGGCTTTTTTTAACTTTTTAGTTTACTTTTTTATAAAAGACCATAAAGTTGCCAAAACAGTATCAAAAATTGTTGTCGAAAATTATATTACCCTTCACGTAATATTGGCAGGGCTGGTAGCCGCAATTTCGTGGAATTTAATAACCTGGTGGTTTGGTATCCCTTCAAGCTCGTCGCATACACTTATCGGTGGCTTTGCCGGTGCCGGCATCACCAATGCTTTATACATGGGTGTAAGCGGCTTAAATGCCGTAAACATGAGTTATATACTAACCATACTGGCATATATTGTTTTAGCTCCGGTAATTGGCCTGGTAATGGGATACCTTGTAACACTTTTGATATTACATATATGCAAAAATTCAAGGCCGGCCGCCGCAGAGCGCTGGTTTAAAAGACTGCAACTGGTATCATCTGCAGCACTAAGCTTTGCCCACGGCGGTAACGATGCGCAAAAAGTAATGGGCATTTTATACGTTACTATTGTAACTGCCAAAATAATAAAACCCGGGGATACCATGCCCGACTGGATACCACTGGCTTGTTACTCTGCTATTGCGCTTGGCACTTTGTCGGGCGGCTGGAAGATAGTAAAAACCATGGGGTCGAAAATCACCAAGATTACACCGCTCGAAGGCGTAAGCGCCGAAACTGCCGGCGCCATCACTTTGTTTTTTACAGAGCACTTTGGTATACCGGTTTCAACTACCCATACCATTACGGGTTCAATAATAGGTGTTGGTTTAACAAAACGCCTTTCGGCTGTACGCTGGGGCTTAACCATAAACATTATCTGGGCCTGGGTTATTACCATACCAATATCTGCATTGATTGCTGCGGGTGTATTTTCCCTGTTACGGATTTTTGTTAAATAGCCTTTCTGCCAAAATTTGTTTAATTTGGCAGTGATAAATGCTATTTGCTAACTACCCATAAAACTTTTGCGATGAAAAAAGCCCTGCTAATAATCCCCGTATTAACGTTGTCTTTTATATTATCAAGTTACAACGCGCCTGTTAACTCAACGCCGGCAAAAGCTGTCCAACTACCCATCCCATCGTCGTTAGATATGGGTAAAGCCCTCAAGCAAGCGTTGCAGCAAGGTACCGCAAAAAGCTCAGACCAGCTATCGGCATTAAATGGATATTTTGGCAACGCCGCTATAAAAATCCTCTTCCCGCCACAGGCGCAAAAGGCCGAGAAAACGTTGCGCAGCATCGGCTTGGGTAAACTATGCGACAATGTTATCCTGTCGCTTAACCGGGCTGCCGAAGATGCAGCCAAACAGGCCAAACCGATATTCATAAATGCTATTACCCACATGACGCTGCAGGATGTGTCGAACATATTACTGGGCAACCAGGATGCAGCCACGCAGTATTTTAAAAAGACCACTACCGACCAGTTAACTGCATCATTTAAACCGGTTATTCAAAACAGTTTAGATAAAACCAACGCCACAAAATACTATGGCCAGGCAGCAGGCGAATACAATAAAATTCCGTTTGTTAGCAAAATGAACCCGGATATCAGCGCCTACGTAACGCAAAAAGCTATCGACGGTTTGTTTCATGAAATTGCTTTAGAGGAATTGAACATTCGCAAAAATATTGGCGCCCGCAGTACCCCGCTGTTGCAAAAGGTATTTGCCTTTGTTGATCAGAAGAAGAAATAGTGATTAGAGATTGGTTGATTAGTTAATTAGAGATTAGAACATTCGCTCTGATTGGCAAACAAAATCGTCGGAACACTTGTTGGTTGCAACACCGGCAGGGGCAGGAAATTTGCCCGTTCTGTCGGTGAAAATTATTACACTTCAAATTATCGCAATGAAAAAAAAGCTACTATTAATCCCCTTCCTGGCTATAATTATAACATTATCAAGTTGTGATTCTCTTAACCAGATTGCCCAGGCAGGCGTTGGTGCTGCTACATCAGGCAATCCCACAAACATTGAAATAGGCAACGGCTTAAAAGAGGCCCTACAAATTGGTACCTCAAAAAGCTCCAACCAGCTTTCAGCAGTCGATGGTTTTTTTTGCGAATGCTGCAGTAAAAATCCTTTTCCCGCCCGAGGCGCGAAAAGTTGAAAATACTTTGCGGAGCATTGGCCTGGGGAAATTGTGCGACAACGTAGTCCTGTCACTAAACCGCGCCGCGGAAGATGCAGCCGTACAGGCCAAGCCCATTTTTATAAATTCTATTAAGCAAATGACGCTTACTGATGTAGCCAACATTTTGCTGGGCAGCCAGGATGCAGCCACTCAATATTTTAAGCGTACAACCACCCTGCAACTAACGGCCTCATTTAAACCAGTTATACAAAACAGCCTTAACAAAGTTGGTGCAACAAAATACTATGGCGATGCAGCAAACGAGTATAACAAAGTGCCGTTTGTTACCAGGGTTAACCCCGACATCAGCGCCTACGTTACCCAAAAGGCGATCGACGGCTTGTTTTATGAAATTGCGCTTGAGGAGTTAAACATCCGCAAAAATATCAGCGCCCGTACGTCGCCGTTGCTGCAAAAGGTATTTGCTTATGCTGACAGGAATAAGAAATAGTGATTAGAGGTTAGTTGATTAGAGATTAGGAGGAATTTACCCTGTTGTTCACCAGTGATGAATTTATTCCAAAACGAGTCGGCGATTTTTTCCTAATCTCCAACCTCTAATTAACTAATCTCTATCCCCAAACCTTACATTCAGCTTAACCAGTTGTGGCTTTCCGTTGCTGTTTCCATTCCATTTAGGGCCGTTGTTAATTAAATCAATGGCTTTTTTGTCGGCCGCAGTGCTTAACCCACGGGTTACTTTTACCTCGCTAATGCCGCCGTCTGCGGCGACCATAAACGACAGTTTTACCATGCCCTTTTTTCCATCGGGTGATGTGGCATTTTCTTTTAGATATTTATTGAAGCTAACCCATCCATCCGATGGGCGGGCATTTAATGTAGCCTGGTTGCTGTTCATCACAACCACTTCGGCAAGCGCGCTGTTGTTTGGCTCAAGCGCAATGGTTTTTAGTGAATCGCTTTTCTGCGCATCTACCTTCACTGTGTTATAGCCCACAAACCCAATTTCCACCTTTGATTTTGGGCTGTCTACCTTTATCCGGAATTTGCCGTTATTGTCGGTAAGCGCGCCATAGTTTTTACCATTTACTTTTACAGATGCACCTGGTAGCGGCGATTTGTCGTTATTGTCGATTACACGGCCCTGCAATATAATAGGCCGCTGCTGGGCAGAGCTGAATGGCGATATTGCAGTTGTTTTTGATACACCCAGCGCCTGGCTTTTCAGCACCTGGTCGGTAGTTGCGGCCGGCTTGTTCGTATAATTAGCGAAGTATCCTGCGGATCCGGTGTCAATAGGCGCCGCTTTCTTCTTCGAGCTATAATCCATTACCACCATTTCATTTAACGGGGTGGTGTCTTTCTCTGCGGCGGCGTCCTTATTTATCCTGGCTTCTTTCAGTACATCGTTTCTTTCGGCTGCTATTATTTCAGGCGAAGCAGGTGCAGCTGCTCCGGCAGGCCTAACGGTAGTTATACGCCTTGGTGCTGCTGGTGCCGGAATATTCTCGGCCAATTGCCTGGCACTGGTGGTATCTTTCGCCAATGGCTGTACTGGCGGTGTCTTAACAGGGGGCTTTTCTAATTTCGCTACCGGGATTACTGATTGTTTGGGTCTATTGCTTAACCACAGCCATCCAATAGTAAACACCACCAATACCGATGCTGCAATAGCCAACCACCTGAATGGGATAATGCGGCGCTCCTTGCGTTCAACACGTTGTTGTAAGCGACCGCTTAAGTCAGTTAAATTATTTTGCTGGTCGCGGCCCGAGCTTTCATAACCTTCAAGGGCGTCCATTAAAAAAGGATCATCCTGTGCGCGGGCCTCCAATTGGTGCATAGCACGGGCGTCAAGCTCCCCGTTAAGGTACTTCCTTATCAGCAATATGTCGGCCTCGTGTTTACTCACTGTTCTTCTCCAAACAAATTTTCAGGTTGCGTTTACCGTTTTGTATAAAGCTTTTCACTTCGTTAAGGGTAAAACCCGTAAGCTCAGTTATTTCTTTGTAGCACTTTTCATTTAAATAAAACAAACTCACGCTTTGTTTTTGATTGACCGGTAATTTCTCCATACATTTTTCAAGCGCCTGCATTGCTGCCTCGCGGTTGTTATCATCAGGATGCAGAATTAATGAAAATTCCATAACGTCATCCAAATTAATTACTTCCATCTTTTTACCGGCACGCAGCTGCATAAGGCAATAATTGCGGCTAAGCACGTACAGCCAGCTTTTAAACTGTTTAATGTCGTGCTGCTTAACTTTTACCGTCAACTCTTCAAAAATCCCCATAACGGCATCCTTGGCCTGCTCTTCATCTCTCAGGTATTTTAAACAAACACCGAACACCAGGGGCATTTGTTTTTCGTAAAGTTTACCTAAATGCAGCAAATCACCGCTTTGGCGGTAAAGGGTTAGCAGTTTATCATCGTCTGCATCGGTTAGCTTAACTGGTTTCCTAAAAAAATTCATTTACGGGGTGGTAAAATTAATTTTTTTAAATGGCTTATGGAAATGTGTGTTTTACAGCATCATCAGTAAAACTAAACGCATTATGAAAAAGCTTTTATTAATTATTTTAATTTTTGCCGGCTTAACAGGGTTTAAGCATGGCAATACCCGCACCATCACGGGGACTGTCTATTCAAAAGATGACGGCTTTGCTTTGCCAGGCGTATCGGTATCGGTACCTGGCACCTCAATTGGAACGGTAACAAACGATCAGGGTGAATTTACGATTAAAGTGCCCGACGGTACCAAAAACCTGGCTTTTGCTTTCGTTGGTTACAATCGTAAAACAGTAAAACTAGGAAAAACAGATACGTTAACGGTTTATCTTGAAACAAATGCGAAACAATTGAATGAGGTTGTGGTAGTCGGATATGGGTCTGTGCAAGACCAGGATTATTCTGGCTATATAGCTGCCCCCGCACATTCTGAAAAACAAACAATTTCGAGGCCCTTCTCGCAAATACAAGACAAGAGCTATAAAACTGTGGTAACCAAACGCGATGATGACGATGAAAGCTATGCCGGTATTACCGAAAACGCATTCACAACGGTTAAAAACGCACCTCTTTCTACTTTTTCTGTCGATGTGGATGCCGCCTCATACAGCAATGTAAGGCGTTTTATTAACCAGGGGCAAATGCCTCCTGCCGATGCCGTGCGTATTGAGGAAATGATAAACTACTTTCACTATAACTTACCTGCACCAACCGATGGCGGCCCGGTTGCAATACATACCGAATTATCTTCCGCGCCGTGGAATGCAAAACACAGGTTATTACGCATCGGCCTTAAGGCAAAAACTATCGATGCCCAAAAACCGCCATCCTCAAACCTGGTGTTTTTAATCGATGTATCGGGCTCAATGTTCCAGGACAATAAACTGCCGTTGGTAAAATCATCAATGAAAATACTTGTTGAACAATTGCGGCCTCAGGACAGGGTCGCTATTGTGGCCTATGCGGGTAATGCGGGGCTTGTACTGCCTGCTACCAGCGGCGACAAAAAATCAACCATCAATGATGCCATCGAAAACCTGGCCGCAGGTGGTTCCACTGCCGGGGGCGAAGGACTGAAGCTGGCCTACAAAATTGCCCAGGAGAATTTTATGGCAAGGGGCAACAACCGCATTGTTATGTGCACCGACGGCGATTTTAACGTCGGCCCGTCAAGCGATGGCGATATGGAAAAGCTGATAACTAAAGAACGCGACAGCAAAGTTGCCATATCGATAATGGGTTTTGGCATGGGTAATTATAAAGACAGTAAAATGGAAACCCTTGCCGATAAAGGCAATGGGAATTATGCTTATATCGATAACATTACCGAAGCACATAAGGCCCTGGTTAGCGAATTTGGCGGCACCTTGTTTACCATTGCAAAGGATGTGAAGCTGCAGGTTGAATTTAACCCGGCGAAAGTACAGGCATACCGGCTATTGGGTTACGAGGACCGTATGCTGGCCAAAGAGGATTTTAATAACGATAAAAAAGATGCCGGCGATATGGGCCTTGGCCATACCGTGACCGCCTTGTATGAAATTGTACCTGCCGGGATAAAGGACGACTATGCCGGCAGTGTGGATCCGTTAAAGTATCAAAAAGCGCTTCCTGTCAGTGTAGATAAATCATCAGATGAAATGATGACCATCAAATTCAGGTATAAAGACCCTGATTCGGCAACCAGTAAGTTAAGCCAGGTATCTATAAAAGATAGTCCAAGGGCATTGGAGGCCACTACTGTCGATTTCAGGTTTGCTGCCGCTGTTGCCGAGTTTGGGATGCTGCTGCGTGGTTCGCAATTTAAACAGCAATCAACCTATGCACAGGCTATCAGCCTGGCCAAAGGCGCCAAAGGGAACGACGAAGAAGGTTACCGGTCGGAATTTATCCGGTTGGCAGAGAGTGCAAAATCAATAGCAAACGAGTTGGCATCGAAGTAAAATTGACCCATTCTCCGCTCGTCATTGCGAGGAACGAAGCAATCTCTGCACATGCTAATCCCGGAACAATAACTTTGTGGCGACTTGTAAACCGACTTCCTGGTCGCCACAAAAAGAAAGACTCGTGACTGTCCTGAGTAACGATTGCTTCGTTCCTCGCAATGACGATTTTTTGAAGTGTATTGGTTCGGCGGAGTTTTTTGGCACAACAAATCTGGCCTATCGCCAATTTAATCCCCAATACGTGCACCAAATTTTCCACAAATCGCGGTCTCGTTATTCCCACGGCGCTTAAATTATTAATCAATAGTAAAATTACTTTTTCGCTACAATAAAAATCAGCTATAAATCTTTAAAAATTATGTGGCATGCCTATTGCCTTATCTAGGTCAGTAGTATTGTTAAAAAACGGTGTAACTAAATTATTACAAAAACCATCAATAGCTAACACGTTAATTTTAAAATACTTATATTAGCAACCATTAAATCTATTTATCATGTGCAAACTTGTAGTAATTGATGACAACCCGACAGATCACTATATTATGCAGCGCTTGTTGCATAATAATTATAACTGCCAGCAAGCTACTTACACTTTTGATGGCAGATTGGTTTTAGATTATTTAGAAGAAAATAAAGACAGCGGCACCATGCCGGATGTAATACTGCTTGACCTTGATATGCCACAGCTAACCGGCTGGGAGTTTTTAGACAAGTTGGAAAGCTTTAACGCGGATGCTCATAAAAATGTGCGGGTGCATATCATGAGCTCATCAATTCGCACGGCTGATGTTTTTCAATCGAAAAAATATGCCTGTGTTAATTCATTTATGACCAAACCATTATCACGCGACCTTGTAAACCAAGTGTGCGAACAAGCCAATCCATTTAACAATCAGCAGTTAAATACTGCATCGTAAATAAAAACCTTTGCCATTTATTAATGGCTTGATTTGCTGGGGCGCAAAATCATTTTTCACCATGCTGTTTGGGGTAACGCCCGGCATATTTTTCGAATTTATCCGCTCTTGAAATGGAGCGGCTATAAATTATTTTAGTTAGCCCACCTTGCGTGGGCTATTTTTTTTTAAACGATGCTGCGGCCTGTTGCCAGGCGTTTGTACATCTAAATATTATTAGCTTATTTTTACAGCCATAATGGCTATCCGCAATAAATTATATTTCGCTTCCGATTTTCATTTGGGCACCGGCACTTACCCCAGCAGCCGCGAGCGCGAAGACCGCCTGGTGCGCTGGTTGGATATGATTAAAGCCGATGCGGCCGAAGTGTTTTTAATGGGAGATGTCTTCGACTTTTGGTTTGAATATAAAACAGTTGTTCCCAAGGGTTATATCCGTTTTTTAGGCAAGCTGGCCGAATTGAACGATGCGGGCATAAAACTCTGGTTTTTTAAGGGCAACCACGACATGTGGATGTTTGATTATTTTGAACAGGAGCTTGGCGCAACCATCATCAGCAACGAATTGGAGATTGAGCGTAACGGCAAAAAGTTTTACCTGCACCACGGCGACGGACTTGGCCCCGGCGATACGTTTTACAAATTTTTAAAGGGCATTTTTCGGAGCAAGCTTTGCCAGTGGCTTTTTGCCCGCATCCATCCAAACCTGGGCGTGGGGGTTGCCAACTACTGGTCGAGGCACAGTCGGAAAGTTAACTTGAGCAAAGAAGACAATAAGCCTGGTGAACAGGAATGGCTGGTAGATTTTTGCAATCAACTTTTGCAAACTCATTTTTACGACTATCTTATATTCGGTCATCGCCACCTGCCGCTGGATATCAAACTAAATGATAAAAGCCGCTACATAAACCTTGGCGAATGGGTGACCGCCTGTAGCTATGCTGTTTTTGATGGGGAAACGGTGCAACTTTTGTACTTTGAAAAGTAAGACGTTACTATTCCACTTTATACCTGAAAACCTGCCTGCCTAAATTGCCTTCGGCATCAATGCCTTCAACAACTACTTTGTAGCTGCCTTTACCGTCGGCATTATAAAAATCTAATTGGGCATTGCCGCTTTTATCGGTCGGGATTTCTGGGTTCCAATAAACGGTTGTTCTCAAATCTTTTTTGGCAGCGTTGGTGTCGGTATGTTCATATTTGGGCATATAAAACTGCCTGGCTTTATAAAAACCATTGGCCTTAAATGCTATAACTCCCGGCGACTCTTTATAATAATTATTTACCGCGCGGCCACGTTTGGTAGTAATAATAACTGCCCCGCCGGTAGCAACACTTCCGTATATCGCGGCGGCGTGCGCTCCAAGTAATACCTCCACGCTTTCAATGTCTGAGGGGCTGTAGTCATCTAAAATTCCACGTGGTATAAAAAGCAATTGCGATTCATCGCTATTAAACTGAGGCATACCGTCAACTATCACCAGCATATAGTTGGGCGGGTGTTTAGCGTCGATTCCTTCCATACTCCGATCTGAGCGCATCTTATGATTGGGCGTAAAAATCACCGATGTCACCTTGCCCCGCAAAGCATCAAAAAGTGTAAGGTCGGCCGATTTTTCCAACCACTCGGCGGTTATAACCTGGTCGGCATTACCCGCACCGTTAAGGTTTTGCGAATGTTCGAGGGGGTTTAGCTTTTTATCTTTAACCACTACCTCTTTTAGCATATGTACGCTTTTATTGATGCCATTTTTGTCCTGTTCATCCAAAAACGCCTTGCTGCTTTTTTCGTATACCGAAACGTTCTCCTGTTGCGTGTCCAGCAGGTCTTTTAAAGAAATGCCGGGCGAAGCCAATGCGCTGTCGGGTTTAATATCTACTTCTTTCTGGTCCTTCGGGGTGCGGGCCTGCAATACGAATTTTGTAGTATCATCAAACGTAAGGTTATCAAAAACAAACCTGCCGTGGTCATCTGATAGCGTGTCCAGGATCAATCCGCCTGCCGAACGGCTAAACAATTTTACCTTGCCATTTTTTAACGGTTTACCATTAAATTTCACGATACCGCTAAGCGTTAGTCCTTTTTCGGGTTGATAAGGACCAGCCGGATCGCCAGCCATTATTTTTTTCCATTCAAAATTCCGGTAGCCATGGGTAAGCATTACCAGGTCAAGGTCTGCGGCAGTTTTTTCATTGGGTTTGGCAAAGTAATAGCCGGGCTGCTCAATATATCCTTTTAAATCGGATGTTAACAATATATTGCCCAAAATACCCGGTTCGTTGTAGTCATCGGCAGGCACCTTCGTTTCATCAATAACTGCTACCGAAAAATGTCCCGAAGCGGGGTCTCCGGCGCCGCCTGTTACATTAAATTTTATGCCTGTTTTTGCACGGGCACCATAGGTCGCTTTATCGGTACTGACATCTAATTTTAGCTGGTCGTTATTTTGAACAAAAAGCAAACGTTCACATAGGGGCTCTCCTCCTGCCGTAAACAGGGTGGCCGTTGCTATGCCGGTGCGAAAATCTCTTTTCAAAACATCCAGGCTAACTTCCGGGTTGTCCAGCTTTATGGTAAAGCTTTGTGGTATGCCGCCTGAATAAACTATCAGCGTATAGCTTTTCCCTTTATTTTGCTGGTACCATTGCTTACTGCTATTTATTTTTACTGAGTACAACCGGCCAAGGTCGGTAAAGGCCATTGTTATGGCATTCGGGTTGGGTTTGGGCAGTTCAATTACATCCTGCACGCCATTGGGATAAGTTACTTTTGCGGTGTAGGTTTTACCTTCTGCCGGGGTTAAATTAAATGCCCCCATCCCCAAATGCGAGGACGCAAATGTTGCAATTTCTTTATTGTCACTGTCAAATACTACGCCTTTAACATCAACACCTGAACCGCCTCCGCCAACAGCCTTAAAGGCTATCTTTCCCGATATGCCGGTAATAAGATTTCCGCTTTCGGCAAAAAACTTAATGTCGGGTTTTACAGCAGCAGGTTTTATTTGGGCAGTAGCCGGACCGCCAGCTAAGCTCGAGCCGATGACTATAGTTTTATCAAAAAAAGCAGCATCGCCCTCGTTTCGCATCCATTGGGTATATGCCCTCACCCGGTAGCTGCCTTTAGCAAGGGTGCGTGGTAAGGCAATATCGCCCCAGGCCACTCCGTCAGTAACCAGCAATTTTAGCGAGGTACTGATTTTGTTGTTTGTGTTTATCAAATCAACATATAATATCCGGCTTAAGTGCGACAGGGAATGGTTATCTCCAACGGTTAAATAAGCTTTAAAGTACATGGTATCGCCCGCTGCATAATAAGGTTTATCGAAATGCAGGTAGGCCTTTTCGGGAACGTGGTTTGTGGCGTAGGCGTTAACTTTCGCTGTAATATTTTTTACCAGCGCGCTGTCAATTTCACCCGCCGTGTTGTTTTGCAGTGGCTCAAAATCAAGCGGCAATAAAGTTGCCAGGCGGCCCCGCACCCAAACGCCATCGTAAACCAACCCGTTAGGGTTAATCACAGAGCCGTTGGCATCAAACAATAACCGTGGGTGGTTAAAGTTCACCAGCGTATTGTCTTTATTTTCCGGATCGGAAAGTTTGCTGCGTGCACTGCGATTAAAGCGATGGTATTTATTATACGTGATAAAATAGGCGTTACCATTAAAATTGAGCGTGTATATGCCCTGTTTGTTGGGTCCGGTAATTATGTCTTCTTTTTTTAGAGGAGTCATATCCAGTTTATCAATGTTTTTAGGGAGCGCGGCTTTCTTTTTCCAGTATGCCAGCGAATCGCGGTATTTTTTATCGTTTTTTAATATCTCGCTTACCTTCAGGCCTAACTCTATCACGCTATCGGCGGGGCGTTGCGGGTTAGCGGGCAAACGCAGAGCCCTAAAGCCATCCTGCTCGAGGGTGCCCGCAATTGCTGATCGTAAAAAGTGCATCTGCGAACCTTCAAATACTTCCTGCCGGCGCTTTTGCCATTCTTTTTGCTGCGCAGGACTACCTTTCATAGCCTCAAACAATACCGATCCCGAGTAACTGAATGTGCGCGCTTCTTCTTCACCAAATGCCAGCGTAAAATCTTTAAGCAGATATTTTACCCTGTAGCCAAGCGCATCATTTTGTACAACTAAAAAATCAACCGATGTTGCTGTAAGTATATTGTTAGCGTTATCGTAGTTAAAATCAAGCAATTCGGGGTTTAACAGCTTGCATTCTTTTGAAAGGTCCGAACTGCCCAAAAATTCGTTGGTAAACCATGCCAGGTAGCGGGGTCTGTCTGCGTCGGCCCCCGCTTTTGCCTTTATTGTAACCCCTTTAAGCCCGATGGATTTTGGGAAGATGGTGATGGTTTGCAAATCGATATTGGTGTGGGTTACAATCACATCCTGGGTGTAAGTGTCATAACCTACAATTGACACAACCAGTTGGTATTTGCCGGGCTTTATGCCGGCCAGGATAAATGTGCCATTGGCGGCAGTATGGTCGCCTATGGTTGCATTACTCAAAAAAACATTGGCATTGGCTACAGGTTTGGTATCAGCCTGGCTTATAATGCGGCCGGTTATAGTATTTTGTGCCAGGCAGCATAACGATACCAAAAAAAGCGATAGTGTTAAGGAGAGGTTTTTCATCACTTAAAGCTATTAAAAAAAATAACTATAACTAAATAGTTAGTAGTTTTTTTGAAAATCATTCTACTTTATAGTGGTAAACCTGCCGGCCAAGGTTACCTTCGGAATCAATTCCTTCCATAACAACGCGATAGCTGCCTTTGGCATTGGCATTATAAAATTCAAATTGGGCATTCCCATCCTTGTCAGTTAATATTTCGGGGTTCCAGTAAATGGTGGTTCGTAAATCTGCAAGTTTGTTGTCGGTAGCGCTCTCATATTTAGGCGAGTAAAACTCGCGGGCTTTGTAAAAGCCTCTTACGGTTATGGGCAGGATGCCCTTGGAGGTAATATCTTTCAATTCCTTGCCCTGTTGTAGTTTTGTGGTTATCACTAACACACCGCCGGCCGAGTTCATTCCGTATATGCTGGCGCTGGCATATTTTAATACTTCAACGGTTTCAACTTCATCTGCCGAAATGGGTAAAGGTGCTCCTTCAATACCATCCACAATAACCAGCATCGCTTTTGCTTTACCGCCTAAATGGTCCATAAAGCTTAATTCCAAATAAGGAGTTGGCCCTACAAATACAACACCCCTCAATTTCCCATTCAAATTATCTCTTAGCATGCCATACCCGATGTCTTTACTGTGTAAAACCTGGTCGGCGTGGCCCGCGCCTGCAAGGCTCTGTGTTCTGTAGTTATCATCGCGTTTGCGGGCGTTTATTTTTACCTCTCTCAGCATTTTTCCGCTAATTAACCCCTGCGTATATAGCTGTTTGCGTTGCTTTTGGTTGTTTTTCATGTAAGCGTTCATCGCCGTATCCGCCACAACCGATTGAGGTTGTTGGTAAAGCGTAACCGGCGCCGGCTTATCCGCATTGTAAGTAAGCATCGTGTTATTACTCCCCTTCGCATTCACCGCCTGTAAAATAAATTTTGCCGAATCAATGTATACCATGTTGGTAAAGCTGAAATTTCCTTTACTATTTGTAACTGTGCTTAAAACCCCGTGGCCGCTAAATGGCGCGATTAATGATACTGTACCTTTTGATAGTGCCCTGCCGCCCAGCATTTTCGCAGTTCCGGTTATCTCTAACATTTTTTCAGGTTGGTAAGTTAAAGCCGGGTAGGCATTATCGAGCAGGGGCCGCCATTCAAACCTGCGGTAGCCGCGGGTAAGCATCACCAAATCCAGGTTGCTGCGGGTCGAATCGCCAGTGTTTGTAAAATAATAGTTTGGCTGTTCTACTTCTCCTTTTAAGTCTGACGTTAGCAGCAGGTTTGAAAGGATGGTGCCTTCCTCATTTTCGTTTACTGATACTTTACCCTCATCTACGACCGATACCGAAAAATGGCCCATAGTTACGGAGTCGGAGCGGTTTTTTGCCAGCAAACTGATGTTTACTTTTCCTCTTGTCGCATAAACTGTTTTATCGCTTTTTATATCAAGCGTAAGCTGGTCGTAATTTTGCACAAAAAACAGCCGCTCGCACATTGGCTCACCGCCTGGCGAAAACAGCGTAACTGTTGCAACGCCCGTATGCAAGTGCCGCTTGGCAATATCCAGCGATATCACATTACTATCAAGCTTAGTAGTAACCGATGTTGCAACGCCGCCCGAATAAATCAGCAGCATATAGTCCTTATCCCGGTTTTGGGCAAAGCAGGCCTTGTTGGCTTCAATCCGTACCGATGCTTTGGGTAACGAGTCGTTGTTTATTGTTAACATTAAGCCCGAGGCTTCGGAACCAGGTAGTTTAACCATCTCTTGCATTCCATCGGCATAAGTAATTCTGGCGTTATAGCTTTTACCTTCCTGGGGCTGTAAGTAAAAATACCCCATGCCCAAATGGGTTGAGGCAAAACGGCATATTTCGGTATTGTTATTATCCAATACCACCCCTGCCACATCAATCCCCTTGCCATTTGTACTAACTGCCCTAAAGGCGATTTTTGACCTAATGCCATTCACCAGGCTGCCGCTCTCGGGAAAAAATTGAACATCAGGTTTTGAATTTATTTTTGCCCCTGCAGGCGTGCTTTCGGCAATCTTTTCCTTTTCGGTCGAGCCAACCGGAACCACCTGCTCAAAAAAGGACGCATCAGCTTCGTTGCGCATCCATTGGGTGTAAGCCCGAATGCGGTAATTGCCTTTTGGCAACGAGTCGGGCAATAAAAAATCGCCCCAGGCAAGCCCGTTTACCAACTGTAGCTTTATTGATTGATCTATTTTATTATTGGTATTGATCAAATCAACATGCAAAACGCCACTTAAGGTTGATAGCTGGTGCCGTTCGCCAAACGTAACATAGGCTTTAAAATAAACCGTATCGCCTGCCGCATAATAAGGTTTGTCAAATTGCAGATATGCTTTCTCGGTGAGGTGGGTTGTTAAAAAGGTCTTTAATTTAACGACAACCGGGTTAGCCACATTGCTCTTATCCTGTCCGTACAAGCGAAAGCAGCACAGCAACAGGAAAAGGATTATCAGTTTTTGCTTCATTAAAACTTAGCAGGTTCGAGGGCAGGTGACGGGTTTATATTGGTATTTGATATAAAGCTACTGAAAAGATTAAACAATACCCCGTCCCGATTAAAAAATGGAACGCTTGATAATCAGCATGTTTCACAGCGTTCCGGGTGTTCCGCGTGGGAAAATGGAACGCTATGCATCTTTTTTGTGATATAAAAGTTCGTACTTTAATCTTAATTCGCCCCCGCTTTTTCCATCCCTCAATTAAATTATATAACTTTCGCCGGGTGATTAAACTTTATCATTGTGTTAGTTAAAACTTTTGGAAGCGCAGTTTACGGCATCGAAGCCATTACCATAACCGTCGAGGTAAACATCAGTGGCGGCGGCAAACCTTTTTATTTGATAGTGGGTTTGCCCGATAACGCTGTGCGTGAATCCATGCAGCGCATTGAGGCCGCGTTGCAAACCAACGGGTTCCGGATGCCGCGGCAGAAGATTATAGTAAACATGGCCCCCGCCGATATTCGCAAGGAGGGCTCGGCATACGACCTTACCATTGCTACAGCCATCTTGGCCGGCTCGGGCCAGGTTGATGGCGAAAACCTGGACAAGTACTTGATAATGGGCGAACTATCACTTGATGGTACGGTACAACCCATTAAAGGCGCTCTGCCCATAGCCATACAGGCGCGTAAAGACGGCTTTAATGGCTTTATACTGCCCAAGCAAAATGCCCGCGAAGCTGCCATTGTTAACGACCTGGAAGTGTACGGGGTTGAAAGCCTGACCGAGGTTGCCGGCTTTTTTGACGGCACAACGCAACTTACCCCCGTAATTGTTGACACCCGTGAAGAATTTTATAAAAGCCTTACAGCTTACGACAGCGACTTTAGCGAAGTGCGCGGCCAGGAAAACATTAAACGCGCCCTTGAGATTGCTGCTGCAGGCGGACATAATGTGATATTGATTGGTCCGCCGGGAGCGGGGAAAACTATGTTGGCGCGCAGACTGCCTTCAATTTTGCCGCCTTTAAGCCTGTACGAATCATTGGAAACTACCAAGATACATTCGGTTGCAGGCAAGCTATCTGCCGCTGATGCGCTGGTAACCACGCGGCCATTCCGCTCGCCGCACCACACAATCAGCGATGTTGTTGTGTTAAAGTAGAAAACATGTAACGTTTTGATTATCAATAATAAATAAGTTTTTAAAAATTACATTTTGCACGACTGCGCCCTGTTTTCGTACGTTTGTATCGTTCTCAATGAGATATTAATCACGACCCAGTGATTAAATGAGTGACTTAAATCATTCATTAAAAGAGTCGAAAACTCTTTGCCGGCATTAAAAATTCTGTGAGGTCACCACAATTCAAACCCCGCTTAATGGCATGGCGTGTCATGCCTATGATTTTAATTTTTTATAAAAATGGCTAATATTTATGATTTCTCTATTACGTTCAGGGGCACTAACAATCAGATGCAAAATCTAGAAACTGTTCTAACTAACTATCTAAATTATTTAGAAAGTAGTAATTACGGCTGCGGTAATTCAACCTATAGTGACCGTCAAGCATTTACTATTTTGATAGGTAAAATAACCGACCCGACTACAAGACACCCAACAAAAAATGAAACTTTAGGCGAGATAATGCCTAGAGTGGATGATTTTACAAATATCAGGGAATCACGTATTGATAAGACGGGGCAGTATTACACTGTTAACTTTAGTGCTGGGCATTCCTGGCAACCACGTGTAACGCTATGGGTTTGGATGGCTGATAAATACGGATTTGATTTTGAGCTGTTTTATTCTACAACAGACGGTCAATTAGAAGCTGGGGAATATGTATATGTCACAGGGATATTAAATGAAACTCATGTTGAATTAGAAGCCTATGACGAAGATGGTGAAGAAACCTATGACTACGGTGATGATGTATTTGATGAAGACGGGAACAAAATAGAAGATGTAATTCAGGCTTTAGAGGATGACATTGAAAAGTGTCGTACTTATAATTCTTTTGATTTTAAATACATTCAACCCTGTGTTTCAATTAATTGTGAAACTAATTATTTGGATAACTTAAAAACCTTTGTAGATAACAATTTGCACCTACCTAATATCGCTGAACATTTAGTTAAATCTGGATTGTTTAGAACATCTGCCGGGAAAGAAAAAAGAAAGAGAATTGAGGTTGAAATTAATGGTATCAAACTATTCGCAGATAGCAAACCTTCCATATCACAACGTAAATCAAGAATAGAGAAGTTGAAAAACCTATTGTCTGTTTAACCAAATTAAAAGAGGAACAACCATGAAAATAAAAAAGATAAAACACCTACTATCAAAATTAGACATTGACAGCTTATTAGAATTTGAGAATACCTATCGTGAAAAAAAGGACGCTATACTACGGGATTTTTGGACATTTGAAAACGTGAAATGCGAGCTTGCATCCTACATCGATTGTTATATGGATGATTATTTATCTGATAAGATTAGCGAATCCGCAATGGCATTATATTACCCTAATGGTTTCGCTCAAGACTTTATTGTAGATGACGAGATGTTTTTAGAACTAACACGTTCAAGGTCATTTGAGCAATTACAAGGATATATTGTTTGGCTTGAAGTCATTCCAGGGGCCAAGAAAAGTGTAAATGAAATGTTAGATTTTCACTGGGATGGATATTGTGAATACTATCATACCAAAACATTGAATGATTTTAAACAGACTATTAACTAAATAAAAAACATAAAATATGAGCTTTATTGTAATTGAAAAATGGAACGGATTAAACTCTGTATGCACAGATGAAGATGGTGAAACTTTGGAATTTGGTTCACGTGAAGAAGCGATGGCAGAGGCTGCCGAATGTCAACAAGGGGTAATAGTTGAGATTTAAAGGCTATGATCGGAGTAAAAAATAATGACTTGATTACAAGTTAATTATTAAATACAACTTTGTTACTCCAATAATTTTAAATAAAATTGCTAACATATTTAGCGCTATGTGTTAGTAACTTTTATATGTTTCCACAACATTTGTAGGCGTCTACGTTAAAATCATATTTAATTCTATATTTAAAATCAAATCTCACTAATGGAAAAACTTAAATTTATCGACCTGTTTTGCGGTATAGGTGGCTTTAGGGTTGCTATGGACCAAGCTTGTGTTGAAAATAATATCGAACCAGAATGTGTTTTTTCATCTGATATAGATACATATTGTCAAGACAGTTACGAAAATAATTTTGGTCATAGACCATTTGGAGACATCACTAAAGTTGACCCTAAAGACATCCCTGACCACGACATCCTGTTTGGGGGTTTTCCATGTCAACCTTTTAGTATCATAGGTCAAATGAAAGGTTTTGAAGACACTCGGGGAACTCTTTTTTATAACATCGCAAGCATCTTAAAGGAGAAGAAACCAAAAGCGTTTATACTTGAAAATGTTAAACAATTGGTAGGTCACAACGGGGGCGAAACATTAAAGGTCATCATTAAGACATTAGAAGAATTAGGGTATTCGGTTAGGTTTACGGTATTGAACGCTCTTGATTATGGATTGCCTCAAAAAAGAGAACGTGTTGTAATAGTTGGACATCGTGATCCAATTGTATTTACCTATCCCGAGCCTATCAGACCCTTCAAACCGCTAGAGGAAGTTTTGGAAAAGAAAGTAGATAAAAAACATCTTGCTTCAGAATACATATTAGCAAAAAGGAAAGAGAGACATACATCTGCTTATAAACTTTCTATTTGGCATGAAAACAAATCGGGTAACATCTGTTCATACCCTTATTCATGTGCTTTAAGAGCAGGGGCCTCTTACAACTACTTACTAGTTAATGGCGAGAGAAGGTTGACTCCACGCGAAATGTTTAGACTACAAGGGTTCCCTGATACCTATAAAATTATTAAGAACGACACACAAGCAAGGAAACAAGCGGGTAATGCCGTTCCTGTAAATATGGTTAAAGCGGTTATCTTAAAACTATTACCATACGTTGCTAAAACACTGGATATGACAGAAGTTTGCAAAGCTTATGAAATATGATAATATTTGTTGATGGACAAACCATCACCTAAATTAAGAACCGTACACAAAAGCCCACCAGCATTTCCTTTAAATAATTTCCCACCCTCTCTACCCCTTATTGTGGGTAGAGAAATTGTTTATTTACTAGCATCTAAAGGTGCGCCAAATCTTATAGGCTCTGAATGGGAAGCAATATTTGCTACTGCAATAGGTGCTGAATGGAGAGACTCCAATGTTGGTTTGGATGATGTAAGATTAGGTAATACTGCTTGGGGAGCCAAAACTGTAAAATCTTCTAATCCTTCAAAAGCAAAGAAAGTACCGTTAGTATCAGGCAGAAATTCCATTGTTTATTCTTTTGGGGCAAACATCGACACTTCGGTTGACCCTAATTTGCCTGGCGAACAAGTGTTATCTATTTGGAATGATAGAGTTAGTGCGGTAAGAGAGAGGTTTGACCACTTACGCACTATTGTTTTAATTAAAGCTAATGACTTGTCCGAAGTTGTAGTTTTTGAATTTGAGACTATCCGTTATGACCCTGAACTGTTCTACTGGGAATGGAATAAAAACAACAATTTACAGGGTTTTTCAAAACAGACAAATGCACACATGTTTACATGGCAGCCACATGGTTCTCAATTTACAATTCACGAAAAAGTTCCGTCAAATAGTGTCTTGATAAAGATTAGAAAGCCTGCTGGGCTGGATAAAGAAAAAACCTTACAGGCTTTGGGATTTGATAAATCGTGGATTACTGTTTCTAAAACGGATCATACATTACCAATACCCACTAAAAAGAAAAAGTAGTCAAGCTAACTAAACCTGATATGAGACTTAACCTGCCTCATATTATTTCTTTTTATAAATGCTGCGCCAACAAAAAAACCTCCTTATAATTGCTCTATAGTTATTAATTTAAAACATAAAGCAATGCCAGTATTAAAGACAAAAGAACAATCAACAGCATTATTAGCAACTAAAGTGGGTGGTACTAAACCCGTGATTTTTGGTGCAGAAATCGACAAATTGAAAAGTGGAGAAGGGTTATTTTTTGAAGAAAAAGAATGGACAATTAAAACCACACCTTCTGCGTATTTCTATGCTAAATACAGAAAAGGTAAAGAAATAAAGACAATTTCTGTATCCAAAGTGAAAGACGGGTTTTTAATCACCAAACTTTAATAGTTACCGAATAGTTAACTTCTATCCGTTGATGGGAGTTTTCGGTATGCTATAAAGATTCACTATCTATATCTTTTAATAGTTCAGAAATATCCATTTCAAAACCTCTACACAATTCTATTAGGTAAATAATTGACGGGTTATACTCACCTGATTCTAATCGATGTATGGATTGACGGTCTTTATTACCACCATTACCGGCTTCTTCTAAAGTCCAACCCTTGGCCTTACGGATTGATTTAACCCTCTCTGCAAGTTTTTTTAAAATCTTCTTTTGTGTCTCGTCTAATTTTGGTGGCATATCCTTCCAATAGTAGCCCTACTGTGGATATTTATTGTAAACCGTACGGACTACAAATTCAAAATATGTCCGTATGTTAGCTTCAAATCATAAATTTTTAAAATCTTAAATCAATTGCAATGAAAGAAAAGCTAACAAAAAAACAAGTCAATTTTGATTCTCTTATCACCGTGAAACGATACTTGGCTATCGGTTCTATCGTATTTATTGGTGCGGTAACAAGTTGCTCCAACTCGAACAAAAACCAAACGTCACAAGCTCAAGTTAATTCAGACACTGCACAAACGAGTAAGAGTAATGAGCTTGTCATTACTGATAACCTCGCCCTCAATACTGAATATAGAGCCAACCCGGAAGAATTTAAAAGCAAATATTTACACCAGTACGTTACATTTAACGGATTCTATTACAAGAAAAACCCATTCAACGAGAAGCTTTCTTTCCTACTTAAATACCCAGGCACTGAAAAGATAGGAACGGACCCTATAGATGTGGTAGAGTTAAGATTTAACACCCCCAAGCCTAAAGAGGCATTATTTTCATATTTCAGTAGTGCTACCGATAATAAATATTGGATTTATAATGGACAGGATGACAAAATTATTGAACAAATGAATACTCATACAAGCAGCGATATTAATGAACAACCATTAGCTTTCTATAAACCCAAATTAGATGAATACATAGACGAGCCCAGTCACGAGACAAGAGGGTTTCTATTGGGATACAACGATAATGCTTTAAGGCAAGTATTCACGAAGTATAGTCAACTGTTTTATAAACCAACCACCGAGGATGATTTTGACTATAACAAAATCTTTATTTTGAGTACGGTTACAGTTAAAGGAAAAGTAGATGAAATCAACGTGGGTGTTGACGGTTCTGTATGGATGAAATTGAGTGATGAAAAAATTCTCAAAGTTAAAGATGGTTTTGTAAAAGAGAATATGAAATTAATAGATATGGGTGCTTTAAAGGGTATACCAAACAGCACTCCTGATACTACTATTCATTAGGATACTTCGAATATCAATCTAACTTTCTTACTCATTGCTGATGCAACTGTTAGTATTGAATAACGATTAGAAAATCTCCATGCAGCAAAGTGTATGGAGATTTTTTATCGATTTAGACTTCATCAATCCAAGCTGTTTTTTTAGAACCGTGATAAACCAATTGATAATTTCTTAAAATGTTAATTCCGATAATTGCAGAGTATTCTTCTCTAATTGAAATGTCTTTTTTATATACCAAAGTTTGGAAAGTAGTCCAATTTGCAGATGGCAATTTCATATCTACCATTGCAACGCTTACAATTTGGTCTTTATCCAATGAAGACGTACCTCCTTTTAATAACTCGACTTGGTTAAATTCAAGTTCGTCAAATAAACCACAGCACAGTATAGTTATTTCCGCACCGGTGTCAATTAACGCATTGCACGTAACCTCTTTTCCATTATTAGGATTGATTACCGTTAGTTCGCAGATGGCTAAACCATTTGCTAAAACTTTTAAGTGATAGGTCATTGTTTAAGATTAAGGTCTAAAGTTATTAAACTAATATCTTGTAATTATAACTATCGGCGGTCATTAATCCTGTGTGATTTTGTTTTAAGAGATAATTTAGTAATCCTTCCTTCGTATCACTTTTAGAAATATCTTGAAGCTTGTAATTTGGGATAGTTTTGAAAACTGTATTAAGATAAAACTCTATTTGTGGTATTGTTAACGAGGTATCAATTAGACAGTGGGCATGAATTCCTAAATTATCTATTGTAGAATTGTAAACTTCACGTTTTGATATAACACCACCGTACTCCATAATAAACAGGTAGTTTACGTGTTCATAGGGGTTTCGATGGTCCTTATTGATTTTGTTAAAAAGCTTATTCGTTAATTGGAAATAGAAATCTTGAATATGTGGCGTTGGTACCTCATCAATTGTCAAATGATATAATTTCTTTCTGTTAGATAAGATGGTAAATGCTTTAGTTATATCAGTAATGTAATCTGTAGTATTCTTTGATTTTTTTAACAATGTAGGTTTATTCATAAAGTATATTATTAATTAGGCATAGTCAACCAATTCTAAAGGATGATTAACTGTTTACTTTTACTCCATTTTATTCCAGAGTTGGATAACTCATTATTTATATTGCTGCTTAAGTCTTTCAATATTTATTTGGCCGTCTATTATTTGTAATTCAATTCGCTTTAATCTCTTTTTCCAACTGTTAGTAGAGGTACTATTGTATTCTTTTAATTTTGCTCTTCGCTTATTTAATAAAGAGATTAACTTACCGCTCATGCTCATTTAACAACGTTTTTATAAATGAATGTATAGCTGACAATGAGTAAAGTTTTTTATTTTGAATATAAATTATTTCATCTTTTGGAAATGGATGTGCAATCATTAGCTTTTGTATTTCGGACCTATTTAATTGTAGTTGCTCCCTTAACAAGTAATTGTCCAAATATTTTTTTCCATTAATTAAGTAGTATATATCCATAGTTTGATTTAATGTTTACGTAGTTCGTCGAAGAACTTGTTTATTCCATCCAGAATGTGACCTTCGCCTTCATCATTATTTTCTGATTCTTCGTTTTTATCAACCGAGCTAACCTTTTATCAGTCTTCGCATCTTCGGTGTTTGTCGGGTTAGTATTTTTTGAATTTTGAATAAATGCTTCGAATTTCTTAATGTGTCGAGGTTTAATTTTCATGTTTACTTATTGATTTTAATACGATATGATATATATCTAAAATCATCGTCTCCCTTTGATTATTTTCTTTCGTGTAGTAGTTTAATTGTGTTTAAACGAAAGTGTCCCAGAAGTCATCTATTGTGGTGTAATAGTAAGATGACATGAGAATTATAAGAATATTTTTCTCTTGTCAAAAGAGATAACCCTATATTTATAAAAACCTTATTTATGAATATTACTGAATTTATTTCTCAATATAAAAATCATCCAGTGTTATTTATTGGAACTGGATTTAGTCTCCGCTATCTTGAAAATTCTTATACATGGGACGGCTTGTTATCTAAAATTGCTTTTGATTTAAAAGGGAATGACGAATATTATTTAGACATCAAAGCTCAATGCGAAGAGGATGGAAAGTATAAGTTTGATAAAATAGCGACTTTATTGGAAGAGGAGTTCAACAGCATACTTTCGGGAGATCGGAACGGAAAATTTAAAGATATTAATGACATCTTTTACGCCAACATGGCAAAAAGCGTAAAATTGAGCCGCTTTAAAATTTATATAGGTCAAATATTTTCTACTCTTGACTTCAGAAAAACAAAAGTTGATGAATTAACAGAGTTAAAAAAAATCAGGAAAAACATTGGGTCAATCATTACTACAAATTATGACGGCTTGATTGAAGAAACGTTCGAATTTAACAAGCTAATAGGCAACGATATTCTTTTAAGCAATCCCTACGGATCAGTATACAAAATACATGGTTGCACTACCAATGCTGGTAAACTAATAATTACGTCTGATGATTATCAAAAATTTTCGCAAAAGTATGAATTGATTAGAGCCCAATTACTTTCTTTATTTATCCATAATCCAATAATTTTCTTTGGCTATAATATAGGGGATGAAAATATAAAGAGCATACTGAAAACAATCTTCACTTATATTGAACCAAATTCAGAACAAGCAATTAAAATCAGGGAAAATTTTTTGTTAGTTGAGTATGAAGCTGATGGGACATCAGAGGAAATTACTGAACATGACATTGATATGGAAGGGTTTAGCACTATAAGGATAAATAAAATCAAGACGGACAACTTTACCGCGATTTATAAAGCACTTTCAAGTCTTCAATTGCAAATTTCTGCACTAGATATAAGAAAAGTTCAATCTATTGTTAGAGAGATTTATTCTGGTGGAAAGATAGCTGTTAAAATTACAGAGGATTTAGATGAATTGAAAAACTCTGAAAAAATACTGGCAATTGGAACTGACAAAACGATTCAATATCAATTTTCTACAAGTTCAGAAACTATTACAAATTACTTTAAAATAATAGATGAATCAAACTCTCAAATTCTAGCATTAATTGATAAGTATTCTATACCAAGTAATATTTATTTCCCAATTTTTGGATTCAGTACAATTAATACACATTTAGCTCATTCAGACGTCCTTAAAAAAAATCAAAAGGCAAAATTAGATTTGGTTTTGCCGTCTACTTCAGCTACTTGTAAAACCACTCACGATACCATTAAGAAAATACTTGATGATTCACATATCCCAAATAGCTCAAAAGAAAATGCTATTTTTTGGTCGACAATGGAGGGTAATCTCGATTTAGACGATGTTGAATCTTATTTAAGAAGTTATCCAGAAAAAAAATTATCGAGTTATAAGAAAATGTTATGTGCATATGACTTCAAAAAATACGGCGCGTAATATACATTTATTCGAAGTTGACATTAAAGCTGGTTGAAACATTAATACGACTTTCTATTTGCTATTATTTTATTCATGGTTTAATTTGATGCAGAAAAGTTGCCCACAACCACTGAATTTGTGCGGCGAAATAGGTTATTCCGCTGTACTTTTATTGTGTAATTAAAAACACAACAAAATGAGAGTCAAATATAACCGCGTGAGTACATTGAATCAATCAGGAAATAGATTTACAGCAGACAATGACAATTACGACTTGATTTTACTTGATAAGATTTCAGGTAGCGTATCATTTAAAGACAGACCCAGAGGAAAGGAATTAACAAAACTTATTGAAAATGGCAAGGTGACCGAGATTGTGTGTGAAGAATTTTCGAGGTTAGGAAGAAATACTGGTGATGTTATAAGTGTTCTTAATTGGTTAGATGAAAAGGGGATAAATGTTGTAATTCGCAATAATGGACTCCAATCTCGCCCGAGTGGTATTAAAAATCCCATTTGGAACATGATTAGTTCGGTTATGGCTTCCTTATATCAAATGGAACTTGAAAACATTAAAGAACGCACAACTGTAGGTCGAATAGTCTATGTACAAAACGGCGGGAAATTGGGTCGACCAAAGGGTACTTCCGAAAATCAAAAATCTTTTTTAAATAAACAGTCGTCTCAACAAATTATCAAAGCACTTAATAAAGGTTTAACTGTCCGTGAGGCAGGAAAAGTTGCGGGAGTATCTACCAGCACAGTTATGAAGGTAAAGTCGTTATTAGTAGCTTAATTGCTATTTAATACCAACTATCCTGTTTTCTTCAACTTGTCGTAGAAGTATTTCTATTCCTTCTTCTTTAGACATAATGTTACCCAATTCTTTAAGCGACCGTTCATCATTATAAATTCCATTAGGGTCATTCCATGATAACCATTCGATTATATCATATCTACTCATGCCATTAACAAGAATTATCAAACGTTCTTCTGAAAGGCTTGTAAGTGATTGACGATTATAATTATTCCAAATACTCATATAAAGATTGATTCTAAAGGCAAGATAAGCAGAGTATCACGAATTTCGGATAAATTAAAGTTTTGATGTATCTCGTGTGATATTTCTCGAATTCTTGTTTCCCAGTAGATAGAGTTGGTTTTAGGAACTTAATTATTAGTATTTCTTATACGTTCCTCGTCTTTCATCGATACTAACGCTTTTTTCAAATCTTTTATATCAATCTTTAATGGTACTGGGACCATCGAATGACCTTGTGCTGTAGTCAATGATTTTTCAGGGTATGGGATCGTAGAACGTAATAACTGAATTTCTTCGTCGCTATAGTTAATTGCATTTGATAGATACAATCTTTCATCAACAACACTACCTATTCTATTATCAGGTTTTCTAGTCAAGGTAATTTCATTGTTCATAAAATAGACCTCATTGTTAGAATCAGTGTAACGGGCAATTTTATCTAACCTAAAAAATATACCTATCATGTGCTGGGATTCCTCTTCGTTCCACCTCAATGTAATACAATCAACAATGTTTTGAATCGCTAACTTCCTTGCTTCGTCTGTCTTTAGAATTTTAAAATCTGCGACCGTCTCTTTGATGAATTGTTTGATTGCTTTTTCGTGTTCAAACACACCGAGGGTCTTTCTAACCTGTTCTAACAAATTGTTATAATTTGTTTTTGATTTATTTAATTCCTCTATACGTGTCTTAAACATTGCTGGGTCAATGGCTGCAGTTTCAGCCATCATAATTAGATTTGATATTCTTGTATCTACTTCTTTAATTTTTTCAGTGTAACGGTTAAAATCCTTTAAATGTTGACCTTGTGTACTTTTTGTAGCCATAGTCACAAACGCTTTGGCAGTTGTATCCTCTAACTTTAGAATATTGTCTATAACCAACTGGTCTAAAGAATCTATATTGATACCTTTATTACCACACCATTCACCATACCTTTGTGAATTACAGATATAAGTATTGTCTTTACCGTTAGCACGTTTATGACCATAAAATCGTCCTCTACACGTTCCACATTGTATCAAGCCTTTTAACTGATAGTTGTATTTGTTTGTAGTGTCTTTGAACTGATTTCTATTGGATAGCTTATCTTTCACCAGTGAAAGAGTTGACTCACTAATAATGGCAAGATTAGGAAAAGGGTAATGTTTATCCTTGTAAAGCCTCTGACCTGTATAAATTGAGTTAGTTAATATTCTATAAATAACACTATCACGCCATAGAAAAGTCTCTTTCTTTTTACCTTTTACCATCATACCTTTACCAACATCAACACGACCACGTTTTGTTAAGATGCCTTCATCATTCAGAATACCAGCAATTACTTTGGTACCTTTCCCTTCCAATGCTAACTTAAAGATGTATTCTACTACTGCTCTTTCATCTTCATCTATCACTAACATTTTATTTTCATCTTTTGTATAACCAAAGGTTATCAAGGGACCGCCACTAACTTTTCCTTTCTCAATATTGGCTTTTAAGTCTGCGCTAATACGAGCACCTGTTTTAGCACTTTCAAATTGAGCAAGTAGTGTTTTTATATCGGATAATAAACCAACGTTAATGTCATGTAGATTTATTTCAACTTCATTTTCAAAGTATCGTATTTTATTTTCTCTAAAAATATCTTTGATAGCAGTAGTTTCTATGATGCCGGCACGTGATAATCTATCTTCTGCGGAAACCCATACAGCCCCTATCTTACGACTGGCAATATCTTCCATCATAGCCTTTAAGCCAGGTCTTTTATTGACTGGGAGCGTTCCAGAGACCCCGGCATCTTGATATACTTTAGGTTCCCAACTCATTCTAATAGCAAGTTGTGTTCCTCTATGAACTTGATTATCTAAAGAAATACCTTTTTCGGCTTGCTCTTCGGTACTAACTCGCGAATAAATTCCTAAAATCATCTTATGTTTGTTAAGTGGCTGAAATGATTAACAATACAAACATAAGCTATTTCCACTTTAACACTAATAGTGATGTTGCCCTGGTTGGCGGTGGCAGCAATCCCCAACCCGGCGAAATATCGCTGGCGCATAACGGCGTGTTGTTTTTGGATGAATTGCCGGAGTTTAAGCGCAGCGCTCTTGAAGTAATGCGCCAGCCGTTGGAAGAGCGGCGGGTAACCATATCGCGCGCCAAGTTTACCGTTGATTATCCTAGCAGCTTTATGCTGGTGGCGAGTATGAACCCCTGAGGTTGCGTTGGGAATCTGGCTCAATTCCTAAAAGCGATGGATTATAGCTGAATTTGATGTGTATCTCGTCGCCCCCTATCGTTATCGAATCCGTTATTTGTTCGGCAATAGTCCGTTTGGCCTCAATGGATAATTGAGGCCAACGGTCATACAAGTTTTGGGCCTCTCCGTGCAGATGGCTACTGTTGAGTGTTTGCATCTTCAAGAAGTCAATTTCGGCTTCTAATCGCGGCAATTGTTCTGTTAGTTGCTGTGCCCGTTCATTGAGTGGATTGTATTTGTCGCCGAAGCCTTGTTTCGGAAGCTCACCGGAGAGGTGTAAGTCAAGCAACTTGTCCATGTGCTCTCGGACTTTTTTCAATTCCTGATTAAGCGTTTTAAGTTGCTCACTTTTGTCTTCAATTGTTGCATCTGCTTTTGAAAGATAGGTTGCTAAATGTTCTTTGGTCAAAAGGAATGATTTGAGGTGCGCGAAATAGATTTCTTCTAAATCGTTTTCTTCAATTCTGCTTTTCCGGCAAGCCGTACAAACGTATTTCTTGCTGTTTGATGGGATGTACATTTTCGTCGGCCCACAGGAGCAAAACAAAAGGTTGGTAAACAAATGAACTGGTTTCTTTGCCGGCTTCTTTCGAGGTTTTGCTTGGACGTCTAAAATGCGGTTGCATTCGTTCCATACCTCATCAGACACAATACGGGGACATGGCATGACAATCCATTCCTCTTGCGGCTTATACACCCATTGTTTGTTTTCGCCTAAGCTTTTGGTGTAATTGGCCCGGCGTTCGCCTTTGGCCATTGGGTCGATTAATAACCGGCCAATAGTAGTATCAGTGAACTTTGAGCCATTTCTGGTGCGATAGCCTTGTTTGTTTAACACATCAGCAACGGTGCCTTTGCGCTTGTGTTCAATGAACAATTCATGCATGAGTTTGCGAATTGGCGCTTCGTTTTCATCAATGACCATCTCCTTATCAACCCAGGCGTACCCAAACGGTGCTTGACCACCCAATGGCTTGTTCATCCTCGCACGTATGGGAACTGATGCTGCTACGCGGCTTGATATTTCCTCACGCTCCCATTGGGCCATAGCGGCAATTACAGTGTAGAAGAGTCTGCCCGCAGGAGTACTAGTATCAATGCTTTCTGCAAGTGATATGAGGTCTGCATTGGATTCTCTGAATATTTCTGCAAAGTCCAATAATTCCTTTGTGTTACGGGCGAGCCTGGCTAATTTGGAGAATATCAATCCGGTGATGCGGCCACTCCGAATATCAGCAAGCATTCGTTTGGTTTCAGGCTGATCCATGATCGACTTACCGCTGATTGCATCGAGCCGGTATACTTCTATGAGGTGCCAGCCTTTGGCATCGGCATACATTTGTGCCCGCAACATGTGATGTTCAGGACTGTCATTGTCGACTTGGAAGTCAGTGGACACACGTATCCAGCTTCCAACAATCTTTTGTTTTTCCATCGATTGAAAGGTTAAGGGTGAATGAATGTAGGGATTATTTTATTGTAAAGGAAGAGGTTTAGATACAGGGTATCTGTTTTAGGGGAGGGAGATAAGGGGGGAGAATTTGTCCCTATTCATTGTCGGACGCAATAAATAGGCAGCAAATAGACGTTGTTGAAACGAGGCTTTTCAATGTGGGATTATTTTTCAATAAAGGTGCTATGATTCTACTATGGAAGGTTTTAACAACCCGTACATAGACAAACTTATTGGTATATCTAATGAACAAAAAGAACTTGCGCAAAAATGGCATGAATATATCATTACCAATATTGAAACTATGGGCGGGAAAAAAATTGAAGGCTTTGAAATAGAAAAAACGGAAAAAGACGTTGCGCTCATTGAATTTACCCAAATGGCCTTAAACCGCATACTCGAACAATATAAACGCACGAAACAGATCAATATTCCTCTTGTTAATATCCACGTCTTACCACCTGAGGGTACAGAAAGATATACTAATGGTAGATTACTTTATGGTGCCCATTCATCTTTGCAGCAAAGTGTTTTGATTGACCGCGATGTATCAGATATCCAATTTTCCCTGGCGCTTTTCCATGAGTTATTGCACATTAAATCTTACACAGCGTTTCAGATAATATCCGAAAATAAAGACAATCAATCTGGACAACAGCTAAAACCATATCGGAATGGTTTTAGAATTGTTTCGCGAGATGGTAAGAGAGTCTATTTACAAAGCATTGAGGAAGCTGTCATTTCCTATCTCACGGCTTCATTTTATGAATCTATCAAAGATGAATTGTTATTTAGAGATGAAAAGTTAAATAACCGCGGAATTATCATCAGTCGATCATATGAGGTGTCTATGATGAATGATGCGATTGACATCATCTATGAGAATAACAAAGGTACATTCCTTAACAGACAGGAGGTCCTCAAACTCTTTATCGACGCCCAAATTAACGGTAACTTATTAAAGTTGGGTAAATTGATCGAACAAACATTTGGCTCGGGAACACTTAAAAAAATTGATGCCAGTACTATCAGCTAAATTCACAATCACGTAGTCAAATATTTCAGTTTCAACATGGCAACTGCATTTATATAAGCCGATTTCGCTTTGTTAAAATGCTTTTTCCTTATCATACCCAAGCACGGTTCAATATCGGTTTTCCAAAGGTCATTATATATTTTTCCACAATCAGGCAACGCGTTTATTGCAGCTACTATTCGCGGGGCTATTTTGTAATACTCGGATACCAGCAGCTGACCATCGGTTTTGTTTAGTAACCATTTATCACGAAATTCTCTGAACGCATTTAGTTCCTCGCAGGGATCAGATTTACCGATCGACATAAGTGTTGCCGTTGTAATAAAGCAGTCACTGCTACTATCATCGCTACCGCCTTGATAATGGCTATTATCATCATCATGTCTATCCGCAGCGCCATCCCAAAAACCCCCATTATACGAACTGTCACCTGGTTGCTCTGGAAAAATGTCTGAATGGCTTTGGGCAAACCTGTGTATTACGTGCGAATTTTTACCATCTTCATAGCCCGCATCGTAGGCTTCATCATTTCTTGATTTAGACATAGCTTTAAGTTTTAAAAATTAATAATTAATCCATTTTAGTTCATGACATATTTAAATAAAAAAAGGCCGAGTTAGCATTTGCTGCACTCGGCCTTTTTTATGTATCTATACTTTATAGTTATAGCTGCATTAACGCCCGAGGGGTGACTCGAAAATTTAACCCTTTATAAACTCTATAAGTAAATATTGACGCCATAGTATTTTTAATAAGTAAATTTAAAGTATAATATTCGAAAACTCTGTATCGTTAAACACTTTTACCTCTCTTTCAAAAAGCACACCTAATTTTGTTAACTATTTGAGGCAATGGCAATTATTGCCACTCTACGTTACAATAATTTCATTTTTCACGGAGGGCTTTTCCTGTTAGCTATATGATCGTCCTTAGATAGTTTAATAAAATCACAAACAGATAATTTCTCCCCCCTTATATCCCATTCCATTCCATCGTACGCTTAAAGAAAGATTCTTTAAAAACTTAATTAGTACGTCATGGAAACAACACAGCACACCGATGTCTATGCCATCGTTACCAACCGCATTATTGACCAATTACAACGCAACATTGTACCCTGGCAACAGCCATGGACAGAAGCCGGGTATCCTATGAACATTGTTACCGAAATTCCCTACAAGGGAATGAATGTATGGATGCTTGCCTCACTCGGATATGCCCAAAACTACTTCATTACGTGGAAGCAACTGCAAGCGTTGGGAGGAAAAGTTAAATCTGGTGAAAGAGGCCATATTGTAGTATTTTGGAAACCACTGGAAAAACAAGAGCAGGAAGAGGCACAAGATAGCGCTAAAGCGTCACACATTCTTAGATACTACAAAGTGTATAATATCGCTCAATGTGATGGCATTCCGGAATCCTACAGCGTTCCCAACAATCCCTATCCCGTTTCAAACATAGGAACCTGTGATGAAATCATTGAGATGATGCCCAATTGCCCTGTGATTAAACACACCAAGCAAAAGGCGTTTTATAGCCCAATAAAGGATTATATTAATATGCCAAAGCAACAAACGTTTAAGACCAACGAAAGCTATTACAGTACGCTCTTTCATGAACTGATTCATTCAACAGGCCATGCAAAGAGACTCAATAGGAAAGGTATTGTTGACAATCCGGGCTTTGGTACAGAAATGTATTCGCAGGAAGAATTGGTTGCAGAAATTGGCACCTGTTTCCTGAATTCTGTTGCCGGTATTGACCATGTTGAGTTTGATAACAGCGTTGCGTATATCAATGGCTGGCTTGATCAATTGAAGCGGGATTCACGTTTGATTGTCTATTCGAGTATTCAGGCGCAGAAGGCTGTTGACTATATACTCAATATAAGCCCGTATCAAAAGCAAGACGTTGTGCAAGTAGAATTATTTGAGACCCTTTCATGATCTGTACCCCATAAAGTAGACACTGGTTTAATCTACTGGCGACCAAGTAAAAGATGATTTCTGTATTCTACAGGAGTCATCTTTTTTAAATTCCATTGCTGCCGCTCATTGTTATAATACTCAATATACTTTCCGGTGACAATTTTTAATTCTTCAAATGTTTTACAGTCCTTGTAGTCTATGTCGTCTTTAAAGTGTCCGAAAAAAGATTCCATCGGAGCGTTATCAACGCACTTTCCTTTTCTCGACATTGATTGCACCATGTTCAATTTCCTTACCCTCCGTACATATTCGGGGTTCGTATAGTGACTACCCTGATCGGAATGTATTAGTATGCCTTTGAAACACGGTATGTTTCGATTCCTTTTCAGATTTTCAATGGTGCGTAGTGCAATGTCCATGGTTATATTATTCGACAGGTGCCAAGCCACAATTTCACGACTGGCGATGTCCTTAACTGCTGACAGGTACACCATTTTGCTATGAAAGGGCACATAGGTAATATCCGTGCATAGCGTTCTGTAGGGGTTCTTTTGATTGAATTGCCGATTTAACGTATTGCGGAACGTCCGGTGATCCTGTGTTTTTCTCAGAGCATATTTGTACGGATTCCGCCTCCGTATTGTAGTTATCAGGCGGTACTTGTTTTTAATTCTGATGATCTTTTTATGATTCATCACAATGCCACGCTCTGCTTTAAGCTTCATTTGCAAGGTTCGCCAGCCGTATGTACCCCTACCCCTATCAAATACCTCTTTTATCAACAGATAATCCTTATGGTCTTTCTCCGGTGCGTCAACCCGTTTGAGCCATTTGTAGTATCCGCTTCGAGACACTCCGGCAATGCCGCACAGCGTATCAACATTATTTCCTATCTCTCGAATGATACCAAATTTCATTTTTGGCCATAGTTTTACTCCGCTCGTTTGGCCCGGAGTCTGATTAAAAAATCATTTTCTTTTTTGAGATACCGTACTTCCAACTCCAATCTCTTAATCTTTTCTTCGTCTGTTAACCCTTTCGGTATTATTTTTTTGCGCCTGCCTCTGGGTCGGCCTCTGTGTTCCTTGATGAATCCGGCAACCCCTTTTGCCGCATATATTTTGCGCCATTGAATCATACGAGATTTTGCTTTCTTCTTGCCGATGACGCTTAAATCAAACCCTGCCTGTGTGAATATTTGCATTGGCGACTTGCCTTCATTGAAATATTGCTTAACTGCTCTTGCTTTAAATTCGGGTGTATATGTGATATATGTACCGGAAAACTTCAAGACATTATTGTTTTTAATCAGCCCTGCTATTTGCTCATCTGTGAATGTTTTAATACTCATATTTGATAGTTATACCTGATAATTGAACACAAAAAAAGTGGGCACGGGTGTGTCCACTTTTAGGGTTACAGATCATCATAGGGTCTTTATTTTTTGTTTTCGTTTAAATGGAGTATTAAGGAAAAGCGCAATGCATTTGCAAAAGGGCTATCCATCTGTTGCGCTATAACATATGCAAGGTTTATATTAATGGGATCAAGTAATATCCCAATTCCAGTTGTTGCATATTGACGGTTTCCTTTGTCTTTATTGTCGTAGAAATATCCTAGGCGCATTGCAAATCGCTTCACGTAAACCAGTTCCAAGGAAGCAGACCCATATACCTCTTTTAATTCCTCGTCAAATCCTCCAGGGGCATCAGAAAACGAGCCGAAAATCCCAGAGACAACAGAACGATTATCGTCTCGACCTTTTATTATATCTCCATTCGAGTCTCGAAGTGGAGGAGTTGGTACCAGCAATTTATTGATATCGAAGGCGATTGTTGTCTGAAACTGTTCACTGAAAAATGTCCAGGAGGGACCTAAACGTAAATTAATGGGGAGGAAATACTTTTGCCCTCCCGTCGTATAGCTAACTTTTGGCCCGATGTTGGAAATATCTAAGCCAAATGAGTATACTCCATCTTTAAACGGATAATTGTATGCGACTGAGACATCTGTTGAAATAGTATTTATTGGTTTCGTTTCAACCTCTTGGACGGCTGTAGAGTTAGAAATATCTGAATGAATGTACCGTAGGCTTAAAGCTAATGAAAAGTTTTGCCCAAAAGTTCTAGCGTAGGATGCATCGATAGAATATTCATTCGGTTCATAACTTCCCAAGGGCTGTGCGTTATTATCATACAAATCAATTTTTCCAAGTTTCAGCTGCCTTATTGAAAAACCGATGGCGTTTCGGTCATCAATTTTCTGAACAAATGAAGCATACCCAAAATAACTACCAGGAATAATCTTTCTTAACCAAGGACTATAAGAAATCGAGGCGTTTGAGGGTTGGGAAAGGAATGACATACGTGCAGGATTCCAAAACGTTGTATTCGCATCGTCTGAAAATGCGACACCACCATCGCCCATACCACCAGAACGGGCATCTGGCGAAATTGTGAGAAATGGGACTGGCGTTAGTATTGGATTGGAATTATTTTGAGCCTCTGCACAAAATGAAGATAACAGCGTTATTAGAAAAGGAATAATAAACAATACTGGCTTCATTTTATATATCTCCTAAATTTTAATTACCCCAAAAAAGTATTTAACTCCGTCAACAATTGCAGTAATTGCATAAGTCGCTGGCGGATAACCTGACAAATCCAATGAAAAATGTCCACTTTGTGCCGGGGTTGTTCCGGTTCTGAGCAACTGTCCATTAGTTGTATAAATTGAATAGGCAATATTTCCCTTTATCAACGTACATATCTTTATTGTCACCACTCCTGTTGTAGGATTAGGGAATAACTGGCTTTTTATATCCAAGCCGGCTTCTTTTATTTCGAAATGCTTGGTAGCCACACAAAAGTCGGGGGCTGCTGACGTAACAGTTACCGTGTACGCGCCTGCTTTAAGTCCCGTTGCTCGGTATTCGTTTTGTGCCAATGTAAGCCCGTCGGTATCGGAATACCAGATGTATGTATATTGAGAAGCAGAGCCTGATACTTTCGCTTCCGCTGTCCCGTCAGCTTGCCCCTTGCATGAGGTCGGAGTAACCGTCACGTCCTGTAAAATATTGCCTGGTTCAGTTATCGTGACAGAATCTATTTCAGTACAATGGTTTCCGAAGCTTTCGGTTACTTGAACCTTGTATAAACCAGGGGAAAGGCCTGCAATCTCTTGGGTTGTTGCTGTTCCAATTGACGGTCCCGTCCAGACATATGTATATTGATTAGAACTATTAGTAACACCTGCTTTTGCAGTGCCATTGTTTGCTAAATAGCATTTACTGTCTGTTTTAGTTACGTTTAAGAACGTAGGAATTTCGTCTATGGTAATCGTGTCTCGTAAAATGCAATTTGTTGTTAGCTGTGTGCAGGTAACAATATATATGCCCGCTGCTAAGCCCGTAATTTTTTGTGTTGATTTTGAACCAGTGAATGCACCGGTCCAAGCGTATGAATACAAACTTGGGTCACCTACTACATTTGCAGTCGCTGTTCCATCATTTGATTGATTGCATGAAAGCGGTGTTGTGTTGATACCTGTTAAAAACGGTTGGGGCTGATCAATATTGAATGAAATTGTTTTGATGCAATGTGTAAAGCTATTGCGAATATTCACCGAATACTTACCAAACGTTAGATTAGATATGGAATCGGTTGCTACATAGTTCGTATCAGCGCTATTAGTCCAATGATATGAATAAACGCCTTGAGGGTTTGGTGTTACTATGTTTACCTTGGCACCGCCGTCATTTCCGCCGATACACGTTAGGGAATGCGTATCTACTCGTAATGAATCTTTAAAGGCAGCCTTGATTGTAAATGATTGATCGCAAGTAAATCCAGAAACAGGCTCAGTAATAACGACAGAATAATTACCGGGAGGGAGATTGCTTATACTTGCTGTTGTTTTGCCATTACTCCAAGAGTAACGATAGTTTGAGGGTATGACTTTGGGTGTAATCGTTATTTTTCCATCATTTCCGCATTTTTCATCAGATGCCTCCGAAACAGTTTCAATTGAGATTTGAGTAATTGATTTGCGATTTCCATTGGCATCATAATTGTACAATGTCCCGCTACAGTTAGAGGAGACCTGTACTAACCGATTTATCGCGTCATATTTATATGTTTGAGCAACACAAGTATAACAGTGGAAAATAATGGTTAATAAAAGCAGACCAATTTTTCTCATTTCCTGGCGTTTTCTTACGATTATTTGACCAATAGATTTTCTAAATGATATTTAAAGCTATATGATAAAGCTGCATATGCAGAACATCAAAAGCGAGACACCAATTACTAGCGCTATTCGGCTATGTTTTTTAGTCTCTCGTGTATTCAATTGTTGAAATATTTCAAAGAAGCTCAAATACCTATTATTTTTATATAATGTTAAATAATTGAATGACAATGGTGGGACTAAAAGATAAATCAGAAAAAAAATATAGCCGATGCCACTAGCTGTATTATAAGAGTTTACCGTGTTAGAGAAATAATCGATGAAATTTAGAATACCGACCATTAATAAAACCAATAAGAAGTAAATTATTGCATTTGCCCAATGAATTAGCAACCCAGTTTCAACGTCATTAAACATGTCGTCATTTAACTTAAAGATGTTGGCTACATCATAAGTTTTATAGAATTCCGTTAAAGCATTAGTTTTAATTACACCATAGTTTGAATTAATGCTCGTAAAGCGCTTATGTAAAGCTTTTAACTCTTTGAACACATGATAATAGACAAGATTCCAGTACCAAATAATTTTTTTCATATATTATTGCCCAAATATTGTATCACCTAAATGACGAAGTAAATATCCTCCTGCAAACCCTCCGGCTATCCCTCCAATGACACCTCCTATAACTGCCCCTGGTGCCTCGCCTACGCCAAAGAACAAAACACCAATTGCCGCTCCAGTGATTGCGCCTTGTCCAGCCCCAATTTCTGCTCCACTCCAAGACCCAATAAAACTCCCAGCTTTATTATCATATGCGATCATAGTTTGACGATCAACTCTATTACCTTCTGCTTTGTAGGTGTTTACAACATCTGCGGCGGACATTGCAATTCCGAGGTATTGAAAATAAGCGAGCCTTTTTCCAACTTTTGAGAGCGATGCTGTTACTACACTTTGATTACCTTGGAACACTCGACCCGACGCTTTTTCTAAATATAATGCGCCGTTATTTCCAACTCTCGTCAGGCCAGTGTTTTTTAAGACGCCTCCGACATCCGATATAAATTCTACTAATATCTCTTTAAGTGAGAGTTGTCCGCTTGGGTCAATGTTAGTGACAGGATTGTTATCCGAATAGCTAAATAAATTTGTGCTCCAATTTGCATCTGCACCCAAAAACCTACCTATAGTCGGGTCAAAATACCTTGCCCGCATAAAATATAAATGCGGACTTTCATACATTACACCATATTTACCCACAAAAAGAAAGGGGGTGTTTTTGCCTGGAGAAGAAGACGCTTCTAAAACGTTTCCCCAAGGGTCATATTTATAATAGTCAGCAATGGTCTGATTTTTATCAACCGTTGCAACAGTGCTGCCCCTAAAGTCATACATATAAAATGTTGGGTCAGCGGTTTGAGAATTGATACTGCACACTAGGCCGTATGGAGAATACACATAAAGCGCAATAGGGTCGCTTACACCAAGTCGTTTTACAGCAAGTACATTACTATTGTTGACATGATCAATTGTATAACGTAAATCATTATTACAATAGCGACTTTCCGAGGAATCGTAAAGATATGCTCTTGCTTCACCGTCAACATTGCAGCTTGTTAGATTATTATGCCGGTCAAAAATACCATCTGAAAATCCGTTAAATCCATTTCTGCTAATATTACCATTGCCATCATTATCCAACGTTTTGCCGTTGGCTTGCAAAAGAAAATTAAAATCTTTGTCGTATGTAAAGGTGGCATTGGACTGTGGCGTATAAGTTGTCCCTGGTTTGCCCGGCCAATTAACGAAAGATGATTCTCTTAGATGATTGCCGTTGTTGTCCATCGTACAACCGACAGAGTGGATAACTTTTACTCTGTCACCGCTTAAGCTATAAATACTGTCTAACCTGTTGGCGGCATCGTAATGATAAAAAATTGCGATTCCATTACTCAGTTGTTCATAGTCAAGTAATCCGTTGTTTTTATAATTATAAGTTACAATTGTGTTTTGATTCCAGTCTCTTATTGTCTTAATTCTGTTTAACTCATCATAGTCATAGGTAAATGACTTGTTTTCATTTACTAAATTAATCTTGGTGATATTTCCTGAAATGTCATAATTGTAAGTAACGTCAGCCGAATAAGTCGGAGAATTAAAGGAAATATCATTGGGACGCAGCAGTTGATCATAACCATAATTTAAAGTTCCTTTATCAGACTGGTTGGCGGATATGGATGTTACGAGATGTGTATTTGCGCTGTAAGAGTAATTTTCAATCCCATTCGTTTTTAACTTTCCCTCATTAGGATCGTTTGTTGGATAATAGAGGTGGCCAAACGCAACGTTATCTTTATCAATATAGGTATTGAGCGTTCCATCAGAGTTATAGGACCAGTGCCGGGTAAGGCCGAGCTGCAGTTCATCTGTTAGATCATCACTTTGATTGTATGTTAACGAAACGCCCTGACCTTGTGGAGGTTCAATAAAACGAAGGTTATCATTACCATCATACTGATATGATGTTTTAATATTTAATCTATCCGGGTCTTGTATGACCTCTTTAAGATTATCATTCTTGTCATATCCATAGGTTGTTTTAACCTGATTGCCGTCTGTAATCGATTTGAGTCGGCTTACTTCATCATATTCAGCTGCGTAATGAATAGGCGTTCCGCTTATCGAAATCGAATTTAGATTACCGTATTGATTATATCCGAAGTTTGTAACCACTCCATTGGCATCCGTTTTTGTAGCAGGAAGGCCAGTCGAAAAATAACCGTAATCCATCTTATAGTTAGATGTGGTCTCGTTGGTTTCGTTTCCGTTTGGATCATAAGAATAATACGTTATAGTATTATTCGGCCATGTATGACTGGTTACATGGTTAGTCGGGTCATATGTATATTGATTTGTCTGTGATTGCCCTCCACCTGAATAATCGCTCCGCAGAACATTCCCCATATTATCATACTGGAAGTTTTCGCGGATATTTGACTGATTGTCTACCACTACAGTTGGAAGCGTAGGATTTTGGCTGTCTCCATATGTAAGTGTAATGTCGGAACTTGCTGATTTTATATTCGATACCGTGCCTGCTGCTGATTGATTATAAGTAATTGAATATTGGGTGCCTGACGAAGGAGTCGTTGTAATTACGCTTTGCGTACCAATTGACGACTGCGAATATGCGGCAGTGAAATCGACCTTTGTTACATAATCGGGTGTTTGTGTTTGTTTAAGCTTCCGCGCAGCATAGGTGTTGTTAATTGTATTACCCTGTGGCTTTATAATAGAGGTCAATAAGTGATTATCTACATCGCTGGACCCGTAGACATAATTAGTGATATTAAGATTGGCGTCGGTTACAGCCGCTAAATTTAATTTAGTGCGATTAACGCTGAAGTGTATCGTTCGGTTAGAATTATCACTTACGTAGGCTAATAAATCTGAGCCTGGAACGTAGTGAAAATTTAATATGCGGCCAGAAAAGTTATCTATTACTCTATACAGGCGCTCAGCGCTTGAGCCGAAGCATCGCTCCGAAGTACTATCACAATGTGAGCGTTCGTAGTTAAAAGTAAGGGATTGGTTATTTTGATCCCGTATGGTCGTAGCATAGAAGAAAGATGGGAGATTTTCATTGCTATTGGTTGAAATGTTAAATTGAGTGGTAACCTGATTCTTTGATACTAGATTGAATGAGGTGATATGCCCGCCAATTTTATTAGTTATAATAAACTTATCATAAACCCCGGAACTCTCAAATTTCCCTGCAAGTGCGTTATAGACCAGGATACTACCGTCACCTAGTCGAATAATTATATACCTATCATTGTTATATTGATCTAAGACGGATTGGGCAAAAATATTATAAGTATGGGTCCATCCAATGCCAAGCGGAAAAATCCTTTCTTTCGCTAATTGTTCATCGAAATTTCCCCATTTATTGAAGTATTCATTATATCCAAGTGAAGGTATGTCAATCCAATCTGAATGATAGCTATAGACGAAATTCAATCCAATTCCTCCGCTTGGAATTGAGAACTCGCTTTGTTCATATGTCTTAAAAACACCACGTGTAATATCTGTTGGTGTGCTGGAATTACTTAATTGTATATTGTTAGGGTTGTAAAAGTTATTTGATGAGATAAATCGTTGCCCATATTTATTGACCAGATTGCTTAGGACTACCAAGTAGAATTCTCCCGGATTGACGTTTATATTATCGGGAAAGCCAAAGTTAAATACATAGCTTCCTAAGATTCCATCTTCGAATGCACGTTTGAAATATCCATAGTTGTAGTCATCGTAATAAACACCTTGAAAAAAGAAGCTTGAACTATGGTTAAAGATGTCATACCCGTCCATATCTGGTTGAATATTCCACGCCTCATAAAGCATTCTTAAAATATTGCCAGTTGTAATTCTATTATGTGGGGTGATGAACGTGTAATCTCTGCTTAAACATGATCGGCCATCATCATATTCTAAAAAACACATAGCTTTTATAGCCTGCTTTTCGGTAGAAGAAAGCGAGTCAATGTCTCCGAAAAATGTGGGAAAGTAGTCGGAAGGAAGTGTCGTTGGAATATTTACCTTATATAATGCATTTAATGTGGCAACTGATGCATTAATAACACTAAAATTTGCCAATGTAGGCACATCGATATAATTAGGGATATAATGCTGGTTACATAAATTATCTGCGGCATTAATAACTTCAGCCGAAGGAAGATTGCCATTCGTCCATGTTATACAATTAGTTCGAATGCCGGGAGGACCAAACGAAGCCAATAATTCAACATTGTCAACACGAAAGACAGTTGGGTAACTTTGATTCGTACTGCCAATAAATTTTACCGTTATTGTTTGATTGTATAACTCTGGTGGAATTGTAATTGAGGCGGTCTTTGCATACCCTGATCCACTCCACGTGTTTGAGCGATTAGAAATATTGAAGATTGGAAATACTTCTTGAGTGCCTATATAGATTCCGACATGCAGAAAGTCATTGTCAGCTACGTTGGGCTCACTTGTAGAAACCGAATACTCGAAATCAAATGTAACTGTTGAAACGCCAGATGGAATAGTGACTGATTGATATAACTCGCCATATAGCCTATCAGCGGGATTACCAATATTAGTAGCGAGGTAAGCATAACCTGCTTGTCCGTCGGCCCCATTGCTAAATCTCCTGTCGTAGTGAAAATCTCCGTTTGTTTGCCACGCGTAATTTTCTGACGAGAAATCACCATTTTGTAATAGGTTAACTTGGCAAAACGACAAGCTACATTTTAAGAGGAGAACTATGAAAATATAATATTTCATAATTGTGCGATTTAGGATTTTATGTAAATATAGAAAAATATTATAAATCGCAAATAATAAATGAAATAAATATTTATGACACCGGAAATAAGGCATTCATTCCACCCAATTTCTTCAAAACCAACGCCAGGTTTTCGTCAGCCGTTATATAAGCTTTTCAAGCACATATAACAGCTGACCAGCTGTTAACCGCTCCGCGGGCTGAACCTGTCATGTGTTTTGAGAGAAAAAGGGTGTCATTCATAAAAGCTCCCTTTGGCATTTACAACGCTTCGCCTGGCGGCTCAGTATTGTAAATGCCAACCGCTTTTCTTGTTAGGCTCGCCTGCACTGTCGCAAAAAGCTTCACTACCGGCAGCGCACGAAATGTCCCATTACATTGGCTATCGCGCTCGTTCCGCACTGCTTTGGTAGTTCGTGTCCAGACATTCCATTCAGTCGCTGCGCTCCCTCTGCCTGGACTTTTTGCTCCGCTCGCCGCCAACTTCGTTGCTCTCCGTTGGCGTTGGGCGGCTCGGAAAAAAGAGCAATGGTTTTTATATGAGGAGCATGGTTACACCTGGCTCTCGCGGTTTCAAAAATTTTCTTTCTAGTCTGCTTCCTGGTTCGCGCAAGTGGCGATACCGGTGTAGCGGTTAAACTTAACAACAGGTTTAATTTTGCTTATTAACGGTTGTAAATATGATGTTCGGCGATAAGCAGGATTGGTTATTTAAAAAACATGGTTAGGAGTTGGGTTAGGTCTTAAGTTTAAAATGTTAAACAATACTATTGGACAATCCAATAGAGGTGCTCTTATACAATAAATTTCAAGATATCAATTGACTGCCGTTTTTTTAAAAAATATTGCTTTGTAAGCAATTAGTATTTCAATATTTTTGAATACCTTTACAAGAGCAATTAATTTTGCTTATGGACTAAACCTTTTGACAGTAAGATAACCCATGATTAGAAATAATTTTAAAATTGCTTGGCGAAATTTATGGAAACATAAACGCATTACAATTATCAACATAACAGGTTTAGGTATTGGCGCAGCAGCAGCCATGCTAATAATACTTTGGGTACAAAATGAAATGAGTTTTGACTGTTTCGAACCTGACTGGGAAAATATATTTTTAATAAAGACTTCAGTAACTATATCTAAAACTGAGACATGGCAATGGGAAAATTCCCCGTACGTATTAGGCGAACATGCTAAAAACGAAATCCCTGAGGTTAATACAATAACTAGACTGCAGGTTCACACTGGCGATCTTTTTATTCACATTGCTGATAAAATTATAAGTGAAAAAAATGCCGCTTATGTTGACCGTCACTGGTTTAAGTTGTTTCAATACAATTTTGTTAGAGGTTCTGAGGATCAGTACCTTAAAAATCCGTTCAGCGTTATTCTTACACAATCTGCTTCAAAAAGGTATTTTGGCAATCAAGACCCCATTGGAAAGGTTGTCCGGATAGACACAAATAATTACCAGGTACAAGGTGTTGTGAAGGATTACCCTGCTAATACAAGTTTCAGGTTTGACATGTTATTGCCGCTTGAATCTCGTTTGGTTAGTCCGCAGCAGCAAAAAGATAACTTAGATTGGGGTAATAGCGATTATCTAACGTTTATTAAACTTAACCCAAATTCAAATTTACGTGCAGTTACAGCAAAACTGCAATTAATTTTGCATAACAATAGGAAAGATGACAATGGACAATCATTATATAGCTTACTAAACTTATCTCGTATCCATCTTGAAAATGATTGGCAATATTCTTCATTGATTCATGGCAACCAGACTATTGTAAATGTTTTTATTATACTTGCCGCCCTCATATTAATGACGGCATGTATCAATTATGTTAATCTGACCACAGCACGTGCAAGTTTACGGTCGAAAGAAGTAAGTATCCGTAAAATCATCGGTGCAGAAAGAATGCAATTGTTCGGCCAATTTATGGCTGATTCATTTTTAGTAAGTATGCTATCACTTATAATAGCGTTAAGTTTGATGGAGTTAAGCATTTCTTGGTTTCGCCAGTTCACTGCAAAAGATTTTATTGAGCCGGTTTTTAACCCTGTTGTTTGGATTGTACTAGCGGGCGCACTCTTAGTCTCTTTCCTTTTGAATGGCATTTACCCTGCAATTCTTTTGTCATCCATTAAACCGCTTAATGTGTTTCGAGGTGTATCCATGTTAAATATCAAAGACCTTACGTTAAGGCGAGTATTGGTAATTATGCAGTTCGCCATTTCTGTGGTTCTGATTGCCAGCACAATCGTTATTTATAGTCAGCTCAACTATGTGAAAAAAACCGATCCTGGCTACATTCGTAGTCAGGTATTTACTTTTACCTTCCCTTGGTGGAAAATTCCTCATTTTAATGGAAACAAACCCGGACAGTTAAATGAATCGGTAAAAAAACAATTACAATCTCGGAACACTACAGCCAATGTTGCCATTGCAGGAAGTAATATCATAGCTTTTGAAGGATCAAGTTCAGGCGGCTTTGACTGGCCGGGCCGGGCTAAAGATTTTCAGCCTTCATTTTCAGCATTTGGTGCAGATCCAGACTTTGCCAATTTAATGCATCTCAAAATTATCAAGGGAAGGTGGTTCAACAAGGGAACTGTTGATAGGCATAATGTTTTATTAAATGAGACCGCCTTGAAACTTGTAAATCTCGTAGGCGATCCTATTGGGCAACGTTTTGTTCATCAGAATGATACCGGGGTTATAATTGGGGTGGTTAAAGATTTTTATTTTAAAAGCTTTCACGATAAGATCGGGCCAATGGTTATTGCGGAAAATAACGCTACTAGTTTTTATATTAAAACAACTCCTTCTAACACTTCAACTGCAATAGGTACAGCTCGACAAGTTTGGAGGCAGTATTTTCCTGGCATGCCTTTCGATTACACCTTTCTTGATGATGCATATAATAACCTTTATAATGCCGAACAACAACAAGCAGTTCTAATCACCACATTTGCCGTAATAGCAATCTTTATATCTGCTTTGGGCTTGTTAGGGCTTGCTGCGTTTGCTGCTGAACAAAAGATTAAAGAAATTGGCATTCGCAGAGTGCTGGGTGCAAGTCTTCAGAATATTGTGATTCTTTTAACAAAGGATTTTGTCAAGATGGTATGCATAGCTAGCGTTATCGCGTTTCCAATAATTTGGTTTGCAATGCATAAATGGCTTGAAAATTTTGCATATCGCATCAGCCTTTCTTGGTGGTTATTTGCGCTGGCTGCTGGAATAGCATTATTAATAGCGATGATTACTGTTAGTATCCAGTCTTTGTTAGCTGCGATGTCAAATCCTGTAAAAAACCTAAGAAATGAATAGATAATTTGAAATAAAATATCGAGTGCTATATCAATTTAGGAACAACATTCCTAAGTGCTTTGACATGCAATGTTTTTTATATGTAAATGCCTCATACACTACGATTTACCTTAATTTTTTTTTGAAAATTCTATCATTTTAATTTGGAATTTCAGTTTGAAAGCCTACCTTAGATAGGTACTAAACAATACCACAAAATAATATGAAAAACCAAAACCTTAGGGATCTAATCCGGAGAATGGAAAACTCCAATGAAACATCAGAAATTGTTTCTTTAACTGATGAACTTGCTATTCAAGTGTATGGCGGGGTACTTTACACCAACAATGCTTGTTCTAACCCTAGTTGTTCGGCAGGCTCCAATGGAACCTGTACAAATACTGGCTGCACGACCGGCACTTCGAATTCTACTTGCATTAACAAACCTTAATTCCCTTGTTCCTAACATAATTGCCCGGATGGGGCAATTATGTTAATTCCATTCTTTTTTATTTATTTTAAAATTATCGCAAGGTGTCTCAGCTACATAAAAAACTTTCATATTACACAATTTTTACTGATGAAATCGGTGAAAATAATAGTAGTCGAATAATATTCTCAACGAGGTCAGCAAGGGCAGTTGTAGTAAGTAAGAGGGTTTATAACGCCTTATTACAAAATCAATGGCAGAAATTATCTAAAACCCTTATCGCCAACCTTATTAAGGAAGGAATTTTGGTCGATGAGGAAGAAAATGAGTTATCAAAAATAATTGATGAAAACAAAAAGTTCATTAATGACGATACCGTTCTTTATCAAGTAATACAACCATCTGCTATGTGTCAACTTGGCTGTGATTATTGTGGACAAGACCATAAAAAAGTTAATATCAAAGATGAATTAATTGAAAAATTGATCTTGCGTTATAGGCAAAAATTAGTTCAAAGACCAAATTTTTACTCTGGAATTTTCATTGCATGGTTCGGAGGGGAACCTCTAATGGCTTTGAGAGAAATAAGGATTTTAACCCAAAAATTGAAGGAACTTGCTTTGGAGTTTAAAATTTCATATGGTGCAAAAATTGTAACTAACGGGTTGAGCCTTAAACCGACAATATTCAGGGAATTAGCATTAGATTTGGATATTCGGTCAATGGAAATTACTTTGGATGGTACAGCTGAATACCATGACGTTAGACGTATTACGAAGGAAGGCTATGATACCTTTGACATTATATTTAAAAATTTGACGGAAATTTTTGGTATGCCTGATTACTCAAGTTTGGGATGCTCAATATCAATTAGATGTAATGTTGATAAGCGCAATTATTTGGGAGTGACGCCACTTATAAAAAAAATGGCCGATAATGATTTTAACAAATTTATCACAAATTTTTATGTAGCTTCAGTGTACTCTTGGGGAAATGATGCGCATTTGAAATCTTTTTCAAAAGAAGAGTTTTCGGAAATGGAGATTGATTGGATGGTTGACCAATATCAGCACGGGTTCATGCCAAACCTGTTGCCAAGTAGAGTAAAAACAGTTTGTCTTGCCGTTAATCCATCTAACGAAATGGTGGATGCCTATGGAAACCTATTTAATTGTACAGAAGTTTCATATGTTGATGTCTACAAGGACACTAGCTATGTTCTTGGAAATGTTAAATTTGATAGACCAGATGAAGAATATAAAGATAGACCACTAGTCAATTGGAACGATGAAATCTTAGATAATAAATTCCAGTGCAATAGTTGTAAAATGCTCCCCGTTTGTGGTGGAGGATGTCCAAAATCCTGGCATGAGGATATGCGAGCATGCCCTACAAATAAGTTTAATATTAAAGAAAAATTATTATTATCTTATGTGTTGACAAAATCAAACATAAAGGAAGTAACTGCCTAATGCGCTTTCCTTTCTACCATCAGAGAGATGGGGCAGATTGCGGCCCTACTTGCCTAAGAATGATCGCTAAATTCTATGGAAAGAAAGTCGACTCGGAATTTATAAAAAGAAAAACGTTTGGCAATAAAGAAGGTGTTAACTTACTTGATCTTTCGCAGGCTGCTAAATCTATCAATTTTGATGCCGTTAACTATCAATTAACTTTTGAAAAATTAATAGAATTAGCTGTACTCCCTTGTATCTTGTTTTGGGGGAAAAACCATTTCGTAATCTTATACAAAATAAAACAAAAAAAAAACGGAAAACGGTTTTTTTTAATTGCAGATCCTTCACTAGCTAAGATTACTCTTAATGAAGATGACTTTAAAAGTTTTTTTCTTCCTGATAACTTAGATAAAGGATTTTGTTTGTTTCTCGAACCTAATGAAGAATTTGATACAGAAGAAATTCGACCAGAAAAGCAGGTCAATATTTGGAAATTTTTGCTCTCCAACATCAAATCATTCCGCTCTCAATTTATCCTTATTTTCCTACTGACGGCAATATCTTCGATTTTTGCCTTCATATTGCCATTTATAAACAAGGATATTATTGACGTAGGAATTAAAAACAAAAGCGTAAAATTGATTGAGTATTTGCTTTTTTTTCAATTGTTCTTCTTTCTTGCAAATACACTTGGTAATACATTCCGGGCTTACATTCTACTCCACACCGGCACCAGTATCAATATCAAAATTGTTACCGATTTTTTATATAAAGTACTTAAACTTCCCATATACTTTTTTGAATCGAAAACATCGGGAGACATAATTCAAAGAATATCTGACAACAAAAGGGTAGAAGATTTTGTAAGTAATCAATTTATAGGAACCTTTTTTTCTTTAGTAAATCTTGCTGTTTTTATGACTGTTCTCATTTTTTATGATATCAAGATCTCTTTAGTTTTTGCGTTAGGCAGCGCTCTTTCCGTTACCTGGACAATATTTTTTCTTGGAAAACGCAAAACAATAGACTATAAGCGCTTTCGTGAACTTTCTGAAAACAATGATGAAATATATGAAATAGTGCGAAGTATGCCGGAAATTAAACTTAATTCTTTCGAATCATACAAGGCAAATCAATGGAAGAAAATCCAAAATAAAATGTTCCATATTAATATATCAACGTTGTTTATTGATCAGGTACAAAATTTAGGAGCAGATTCCATCTCACAGATAAAAAATATTATTATCACCTTTTTAGCTGCTTATAGTGTTGTACAAGGGCACATGACTTTGGGTGTCTTATTAAGCATATCTTATATTATCGGGCAGCTGAATGTTCCTATAACACAATTGACAGCATTTATTACTACATTACAAACCGTAGGATTTTCGCTCCAGCGCTTGAATGAAGTCCATAATCAAAAAGATGAGGATGAAATAGTTCGGAAAACTTCAGATACTATTCATGATTACAACTTTAAGAATAAGATTTCAATTAGCAATTTGAGTTTTCAATATGGTGGAAAAAACTCTCCGTATGTACTGAAAGACGTAAACTTAGAAATTCCTATAGGAAAAGTTACTGCAATTGTAGGTACAAGCGGAAGTGGAAAATCAACTTTATTGAAATTACTGCTAAAGTTGTACAATTCGACGGAGGGGGAAATTTTAATTGATGACGTTAACTTGAAGGATTTATCGCCATCGGAGTTAAGGTCTCATTGTGGGGTAGTAATGCAAGACGGTGTTATATTTTCAGACACGATTCTAAGAAACATAGTTATGGGTAATGAATGCGATGAAAATGCAGATAGGTTACTAGATGCTACTAAAACTTCAAGGATTCATGATTTCATTATGAGCTTACCTCTTAAATATAAAACCAAAATTGGAACTCAGGGGGTTGGTTTAAGTGAAGGTCAAAAACAGCGAATACTAATAAGTCGGGCAATATTTAGAAATCCTAAATTCTTATTTTTAGATGAGGCCACGAGCTATTTGGACGCTGAAAACGAGAAAATAATTACGGATGGCCTTAGTGAGTTTTATACTGGCAAAACAGTTATAATAGTTGCTCATCGATTGAGCACCGTAAAAAACGCTGACAAAATAATTGTCTTAAATGATGGGACTGTTATCGAAACTGGCACACATAAGGAACTTGTACATGCTAAAGGGAGATATTTTAACCTTATTAAAAATCAATTAGAACTAGGAAGATGAAAAATTATAGAAAAGATAATGATATCCCGCAATTGTTACCCAAAATCATATTGTACGTAATCACAATTGCTTTACTAATAATTGCAATTTTAGGTGTTTATTTTTTTACAAAATTCAAATCTTATTATCATTTTTAAAATAAGGCATAATTGCTTTAGATAATTCGTTACACTTAAAAAGCAACTAAATGTTTTTTTTGATAAGCTGCCTGAACAAAACTATTGATTATAATAAATTAGCGTTAAGTTAAGTGTATTTGAGGTACTAATATCGTGTTTTGTAAAAAAACAGATGATATTATAGGGTATTAAATCAACAAAACGGAAGTAGGGAAACTACATGCATCATAAACAAAGCATCCCATACATCGCAAATATGCCGTACAGTATATATTTTGTTGAATTGCACTGGGGCGGTTATCGGGAAAAAGTTAACAACGAACAAATAAGTAAAGTGCTTAAGGTCGGGATGCGTACAATAGGCCGGTTAAAAGTACATATAAAGTAATATGAACCTCAGAATTTGTAAAATAAGTCATTAACTATTAATTAGCACCTTACCTCTTTAAAATTACCGATGCATATTCCTATATAGTTTATTTAGGTTCATTGCTTCATTTCAATGATACTAGCGATATTCTCATATGACAAAAGTAGCAATCAAACTCTTAAAAGATCGGTATCACAGAGCGTTATATATTTAAAACAAATAGAAAAAAACCGCAAAGATACTCGGCTCACACATCCTCTCAAGCGCCCCGCAAGGAATTTCCGGCATAAACCCGCGCAGCCATTCACCCACACGGCTCTTTATTCCGTTCCTCCGTGCGGGGCTTTCTTTCCCCCCTTTTTGTTTTTTTGGAATAATATTGAAGTGTGGAGCAGATTATTTCTTACCTAGCAAAGCATCAATGATCTTCTGCATTCGAGCAATTTCCTCGTCTTTGCTTGCAATAATCTTTTCGTACAACTCTTTTTGGCCTGAATGGAAATGCTCTATTAAATCAAACTTGCCTTGCGCTCCATGATTAACCCCGTTGAAATTCAGGACAATGGGCTCCTCACTTAGTAAATCGGTGATTGATACCTCTAATACTTCAGCTATCCTTTCAAGGATGTCGGTATTTAGCTTTGTTTGATTACTTTCAATTTTTGAATACGTGTTTTGGGCAATATCAAGCTTTCCGGCAACATAATCCTGGGAATAGCCTTTCAGTTCCCGCAACGTCCGTATTTTCTTTCCTATTATATTTCCACGCATCATAACAATAGAGGTTTGGCATAAAGATATACAATTACCGATAGTTTATCCAAATACAGGATGAAGTATCCCGTTTTGTGGTAGGAAGAACGGCTCTGTTTGCCAAGCTTTGTATTCGAGGTGAAATAAACCCACTTTTGACCTAACCACATGAAAAAGCTGTTCCTACTCCTATTATTTGCCCTATTCATTGCTATAAGCTGCAAGAAAACACCATCTGCGCCAAAAACCTTCAAAATTATCGCCTCGGCTATCGGCGGAGGTACTATCAGTCCTTTGGGAACGACAGTGGTTAAGGCCGGAGTAGACCAAACGTATACATTTACTTCTTCTGACGGCCAGGCTATTTCTTCTATTACTGTTGACGGTTCTCCGCGCCCCATTTCAAATTCCTTTACGTTTTCTGCTGTTGAAGACGATCATACAATTACTGTTACATACGGATTTGTTATCAATTGCACAGCTGGGGTTGGTGGAACAGTTACCCCGACCGTTGCAGCAGTTCCGTCTGGTGGCTCTCTCGATGTTATATTCCATCCGAATCCCGGATTTCATACCGACTCATTATGGATAGACGGCTCCTTTGTTACAGCATTGGCCGGGAGTTCTGTTTACACTCTTACCAATGTGCTTTCAATTCACACCGTGCGGGTATCGTTTAGTGATTCACTACCACAAAACGAATTAGATAGCCTTAAAAAGCTATTAGTCGGGCAATGGACAATGACAAGTTTGAATTCCACGCTTGTTGGTGGACATGGCAGTTTTCTTGGGTGGGATTTTCAAAACATCCATTATTATTGTTCATCAAATGTATATTCCGAGTACTTCGCTAATGGTGAGTATGTGCCAAACGCTAACCTTAATGGAAGTTCCTGCTCTCCATTAAACGGTCAGCAATATCAGATATTTCGTCCCAATCATTGGAAGTTGAAGAATAATGGCAAAACAATTTATATGACAGACTGGCCATTAGACAGCTTATCCAATATCACCGTTACCAAAGATTCTTTAATTGCGTTTTACCTCGCTGGCCCTAATCACAACGAGGCAAGAATCGCTTACTGGTATCACTATGCAAGAGTACATGCATTAACAAAGACTCAAATAGATGCTTTGGTGAATAATCTCAGTGGCGTAAATTTTATTGATGTCTCCGATTCAACAAGGTACAATGGCGGTACAGGCCGTCAATGGCAAGCAGCAACTCTGCCTCCTGGTGATGATGTTCATTGGGTGTATACCGTTACGTCAACAACGGGAGGAATTATCAGTGGCACATATAAAGAAATTAAGCCCGACAATACGGTAAGCCTAACTAATGTGACATTCTCCATTTCACCAGACGGTAAAATGATTACGGCATATAACAGTGATAATAAGGTCACTCTTAAAATAGGCATTGTTGAGCTGACATCAACGAGGTTTGTATATATTGCATACAATTATACGCCGGGAAATGATATCGAATTTGTAGCTAAAAGACACTAAAAAAATTTAAAAAAAATCCTGGCATATATAACAGTAGCCGTTGATTCATTAATCGGCGGCTCTCTTATTGAAGCCCCTTATGGACGCAACAAAAACAGAGGTCATATTCGACCTCTGTTTGGTTTAAAATAGCTTCAATTGCGAACCTTTGAGTAAGGTCTTACCCTGAAATACCATTGACGGACATTTTGACGCTACTTCCACTTTGCGAAATGAATTCTTGTGCAGCGTCCATAAATATGACTGTTCTTTCTCATCTACCCGAAATATACCAAACGGCAGAAACGAAATCTTGTAGCTTACCCTGAAATCATCAGGCGACAACGCATCACCACACATAACTTCGGAATGAAATATGCCATTCAAAAACATATTGAGTGCGGTCATTTTCACACACGTCTCATCGATATCTATCCCGTAATAGGAATGATCCGGGCCGTTTTCTAGTGCTGTTGCCAAGAGCATCCGCCCGCTGCCACAGCTTGGATCAAGAATACGTATCGGTTCACGCGTGGCATGGATGTCGACAATATCTATAGTTGACTTAGCCAATAATGTACACATTGGCCAGGGCGTGAAATATTGTGAAGCACCTTTTCGGTAAAGGTGTTGTTCATAGAATTCACCCAGGACATCATTGCCAGTGTCGCTCCTTACCCGGCATTCCATTTCGCAGATCATTTGTGCAAACATTTTAGGGAAATTATGCATGAATGGATCGTCTAAGTACCGAATCATTGTTTGCAGAAAGAGGTCTTCATAATATGAGATGCCGGTTTGGGAGTTTTGCGAACACGCGCAGATAGAAAGCGTTAAGAAGTCATCAAAGACAGTGCGAACATCATAGCGGTACTCGAAATCTTTCATTAAGGTTGCAAATGTTTGCTTTTGTTTTTTCATAAAGGACACGTGTTGGTTTATGAAAAGTATAGCAAACTAGTTATGGAGAGATAACGAGGTAAAAGTTGCGGCATAGGTAACTTATGGGGATAACACAATACCGCCCTGGTCCGGAGCGGTAGAATGTTCCAAATAACCGTTGCTTACTTTGGCGCTATTTGACCTTTGTACACGTGGGCTGCCAATACAGCCTCAAACATCTTTATATGATACGGCTGCCGGCTTACAAGTTCCTGGGCTTGTTCAGGCAAGAGGATTGGATAGTGTCGGGTGACATACTCCATGAGTGTTATCGTATTACTCACCTCTGGCACCAATGCTTTTAAATCTTCCTTGGTATGGCAGGCAATCATACAGCCACGATACTGTACAAGTTCGGAAAGTTGTTTGAGTAGTGTTAGGAAGGCTTTGGTGTGGTGTGTTGCTGGTGGTATCTTGATGACTACATGCTGTACCCGATAGCGCGTAATATACCGGTCAAACCGCACCAGGATGTCGCTAAGCTTATCACTCGACCATGTTCCATGAAACGTATGCATTTTCCAATGGACTAGTTGGCCGTGGCTTAACAACGCAATGCCCGAATCACGGGTGCCCAGACTAATAGAGAGTATCTTCATCATCTCCAAAGTCATCTTGGCCTATTTCATCAAGCTGACTGACTAAGTGGTTAAAGAGTGCTCCCCGCGACTTTCTGATATTGGTTTTCGGGATGGAAAGCACGTGGTCAAGGGTTTTACGCAGTGACCGGTGTGAATATTTCTTGGTGCAGGCAAGGTAGAAGCTTACGGATGCTTGGTCGTCTAATCCTTTTGCTAATTCCTGTGCTAGTTGTATTTCTTGTGGACTGTACATAGTACTTTTAATTGGTTTCATTTACTTTTTAATGTGCGTTCGTTCGTACGTTATTATTAATTAGATTCGATACGTTCGTTCGATATATACAAAAGGGAGAGAAAATATATAGACGCATCAAAAACTACGGCCTTTACTATGGCAGTCAATGCGTTTGAGTGAACTGTTTGATTAGCTAGCCTTACCAAACAATTCCCACTCTTTGCTTATAATGTGTTCTCGTAACTCCTGAAAATATTCGAAGTATAGCTCGGTTGGCAGGGCGCGGTAGATGATGCTTAATTTGATGAGGTTGATTGTACTTGGCAGCTTCACTCCGTTTTCCCACTGTGACAATTGAGCAGGATGCAAACCTAAAAGATGTGCCACCTGCTTCTGTGAATACCGCATTTGCTTGCGGTGCATTCGTAATCTATTTGGAATATGTCGACGTTCATTTTCCATTACTCTATTGTGTCAATAAATCTATTGTAACATCAGAGCGTTAAAGTTATTCTAAACGCAAGTTGTGGGGATAACTACCTAGCTAATTTGTTGTTGATTCGCGAATAAGTCCTTGATCGCATCCTCCTGGCCAACAGGTTAAAGGAAATAAAACGAAACTGATTGCAAGCAATTTGGACTTCAACAGTGTTAAAGATTTGGATATTGCGAATAAAGTATTTACCATTTATCACGTCAATAGTATTTCCATTATGCTTGTACTTTTCAGTCCCTTTTTTGTCATTAAAAAATTGCTGGAACCCCAATGCATCCAGTGCTAACGGTAATTCCGCCTTGATAAGGTAATCAATATCAACCTCTCGGTTTCTTCCTAATCGGTCAAAAAGGACTGCAAATCCATCTTTTTCTTCAACAAATTGCCCCCAGCAATGATTTTCAATATCATGAACAATTTCACCTTTAAGAAAATTATCAAAATCCATCAAGCAATGGGTTATATAGAAAGTGCATCAAAACTAATGACAATTTAATTAATTTCTTTATATCGGTTGCGGAAAGAGTAACCGACTTAATAAAAAAAATGTATAATATTGAATATCATTTAGTTTGATTTACGGCAGATGTATATATGCAATCTCAAAATAAAAAACTTTAGAAACTTCGGGGATCCTTTTTTTGAGATTCCCCTTAAACCTTTCACCTTAATAATAGGGGAAAATAACATAGGTAAAACTAATCTTCTAAACGCGATAGGATTAATTTTTGGCCAGGACATAATGGCTGCAAAGAAACGAACACTAGAAATCGACGACTTCAATTATCAAGCGGTAAAACACTTCAAAAAACAGGTAGCTAATCCCAAAATCCCTGTTGAAGACATTAAATTTCCCGAAGTAAGCATTGAGGCTACGATGTGCGGTTTCGAGCCTGATCAAGCCGCAGTGGTTGGTGATTGGTTTATAGATAGGGCCTTAACACAAGCTAGGATTACATACTTATATGCCATCAGAAGCGACTGGGTTAAAAAGAGTGAATGGATAATTGAACAACGCAAACAACTTCAGGATAAGGTAGATGCAATTTCAAAGAGCGAAAGCGGCAAGGAGTTTACAGAAGATCAGAGAATATCAAACATTGATTTTCCAATAGACTATTATGAGTATAGGCTCTATGGAGGGGACGATCTAACCAATAGATGCGATCCTTACTATCTCAGAATGCTAAAAATGGAATTTTTAGATGCATTAAGGGATGCAAAGCGGGAGTTAATCGCTAGTGGAGACTATCGTTTATTGTATAAAATTCTTTGTAGAAAAGATTTGGCTGGCTATTCCTCAATAAAAAGTATACTGGAAACTTTGGAAGATGAAATCAAAGGAAACACTAATCTAAAGTCGATCCAAAGCGAAGTTAGCATATTGCTTGAAAAGGTTTCTCTTTATGAGGATGGAGCCGACCACTCAATAGGATTTAGTTTTTCTTCTCCGGAAACATTTGAAATCCTCAAAAAAATTGGATTAACATACGGATCTAATCCTATCAGCGTTGACCGCAATGGATTAGGCAGAAATAATTTGCTGTATATTTCATTGGTATTATCCCAAATTACAGGAAAGCACGTAAATGGCGACTATACATCTTTTAGAGTTATTGGAATTGAAGAAGCTGAAGCACACTTACATCCTTTATTACAAAGTCACTTGGCCGAAAATATTGAGGCTACTCATGTAAATAAAGACTCTCAACTGCTACTGACATCTCATTCGACTCATATCACTGGCAAGTTAAGTTTAGAAAATTCTGTTGTATTGTTTAAGGATCTGATTTCAGGTGAGATTAAATGTCATTATTTGTTAGATAAATTAGATGTTCTGAAGGAAGCACAAAGTATAGCTTATCTTGAAAAGTATTTAGATGCGACCAAATCGTGCATGTTCTTTTCACGTAAAGTCATACTAGTTGAGGGGATTTCCGAACAGATACTGTTACCGGTTTTATACAAGCGGCATAAAAATGTGACTTTTGAGAAAATTGGTTGTTCAGTTATAAATGTTAACGGAGTAGCATTTAGCCATTTTCTTAAAGTTGTAAAAAACGGTTTTTTTGTAAAGTGTCTGGTTCTAACGGATAGCGATACGAATAAGAGGACAGAAAATAGAGCTAATAATTTAAAAAGCGAATTTAGTAGCCCGGTCATTTTAGTTGAGAAGAGTGATAAAAGCCAGTTTGAGAAGGATCTAATTGATTCGAATAAAAACGGTTCCGGAAAGGCGATATTATTGAGTGCGCTAATAAAAACCAAGCCGACGAATGGTAAGGCGTTTGAGCAAGTTACAGGAACAAATGATATCGATGTGGAAACTTTTTTTTCTGAAATAGAACAATATAAATCAGAATTTTCTTTTAATCTGTCTAAAGAACTTAGCCTAAAAACTGCAACCTTTATACTTCCATCATACATTATTAGGGGGCTAGACTTTATTGGGTAGTATGGAGAAGCCAAAGCTAATAATTGCTGGGCCAGGAGGTGGCAAAACACACGATCTCGTGGATGAAATTATTCGCTGTATCGCTTTACTAGAGCCACATCGCACCCTAGCAGCGATCACTTACACTAACGCTGCCACTGTTTCAATAAAGGAGCGACTTGAAAAGAAAATAAAATTACCCCCGAATGTTTTTATCGGAACTACATATAGTTTCTTTAACGCCTATATTTTGTTACCTTTTGCCTCATTGTTTGGCTTGGTCGAATTAGATAAGCTATTCGTTGAATATGACATTGATGGGAGAGCAGAGGAAATTACAAAGAAAAAGAGTTTTCCGAGCGTAGCGGAGCGTAAACAATATAAAAACGGTGTTGCAGCTAACCTAATTAAAAAATTACTAGATAAAGGGATTGTTCCTTTTGAACAAATAGCAACAATTTCTTCCAAATTAATAAAGGACAAAAATCTTCGAGCATTGATCGGGGAAAGACTACAATTTTTGTTCGTTGATGAGTTTCAAGATGCAACAAGTAATCAGTACGCAATTTTTGACCAAATTCGGAAGGCAAAAAAAACGATAATATATGCGGTCGGGGATCCCGAACAATATATCTCGAATTACACCATCAAAAGGGCTAAGCCCCACTTTACGAAATTGCCTATAATGGCGTTCAAAGCAGCGTCACAGGTAGTATTACAAAAATTCAATAAACGATCCTCTGTTGCTGTCACAATGTTCATAAATAACTTTAATACCCAAATACAGCAGGAATCGAAATATTCAGGAATAAATTCTACAGGAATTTACTTTATTGATTGTACAGATATAAGTTCAATAATTGACAAGTATAGAGAACTTACTAAAGAAGTGGAGAGTATCAGCGGTTTCAAAAGGTTCTACCTAGCTTATAGAAACGACGAATATAACGAGGTCTCCGAAAAATATAATCTAAAACTTGTTTCCAATGATAATTTAAAACCACACTCAAAACTTTCTGAAACACTTAAATTAATTTGTGATGCAGTACATCTTCCGCCAAAGAAGTTTTGCGAAGAGTATAAACTAAGTACTATTGAGTTTCGGACATTAGGTATAAAGCTCCTTAGGGCATCAATAAATTGTGAAGAGGAATTAGTGAACTTCTTAAAAACCGAGTTGAAACTTAGAATATCAGGTGACACGAATACGGATACTTTATTTTCAAATTTAGCAACGGTAAAAAACGAGAGTGTTGAAAGTATAACCACTGAACTGATTTCGTCAATCCACAAGTCTAAAGGACTTGAAGCCGAGGCTGTGCTGGTAATCGCGAAGACCAATAAAGAACTTAAAAAATGGCTGGAAACAGATAGGGACATACGTTTTAGTGACAAAACCGATAATTACAGGCTTGGATTTGTTGCGTTCAGTAGGGCACGAGAAATACTTTGTATTAGCTGTTTACAGAAGTTAGATAGTACAAATAGAACAAAACTATCAAGTTTGAAAGTCATTTTCGAGCCGTCATCTAATAGTGAAAATCAGTCATTATTAACTCTGTTTTGAACCCAAATTGGGATTGTCAGGTGACAACACTATCGATTTAAGCGTTAATATTTCATCGGCAATCATTTCCCAATAAGCTTTGGTATATATAAGACTACTAGAGGGTGGAGAACTTAACTTATTTCGGGTGTTTTTACTTTTTTCTCCCGAGGGCACTGTAGAGAAAAGTTCATGGTCTAATTCCACTTTTAGCCTGAAAAGATTACATACTTTGGGTGTTCGACAATTTACGCCATCAAAGGTGACACCTTCAGGAAAGTCGAACACCTGTAATCTTTGTTGAATATGGAGTGGGCTTTTTTGCCATAATAGATGGGGCTTTTTTAGCGCGACTTTTGCAAATGACATAAGTTCATCAATATCATATTCTTTCGGACTGGATGTTTTTAGCAAGCCTTCAAGTTGTTCTATATCGCTCTCCGCCCTTTTTACTCGTTCAGTAAATGTGTTGAGACTTATTGTGCCATTAGTTTTTAATTCAATGAGCGAGTCTATCCGTTTATTTAAATCTGCAATCTGCTTCTCAATATTCTTATTCTCGTCCGCTACAGTATTTACGCGCTTTTCAAATTGTTCTTTCAAATGATACTGCATGCGGTTGAAATGCAGTGTATCAAACTCATACTGTGCTAAAAAACTCATAAATTTTTCCTCAAGCACTTCTTTGCGAATTGTAGTGTGCGGCAATTTAAAAGAGTAGTATGGATATTTAATACGTTTCCCTTGTGACCAATAGCCGGTGATTTTATTACCCGCCTCGTTAGTTAAAAACCTACGCAGTGGAAAATCAGGATTTTCGTGTAAATAATGACTTACAACGTTTTTTCTACCGTCCAAAATAGATTGAACTGTATCAAATAATTTAGGTGTTATTAAAGCCTGAAAAGTCCCCTGGTATTCATTGCCAAACTTCTTGACTACCCCTTTATACAAGGGGTTTCGGAGAAAATGAAAGAAGTTTGAGCACGTAACCGGGCCACCCTTTCTGTTCGTTAATCCTTGTTTCGACATTATAAGCCGTATTGAATTTGTGGAATATTGCCGGGTCGCAATTAATTCAAATACTTTTTGGATTAAGGCTGCTTTATCATTTGGGGCAATGGTCGATTTACCATTAATTTTTACATTACTGTAGCCGATTGGTGCCATCCAAACATATCGTCCTTCTTGAGTTGCCTCCCTCATTCCGCCCAGTGAGCGTTCAGTACGTACATCATTATCAAACTGACCAACGTTCGCAATAATATTTTCCATAAAGCGACCGGCTGGGGTATCTTCAAAAAACTCTGTCACAGAGCGTATCTCTACGCCGTACCGTTTTAATGTGCCCCTGATTACATGGTAGTCCGCAATATTTCGAGAAATACGGTCAACTTTGTACGCGATGACTGCTTGAATTACGCCTTTTTTGCCAGTACAAAATTTCAACAACAGTTGTAGTTGTTTTCTATTAGCCGTCTTTGCACTTTCGCCTCGTTCAATATAGACCTGTGCGATTTGGTAGCCTTCCTTTGCCGCATATTCACGACAAATACGCTCTTGTGAAACAAGGCTGTTTCCTTCATCTGCTTGCTCTTTCGTAGAGACACGGCAATAAATGACGGCTTTCTTAATTTCATTATTTAGGTTGTTTTTTGTTATAGAAATAAGCCTCTAAAATTAAAGCTGCTAATCTTGCCAAGAGTATTTCGTTTGACGGCTCCACATTTTCACAACCCAAAATGGAGCAACGAATGACATCTTTATTGCTGGATAAAGAAGTTCGTTGCTCCATATCAGGGACGACAATATGTAATTGTTCTTCTTTATCCAGCGGATTCATCATAGCATATAAATAATTAGCGGTATAGATTAAGTATTGCATAAGGGTGAAAACACAAACAGTAGGGCAGATTTATTTAAAAACTAACTATTCCGTCCTGTAATTCCAATCAATTTTGAAATACAGTTAGATAATGTATGACTACCATTATTTCACTCCCATAGGCATTACCAATTGGCGCGACAGCAATAAACTCTTTGGCATTAAACCAAACGACCGGCTTCAACATATATATTGCTTAGGTAAAACAGGGGTTGGTAAAAGTACATTGCTCATCAACATGGCGCTCGACGACATTCAGAAAGGCTACGGTATTTGCGTAATTGACCCACATGGGGAGACCGCAGACACTATTTTAAAGTACATTCCGGAGCACCGTAAAAAGGATTTGGTATATTTTAATTCGACAGACCTGGATCATTTGCCGGGCTTTAACCCGCTGTATAAAGTACCGGAACATGAGCGGCATTTAGTTGCTTCTGAAATAGTTCAAACCTTTAAAAAGATATGGATTGATTCCTGGGGGCCACGGCTTGAATATATTCTACGTTTTGCTATTTTAACCCTGCTTGAATACCCAACGGCCACTTTGTTAGACATTCAACCCTTGTTGCTTGATAAGGCGTTTCGCTCACTTGTGCTACAGTTTACAACCAATGAAAATATCTTGTCATTTTGGTTCAATGAGTTTGATAAATACCCGCCAAGCTTAAAGGCTGATGCTATTAGTCCGATACTTAATAAGGCGGGGGTATTTCGAGCAAATGCTACTTTGCATGGGATTGTAGGTCAACAGGGAGGCATATCTCTTGAAACCGTAATGAACAGTAGCCAAATACTCGTTTGCAATCTTTCAAAGGGCTTAATTGGCGAAGATGTTTCCACTCTTTTAGGCAGCTTGCTAACTACTGGAATGCAAACAACAGCCATGCGACGAGCGCACCTCCTACACGAAGAGCGAAAACCATTTTATCTGTACATTGACGAAGCCCATTCATTCTTAACAACCTCTTTTGCAACCATGCTTTCCGAAGTGCGCAAGTATAAGGTTGGGTTATTCTTAACCCACCAATACTTAGAGCAGCTTTCCGAGGAAATCCGCACCGCCATTTTGGGTAATGTGGGAACGATCATCTGTTTTCGGTTAGGGGCGGCTGATGCAAAGGTAATGGCGGAAGAATTTTACCCCATTTTTACCATTGAAGATTTTATCAACTTACCCTCGCATTCTATCTATCTAAAGCTGCTTATCGACGGTACTACTTCTGTACCATTCAGCGCAACTACATTACCAATTGCTGCCATACGTACACCAAGACTGTCTAACGATCAATGATGTAGTACATATTGACTCACGCTATTAACTTAAGGCATAATTATCGGTATGGAAATAATCACTCATGTACCTAATGATAGAGAAGTTTGGGTATGTATCTGTAAAAATACCCCTTCAGATTACGGGTTTTATCCCTGTGACAAAGATGGCAATGAAATCGAACCTCTCATTGGAAGCGATTGGAATGGCTTATACGTATGCGGCTCTTGTAGAAAAATAATCAATTTACATACGCTTAAGGTGATAGGCAAACACATTAGTACAGCCAGAAATTAATAACCTCATTCACCAGCGCCGCGAAGATAGCCCGCGCCGGATAACACGTAAAGGCTATACAAGCGGGCGGTTGTTGTTTTTTTGCTTGCCCGGCCTTTACATATTACCCGCCGTGCGCTTTGAGGTGCTTACCTGATGAAATGAATACGTGTGTGAATAAATATTACTGATATAGTATTTGTTTTTTCAAAAATCTCTTTACTTTTATATAGATAAATTATTGATAACCAAACCTTAAACCTTGTATTATGATTCTCATTGTCATCATCCTCATCATTTTGAGCATCTACTATTACTACAGAAGTCCCAAACACGTTGGGGCAGTCCATTCAAACAAATGCCACTATTTTGGCACATTGCAATTTTCGGCACAAGAATTCTACACTCTTGTTGAGCAGATCATGCTTAGCCGGCAAATACCGGATGTTAAAATGTCCCGCGTCAACTACAATGAAGCCGGTATGCTTTCAAACAAGCGGGAGTATTTACGAATAGAGCGTAAAGAAGATATATTTGACATCTGCGCCGCCCCCATTGGCAACGGGTTCTTTGTCTCATATTGGCAGGGTGAACCGAAACATGGCACACGCGACCTTGCTATGAAAGTTCCATTGCTAAACACTGTTGTTGAAGGCTGGCAAGGAACAACATATTACCAACTTGATACTGCAAGCATGTTTAAATTGTGCGTTAAAGACAGCATTACCGAAGCCATTGAACAAGTAACCACATCAAAAGGCATACGAGGGCTATCAGAAACTGAACGATTGGCATTTAGCGCATGAAACGCTACGAGGCGCTAACCGTTCAATTCTATGCCTGGGAACAACGGTTGCGGGGATGGGAGGCGTATCCTTTTCCGGTTGATATAGAGCCACCGTTTGAGCCGTTTTTCTATCATTCCGTGCCTGTGCAATCATCGGTCATAGATGACAGTTTCCGCCCCTCTGTATTCACACGAGCATATCAAGCAATTAAGAGCGTTGCTAGTTCCGGTGACGAAATAATTAATGAAGAGCCTGCGGATGACAGCCCGCTTGTTCCTTTCATTTGGGAAAATGATGCACCGCTCATTGCTCTTTCAGTGTCATTGCCGAAAGACCAAAAGATTCGGCCTGACGAAATAGAGCAGTTGCTCTTTATGCTCTCGCAATCAATCTATCCCATTTCATTTGAAATTATTGCAACCCAAGCCTCAATTAGGATTCAATTTGTCTGCCGTGAACCGGACGCGAATTACGTACACAATCAAGTCAAAGCATACTTTCCAACATGTGGTATTCATGAAGCATCCATAGGCGATATTGTCGCACCAGGCGGTCGTTATTTCAGATTTGATTTCGGATTGGAAGAGGAATGTATGCGACCGCTTGCAACACCAAAGAGTTTTGATGTGGACCCGCTCACCGGCATATTCGGTGTATTGGAAAACCTAACCGGTGGCGAGCAACTCGTCATACAAATACTGTTTAAGGGAGTTGCCAATCCTTGGGCTGAAAGTATTATTCGCTCCGTAATGGACAATGAAGGCGGCTCATTTTTTCTCAATGCTCCGGAAATGGTGAAGCTTGCGCAGGAAAAAATATCAGTACCATTATTTGCGGTTTGTATTCGTGTCATTGGTTACAATACAGACAATGACACCCAACGGTTAGCCAATGGTGTCATACAAGCCACACAATCGCCGTATAACAGCTTGTTTCCATTGAATGACGGATATTACAGTCAAGGCCTCGAAGACGTCATGTCGCGCCAATCTCATCGTTTAGGCATGTTATTAAACAGCAAGGAACTTGCGACCCTTGTTCATTTTCCATCAGTATCTGTGGTGTCTCATAAATTGGAGCGCGACACACGAAAAACGAAAGCGGCACCACCGGCGTTTTTAAATCATCAACATATTTTTGGTGCAAACATTCACCAAGGCAATATTTCAAATGTCACGATCAGTGAAACACAGAGGTTAAAGCACACTCATATCATCGGGGCAACCGGTACTGGCAAATCAACTTTGCTTCTTTCAAGCATCATCCAAGATATGGCCAATGGTGAAGGAATTGCTGTACTTGACCCGCATGGAGACTTAATAGATAGTATATTATCGTGGGTACATCCGAATAGGCACAAGGACGTCATCGTGATTGACCCGTCTGATACCGAGTTTCCAGTTGGCTTTAACATCTTAACTGCTCACTCCGAAATTGAAAAGGATATTTTATCCTCTGATTTAGTGGCCGCTTTTAAGCGCCTTTCAACCTCTTGGGGTGACCAAATGAATTCAGTCTTCGCCAATGCCATCCTTGCCTTTCTCGAAAGCACCAAAGGTGGAACACTCGTAGACCTACGCCGGTTTTTGATTGAAAAAAGCTTCAGGGATAAGTTTCTGTTAACAGTTGCTGATCCTAGTATCGTGTATTACTGGCATAAGGAATTTCCAATATTGAAATCTAGTTCCATCGGCCCGATCTTAACCCGTCTTGATTCCTTCCTCCGCCCCAAGCTTATCCGCAACATGGTAGCCCAACAGAAAAGCCTGGATTTTGAGCACATATTAGATTCAAAGAAGATAGTATTGATTAAGCTTTCCCAGGGATTAATGGGAACCGAGAACAGCTACTTGTTGGGTACGTTCTTGGTATCAAAAATCCAACAGGCAGCTATGGCACGACAAGCTAAACAAAAAGCTGACCGGAGCAACTTCTATCTCTACATCGACGAGTTTCAGAATTTCATTACACCCTCTATGTCTGCCATACTTTCAGGCGCTCGAAAATATCACTTAGGTTTAATCCTGGTTCACCAGGATATGCAACAATTAACAAAGCATGATGCAGAGCTTGCAAGCGCTGTAACCGCCAACGCTGGCACCCGAATATGCTTTCGACTTGGTGATACGGATGCGAAACGATTTGAGGGCGGTTTCTCATTCTTTGACGCTGATGATTTACAAAATCTTGATGCTGGCGAAGCTATTATCCGCATTGAGCGGCCTGAAAATAATTGCAATTTACAAACGCTGCCTTTTGAAGTAATGGAGCAGGATGTCGCGCGTGAGATCAAGGAACGAGTGATTGATTTTTCGCGCAACAATTACGGCACACCGAAAGAAGAGGTCGAAGCGCTGTTGAAAAATATCCATTCTGTACACGAATATCCGACAGAAAAAGAAACGATAAAAGCTACCTATATTCCGACACACAAACCCACAACGGCATCAAAACCAGCGGAACCATTTGTACAATCGCGGCTTAAAAATCCGGAAGACAAGAAGCAAGAAACGCAACACAGGTATCTACAGACCCTCATCAAACGCATGGCGGAATCACGAGGTTATACCGCATTCATTGAAGAGCCTACACCAGATGGAAGAGGTAAAGTTGATGTGAGTCTTAAACGAAACAATAAACTGATTGCGGTTGAAATTAACGATACATCAAAGGATGTGTGGGAGTTACATAATATTGAGAAATGTCTGGCTGCCGGATATGACATGATTGTTGCTTGTTCAACTGATAGTCAGGTGCGGGCACGTATGACAGCCAAGATCGAGGAAAAATTTGAAATTGCGCACAGAGAGAAAATGCTAGTACTCAGCCCAGACTCTTTGTTTCTGTATTTAGATTCTGAAATTGCGAAAGACGCTTCAAACGATATACGAGTAAAGGGGTATCGGGTAAAGGTTGATTATACAGCAGTACCGGAGCAGGAGATGGATAGAAAACGGGAGATGATCGCTAGGTCGGTTATTGACGCAATGAAAGAAAAGCGAATGTAGTAGTTTGTATTAGTTCGTTGAAGGCAAGTTCGAGAATAATGGCTCCGCCGCAGAAACTGTATATTACCTAAGCCAATAGCCGATAATTCCTCCTATAATTACTCCAGGTAGTCCTTTATAATTTGAGTTCGGCACATTATCATATCTTATAAGATACATAGCAATTACTAAAAGCATCAATGAAATAACAAGACGAATATTAGCCTCCTGTTTTGTCAGTTTTTTATCAGCTTTTGCACTACCTGCATGAGGGCCGGAGAATGCTTCGATGGTCTGTTTAATTGTTGTAAAGAAAAATCTAGTACTCATATTTCATGGATTAAGCAATATTATTAGTTGAGGAGCCATGCTCTGTGCTTGCGAATAAGAAATGTAAAGCTGTTATTACAGAACTTAATAGGGAAATGCCGGATGCATAAATCATCGCTTTAACTTTTATGTTCTTTTTCTTTAATGCGATATTGTATTGCTCGGACACATCTCTCATTGTTCCGTCCAGCGTATTGGGCGACAATTTGGTTTTTTCAAATGCTTTCACAATACTTTCAAAATCCAGGAAGTTAGTACTAAGAAAATCTCCTTTTTTGATTTCAAAGCTATTGCATGTGATCGATTGAGCATTATACTTTAACACTAATTCATTTATCTCATTGCGGTTATGATACACAACAAATGGACGACTTTTTTTATTTGCCTCCAATGTATTCTTTAATTTATCAATATTTTCAACAACTATGAAATTATTAAATTTTGAACAATTTCTAGTTATTTTTGATATGTTAACACCGTCTTGCCCTTCAAATATTTCGGTAGCTTTTTTCGCATTTCGTGATGAATAAACTATAACAACGGGTTGCATCGCCTTTTGGTTGTTCTGATTCATTGCCGATTGGTAATTTTGAAAAAAAGTTATGCCATACTCACTTAGTGTTTTGGCAAGTGCCTCTGGAATTTTGGACTTACCTCCCCAAATAATTCTCTTGTTTTTATGAAGCTGTAAGACCTTAATAATTTCCTTGGGATCTGGGCTTTTGGTTATCGAGTTTTCGGAGGTGGTTTGATATAAATAGCCAATCCTCCCGTTTTTATAAGCTATATCTCTCAATATAAGACAATCATCATATCTTCCAGTACCGTATTTAAAATTTGTTTTGTATTGACTGTTCAAATAATCAATATCTTGATCTTTAAATTTATAACCAAAGTACAATGAAAGTTCGTCAGCGTTTTTTATTTTCTTATTGAGACTTACAAAATTATAGGATTTTCCAAAGTCATAGCCAAAGTCTAATGCCCTGGTTCGTTCTTCAGTTATAAATTTTGCTTTTTTATAATTCTCATTTTCTTTTAAAATATGATCATAATATTCTTTGGAGAGTTCTTTGCCCTCAACTTCCTGTGCATAACTATAATTAATAGAGAGAAAGAATATAAGGAAGATAAATTTTTTCATTTAACTCGAAAGTTTAATTTAGACACTATAAATATAATCAATATTAATTAAATTCTTTAGGCACGTAGTAGTTTCCATGTTGTAAAAAAGGCCGTAATCGATAGATTACAGCCTTTTTTGTTTTGATCAAAAATCCAACACATCCTCCCATGTGGTTTTCGACGAACGGTCCAATAACGCCAATACAGCCATTATCTTTTCATAATTTGCAACCGTTGGCATAAATAGATTGTCTTCCCAAGTTGTAATTGTTGAGGGATCAACATTTAATCGGGCCGCCAATAGCTTTTTGCTATGGCCGTTTAAATACCGAAACTCCTTTATCTTCCCACCTAATGTACTCGTATCAATCGGGACAGGATTATACCCAAGAAACCGGGTAATTTTAGGCATTTGTATCATTTGTGGAACAGACCGTTTATTTTCCCAATAGGTTATTGTATCTTCGGACACACCAAAAATTCCTGCTACAGTAATTTGTGACAGCTTTAAGTCCAAACGGCGTTTACGCAAGTGATCAGAAATATCCACGAGTTCCTTGGGATACGTTGGATGCTTCGGCATTGGGCTATCGCAGTCAATTTCACAGAATGCCAACACAGGAATGTTGGTGTGTGGAACATTCTTTGGATTTGAGGAAATCATTGGAGCATAGGCTAAATTGATAGTGATTTCCTCTTTGCCTATAACGATGCTTGTTGTAATCGTTTCTACAATACCGCGCTTTTGTTCGAATGTCATATCAACCCAGTTGTAATGCAAATGTTCCACTTCGTTTAAGATTGCATCACTCGATAGTAGTTGCACGGTGCGGACATCAATTTCCGCTTCAAGTTCCGGTAATTGCTCATCGAGTTGTCGCAATCGTTTCTCCATCGGCACGTGTTGCTCACTGAAGGTATCTTTGGTAATTTCACCATCCAATCGCAAGGTTAAAAGGTCGTTCATGCGTTTTGAGAGCCTGTTGCGTTCTTTGCGAGTTGTTTCAAGCAATAGCTTTTTCTCTTGCAATTGCGTGTCAGACTGCGCCACAAATTCCTCATGGTTAATGCTACCTAAATAATCTTTCAAATACACCTGGTATATTTCGTCGATGTCTTCAGAACTTATGCGCGTTTTGCAAACACTACACAAGTACATTTTTGACGCATGTCTCACATACATCGTTTTCCCGCATTCACACTGTACAAAGCCGGATAACAGATACACGGCCTTGACGCTAATGCGCACAACCTTCTTTTCCTGTGCATCTAAAATGCTGTTGCATTTGTCCCACAGTTCAGCGTCCACGATTGCGGGGCAGGGCATAATCACCCACTCCGATTGCGGTTTAAGCGACCATTGTTTATCCTTGCCGGGGCTTTTAGTGTAATTCGCGCGGCGCTCACCCTTTGCACTGGGGTCGCGCAGCAGTCGAAGAACAGTGGTATCGGAAAATGCCGAGCCGTTCCGGGTTCTATAGCCGAGGTCATTTAATGCGCGGGCGGTGCTGTGTTTGCGTTGATGAGTAATAAATAACTCATACATCAGCTTTCGAATGGGCGCTTCCGTTTCGTCTATTACGAGCGTGTTGTTTTCCCACTTATACCCGTACGAGGCTTGACCACCCAATGATTTACCCATCTTGGCACGGATTGGCACCGAGGCCTGGACACGTGAGGCGATTTCCTCACGCTCCCATTCGGCCATTGCTGAAATGATGGTGAAGAATAACCGGCCGGCGGGTGAACTGGTATCGATGTTTTCGGAAAGCGAAATAAGGTCTGCTTGCTCCGTTCTGAAAATGTCTGCGAATTCTAATAGTTCTTTTGTGCTACGGGCAAGCCGGGCAAGCTTTGAAAAAACAAGCCCGGTGATGTGTCCACTTCTGATGTCAGAGAGCATTCGTTTTGCTTCTGGATGTCCCATGACTGATTTGCCGCTCACGGCTTCAAGTCTGTACACTTCCATAACGTGCCAGCCTTTTGATTCAGTATAATATCGGGCGCGGCGTTCATGATGTTCAGGGCTTTCTGCTTCAACTTGCATGTCGGTGGATACGCGTATCCAAATACCGACTCGTTTGATTGCTTCCATACGTTTAAGATTTAGTTATTGGGTTGTGAAAGGAATGGTTATTTACATTAAAGATATAAAAAAACAAAGCCTCCCAAAAGGGAGGCTAATTAGTTGTAAATAACTAATACGATGAATTCTTGTTTTCTTCTTTCCATAAATGGGCAACTAATACTGCTTCAAACATTTTGTCGTGATAATTATTGCGATTGGTTAATTCACGGTGTTGTGCACGTTGCAGGATTGGATAATGGAGCGTGGTATGGGCAATCAAATCTTGTCCATTTTTAATCGCTGGTATAGCTGCTTTAATATCTGCTTGGCTTTTGTAGTCAACCATACAGCCGTGACTTTTAACGATTGTGTCTATTTGTTTCAAAAGCGAAATGATGGCGGCACTATGGTGGCTTAGTCGGGGCACTTTTAGTATTATCGCAGTAACGTCGTGTTGCTCTAAATACTTTTCATACTTACTGATAATTGCTTCGCCTTTCTTTTCAGACCAGGAACTTTTGAAAGAGAGCGTATTCCATGACATAAGTCCTTTGTCACTAATAATTGCTATGCCTGATGTTCGGGTGCCGATGCTAATTCCCAGAATAATCATAGCCGTATTGTTTGTATTGATTGACAAGGTGGGTAAACAGCGCTCCACGAGTGCGCTTGATTTGGCGGTCTGGTATTCCTGCCACCCGGTCTAATAACTCTCGAAGTTTTTCATGGGGAACTTGGTGGGCAAAGGTCAGATAGAGTGAAAGCGCGTTAGGATCTTCGAGTTTGGCGGCGATTTCATGCGCGAGTTGAATTTCGAGTGGATTGTAATTAATATTATGAGTGTTCATTGTTGTAAAAAGATGCTCTAATAATTGTATCGTTCGGTCGCTCGTTTTTTTATATATTTCGATTGTTTCGTTCGATATAAAAAGCTTCAATAATTTAATGTTACTATCTGTCCCTTATCTAAAGGACATAGAAAGCCGGGCCGCAAATAACTTTGCAGCTAGATTGTCTTAAATTGTTCAAATTCTTTTACTCGTAACTCTTCGCGAAAAGTGTTGAATATATCGCTGTACAGCTCATTGGGGTAGGTACGGTATATCAAACTTAATTTTATCAGATTTACCGTACTTGGAAGCAGCGCTCCTTTTTCCCATAACGACACCGGTACCGAATCATGCAATCCTAAAAGGCTTGCAACTTGCCGTTGCGTATACCCCATAGTCATGCGGTGTAATCGTAATGTATTTGGAATAGGTTGATTTCCTTTTTCCATAACTATTAGGATAGCAGTGGAAGAAAGTTAGCATAAGGGAGGTAAAATAGTTATAAAGACGAAGTAGCTACAAAAAACTATAAATTGTCCTTTGTAAACAAAGAACCGGTTTGTAGAATTAGTATTCTTTCGTCCGGTTCGACCCCTCCGGCCGATTTTCTACAATGACCATGTTAAATTGAAAACCACAATGTTTTTAGATGGTTACAAATTACAATTAAAACACCATACAACTTCCACCAGTACACCCACGATGTAATTTCTCCTAAGTCAACGGATTCAAGATAAAAACAATTGAGTTTAATTGACCGCATAAGTGTCCTAAAAAGATATCCTCGCTAAATAATTTATACGGACCACGCATACAGAAGCAAAAAGTCTATTTCTGATTACAACGGAATTGCCGGATTGAGTTACATGGACGTGAGACAATGTTGCAGGCATCGATGTCTGCATGAATTGCCTAACGAGACATGACCAGGACGCTAACAATTCCCATGTTCAAGGGGGATGTCTAAACATGCCAATTCAAAATCCCACATCGAAGACATTAGCTAGAACCTTATTCGTATTTATGCTAAAAAGCAGAACCCACTGTTTGTAAGACAATCCGTTAGGCAAGCATCACACCGACTCGTGCATCACCATTAAACGCAGGAACCATATCGAACATTTTCCTTTTCAAACAAGTCGATTAGCAGTTTATTTTTTGAATTGTACACCCAATTTGTAACACAATTTCGTAAATCAGGGGCAATCTGAATAATCGATATTGCAGAATGCGCCTTAATATGAGGATTGTCATTTTTTATCATTATTGCTTTAAGCACCTCTATATTATTTTCACTACCTAATAGGCCAGCCATACGGATACTCAACTCATTACTTGAAACCTGGATATAACGCGCTATTTTAAACGCATGTTCGTCAAATTCATATTGTGGGCTAGCCGCTATATTTCTTTTAGGAATAATATTAATAGACACAGATATGCTTTCCGGCGGTATTTGATTATGTATATCTTTTTTCGCCTGATAATACATGATTTTACCCTCCGACAACGTGTATATTCCCTTGTCTTCCATCTTTACATGCTCTCCCAAAAGACCGGTAACTTCATCGGAATTATATATAAAAGACCTTGTTTTGTAGCCGGGCCCAAAGTACCCTGCGGTTAACAAATCGAAGTTATGGTCATGAAAAACATCATACTTAAAATTGGGATCCGCCTTTTCTGATTCAGATACCGGGCTCCAAACCACAGCCCTCAGTAAGTACTCGTCTGTCTGATAAATGCTGAATACAGAAGACCCGTGTACGTTTGATTTCTGAAAATCATATATATTCTTTAGTTCGGCAGTAAGAAAGTTTGTTAAGAACGTCTTATTATTGTTCAATTGATTTAAGTATTTAGCCGAATAGAAAAGATCGTCTTGGTTTTTAAAATCAACTTTTGTTCCTTTCATTATTTCTCTAAATTCTACTAATCCGATAGTTGTATCGTCTTCAGGTATTGATATTATTAGTGGCATATTCTAACTATTTGTTGCAAGTAGTTTATCTCTCAAAATTTTTGCACGGTCAGATAAAAAGGGAAGGGGCGAATCAATTGCAGATCGCAGGTGATCTATTGCGAGTGGGTGCTGTTCTAACAACATCGCTTCTATAGCCCTGATCTTAAGAAGCGGGTCGCCATATATAAATATCTTATCATACAACTCCTGAGGTGCGTCAATTTCCATCTCTATTAATAAATTTAAAAAAGCCATCAACCGGGCTAGAAAAGGCTTCGACGGCAATGCGTCAAAAGCCACAAGATTTTCATTAAATATCCAATGCAGTTCTATTCTGGGATTATTTATAGTCAGCGTTTGCACTACAACGGCTTCATCTACTTCTATAATTTCAATAATCCTATTACTATCCCAATTTGATATGGAGGCACCATCACTTAACATTTGTTCGTCAATTTCAGTCAGTGTTACTCCCGATGAAAAATTGTTTATATCGGTGTCACGCGGCACTTGTAGTATTCTTACCTTACATGTTCCACTACCTTTTATTACTAGCACCTGCGAATTGGCAGACCATATCAAAGGGGGCAGAGGATTTTTACTAAAATTACCCGTTCCTGTCCATGTCTTTTGCCCTTTAACTTCTAGAGCATCATTATCGTCAGCTTTAGCATGCGGCATAATGTTCACATTAGGCAGATAAATTGAGGCAGCATAAACAAATTTTTCGTTGTTAATAATTCGCATGCTCAATTTGCCCGAAGTCATCGGAGCCATGTAGTAATTGTCTTTCGATATAGCGTCTATATGCGCACTGTTTAAGTTGGTCAAAAAGCCGCCACGGCAGTGTTCTATAAATGCAGACTCGATCTCTGCTTTCCCAAACGCCTTCGTGATAGCGTTTTCCAGATAGGCAATTTGTTCTAATAGGTCTTGCTCCATAATGTTGTTTGAATTACTCAAATTTTAACAAAATTTGAGTCGAGGTTATCGGGGTGTCGAACTTATTTAAAAATGCTTAGTTGTCAATTTTCAATAAGTATAGCGCCCATTGCAAAGTTCTCGCCTAAAGCGAATGTCGTCCAGGGATTTTCGTGGTCCCTATCACGCCTGGTCAAACTATACTCCCTGTCCGCTCCAATTCTTGGATCGTTCTGAACCATCCAATCATTGATGTTCTCGTAATCTCTGTCGATTCCGGGTACCCTGTGACAGTATTGTTGTCCATACTGCACCAAATCATCACCATACCACTTGGCAGAAAGAGTTTCAAAAACGATAAAAAAACCGTTTACGGGAACCTGAAGATTGTATTTTGTTAAATCAACTTCTAGTTTGTGGAGCTTTTTGGGATTATATACTATGATACTATCTTTTATCATTTCCTTATCGGGGTATAAGCTATCGTCATTTTTCGTATATAACTGCACTTTAAATGGCTTATCGATACCCTTTAAACCATCATTTACGAAAAAATAAACGCTGGCTATGATTGCGCTCAGCTTTTTTTTATTCGGTATATATAACGCAAGTTCTTCATTAACGAGAGGGTAATACCTTCCCTTATACTCATCGGCAGTTTCTCCTAAAGCTATCTTAGTCGCTTTAGCCGAATTAATTTTCACTTCCTTAAGGGAAATTATAGAACGCAGCATCTTTATCGTGTCAGGCATATTGTAACCGGCCCTCATCTTAAATTGCGATGTGTTGTAGCCTATGCACGAAAACTTTAAGCTGCCATTTAAACCAACATTTTGCTTCCTCAAACTAACCATGCCATTCACATCTGTCATAAAGGCGGCTAAATCATTAACTGTTACGGTCACATTTTCAATGGCTTTAAGAGTTAAGCTATCTACGAGCCTCAAACGCCATACGTCATTTTGGTTATTCTGTTGCGCAAAAACAAATCCCGGCACCAACGTTAAAAAAATTAATATTTTCTTCATTCTCCAAGTAAAACGTACTAAAACAGTCATCAATATAACCTGATAATGTCTCATTATCAGGCTATATTAGTCATTTTTAAATGTAAAGCTTAACAGTAGCAATATGTTGCACAAACGAGTCCCCCTTCTACGGTTTGCTTAGTTTTACCGCCATCGGTAGAGGTAGACCCATCACACATGCAAACGCAATTAACGCCTGGCACGCTAACGGCTCTCGGATTGGTGTCCGAATAATAATATTGCATATTTCCGCCAACAATGTTTTTCATTTCGCTCCTTTTCAAGGTCTTAGCGATTTTTTCCAAGTTTGAATCTTTTGATTCCATAGTTAAGTTAATAATTTTAAGTAATTAATAATATTATCGGCACCGCCCCGATATCAAAACGGCATGTTAAAGGTTCATGCTCCCTTTTTCTTGTAAAAAGTTACTGTTATAAAAGGTACTTTAAATCGCTTAGTTTATAAATTTCCGGCAGTAACCGGCCGTTTAAGAAAACCGTGGGTGTATGCTCTATTTTCATTTCCGTACACCAATCGTTTTGCAATCTCAACTTGCTTGTCGCGGCTTCACTAATGGTCGCCGGGTATTGTTTTGACCATCCTTCATAGTCTTTTTCTCGATTGCCGTACCAGCTATTTAGTGCTCCCATCACGATATTTTTATCAGAAAACTCATTTATGGCCATTAGGTGATTGCAAAGTTTAGTTTTAATCTCATGGTCGTTCGAATCCGATTTGAAAATAATCCTTGCTTGTAATGTAACATCCCGTTTAAGCCAGTTCTCAAGTTGCCTGTGCGTCTCGCGGCAGGAGGAACACGTGGGATTGGTGACAATTGTTATAACATTTCCCGGCTCGTCATTGCCTAAAGATATACTCCACTTCTCGTCGGGCATAGAACAAAGCGGCTGAGCGGACATTATAGAATTGAAGACCTCTACGCTATATTGAAAGACCTTAAGGCGCCTTTTAAGGACAGGTACCTCTTGAACCCTTTGTAATATTGGTTTGATTATTCCCCAAAATATTATAGGTAACAGTAGGCAGGCAAATAAAATATCAAGACGGTCTGGCGTAGTGAATATGGAGTTATCAAATTTAAAAAAGGTAAAGGTAAAAAACTCGCACCATAATAAAGCTTGTACTATGCAACATAGCACACACCATCTTTTTGCAATGAGAAGCTGATGGTAGATAGAATAAAAGGTGTATGGCAGACTAAGCCAATTCGAAAACACGAGCGTTTGCCAACTAAGCGACGATCCTGATTCAAAAAGAGTTACCAAAAGGGTAGAGCTGAAATAAAAAAACCCCACCTCACTCCAACTAAGACCGGAAAAAACGTTTGCTGCACGCGAAGAAAGTATTGCGTTACAATCTGTCTTTTTGCCTGTCTGACAGATTTTTTGTATCAGTTGGTTGTTATGGTTTATGGACTCTGCTAATAGTAGTATCGATGTGAAAAGACCGGCTACTTTAATAGTGACAAGCGTTGTAATTTGAACCGTTACGTGACTAAGAAAAGCACTATGCGCAACGGCAACCGCCAAAATCAATAATGCCGCTAGTATTGCTAATAGAGGCTTTAACGAAGAGAATAACTTCTCCATTGTTGTCTTAATTTTCTTGACCGGCGTAATGGAAATCTTGGGCGTCTCAGCTGTCAAAACAGCGCCGCTAAAAATCCTGTTAAATTCCTCTACTTTTAAGTGACGCTTGTCCCATTTCTCGTTGCTGGCAGTAACTTTATCATCCGTTATTGAGTCAACCAGCAAAAAGCTCCCACCGTTTAAAGATGTTTGGGCAATGAAAGGAGGTTCTATGTTCCTGAAACCGCCCTCGTCAAATTTATAACATGTGTTATTAATATTATACGATGTTAATACATCGCTGATAGCTAAAATACTAGGGTAGTCCGGGTGTGTCGATAATTCTTCCACGATTTGGGCGGGCTTTGTACTTATTAAAAGCCTTTCCAATAACTTAACAACGACTGCATCAGGGTTTTTGTAGTTTTTAAATAGGTGCATAAGGTTCGGTTATGGGCACTAGGTAAAAATATAGATATTGGAATTTATAACGAAATGGTCGGCATTTTAAATAGGTATCATTTTTGTTACAATGGTTGTTTAGACCTTTTATGGCAGGCCGCTTCCGAGACACGAATTACCCGTGTTTGATGATTGAACCTTTTCTTTACCTGTTCTGCAACCCGCCCGTCATTGTCTGTCCTGAAGAAACTGACAAGTAGTGGCAACTATGAAGTCGAGATAACTGATTCGTTTTCTGATCTTTAGAAAAAGAACATTTTTGAAATCATCCAATCAATTTTGCCAGACATTAAGTCGTCGAGAGCAATCAGATATTTTCTTCAGAAGGATACTTGTCCTCCATAACTATTTTCCCTTCAACGATATCACTCAACTTCCTTAAATCATCCACAACCTGCTCTGCAAACTCCTTTGATTCCAAAGGCATTTCCTCGAAGGGAGGCATATTAGGTGTGGACATAGTGTTTGTTTCTGTGTTATGTAAGTTCACTATCGGAAATTTTAAGCTATCAAAATGCTTTTTTAGCTTGAAAACACTGCATACTTTGAGAGTTCGTAATTTTTCTCCATCAAAGGTTAGACCTATCGGAAAATAAAACTCTTGTAGTTTCCGCCTTATATCTAAAGAGGTTTTTTTCCACAAGAACTGCGGTGTTTTCAATGCCTCGGCCACGAAGTTTAAAACACTAGCAATCTCAAAATCGTCCACCTTTTTTACGCGCTGAAGTTCTTGTAATTCTTCTAACTCGTTTTCAAGCCTACCCATTCTACTAACAAACATTGTTTCGCTGACGTTGCCTTTTCGGTGCGTTGTAAAGAGGAAAGCGATTTCCTGGTTAACTTCTTCAACCCTTTTCAAAACAGCAGTATCAGCTACTGTATCATTTGCAACTTGCTTATTAAGGCGAAATTCTAAATAATCCTTAAGCTGATTTAAATGTCGCGTGTCCAACGCATATTCCTGTAAAAAATCCATGAACATAGATTCTAAAAGCTCAGTCCGAATCGTTGTATTAGGTTGGTGGAATGAATAATATGGGTACTTTTTATATTTGCCTTTAGCCCAGTAACCGGTTAATTGTTTGCCCTCTGGATTTAATATAAATCGACGGAGAGGGAAGTCTGGGTTTTCCTTTACATAGTGCTTAATCTTGTTTTTTCGTCCTTTTAGCGCTGCTTGGACGTCGTCAAATAATGATTCGGTAACCATTGGTTGATATGTTCCTTTACTTATCATGCCAAACTGTTTTAGCGTTCCTTTGTATAACGGATTACGAATTATCCGAAAGAAATATGACCGATTTATTGCATTGCCTTTGGCGTCCACCAAACCCTTTTCCTTCATCATTAAGCGCACTACCTCGGTTGAATAGCACCTATCCGCGATAAGTTCAAAGGTTTCAGTAACTAGTGGCGCCATTGCATTTGGCGCGATAGTAGCTTTGTTATCAATACGCACATTGTCATATCCTAGAGGCGCTTTCCAGACATATCGCCCCTCTTGTACTGCTTCTTTCATACCGCCAACGCTGCGCTCTGTTCGTACTTCGTTATCAAACTGGCCCACATTGGCAATAATGCTTTCCATAAATCGACCAGCCGGAGTATCTTCGAAGAATTCTGTTACCGATCTGATTGTAACGTTAAACTTCTTTAACCGCACCTTTATCATGCTGTAGTCTGCGATATTTCGACTAATACGGTCAACCTTATAAGCAATGACTGCCTGCACCCTATCTCTTTTTGTGGTGCAGAATTCCATCATGCGTTTCAATTCCTTTCGGTCTGTGGTTTTTGCGCTTTCTCCCTTTTCAATAAATATCTCTGCAATCTCATAGCCCTCTTTTAGCGCGTATTCGCGACAAAGCCGCTCTTGTGATACAAGGCTATTTCCTTCGTCAACCTGTTCCTTTGTAGATACCCGACAGTATATTACCGCTTGCTTAACTCGATTATTTATTATTTCGTCTTTCATATAAATATGCCTCTACAAGTATTTCAGCCAAGCGGTCAAGTAATACTTCAATGGGAGGCTCATTAGCTGTTAAATCCAAAGCGGAACCACGCGCAACGTCAGTGCTGCTAGGCAAAAGACTGCGTGGCTCCGCTTTGGGTACGTTGCTTATTTTTTTGCCTAGCGTTTTCATAATATCACATCCTAGTTTTAATATGCACTAAGTATGACAACCGAGTAAAAACATAAAAGGGAGGTGTTTTAGGTTTAGACCCCAATATCTTTAAAAAGCGTATATAACACTAAATAGCCTCTCTTTTTAACTTTTTAGTTTCCCGTAGGATTGTTAAGTACATGACTAATCCTTATGACCACTCAAAACCTTTCACCCCCATCGGCTATACTAACTTTCGAAACTCCAATAAGCTCTTTGGCATCAAGCTGCAAGACCGGTTTTCACACATCTACAGTATTGGGAAAACAGGGAGCGGAAAGACCAGTTTGCTGCTCAACATGGCAGAGGATGATATTTATAAAGGGTATGGAGTTGCGCTCATTGAGCCTCACGGGGATGCATGTATTGCGCTCATGGCGAGAATCGCGTCACCGTTGGCGAAAAAGAATCATTTTTTATTGATGCACCTGAAATGCCAACACTTGCGCGCCAAAAGGGAGAGGTGCCGCTATTTGGTGTCACAATTCGCGCAGTGGCCGTGGCAGACGATATAGAGGCTGCACAGCAATGTATAACGCAACTTGCACTTAGTATTACGGAAGCATCAACAACGCCGTACAATGCTCTCATTGCCCTACAAGGGCCCGAATATCCCGTGCATAAACGCTTGGCCGACATCGTGCTGCGCCAGTCGCACCGGGTGGGTATGCTGTTAAACGCGTCAGAGCTCGCAACGTTTGTGCATTTTCCGAGCATGTCCGTGCACAGTGCGAAATTAATCCAAAGCAATAGAACGACCCACCCCGCGCCTCTATCGCTCATTGGTCACGCGTACACATTGGGAATAAATGAACACAATGGAAGACCCTGTACCGTTGGCATTAGTACCGAGCAGCGCCTCCGGCATATCCATATCATGGGCGCAACCGGCACCGGCAAATCAACGCTCCTGAAAAGCCTTATTCTGCAAGACATTCATGCGGGCACCGGCCTCATGTGTCTTGACCCACACGGCGATTTAATTGAGGACATTTTACATGCCATTCCGGAGGAACGAATAAAAGATGTAGTGTTGATTGACCCTAGTGATACAGAGTTTCCCATTGCGCTCAATATGTTAGTCGCACATTCAGATATTGAACGAGAACTGTTAGCCTCTGACCTCGTGGCATTATTTCGCCGCTTTAGTACCTCATGGGGCGACCAAATGAATAGTGTTTTTGCCAATGCAATTTTGGCATTTGTTTGTAACAGCAAGCAGTATCACTTGGGCGACCTACGGAAGTTTCTTATTGAACTGCCATACCGTGCTACCGTGCTTACAACTATTACTGACCCCGATATTTCGTATTATTGGCAGAAGGAATTTCCGATTTTAAAAAGCAGTTCCATCGGCCCTATCTTAACCCGGCTGGATGCATTTCTCCGTCCGAAAGTCATTCGACAGATGGTGTGTCAAAAGCAAAGTCTAAACTTTGCTCAATTAATGGATAGTCGAAAGATTGTATTAGTCAAATTATCACAAGGGCTGTTAGGTGCAGAAAACAGCTATCTGTTAGGCGCGTTCATTGTTTCCAAGTTGCAGCAAACTGCAATGGCTCGGCAAAGCCAGGCAGCCGAGGTACGTATTCCGTTCTTCTGTTACATTGATGAATTCCAGTATTTTATTACCCCCTCGATGAATTCCATCCTTTCAGGCGCCCGCAAATACGCACTTGGCCTAATTTTGTCGCATCAGGATATGCAACAGGTTACGAAATATGATGGAGAAGTGGCGAATAGTGTACTTTCAAATGCCGGGACACGGATTTGCTTTCGGTTGGGCGATACTGATGCAAAGAAGTTAGAAGGTGGTTTTACCCATTTCACCGCCGCAGATTTGCAAAATTTATCAACTGGCGAAGCTATTGCAAGAGTTAGTATTATGGACGCTGATTTTAACTTAGCAGTCACTCCATACCATGACATTTTCGAACCGTCACATAAAAACGCAATACAAGCATATTCCCGCCGTACCTATAGTGCGCCTATCATAGCGGCTGAGACCGTACAACCCCCAACAATTGCGCCTATACCGGTTGTTAGACAAGAGCAGCAACAAGCCCCTATGCAAGCAAAACCAGTGCCGGTTATTGAGGACACCCAAAAACAGGAAAGCATTCGTGAGCATCGCTATCTACAGTCGTTTATAAAGAAGTTAGCAGAAGCACAAGGATATAAAGCAAGTCTTGAAGTACCCACGCCGGACGGCACTGGACAAGTAGACGTAGTACTCGAACGGGACGGGCAGCGCATTGCCGTTGAAATTTCTGTTACCACAACGGCCGAATGGGAACTCCACAATATTCAAAAATGCCTGGCTGCAGGGTATGAACAAATAGTGGTGTGCTCTTCTAATAATTCAAAGCTCGACCACATTAAACAACTGGTGAAAAACACGCTATCCCTATCACCGCAGGCAACCATACGCTTTGTGTCGCCAGATATGTTTCAAGGTGTTTTAGCACTCGAACCACCACGGACACCAACGCATATGGTGATGAAAGGCTATCGGGTGAAAGTACAGTACGAAACGGGAACAAATAAGCAAGACGTATTACGCAGCATTATTAGTGCTGGTAAGCGGTAGCATACCACTCCTTTATTTTTTCTTTATTAATTCTTTAATAATATCATTCAGCCGGGCAATCTCTTCGTCTTTTGCAACAATGATTTTTTCCAGTAATTCCTTTTGGCTACCATCAAAATGTCCAACGGTGCCAAACGTACATTGCGCCCCGTGATTCGTGCCATAGAAATTAATCACCGTCGGTTCAGTGCTCATAATGTCAGCCGGTGAGACTTCCAAAATTTCAGCCAATTTTTCAAGTGTCCCGGTGTCCAGTTTTGTTTGATTAGTTTCTATACGGGAATAGGATGGTTGGGTCATCCCTAATATTCCTGCAACATATTCTTGGGAGTATCCTTTAATCTCCCGTATCAATCGAATTTTAGGACCGTACATACAACGAAATTTATTAAAAGTACAAAGAACGCATAAATTATACAAACTACCTATACCTTATAGTTTTAGTGAATAGGTTATACAACGGGGCTTTGTGAACTTTACCGGAAACCCAAAATCACGCCTATATGAAAAAAATGCTACTCGCCTTTCCTAAAACAATACAACTGGTGTTAGGTATCATCGTAATTTGTACCTGCTTTAGTTGTTCCTCTAAAAAATCTGACCCAACCCCACCTGCATCACCATTTAGTGGAACATGGAAGGTAGTGAAAATTCAGGATGACGTGACGCTGCGGGATATTAGCAACGATACAGACCCGCCGTTTCTACCTTGCCAGATAGGGTCAGAAACAATCTTTCCATCTGATGGTACTACCTTCACGTTCAAAACGGCCTGTACAACCATCCCTTCTTACACCGGCGATGCCAGCTTCGATAAAACCACTTCGACATTGCTTTGCAAAAGTACGAGTGTGGGAGCTGTTTGGCATGGTATCGTTGTTTTTTCAGCCGACAAGTCAAGCTTCACGCTTGATGAGAAAACTGACAACGGCTATCTTTATACCTTCAAAAAGCAATAACATTGTTTGCGGCAAATAAAACCCAGCATACATGGCGACTGAATTTTTATATTCATCATAGACAGCTTTTCTTTGGTGTAAAAAAGCCGCCCTTACTGGGGACGGCTTACGGTTACACTACTTCCAACACCCGCTTTCGCGCGTGCTTCTTGTTATAAGGAATTTTCCGAAACGTGTGATACTTGGTGCGGTCTTCGAGATATTCGAACATCTCCGAACAAACATTGATGAGCCAATCTGTTTTAACACAGTCCTCAATGTCCACCCCGGTGTATGCTTTTCCAGTGAGGGTAAACAATATGCGCAGAAACCCTGCCGTAACTGCCTGTACTTCCGGAAAAGGTGAGGCGGGTTCGGCACCGAAGTGAACCGCAAGCCGCGAATCCTCGCCATATTCAAGACGGAGGTATAGTATCGGACTAACTAATTCATGGATGATGATGGGGTACTGTGACCCTTTCTGTTTTCTTTCGAGGATGTACCGGAGTTCTTCCTGTTCGAGTGTGGTGAGAAGGTGCAACGCCTTCGCTACAATGAGATTGTATGTCTGTTGGACAGATTCATTGTAGGACATCGGCAAGTGTGATGTGGATTTTTTCTGTTCTTTCATATTGAGTAGTTTTGTTTTTAAGAAAATCTGGAAGGCTGTCAAATCTGGCCTGTATCAGCAGTCGTTTCCGTGCGGTAGGGTGGTTCTTATTCAGTTCCCACCCTCGTACAGTTGTTGCGTAGACTGCGAATATTTCACCGGCTGCTTCGTACGGCAGTCCGAGGCAGTTGCGTAGTTGCTTCACTTTGCCGCCAATTGTTTCCGTTTCGTGGGTAAAGGGATAGTAGCCGAGGTATAGGAATATTGCGGGGTAAAGGTTAATTTGCGGCACAAAGCGATTTGTTTCCCAGTTGGTTATAGTGTCTTCGGAGACGCCGATAATACGGGCCACTTCGGATTGTAACTGGAGGGATTCAACCCGTTTTTTGCGGATAAAGTCGCCTAACGTTTGAGGAAACAATGGAATTAACTTTGATGGAGGTACAGACAAGGTTTTTCGGTAGGGGAGAAAGTTCAACGCCACCCTGTCCTTGCGGATACTTTAATCATCCGGAAAAGGAATGCATCTGTCCGCCGGGCATGGTTCAAAAATATTTAAGCAAAATATCAGGCCCGTTGCTCGACCGTATTGACCTGCATGTGGAGGTTACCCCTGTCAACTTTACAGAGCTGGCCAGCGACCGCCTTGCCGAAAAAAGCGAGCTTATCCGCGACCGTGTGATCAAAGCCCGCGAAGTGCAGGCCACACGTTTCGGCAGCAAACCCGACCTGCATGCCAATGCCCAAATGAGCCCCCAAATGGTACGCGACATCTGCAAAATCACACCCGCCGGCCAGGCACTGCTGAAAAAAGCTATGGAAAAACTAGGGCTATCGGCACGGGCTTATGACCGGATTTTAAAAGTATCGCGCACCATTGCCGATTTAGCGTGCAGCGAAGAAATTGAACTGGAGCATTTAGCAGAGGCGATTAACTTTAGAAGTTTGGATAGGGAAGGGTGGGCGGGGTAAGGGCCTATACTTGTGAACATACCTGGCTATAGATTAATGCATTTTGCGCATATTTACTGTATCGGATCCATGTCACTAGTACTTGTTTGAAGCATTTTCCAGTTTCATAATCTGTCGTCGCGCGAGAAACCCAGATGACATTCCATATTATTAACTTAACTTTAATTAATGAAGCTTAAATTAGTATTCCTTTTACTTATTGCGCTTAAAACAATGCCGATGTTTGCCTCGAACTCCGATACTGTTCGGTTATATTATAAGATAGCCGAATTTGAATTGTCGGCCGGCAATCAAAAGAAATTAGATTCATTGTGTAAATCGTTTAAAGGTGTCGATAATTTGCACATTACAGGTTTTGCTGATTATTTAGGGACCGGGCCGGATAATGCAGTGCTTTCTCAAAAGCGTGCCGAAATTGTTGCCGCCTATATCAAATCACATATAAACCTGGTAGTTGCCGCCGACTGGAAAGCCGTGGAAATGAGCACGGCAAAAAAAGGGCCGTTAGGTGATCCGTTTAACAGGAGGGTCGACATCGTGATTAATAAGATTATTCATACAAAGGTGGTCGCCCAGCCGCAATTGCCCCCACCGCAATTCACTGATAAAATAGCCCATTTATCAAACATTGAAGTTGGCGGCAGCCTGGCGTTGGAAGAATTGACTTTTCAATCTGCACGGCATTTTTTGAACCCCGAATGTGAAGCCAATTTGAAGATTTTGCTAAGCTACTTAAAACAGCACGACAACATAAAGTTTGAAATACAGGGACACATATGTTGTGACAATGGGCCGGACGGAATGGATATCGATTCCAGGGACTATAAGTTGTCGGTAAATAGGGCCAAATTTATCTACGACTATTTTGTAAAAAACGGCATCGATGCCAAACGAATGACCTACAAAGGCCTGGCAAGCACCAAACCCAAAGTTTACCCCGAACTTACCGATCACGACAAATATTTAAACAGGCGGGTTGAGTTATTGATTACCGGCAAATAACAACGCTAAGTTTGCAAACATTGCCCTTAAGCCTTTAACCGCACAATCCCAAACTGTTGAAAATAACACACTCCCATATAATTAAATGTGCGCATATACTTTAATTTTCAAACCGCACCACGGGATGGTCATTCACAATAATTTTATTGAGATCGATAAGCCTATTCATTAAGCTTTCAATATTTACCGGTTTTGAAATGTAGTCATCCATACCCGCTTTAATACATTCGTCGCGGTCTTCGCTCATGGCATTTGCTGTCATTGCAGCAATTAAAGGCCTGGTACCGTATTTTTCCCTGATAACCCGCGTTGCTTCAAGCCCGTCAATATTGGGCATCTGCATATCCATTAAAATAAGGTCGTACGTTTTATTTTCCATTAAATCCAACACCTCCTGGCCGTCGTTGGCAAGGTCAGGCTGGTAGCCAAGCTTATTAAGTATCCTTGTAATTAATTTTTGATTCATTAAATTATCCTCGGCAACAAGCATGTTAAATGGATATTGTAATGCAAAATCTTCTGATAGCAGCGCCTTTTTCATTTCGGGTTGTGCAGCACCCCGTTTTTTTACATCCATTGCAATTACATCAAATAACTGTTGCTGCTTTACCGGCTTTGTTAAAACATTTGTAAAAAGGTGACCGTGCGTTTTGCGCGTTTCGTTCCCGATTGAACTTAACAATATCACAGGCATATCAGCCTGTATTGATTTTATCCGGCCAGCCAGTGTTATGCCATCCATATCCGGCATTTGCATATCGGTGATCACCATGTCGAAATCCTTTTGTGCCGATAAAATTGCGATCGCTTCTTTAGCGGAACTAACGGCGGTTACAATTATTTTCCATTTTTTTAGCTGCGTTTTTATAATTCTTAGGTTGGTATCGTTGTCATCTATTACCAGCACTTTTTTTCCTTCGCAAACTGTAGCTTCATAGTGTTGCTTAACTGCAGTGTCTTCGCCCTTTTTTGCTTTGATACTAAAAGTAAATTTGCTGCCCACACCATATTCGCTTTCCACATCTATGGTCCCCCCCATTAAATTTACCAGCCTTTCGCAAATAACCAGGCCTAAGCCGGTTCCGCCGTATTTACGCGACACCGATGAATCTACCTGGTTAAATGCCTGGAATAGTTTACCTAAATGCTGTTGCGGGATACCTATGCCGGTGTCGCGTATAGCAAAATTTAAATCAAATTCATCTCCTTGCAGTTCACCTTTGGTAACCATCAGGAAAACCTCGCCTTTATGAGTAAATTTAATAGCATTGCCAATAAGATTGGTTAAAACCTGGCGCAACCTTAACCCATCAGCATTAATATAGGCGGGAATTATATCATCAACCTGGTATACCAAATCAATACCGATATCGGCCGCTTTTGCTGCAGATAACTCCAGTACATCTTCAATGCACTTACGCAGGCTAAAATCGTGAGGATCGAGCTCAAGATTGCCCGATTCTATTTTGGAGAAATCCAGGATGTCATTAATTACAATTAACAACGACTCACCACTATTTACGATGGCCTCAGTATACTCACGTTGCTCGTTATCAAGACTTGTTTCCGACAATAACGAAGCCATCCCCAAAACACCATTCATTGGCGTCCGTATTTCATGGCTCATAGTTGCCAGAAAAGTGCTTTTGGCCCGGTTCGCTTTATCAGCTTCCAGGCGGGCCTTTTCAGCCATGATACGGGCCTGTGCTTCCTGTGTTCTTTGAATAGTTAGTTCCTGGTTTAAAAGTTCGAGTGATTTAGATTTCTCCTGTAGTTCGTCCTGCTGTTCTAAAAGCTCTTCTGATTGTAACTGCAGTTCCTCTGACTGCGTTTCCATTTCTTCTTTTTGTAATTGCAGTTCGTCGTTTAAAACCTTCAAATTGAAAGCCTGTAATTCTATCTCCTGCGTGCGGGCTTTCACCTGTATTTCTAACTCATCTTTTTGTTTTCTTACAAATCTTAACCTTATTAAATAAAACAGGTAAAACCATAGTATAAAAAACAGTATAGTGCCAGTTTTAAACCACCATGTCATCCAAAAGGGGGCTTTAATAACAATGTGAAGGGTAGCAGGGCTTTCACTCCAAACGCCATCATTATTAGCAGCTTTTACCTTAAAAATATATTCGCCGGGGTCGAGATTTGTGTAGGTAGCCTTACGTTGATTGCCTACAAATTGCCATTCTTTATCAAAGTTTTCAAGCTTATAGGCATAAGTATTATTTTCGGGTATGGTATAATCAAGGGCGGCAAACTCCAGTGTAAAGACGGACTGGGAATAGTCGAGCTGAATTTTACTTGTTATACCTATACTCTGTCGAAGAGGCGAGTTGGGCGTATCAAACTTTACAGGCTTATTAAATAATTCGAAGCCGGTAATAACCACCCGGGGTTTGTTATTATTATTAAACAGTTTATTGGGGTCGATGATAGTAAACCCATTAATACTTCCCAATGCAATTTCACCGCTTTTTAGCCTTGTGCCGGCGCCGAGGTTAAATTCTTTACTTTTTAAACCGTTATAGTAACCAAAATTTTTACACTCCCCGCTGGCAGGGTTAAACCGCGTTACCCCCTGCAGTGTACTTAGCCAAAGATTGCCCGAACTGTCACCCGCAATGTAATTAACAGTATTGTTTATTAGGCCATTGGTTTCGTTGTATATCTTAAATGTGTGGTTTTTAATATTATAGCTATTTAAACCGCCTTCCATTGTCCCTATCCACATGTTCCCTTTCTCGTCCTCATAAAACGTGCTGATAACATTGCTGGCCAACGTGCTGTTATGAATATTTATTTGCGCAAATTGACGCGTTGTGGGGTTAAACACAGATATCCCATTTGAATATCCCCCGGCCCAAATATTGCCTTCTTTGTCTTCGTAAAGGGCTTCAATGGTGTTATCGGCTAAACTGTTACTTGTTTTTTTGTCATTTAGATACCGGGTAAACGAATTCGTTTTAGGGTCGTATTCACTCAATCCGCCATCCTCCGATCCAATCCAGATATGGCCGTTATGGTCCTCAAGCAATGCATAAATGGCGTTTGATGTGATATCTACCCGGCCATTTCCTTTTATGTGGTGTTTGAATTGACCTGTGTTTGGGTTGAAGCAATCCAGTCCACCTGAATATGTTCCAACCCAAACAGCATCATTTTTTTTATTAATGAGTACACATGAGGTGAAGTTGCTCACCAAACTATTTGCACTTTTTGAGTTGTGCTGATAATAAACAGACCGTTGGTTGGCACGGTTAAAATATTCGAGACCTACATCTGTGGCGAGATACAGGTTTCCGTTTTTGTCTTCGGTAATGCCCCTTACAATATTTTTTGCTGAAGGGGTGTTTGTTAATGATGCCTGGTAAACAGGGAAAATTGATAGGTTTTTATCATATTTCAGGAGGCCTTCACTGGAGGTCCCGATCCAAAGTATCCCGGCATTGTCTTCGTATAAGGCATATACACCATCGTTGGGCATTGCGTTACTTCCATTGGTGTTTTCGTTAATGGGGATTAGCTTCCGGTTTGCCGCATCAAATAACTGCAGGGTTGTATTTGAACCTATCCAAAATCTATTGCCGGCCGTCTTTGCCAACGAGTAGATTGGATTGACACCACCTGCTGAATTCTTATCCGGGTTAATAGTATAGCTTTTAAATTTACGACTGTTTTTTTCCAGCAAGCTCAAACCTTTGCTGGTACCAATCCAGATGTTGTCGTTTTCGTCGCCTGTTATGGCATTAATACTGTTTGCCGATTTACCACCGGTTTTGTCAACAAAACGCTCCCATTTTCCGGTGGCCAGGTTAAGCATATTTAATCCTCCGGCTGTTCCAACCCATAAATGATTGTTACAATCCTCAAAAATTGAAAAGACGGACGAGTTGCTAAGCGACGCTGAATCACCGGGACTATTAACAAAACGCCTAAATCTGCCGGTGTATTTGTTGTATAAATTCAACCCGTTTTCGGTTCCGATCCATAGGTTTTTTTGCCGATCGCAGTAAATAAAAGTTATATTGTTACTGCTTATTGAAAGTGGCTTTAGGTTGTCGTGCTGAAATGTTTGAAATGAGTCGTGAGCGCGGTCATATTTACTCAATCCGCCAAGCCGGGTGCCCACCCAAATGCTGCCTTCTGAATCTTCACAAACGGAGTTTACATTATTTGCGGGAAGCGTTTTGGGGTTATTCCCAATGTGTTTGTAAACAACAAATTTAAAGCCGTCGTATTTATTTAAACCATCCTGTGTTCCAAACCACATAAAACCATACCTATCCTTGGTTACACATAGTATCGAGTTTTGCGAAAGGCCATTGGCGCTGTTTAATGCGGTAACATTCAATGTCATTTCCTGCGAAAGCGACACAAATGATTGCAGACAAAGAAGAAATATTAAAATATATTTTCCGGACCTCATTTAGCAGAAAACTGTAAGTGAGTGTTTATACGAAAAAACGGCGCTGAATGTTTGCGACTTGCAAATGGAATCAGTTAAAAGTAATTTTTGCTAATCTTAGGTTAAAAAAACGCCTCGCCTTAAATTATTGGTTAAGCAGGGCGCTGAATGGTAAGCACCAGCAGGTGTTGTATTGAAAAATTGCGCGCGTTTAAAAAACTGTATAGTATACCAATCATAATTATCTTGTTATAATAATATTGGTAATAAGCGGAATTTATTGAACCAGTACGTTTTAAGCTGTTTCTGCACAATTATGCCTAATTTACTGATGTTCAGTAATGTATTGGAACGGGTTTTGTTTTATCGCTGTTCCACTAAACGTCACACTTAATATTAATAATTATGATTAATTTATTAATGATAGACGACGACCCCATCGAGCATTTAATTATGCAGAAGATGCTGGATAAATTTCATTTGTTCCCCGATGCGTCACATAGCCAGGATGCACGTTTAAGTATGGACCTTATCGAAAGTTTTCATTCATCTCCGGATATTTTGCCCGATGTTGTTTTCTTAGACCTCAACATGCCGGGTTTTAACGGCTGGGACTTTCTCGATAGTTTTGAGCATATTTATAAACGGTTAAAAAAAACAATAGATATTTATATAATTTCATCATCAATTGATCCTAAGGACCAGCTGCTGGTTGATAAATATGCCTTTGTAAAAGCGAATATCAGCAAGCCGGTAAAGCTGGAAACATTGCTTAACTTGCATTCGTTGTACCAGGGCACGCGGCGGGCCGCCAGTTAGTTTAAGTCTGGAGTCTTTAGTCTAAAGTCCAAAGTCAGCCCAAGATCTCTTTTGCTTCAGACTAAAGACTTTCGATTAAACCTTTTCCCCTTGTCGCTGTAGCGTTCAAAGCTTATATTGCGTAATGGTATACAAGCTATTAACCCGCCACATGAAAATTAAATTACTCATTGTTTTATCTGTAATTGCATTGTCGCTATCATCGGTTTCGTCCTGCAAGAAAAATGGTGTTTCGCCTAACAGTGCGGTTCAGGTTGATTATACCAAAAACGGGCAAACCATTGCGCTGGCGAAAGGCCAATCGCTGAAACTAACGCTTAATAACCCGGCCGATGGCGGTTACGCGTTCGATCCGCCTCAATTTAATCCACAAGTTTTAACATTGGTAAGCCATTCTCATTCAAACCCCGGTACCAACGCACCTGTAGGTTTTGCCGGTACCGATACCTGGGAATTTAAGGCACTGGCCGCAGGCGAAAGCACGCTAATGGTAACCGCTACGCGCTCATTCGACAAAAGCAATCCTGCCACTATTTTTAGCGGTAAGGTAACTGCAAACTAGCCCAACAAATTATTTAGCGCGGCGTATTGCAATAGCATTATGGTTTTGGCATCCATTATTTCGCCCGTTTTAATCATGCCCAGCGCTTCGGTAAATGATAGCTCAAGCACTTCAATATTTTCACTTTCCTCTTCAAGCCCGCCACCTTCGGTAACTTTCATTTCTTTGGTGTATTCGGCGACAAAGAAATACAATATCTCGGTTACCGAGCCCGGCGACATATAAGCCTCAAATATTTTTTCGACATGGGTTATTTTAAACCCGGTTTCTTCCTCGGTTTCGCGCCTTATACAATCTTCGGCATTATCGGTATCTAACAATCCTGCGCAGGCCTCAATCAAATACCCCGACGCATTCCCATTTATAAAGGTGGGCATCCGGAACTGCCGTGTTAAAATTACCGATTGCTTTTCTTTATTATAAAGCAGGATGGTTGCCCCGTTTCCCCTGTCATAAGCTTCGCGGTTTTGTACTAAAACCTCACCCTTTTGAAGAATTTCATAAGTTACTTTTTTAAGCGTGTACCAGTTGTTTGAAAGGATTTCGGTATTCAGTATTTTTATGTTGCTCACTGTTGATAATTTAGGATAGATTTTTTTTAAATAACCGAATTATTAACGGCAAACTAAAATGGAAATTATACATGGGGAAAATTGTATCAATCGGAACAGAAAAGAAAACTTTCGCTAATGTGGGTTTGCCTGGGTCTGGACTTCTACTGCCGCCGGAAGCAAGCGTTCCATTTTTCCTCGGAACACCCGGAACGTTGTGAAACATCCTCACTATCAGTTGTTCTAATTTTTACCAATTGTAATGTCTTGATAATCAGCGCTTCCGGGTTTGTGGTTCTCAATGCCATGAAACGCATTGATAATCAATTGATTAATTTATAAAAAGAGATTATGTTTGAATGCGTGGGTAATTTTGGACGCTGACGGCCCAAGGCGGCGTGCTGGTATGCGACCTGGAGCTAACGCGGAAAGGAGGATAGACCGGTATAAAGAGACGCCCAATATTTTCATGTTTTTTGCATCAAAATGAATCTTTTACCTTTATTTTCGGATTAGGATTACCACCATTAAAAGCGTACATATGGCAGCAACAGAAAATAAAACAATAACGGTGTCAGCAACAATCAACGCGGGCGTTGAAAAGGTGTGGGAGTTTTGGACAAAACCCGAACACATAACACAATGGGCCTTTGCATCCGACGATTGGTATGCGCCTTATGCCGATAACGACGCGCGTACCGGCGGAAAATTTAAAACAACTATGGCTGCTAAAGACGGCAGCTTTAGCTTTGATTTTGAAGGCGTTTACAGTAATGTGAAAGAGCATGCGCTGATTGAATACGCCATGGCTGATGGCCGCACCGTTAAAATTGAGTTTAGCGGCAACGATAATACCACCGAAGTTGTGGAAGAATTTGTGCCGGAAAGCCAGAATCCTATTGAGATGCAGCGCGGCGGCTGGCAGGCTATTTTGGATAACTTTAAGAAACACGTTGAGGCTAATTAGTCTTAAGTCCTTAGTCACCAGGTAGCTTCTGACTCAGGACTTTCGGCTTAAGACTTAATAAGTACACTAAATTGATAAATATTTATTGCACAGGTAATACATGTTAACAACACACCTGTATATTTGCCATAAGGGTAGCCCTAATCACCCCGGATTATTAGCTAACTTAAAAAAACTCAACCATGATTGAAACAAAAGCTTATGCTGCTCAAAACGAGCACACCCCTTTAGCCCCCTGGACATTTGAACGCCGCGAAGTAGGGCCGCACGATGTTCAGTTCGATATTTTATTTTGCGGCGTTTGCCACTCCGATTTACACCAGATAAAAAACGACTGGTTTCCGGGCATTTTCCCAATGGTACCGGGTCACGAAATTGTTGGCCGCGTAATTAAAGTGGGCGACCATGTTAAAAAATTCAAAGTTGGTGACCTGGCCGGTACCGGCTGTATGGTGGATTCGTGCCGGGTATGCGAAAATTGTAAACGTGATTTGGAGCAATACTGTTTAAAAGGCAGTTCGCAGACTTACAATGGCCTTGAGCAGGATGGTAAAACGCCAACCTACGGCGGCTACTCAAACACCATTGTGGTTAATGAAGACTTCGTACTGCATGTGTCAGACAAACTTAATCTTGCTGCCGTTGCGCCACTTTTGTGTGCCGGTATAACTACCTACTCGCCGCTAAGGCACTGGAAAGTTGGCAAGGGCCATAAACTGGCAGTACTGGGCCTGGGCGGCCTTGGCCACATGGCTGTAAAATTTGGCGTTGCCTTTGGAGCTGATGTCACCGTATTGAGCACATCGCCCAAAAAAGAAGAAGATGCCAAAAAACTTGGTGCTCACCATTTTGTGGTTACCACGGATGAAGCGCAGGTAAACGCAGCAAAGGGAACTTTTGATTTTATATTGGATACCGTATCAGCCCCGCACGATTTTAACATGTACCTTTCGTTGCTGCGTACTGATGGTACACATATTTGTGTTGGAGTGCCGCCAGAGCCTGCACAGATAGCCGCATTCAGCTTACTGGGCGGTCGTAAAAGCCTTGCCGGTTCGGGCATCGGCGGCATAGCCGAAACCCAGGAAATGCTTGACTATTGCGCCGAGAATAACATTGTGTCAGACATCGAAATGATCGACATTAAAGATATCCAAACCGCTTACGACCGTATGGTTAAAGGCGATGTGAGGTATCGTTTTGTAATTGATATGGCTACGCTGTAATTGTTTAGCGTTTAAGAATTGAAAGGCATCTGCATTTGTTTGTGGATGCCTTTTTTGTGAAATGGATTGTTATTGATTATTTAAACATTTTTTGGGGCAAATTCAAAATAGAATGTTGACAAATTCAAAATAAAACAATGGCAAATTCAAAATGAAATGCCGGCAAATTCAAAATAAGCACTAAATTTGACTATACTTAAATGCTGATAAATGTATATTAACCGTCAAATTGCGCAAATAATAGCTGCCCAGCAATCTAAATTCCCGGTTCTTGCCCTAACTGGTCCAAGGCAATCGGGAAAAACCACGTTGTTGAGAGAATTATTTGCAGATTACCGATATATCTCGTTGGAAAATCCGGATACACGTTCCTTTGCAACTGATGATCCTGTCGGCTTTCTGAATCAATATAATGAAAAAGTAATTTTCGATGAAGTACAGCGCGTGCCTGCGCTATTCTCCTATATCCAGGGCAGAGTTGATGAGTCGAGACAGATGGGGCAGTATATTTTATCAGGCTCGCAAAATTTCCACCTGCTAAGTAATATAACCCAGACGCTTGCTGGCAGGGTGGCGCTGTTTAAATTACTGCCTTTAGATTTTAAGGAATTGAAACATGTTGATTTGCTGGATAGCACCTATGCTTCGGCTGCTATAAAGGGATTTTATCCAGCTATTTTCGACAGGGATATTGACCCGGTAGTGTTTTACGCCAATTATATACAAACCTATATTGAAAAAGACGTAACAGAGCTTTTAAATATCAGGGACTTAAAGCTGTTTCGCACATTTTTGAGCTTATGTGCCACTCGCGCAGGCCAGTTGCTAAACATTAGCGCTATTGCAAATGAATGCGATATATCACAACCTACCGCTAAAGCATGGTTATCTATATTGGAAAGCAGCTATATTATTTTTCTGCTGCAACCATACCACGAAAATTTTAATAAGCGATTGGTTAAAAGCCCCAAACTGTTCTTTTACGATACCGGCTTGTTAAGCCACCTGTTAGGAATAAGAACAGGTCACGAATTAATTGAAAACAGGTTAAAAGGTAATCTTTTTGAGAATATGATTGTCGCGGAGTATCAAAAGCAAAACCAGCATCAATACCTTCACCGCGAATATTATTTTTGGCAGGACCGCGCGGGTAATGAAGTTGATATGTTACTAAGAAAGCCCGGTGGTTTTGATATTTTTGAGGTCAAAGCCACACAAACCATTACCCAGGGGTTGTTTAACGGGATGGATTTGTTTGGTGAACTTGCGTTGCCGGCCGAAGTGCACAAAACGCTGATATACGGTGGTTCAGAAAATCAGGCGAGGACGAAATATAGCGTTGTGGGGTGGGACCATATCGGGGGTTAAGCTACCGGCGATTTTCCTTGCCTTCTTATAATCAATTCGCTTTTTAAACCAAATTCACACCACACGCCACCCAATTCACATCGCCGCAAAATAACATTTATAATCAGCAGACATTTGAGTATAAATCAAACGAAAATGAAAAAGATATTCCTGCTGTTGATAATAATTATCGCGTTAGCAAAACCAGCAAATGCACAAATTATGTGGGGTGCATACTCGCAAAGCTACCCAAGCGGGCTAACTGACAAACCGGGTAATATTGGTATAGTTTCAGCAATTAAAGAAATTAACAACGCATTTTGGGGCGATGGCAGCTGCGCCGCACTTACTGAGGCGCTGAAAAGAGACACGGCGTTTATCCGTAACCGCCCGCTAAACTTTGTCGCCATTACCACTTACGATACGGCGAAGGCACATTTTTTTCTGCATGGGGTTGATAAAAGCAATGCCAATAATTATGAATACCGGGTGATGATTGAAGATGGTCCGGTAGTAACGCCCTGGCAAAAACCCGCGAGCTTTACCGACTATATGGTGCAATCCGCATCGTCAATGCCACAGATGGCTTACCTGGGCGGTTACAACACTGCGCTTGGCAACCGGCTTATTGTGGATGTACGGTTAAAAAACTCGGGGAAAATTGTCGCTGCCGCTGTGGTAAAATGGCAGCCCGTTAAACCGACTATCAGCCAGATATACCTTCCTGATGAGCTGAACTTTTTTCTAAAAAGGCTTGCCCACCCATGGAGCTACCGGCAGGATGCAGCCGAGATTGACAAATGGAAGATGAAGTATCCGGCCGATCAGATTGATCGGTTTAGCTACCTGCCAAAGAAACTAATAGTTGCTCCCAAAGACAATAACCTGGTATTTTATTTCAGTGCCGATATTTACCACAAAGAGCAACTGGAGTACGAGTTGGTAAAAAACGATAACACCATCACCCCCTGGAAATACAACGATTTTGATAATAATTTCATCTGGCTAAAAAGCCTTGCACCTGGCCGGTACCTGTTAAAAATGCGTTATACCGCGCAGCGCGAACATGTAACCACTTATCCGTTTGAAGTTAAAACGCCCTGGTATGATTCCGTGCTATTTAAGATTATCGCCGGGATATTATCTTGTGCTTCGCTGGGCTTTGTTTTTTTCATGGTAAGGCATGTTAAACAAAAAGAGAATGCCGAGAAGGAACTGGCAAAAAAAACCAAGCTGCAACTGGAGCTTAAAAGTATTTATGCCCAGCTTAACCCGCATTTTATCTTTAATGCATTGAGTTCGATACAGGGCCTGATAAACAAACAGGATATAAAAGGCGCCAACAGCTACCTCTCGGACTTTGCCCGCTTGATGCGCGATTCGTTAAATAACAGCAATAAGGACCAAACATCGTTAGATAAAGAAATACTAACTTTAGAGACTTACCTGAAGCTAGAGCAGCTGCGGTTTGGGTTTACGTATCATGTCAATATAGATAAAAACATTAATGCTTATGAAACAGAAGTGCCATCGCTGTTGCTGCAACCGCTGGTTGAAAATGCCATAAAGCACGGCATCTCGGCATTGCAGGAGAAAGGCGAAGTAGCGGTTAACTTTACAAGGCGCGACAATAACATGATAGTAAATATTAAAGATAACGGTCCCGGATTTTTGGGAAATACAAATACTGATGGGTTTGGACTAAAACTCACCCATGACCGTATAAAGTTATTGAACGAGTTTACAAAAGGCCAACCCATTAAATTTGAAGTGAAAAAGAACAAGTCAACCGGTGCAGATATTGAGCTTACCTTTAATAACTGGTTTCTATGAGTATTAAGGCTGTATTAATTGACGATGAAAAGCACAATCTGACCAACCTGCAGGGGCTGCTAAATTCCTACTGCCCGCAGGTTACTGTTTGCGACACAGCTTTAAATGCTGATGATGGCACGTCTCTTATTTTAAAACACAGCCCGGATATTGTGTTTTTAGACATACAGATGCCCGGCAAAACCGGCTTCGATTTGTTAAGGGGATTGAATAACTATGATTTTGAGGTAATATTTGTTACCGCCTACGACCAATATGCCATACAAGCCATGCGCTTTGCGGCTGTAGATTATCTGTTAAAGCCTATTGATATTAATGACCTGCAGGCTGCGGTGGACAGGGCGATAAAAAAGTACCAGGCCAAAGCGCAGAACTTGCAGTTGGAAAACCTCATCCATTTATTAAAGGGGCAGCAAAACAAGGATGAACAGCGCATCGCTTTAAACACACTCAAAGAAACCCGCTTTGTTAAAACAGGTGAAATTATACGCTGCGAATCGTCGAACAACTACACCACCTTCTTCCTGCAAGATGGCGAAGAACTTTTGGTTTGCAAGCCCATTTACGAGTACGAAGAGATATTAAAAGACTACGGCTTTATCCGCTGTCATCAATCGCACCTGGTAAATAAACAGCTTGTTAAAAGCTGGAAAAAGGAATATGGCGATTTCCTGCTTTTGTTTAACGGTAATGAAATCCCCGTTTCGCGTAATAAAAAAGAGGCAGTTAAAAAAGCGATGGATACAGGGTAAACCGATCATCGTCATGCTGAACTTGTTTCAGCACCCCACTTGCTAAATAGACAGTTCGACATTTTATTAATTCCTGTATATCCCGCGAAAATTTTTCCGCCAGGCAACCTTTTGCCTCAAATTTTCATCTTACATAAAATCTTAAAACAATGAAAAAATTACTGCTGGTATGTGGTATTTGTTTAGGCGCATTTATAGTAAAAGCGCAGGAAAGCAACGAATCCACTGATTTTAATAAATATTGCGTAAAAATGGAGAGCAACATGCTGGCGGCTTCCAAAGAAAAAGATTACCCAAAGGCAATCGCGGTTGTTAACGATTGGCTTGGCCGTTACAATAAATTATCTCCCGCTGCAAAGCAAAACAGCCAAGGCCTTACACAAAGCCTTTATTATAACCAGGCCTGCTATACCGCTTTGAACAAACAAAAACCAGAAGCTATTGCATGGTTTAAAAAAGCAGTTGATGAAGGCTTCAGCAATTATGCAAATGCAAGTGTCGACAGCGATTTAAACAGCCTGCGCGATGATCCTACGTTTATAAAACTATTGAGCCAAATACGCGGAAAATACGACTATGGCTATATTTTGAAAAATGCCGGGACCTATAGTAACGCAGCTACAGGCCTGCCGGCGTTTACCTATCAATCGCCATCCGCACCCGAGCTTGTTGATTTCAAAATCAAATTCAATCTCGATTCCGTCAGCGGCAATGGCGACGAGATAAGCAAAATTAAAAACCTGCTGTACTGGGCGCACAACGTAGTAAGGCACGATGGTAACTCGAACAATCCGCCATCACGAAATGCGCTGGATATAATTGCGGTATGCAAAAAGGATGACCGCGGCGTTAATTGCCGCATGATGGCCACTATATTAAAAGACGCTTACCAGGCAGAGGGCTTTAAAGCGCGGTTGGTAACCTGTATGCCGAAGGACACCGCTGATTTTGATTGCCACGTAATCACGGTAGTGTGGTCGAAGACATTGAACAAATGGGTGTGGATGGATCCGACCTTTAACGCTTATGTAAGTGACGATCAGGGCAACTTACTGAATATTGAGGAAGTGCGCGGACGGCTAATTGCCAGCAAACCGCTGGTATTAAATGACGATGCCAACTGGAACAATAAAGTGAAACAAACTAAAGAAGATTACCTGGGCCGCTACATGTCGAAAAACCTGTACTGGCTTAGATGCGCGCTTAAAAGCGATTGGGATTTAGAGACCCGCAAGGTTGTAAAGGATGTTGAATATATTAACCTGTACCCCGGCGGGTTTAGCACTATTCAAAATCAGCCTAAAGCGGTGTCAAAGGGTACAATTGAATATGCCGCCAATAATCCTGAATATTTTTGGCAAAAGCCGAACTAAACTAAGATTTTTTGGATTATAGGATTTCTTACAGGTATAGCGATGGGTTTTAAACCCACCGCTATACGGTATATTTCTAAAATCCCTCAAATCCATTAATCCCGGTCCTGATTTAATACCTTTGCAACTATGATTGAGGTTGTATTAAAAAAGGGTAAAGAAAAAGCTGTTTTGCACCGCCACCCGTGGGTATTTTCGGGTGCCATCGAAAAAGTAAAAGGTAAACCTGCCAATGGCGATGTGGTAAAACTTATTGATGCCAAAGGCGTATTTATGGCCTATGGTTTTTACAACGACCAATCGCGTGTTGCCCTGCGCTTGCTGGAATGGGATGAAACCGTTGAAATTAACGAGCAGTGGTTTAAAGATAAAGTGGCTGTAGCGGTTGAAAGCCGTAGCGAGGTTTTGGTTGATGGCGTCACCAACACCTGCCGTTTAATATTCAGTGAATCGGACTACCTGCCAGGGTTGATCGTAGACAAATACGCCGATCATTTAGCGGTGCAGGTACTTACCTCGGGTATCGAAAAAATGATGCCTTGTATTATAGATGAACTGAATAGAATCCTAAAACCTGAAAGCATTTTCGATAAAAGCGATGCTACATCGCGTGGTCATGAAGGATTGCAAACACAAAACATAGTATTGGCCGGCACACATCCGCCTGATAGGGTTGAGGTAATTGAAAACGGAATTAAATACAACATCAACATCGCCGAAGGGCAGAAATCGGGCTTCTACTGCGATCAACGCGACAACCGCAAAATTGTAGCCGCTCATGCCAAAGGCAAAAAGGTTCTGGACTGTTTTAGTTATACCGGTGGGTTTACGTTAAACGCGCTGCAAAACCAGGCCGCCGCCGTTATGTCTGTTGATAGTTCTGCCCTGGCCGTTGAAACCCTAAAAGAAAATGTGTTGCTGAATGGGTTTGACGCCGGTAAAGTAACCACAGTAACATCCGATGTAAATAAACAACTCCGCAAACTACGGGAGGATGGTGGGCTGTTTGACATTGTCGTTCTCGACCCTCCAAAGTATGCACCATCGCGGTCGGCATTGGACAAAGCTTCACGGGCATACAAGGATTTGAACAGGTTAGGGATGTTACTACTGAATAAAGGCGGCCTGCTGGCAACCTATTCCTGCTCGGGCGCTATGAATATGGAAACCTTTAAACAGGTGCTGGCCTGGGCCGCGCTTGATGCCGGGAAGCAGGTACAATTTATAAACCAGCTTTGTCAGCCGGAAGATCACCCGGTGCGGTCGTCATTTCCGGAAGGGGAGTATTTAAAGGGATTGCTTTGCAGGGTGTATTAACGAAAGGTTTTTTCCGCGGCTTGATATTTTTAAAATTAATTTTTTCTTTTTGTCCAATCGGTAATTGTCAGTTCGTCATTGAGGTATAAACATTAAAAACTAAACATCATGAAAGATTTTCTTTTCGTTTACAGAAACGACTACAAAAACCAGCCTACCGGCTCGCCCGAAGAATTGCAGGCCGTTACAAAAAGGTGGATGGACTGGGTTGGCGGCATTGCAGCCCAAAACAAGTTGAGCAGCCCAGGCAACCGCTTAACTTCAGATGGCAAGGTTGTAAGGCCAAACAACGTTGTTACCGATGGCCCTTATACCGAAATTAAAGAACTGATAGGCGGCTATTCGATTGTTAAAGTAGAAACAATGGAGGAAGCCGTTGAATTAGCAAAAGGTTGCCCTGTTTTTGAATTTGGCGGAAACGTTGAGGTCCGCGAAATTAACCCGATGTGATTTCTTTGAATATCGAATAATGAATGGCGAACATCGAACGATTAAGTGAAGAAACTTTTGGAATTGGATATTTGACATTCATTATTCTATATTAATTTATCCCGTTTTACAATCAAACTTAACCTGGCCTTTGTATTATTGCATGGGCCTTTTTTATAATGGAACAAAAGGAACTGATACCGCATTTATTCCGCACCGAGTTTAGTAAAATTACAGCTGTACTGGCTAAGCTTTTTGGTTTCGAGCATATAGAAATTGCGGAAGATATTGCCAGCGATACCTTCCTGCTGGCATCAGAAACGTGGGGCCTGAAGGGCCTGCCAGATAACCCTGCGGCATGGCTCTACACCGTTGCCAAAAACAAAGCCCGCGATTACCTGCGCAGGAACAAACTTTTCAGCGAAAAAATAACCACGGAACTTCAGTACAGCAATACCGAGCTGCACGAAATAGAAATTGACCTGTCCGACAATAACATTATAGATAGCCAGCTGCAAATGATGTTTGCTATCTGCCAGCCATCTATCCCGGCCGAAGCACAGATAGGCCTTTCATTGCGTATACTTTGCGGTTTTGGTATCGAAGAAATTGCAAATGCCTTCCTGAGCAATAAAGAAACCATTAACAAACGCCTCTTAAGGGCCAAAACCAAACTGCGCGAGGATAATGTGAAAATAGCGTTCCCGCCAAATTCGGAAATTGACAAACGGCTCGAAAATGTATTGACTACGCTTTACCTGTTGTTTAACGAGGGTTATTACTCTGTTTCGCAAAACACAAGTGTAAGGAAGGATTTATGTGTGGAAGCCATGCGCCTGTGTTACTTACTTACCATTAACGAAGCAACCAACAAACCGACAGTAAACGCCATGATGGCTTTAATGTGTTTCCATGCATCGCGGTTTGATGCCCGCATTAATGCCGATGGCGAGCAGGTTTTATACCCCGACCAGGACACCAGCCTTTGGGACGTTGAACTGATTGAACGCGGCAAGTATTTTTTAAATAATGCTGCCACCGGTAACCAGCTAACAAAATATCATATTGAAGCCGGCATAGCCTGGTGGCACACCCATCACGAGGACAGCACAGAAAAATGGGAGAGCATCTTGCAGCTATACAACAGATTGCTGACCATTGAGTACTCGCCCATGGCAGCACTTAACCGCACCTATGCCCTTGCCAAAGCCAATGGCAAACCCGCGGCCATTGCCGAAGCTGAAAAGCTAAAGCTGGAAGACAGCCATTTGTACTATTCGCTGCTTGGTTTTTTGTATACCGAGTTGGATAATAAAAAAGCAATCCGGCATTTGAAAACTGCGTTGAAGCTGGCAAAATCTGAAACGAATAAGGCGACTATTGAGAAGACGATACAGAAAATCAATTCGTGAAATTCGCCATAACTCGTAAAAATTAGGGCCTATTCAAAATTCACACCGCCATAGCTTGAGTTTATGGCGATATGCGAATCGGAGTTGCCTTTGCCGACATAACCTTTATAGCTATGCGTCATGCTTACATGCTTACTTCCTTCCGGTGGATTTTTGGCGGTTATAGTTACTTTGTTGTCGTTGTATTTGAACCCGCTTCCATAGCTGGTTACAATATCAAAGTCGAAATTACTCGACTGAGATATGCCCAACGATATATCTGAGTAGGATGTGTTAATATTTAGCTTTTTAAATGAGTTGGAAAGATCTCTTATTTTAAACCCACCGCCATACGCTAAATTTACGTCGGCAGTGTTATTCAGCTTACCTAACCTAAACGAAGCGTAGCTTAAGTCCGCCCTGATATTGTTGCATTCTTCTACATCAACGCTTCCGTACGAAAAAGCAAGCCTGCCACCATTCATAGCAGAAACTTTTAAACTGCAATAGCTGCCCTCAATTTCGTTATAGTTGCTCGACAGGCTTTGTGCTGTTACGCTGCCCTGTGAGGCGACAATCCGGACCCTTCCGTTTAGACTGGGCAAGAATATTGAACCATAGCTGCTTTCAACATTTAAGTCAGTTTGGGCCGGCATATAAACAACATAATTTATATTTAGCTTATGTTTTTTGTTCTTCCCGCCAAAATTAAAAAAACTCCAGAAACCTTCATCGTCGTCATCATGGTGTATGTCAGTAGTAAATGACACCTGGTCCCCATTTTTATTGTCGTGTATTTGTACCCCATCAATCAGGCGTTGCGCATCACTTTCACTACCTGCTTCGGCCTTAATTTCTATGTCGACCCTAACCTGGCTTTTATCCCAGGTATTCACTGTTATTTTACCATACTGATTACTCAGCCTTATTTTGTCGTTCCCATCAAGCGGGTAGCTTTTGCTATAATTTTTTTCTCTTATACCCGGCCCATTCGCATCAGATGCGTCATCATTTTTCGAAAACTCTAAATTAAGATTGCTAAGCAAATCACCAAGGTTCAGGCTAATTGCAGAAGAGGAATCACTTTCATTTTCCTCAATCTTTATGTTCGACGTAATGTTATTGACTGTTGCCGAAATATGTCTACCCAAATCTTTCAGATCAGCCTTTAAATTCTGCGCCAGGTTATCCATTTTAAGGTCAAAGCCAGCATTGTCAAAACTTGTGCTCACCGATAGCGATGGCTTTGTTTGTATAGATATAGTTTGGGCAAGCCCCGCAGTACAGCCTATAAAAAGCGCCATTAACAGCAGCGCGGGCTTATATGCTTTTAGTTTCATTGTTCTGTTCCTTTTTTGACTTGTTTAGCTGCTCAATAACATCCAGTTGCTGTGTAAGTACTTGTGTCTGCACCTGCAGGTTGCGTATCATTGCGCGTAAAACACGTTCCTGGTTAGGGCTGGTGGCCAGGTCGCTGTTAAGTTGCTTGTAGGTAGAGTCCATTTGGGCAATTTCATTGCTAAACTCCTTATACAAATCGGGCTCGGTTTTAGCAAGCGACTTCAGCTCGGTGCGCTGGCTATGAATCAGCGATGTATATTGAACTTGCTGCTGTGCATAAATTGGGTTAATGGCCGCTAAATCAATCTTTTCTTTCTTCTCGCCATGCAGGTAAAAGCCAAAACCTATACCCATAATCACAATAACGGTAGCTGCAACGCGCAGCACAAAGCCCAGCGAAAATGTTTTTGCTTCTTTCTTTTTCAACTCTTCACCTTGTGGTGGCAGGTGTTTTTCAATCCTGCTCCACAAATCTGCCGACGGTTCAAGGTCGTCAAATTCTTCCCTGTTCATTTTCATAAATTCCTCTAATCGCTTGCTCATGATTTTATTCCCTTTCGTTGTAAAATTTCCAATAACTTTCGTTTTGCCCTCAGGAACTGTGTCCGCGAGGTATTTTCCGAAATGTTTAATATCTGTCCTATTTCTTCATGATCGTAGCCCTCAAGCAGGTATAGCGATATTACTAACCTGTAGCCTTCAGGCAGATCCTTCATTGCTTCTTTAACCCTTGCCGCCTGGTATTGTGTTTCATCATCATCCTCTGCTTCCTCGCCGGCAATGTTTTCTATTTGTTCGCCTTCCAGATCAACCAGGTCAAGCTTGCGTTTCCGCAGCAGGTTGATGGAGCGGTTTACCACAATTTGTTTAAGCCATAAACCAAAGGTGGTATCCTGCCGAAAATCCTTCAGTTTACTGAACGCATCAACAAAAGCCTCCTGTAAAACATCTTCAGCTTCGGCAATATTTCCCACTATCCTGAAAGCGACGTTTAACATCGCTTTAGAATACAATTTGTAAAGCTCATAACAGGCTTTTTTACTGCCTTTTTTGCACTCAACCACCAGGTTATAATGCTTGTCGATAAAGATGGCTTCCAATTTTTGATCAGCTTGCACGTTAAATGACGCAAGGGTTTTTAGAACGTTGCATGGCGGAGAAAGAATTTAGGATATCGGATGCCCGAATTCGGATTTATTTTCCTGTATTAGAATCTCTTTAAGTATTCATCCACAGCTTCCACAGCCCTTTCATGCCTTTCGGCCCCTGTTCCTTCTATCAATACGTATTTAGCATTTAACTCATTTAATTCTTTGTACCACACCTCCATAAAGTGTTCCCGCATGTGCGGAAAGTCCCTTAAAGGATCTTCTTCCCATGGCATGTCGATGTTGAGCAGCAGGTAAAGGTCGTAAGGGCGTTTGGGCAATTCATCAAGCACTTGCTGTGGCGCTTTGCCAAAGGTGTATTCGCTCCATATTTTTACGGTGAGAAAGGTGGTATCGCAAATAAGCAGCTTGTTGGCTTTGGGCAACATTTCATCCTCCTGGGCAACCTGGCCATAAAACATATTGATTTCGTCCTGCCACGTAGGAGGTTCGGTTAGCTTCTCGCAATAACCTCGTGCATATTCGGGCACCCAGATGGTATTGTAGTGCGCCGCTAAGTACTCCGACATGGTTGATTTGCCCGTCGATTCAGGGCCTACAACTGCTATTTTTATTATTTCGGATGATTTGTTTTGCATTTTTATCCCCTGTTGTCATTCTGAACAGAGAGAAGAATGACAAAAATAGTTTTAAGCGGCTGATATACCGCTTGTTTTGAAAAATCCTCCGACTTTTCGGACTTCCTCCTACCAAATCCTTACCCTTTTATCCGGATCAAGCCATAACTTATCGCCTTTTTTAATGTGGAAAGCCGTATAAAACTCGGGCACATCAGTAAACGGTCCATTTACCCGCAAGTAGGCCGGCGAATGCACATCGACAATAACCTGGTTGGCCAGCGCTTCGTCCCGCTCGTGACCAAGCCAGCTTAGGGCATAGCCTAAAAAGAAACGCTGCATAGGCGTAAAGCCGTTTATCTTTTTGCCTTCTTTATACTGCTGCGTTTTTTTAAAGGCATCAATACCCAATACAATACCGCCAAGGTCGGCAATGTTTTCACCGAGGGTGGCTTTGCCGTTTACATGCAGGCTATCCAACACTTTGTAACCGTTAAACTGGTTGACCAGCATTTGGGCGCGCTGGGTAAACTTAACCGAGTCGGCGGGTGTCCACCATGATTTCAGGTTTCCTTTTGCATCAAACAAACGGCCTTCGTCGTCAAAGCCATGCGTAATTTCGTGGCCGATGACTGAGGCTGCAACATAACCGTAAGCCACTGCGTCATCAACATCCTCGTCCTTTATACCGGGTATCAGCAATTGTGCGGCCGGCAATGTAATCTCATTGTTCGATGGGCTATAGCTGGCGTTGTAGGTTTGCGGTGTCATGCCCCATTCCTGGTGGTTTACAGGTTTGCCAAGCTTGTTTATATTAACCGTGTATTGCCAGTGCCGGGCTTTTATTACGTTACCGGCGTATGATGCCCGACTGATATTAAGCGTCGAAAAATCTTTCCACTGGTCAGGGTAGCCCACTTTTGGGTGGATGGCATTTAGCTTAATTATAGCTTTTTGCTTGGTTTCAGCGCTCATCCAGTCCAGCTTTTCGATATGCTCGCGATAGGTTTGTCGCATGGCTTCAACCATGGCAACGTAGCGCGCTTTGCTCCGTTCCGAAAAATATTCCTTTACAAACAGTTGGCCCAGCAGTTCGCCCATTATGCCGTTCTCGGTGTCGAGCACCCGCTTCCAGCGTGGTAACTGTTCCTTTTGGCCGCGCAGCACCTTGCCTGTAAAACGGAAGTTTTCTTCGGCGACTGCGTTGTTAAGGTATGGCGCATTCGAGGTAATCAGCTTTAAGCGCAGGTATGCTTTCCAGTCATCAACGCTAAAAGTATGTATTGCCTTATCAACAGCACGGTAGTACTCAGGCTGGCCCACAATTACGGTATCTACCGGTTTAAGCTCCAATGCTGTAAATAAATTGTTCCAGTTTATGCTGGGGGTGAGGCTGTTTAATTGGGCGAGGGTTAGCTTGTTATAATTATGATATGGATCGCGCAGGGCCTCCAGTTTGCGGCTGCTATCGGCCAAAAATTTCTCAATGGCAAACGCGCCTTTGGCTGCTGCGGCGCTCTTTTGGTCGCCCCAGGCTGATAGCTTGAACAGCGTGGGTAAATATTTATCGGTATAGTCGGCACGGATGCGGGTGGTGCGGGCATCGGTTTTATAGTAATAGTCGCGATTTGGCAGCCCCAGCCCGGTTTGGTTTAGCTGCACCATCATTTTCGAACTGTTTTTATCATCCTGGCTTACTCGCATGCCAATTATATTACGCGTGCCGGTGGTTGTTAACATGGCAGCCGCATTTAAAATATCGTCAGGTGTTTTGGCCTTTTCAATTATAGCCAGTTGCGGCAACAAAGGCGACATCGCAGCATTTTCGATGCCCACGCTGTCCAACCCTGTATAATAAAAATCAGCCAGCTTTTGGGTGGTAGTACCTTTTGGCGCATTGGCTTGCATGGCATCCTCGTTTACCTTTTTAAGGCGATTGCGGATCTCTTCGGTAACAATATTGCCAATGCCCCAACTTGAATAAGCAGGAGGGATTGGATTGTTTTTTATCCAGGTGCCATTGGCGTATAAAAAGAAATCTTCGCCGGGCTTAACCGAAGCGTCGACATTTTTATAGATGGGGTCGTCGGGATTATCAAGTATGGTTTTGGTTTGGTATGCGCACAATGCAAAAGCTGCAAATGCCGCCAAATAAATAACCGGCTTGGTAGTTATCATTTTCATGGGAGAGTCAGTTTAAGTCAAATATAGAGATTAGAGGCTGGAGATTGGAGATTAGGTGAAAAAAGTAGAGACGCGCCGGTTACCTGGCGCATCTCTGCTTGATTAATATCAATCAGTGTTCTGTCTTCGGACTTTACTGACTTTCCTGTCTTTCCCGACTCTCCCTACCAAATCTTCACCCGTTTATCAGGGTCGAGCCACATTTTGTCGCCTTTTTTAATGTGGAAGGCTTCGTAAAACTCGGGCACATCGGTAAACGGACCGTTTACACGCATAAAGCCCGGCGCATGCTCATTGGTCAGTATCTGGCTCGATAAGTATTCCTGCCGCTGTTGGCCAAGCCAGCCTAAGGCATAACCGAGGAAGAACCTTTGCGTCGGCGTTAACCCGTTTATCGATTTGCCTTCTTTATACTGTTCTGTCTTTTTAAACGCATCAAGGCCTATTACTATGCCGCCTAAATCGGCAATATTCTCGCCTTGGGTAGCTTTGCCGTTTACGTGCAGGCCATAAATAGTGTAGCCGTTAAACTGGTTGATCAGCAGTTGGGCACGCTGGGTAAACTTAACCGAATCCTGTGGCTGCCACCAGGCTTTAAGGTTGCCGGCTGCGTCAAACTGGCGGCCCTGGTCGTCAAAGCCATGGGTCATTTCGTGGCCAATGGTCGATGCGGCCGCATAGCCATAAACTACGGCATCGTCAACATCTTCATCCTTTATGCCTGGGATTGAAAACTGGGCAGCAGGCAGTACAATTTCGTTGTTCGATGGGTTGTAGTACGCATTGTAGGTTTGCGGCGTAATATCCCACTCGGTACGGTCAACCGGCTTACCCAGCTTATTGGCGTTAAAGCGGTGCCAAAAGTTGTTTGCCCGAATTACGTTTTGCGCATAAGGCCCGCGGTCAATAGTCAAAGTCGAAAAATCTTTCCATTTATCAGGGTAGCCAACCTTGGGGGTTACTTTTGCCAGCTTGTCGTAGGCTTTTTGCTTGGTGGGTTCGCTCATCCAATCCAGCTTTTCAATATGCTCCTTAAAGCTGGCGCGCATGGCCTCAACCAGGTTTACGTAGCGCTCTTTTGTTTTTTCGGGGAAATACTCTTTTACAAATATTTGCCCCAAAACCTCGCCCATTATGCCGTTTTCGGTATCCAGCACGCGTTTCCAGCGGGGTAGCTGTTCTTTGCTGCCGTATAATACGGTGCCGTAAAACCTGAAGTTTTCGCCGTCAAAAGCTTTGCTCAGATAACCGGCATAAGCATCAACCAGGTTTTTACGCAGGTAGTTTTTCCAGTCGGCAATGCTATAGGTTTTTAATGCCTTATTTAGGGCACGGTAATATTCGGGCTGACCAACAATTACGGTATCTGCATTTTTAAAATCCATTTTATCAAAGGTGGATTTCCAGTCGATAGCCGGTGCAAGTTTGCTAAGCCCGGCAATGGGCATTTTGTGATAATTTTTATACGGATCGCGCAGGTCTTCCAGCTTGCGGCTGCTATCTGCTAAAAACTTCTCCAGTTCATAGGTCTTTTTTGTTGCTGCAAGGGCAGCGTCAGAACTTAAGCCCGACAGCTTGTACATTATAGGCAAATGTTTTTGCTGGTAATCGTTACGGATTTCAACGCTATGGGCATCGGTATTAAAATAATAATCGCGATTTGGAAGGCCAATGCCCCCCTGGAAGAGTTGCAGCATGTTTTTGCTGCTGTTTTTGGCGTCCTGGCCAACACCCGCCGCTATCGGCTGGTCCACCCCAATGGTTGCAAGGTGTGCGAACTCATCAACCAGGCTGTTAACATCCTTCACCTGCTCAATTTTATCCATCTCGGCCTTAAGCGGGTCGAGGCCATGCTTTTCGATACCAAGGGTATCCATCCCGCTAAAATAAAAATCGCCAATTTTTTGGGTGTTGCTGCCTTTTTCGGCTTTTGCGTTTAGGGCGTCTTCATTAATTTTCTTCAGGCGGTCGCGCAGTTCGTCGTTAACTACGTTGCCAATACCCCACGATGGGTAGGCCGCCGGTATCGGATTTTTTTTAAGCCAGGCTCCGTTGGCATATTTAAAAAAATCATCCCCCGGTTTAACCGTGGTGTCCATGTTTTTAAATATGATATCATTGTCGGCGTAGTTTTTTGTTTTGGTATTACAGGCAGTGATGAATAATACGGCCACAATAAAGGGGTAAATGGCCAGTTTTGTTGGTTTTTTGTTCATTTTTTTAGTTCTATGTAGATAATATAATACAGCAGGTGTATGAAATATCAGACAAGCAAACGCAAAAAGGCGCTAAATTGTACACTTGCCGGCATCGCGCAGCAAATAAACGTTAAATAAAAATAGATTTTAGTGCGAAAACCCCCAATGCGCTAATACATAGCGCTTTAATAGCGTAACATTTTTGTTACCGTCCACAACTAACAGGAATAGTTCGTGCTAATATGTTCCTGTTTTATGCTTTTTAATTGAGAGTGGTGTAAGGGGTACGCCTTTAGTTAATTTACTTAACTGGCTATAAATCAATAACTAAAATATTAACTAATAGTAGCGCCCCGGTTATTTTGGAGGGCCCGGCCCATTTTGGCACGGCAAGTTAAAATAATACCAGCCTTTACCATTTATGGCTTAACATTTGATAAGAAGTTAACAGCCCTGCATACAATCTGTGAAAAACGATAAAACATCTACCTGTGAAAAATAATTGTTTTTGAATTCTCAGACGCCCAAGCTGAGGTTTTTTTGTTCTTTGTTTTGGGTTTAATCAATAGTTTAAATTAATTAGGGGAAAGGGAGCTTCAAAAAGGCTCTCTTTTTTTTGACAGATATTTTTTACTATGCATGCATAATATTATTTTTGCAGCACAAAATAACCAGCCCATGCATTTTGAATTTTCCGAAGAACAGTTAATGATTCGCCAGGCAGCGCGCGACTTTGCACAAAACGAGCTTAAACCCGGTGTAATTGAGCGCGATGAGCACCAGAAATTTCCGGCCGAGCAGGTTAAAATGCTTGGCGAGCTTGGCTTTTTGGGCATGATGGTATCGCCCCAATACGGTGGCAGCGGCATGGATGCCATATCGTACGTGCTGGCTATGGAGGAGCTATCCAAGGTTGACGCCTCTGCATCGGTAGTGGTTTCGGTAAACAACTCGCTGGTATGTTACGGGCTGGAGAAATATGGCAATGAATTTCAAAAACAAAAATACCTGGTACCACTGGCCAGTGGCACACAGATAGGTGCATTTTGCTTATCCGAACCAGAAGCGGGTTCTGATGCTACATCGCAGCGCACTACCGCTGTTGATATGGGCGACCACTACCTGTTAAACGGCGTAAAAAACTGGATAACCAATGGCAGCACCGCATCGACCTACCTGGTGATGGCACAAACCCACCCCGAGCAACGTTCGCGCGGCATTAATGCACTGATAGTTGAAAAAGGGATGCCGGGCTTTGAAGTTGGCGCCAAAGAAAATAAAATGGGCATACGCGGCTCAGACACCCACTCGCTGATGTTTACCGACGTTAAAGTGCCCAAAGAAAACCGCATTGGCGACGATGGCTTCGGCTTTAAGTTTGCCATGAACACGCTCGAGGGCGGCCGTATAGGTATTGCTGCACAAGCACTGGGCATTGCATCAGGCGCTTATGAACTCGCATTAAATTATTCCAAAGAACGCAAAGCATTCGGCAAAACCATTGCCGACCTGCAGGCCACCCAGTTTAAGCTGGCCGATATGGCTACCGAAATTGAAGCCGCACGCTTACTGTGTCTACGCGCCGCATGGTTAAAAGACCAAGGTCAACCTTATGCACAGGCAAGCTCAATGGCCAAACTGTTTGCCAGCGAAGTAGCCATGCGCACTACTATCGAGGCTGTACAGATACACGGGGGCTATGGCTTTGTAAAGGAATACCATGTGGAGCGTTTAATGCGCGATGCCAAAATAACCCAGATATACGAGGGGACTTCTGAAATTCAAAGAATTGTAATTTCGCGAGAGGTGCTGAAGTAATTTCGCAATAATTTTATAGGTTTGGGTATGATACTAAAATCACGACTCAGCCTGTCAATTTTATTGGCATTTTGTATAGCAACCACTGCATCGGCCCAAACCAAACTTAAAACGGGCATGTGGCGCGGCACCTTAACCAACGAGAGCAAACACCAGCTGCCCTTTAATTTCGAGGTTACCAATGTTGGCAGCAAGCAGCAAATAACTATTATAAACAGTACCGAGCATTACAAAGTGCCCGGTGTTACCACCAAAGGCGATTCGGTTTTTATAAAGATGCCTTTGTTCGATTCAGAATTCAGGCTGAAGCTTACCGGCGATAATTTAACCGGCAACTGGATACGCCACTTGGGCGACCATGATTCCGCATTGCCTTTCGCCGCCACCCCTAACACGCCATGGCGCTTTTTTAAAAACCCGGAGAAACCTAAGTTTGATATTACCGGCCGTTGGGCTGCTGTTTTTGGCGAGGGGACTGATGGTCGCGATGAACTGGTGGGCGAGTTTAAACAAACCGGCAACCGCCTTACCGGCACCTTTTTAACCACCACCGGCGATGACCGCTACCTGGAAGGCTCGGTATCGGGCGATATGATGTACCTGTCGTGTTTTGATGGCTGTCATGCTTTTATATTCTCCGCCAAAATTAAAGATGCCAAAACCCTGGTGGATGGCGAAAACTATTCCGGCTTCTCGGCTTTCACCAAATGGACGGCCGTAAAAAATGTCAACGCCAAACTGCCTGATGCCTACGGGTTAACCGCAATGAAACCGGGCGTCAAAAAAATAGCTTTTAGCTTTCCTGATATCAACGGCAAAAAGGTATCGTTAACCGATGCCCGCTTTAAAAATAAAGTGGTTATTGTGCAGATACTGGGCTCGTGGTGCCCTAACTGTATGGACGAAACCAACTTTATAATCAACAGCGGTTATTATAAAAAATATCACCCTAAAGGCGTTGAAGTGGTAGGCCTGGCCTACGAGCGCACTACCGATTTCAAAAAATCGCAGAAAACAGTGGCGCAGCTGAAAGATCATTTTAAAGTGCCATATCCCTTGCTGATTACCGGCTACACGCCCGGCAAAGGCGATCCGCAGAAAAGCCTGCCCCAACTGGCCGGCTTTATGGGCTTCCCCACCACCATCATCATCGACAAAAAGGGCAATGTACGCAAAATACACACTGGCTTCAACGGCCCAGGTACCGGCAAGCACTATACCGAATTTATTGTTGAGTTTGATAAACTGACTGAGGATTTACTGGCGGAGAAAAGTTGAATTTGATAATTAGCTGATTTGAAGATGTAGCTTATCACGTTGTTACACTGTTTTTGACGTGATAGATGTGACAGGTGTGACAACCCCGCCCCCATGTCATTATGCCTTTGTTGGTGTTGTCACCAACAAAACGACGAGGTTTGTGGGTTAAATAGGCCGGCTGCTAATTCTTAAAACTTAAAAGATTCTGCACACCCGGCTTGTTGGTGACAACACCAACAAGGGCAGGAAAAGGTTCTTCTGGTGGTCATGGTTTTTATGGTGTATCGCTATTTAATATTTCTCTTAATAGTTCCCTGGCTTTACTTTTTAATATGAAAGTATGTATGATACCGGTAATTAGGAAAAATGCGACAAAAAACAGAATGCCTTCATATGCTCCCTCAATAATTAAAGAAATCGCCAGGAATGCAATAACAAACAGCCTTGGTAAAATATTGTCATAATAATTTAATTCTATGGTCGAACCACTTTTAGAATTCGTCAGTTTAAATTCTCCCCCATCCAATGTTATCGGACTAAAATTCCATCGCAATTCCCATGGATTAGTTTTAAATTTTACACTATTATCTGCCACACAAATAATATCGTACTTTTTGTCGTTTAGCTGCGATCGTATATTTTCAACTATAACGTTAGCGTTTAGAGCGGTCTCTTCAGAAGCATGATAGTTCAATCTAAATTTCATCTACGTTAAGCGTTGTCCGAAGTTATAGTTTTTGGTGAATAAATTCCCTTTCTAATGAGCTGGCGTTTCGCTGGTTTCGCGTTAAACAAATGCGGTATTGACTGGTCTGTTATTTTCGTCTTATTAATTTAAATTCAAATGAACCTTTAACTTTAACAGCGCTGTCTCCGGCTTTAATTGTATCGTTATTCGGGTAGCTTGACCCACCCCAACAATACTCAATTCTTTTTATTGTTACATAGGGAATTTCTTTCGGCTTTTCATAACAAACCTTTTGAATAACACCATTGAAACTCATATTTCTCTCGTCGTACAATGTTTTTATCGCCCAGAGTCCCATAGCAGAACCACCAATTGAAATTATAACCATATTTCTTAATGCATGTGGAGTGAATGACGCTCTGCCCTTAGGGAACGATAATACCATTAAAGTTCCCACAAGAGGGATGAAAAATATGACACGGGGAAAGAATATATCCATAAAAAGCCTTTGATCGGATGATGATATCTTGCTATACCTTTAAATTAACTCATATTCCGCTTCTTCATCTCCTCAACCGCATGATGGGCTGCCCGTGCGGCAAAGGCCATATACAATATCGAAGGGCTTTGATTGCCGGTGCTGGTCATGCAGGCGCCATCGGTAACAAATAGGTTTTGGCACAAGTGCAGCTGGTTAAATTTGTTCAGCAACGATGTCTTCGGATCGTGGCCCATGCGGCAGCCGCCCATTTCGTGGATGTCGAGGCCGGGGGCCTGGTGGGTATCTTTCTTAACGATATCTCGCAGGCCGGCGACCGCCAGCATTTCGGCGCTTTGAGTTAAAAAGTCGGCTACCATTTTGTCGTCGTTATCATCATAACCGATGGATGTTATCAGTTGCGGTATGCCCCATGGGTCTTTCTGGTCAGTGCTCAGGCGCACATGATTTGCTTCCTTAGGGATAGTTTCGCCCTGCATAAACATGCCGGCGCGCCATGGACCGGGTTCGGTCAACGAATCTTTATAATCGCCGCCGATGCCCTGGTTACGGTCGTTCTTATACTCGGGGTTACGATTGGAGAATACGAATGTGAGGAAGCCGCCCAAATAATCCGTATCCTGTTTGTGCAGGTTGCGGTAATTGGCAATGATGGGATTGGTTGGGTTGCGACCAAAGTAATAAACATCCTTCAAGCCGTCATATGTGCCATAAACACTGGCCCTGTAATTCTGGAAAGCCATAAACTTGCCCAGCAGCCCGTTATCATTACCCAAACCATTCGGGAAGCGGTGCGATTTGGAGTTCAGCAATATCAAATTGGTATTTAAACAGGCTGCATTCAAAAATATTACCCTGGCATAGTAATCAACTTCCTGGTTGGTAAGTGCGTCAATAATTTTTACACCGACTGCCTTACTTTTCTGCTCATCATAAATAATAGAATGCACTACCGAGTGCGGCCTGATAGTTAAATTACCCGTCTTCTTCGCCCATGGCAAGGTAGACGATACCGAGCTGAAGTAACCGCCAAACGGGCAGCCGCGGGTACACAGATCACGCGCCTGGCATTGGCCACGGCCTTGCTCCAAATGAATTGGCACTGGTTTAGTGAGATGTGCCCAGCGGGTTCGCACCATGAAGCGGTCTTTGTAATGGGTGCTTATTTTTTTCTGGATTTCCTGCTCCACCGCGCTCATCTCAAATGGTTCCAGGTATTCGCCATCCGGTAATGCTTCAAGCCCATCCTTGCCGCCGCAAATGCCGGCAAACCGCTCAACGTGGCTGTACCATGGGGCGATATCTTCGTAGCGGATTGGCCAATCCACCGCGTAGCCGTAACGCTGTGGGGCACTAAACTCAAAATTGCTCCAGCGCTGGCAGGCACGGCCCCAGGTAATGGATTTACCGCCAACCTGGTACCCGCGTATCCAGTCGAATGGTTTCTCCTGTATATACGGGTGTTCCTTGTCCTTCACAAAAAAGTGCTGGGTATCCTCGCCAAAAGCATAACATTTGCTGATGACGGGGTTTTCATCCAATACCGCTTTCGGTTCCTGCATGCGATGCGGAAAGTCCCACGGGTTTTTCGTAGCCGTAGGGTAATCCTTCAGGTGTTCAATATTGCGCCCGCGCTCAAGCACCAGGGTTTTAACGCCCAGCTCGCACAGTTCCTTAGCCGCCCAGCCACCGCTTATGCCGGAGCCGACAACAATGGCGTCGAATGTTTTGTTTTCCATAAAATCATCTATCAACTGTCATTGCGAGGAATGAAGCAATCTCTGCACATGCAAATCAATTGTGCAATAAACTCATGGTGACCTAATAGCCGGCGTATTGTTCTCCACAAACATCAAGGTTATTGAATGTCCTATGTAGAGTTTGCTTCATTCCTCGCAATGACGAGTTTGTTTTTGTTCGTTTATAATCTAAACGGCTAGAAATCCTCTAATCCTAAAAATCCTGCGAATCCTGGTCTAATTTAAGAATATCTCATCCATAAATATCCACTCCGGCGTACTTTTTACGGGATCCCATTTTGGTAGCTTCTGGATGTTTTTTACAACGATTTTCAGGCACGAAACCGGCTTGGCGGTATTCAACTTACAGTCTATACCGATGGCCATGTCCTTATCGCCTTTTTGCGCGGCGGGCGGTATTACGTTGCTTAGTAGTTTCAGGTGGTCTCTATCTGCGCCGCCCCAAACTTCGATGCCCACGGGTAAAAATATCTGGGTGCCCAAAATACGCAAGCAGTTAAGGGTTACGGTGTGCAGGCCGGTAGGTCTGGCAAACTGCATGTAAATTTCAATAGGTTTTTGTGCCGCTATCCATTTGCCGTTGCCAAAATTTGTGCCGCCCAAATCTTTATCAAATAGCGACTTCGCACCATCAGCGCTATATTTAGGTACCGGTGGCTGCAGGTAGCTCACACTATCGGGCGTAAACGTGCTTTTAAAAACGTTAAACTGCACCACGTCGCTGCTAAGCCAGCCGGGTTTGTAGGCTTTTATTTTTACGCTTTTGTTTTGGGTGATCGCCACGCCCGGTTTAAAAATTGGCGACTTTGAGCTATCGGGATCGGTGCCATCAGTGGTATATCTTATCTGCACACCTTTGATGGGATGACTTAACTCCAGCGGTATTGATTGCGCGAAAACCAACGCCGCATTTTTTACCTGGGGCACGTTCAACTTAATGGGCTTACCGTCGTCTTTAAAGCTTTTTACAAACTCGACTTTTTTATTGCGCGCCTGCAAATCTTTCAGTTGAGCGTCGGTGAGGCCGGTGTCCCAAAGGGTTATTTTGGAGAGGCTTTTTAATGTACTTATTTGCTTAATGGCATCTGCGTTAATCGGAGCACCTGCCAGCGAAATCATTTTTAAAAATTTAAGCCCGGCCAACTCCTTTAGCGTGCTGCCCGTTACATCGGTAAAGTTAAGGTTAAGGGTATGCAGGTTTTCAAACTGGGCAATGGTTTTCAATTCAGCATCTTTTACCGGCATTCTGTCCAAATCAAGTGTTACTATTTGCTTGTTTATGGCGCTTAATTCTTCCAGTATTTTGGGCTGATAGTTGCTTCTGTTATAGATGTTTACCCCCAACGCCGGCGACTCTTTTGCAAGCGGGTAAATAACCCGGTAATTATTGTTCAGCTTTTTAATGGTTTTATCATCGGCAGCAGCAAAGTCGAACTTCTCTTCAACCTGTTCGGCGGGCTTTAAATAGGTTGAGGCAATGAGCCGTAACGAATCTTTTGCCGGCAGATCGATAACCTTCTTTTTAAAATCGGCGTTTCCTTTTACCCAAAGGTAAAGCAGGTTCATTTCATCGGGTGTTAGCTGAGGTTTGCCTGCGGGTGGCATGTGTTTTTTATCCTCGGCAACCAAATGTACCCGCTGCAGCAGCAAACTTACAGCCGGCTGACCGGGAACGATCAGCTTACCATCCTTACCCCCCTTCAAAATAGATTTTTCGTTAATCAGCATCAGGCCGCCTTTTGTTTTATCAGGGTTGTGGCAGCTTATGCATTTACTTTCAAAAATTGGTTGAATGACATCTTTGTAAACCAGTGCCTTATCAACAGGCACCAGTTCTTTTTCGGGGTGCCAAACGGGTGCTAATACGAAGTTGTCGCCATGGGTAAGATCGGCGCCAAAATGGCCTGCAACTACAAGGGCCAGCACGACAGTTCCCGCACCCAAGCGGGCAACTTTTACATTATACCACCCGGCCGTGCGGCACCAGTAAATGATAGTGGATACAAAAACAACGCTGGCGCCCAGCCATTTGTGCCAAACAAGAGTGCTACCTTCATAACCCTGTTCTTTTGATAAAAACAGGCCCATAATGGCTGTAATAGCCGCGAATATAGCGCCGGTGAGCCACAGGTAAGTAGTAAAATCGTGGTAAAGTTTTTCGGTGCGAAAACGCTCCCTGAAGCGGAAAAACTCCAGCATCATGGCCATTATAAGCACCACAATGGGGAAGTGCAGTATCAGCGGATGTAGCCGGCCTACCGGCTGAAGCCAGGTTGGGATTGCTATAGATGAGCTAAACAGCAGGAAAAAAATGATAAAAATATTAAGGGCAAATAGTAAATTCTCCGCAAAACCTTTGTGCTTGCTTTTTATCATTTAATTAGGATAGTTTTATAATTATTAGTTAGTTCTTTTTTTTACCACCCGCCCTTGTTGGTGTTGTCACCAACAAGAGGGATGTGCATAATTTTTACCTTTCGCCATAAACATGCCTGCTTCTCCCCCTCACAAACATCATCGGTTGTTGGTGACAACACCAACAACGGCGGAAAAAGTCTTATACCCTTGTAAATTTATAAGGGTACACCTTGCCCGACGCCCATTGGGCAACATACAAGTTTTCGTCATTATCAACCAGCACATCGTGCGGGTTTAAAAATATCTTTTCGGCCTGGGCCATCGGTTGCAGCACGCCATCTTTATACACCGGCTCGGTACCGCCCAGGTTTGATACTACCTTGTTGTCTTTATCCAGTATGGTAGTGAATCCCGAGTTTTCGGCATTTAAGGTTGGCGAACGCAGCACCGCGGCGTATAAATGGTCGCCTTTTATTACGGGGCGGCAAACGCAGGCACCGGGAAGCTTTATAACTTCTATCAGCTTGCCGTCCATGCTGAAGCGTTTAAAGCAATTGCGGGTGCGGTCGGTAATAATTAAGGTAGGGGTTGCGCCGCGCCTATCGATAGTTATACCGTGCGCGTTATCCAAATGTTCATCGCCATCACCACGACCGCCAAAGAAGTGCTTCAGCTTGCCATTTTTATCGTAATGCATAATGTATTGCGAGCCATATCCGTCAGCAATATAAAAATCGCCGTTGGTATCAACCGTGGTTTCTGTAGGGACAAAATCTTCCGGTTTTTTGTAAACGCCGGTTTCCAGCGGCACATCAAGCGTCATCAATATTTTGCCATCCATGGTGGTTTTATACACCTCGTGCTTCACGGTATCGGTTATAAACAAAAACTCTGTGCCGTTTTCATTTACCAGTGTAAGTCCATGCGCTCCCGGGAACTCGTGCCCCCAGGTATCCAGCAGCTTGCCCGATTTGTTGTAAATCAGCACATTGTTTTTTGTCTCGTTGGTAAGCAGTAATATTCGCCCTTTTTTATCCTGCACCATTTCGTGGCAGTCGTTTACCGGGTTTTTCATCGGGTCGGCCTTGCTCCAGGCCTTGTCCATACGGTAGCGCATATCGCCATGGCCATAAATTGGCCCGTCATCTTTTGCCAGTAAATCCTTTGCTATAAAAAAGCTGCCGGTAAAAACTGCCGATTGCTTAATGAACGTTCTTCTTTCCATTGTTTTACACGATTGGATGATTATTATGATTTACAGGATTTGGGAAGCCAGGATAATTGTTAAAATCCTGTAATCCCTCCAATCCTTAAATCGTGTTATGCTATTATTCCTTTTTACACGATTGAATGATTATAATGATTTACAGGATTTATATGGGCAGGATGGTTAAAACCCTGTAATCCTTCCAATCCTTAAATCGTGTTATGCTATTATCCCTTTCACCACATTACCCGCTACGTCAGTTAGCCTGTACCTGCGGCCCTGGCTTTTGAAGGTTAGTTTTGTATGGTCGAGGCCTAATTGGTTTAATATGGTTGCATGAAAATCGTGCACGTGTACCGGGTCTTTCACAATGTTGTACCCAAACTCGTCCGACTGGCCATAAACTATGCCCGGCTTAATACCGCCGCCAGCCATCCATATACTGAAACAACGGGGGTGGTGGTCGCGGCCATAGTTGGCTTTCTCCAGTTTGCCCTGGCTAAAGTTGGTGCGACCAAATTCGCCGCCCCAAATTACGAGGGTTTCGTCGAGCAGACCGCGTTGTTTTAAATCGGTCACTAATGCGGCTGATGCCTGGTCGACATCCTTTGCCTGGCCTGCCATTTCCATAGGCAGGTTGCTGTGCTGGTCCCAGCCCTGGTGGTAAAGCTGCACAAAGCGCACGCCGCTTTCCGACAGCTTGCGCGCCAGCAGGCAATTAGCCGCATACGTACCCGGCACCAAACAGTCGGGCCCGTACATTTTTACAATATCGTCCGACTCTTTCGAGACATCCATAATCTCGGGCACAGCGGCCTGCATGCGGTAAGCCATTTCGTACTGCTGTACTTTGGCCGATATCTCGGGGTCGTTAAACTCTTTGTAGGATATGTCGTTCAATTCCGCCAGCTTGTCCAGCATTTTGCGGCGGTCACGGCGATCAATGCCGGGCTGATCATTAAGGTATAAAACGGGGTTTTCGCTGCTGCTAAATTGCACACCCTGGTGAATGGAATCTAAAAAGCCATTGCTCCAAAGCTTTGAATATACCCCTTGTCCGTTGCCCTTGCCTTTTGACAATAGTACTGTAAACGCAGGGAGGTTTTTGTTTTCGCTACCCAAACCATAGCTCACCCACGATCCCATACTTGGGCGGTTGCCCTGCTGTGCCCCGGTCTGGAAAAACGTTAGGGCAGGGTCGTGGTTAATGGCCTCGGTGTAGATGGAGTTAATCATGCAAATATCGTCGGCTATACCGCCGATATGCGGAAAAAGGTCGCTAATCCATGTGCGTGATTCGCCATATTGCTTAAAATCATAATAGGAGCCAATCAGCGGGAAGGATTTTTGCTGTGCGGTCATCCCGGTTAAAATCTGGCTGCCACGAACGGATGCCGGCAACTCCTGGCCCATCATTTCGCGCAGCTTCGGTTTATAGTCGAACGATTCCAGCTGCGATGGCGCGCCATCCTGGAAAAGATAGATAATCCGTTTTGCCTTTGGTGCAAAATTGGGAAGGCCGGCTATAAAGTCGGAGTCCGCGTCGGCCCCGCCGCTAAATAAATCAGGTATCAGCAACGAGCCAAGGGCGATGCTGCCAATACCGAGACTAAGCTTCGATAAAAACTTCCGCCTGTTAATATTCAGGCGATGCTCTAATTCGTCTTTTTCCATTGCCATCAGGTTTTCGTTATCGCCTCCTCTAAATTATAAATTGTATCTACCGTTTTCATCATTGCTGCCAGCATTACTTTATCAATATTTTGTGGGATGGGGTACTCGCCCACGCTAATTACCTTCTGCGCATCCTTTTTGCTTAATGTTTTTAACTGGTCGGTGTAATAACCGTTCAATATGGCCATTTCCTGCTCGTTTGGCAAGCGGCACATTATCAACCTGAAGGCTTTAGTAATTTTATCTTTTGATGGGCTGTTGTCTTTTAAAAGTTTAGCAGCTAATACCCGCGCAGCTTCCAATACCGTTGGGTCGTTTTCCATCAGCAGGGCCTGCAGGGGCGTATTGGTGCGCAGGCGCTTTACCTCGCACTGGTCGCGGTTGCTGGCGTCAAAAATGGCCATTTCGACGGGCGGAACAGTACGTTTTATCAAAGTGTACATGCCGCGGCGGTACAAATCAGGCCCATGAACCTGTTTGTAGCTGGCTAATATGCCGCGACCTGATGTTGCGTTTTCCCAAAGGCCAGGCGGCTGGTAAGGGTTCACACTTGGGCCGCCAATGGTTTTGTTCAGCAAACCGCTGCTTGCCAAAACCAAATCGCGCACTAACTCGGCAGGCAGGCGGTAGCGCGGGCCGCGCGACAGTAATGCGTTATCCGGGTCGAGCTTCACTTTATCCTTAGTAATAACTGCCGACTGCCTGTATGTTGCTGACATCACCATTTGTTTAACCAGGCGTTTCATGTCCCAGCCGTGATTCATAAAATCGACAGATAACCAATCCAATAATTCAGGATGCGACGGCAAATCACCCTGCATACCGAAATCGCCCGAGCTTTTCAATATACCTTTGCCAAACAGTTCCTGCCAGGTTTGGTTTACAAATACGCGGGCGGTAAGCGGGTTGCGTTTGTCAAACAACCATTCGGATAACCCCAGCCTGTTTTTTGGCAGGCGGTTGTCAAATGGTAAAATAGCTTTTGGGGTGCCGGGTTCCACTTCGTCGCCATGGGTATCGTAGTTGCCACGCTTCAATATGTAGGTTTTGCGGTAAGCGTCGCTGTCGCCCATAATGGATACAATCAGCTTGCCGGTATCCTGCTTGTTTATGAAATTTAAAATGCCTTTTACATCATCTTTGGTTACCTGCATCATCGGCCGCTTGGCATAGGTTTCGGGCCCGCCAACGGTTGATTGGAGGCCGGCTTCTTTCACGCTGTTAAAAAACGAGAAAACCTGGTAATATTCCTTTTGCGAAAACGGGTCGAATTTATGATCGTGGCAATGAGCACACTCCAGTGTTACGCCGAGCAGGGCTTTGCCAAAAGTATTGGTACGGTCGGTAACGTAAGCAACGCGATATTCTTCGTCAATTACGCCGCCTTCCTCAGTGATTTTGTGGTTGCGGTTAAAGCCGGTTGCCAGCAATTGCTCTTTGGTTGGGTTCGGCATCAAATCTCCGGCCAGTTGCCAGGATATAAACTTATCGTAAGGCACGTTGGTGTTATAGGCATGTATCACCCAATCGCGCCATGGCCATTGTGTACGGTAGTTATCGTCCTGGTAACCATGCGAGTCGGCATAGCGGGCAACATCCATCCAGTGGAGTGCCATTTTTTCGCCATAGGCCGGGCTTTTCATCAGTTCATCAACAATCTTGTTATAAGCATCGGGGCTTTTGTCCGCCAAAAACTTGTCCTGCATTTCAATAGTTGGCGGCAGGCCGGTTAAATCGAGGCTTACTCTTTTAAGTAAATGTTCTTTATCCGCTTCCGGATTTGGTTTTAATCCATACTGTTCCTGTTTATGGAGTATAAAATTGTCTATGGGATTTTTTACCCAATCCTTATCCTTAACCTCCGGAACCGGCCATAGCTTTGGCGCCACAAAGGCCCAGTGCTTTTCGTATTTGGCGCCCTGTTTAATCCACTTTTTAATCAAGTCAACCTCGTGCGGGGTTAAGCGCTTGAGGTTTGAATTTGCCGGCGGCATCATCTCCGAAGTATCGCTGGTTGAAATTCGCCTGAACAGTTCCGACAAATCAGGGCTGCCCGGAACCAATACGTGCGCATTAGGATTATCTTTCAACGCTTTAAACGCGCTTTCGGGCATATCAAGCCTTAAATTGGCCTGCCTTTTACTGGCATCGGGCCCATGGCATTTATAACATTTATCTGAGAGGATGGGGCGGATATTAAAATTATAGCTTATGGTATCAGGGGTCTGATCCTCAATATTTGATGCAGTGTTACTACATGCATTAAACATGGCCGCAATACACCCCGCGCACAATATCCACAGTAAATATAATTTTCGCCGCATAGTAAAAGTAGTAATGTCTGTACAATTGGTTTGTAGAAAGTAAAATTAAACAAATAATTGTATAAGTTACATAAATACTTTATTACCTGCTTGTATTGAAACAAGTTTTTTACAGGAGTTGCCGCAACGCATTGCTATATCACACCCCAATTAAGGGCTTCCGCCCTTCCCGTACTACCACGGAATTTGATACGTAAAACTACGCAATGTTTTGAAGTAGTAACCCCCGCCGCAGTTTCGCTATTTATTGATAATGAGTTAGTTATGTATATTTTTAACAAACTTATTGAACCACGGGTTTTTACGGCGCAATTGAAATAATAACTAATTAATATTAGTTTTATACAAACTATTTATTAACCCCTAAGAATTTAATACTATGGAGGCAAAACCAACACCAAAAGTTTTAACCGGCAGAGAGGGCGAACCATTTGACCTGGATGTATGTGCAAACTGGACTCAAAACTACCGGGACAGAAACCCCGGTGATATCGTATCTCACTTTTTTGGCAGGGAAATAATTGAAAAAATACTGGCGCAACAAGGCTGCCTGGGAATTCGCGTTTACCACGCTTATGATAAACCGATTAACGGCTGGCAGCGCGCAATGGTGGCGATAAGTAATTTTATATTAAAGGTTATAGGCAATATTGAAGGCGAAAGGCACATTATTGTTGCAGGCGCCGTGCACGACGGCAGCGATATGATTAACACAAAACCGGCAGCCCCTGTTGGTGAACCTATGGCCCGGGCCGAGATGGCAACGGTTATGACCGCCGCCACGTCAACCGCTACGGCTGATATAGTTGCACAGGAAGCGCTTCCATGCCCGGGTTCGCCGGGATGCCCGAAAAACAAACTTAGCGTTGGGCAGCGCAGCTTATCATAAATAGTATCGTATATTAGCCTGAAAATAATACTTAACCCCAATCCAATTATTTATTCGACGTGGAAAAATCAAAAACACCGGTTTTAACCGGTAAAGAAGGAGAAGAATTCGACTTGCATAAAGCAGCAAGCTGGACAAAAAATCATAGGGAAAGACATCCTGACCAACCGCATTCGCACTTTTTCGGTAAAGAAATATTACAAAAAATTTTAGACCAGGAGGGTTGTGTTGGCCTGCGTTTTTACCATGGACACAACAAAGCACACAGCGAGGCCGGCGGCGAAAAACACCTTATTATAGTAGGCGCAAAAGCCGATGGTACCGACATGCTGAATACAGCAAGCGCACAAAAGCTATCAAGGGCCGATATGAGGGCTGTTGCAGCACCGCTTGACACAGTAGGCCAGGAAGCATTACCGTGCCCAGGCTCGCCGGGATGTCCTAAAAATATGATGACGGACCATAATATCAGTTAATAAAACCAGCCTTGTCAATGTCGTTACAGCATGCTTTAAGTATTATCAGTGCTTTTTCCGGTGCTTTACCGGTTGCAGCGGTAGTACTGAACTATAAACACCTCGACAAGGTGCTACGTATAGCTGCCCTGTTTTTTGTGATATCTGCCGGGTTCGATTTGGTGCAGGCGATAACCATGTCAATGGGTATGGTTAACAATTTGCATATCATCCGGCTGTTCCTGGTAATTTGTTTACTGTTTTTTTCGGCAATATATTACAATGCCTTTTTCAGCCGGGTGCTTAAAAAAACTATCGTTATCATGTCAGCAATAACATTGCTGATCATGATAGTAAATGTTGTTTTTGTTGACGCGATAAAAGATTACCCGGCACTATCGCACACGGTTTTAAATATAGTGCTCATTTTTTATTCGCTGGCCTATTTTTACCAATTGCTTAGCCGGCAGGAGTTTGTGCATATCGAAAAACAGGGGCTATTTTGGATAAATGCGGGCGTGTTGTTTTATTTTTCGATAAACATATTTTTGTTTATGCTTTTTAGCCGCATTGTACAGGCGCACCTGGAAGAATACCTGATGATACAAAACGTAACCAACATAATTGCTAACTTGTTATATACCGTAGGATTACTTTGCCAACCCCAGCCACAGAAGACAACCTGATACCTGTATTAATTACAGGCACGCTTGTAATTGTAATACTGCTTGTTTTTTTATTTTTTTTCGTAATCATATACCAGCGAAAAATGATAAAGAACCAGGTGGAGATGCGTAAACTGCACGACGAGCAGCAAACCGACCTGCTGAACGCCGTTTTTGAAACGCAGGAAAGTGAACGCAGGCGCCTTGCCGAGGATTTGCACGACAGCGTGGGCCAGGTACTTTCGGCCATAAAACTTAACCTGCACCGACTGGATAAAGCAGGTGTTGGTGAAACAAAAACGCCATTGCTCGCCGACACCCGCCAGCTTACAGATGAGTGCATACAGGAAATCCGCAACATCATACACAACGTGCTGCCCCCGGTTTTAACCGATTACGGCCTGAAAGAGGCACTGGAAGGCCTTTGTCTTAAAATGGAACAAACTACCAGTGTTAAGGTGCACTGTAAAAATAATTTAGACGAGGTAAGACTTCGCCCCGAAATTGAGCTTGCTTTTTACCGGATGGCGCAGGAATTATTTAGCAACGCTATAAAACATGCTGATGCAACCATCATCCACTTAAACCTCACAAAGGATAATGGGTGGCTGGTAATGGAATTTAAGGATAATGGCAAGGGCTTTAATTTAGATGAGGTAAAGCGTGGCTTTGGGCTTAAAAACCTGCAAAGCCGCGTCCAATTAATTAATGGTGAGGTAAATGTGTACACCAAACCAAAGAACGGGACCATCTCAATAATTAGAGTTGTGATATAATTGCCGCTTTTATCTATCTTTATTGACTTTTAAGCAAATCATGGGAAAAATCAAATTAGCTATTGCCGATGATCACAAAATTTTCAGAAACGGTTTAAAAGCTACACTTGAAGATTGTGCCGACTTTGACCTGGTAATTGAAGCATCAAACGGCAAGCAACTGCTGGGTATGCTAACCGATATTAAGCCGGATGTGATATTGATGGATATTAAAATGCCCGAAATGGACGGCATACAAACCACTACGGCCATCAAACAAAAATATAGAGATGTGAAGGTGCTGGCATTATCCATGTTTAACGAGGATAAATACATCGTTGATATGATGAAGGCCGGGGCATCGGGTTACCTGTTAAAGAATGCCGAACCCGAGGAGATTATCGAAGCCATATCCACCGTATTTTATAAGGACTATTATTTTAACGAGCACCTGTCTATCACGCTTATTAAACAGCTGGCAGGCAATAACAATAGCAACAACCCTTCGCAATCGCTGGCTGATTTTAACGAACGCGAAATTGAAGTTTTGCGCCTGGTTTGCCAGGAATGCTCGAACCAGGAAATTGCCGACAAAATATGCCTCAGCGTGCGCACCGTTGAAGGCTACCGCGCCCGCCTGTTCGAAAAAACCCGCTCGAAAAACCTGGTAGGGTTAGTTATTTTTGCTATTAAGACAGGGATTATTAACGTGTAGTCCAAAGTCTTGAGTCGAAAGTCTTAAGTCAAAAAACTCTTTCCCGACTCAAGACTTCAGACTATCGACTTCAGACTTCTTCCAAAGAAACCTTCTCGCCGATCTGCTGCCGCCACATGGCGTAGTACAGGCCTTTCTGGTTCAGCAAATCAAAGTGCCTGCCCGACTCGATGATGCGGCCTTTCTCGAGCACATAAATTTTATCGGCATGCATTATTGTTGATAGCCTGTGGGCAATCAGTATAGTAATGTGATTATCGAGCACCGATACATTGCGGATAGTTTCGGTAATTTCTTCTTCGGTGATTGAATCCAGGGATGAGGTAGCCTCGTCAAATACCAAAATATCCGGCCGGCGCAGTAGTGCGCGGGCTATTGACAGACGTTGTTTCTCGCCGCCTGAAACTTTTACGCCACCTTCGCCAATTACAGTACTCAGGCCTTTGTCGGCGCGGGCCATCAGCGTTTGGCATGCTGCACGCTGCAGCACATCCATGCATTCTTCGTCGGTTGCACCCGGGCGAACAAACTGCAAATTCTCGCGTATGGAGCCCGAAAACAGCTGGGTATCCTGTGTAACAAAACCAATTTTCTCGCGGAGCTGGTCGAGGTCGATTTCTTTGCTGAGGGTGTTGTTGTATAAAATATCACCCTCCAAAGGCTGGTAAAGGCCCACCAGCAATTTTACCAATGTTGTCTTGCCCGAACCCGACGGCCCCACAAAAGCGATGGTTTCGCCGGTGTTAGTTTCAAAGCTAATATGGTTTAACGCGTTGCGGTTAGCGGTTAGGTGCTTAAAGCTTACATTATCAAAAGTGAGGGTTTTAACCTTTTCAAGCAGTACTGGCTTTTCGGGTTTGGGGTCGATGGGGGTGCTTAAGATGCTGCTGAAGTTACCCAACGATACTTCAGCTTCGCGCCATGACTGTATTACATTTCCAAGTTCCTGCAATGGGTTGAAAAGGAAGAAAGAGTAAAACAAAAACATAAAATAACTTCCCGGCGATAAGCTGCCTTTAAAAATAAGCATTAACAGTATTACAACCATTATACTGCGCACCAGGTTTACCACGGTACCCTGCACAAAACTCATGCTGCGGACATATTTTACCTTCTTTAATTCAAGTTCAAGTATTTTATAGGTGGTATTGTTTAAACGTTCTATCTCTTGTTTTACCAGTCCTAAACTTTTAACAAGCTCAATATTACGCAACGATTCGGTAGTTGAACCGGCCAGTGCGGTGGTTTCAGATACTATTCGCTTTTGGATAGTTTTAATCCGTTTGCTTAAAGCCATGCTCACAAACATTATAACAGGTATTGCGCCAAAATAAACCAATGTAACCATGTAGTTCACTTTTAACGAGTACACAATTACAAATACCATCCCCACCAAGCTAACAAACAACACGCTTATAAACGAGGTGATAAACTTTTCGCAATCAAGCCTTACTTTTTGCAATATACCCAACGTCTCACCACTGCGCTGGTCTTCAAACACCTGGTAAGGCAGTTCGAGCGAGTGTCTTAACCCATCGGCATACATTTCTGCACCTACTTTTTGGGTAATGATATTAGTGAAATAATCCTGGAAGTTTTTTGCAATACGCGATACCATTGCCACGCCTATGGCCATGCTTACCAACACGATGATGTTGTGTACGTATTGCGAATAATCGAGTGAGGCTCGTTTTTCAATTACCTCATCAACAATGCGGCCGGTAATGTAGGGATCAAGCAGGGAGAAACCGATGTTAAGTGCCGCCATAAGCAGAGCCAGGGCAACCACCCAACGGTGTTTCGACAAATATGATAGTAGTACTTTCATTCGTTCGTAATAATTCTTGGAGCAAAAATAAAAAAAGCGAATGGGTAAGCACCTCATTAGCATTAATTTGACATTTGGCGTATTTAAGGTGATTATATGGGTGCGTCCGGGTGTAGTGCTTAATGAGTTTATGCTTATAGTTCATTACCAGGCAGCTGCGCACGGGTAACCCACTCTTTTGGCCACACTGATACCGTATTGGAAAGGCAGTTATTTGGAATAGAGTTTAAACAAGTTATCACCCTCCCCTGTTTGATACCACGAACCTCTTATATAATAGCAATAAGTATATTTATCTAATTTATCTAAAAAAATTACAGGTAATACTTCATTTACCGCCAGTTTTTCCGATGGTACTTTGGGGTCATCAATGATAAATGATTGTGCTACTTTTTTACGGGCGCTGTAGAAAATGTTTTGGTCCGGGTCAAAAGCTAAAATTATCTGCTTATTTTTAGTATAACTAGTTTTGGGATGCTCATATGATTTGTGCCGGTCGTAAATATGAGCGATAAGCTTAAAATTGCCAGTATCATTGCCGGTTACATTAAATTTTATCCTATAAAGGCTGCCGTCAATATCGCCTCCAAACGCCTTTCCAAAAGATTGCACGAGTATCGATGCATTGATCTTGTTTCTTTTAACAGATAAGATGATTGTACTCCGGAATATTGAATTTGAGCCACCCCTGGTATAGTAATCGATCTGTAAAAACTTACGTTTCAATACATGTATTTCTTTGGCATATCCATAATCGTCCAAAAACAAGGTGTCGGCCAAACAGGAAAAGGCTTCACCATACCATGAAGGGGTCTTGGTAAAGTGAATTTTTACTTTGGTACCTTCCAAAGATTCTATAGTATAGGACTGTGCTTTTGTACTGCTCCAGATAGCACAAACAGCAATCGAAAGCAGCAGCAGTTTTTGTTTTGGCACGGTTAATTTGTTAGTGATATTGTGTTGTTCTGTAAAATGTTGTTGTGTTGTTTGGTTTAAAAAAATACCTCACTGCTTTCAGCACCTCCCACAAACAAATACATCTGCACAACATCCACATAATCCCCATTTTTTTGTTTGACGGATTTAGCAAACCTTCCTTCTTCCTTAAAATCTAAGGAGTGATATAATTTAATTGCGTTGTAGTTTGTTGCAAAAACCTGGAGCACAATTTTTTCAATCGTTTTATGGTCGGCGGCCCATTTAATCAGAGCCCCCATCAGCGCACGGCCTATACCCATGGCCCGGTACCCGGGATGAACGTTAACACCCAATTCGCCGACGTGGGCAATCTTTGCTTTTTGCTGCCCGATAAAAAACAGGAAGCCAATAATCTCCTCATCCCGCACCGCAACAAGTAATTTCGACGTTGGGCTTTTGCTGATGTTGTTTATCCAAATCTGCTCGTCTGCTACGGAGATATTGTATTCTTCCGGCATGGTGAGTACCTGGTCGGTTGAGGCGAATACGGTTTTGGAATATTGAATGATGTTTTCCGCATCAATTTCATCTGCCTCCTTGATGATGTAGGGGATTTCGTTTTTGGTTGAATGTTGGGTCATGGTGTGAGGGTTAAAAATAGTGAAATCATTTGAACCGGGATTTTTCACGGTACAATTTGTTTTCAATCGGAGTTCAAGAAGGCTTCGCAGTTAAACAGATTAACGGATTTTTCAGATATTGAAGACATTACGAATTAACCTTCCTCGAGCTTATCAAGCCATAATCCAATAAATCCCAAAATCTGTTTAATCCCGGTTCAGACAATCTTGCGTTAGGGATTGCAGCGGATACCGGCCGGCGCCCAAGGCCTGTGCAGTATGAGCGGAAAGCCCGGCCCCGCTTCTATCAGCGGGGAAACGCCCAAATAATCAGTGTAAGCAGTTGTGAGTTGGCAGTTCGCTTCATCTCACCAAATCGTCATTGCGAGGAACGAAGCAACCTCTACGCGTGCTAATCAAGAAGCAAAAAGCTAGTGCTGACCTAACAGCCGCATGCAGGTTCGCACGAAATAAAGGTCCCTGATTGTCCTATGTAGAGGTTGCTTCGTTCCTCGCAATGACGCGCGCAGAGAAGTCCAAAACATTCATCACCAACCTCATCGCCCTTAAAAACCACCCAAATTCCCCAACAAAAAATCGGTGAAATCCTCTTCAAATCGGTGAAATTCCCAATAATGAAATCGGTGAAATTATTATTCCTAATCGGTGCAATCACAAATCATAAATTCCACTTGCAATTAAACTAAAAAGGCGTATCTTTGCAGTCCCGAAAATGCGGGGTATAATAAACGTTTAATAAATTTAATTTAAAGCAAGTGAATACGTTAAGTTACAAAACTGTCTCAGCCAACAAAAAAACCGTTAACAAACAATGGGTTGTTGTTGACGCACAAGGCGAGATTTTGGGGCGCTTGTCTACGAAGATTGCAATGATCATTCGTGGAAAAACCAAGCCTGATTTCACCCCGAACGTAGACTGCGGCGATAATGTCATAGTTATCAATGCAGACAAGGTAAAACTGACCGGAAACAAATTCAGCGACAAGCACTATGTTTCTTACACTGGTTACCCAGGTGGTCAGCGTTTCATTTCTCCTAAGGAGTTAATGGCAAAACATCCTACACGCGTAATTGAAAAAGCGGTGCGTGGTATGTTACCTAAAAATCGTTTGGGCAAAGCATTGTTTGGCAATTTGCATGTATATGCAGGTGCTGAGCATCCTCATGAAGCACAAAACCCAACAACCATTTAACTTTTAATTTAGGAGAAAAGAAAAAATGCCAACAACAACAAACACTTCGGGCAGAAGAAAAACAGCTGTTGCGCGCATCTACTTAACAGATGGTAGCGGCGCAATTATCGTAAACGGTAAAGATTACAAAGAATACTTCCCAACATTGCCATTGCAATACATCGTTACTCAGAGCACTGAGGTTTCGGGTTCAACCGGAAAATTTGATGTTAAGGTTAATGTTGCTGGTGGTGGTGTTAAAGGACAGGCTGAGGCCGTTCGTTTAGCTATTGCGAAAGCTATTGTTGAACTTGATCCTGAAAAGAAACCCGCACTGCGCGCTAAAGGTATAATGACACGTGATGACCGTATGGTTGAACGTAAAAAACCAGGACGCAAGAAAGCACGTAAGAGATTCCAATTCAGTAAACGCTAATCAAGAGGAGACAACAAAATGGCAAGAACAACATATCAGGACTTACTGGATGCAGGTGTACACTTTGGTCACCTTACCCGCAAATGGGACCCAAAAATGTCACAGTACATTTTTATGGAGCGCAACGGTATCCACATTATCGATTTAAATAAAACCTTAACCAAGGTTGAAGAAGCTGCTGCAGCTATAAAACAAATTGTAAAATCGGGCCGCAAGGTATTATTCGTAGCTACAAAGAAACAAGCGAAAGATATAGTAGCCGATTACGCAAAACAAGTAAACATGCCGTTCATTACCGAAAGGTGGTTAGGTGGTATGTTAACCAACTTTGCAACCGTACGCAAGTCGATCAAAAAGATGTCGAACATCGATAAATTGACTAAAGACGGTACTTACAGCAACCTTTCGAAAAAAGAGCGTCTGATGATTCAGCGTGAGCGTATTAAATTAGAAACACTGTTAGGTGGTATTGCGGACTTAAACCGTTTGCCTGCTGCATTGTTCCTGATTGACGTTAAGAAAGAGCACATCGCGGTTAGCGAGGCGTTAAAGTTGAACATACCAACCTTTGCAATGGTTGATACCAACTCTGACCCGTCGAACATCGATTTCCCAATCCCTGCAAATGACGACGCTACCAAATCAATTTCGTTGATTACCGGTATCATCATCCAGGCGATTGTTGAAGGTTTAGACGAGCGCAAACGCGAGAAAGAAGACGAAGCTGAAAAAGAAGCAGCAGTAGCGAAAGCTAAAGCTGATGCTCCTGAAGCTGTAGTTGACCGTGCCCCTGCTGCCGAAGGCAAAAGGACCCGCAAAGTAGCTGTTGAAGCTGATGCTGCCGTTGAGGATACTACCCCAACTGCTGAAGCAACAGAAGAATAATAAAATTTAGTCGTAAGTCTTAAGTCGAAAGTACTGAGTGACTTTGGACTTAGGGCTTACGATTTTTCACATATAAAAAACAAAGAAATGTCTACAGTAACTATATCTGCATCCGACGTAAACAAACTGCGCCAGCAAACTGGTGCCGGTATGATGGATTGCAAAAAAGCTTTAACTGAAACCAACGGCGATTTTGAAGCTGCTATTGATTTTTTAAGGAAAAAAGGTGCTAAAGTGGCTGCAAGCCGCCAGGACCGCGAAAGCAACGAAGGTGTGGTTATTGCACGTTCATCTGCCGATGGCAAATTCGGTGTGATCATCGAGTTGAACTGCGAAACTGATTTCGTGGCTAAGAATGCTGAATTTGTTGCCTTTGGTAATCAGATTGCAAACGCAGCCGTTGAAAGCAAACCAGCTTCAATTGAAGAACTTTATGACCTTACTGTTGATGTTGACAGCACCACTGCTAAAATTGGTGAATTGATCATCGACAAAACAGGTAAAATTGGCGAGAAGATCGGCGTATCTAAATATGCAGTTGTTGAAGGCGAAAAAGTTATTGCCTACATACACGGTAACTTCCGTTTAGGTGTATTGGTTGGTTTAAGTGCTAACGTTGCCGGTGCTGATGAAGCAGGTAAAGACGTTGCAATGCAAATTGCCGCTATGAACCCTGTTGCTATTGATAAAGATGGTGTTGATGCTACAACTATTGAGCGCGAGCTTGAAATTGCTAAGGATCAAATCCGCGCAGAAGGCAAACCTGAAGAAATGGTTGAAAAAATCAGCTTAGGCAAGCTTAACAAGTTTTATAAAGACAGCACCCTGTTAAACCAGGAGTTTGTTAAGGACCCTTCGAAAAACGTTGCCCAGTTTCTGGCCACCGTTGAAAAAGGCCTTACAGTTACCGCGTTTAAGCGGGTTGCTTTAGGAGCTTAAATATTTAATCCCCTTCGTGAAAACGAAGGGGATTTTTTTTGCAATAAAAAACACACGCACGTCATTGCGAGGAACGATCCGCCAATTGGCGGACTGCACTCGCTAATCAAGGAGCAATAAAATTGTGGGAAGTAATCGGCCGGCGGCTTTTCGGTTCCCATAACATCTCGGTTCGTTGACTGTCCTATGTAGAGATTGCTTCGTTCCTCGCAATGACGTGTTGGCTAAATACCACCACCATGATAACAGCCCTCCACAACCTACAGCTCATTACCGATGGCAACATCAGCCCCAACAAGGTAATTTTAATTACCGGCGGAAAAATCATTGCCATTACCGACGAAACTTCCATCCCGGATGGTGTTACCAAAGTTGATTTAAACGGCGCCCTTGTGGCCCCCGGGTTAATCGATTTGCAGATATACGGCAGCGGCGGCAAGCTGTTTGCAGGCACCCCGGTTGTGGAAGCGCTGGAACGTATGGAGAGCGACCTGCTTGCCCAGGGCACCACCGGCTTTTTTGCCACCATAGGCACCAATACACCCGCTATTTTTGAGCAGGGCATTGCCGCCGCCAAAGAATACAGGAAGCGCGCGAAAGGTAACTTTTTGGGTATGCACTTTGAAGGGCCTTACCTTAACCCTATAAAACGCGGCGCCCACCCGGCCAACCTGATAAAAAAGGGAACCCTGGCCGAAGTACAACGCTGGGTTGAAATGGCCGACGGCGAAATTAAAATGATGACCATAGCTCCCGAGCTACAGGACCAGGAAGTGATTGATTATTTGCACGATCATGGTATCATCCTGTCGAGCGGGCACAGCAATGCCACTTACAGCGAAGGGAAAGCATTTCTAAACAATCCTATCCCGGCAGTAACGCACCTGTTTAACGCCATGCCCCAAATGCACCACCGCGACCCGGGCTATATTCCCGCAATATTTGAGGAACGCCCTTATACCAGCGTTGTGGCCGATGGCATCCACGTTGATTTTGCCATGATACGCCTGGCCAAACGCGAGCTGGGCGACAAGCTATACCTGATTACCGATGCTGTTACCGCCGTTACCGAAGGCACCTATCAGCACCAGTTCACCGGCGACCGGTATGTAATGCCTGATGGCACCCTGTCAGGCTCGTGCCTTAGCATGCTGAAGGCCGTGCAGAACTGCATGGAACATGTTGGGATCGGCTTGGCCGAAGCCATCAACATGGCTTCGTTATATCCCGCGCAACTGGCATCATTACCTCATAAAGGCCGTGTTGCAGCAGGCTGCGATGCGGATTTGATTGTATTTAACGATGCATTTGAAGTGTTGGGGACGGTGTTTAAGGGGGAGTGGTTGAAGAAGTAGACTTAAAAAAATGAAGCTCACCCTCTTTCCGGCTTGCCGGAGAGAGGGTCGACCAGCGTAGCGAGGTCGGGGTGAGTCCTCTACGCCATGCGTTAACGTCGTGCATTGGCGCCAATGCATTACCGTGAACGCCGCGCACAGATTTTACTCACCCGCTCGACGCTTCGCTGGAGCTGCCCTCTCTTCCGTGAACGGTAAAGAGGGCTGAGAAAAAAATAAATAAAAAGGTTCGATGGATACCTATTGTGCTTCTGCAAAAAACCATAAAGTACTATTACTTAACAAAGTAGATATAAAATTTTAACACTGATTATATTTCCATATTTTTGACCGATTTAACCACCTCTGAATGGCATATAAAAGAATCCTACTAAAACTTAGCGGCGAGTCGCTGATGGGCGATAAATCTTACGGCATCGATAATAAACAAGTTTTACAATACGCCCAAGATATTAAGGCCGTTAAAGACAAAGGCATGGAGATTGCCGTTGTGGTTGGCGGCGGTAACATCTTCCGCGGCCTGAGTGCCGAAAAATCGGGTATGGACCGCGCCCAGGCCGACTACATGGGTATGCTGGCCACCGTTATCAACTGCATGGCCCTGCAAAACGCGCTGGAAACCATTGGCGTTGAAACCCGCCTGCAAAGCGCCATCAAGATGGAGCAGATCTGCGAGCCATATATCCGCCGTCGTGCTATGCACCACCTGGAAACCGGCCACATCGTAATATTCGGCGCCGGCACAGGTAACCCTTACTTTACCACTGATACAGCCGCATCATTGCGCGCTATCGAAATAAAAGCCGACGTAGTGCTTAAAGGTACCCGTGTTGACGGTATCTACACCGCCGATCCGGAGAAAGACCCTACAGCAACCCGCTACGACGAAATAACTTTCCAGGAAGTGTACGACAAAGGCCTTAACGTTATGGACATGACCGCCATCACCCTTTGCCAGGAAAACAACCTCCCCATCATCGTGTTCGACATGAACAAGCCCGGCAACTTTATGCGAATAGCCGATGGTGAGAAGATTGGGACGTTGGTGAAATAGTCGGGAAAGTCAGTAAAGTCGGGAAAGTCCGAAAGACTACGTTTTTTGTCCATAGACCATGGACGATAGACCATAGAGGAAGACAAAGCCCTTATAACGTCATTGCGAGGAACGATCCGCCAGCTGGCGGACTGCACATGCTAATCAAGGAGTAACAGCATATGGGAACCTATCAGCCGCTGATTGGTTCCCCCAGACATTAGGGTTCGTTGATTGTCCTAAGTAGATGTTGCTTTCCCGAAACAAGTTCGGGACAGGCTGTTCCTCGCAATGACGCGCGTAGAGATTGTTATTCTCAAAAGCTCTTTTCCTCCCTCCCAAAATCCCTCTCCTGTCGTTTCCCGTAAATAAGCTGTAACCAACAGCAATTTATGAAAACTATAGCCCTGTTATTCGTTAGCTTTTTAAGCCTTGTAACGGCTTTGCCCAATAAAACGGTAAGCTATGTGGACAGTAAGAAATTTGGCGGCACCTGGTATTCGTTATACTCTATACCCACGATGTTTGATAAGGGCAGTCGCCAAACCACTACCCATTACACCTTAAATAAAGACGGATACTACGATGTGGTAACCACCTGCATAAAAAACGAAAAGGGCGACCTGCACACCGTTAAATCAAAAATTTTCCGGGTTGACGGCGCCAGTGACGGCCAGATGAAGGCCCAGTTTTTATGGCCCTTTAAGGTCGACTATTGGGTGGTTGAACTTGCTCCCGATTACTCCTGGGCCGTAGTTGGCCATCCCGACCATAAATTCCTGTTTATAATGGCCCGCAAACCCGAAATGGATGCCAAACTGCACGAAGAAATTGTAGCCAAATGCAAGGCCATGGGCTACCCGGTGGAAACGCTGGTGTCGCAACAGTTTCCGGGGGCGCGGTGAGTCAGTTTTTTAGTCCATAGACCATGGACGATAGACCATAGCCGAATGCTATAATTTTTGTCATTGCGAGCGAGGAACGAGCGCGGCAACCGCGAACTTTAAAGAGCGGATTGCATAGTGCGCGATTACTTTCCCGGTTTCCGGTATTTTTAATTCGGAACAATATTTAAAATTCTCTAAATTTGTGATATGACTATCGTAGTTAATCCACATAACCCGCAGGAAGAACAGGCGTTATTAGCCTTTCTTGACAGCATGAAGTACGACTACGCCAGGGAGGATGAAACCGTCCTGTTATCTGACGCGCAACAACAGGAAATACTGGAACGCGACAGACAGTACGAAGCGGGTGAGGCCGAAAGCTATTCGTTAAACGAGATAATAGCTCATTTTAATATAAAAGAAAAATAATGTACGAATTGCTGATTCTTCGCAAAGCCAGGGAGGATATGCAGAAGTCGGCTGATTGGTATAACGAGCAGCAGGATGGAGTGGGCGAAAGATTTTTGCTTGAGGTAATTGGCACGTTGCGACGGATTGAAGCTAATCCTTTGCATTATGAAGCAAAATTCTCAAAAAACTTCAGATTCGCCGGGGTTAATTATTTTCCATATTTGGTTGTTTTCAAAATAAAAAACGAACTGTAATTGTTAATGCGGTATTTCATACCAGCCACAACCCTAAAAGTTTGTTTAGCCCACACCCTAATACATGTATGCAGTAGCTTGCATATTATAACAAAACAGACCCACGGCTTCAGCACCACTAAGCTCTTTATTATATTAATTTTGCCATTCCCACCCGTCTTTGCGAGGAACGATCCGCCAGCTGGCGGACTACGTAGGTAAATCAATGAAGCAAAGGCTTTGTGGTGACCTGTCAGCCGCATTTAGGTCTACACAATTATGTTGGTCTATGAATGTCCTTCGTAGAGATTGCTTCGTTCCTCGCAATGACGGAAGGGGCGGGTTTTTAAAACCCCGAATTCATATTAATAAACTCTGCCGAAAACTGGGCGATGTACTTGTCTACATTATTGCGGATCTCTTCCAGGTCGCGGCCTTCCAGCTTGGCGAGGATTTGCATCAGCAGCAGGTTATTTATTTTGTTGCAGGCATAAGTTGATGCGGCGCTGCTAGCGTTTCAGCCGCGCTGTCCAGTTTTGAGGATTTCTGCTGGTGTGAAAAACGCCAAATACTTTAACATTTTTTTCGTCGATCAAAAAATGAATGCCGTAAGGAAACCGGTCGATAAAGTGAATACGCAAATTTTTGTAGCGCTTTTGATATAATAAAGGATTACGCTGAATTTGATTAAATCCCGCCTCTAAGCACAATTCAAAATCTCTGCCGAGACCCTCGCGCCGACTTTCATACCACGAAAACGCGTCCAGAATGTCAAGACGCGATTCGTCTGATATTAACAAGTCGTACATTATTATTTAGAAGCGCTTAGTTCCTTTTTTATATCAGCCCAACTAAAAAAGGCGGTTTCTCCTCTTTCAAAGCGCGCTAAACGCTTGTCCAACTCCTGCTGATGGCTCGCAGGAGTTTCGATATTATCATGATCAATGCTATCCCAAATTTTTTCGATCATCAAAATTCGTTCCGCCACACTCATCTCCATTATTTCCTGCATTTGTACCATAGCAATCAAATATTTTTAAATAGCCGTTGATAACAAATTTACAAAATTCATTTCAGTATTAATAGTAAACAAGAAACGTAAGACTTTGAACCCTCCGAATTCAGAATAATAAGATCCACTATTCTCCATCCGTCTTTGCGAGGAACGAAGCAATCTCTACGCAGGACAATCACGAACCTTAATGTTTGCGGCGACCTAAATGCCGCTGATAGGTCACCATAGAGCTATTGTTCCATTGATTTGCACGTGCAGAGATTGCTTTCCCGAAACAAGTTCGGGACAGGCTGTTCCTCGCAATGACGTTATGAGGCGTGGTTTGGGTTCTTAAAACCCCGAATTCATATTAATAAACTCTGCCGAAAACTGGGCGATGTACTTGTCTACATTATTGCGGATCTCTTCCAGGTCGCGGCCTTCCAGCTTGGCGAGGATTTGCATCAGCAGCAGGTTGTTTATTTTGTTGTAGGCATAAGTTGATGCTGCGCTGCTCAGCAGGGTAGTGTCGAGGTCGACAGCGCGGCCGGCTAAGTCGGCTTTAATTTTGTCGTTTTGTGTTTGATCGTTCATGGGGTATTAAATTAATTTCAGATTTTTATTTGATGGGGGAAAGTTAGGGAAAAGGATTTAAATAACAGATTTGAAAAATAATTCTAATGTTTCTTCTTAAATAAAACTTTATAATTGAATGTGATGAATTATATTCTTAAGTTTATTAATTAGAAATAGCCTAATGACCTTAGAGAATTTAAAACGAGCGTTTATTGATCACGGATGCAATAAAATTTACATAAAAACATTATCTGCAAACGACAACTCAAAAAACCAGGTATATCTAAGTGGTAGTTATGAGATATTAAACATTTTCCCGATTTCAGAAGTAAAGGCGGACTCGTCAGGAGATTGGAAGAAAGAACGATTTAAAGCCAGTATTAATTTTTCTTGGATAACCGAGGATGGCAGAATTTCCAATGCGCCAAATTCTCAGTTCATACTATACCCTAAATATCCCGAAGTTCGTTTTTCCGGCTTCTTGAAAGGTAGTAAAGATGCACCATCCGATTTGATGACAAAACGCCTACCTGGAAGACTACTTTTATTGGCTGTTGCAAAAAATGGTCGTACCATTGGTTATGTATCATCTCCAGAATCAGAGGTAACGAAGGAAATTAATTCCTTAAATTTAAGTGTAGATGTAGGGGTATTTAAAATACTCGATCTAAAGCCTAAAGTAGACTATCGGGAAATACTATTAAATGAGTTATTAAGGATACATTCCCTTGGATGGATAGATTCTAAAAGGCTTCATAAAACAGGTGCTATTTTGCCTTGTGAATCGTCAAACTGCGGGGGTTATACGTTGGAAGCAGAATTAGGAATTTCCGCAAATGGATATTCTGAGCCAGATTATCTAGGGTATGAAATAAAGCAATTTAAGGCTGCAAACTTCGACAAAATTTCGAATGAAGTTATAACCTTAATGACCCCAGAGCCCAATGGCGGAATCTACGTCGATAAAGGTGTGGGAAACTTCATTAGGACCTACGGATATGAAGATAAAAGTGGAAAGGAGGACCGTTTGAATATAGGAGGCAAACATTTAATGGGCATTAAGCAACCACTTACAGGGCTAACCCTAGAACTCATTGGGTTTGATGTTGAGAACTCTAAGATCAGAAATGCAGGTGGATCGATTTCTTTAATAGATGAAAAAGGAAACGAGGCGTCAAGTTGGAGTTTTACGTCTTTAATCAAGCATTGGAATAGAAAACATAATCAAGCATGTTATGTTCCATCGAAATCGTTAAAGGAGCCCGACAGAAAATATTATTATGGCAACAATGTTCTCATTGGCAATGGAACCGATTTCCAATTGTTTTTGAAACAGATGGCCCTCGGTAACATTTATTACGATCCGGGGATCAAAATGGAACACGCTTCGAAGACGCCATTAATCAAACGGAGGAGCCAGTTCCGGATAAAGTCAGGTAATTTAAATTACCTATATCATAAATCCGAAACTGTTAATCTTTTAACCCTCTAATCTTTAAAAGACGTAATAACGTTAGTTATTTCTTTTCCGACTGCCTCAATTAGTGGTGTTACCACAGAATTGCCAAATTGCTTGTATGCTTGGTTATCCGAAACAGGTATTCTGAAACTCTTTTTGCCTTTATTTACCGGGTATCCTTGCAACGCGGCGCACTCATCTGGAGTTAACCTTCTTGGATTTAACCCATCTTGAGGTATCAATATTTCAGAGCCATCTTTATAGTATCTTGCACTTATTGTTCTAGTTATTCCATCCATGTTTACCAAACCAAAGCCAAAGCCATTTCCTTTAAGCTTATGTTTCTTAGAATATTCCTGGAGATAATTCCATAAGTTGTTGGTAAGTGTATATTTCGGGTCAACATCCTTTTTTAAAATGGTTTTTATCTTTTTGTCTGCATCCGGGAGTTTAACCAAATTAAAATCGAAAGAAATATCCTCACCAAAAACACTCTTATCGAAGCCTACCATAATTGTTCTGTCGCGGTGCTGTGGAACGAAATGCTTGCCATTTAAAACGCGATGATCAAATGAATATCCCAAATCCAGCAGTGTTTGCTTTATCACTTTAAATGTATTGCCCTTATCATGGGATACAAGGTTTTTTACATTTTCAAGAAAGAATGCTTTTGGTCGGTGCTTCTCAATGATTTCGGCGACATGGAAAAACAAATTCCCTTGTTTTTCGTCTTCAAAACCGTGCTTTCTACCAAGACTATTTTTCTTTGATACGCCCGCTATTGAAAATGGTTGACATGGAAAGCCTCCGCAAAGAATGTCAAAATCTTGCGGTATAAAAGATTTCGTTTCTTCTTTTGTTATATCGCCAAAGGGGGTTTCACCAAAATTTGCCAAGTATGTTTTTTGAGCGTATTTATCATATTCGGAGCTGTAAAGACATAATCCGCCTAAATTTTGCAACGCCAGCCTAAAGCCTCCAATACCGGCAAACAAATCTATAAATGTAAATTTTTCAGTACCCGGTTCTGGCCCTGGAAACGGAATATCAGTTACATTGAATAGATTTTTTTGAACGGCCTGATATAATACTTCGGGCTCACTAAAGTTGCCATAAGTGCTTTCGGTAATTTCGTACGCCCTTTCTTTGTAGACTGGATTTTGAGTAACTACATAATGCGTTAATACAGCTGTGTCGAGTTCATCTGTAATAATTGATGACTTAGCTTGTGAAGGTTTTACCGCCATTAGTTGGTTCCTCCATTAAAAACTTCACTGTTAAAGAAATCCTTAACAGTTGCATCAAGTGCACAGATTATTTTTTCAAGATTAATTACTGAAACATTTCTTTTTCCGTTTTCAACCTCGTTTACATAGGTCTTATCTATCTCTGCCTTAAAGGCTAGAGCTTCCTGGGTGAGCTTTAAATTTGTTCGGTATTCCTTTATGCGCAGGCCGATTTTCTTACGAATATCCATGCCTGCAAGCTATCGCGTATTCGACTATAAGTCAATCGGATATAAGTGAACTTTTGATATTGTTAGGAAATTTTATGGAGAGAATTTAACAGGTTTTTCAGCGTTTCTTCGAGCGAAGATTTCTTTAATTCGCACTCCCAAATTGTGATAATATTCCAACCCGCATCTTGTAAGACTGCTTTAGCCTTGTTGTCGTTTGCAATGTTGCCGCCAATTTTATTTAGCCACCATTCCGTCCTTGTTTTCGGCACAACATAATACCTGCACCCCTCATGCCCATGCCAAAAACACCCGTGTATAAATATTACCGTTTTGTATTTCGGCAGCACGATATCCGGTTTGCCGGGCAGCGTTTTTACATGCAGCCGGTAGCGGAAACCGTTTTTATGCAGAAACCGGCGCACCAGCATTTCGGGCTTGGTATCCTTACTACGTATGCGCGACATGTTGTAGCTCCGCGTTTCTTTGGAATGTACATCGGCCATTGTGTAAAAGTACTACAAACATTACTTTTAAATAGTTTGCAGTGGGCGGCCGGCGGCCGGCAAATACTTTCCTGTCCTAAAAATGCATAGTAATTTAAAATGAGAAAAGTGCTGACACCAATTTGTCAGTACTTTTCTCGTTTTTTGGCCTGGTAAATTATAAAAAACTGCGTTACTGATGCAGAAACCGCGCTTTTAGTGCTGCGGGATGACTTTGCGCTGTTCCACCCTGTTCCTTGTGTTTCACTGTGAACAGGAACGTTTATTACCTGCTGCGCTGTGCCCCGGGCGGCCTGGTATCAAACAAAATTTATCTTCTGTCGTTCGGTCTTTTCCGTCTTCCCTACTTTCGGACTTTTTTATTATTTTTGTCACCAAAATCAGCAAAACAATGAGCGAACTCATTAAAAAACAAGTTACCGACGCCCGCGCCCACATGGAAAAAGCCATTGAACACTGCGACGGCGAATTACTAAAAATACGCGCCGGCAAGGCTAGTCCTTCCATGCTCGATGATATTGTGGTTGATTATTACGGCAGTCCTACCCCGTTGAACCAGGTAGGCAGCGTTAACACCCCTGATGCGCGTACCATTGTGGTGCAGCCCTGGGAAAAGTCGTTGTTGGGCCCGATAGAAAAAGCCATTATGGAAGCCAACCTGGGCGTTAACCCGCAAAACGACGGTGTTATCATCCGCATAAACGTACCCCCGCTTACCGAAGAGCGCCGCCGCGACCTGGTGAAGAAAGCCAAAGCGGAAGCCGAAACAGGTAAAATTGCTATCCGCAACATCCGCAAGGATGCCAACGAAAAAATAAGGAAACTAAAAACCGAAGGTGTATCAGAAGACGAAATGAAAACCGGCGAAGCCGAAATTCAAAAGCTTACCGATAGCTATATTGTTAAAGTTGATGTGCTGTCGGACGCTAAGGAAAAAGATATTATGACCGTGTAATTTTATTGCAGGTTATACTTTTAATGGGAAAGCCGCTTCTGAATGGAGCGGCTTTTTTGCGTGAAATGGGTGTCATGCTGATACACTCGAAGCATGAGGGCAAAGGCCTCTGCACGCGAGAAATGTACTTAATGCACGGCGGGTTGCTTCGAAATAAAGTTTTTAGTATCAACCTATTGTCCACCCCGCTCAATTGCCGCGGGGGCTGTTACTTTTTTCTTGATAAAAAAGTAACCAAAAAATCAAGACAGAAAAAAGCTTCAGCGCTGCAGGGCAGACTCCCTGGCCCGCTTTTCTGTCAGGCCTTTACCCGCCTTAAACACAATGTTATGTTACGCCAAAAATTGTTGCCTTTTTAAAGCCCTGATCAACTGTGGGCCATTTTAGATTAAAAACAGCAAATAACCAAGCCATAAAACAACAAACCCCGCCACATTGGGCAGGGTTCATCTTTTTATCTTGACTCTTGATTCTGGGCTCTTGACTCTTAATTACTGTCCTGTAGTTTTGGCGCTTGATTTCATGTTATCGTTTGCTACAATAACAATTTCAACGCGACGGTTTTGAGCGCGGCCGTCAACGGTGGTGTTGTCGCCAATTGGCTCGGTTTCGCCCTTGCCCTGTACGGTAAGCCTCGAACCGCTGATGTTATTAGCTGTAATTACCGATTTTACCGCCTGTGCACGCTGTATAGAAAGTTCCATATTGTGCGCATCAGAGCCTGTATTGTCGGTATGTCCAACTATCAGGATGTTTGTTTCGGGATTGCTTTGCAGCGATGCTGCCAGTTTTTGCAGGTTTGTTTGTGCTGCGGCTTTTACGTCGGCCTTGTCGGTATCAAACAAAATGCCCGAGCTAAAATTAACAATTATGCCTTCGCCCGCGCGGGTAACAGTTGCGCCCGGAACGGTTTGTTTTATTTCGGCAGCCTGTTTATCCATTTTGTGGCCAATTAGCGCTCCGGCAGTACCGCCAACGGCGCCACCTACTATTGCACCCAGTGCAGTATTACCGGCTGCCTTGCCGACCAGTGCGCCTAATACGCCGCCACCGGCAACACCAATGGCTGCCCCTTTTTGTGTTTTTGTTAACGAGTTACAGCTAGTTCCTAATGTACCGGCTAATGCTAAAGCTACACCAAGCGTAGCCACCTTAAATTGAAAAGTTTTCATATTTTACTGAAATGTATAAATGCAATTATACAAAGCGGATGCCAAAAGGCAATGATGCGGACATTTGAAATCTTATTTCGTTTGATATAATATTAATTACCAGGAGGAAATATTTCAACACATATTGCGCTGTGACTAATAATTAATCAGCGGTGCAGGGGGTACCTGCCCAATATTTGGTACACTAAATAATATTTACGGTCGTATGAAATAAAAAAGGCCCCGATCAATAGGGGCCTTTCCATAAAACTATTTTCGTATCGGCAATTAAATATCTTTGCCGTCGTTGGCGGGCAGGCTTGCAATCCGGTATGCGGTATTACCATCCGGACCAGTTACTTTTTCGTAATAGATATTGTTAGGGGATACAAAATATTTTTTACCGTTTAACGACACCTTGCGGCAGTCATCGGGCAATTGGTTTACAATGTCGCCCACGCGTGGTGCGGCTATGTTTGCATTAGGATCGGTAGCGCTGTCGTTGGTGTTCAGCACGCCATCTTTCCCGGCCACTACGTATATTTTTTTGCCTTTGTCGTCAACGGTTTCTTTGTAATACACACCGTCCAGCTCGTAAAACTGTACGCCGTCAATTTTTATTGGCTGTGCATCTTCAGGCAAGTCTGGCACGCCTGCGCCAACAGGCGGTTCGGTAACCTGGTATCCACCATTATCGTAAGGGCTGTAAAACACGCCCCCGTAGTAATAATATAACGATGAACCCCAGTAAAAAGGGTAATAGCCATAAGGCAAAAAGCCAAGGTAGAAACCAATGTGCGGGTAACCATAGTAACCTAGGCCGGTGCGGTAAAACGCGCCGCCGTGGTAACCGGTTGAGCCGCCCAGGTCATTGCCCGTACGTCCCCTGTAACCTACCGCCGCTGAATTTGGCCTGACACCGGCAAAGCTGCCACTATTGCCGCGGACACCTACACCAGTTGCCGGGCGTGCAATACCTAAGTTACTTCCCCTGAAGCCTCCGCCCATGCTGCCGCCGCCACCTATACGAACGCCACCGCCACCATGGCTTGCACCACGCTGCGCACTGGCCGGGGCAACCATTAACACAGAAAGCATCCCGGTTAAAAACAACCCTGATGCATATTTGAATAACGTTTTCATATTTTTATTATAATCTTATTAACAGAAGTTTCCGGTTTTAAGTATCGGCTCCTTTAAATTAAAAGCACTTTTTCAGTTAGACAAAAAAGTCGCATAAAGGTTTAATCCGCAAATCAAAAATATCGATAAGAAAATTGATTTCCTAATACCAGGCAAAGCAAATACCCGGCAAAAAAGGTCGATTTATTCCGGCCCTTGTCGAGTGTAAAATAGTTGTTACACCCAGATGCTATTATAGCTAATTATTGTTGCGTAACATTTTTTAATGGTAATTTAACTGAAACCGATAGCCATAAACATTTCTAAACCGTATAAACCTCCATGTACAAAATTCTCTGCACAACAATGTTGATAGCACTTATCAGCATACAAGCCAATGCCCAAACGGGTAAGTTCAATTTAGACAGGCACCTATATCCCGGTAGCATAACCAAAACCGATGGGCAGGTTATTAAGGGGTATATTTTTAACCAGGGCAAAGAAGCCAATCAGCGGGAATGCCTTTTTTACACTGATGCTGATGACTTACGCACAAAAATCGTTTTTAAACCCGCCGACCTGGTTGGGTACTCGATTGAAAATTTTCAGTACAAAAGCATGAACTATAGCGGAAACATCGGATTCGGCAAAAACGGGCGTAATTTTTTACTGGTTTTAAAACCAGGCGCAATTGGCGAATACATTTATTACCTGGGCGAAGAACAAGTTGTTTTACAAAAAGGCGATGAAGAACCCGTAAGCAATGCCTCTCTGTTTTTAGGTTTCAGGAAGAGTATGCTAAAACTGGTTGGCGATGATACCGAGCTTGCCGGCAAAATTGACCGTAAAGAAAAAGGATACGGCTTAACAAGCCTGGATGCTATTGTGGATGAATATAATAAATGGGCCGCATCAAAAAAATAACCGCCCCATTACTCCAATAAATCAATTACTAAATTTAATTATTTTGAAAAAAGCGCTTAAAACGTGGCTGACTGTTGTGCTGGTGATTATAACCGGCGCCTGTTTCGCACAAAAGATAAAATCTGACGAAATACCCTATTTTTATAACAAGCCACCTGCAGTTGCAGTGGACAAAAACATCAAAAATTTCCAGGTAGTACTTGAGGCCGCTTACGAAGCGAAAAACCAGCAATTAATGAAAAATTACGAGCAGGAGAAACGTGCCGCTGTCGACAGATATAGAAAAGATCTGGCTGATTACCCCGTACTTGTAAAGGCCGCAGAAGCAAGGTATGATAAGGAAATGGCTGAGTACAACAAAAAGTCGCTGGGCACAAAAATTGTTGAAACCTCGCTTAATGGCAACGGAAAGCCGGTAAAGCAGCTGCCCAACAGGCCTTATATGACGGAGGTGCCCTACCCCGATTTACAATCATCATATGACTACGGCGCCCTCGGGTCGACCTATATTAATCTGGAAGGCTATCAAAACAACCCAACCAATGCGTTGAAAATTGTGGTAACCCTTTTTGGGTACGATCATACTGTGCCCCGCAATATGGATGAACAGCAGGAAAGCGTAAGCCTGGGCAGCGGCAACAACGGCGTTCATAAAACCACCTTGTATCACACCGAATTTTCGTACAGGCACCCCATGACGGTGAAGGTTTTTGCGCCCGATGGCAAGGAACAGCTAAGCTTAACACCGCCGGAGCTTAATTCCTATAAAATTTACAAAAGCGATGCCACCACAACGCCCGTAAGGATTAATACGGAGCTGCTTGTAAAAACATCGGCCGAAAAAGTATTACAGGAAAACTTAAAATTTATAAACACTCTGCTAAACGATAAGTACGGTTTCTCAAAAGTTAAGCGCACCGCCACCCTATATTATATAAAAAACAACGATGCCGAATACCAGGATATGACCACGGCCTTTAACGAAGCGTCATCAGGCTTGATTATGTTACAGCAGGATGCGGCTGGTGCCAAAGCGAAATTAGACAAAGCCTGTGGTTTGTGGAACACTGCGTTAAAAGAGGCGGACCCAAACAACAAAAAGGCCCGCATTAATAAAGACATAACCCTGGTGATATACTTTAACCTGCTGGAAGCTTATTTTGCCGAAGGCAACGTAAGCGATGGTCAAAGTACTTTAGATAAAATGAACAACATTAACCTGTCGATGTCAGACAGGAGAACAAAAATTGGATATGACATGCTTTTTTCCGAGCTTAAAACACGTCAGCAAAACAATCAATAACAGTATGAAAAATTATATATTAAGCACTATAGCCATTTTTGCCTTCATAGGCGCGCAGGCCCAGGTAAAAGTAAACCAGGGAAATAACAGCCAGGAATTTAAAACAATAAAACAGCCTAAATTTTCGTCATTTTCTGATGATAACGCCAACTATTTTATAATAAAACGGGTTGAACATTTCGAAAAAATAAACACCCTTATTGTAGCTGATAAAACCGGCAGCATTAATATCGACAAAGAGATAAGGATAAACCGCGGCACATTTAATAACAATGCGGAAGTAAACAGTTTGCTTGTTGCCGGCAACTCCATTGTCGCTTTTGTAGAAAGCAGGAGCAAAGACAATGGCAAGAATACACTTACTGCCCGTATAGTCGACAAAAACGGGACCATCAGCAACACCGACTTACCGGTAGGCAGCATTGATTTTGTAAAAATGAGCAACGCCGGCGACTGGTACACTACCGTTACCCCGGATAAAAAACACATTGCCGTAGTAGGCCGGCTACCCCACGAAAAAAATATGCCCGACCAGTTTAAATACTTTTTGCTGGACGAAACCCTGAAAGTTACCGGTACCGGCCAGTTCAGCTTTGCAGGCTATACCAAAGAAATATCTGTATGGAATTTCCTCGCGTCAGACAAAGGCGACCTGTATATCATATCCGAAGAATTTGATAAGTCATACAAATATCCTGTTGTTTACCAGGCTAAGGCAGGGTCGGCTACAGGCAGCATTATCCCGGTTATTATTGCTGACCCTGCTTTGAGGGTGCTGAACTACGTATCCGGTGTAAACCCCGCGGGCGACCTGGTAATTGCCGGCTATTCGCAGCAAAAGAAAACGTTTTCGATGGGCGATGTGCAGGCGGTTGGTACCTGGTTATTTAATTCCTCGAAACCACAGGAAGTAAAAACCTTTAAGTTTGATAAACCAATAACAAATATGACTGCCCGTAATATTGTTTACAACGGCGATACATTTTTTATGGTGGGCGAGCAATATAAGGAAGAAAAAGAGCCTAACAGGGAAACTGGGATGGCTGCACTAAACGCGGAGGAGAATTTCAACTATGAGCATGGCGATATTGTTGTAACTGCTTTCGGCGGCGACGGAAACAAAAAGTTTGATTTGCCGGTTAGCCGCAATAACTGGAAGTCGCGCAATGTTGATCAACAATTTATGGTAGCATCTGGCATTATCAATAACAAGCTGGCCATTGTTTTTAACGATATATATGGTAAATACATCGACGATAAATATTACAAAAACTACAAGCTGCCGGTGGCTATTACAATTAATAACGATGGGCTGATGGATGCCCCGGTGCATTTTGCAAAAGAACTGGACGTAAAGCTAAGCACCTATACTTTGTTGCCGTTGTTTTCCAGCGCAGGCGGTAATCGCCTGGTATTATTAACTGGCAATGAGCAAAGTGTTAAAACGGTAACGTTTCAGTAAACGGAAGACCGAGAAACATCCTAAAGCTGGTCAGCCTGGTGGTTAACACCCGTTATTGATTTATCCACCAACAAAAAAGTCCGGAACGAAGGGTCTGATCGACTCTTTCTTCCGGACTTTTTCTTTCCTTCTTTCGGTCTTTACCGATTTTCCGTACTAATTAAATCTTCCCGAAAATTTCGGCTAATTTGTTTTCAAGGTCTTCGCCGCGCAGGTTTTTACCGATGATTTTTCCATCCGGGTCGAGCAGGAAATTTTGAGGGATGGCACGCACGGCATACAAACCGGCAGTTGCACTGTCCCAGAATTTCAGGTCAGACACATGGTTCCATGTTAAACCATCTTTATGGATGGCATCCATCCATTTTTGTTTTGCTCCCGGCCTGTCTAACGACACGCCTATAATAGTAAATTTCTGGTTTTTATAATGATTGTATGCCTTAACCACGTTAGGGTTCTCCATACGGCAAGGGCCGCACCACGATGCCCAAAAATCAACCAAAACATATTTACCACGGAACGATGACAGGTTAACCATTTTGCCGGCAGTATCAGCCTCGGCAAACGTTGGTGCAATAGCACCCATGGCAACATTTTTCATTTTTGGCAGCAATTCGGCAAATTTCTTACCGCTTTCCGACGATTTTACGGCTGGTGATAAACTGTTAAACAACGGGGCTATTTCTGCATAGTCATGCCCGTAAGCAAAGCCGGGTAAAAGGTTTAAACAGATGTACGAGTCTGGATTATCCTTTATAAATTGAACATCAATCTGTGTCCCCTGTGCTTCAATTGTTTTTTCGGTTTTTTCGTTTTCTTTTTGAAAAGCTTCTGATTTTTTAACATCGTCAGAGGCTGCTTTCATTTTCGCCTCTAAAGCTGTGTAAGCGTCGTCTATCGGTTTGCGGGCCAAATCGTATTTGGCATTTTCAAGGTTGGTTTTGGTGCCTTCAACCTTTGCATCGGCAAGGGTATCGGGGCTGTTAACGGTTATAGTGCCGTTTTCAAGGTATATGCTTTTATAATCGTGATAGCCCGGGCCGGTGCCTTTTTGATTAAGCTGCAGGTATGCCATTGATGGCGCTGCGCCTGTTGTGCCGGTAAAAGTAAATTTGCCATTAACAACCACCACCGAGTCGGTAGCAGGCTTGCCATCCTTGCGCGATTGCAGGTAGACTTTGGCCGGGGCATTTAAATTACCTATGGAACCCTGCACCACATATTTGCCGGTTTGCGCAAATGCAAGCGCCGGTAAGCCTGCCAATGCCATTAGTACAATCTTTTTCATCAGTTTAATTTTTTGTTTGAAACGTAAACTTAAAAAATTTAATTGATGAAAGGTGTGCGGCAATTGTCAAAAAAAGGCTACGAAAGGAAAATCTGTTGTTTGACGATGACGTTTTATTTACCCAGCACCTCTTTTAGTTTCTCATCCAAATCATCACCACGCAGGTTTTTCGCTATGATTTTGCCGTTAGGGTCAATCAGGAAGTTTGCCGGGATGGACGATACATAAAACAGGGCCGCTGCGGCGTTGCTCCAGTACTTTAGGTCCGATACCTGTGTCCAGTTAAGGCCGTCGTTTTTGATGGCTGACAGCCAGTCGGCACGGGCGCCCTGCCTGTCGAGCGATACGCCAAGGATAGTAAAGTTTTTCTCTTTGTATTTATTGTATACCCGCACCACGTTGGGGTTTTCCTGGCGACAAGGGCCGCACCACGAGGCCCAAAAATCAACCAAAACATATTTACCACGAAACGATGATAGCTTCACAGGCACGCCGTTTACGTCGTTCTGCGTAAAATCGGGCGCCATTGCTCCAGGGGCTGTGTGTTTCAGCGGCTCAAGTGCCTTCATAAAGTTAACGGCGGTTTCGGTATTGCGCAAAGCCGGCGAAAGCGTTTTGTATAACGAATCCAGTTCGAAAGGGTCGGGCGACGGGCCGTCAACATCATACAGGGCCAGCAAGCTCAAATAGCTGTCGGGGTTGCCGAGTATAAATTTTTTGATGACCGTTTTCTGGTCTGCCTGCAGCTTTTTGTATTTGGCCTGCATCGCGCTCCTGAATTCGGGCGTATTTTTTTCGGCGCCGGCTTTCATGCCTTCAGAAGCCAAAACCTGTGCCCGCGCCTTTATCGGCTCAAGCTGTGCTGTCAGGTTTTTGTCGTCGTCGTTTATTTTCGAGCCGGTAACTTTTGCCTTCTTCGCCGAATCGGGACTGTTTATAGCAAACTCACCTTTATCAATATAAAAATGCAGTATATCGGCAGTGCTGTCCAGCTTGTTAAAACCGATGCCCTTATGGTCAACCACTAAAATGGCGTTGGTGGGGTTCAATATATTGCCCTTAAAATCAAAACTGCCTCCCGCCACCAGCGAGGAGTCGATTACCTGGTTAGCGCCAAGTTTGTATATTAAATAAGCCCGCGCAGGCGCGTCCAAACTCCCTATTTTGCCTTTTATCGCAAAGGTCTCTTCGGTTTGCGCCTGTACTAAAAAGGGCAAAAATGCTACTACTAAAAAAAATACTTTCTTCATCTGTTCATCAGCGTGTAAGCTGTGTTAACGTTAAAACGACGATTGAATTATACAGCTTAATTTAATTTTTGATACGTGCGCCACCAAAGGTCGGGCATTTCGCCCGAAACTGCGGTCTTGTAATCGTCATATTGGCAGGGCACAAGGTGAAAGCGCTCGTTTTTTGAGCCGCCTGCAGGGTAAGGAACCTGCATCCACCAGCGGTCGGATTTTTTGCTTTTTACAAACACCAGTTCGTGCTCATCGTGCTTTAGGCTGGTCTTATATATCAAATACTGTGATTTTGGGCTGAGTGGGAAATCGCGCTTGCGGTTATACACTCCATCCATAAAATACCAGATCATTTGGGCCAGCAGCATTGCGGTTTGCCCATTATTATCATAAGCAGGGTTAAACTCATAAAACCCTATCGACGTAAGCTTGTCATTAAACCCCGCGTAACGGGCTATCTGGCAGGCCTCTTCGCCATAAAAACCATTTGGCGTTGCATTGGCATTCGCCACGGCATCAGATGATCGGATAGCGCTTATATCAAAGCTTATCATGCTGGCATTGCGGATGATGGGCTCGGCTACGGCAACATTTCCGCTTAGTTCTCCCAGCCGGTGTACATCAAAATAGAGCTTGTCCATTACCCGCAGGCTATCCTGGCTGGTAAAAAAGGTCTGATAGCCAAGGTTGCTGAAATTAAACAGGTAATTTGGTTCGTGCAGAAATATTTTGTTGAGGTATGATTCGGACGTGGTTTCAATACTATCCGGTTTGCTGTCGTCGTCGTCCAAATCAAAATGCGAGTCAACAATCACCAGGTCTACCTTTTGCTCCAGATCCTCATAAGCCAGGTATTGGGCGTAGGTAAGGTCTTGCCCGCCGCCGATAATGATGGGGATGATATCTTTTTTGACTAACTCGCTAACCACCGTTTTTAAAGCAATGTATGTATCGGTAACAGTAGCACCACGGCGAATATTACCAAGGTCGACGATCTTGGTGTTATAATTACCCTCGTTAAGACGGTATAGCTTTTCGCGCACATAATCGGGACCTAACGCGCAGCCCGGGTTGTTGACGGCATTGCGGTCTTCCTGCACGCCAATGATAGCGATATCTGTTTTATCAGCCATCGATGGAAAATCAACCGAATAAAATTCAATTTTGCTCCCCAGCTGACTGGTATAATACCCCTTTGCAGGGACAATCATTTTTTGGTCGATGGGTGTAAAAAAATCGGCTAATGACATTGTTGTTGATGTGTCCCCGGCTGTTTTCGGGAATGATATGCAAATGTGCGTTTTTTAACTAAGATTTACAGGATTAGAAGATTATAGGATTAAAAAATCACAAAGCGCCGGGTTTTGACCCGACGCGATTAATGCCACGTTAATATTGAATAAATCGAGTATTTTTAATACCCAACGGCTAAGTCAAACTGCCAGCTTATTTTTTCACCCACCCATCTTTCAGCGTTACTGTTCTGTTGAACACCAGCTTATCAGTAGTTGAGTTTTTATCCAGCGTAAAATATCCTTTGCGCATAAATTGGTAACCTTTACCGGGTACGGCCGTTGCCAGGTCAGGCTCGATATACACGTTGTTTAATATGTGCAGGCTGCTTGCGTTGATGTATTCTTTAAAATCACCGTCTTCGTTTGATGGATCTTCAACCTTGAACAGGCGATCGTACAGTCGCACTTCAGCGGTTTTTGCATGGGGCACACTCACCCAGTGGATGGTGCCTTTTACATGTATGCCGCTGGTATCGTTCTGCGATTTTGATTCGGGAATATAAGTACAGTGTATTTCAGTCACGTTGCCTTCGGCATCTTTAACAAAGCTGTCGCATTTAACAATATAGGCGCTTTTGAGGCGCACCATCAGGCCAACACCCAGGCGGAAAAACTTCTTTGGAGGCTCTTCCATAAAATCCTCGCGCTCAATCCAAAGCTCGCTGCTAAATGGCAATTCCCTGCCGCCTTCGCCGCCTTCAACTTCAGGATTGTTCTCGCTGAACAGCAATTCGGTTTGGCCCTCAGGATAGTTAGTGATAACCATTTTAATAGGGTCGAGCACGGCCATACGGCGCCAGGCTGTTTTATTCAAATCCTCGCGGATACAAAACTCCAGCAGGCTCACGTCTATCATATTTTCACGTTTAGCCACGCCGATGCGTTCGCAAAACTCGCGGATAGAAGCAGGCGTGTAGCCACGGCGGCGCAAACCGCTGATGGTTGGCATACGCGGGTCGTCCCAGCCTTCAACGTATTTTTCCTCAACCAGTTGTAGCAGCTTGCGCTTGCTCATTACGGTGTAGTTAAGGTTTAAACGGGCAAACTCATATTGTTTTGAAGGGAAAATCTCCAACTTCTCGATAAACCAGTTGTACAAATCGCGGTGCGATACAAATTCGAGGGTACAAACAGAGTGGGTTATTTCCTCAATGGCATCCGACTCGCCATGCGCAAAATCATACATCGGGTAAATACACCAGGTATCGCCGGTGCGGTGATGATGGGTATGCTTTATACGATACATCAACGGGTCGCGCAATAGCATGTTTGGCGAGGCAAGGTCAACCTTTGCACGCAATACTTTTGCGCCATCTGGATATTTGCCTGCCTTCATATCGGCAAACAGCTGCAGGTTTTCCTCAATACTGCGGCTGCGGTATTGATTTGGCGTACCGGGTTCGGTTGGCGTGCCTTTTTGCCCTGCTATTTCTTCGGAAGTGCTATCGTCAACGTAGGCAAGGCCTTTTTTTATCAGCGTAACTGCAAATTCGTAAAGCGTATCAAAATAGTCGGACGCGTAAAGTTCGTTAGCCCAATTAAAGCCAAGCCATTTTACGTCTTCCTTAATGCTGTCAACGTATTCAACTTCTTCTTTGGCGGGGTTGGTATCATCAAAGCGAAGATTGGTTTGTCCGCCGTAACGCTGCGCCAAACCAAAGTTTAAGCATATTGATTTGGCATGGCCGATATGCAGGTAACCATTAGGCTCGGGCGGGAAACGGGTAAGCACACGGCCGCTGTTTTTGCCGGCAGCAATATCGGCCTCAACTATCTCCTCTAAAAAATTTAATGACTTTTCTTCGCTCATGATGTAAAATATAGCAACGGGGCAAAGGTAATAAATTGAAATTTGATGGGGGAATGGATTTGAGCGGATAGTTACGTGTCCGTAAATACCTGCTTAAGTTTGCCAGGCGGTAACAATTTCCTATTTTTAACCGGTGGCAGGGGCGTCTACCGATAACTTTTCAAACTAAGTACTTATGGCCGATAAAAGAGTTGTTTTTGATTTCGATATAGCTTTCACCAATGGCGGCGGCATACAGGGACAGGACTTTCGGCTGGATATTGATGGCGACACCATTGACGATAAGGCCCTCGCCGATTACGTTGTGCAGGATATGCAGCTGCTGATGGTTGGCGAAGTAAAAATCCTTAACAAGTATTACATCGAAGAAAAACATAAGCGGACTGCCGTAAACATCGCGGCCGATGAACAACTCATCGATCTAAGCCACTCCGTTTTTGATGGCCTGGTAACCTACAAAGGGCTGCCCGCACCTATCATATGCGATTATTTGAGCCGCGAGAACTCGAAACAATTTTATGAAGCCGGCACCGAATTCCAGATTGGCAAAATCGAGATGGTTACCAATACCGGTACTTATTTGGATTGCCCTTTTCATAGGTTTGAACACGGCATGGATTTATCGCAAATAGCACTTGAACAATGTGCGGAGCTTGAGGCCATCACCATAAATGCAAAAGATGCTACCGAAATTGGTAAAGAATACTTTACCGGCAAAGAAATCAGGAACAAAGCCGTATTGATTTACACCGGCTGGGCAAAACACTGGAACACCACCGATTATTTTGAAGGCCACCCATACCTTACAGAAGAAGCAGCCATTTACCTAAAAGAATGCGGCGTAAAACTAGTCGGGATCGACAGCCATAATATTGATAACACCGCCGGCAAAACCCGGCCTGTGCATACCACCCTGCTTGGTGCAGAAATATTGATAGTTGAGCACATGTGCAACCTGGAATTGCTGCCCGAAAGCGGTTACCTGTTCAGCGCCGTGCCGCCAAAAATTGAAGGAGCAGGCACGTTCCCGGTGAGAGCGTATGCGAGTTTGAAAAAGCGAGCTGCATTTTAAATTTCAATACCCAATCCTGCATTGTATCGCAACACCCACTTCCCATCCACAAACTCCGGCATTTTAAAAGGATTATTACTCGTTAAAAACGGCCCATCCAAATCAGCCCAGTCGCATTGCGGGGCAAGCGCTATCCCGGCCAGGGTGGCGCAGCTGGTTTCGCTCATGCAGCCTATCATCAGCTTTAAACCAAGTTCATTGGCTTTTAATATCATCCGGTGAGCCTCATACATTCCTGCCGATTTCATCAGCTTAATGTTGATGCCATGGTAAACTCCTTTTGCCTTTTCCACATCAGGCAGGCGCTGCACCGCTTCATCGCCGATGATGGGGATCGGGCTGCGCTCGGTAAGCCAGGCATTGCTGTCGATATCGGTTTTCAGCATGGGTTGCTCTATCAGTAACACACCCTGTTCGTGCAGCCAGTGGCAAAGGTCGAGGCTTTGCTCCAAATCGGTCCAGCCCTGATTAGCGTCGACAAATAGTGGTTTATCGGTTACCGAGCGAATGGTATTTATCAGCTCGCGGTCGCTGTCGCGGCCAAGTTTTACTTTTATTATTTTACAGTCCGGCGCTTCCTTTACTTTTTGGATGATGACTTCGGGCGTATCAATCCCGATGGTGAAACTGGTTGCCGGCATATTTGCAGGGCTGCTACCCAGCAACTGCCAACAGGGTTTGTTTTGCAGCTTGCCATCCAGGTCGTGCAGGGCAATGTCGATGCCTGCCTTAATGGCGGGGTTGCCGGGGGCAATTTCATCCAGGTAAGCTATTATCGCGTCAAAATCAAAAGGGTATTTAAACTGCGCGGCATCCACCTTGCCTAAAAAATCGGTGGCGGTTTGAAAGCTCTCGCCCATGTAGGGCACCATTGACGCCTCGCCGTAGCCGGTTTTGCCTTCGTGCTCAACTTGTATAAGCATAAGCGGCGTTGAGGTACGCGAAAATTTCGCAATTGTAAAAGTGTGCCGCAGCAGCAGTTCGAATGGTTGGTAAGTCAGCTTCATGTTAAATTCAAAGCTAAAATTTTCCGGTCGGATTTGATGCTTATCTTTGCGGCCATGGGCCAACAAATTTATCATCCGTTCCAATCTTTTAAATTCGGCAACCGTAATTGCTTTTTAACCGGGCAGGCGCTAACGTCGGAAGAGGAACGCGTGCAGGTGTTCCCACAGTGGTTAATGAGCCTTTACGAGCTGGAAGATAAGCCATTTAAAATGCTTGATGAAAGCATGGCCACCTATAAGGACATTAAAATACCGTGTGCCGCCGCTGTTAATGACGAGTACCTGGAGCCGCTTGAAAATAAAATTGCCGCTGCCTTTGAATCGGGTTACGATGCTGTTAAAGAATTAGATGACCAGCTGCTTTTTCAGTGGGCGGCCAAAATGCTTTATGGGCTGATTTTTAATGAAGTGCAAGGCGGAATAAAACTACAGCACTCCAAAGGCGAAGAATTTAACATATCACAATCAATCATCCATAAATTCGATAACCTGCATTTAATGCTGCAAAGCCTTAACCTGCCTGTGGTGTTTGAAGACTTTAAGCCCTACAGTATTTTTTTGTTTAAGGTTGATAATAACCCCGCCGAGTTTGGCTATCGCGATGAGATAAACACACTTACTTTTTCGCTCCGTATCCGCGATTTTGGGCTGGTGATGTGTTTGCAGGATAATGGCGCAAATTATTCGTATCACCGCGAGGTTTACGATAAAATAAAGGAAGAAGTACTGCACCCAATACAATTTGAGGAGTTTTGCGGGCGGGTATTTTATTCGGCTTACCTGTTTAATCGTCTGCCGGAGTATAACGTACTGGAGGCTAACGACGAAATTTATATTGAAGCGATGCCTTTACGTGGCACCAGCAGTAAGCCATTGTTTGATACCTGGCTAAATAAAATATACGGACAGGTGCTGGAAAGCTTTTGGAAAAACTGGGGCTTTTTACTACTCGAGATTATTAAAAATCCCGAGCAGCCTATGAGTTTTTTATTTAACCCGGATGGTAGCTATATCAATGCATCCACGATTGAACTTTCTCGGTAATTTGATTTATAAACCCGTTTACAACGTGCGGGTGCAGCGCAATGGTTATTAACAATCCGCTCAGTGCGCCAAACATGTGCGCATCGTGATTGATATTATCTGCGGCACGCTTGGCAGCATAATTACAATAAATAAGGTAAAGTACACCAAAAACCACAGCCGGCATTTGAAATCCGGGTATCAGCATAAGCCCCAGCGGTGAAACAGGGCTATACAGAATATAGCTGAATATAACCGCACTCACTGCACCAGAAGCCCCGAGGCTGTGATACCATTCGTCGTTTTTATGCTTGTAAACTGTGGGCAGGTCACTTAAAATCAGGCTGACAAAGTATAGCACCCCAAACTGCCAGTGCCCCAGAACCGGTTCAAGCCCAAACGCAAAAAAGGAAAATGAAAGCATGTTAAACAGCAAGTGCATGATGTCGGCGTGAATAAATCCACTGCTCACAACGGTATAAACACGCTGACCGCGGTATACGCTGAACGGGTGCAATATCAATTGGGCATAAATGTTATCGCTATAAAATGCCCAAACCGAAGTAAGAATAGTAAAAGCAAATATAAAGGAGGCCACTGGGGCCGTCTGCAAATATTCCATTATTTCAAATCGAGTTTAGTATCGGTAACAATCCTGCCTACCGGGTAGCGAAGATATGTTTTTTCGAAATAGATAGAGTTGCGGTACAAAAAGTTTAATTGTGCGCCCGCGCTGGCGGCCAGTTTAGGGTCCTTTGCTTTGGCATCATCCAGTTTCTTCCTTAGCTCTGTATCGGTTTTCAGCATCTCAGCGGCTTTGTCTTCAAACACATAATTGCTGAAATACTCCTTCTCGCCCAAAACCGAATCAAAAAAGTTCCATGCAAAGAAAGAATCTACACCCTGCGGCTCCAAAGTTTCAACTATGTAACGGTTCAGTGGCTGGTTAGTGTAAACCACGTAGTCGCCCTCATAAAATTTAACCGGCATAGTAATAGGGTTAAGCTTTACGGCGCTGTGGATATAATGCCCTTCGTAAGGCTTATTCGGGGTTTTATAATCGTCGATATAATACATCTGCAGGGTAAGCGAGGTGTCGTGTGTCAGGCGGCGCATAGCAACACTATTCAGCTTAAACAGGTCTATGATTTTGCCCCAGGCCTGCGGTATTACATAGGCCAGCGGTTTATCAACTGTTTCAGTTGCTTTGTAGGTATTCAGATACTTTACAGTTTTGGTATATGGCTGGTTGCGGTCGTAATATAAACGTTTCAGACCGCTAATGTCGCTGGGTTTGTACAGGGCAGCGTAGCCTTTAAAAGTGATGGTGTCGATATGGTCGTGGTCGACGTCCCAGTCCATGGCAAAGGTTTTTTGCTGAGCCACCTGCTCATCAGCCTTATGCTTCAGTTCGCCTACCAGTTTGGCATCACGCTCATAAATATCAACCAGGTGCTTTTCAAATTCGTAGGTGGCCCACACCCGTTTGTCGAACGGCTTCAGCATATGCGTTTCGGTAATATAGCTGATGATGTTGCGCTGTGACGTATAGCCCGTAGCAAACCTCGGCGTTTCCAAAAAACTTACGATTCCTGAATCGGGCAAACCACGCTCCCCTGCGCCGTAAGGTATCATTTCATAACCGCCTTTTTTCATACGTTTATAAAGTTCTGGCGTTAAAGTTTCTGAAGTATATTTTGAGAGTATTGGATTTTGCTTATCCTTTTGGGTTTCAATTAGCGTCATGGTGTACTGGTAGTCGGCGCCATCGCTGGTGTGGTTATCCAAAAAGATCTCAGGGTTCCAGGTGTTTACTATCTGCTCAAAAGCCAGCGCGTTGCGACTATCGGCCTTAATAAAATCGCGGTTTAAATCGAGGTTGCGGTAATTGCCCCTAAAACCATAGGCCCGCGGCCCGTTCTGGCTCACGCGGCTCCAGCCACGGTTCATGGCGCCGTCAATATTGTATAGGGCTATCATGCAAATTACAATGTTTTTGGGCAGCGCATTTTTTTTCAGCAGGTCGCGGGCAAACATCATGCTGGCATCTATGCCTTCCGGCTCGCCGGGGTGTATGCCATTGTTTATCAGCAGCACACGTTTGTTTTGTTTTTTGATTAAAGCAGGGTCGAACACCTTATCGCGCGATAACACCACCAGTGTTAAAGGCTTGCCGATATCAGTAGTGCCGTAATTGATCAATTTCATCTGCGGGTTGGTGGCCGCAAGTTTTTTGTAATAAGCAATAACCTCGCTGTAAGTGGCTGTGTAGTGTTTATCCTTACTAAGTTCAAAAGGGGTGAGCTGGGCGCTTGCGTTAAAAAAAACAAAGCAGCAAAACAGGGCCGATAAAAGAGTTTTCATGAAAAGGGCTTTTGGCAAATATAATTACCGGCGCCGAATAAAAATGTATTTTATTGGTTACCTGCGGCCAGCTCTTCCTGCAGCTTTTTAGGCAAACCTTTAATCACTTCGTTGTATGAGTGGTCAATCATATCGTGAAGTTGTTTTTTGGTGAGTGTGCCGTTAAGGCTAACTGTGTTCCACATCTTTTTGTTCATGTGGTAGCCGGGCTGTACTTCAGTATATTTTTCGCGCAGTTCAACGGCAAGTTCGGGCTCGCATTTTACATTAAAGCTTGCTCCCTGACTTATGCTGGTAAGTAAAAATATTTTGCCGGCAACTTTAAATACCAGCGTATCCTCGCCAAAGGGTAAACCCTCAGTCACCGCAGGCTTTTGCAGGCAATAATCACGAAGTTCTTCAATATTCATGCTTAAAATCCGTAAGTCCTAACCAGCTTGTTATAGGATACCGTTGTACCGAAGAAGTACTTGAAGCCAATTGTAAACTGCCGGTACTGGTTAGTTGCATTATTCTTAAATTTCGAGGTAGGGTCGTCGTAGCCATCCAAACCTTCGCCAAAAACAATGTTGTGCACGTAGCCTACATCAATTGCCCAGCCTGGTTCGGCGTATGAGTCGTATATTTTAAACTCATAACCCACCCTTAGCGGTATCGAAAAATTAATGCTTTTGTCTTTCCCCGGGAAAACGTAGTCGGTGCCGCCATTGGCTAAAATTACATTTGTACGCTGTACTTTATTATTGTTGCTAACTATTCCGATACCGGTGCCTGCATAAAATCCTTTTACTGCATTTAAAAACCAGTCGTTTTCATAATCAATGAACGCACCCAGCTGCACATCGGCATGCATGTAAAGCGCCAAAAAATTATTGGTAAACTGGCGACCGTACCTGTCCTTATCAACAGTTAGCCCTCCGCCCGATAAATTGCCACGCTGCAATTCCAATTCCATGGGGATATAAGGGTTGAAATTATAAGTACCAAAGATTTGCCCGGTAAAGTTTTGACTTTGTTTAGGGACATTCGTATAACCACGCTCATAACTTGCGCCAAAACCGACGCCAAATTGATAATAATTGTAACCAGCCTGCGCATTGGCAGCAACAGTAGAAATTACAAGGGCTATTAATAAAATATATCTTTTCAATTGATAAATTTTGCGCAATATTTACAATTTTGGAGTAATATTATACTGTTTCCTCAAAATTAAAAATTTTAGTGACATATTGCTTAATATGAATATTAATTCGTTGCTCAAATACACGGTTACCGAACGGTTTTTAAGGTACGTAACCATTGATACTCAATCCGACCCGGCATCCGAAACTACACCCTCAACGCCAAAACAAAAAGATTTGGGGCGATTGTTAGTGTCCGAATTGCTGGCGATGGGCGTTACTGATGCCCACATGGACGAATATGGCTATGTATACGCAACAATACCTGCAAATGTTAACAAGGCTGTCCCCGTAATTTGTTTTTGCTCGCACATGGATACGGCGCCCGATTGCAGCGGTACGGATGTAAAACCAATAATACACAAAAATTATGATGGCGAGGACCTTGTTTTGCCCGATGACACAGCGCAAATAATAAAACTTACAGAACACCCCGATTTAAAAAACCAGCTGGGTAACGACATAATTACTGCCAGCGGTACTACCCTTTTAGGCGCTGATAACAAAGCCGGCGTAGCCGAAATTATGGATGCCTGTTACCAGCTAATCAATCACCCTGAAATAAAGCACGGCACTATCCGCATATTATTTACACCCGATGAAGAGATTGGCCGGGGAGTCGATAAGGCTGATATTAAAAAACTTAGCGCATATGCCGGTTATACCATGGATGGCGAAAGCGCAGGCAATATGGAGAACGAAACCTTCAGTGCCGATGGCGCGAAGCTGGTGATAAAGGGAGTGAGCTCGCATCCGGGCTTTGCCAAAGGCAAAATGGAAAGTGCCATAAAAATTGCCGGGCAGATAGTAGCATCGTTGCCTTATGATTTATCGCCCGAAGGAACTGAAAACAAGCAGGGTTTTGTGCATCCTGTAGCCATTGAGGGCCATGTGGAAACGGCAAGCATCGATTTCATCATCCGCGATTTCGAGGATGATAAACTGATTGAACATGCCAATGTAATCCGCCATGTTGCAGATAAGGCATTAAAAAACTTTCCCGGCTCAACCTATACGCTTGATATAAAGCCCCAATACCGCAACATGAAAAGCGTACTGGACAAGCACCCGCAGATTGTTGAGTACGGCATGGAAGCCATAAAACGCGCCGGGCTTGATGCAAAACTATGCAGTATTCGCGGCGGCACGGATGGTTCGCGACTGTCGTTCATGGGCTTGCCCTGCCCCAATATTTTTGCCGGCGAGCACGCCTTTCACGGCAAACACGAATGGGTATCGGTACAGGATATGCAAAAAGCGGTAGGCACCATTTTGCACTTGTGCGTGGTGTGGGAAGAGAAGAGTTAACTTATTTCACGTTATAACTCAAGATGGTTTCCTTATCATAAATAGAGCCCGAAATGCCGGTATCCGATTCTATCATACCAACGCCTTTGGCAAGGTAGAAATCATAAACCGAATAGCTCATAAAACCGGAACCTAAATCATATTGAAGGTCAGCCTGGGTATGCATTACATTGGTGAAAGTTTTGCCGTTAACAACCCAGGTTATGCCTTTTTCTTTAATGGTATTTATCATTTGTGCCGGGAAACCATTAACGTAACCATCAGCAGTTGGGCTGGTAGTCCAGCTATATCCTGCCGCTTTGGTGTCGTTCCCCAAACGTATTTCTATGTTAATCCCGTAATTCGGAATGGTTTGGAGTATCGCAAAATCATGATTAGCTGTGTAAAAATAACCTAAGGTGTTCCCCTTTACGGTCGACGAGCTGGTTGCTTCGTAATAGCTTTTGCCATTAAACGTTTTTGTGTTCCCCGTCATTTTTATCACTGTCGAGCTTGTGGCACCGGCAATTTCTTCTTTATAAGTCCACGTGCTGCCGGAAGTAACCGGGAAATAGCTGTCGGATGTTGAAGCACCGTCGCCAGGCTTTGGGTCGTTTTTTGAAGATATACAGCCCGTTGCAAAAAATGCCACAACGGCGATAAGGATAAAGGTATGTTTCATGGGATAAATATATTAAAACCCCAACAATTTCCTTTGACTTAATTTTATGTCGGTATAATAGAGCAATATATCTTTTAATTATACCCAATAAGTATTATCAGGAGTTAAAATGATATAAAAATACCACCTCGCCGGTGTAAGCCGGTTTTTTCTCGCCGTCAATCTCCATGGTCACACCAATGGTTGCTTTAGTAATACCACGCAAATTAACAATGGCCACCAATTTGGCATGCAGGCGCACCTGGCTGTCGACTTTTACGGGTTGCGCAAAGCGGATATTTTCGATGCTGTAGTTTATCTGCATCTTAAGGTTTTGCACATCTGCAATCTGGTGCCAAAAGTAAGGCAGCAAGGATACAGTTAGGTAACCATGCGCAATGGTGGCTTTAAAAGGGCCTTCACTTTCGGCCCGCACCGGATCAGTATGTATCCACTGATGGTCGATGGTCGCATCAGCAAACTTGTTTATCTGTTCCTGGGTTATGGTGTGCCAGCCTGAAATGCCAATCTCTTTACCGAGGTAGGATTCAAATTCGGGGTGGTTTCTTATAACTATCATTGGGTAACGCTTTAGAGTGATGATTAATTGGATTGTAAAAATAGTAAACTGCGGGAGATTGCGAAATGTTTATGGGATAGTTAATAATATTCCAGGGCGGAATGCGTTGTGCAGCCGATAATTAACCAACCAGGCGTTCTCAAATAAAAAAGTCAGAAAGTTTAACTGGCGATTTTGCACCGGTAAACTTTCTGACCTAATATCTAACTTCTAATTAACTATTCTCTAGTTTTTAAGGCTCAACTCCTTGCTTTGCATCATTTTGCGCAGATTATTAAGCGCATAGCGCATACGGCCAAGGGCAGTATTGATGCTTACATCGGTAATGTCGGCAATTTCTTTAAAGCTCATATCGCCAAAGTGGCGCATAATCAACACCTCTTTTTGCTCTGCAGGTAACAGGTGGATTAATGATTTCAGGTCTTTATACGTTTGCTCTCTGACCATGCGGTCTTCGGTGCTTTCGTCATAATTTCCTAACACCTCAAAAATATCAAAATCATCGCCATTGCTAATCATCGGCGCTCGTTTTTCACGGCGGAAATGGTCGATCACTAAATTATGAGCTATACGTGTTACCCACGGCAAAAACTTACCTTCTTCGTTATATTTTCCGGCTTTTAAGGTATTTATCACCTTAATAAACGCATCCTGAAAAATATCCTCAGCGAGGTATTCGTCTTTAACAAGCAAATAAATGGAAGTATATATTTTTGATTGGTAGCGGCGAATTAATTCAACCAGCCCTCCTTCATCACCCGCAATGTAAAGATGGATTAAATCCTGGTCACTCTTCAATTGAAAATCCATAGAAAACTACTTACTTAAGTATTTAAATATTTTATTAAAGTAGAGTTTCTTCTATAGCGTTATCTTTTAGGGATTAAAAAATTGTTATCCCAAATAAAACAAATTATCACCAAATAAACAAATATTATTTTTCACGATAAATATTTTTCCTTGTTTTATATGGTTAAAACATAGACTGAAAGCATTTCAAAAGGTTTTAGCGGCAATTGTCAGCCCAATGCAAACTATTTAGTAAATAGGCAGATAACTCCCCACTAATTCTAAAACTCATTTGGATTCTGCTAAATATTTTAGGATTTTTGCATTTTGGGCGAAAGTTCATGGTTGATGGTTCATAGTTCATAGCCGGAATGCTATTTGCAGTGAAAAAGCACGCCAAAACTATGCCCAATAACTGTCTGTAGCTCATTAGGTAACCTGTTATTGCCATGAACTATGAACCATGAACTATGAACTAAATGGAAGAAGCAGAAAAAGACCCTCAACATCATATTATTATAAAAGGCGCCCGGGTACACAACCTTAAAAATATGGATGTGGCCATACCTAAAAACAAGCTGGTGGTGATCACCGGTATGTCGGGTTCGGGCAAGTCGTCGCTGGCTTTTGATACGCTTTATGCCGAAGGGCAGCGCCGTTATGTAGAGAGCCTTTCATCATACGCGCGCCAGTTTTTGGGCCGCATGAACAAGCCCGATGTTGATTATATTAAAGGAATTGCCCCCGCAATAGCTATTGAGCAAAAGGTTATCACTTCAAACCCTCGGTCAACCGTTGGTACATCAACTGAAATTTACGATTATTTAAAACTCCTGTTTTCCCGTATCGGCAAAACTATTTCGCCGGTATCAGGCGGTTTGGTTAAGAAAGATTCGGTTACTGATGTCATTAATTTTATAATGACGCTGCCGGCCGAAACCATGGTGACTATACTTTGCCCGCTTTACCCGCACAATAACCGCAGCCTGAAAGAGGAGTTGGCCGTATTGATGCAAAAAGGCTTTGTAAGGGTCGAATTCCGTGGCAAATTATCCAAAATTGAGGATTTGCTGGAGGATATGAGCATTGTGGACGATGGCAGCTGGCTGGTTGAAGAAGTAAACGGGGAAGAAGTTGGGGTGAAAGCGAAAGCCGGGAAGACCAAGGCAAAAAGCAAAAAGGCAGAGGTCGTGGCTGAGGAGGTTGCTCCCCAGGCGGCAATCCAAACGGTAAGAATTGTAATCGACCGTATCTCCAAAAACGAAGAAGATGAAACCTACAGCCGCCTTGGTGACTCGATACAAACTGCATTTTTTGAAGGCAAGGGCGATTGTTACGTGCGTTACACCGAGCCGGATGCTGCAGCCGAAACAGAGCGTTTTTTTTGCGACAGGTTTGAGCTGGATGGCATCCGCTTTGAAGAACCTACGCCAAACTTTTTCAGCTTTAACAATCCTTACGGGGCTTGTAAACGCTGCGAGGGCTACGGTAAGGTAATTGGCATCGACGAAGATTTGGTAATACCCGATAAAAGCAAAAGTATTTACGAGGGCGCTATTGCCCCATGGCGCGGCGAAAAAATGCGCGAATGGAACGACAACCTGGTTAAAAGTGCTTTAAAGTTTGATTTTCCAATCCATCGCCAATATAATTTCCTGACCGAAAAAGAGCAGCAATTGCTTTGGACCGGCAACCAGTATTTCCGTGGCCTTAACGAGTTTTTTAAGGAGATGGAGGAGCAAACTTACAAAATTCAATATAGGGTGTTGCTTTCGCGATACAGGGGAAAAACCACCTGTCCGGAATGTAAAGGCAGCCGGTTAAGGAAAGATGCATCTTATGTGAAAATTAACGGCAAATCCATTACCGATGTTGTGTTGATGGCTTTGGATAAAGCATTGGATTTCTTTCAAACTATTGAGCTTAACGAAACCGATGCCAAAGTGGGCAAGCGCCTGCTGATGGAAATAACCAACCGCCTGTTGTTTTTAAATGACGTTGGGTTGAGCTATTTAACGCTTAACAGGTTATCAAATACCCTTTCGGGTGGTGAGTCTCAGCGTATAAATTTGGCAACCTCGCTGGGCAGTAGCCTGGTGGGCTCTGTTTATGTATTGGACGAGCCAAGCATCGGCCTGCACCCGCGCGATACGCAACGTTTAATTGGTGTTTTAAAATCTCTGCGTGATGTGGGCAATACGGTTTTGGTGGTTGAACACGAAGAAGAAATAATGAAAGCCGCCGACCACGTGATTGATATTGGCCCCGAAGCCGGCACACATGGCGGTAACCTGGTTTTTAGCGGCACGTACGATGAGATTTTAAAGGACGACAAAAGCTTAACCGGTCGTTATTTGAGCGGGAAGGAGCAAATTGCAATCCCGGCGAGCCGCCGTAAATGGAACGACTTTATAGAGATAAAGGGTGCAAGGGAAAATAACCTGCAGCACGTAAATGCCAAATTCCCACTGGGAGTTTTGACCGTGGTAACCGGCGTATCCGGCTCGGGTAAAACCAGTTTGGTAAAACGAATATTAGCCCCTGCGCTCCAAAAAACCCTGGGCAACTATAACGCCGAACAAACCGGCGCCTATGACAGTATTGAAGGCGACTACCAGAAAATTGAACAGGTTGAAATGGTTGACCAGAACCCTATCGGCCGCTCGTCACGCTCGAACCCGGTTACTTACGTAAAAGCCTGGGATGAGATACGCAACCTGTATGCCGCACTACCTGTTGCC
>NZ_JANYGQ010000030.1 GCF_025359345.1 Mucilaginibacter sp.
TTTCCTTTGACCTTAATCTCATATTGCAAAGAATACTTTTATTTCCTTTCGCAAAAAAGCCGCCACTCATCGTGGCGGCTTTTAAATATAATAAATTATCGACTATACTTTCTTATCCATCTTAATTGTATGCACATTCATCGATTGCACTTTAATCTGCTTCTGGATACTGCTGCTAGTTTGAACGGCCTGGTTCAAATGCGGAGCGATAACCAACGAAACGATCGACATTAATTTAATCAAAATGTTCATCGACGGGCCCGAAGTATCTTTAAACGGATCGCCTACGGTATCACCGGTTACCGATGCCTTGTGCGGTTCAGATTTTTTGTAATAGATCTCGCCGTTTATTTCTACCCCTTTTTCAAAGGATTTTTTGGCATTATCCCATGCACCCCCTGCGTTACTCTGGAAAATCCCCATCAACACGCCCGACACGGTTACACCGGCCAGCATGCCGCCCAAAACTTCAGGGCCAAATATAAAGCCTACAAGTATCGGGCTGATCAGGGCTATTAAACCCGGTGCTACCATTTCGCGTAAGGAAGCCTTTGTAGATATGGCCACGCATTTTTCATACTCGGGTTGTGCCTTGTATTCCATAATGCCCGGTATCTCGCGGAACTGGCGCCTAACTTCTTCAACCATGGCCATTGCTGCACGGCCTACTGCCGAAATACACAATGCTGAGAAGATGAAAGGTATCATACCGCCAACAAATAAACCGGCTAACACATCTGCTTTATAAATGTCGATGTGCTCGATACCGGCAACACCTACGAAAGCTGCAAATAATGCAAGTGATGTTAACGCTGCTGATGCAATTGCGAAACCTTTACCTGTTGCTGCTGTAGTGTTACCTACGGCGTCGAGGTTATCTGTACGGTGACGAACTTCTTCCGGTAAGCGGCTCATTTCGGCAATACCGCCTGCGTTATCGGCAATTGGGCCGAATGCGTCGATAGCCAGCTGCATAGCAGTTGTTGCCATCATACCTGCGGCTGCAATAGCCACCCCGTATAAACCTGCAAAGTGATACGAACCGTAAATACCTGATGCTAGTACTAATATCGGCAATACTGTTGATTCCATACCTACAGCCAAACCACCGATGATGTTGGTAGCGTGACCTGTTGATGATTGACGGATAATGCTCAGCACCGGGCGTTTACCCATTGCAGTGTAATACTCGGTAATCATCGACATTAAAGTACCTACTACCAAGCCAACCACAATCGACATAAATACGCCGTTTTTGGTAAACACCAGCGAACCGGCTTTTACAGCGCCTGCTGCATCCTCGTCGCGCACCATGTGGAACGAATCGTTTGGCAACATCCACTGCACCAAAAAGTAAGTTGCAATTGCTGTTAAAATAATAGAAGCCCAGTTGCCTATGTTTAATGCATTTTGTACGCTATCGGTCTCATTTTTAATTCTTACCATGGCTGCGCCTACTATCGAGAAGATAAGGCCCATGCCCGCAATTACCATTGGTAATAAAATAGGTGCAATACCACCGAAAGCATCATGCGATACAATTTCGCGGCCCAAAACCATGGTTGCAAGCATAGTTGCTACATACGATCCGAACAAATCGGCGCCCATACCGGCAACATCGCCCACGTTATCGCCTACGTTATCGGCAATGGTTGCAGGGTTACGCACGTCATCTTCAGGGATGCCTGCTTCAACTTTACCTACAAGGTCGGCGCCAACGTCGGCAGCTTTGGTATAGATACCACCACCAACACGTGCAAACAATGCGATTGACTCAGCACCTAACGAAAAGCCGGCCAAAACATCAAGTGCTTTTGCCATAGCTTCGCCGTTAACGCTTCCGCCAGTATTTTTAACATACATGGTATAAAACACAATGAACAACGACCCAAGGCCGATGATTGCCAAACCGGCAACACCTAAACCCATTACTGTACCGCCTGTAAACGACACCTTTAATGCCTGCGCCAAACTGGTGCGTGCAGCCTGTGTGGTGCGCACATTTGCTTTGGTTGCAATACGCATACCCAGGAAACCTGCAAATGCCGATAAAAAGGCACCGCAAACAAAAGAGATTGCAATAACCGGGCTCGATGTAGCAACCGTTGTGCCCGACCATGCCAAAAGGATGCCTGCAACTACCACAAAGTAGCTCAGTATTTTCCACTCGGCACGTAAAAAGGCCATCGCGCCATCGGCAATGTAGCCTGCTAATTGGGCCATATCGCCGTCGCCGGCATCTTGTTTAACCACCCAGGCAGACTTAATGGCCATAAAAAGAATCCCGACCAGTCCGAATACAGGAATTAAATAAATTAAGTAATTGTTCAAAAAATCCATATTTAAAATTTAGTAAATAGTCCAGTTTATTATTTCAGCGTGCAAATATAATTGGTTGCGCAAAATAGCAAATTAATTTCTTTACAATAGCGTGAGAATTATAAAGTTTTTTGAATAGTTTAGAACCTTTAAACTTAAACTAATTGATGGCAAGGACACCTTCACAACCAAAACTAAAACACGAGCTGGGTTTGCTCGACGGCACAATGCTTGTAGCGGGCTCAATGATAGGCTCAGGTATTTTTATTGTAGGCGCTGATATTACCCGCAATGTAGGCTCAGCAGGCTGGCTGATAGCCGTTTGGCTGATTACCGGTTTTATGACCATAACCGCCGCAGTTAGCTACGGCGAGCTGAGCGCTATGTTCCCAAAAGCAGGAGGACAGTACGTTTACCTTAAAGAGTCGTACAATAAATTGATAGCCTTTTTATACGGCTGGAGCTTTTTCGCTGTGATACAGACGGGAACTATTGCAGCGGTAGGCGTGGCTTTCTCGAAGTTTACTGCTTATATCATCCCGGCAGTGAGTGAGGATAATATATTATTTGGTACGATGATCGGCAGCTGGCACTTTACCATCAGCGCGGCGCAATGCGTATCGATAGTAGTTATTTTGCTGCTAACCTTTATTAACACCAAAGGTGTGCAAAGTGGCAAGTTAATACAAAACACTTTTACCATAACCAAGCTGCTTAGTTTATTTGGGCTGATAATTTTTGGATTATTAGCGATTAAAGGTGATATATGGCACGCCAACTGGACCAATGCCTGGGATATGCACAACCTAAATAAAGATGGCAGTATTGTGCCAGGCGGTTTAGGTATGGCAGCGGCGCTCGGCGCAATAGCGGCTGCAATGGTGGGTTCGATATTCAGCAGCGACAGTTGGAACAATGTGACATTTATTGCAGGAGAAATGCATAACCCTAAACGCAATGTAGGGCTTAGCCTATTTTTGGGTACGCTGATAGTTACTGTTATTTATGTATTGGCTAACGTAATGTATACAGGCGTATTGTCTTTGCATGATATTGCCACTGCCGATAAAGACAGGGTAGCGGTAGCTGCATCGCACGTAATTTTCGGTAATGCCGGTACTTACGTTATCGCTATAATGATAATGATTTCAACTTTTGGGTGTAATAACGGATTGATTATGGCAGGTGCAAGGGTTTATTATACCATGGCAAAAGACGGTTTATTTTTCAAAAAAACCGGTACGCTTAATAAATATTCTGTGCCTGAATTTGGTTTATGGATACAGGCTATTGTTGCCTCGATACTTTGTATGAGCGGCAAGTATGGCGATTTGCTGGATATGATATCATTTGTAGTGGTAATATTTTATGTGCTTACCATAATCGGAATTTATAAGTTGAGGATTACCCGCCCGGATGCTGAAAGGCCGTATAAAGCATTTGGCTACCCGGTTCTGCCTGCTATTTATATCTTAATGGGTATTGCGTTTTGTGTATTACTTTTTATATACAAAAGAACGTACACCGAATATGGTTTGATAATCGTTTTATTGGGGGTACCTATTTATTATATAACAAAATACTTCTCAAAGGATGAGGATACACACGAAGTGCCTGCTTAGCCTTCTTTTTATAACCGGGCAGGCTGCTGCCCAAACATTGGAACAAAAACTGCAATCGGCGTTTAACCGGTTGCAGGCTGATAGCCAGTGTAAATATGCGTCACTATCGCTTACCGTACTCGATGCCAAAACGGGTGAAACGGTTTTTACCGCTAACCCCAACATGGGCCTGGCAACAGCCTCAACCTTAAAAACTATTACCACCATTACCGCGTTTAATTTATTGGGGAAAGATTTTCAATACCAAACCCAATTCGGCTACAGCGGTACTATTACTGCTGATGGCACACTAAACGGCGATGTTATTATCAAAGGTGCCGGTGATCCCACCCTTGGCAGCTGGCGGTATGAGAATACCCACGAAGGGCATGTGCTCAGCTTAATGGTTGATGCTTTGCAAAAGGCAGGCATCAAAAAAATAAACGGCCGTATTATTGGCGACGACTCGGTATTTGGCTCACAATCTATTCCCGAAGGATGGATCTGGATGGACCTCGGCAATTATTACGGCGCAGGAACATCAGGCCTTACATGGCGCGAAAACCAGTTTGATATTAAATTTCATACCGGCAGGGTTGATTCGCCGATCAGCATAACGCACGAGGTGCCTGCCATGCCTTACCTCAATTTTAAAAGCGAGCTGGTTAATGCGCCATCGGGCACCGGCGACAATGCCTATGCCTTTTTACCTGTCGGCGGCAAAACCATGTACCTCCGCGGCACTTATGCGCAGGATCAAAGCAAAAAAAGTATCTCCGCCGCCCTCCCCGATCCCGCTTATGACGCTGCATTTCGTTTAATGGACACGCTTAAACGATTGGGCATTTTGGTAAGCAACGACCCGGAATCGACTACTACATTAACTGCCAAAGGATTGACCTCGCCGCAAGTGATAACAAATTTAACCACCATCCTGTCGCCGCGTTTAAGCCAGATAGTATATTGGCTCAACCAAAAAAGCATTAACCTGTATGCCGAGCAACTGTTAAAAACCATAGCCTGGAAAGCCGGTAAAACACCAAGCACCGGCAACGGCGTTGAGGTTGAACAAGAATTTTGGAAAGCCCGTGGAATTGACCCGCATTCGTTGAACATTGTCGATGGCAGCGGCCTGTCCCCCGGCGACAGGGTGACTACCTTAACGCTGGCAACTATCCTGCAATCGGCCAAAAAGGAAGCCTGGTTTCCTGATTTTTATGCCAGTCTGCCAACGTATAACGATATGAAGATGAAAAGTGGCAGCATATTAAATGTGCTTACCTACGCCGGCTACCACACTTACCACGGGCGGGAGCTTTGCTTTTCGATAATGGTAAATAATTATAACGGAGGCAGTAAAGCGATTAAGGAGAAGATGTTTAGGGTTTTGGATGAGTTGAAGTAGAGGCCCCTTGAACGTGGGGCAGTACCGGTTAGCATCCAAATGCTGTATCGCTGTGGTGACTCACTTGATGATACGGGTGATACAAAAAAGCTCTAAACTTGTCATTGCGAGGAACGAAGCAATCGCTAACTCTACAGGGCGAACTACAAGATGCAGAAATTTTATTATCGGCTAGCATGGCGTGCGGTTGCCGCGCTGCGCTCGCAATGACAAAATGGTAAAAATGCTGTATCGCCTGTATCGCTGTAGCGACTCCCCAGGTGATACACGATACAAAAACCTTTCTATGTGTTTGTCATCAATGAATAAGATAGCTGACGATTTTGACTTGCTGTATCGCCTGTATTGCCAGGTTGAACAATACAGTGATACAGTACAGTAATTAGCTATATCTGTATTTAAAGGATTTATATTGAGTAAATTATATATAAATTAAGATTAAGCTATCTTCAATAAGGTTATGGTGATTATCAATTGTATATATATAATTACCTATAAATTATGATAATATATATATTAATTGAATGTACATAGGGTATCTATATAAACATCCATATCCACTGACATTGATTAAAACTGTTCTGTATCATTGTGTCATTCAGTGTAGCGATACAAGCGATACAATAAGCAAATCTATTCCAGGATTAAGAATAAAATGTAAATTCATATCAGGATTATTATTCAACAAGTGTAAACTCTTTTAGGATGGGATACACCTTCTCAATTATTTAAGCTTTTACCTGGTAATTTAAGCTGTTCTGTATCGCCGTATCATTCAATGTAGTAATACAGGCGATACAGAAACTAACGAAATTTAAAAAAGGCACGAGCCTTTTGTCTCCCCATGGTTTCTCACAGAGTATCCTGTTTGTTTATATTAAATAATTCGTAAATTTGATTATGAACTTACAGGCCGAAAAACTTGAAGTAGTGCGAATGATACTGGATACTGATGATAAAAATATTATCAGTGAGGTAAAATCTTTGTTTAAAAAAAGTCTCAAATCAAATAATAAAACTGCAGAATTAGATAAGTTCTACGATGGGTTTAGGGACGGCATTCGTGATGTAAAGCTATCGTTAGAAGGAAAAATCGAATTAAAAGACGCTGATACCTGGCTTAATGAGCTTTAAGATAATAATTACGAGGAACTTTGAGAAAGAAGCAAAACCTCTTGCCAAAAAATATCCTTCCTTCAAAAAAGACATAACAAAATTAATTAAAGCGCTTAAAATCAACCCCGAAGAAGGAACGCCATTAGGAAACAACCTGTACAAAGTCCGGGTAGCAATTGAAAGTAAAAATCGCGGCAAGTCGGGAGGTGCAAGGGTTATTACCCATCTCATTTTCGAAAACGAAAGAGTGTATTTAGTTTCTATTTACGACAAAGCCGAATACGACACTTCCGACACAAGCCTGTTGCTGAAAATATTGAAAGAGGAAGGCCTTAGATGATGCTGTAGCAATAGACGGAAAGCGTCGTGCATCTCCACGAAAAAAACAACTATATACCCGCCTTTATACTATTAAACGGCACACCCAAACCATCATTGGCAAACTGGGTAAGCACGCTGTCTTTCAGCATCATATAATCGCCGTGCTGCGTTACTATCCATTTTTCTATATTGCCGTCCTTAACTTTTTGTGGGATAGTTTTGGATACCACCTTTGCTGCGGAATCCAGTTCGATAATGTAAACTTCCCTTTTTTCATCCAGCGGGTCATCAAATGGGATGATGACGGTGTGGTTATAGTCGTCAATAAAGCGGCCGAGCACATTTTTAGCAATAATTTCATTGGGTTTAAGTCCTAACAAGTGCTTTGCCTTTTCCTGGTTTAAGCCAAATATTTTTAAGCGAACAACGTTGCCCTCATCATCTTTCAAAGTATCAAATGATGCCACCTGGTTTGCGTTGATGAATTTAGCCGAAGCATAATAACTATGCTCACCGGCGCTGGTTTCGGTATTGCCGGGCAGCAGGAAGCTAATATGCAGATTTTGTATCTGGGCGCTGTCTTTTTTTACTTTGCCGGCTATAAGAATCAGTTGTGCCTGTGTCATCCGGTTGGCGATGTGCACGTTTACAGTTGTAGCGGTATCATTTTTAAAGATTTTTGATACGGTATAATGGGGTATATCCTGCGGTTTTTTGCAGGAGAAAAAAAATGGCAGTGAGCAACAGGCAATTATAATTTTTAATTTATTCATAATTAATTTTTCGTACATTATTATCGTCTTTCTTAGCCCTTTTCATGCCGTCAATAGTAATGCTATTCATAAAATATGTCAAAGGTAATATCTGTCGGTTAAATATTATTTCGGTTTCAAGCAACGGATCCTTAAGCTTGAACAGGTGTATATTAACCTGATAGTTTCCAGCTTTTTCAATTTTTATTTTTTTATCGATAAAACGAGAATCTTCCGATACGCTGGGCCAGGACATCATCGAGAAATCCAAATTTAGTTCTAAAGGGAATATGTTTTTTTTTAAACCCATTAAAGGATGATCGTTGTCAATTTCCCTTCCATTCACCGTCACTGAGGTATAAAAATTTTTTGGGGGATTTGCGCTATCATCAACAGAATTAGTGAAATAAATATGGAATTTTAAAAACACACTATCAGTTGCGTTTGATTTTTCGTCATTAATGCCTAACTCCCGGTACATCGCCGGTATAATGTCAACTTTATTTACGTCGCGTATTTTATAGCTGAAATTTAAAATTAAATTTTTTCCATTTAGCGCAAACTTGCCCTTGCCCACTGCATCATGGATTCTGATCTCGTCGGGAGGAACTACGGTTGCCTTAAAATCACTGTATTCAAATGTACTATCCTTTTTTAATACAAGAGATCTTTTAACTGTTGCTCCCCGAGCCCCACCAACGTAAACATACGAACCAATAAGATTTTTTCTGGAACAGGCGCTAATAAGCATTATCAAACATATACCCGGACAAAAAAATTTATATAATCCCATTTAAACTACCTCCCTTCTCCCCCATCTTATCTACTAATTTCTCAACTTCCGGGTCTTTCACCAACACCGGCGCGTGGTGCGGCTTAATGCGCGCATCAATAATCAGCGGGCCGTTGCAGCCCCAATGCTTATGTTCGGTGTAGGCTTTAATTCCATAAATATCGTGCGAGGGGTTGCTGCGGGTAAAGGTTACCCATACAAAGTTATTGATGCTTTGTGCTGTAAAATCTGCATCATCACAAAGTACCATTAGCGGCAGGCTGTTAAGTTCTGCATCCTGCAAATGCTCATCCAGGATCTCCAGCATCAATGGCATATCGCTGGTGCGGATGTTTTTGGGCACTTCGACAGCCAATACGCCAGGCATTACCATTTTGTATTTTTCGAAAGGTCGCGGTAAGCTGAAATCTGCAGGCAATTCGCTCCATAGTTCCCTCTTTACTTCACCTGCTACTGCTACTGCCACCTTACTTCCGGTGTTTAAGCCGCTGCCACTGTAATCTAAAGTATCAATGGTAGTATTGGTGTAAAAGTGCAGGTCGCGGGTAAGGTGTATCCGTTGCAGGATATGTTTTAAAAATCCGCCGATGTCATTTACATTTAGCGTTGGGTCGTCTTCCTGTGCGGCAATAAACAGGTATTTGGCAAGGCTTAGCTGTCCTTTACCTAATATATGGTTGGCAATGGTTAAGATCTCCTGCGGGCGGCGCTCATTGCTATATGGCGTATAACGTTCGCTGCCAATGGCGAAGAGCAAAGGGTGCACTCCGGCAGCATCAACCGCGTTTACCGCATGTAGTCCCGGTATTTCCTTCGGGATAGCCGAGCCCGTAATCTCGTGGATCAGCGCCCCAAAACTGGTATCCTCCTGCGGCGGACGGCCAACCACGGTAAATGACCAAATGGCATCCTTGCGGTGATAAACATTATGCACTTTTAACAATGGAAACGGGTGCTTTAAACTGTAATAACCCAAGTGATCGCCAAAAGGGCCTTCAGGTTTATTGTCGTGCGGCATAACGGTACCGGTTATCACAAAATCAGCATCCGCCGAAATGCAGAAACCTTCATCATCATAAAAATAACGGAAACGGCGATTGCCCAGCGCCCCGGCGAAAGTCATTTCAGACAGGCCCTCGGGCAATGGCATCACCGCAGCAACCGGGTGCGATGGCGGGCCACCTACAAATATGCTTACCTTTAGCGGCTGCCCTTTCGCGTTTGCTTTGGTCTGATGAACGCCAATCCCCCTGTGCAACTGGTAATGCAGGCCGATTTCTTCGTTCATGATATAATCGTTCCCACCCAGCTGGATGCGGTACATGCCCAGGTTGGCATTCATGATGCCGGGCTTGTCAATATCTTCGGTATATACCTGCGGCATGGTAACAAAGGGACCACCGTCCTTGGGCCAGTTTACTATCTGCGGTATATCGCTTATTTTACATTTAGCAAAGTTAACAGGCGCGCTGCGGCCCACTTTCATAGGTAATGCCGACAGTGCCGTTAACCCCACCCCGGCATATTTAAATGGATTCTTTATTGCTTTTAAAGGGTCAGACTTTAAATCGACTAGCGTTTTAATTTTGTCCAGCGTGTCTCTGAAAATAAACTTCGACCTGTCCAGCGTGCCAAACAGGTTGGACACCGCCGGGAATTTACTGCCTTTTACATTTTCGAACAGGATAGCCGGGCCCTCATGCTCAAACACACGCAGGTGGATGGCGGCCATTTGCAGGTAAGGGTCAACCTCTTCCTTAATACGAATTAAGCGGCCGTGTTTTTCAAGGTCGGTAACGCAGGCTTGTAAACTTTTATAGCTCATGTTTGTGGGTGCAAATGTACAAAATGCGACGGGGATTTACCCTGCCGGCCCTTCCCTATTACTGCCGGCTTTCCTTCATTTTCATGTCATTAAATCAACATATCTTCAAATCGTGTCCTCCAGTAAATCTATAGACAAACATTAAAGTAAGTGCTTAAAAAAAGTTATTATTACTTTAGCGGCGTCCTATTTTTTCAATGGTATGTCGGTAATTTTATTTACAGTAATTATCCTAATTGGCTCCTATTTTGCAGGTTTGCTGGGCTCATTAACCGGGCTTGGCGGCGGTGTTGTAATTATACCATTGCTTACCCTTTTGCTCAATGTCGATATTCATTATGCCATCGGCGCCTCATTGGTGTCGGTTATCGCTACGTCATCGGGTTCGGCGGCAGCTTATGTAAAAGAGGGAATTACCAATATGCGGCTGGGCATGTTTTTAGAAATTGCCACCACCGCCGGGGCTATGGTTGGCGCTATATTGGCGACGCATATCCCAACCCATTATATCGCCATATTATTTGGTGTGATACTAACCGCATCTGCCATATTATCGCTGCGCAAAAAAGCGGAGCACATCGTCACCCAAAAAAGCTACCTGGCCGAAAAGCTGAAACTTAACAGCAGCTACCCTAACGGCGGTGGCACAGTTGAGTATAGTGTTACCAATGTTGCAGGCGGTTTTTTTATGATGATTTTCGCCGGCACCATATCCGGGTTAATCGGTATAGGTTCAGGGGCACTTAAGGTGATAGCGATGGATACTATTATGCGAATACCTTTCAAGGTATCAACCACTACCAGCAATTTTATGATAGGCGTTACCGCATCGGCAAGTGCAGTTGTTTATTTGCAACGGGGATACATCCACCCGGCGTTGGTTATGCCTGTTGTTATCGGGGTGCTGATTGGTGCGTTTACGGGCTCTAAAATATTGGTAAAAACAAAATCGTCGGGCTGGCTAAGGTGGGTGTTTGCCATTGTGGTAACCTTTTTGGCCGGGCAAATGATTTATAACGGAATAACGGGGAAAATTTAACGGGAAAAGTCCATGGACCATAGACGATAGACCATGGCAGGAAGGAAAGTCCATGGACCATAAACGATAGACCATGGCAGGAAGATTGAGATATACTATCAACAATAAAAACACAATATTTACTATGGTCTATGGACCATAGACTATGGACTAAAAAATGAAATTCAAAGACACCGACATACAATCACTCATAGGCAAGGTGCTGTGCGGCGGCATGATTGTATCCATGAGTATAGTTTTTTTCGGGGGGATATTTTATGTTGTACGGCATGGGCATTCTATTCCCGATTATAAAACATTCACCGGCATCCCGTCTTTTATGGGCAGCCTTATAGTCGCGGCAACTAATTTAAAAGGACAGGCAATTATTCAACTGGGTATTGTTTTGTTAATTGCAACGCCAATTTTAAGGGTTATATGCTCAACTATCGGCTTTGTGCTTGAGAAAGATTACCTGTATGTAGGTATCAGTTTGCTGGTGTTGCTGATTATTTTCGCCAGTATGATGGGTGGCCGTGTTGGTTAGTCTGTTTCATATCATATTCGCCCGACTTAAGACTCAGGACTACCGACTCAAGACTTAGAACTCCCCACTAATTTCCTCCCCCGTTACCAATCCTCTTTTGTTCTTCCTCGTTACCTGTACGGTGATCGGCAGCTGCTTTTACAGTGGTTTTGCCAAAGCGGTAACTAAACGTAAGGCGGGCTACCTGGCTCTCCTTTTTATCAACAATGGTTTGATTAATGTTTTGATAGTTAGTTTGCGCTCTGTCTTTCAGCGTGTTAAACACATCAACAACATTTAACCTCAGGGTTCCGTGTTTATTAAATAATTGGGTGCCCAGGCCCGCATCAACCCTGTATTGGGCTTTATTTTGGTTGATGCCATAAAAGTTGGGCGATTCATACACACCTGTAATTGAAGCGTTTACTCCTTTCCCAAGCTTAAAGCTTTGGATAGTGTTAAAAATAATATCCTGCGCCCCTTTGTTAAGGTTGCCGTTTTGCGGGTAAGCCACGTAGCGCTGATACGACGCGTCTATATGGAAATAAGCGTTCCACCAGGCGTTAACTGTTACCGGTGCCGAAAATCTAATACCGTAGTTGTATATCCTGCCGAAATTGGTGTGCGTTAGTATACTCACTTTCGAAGTGTCGTTTTGCTCATAAAAGCCAAAATCGTAAGCATCGCTGATTATCGTAGCATACAATGATGTAGTAATAATTTTTTTGTAGGTATGGCTAAGCTCGATGTTATTCGAATATTCCGGCTTTAAGTTGGGGTTACCGCTGCGGTAATCGTATAAATCAATATAATATAAAAAAGGGTTTATCTCCTCGTAAGCGGGCCGGCCAATACCGCGGTTGTAGCTTAACGAAAGTTCATTTTTATCATTAATATGGTAAGTTACCAGCGTTTGGGGGAACACGCTGAAATAATCCCTGCTTATTTTTGAATTCATGGTGACGGAGTTACCATTACTGGTGGTTTGCTCGCCCCTTACGCCTATTGTTAGGTCAACCTTGTTAAACTTATTTTGATAGTTTAGATAGGCTACGTTTATGTTTTCGGTGTAGTAAAAATGGTTGCTCAAATTTGGGTTGGATAAATACTCATCACCCACCTTAGGGCCAAAAATCAAATCGTTATTACTACTTACGTGACTGTTTTTAATACCGGTTTCCAGCGTAGACGTTTTTGAAAGCGGCGTAGAAAAGTCAAGCTTTGAAAGCCAGATATGGATTGTTGACGGCGAAAGATTTTCTAACAACAGGTCGGCACGATAGGGGCTCCAGTCGGCCTTAAAAAACTGGTTGGTAATATACTCAGACGAACTGCGGTTAAAGGTAGTATAGTTCAGGTCGGCCATTAAAGTTGTGCCGGCTTTGTCGAGCTTGCCGCTGTAGTTTATATTGTAATTTATTTTGGTAACATGCCTGCTTAAAGCAGAATTGGCTGTAATAATTGAGTCGAGGCTGCCCTGGTTACTAATGTTAAGACCGTTATTTTTGGTAAAATCGTCATGCCGCGACATCCCGTTTATCAAAAAACCGATGGTATGTTTGGGCGATATAAAAAAATCAGTCCCCAGGTTAAAACCGCTGTTGGTGCTTTGCTGAACATTCCTGTAGTTAACATCGTAATTGCTTAATACACCATCAAAGTTGATAAACCTGTTGGTCATGATGTTGCGGAAAGTCTTATCTGCCGTAAAGTTGTAACTGCCAAAAACGTTAAACTTGTCCATACGGTCGTTAAACGCAATGCCAATATTGCCTTTGTAGTATTTACCATAGCCGGCTGTGGCGGTTATTGAGCCATTGGCGCCTACGTTAGTGCCTTTTTTAAGCACAATATTCACTATACCCCCGCTGGATGCATCATATTTTGCCGACCCTGCAGTAATCAGTTCAATCCTGTCAATTGCGCTCGATTGCAAACTGCGGAGGTAGGTGGCCAGGTCGTCGCCGGTTAAACTGGTGGCTTTACCGTCGATGGTTACCAATGCATTTTGCCTGCCTATAATGTTTATGTTGTTACTGTTATCAACCCTTACTCCCGGCGATTGCCTTAAGATTTCGAGCACCGAACTTCCTTCGGCAGTTAAGCTATTGGGAATATTGATCGTTATCTTTCCGGGCCGTACTTCAATTTCGGGCCGGGTGCTTGATATGGTAACTTCTTTGAGCTGATTGGAGGATGGCTTTAATACAATCTCCGAAACTCTAAACGTTTTGTCTTCCTCAAGTTCGTAGGGGCCGGCATAGACTTTGTTAAAACCTATCATAGTTGCCAGCAGCAGGTAGCTATCGGCGGGTACATCATCAAACCGGTAACGACCGTTTTTGCCGATAATGGTGGAGCTTACTATCGATGAGTCGCGGGCTTTTAATAAAATTATGGTTGCTGATTCGGCGGGAACTCTGGCGTCTGTTAAAACCTTACCCTGTATAGATGAAAGCGCCACTTGCGCGTGTGCATTATCAAAAGTAACGGCCAGAAGTATAGCCCATAAAAGGCACACCGTGATAAGCTTCATTAACAGTTTTTATACAAGTTTACTATAAATTTACCTTTAAATTAAATTGACTACAATATAGCAACATTAATTAACCCGGTAAACAAAAAAGGCTTTTTACGTATAGGTGGTGATAAAAGTTCGTTACAAATATATCAAAATATTTGTTTTACAGGTTAACATATTACATAAATGTTAATTTAAAATAATTATTTAAGCGTACAGGTTAAATAATTGTATTTCAAACACTTTAAATACCCGTAGGTTATTATTAAAGAATGAATATCCGGCGCAATAAGCGCTGCCATAAATTATGTGTATTAATAATACTTGTAAATTGAGCTCCCTCAAAAGCCGGATTTCGCGAATTTGATTAGCGCAATTGGATTAAATTCGTGTAATTCGTATTAATTATTAATTATGGATTTAAAACCACAGCTGCGTACAGTAAACGTTACCCGTTACGTTACGCCCCTGCGCGAGGGCGGCTCGCTGCCTGCTATTGCCGAGGCCGATGACGGCTTTTTATACGTGTTAAAATTTCGCGGTGCGGGCCAGGGAGCAAAAGCATTGGTTGCCGAATTAATTGGGTGCGAAATTGCCCGTGCCTGCGGTTTAAAAGTGCCTGAAGTGGTATTTGCCAACCTGGATGAAGCCTTTGGCCGTACCGAGCCTGACGAAGAAATACAGGATTTATTAAAGGCCAGTGTTGGCCTTAACCTCGCCTTGCATTACCTGTCGGGGGCAATAACCTTTGACCCTGCTATTTCGCCCATTGATGCAACGCTGGCATCGCAGATTGTTTGGCTTGATTGCCTGCTGACAAACGTTGATCGCACACCACGCAATACTAATATGCTGATATGGCACCGCGAATTATGGCTGATTGACCATGGTGCGGCTTTATATTTCCATCACTCGTGGCACAATTGGCTCGAGGCCGCTAAAAAACCATTTTTACAGGTAAAAGACCATGTATTATTATCACGCGCAACGCAGTTGACCGAAGTTGACGCTGCATTTAAGCAAATACTTACCGCCGAACGCATACGGGCTATTGTGGAGGTGATACCTGATGAATGGCTCACCGGTGAATCCACGTTTGAAACTCCCGCACAATACCGCGAGGCTTATATTGAATTTTTAACTACGAGATTGGAGCATTCATCAATTTTTGTAAACGAAGCACAACATGCAGCAGAAAACATTATTTGAGTATGCCGTAATACGCGTTGTGCCCAGGGTAGAACGCGAGGAGTTTTTAAATATTGGGGTGATAGTATATTGCGCCAAACAAAAATTTTTGCAGGCCCGCTACCATTTAGATGAGGCCAGGCTGCAGTCGTGCCATAAAGATTTGGATATTGAAGAGCTGAAGCAACACCTTTGCTCATTTGAGCGCATTTGCAATGCCGATAAAGATGCCGGGCCAATTGGTAAGCTTGACATGGCCTCGCGCTTCAGGTGGTTAACCGCCACGCGCAGCACAGTGCTGCAAACGTCAAAAGTGCACCCCGGAATGACCGATGATGCTTTGGCGACTTTGGAAAGGTTATTCGCACAGCTGGTATTGTAACGATGTTAATTTGAAGATGTGTTGATTCGATGATTTGAAAATAGGAAAAGAGGCTACTGCCAACTGAAAACTGCCTCCTGCCCACTATTTCTTCTGCTCCTCATGTTCAGCTTCCAGGCGCACTTTCTTTAAGTCAACGCGTACCAAGGCAAAAAGGCTCATGTACACATTGGCTACAAATACCAGGGCAAAACCAGCTATAAGGTAGCCACGCCAATCAGTAAACCACAATTTGTATTGGGTGATGAACAGCATGATAACAGTTACATAATGGCTGAAACAATACTCGCAGGTAAACAGGTAAAAAAACTTACGCTCGGCTATGGATTTGCCGTTGTGGCAGCGTTTAAGGCAATACTCCCTCGGCTCGCGAAAAACCTCTTCGTGGGTAACCGTCCATGCTATACAGGCAATGGGGATAGCCAGTAAAAACAACCATGCAACCTGCGTGCTTAATTCCATGGTGTTATAAGTGCCGAAGCCGTAAAAAAGTTTTATCTAAATTCCGGATTTAGTGGCCCTTTATAAAAATTTCAATCATCACCTGATTGCCGTTAGTGGGGAACTTGCGTCGGTCCTATCGTATTCTTCACCCTCATTCATTTTCCACTCCGAATTCTTTTTTTAAAGTTGCTATCAAAGCTATTGCATGATTCTTTAAAGTGTCCGCCCCCGCTACCTGGTTTTTCAGGAACCGCGACCGCACGGCCTCGATATATTGATTAAAGAGCACCTTATCATATGATAGCAATGGCGGATTGGTTTTCATAAATGAATCAATTAACGACCGCCGGTATTTGACATAAATTTGCTGAGTAACTGCATTGGCTGCCTCGTTATATTTAAAATTAAACAATAGTGAACGGCTCTTCCGCACTTCGTTGTAAATACCCTGCTGGTGTTCGTCGTTTGTCTTAAACACCTGCAGCAGTTGGTCGTATCCGGCTACCATGCGGTTAACATACGATTTTGAGAAAAAACGCAGAGAGCCCGAGCTTTTCATCTCAAGCAAGGTGGCATCGTGCGGGACAAAGGTGCTGGGGATGCCACCGAAAAGTCCGTACCAGTATAATTTACCTGAGGGTATATGTTCAGCATCGTTGGCCGACAATAGTTGCATCAAGGTATCTACATTATTGGCAGCAAACTTAACGCGGGTAATATACTTTGCCAGGCTTGCCGTGTCCTCCTTTAAATCGACATACATTGATGCCGCAAACTCTTTTGAACGTTGGTGCTCACTGATATTCTCCCGCAGGCTTTCGGCAAAAAAACCCATAGTTACTGCCAAAAAGATCATCAGGCCTTCAAGCAGGTATTCTTTGAAATTCTTTTTTTCTACATTGGGGTGATGGTGTACTTCCATAGTTTCGGTTTGCAATTGTAAATCAGGGTGATTAGCAGAAGTTGCGGGTAGTTCTTTCGTTTCTCTCAACGGTGTGTTAACAACCACGCCTGACCGGGCCTTTGGTTTTCGGGCAGCTGTTGGTTGTTTTATTGCTTTGGCTGGCGGCAAGGGACCGCTTTGAGGCTTTTTGCTCATCTGTTCGGCTTACACAATACGAATGTGTTAATCGTTATGTTCTGGAAAGATTTGGAAACACAAAATTGTGGGGTTGTACTATAGGTAAACACTTGTAATTTACCCAGGGGTTGCGGGGAAATATTCATTAAAGATCGGATAATATTTTAATCCCTAAATATATTTAAAAATCTAAAGACTAATTACTTAAATAATCAGTTATTCATTTTTCGGTATCGCACCAAAAGTGATTTTATTAAACCCGGCAAACTGTGCCCTATTTTTACTAATTTCGAAACTGCAAGTTTTTATTCCTGAAAATCCTTAAATGAAGAAAACAATATTTTTTGTGGTTACCCTGCTTTTAGCTGTAAAGGCTATTGCGCAGGCCGAACCTGCCAACTATTTGGCTGCTGTTACCCGGTTTACCCAATATTATAACCATGACCAGCCCGACAGCATTTTTGCCATGTTTAGCACCGAGATGAAGGCATCGCTGCCACTCGAGACTTTTAAGCCCACTACCATCCAACTAAAATCGCAATATGGCAACCTGCTTAAAACCGAGTTTGTAAAAGTCACGTCGCAATTGGTGGTGTATAAGGCTACGTTTCAAAACAGCACATTTTTGCTGAACCTGGCCCTTAATCCACAAAATAAGTTGACCGGCCTGCTGCTAGGACCCTACAAACCCGAAGATAATGCAAAGACCGGTGTAACGCTCGACCCATCGCTTGATGAAACACCTATTGTACTAAAGACTTTAACCGGCACCATTTCGGGCTCGCTGGTGATGCCAAAAAATCCATCTGGCAAGATACCGCTGGTACTGATTTTAGCTGATTCAGGACCCACCGACAGGGACGGCAATAACGCTAAAACAGGCGCAGCCGGCAACACCTACAAAATGCTTGCCAACGATCTGGGCAAAAACGGCATAGCAACGGTACGTTATGACAAGCGCCTGGTTGGCGCCAGCGTTACCAAAAGCAAGGAGTCGGAATTACGGTTGGAGGATTATGGCGATGATGCACTGGGCCTCACCAATATGCTGAACGACGACCAGCGTTTCTCGAAAATTATATTGTTTGGCCATGGCGAAGGCGCACTGGTTACTTCGCTTATTACAAACGACGTGCCGGCAAAAGGCGTTATTGCCGCCGAATGGGCAGCCGACCCGGGCGACAAATTATTAAGGGATCAATTAAAAGGTAAAGCCGGCTTTTTACAGGACGAGTTTAAAGCTTTTATGGATAGCCTGCGTAAAGGCAAGCTAACGCCAAACATCGACCCGGCATTGTATTACATTGCCAGGCCAAGCATACAGAACTTTATAATGAGCTATTGCCGCTACGACCCTTTACGCGGGGTAAAACGGATAAAAGTGCCGCTGCTGCTGATACAGGGAACTACCGACAAAATGGTTAACGTTGAAAATGGCCGCAGGTTTAAAAAATCAAAATCAGACGCTACACTGGTGGAGATAAAGGGCATGAACCATATTTTAAAAGATGCCCCCGACGATGACGAACAAAACGTTGCTACCTACAGCAAACCCGACCTGCCATTAAGCCCCGGACTGGTGCCGGCAATTGTAGAGTTTGTGAATAAGGTGAGGTAAAAACATCAGTTATCGTCATTGCGAGGAACGAAGCAATCTTTACGCGTGCTGATCAAGGAGCAAAAGCTTTGTGGCGACCTGTCAGCCGCATTTTGATCTTCACAAACATAACGGTTCATTGATTGTCCTGTGCAGAGATTGCTTCGTTCCTCGCAATGACGAATGTCGCTTACTTCCAATCTCCCAGCAATCTTCGTATCACTATAATCTCACCGATATGATAGGCATTATGGTCGGCAATTTGCAGGGCTTCGCGCAGGATGGATTGGCCTTCGCCATGTTCAAGGGGTTGGTAAATATCGCTGTGCTCAAGCAATTCAATAAACTCGTCTAAATCATCATCGATCTGTTTAAGGGCCCCATTCCAGGCATCATCATCTTCGGGGGCAACTTCGTTCGGCCAGTATTCGTCGGGCCACTTTGGCGATTGGTGATCGGCATCCTTACAAAAACGCATCATGTCCCACTGGGCAATGCGGATATGCTCAACCAGTTGCCATATGGTGTAAGGCATGTTGTCGGGCTTAACGCCGCGCAATTTGGGGTTTAATCCCTTTATTGCTTCGTGAAACGAGGCGTGGGCACTGCCGCCCTGCAGCAGCTTTGAGATTTCGTTGATTAATATTTTATGCTGATTTTCCATCGGGGTTGTTTAAGAGGTTAACAAATATAGGAGGATTTGGTTGGGGCGTTTGGAAAAGACTGAAAGCTCGCCAGATCACGGGCATCATCCCAGTCCGGCCAGTTTAATATTTGGCCTGGTACGGCCATTAAACAATTATTTTGCGTTAGTTTAGCGGTGCAAAGGCCTTCACAAATGAAAAACCAGGTAATTTATATTTTGATGCTTTTGATACTTGTTGCTTGCGGGCAGACAGGCAGCAAAGTGGTTAAAAAAGAAAACATCCGCCTTAAAAATGATACCAGCCACGTTATTGCGGGGAGTATCTCGCCGGCAAGCGATACGCTGGCAATCCCGGGTGATACCATTCCTAAAGTGGCAGTCCCGGCGGATGCTATACAAGTGGTAACCAATGCCAATGCCATTACCGATACTACTGATGGAATAAAAACCGTACAATGTGCCAGTTACGGCGCGGATGATGTTGATGCAAATATTGCCAAACTAAAATGGAAGGGCCTGTTTGAAACTAAAGGCAACTATTTTATAAATGATACCCGGGTAAAGTTTACACAACAACATTCTGACTTAGATACCGGCAATGCCAATACCGGCTGGCGGATTAACAGCAATATTAAAGCTAACAATGTAATTTTAATATCGGGCGCAAAAGGCCTTGTGAATGGCCCTGTTAAAATGGCCCTGCTGTCGAAAAGATTACCTGCGGCTGGCCAAAAGCTCCAGTTTACATACAACGGCGTTTCTTATGTGCTTTACACAACAGGGCGAAAGACCGGCGGGTTAGTTTACAATTACAAGTTACACCTGCTGGCAAATGTTAAGGGCAAGTGTTTTAACCAGGTGCTGAAAGCATTACCGGCCGACGTATCGTTTGGTGGCGTGGGCGACATGTCGGAAGATATAGCGATTGATTTTGCGGGCGATATCGACGGAGATAATATTCCTGATTTTATCATCAGCCGTTCGGGTTATTCTTATGGTTATACCGAATTGTATTTATCGCGACCGGCCGGGAGCAAGGCCATTTTAAAGTTGGTCTCCGAGTCGGGGGTTTCTGATTAACAACGCGTAGTCTGTCAACAAATACCATTTTCTCCATAGCTAAAAAAGCTAATGCTGCCGTTTTTCCCAATATTTTTAGTACATTGTAACTTTTACGGTTATTATTTGTTAAGCAACAGTTAATAAACCGTTTTATTTAAAAATTCATTTATCAAATGGCAGCCAAAAACTCTACCCCGGCTACGGCAGTAAAAAAGGAAAATTTCGTTACAAAATTTGGCGAAATTGTAAAAGACAACGAAAAACTAAGGGATAATTATAAAATCCAGTTTTTTGATACAGCAGCAAAAAGCAACTATGTTATCAACGGACTCAACGGAAAATCAATGAACGTGCTTGAGGCTTTAACGCTGGAAGAACGCGAGGAATACAAGGTTTTGAAGAGCAGTTGGCAGGATTGACCTGGATTAAGCAGATTTGTGGGATTTATGGGATGCCTTATTGATGTCCGTTTGTCCGTCCGTTTTTCGGGATGACAGTATGCGGACAAGTTTCCGGACACTGCTCGCTTAACTGCTGCCTCATTTCTGATTTTGGTACCCTATTGGGGTTCAGACACTGACAGCCGTAAGTAATCTTGAAAATCTTTTAATCAGCCAAATTATGGTTCAAACAATTAGGATGCCTGGTTGCATTTTCTACGGATCGTGTTACACAGGCATTTGCAACAGCGCAAAAGTCCCATCTTTATAATGCGCCGGCAGGTCGGGGGTGTAGTCGATACCTGTGTTCCCGGTATGGGTAAAACCGCTGCTCACATAGTAGCTAATCAGGCGGTCGTTGCCGCCGCCGGTATCCATCCGGATGTATGACAAATCATTAGCTTTCGCATACTCCCTTGCCCAATCTACAATATGCTTCAGCAGGTTGTGCCCCCGAAAAAACTGGCTGGTGGCTATGCGGTGAATATAAACGGCAGCAACGGTACCTGAGTCTTTCCAAATAAGCGGGTCGCTGAGCGTGATGCAAAAAGTAGCGACAATTTCGCCTTCAGCAATAACTTTGTAATGCCGGTGCTCGTCAATTTCTTTCGCTATTAGCGCCGGTTCAAAGCCCAGCCAATGGTTATTGCCCACTTTTTTCTGATAGGCGATAGCATCATCATAGAGCTTAAAAATGATTCCAGAGTCGGTATGTTGGGTGTTTTGTATTTCGATCTGCATAGGTCGTATAGTGCTCAAATTTAGCAATAAAGCCCTTCTTGTTTAACTTAAAGTGTTATGTGCGGCAATATTTGTTTTATTACAACCTGTTGCATTAAGACGGGCTCGGTAACCGGCACCAGGTGCCCCGATTTGTAGAACCAGAAAATGTTCTTTTTTGGCGCAGCCAGTTGTTTGTAATACTTTTCTGAAAGCAGGTAATTGGTTTGATGGTCATTACGGCCCACAAAAAAATAAACCGGGCAATTAACTTTGGGCATCGAAACCGTTAGATCAATATAGTTAGCCTCTTTAAAAAGCGCCGTCATTTCCGAGTTTTCGGTGAAATACTTTTTAAATTCCGTGGTGTCGCCAATGTCCTCACCATTCAAAACCGACAGCCATTTGCGGTCGTAATAATTTTGCAATCCGTTTTCAAACGGGATCTTCACTTTTGCAAGCTCAGCAATAGCCCTTTTATTTTTTTGTTGCACGGCCTTCTGCTTTAATTCGTTTAACGATATCCGCTCACTTTCCCACTGATTTACCGCCGGACTTACCGCCATGTAAGCGTACACTTGTTCGGGATGTTTATCGGCCATGTAAAAACCCAGCACGGTGCCCCACGACCAACCCATAATAAACAGCTTTTTTTGGTGGAACTGCTTCAGCAGGGCCGTTACCAATTGGTGGGTATCATTTTCATACAGCTTAACCGTTAATTTTACCGGCGAAGGGTTAAGCTTCAGTGTTTTCCCGCAGTTACGCTGGTCCCAGGCGACAACGACGAAGTGTTTCTTTAATTCATCGAGGTAAAACTTATTTTCATCATATATCCCCTCCGAACCAGGTCCGCCGGTTATAAACAGGAACAACGGTTTCGAGCGGTCCTTTCCTTCAATTTTAACTACCTGCTTAATGCCGCCTGCGGGGATAGCTTCGGTGGTATCAATTTTGGTTTGGGCGAGGCATTGACTGCCCAAAAGGATGGTTACAGAGAAAAGGAAGATGCTGCAGAATGCTTTTATCATTATTAAATATTAAACAGATTTTGATTAGATGACGTTTGGTACCAGGAGTATGTTACAGTGGTGAACCTTGATTTGTTTGATTAAAGATTACCTCCCCCTGTCTGCCCGTAAGTTACAATGAAAATCTGTTAATCGTGTGAACGGCGACGCCCTCTTGAACGCCACTAAAAAACAATTAACAGGTGAAAAATCAAGGTTCAAACAAATGGGCGATGGTTTTGTCCGTCCGTTTTCCGGGACGGGTGGTAGCGGACGGTTTCGGACAGGTATTAAAACTAAGACATTTTGAGCGCTGTACACGCACGGATAGCCGGCTTATTAACCACGAATAATCCATCAAAATTATTTATAATTTAGCTTCAGTTAGCCGGGTGTTCATAGCTAAACAGCTGACCGCTTTAAAAAAACATTTTATGACTATTAAACGAAGAGATTTTATCGGCCTCACTACTGCAACCCTGGCAGCCGGTATGTTAACAGGCATGGCCTCATGTACCGAAAGCCCGAAAAACGAAGCTGCCGGTGCAACGGCTACCCTGCAATCTATCACCGGCGATGTGGTGCCGATATCGCCGGCTGAAAGGCAGGCCAGGATTGCAAAGGCCCAGCGCCTGCTATCCGAAAACAAAATGGATGCTTTGGTGCTTGATGCGGGCACCGGGTTGCATTATTTTACCGGTATTACCTGGTGGCCCAGCGAGCGCACTATGGTGGCCATTATCCCTGCCAAAGGGGAGGTAAAATACGTGTGCCCCGGCTTTGAAGAAGCCCGCCTGCGCGAGCAGGTAATTATTGGAAAAGATGTGTACGCCTGGCAGGAAGACGAGAGCCCCTACCGGCTTATTGCCAATGCCATTAAAGATGCCGGTATTGTTTACCGGGCTGTTGCCATAGAAGAAAGCACCCGGTTTTTTATAGTTAATGGCATAAAGAAAGAGTCCCCGGATTTAAACTATTTAAGCGGCGACCCGGTAACCATCCCCTGCCGTTTAATAAAATCAGCCGCGGAAATTAAGCTTTTGCAAAAGGCAAATGATATTACCCTTGCTGCCATCAAACACGCTGCGGGCCAGTTAAAGGAAGGCATGTCGCAGGGCGAACTTTCGTCGATAATTATGTCGGCACAAGGCCAGCTGGGCGGCGCACCCGATTTTGCTTTATGCCTGTTCGGTAAGGCTTCGGCTTTTCCGCATGGATTGAAAGAGCCGCACCAGCTTAAAAAAGGGGATATGGTGCTGATGGATTGCGGCTGCGTGATTGAGGGGTATAATTCAGACATTACCCGTACCATTGTTTTTGGCGAACCAACCAAACGGCAGCAGGAAATATGGTCGCTCGAAAAACAGGCGCAGGCCGCCGGGTTTGCCGCCGCAAAGATCGGGACGCCCTGCGAAGCCGTGGATGCCGCTGCCCGTAAAGTAATTACCGATGCAGGTTTCGGACCGGGCTACAAATTACCGGGACTGCCACACCGCACCGGTCACGGCATTGGTATGGACGGGCACGAATGGGGCAATATGGTAAAAGGCAACAAGCTATTGCTGCAGCCGGGCATGTGCTTCAGTATAGAACCAAACATTTCAATTGTAGGCGAATTTGGCGTGCGCTTAGAGGACTGTGTGTATATGACCGAACAAGGCCCGAGATGGTTTTCGCAGCCAAGTAAATCAATTAGTGAGCCGTTTGGGTAGGGGCTTAAAGTTAATTATTTGTGCGGTATAACGGTATCGGTGTGGGTTCTATCCGTCCGTTTTGTGGGACGGGTGGATGCGGACAAGTTTGCGGACAAAGACGGACGGGGGTTTAAACAACAGTATTTATTTACATAGCATGCTGGCTACCTAAACGCGGACACCCCGATAAATCGGGGCGGTCGCGGGGAAGGCTGTTCAATTTGCACACTGCCACATTAATTATAAATTTATGAGGAACTATTATTATTTATTTTGGAGTGATGCTACACAACGTTTTATTAAGCATAATCCTAAAGAAAGAGGTTGGGAACAGAAACCATTAATTCTAATTTCCTGGGTATTTACACTAGCTGTGCTTAGCACGATGCTTTGGCTGAAATATTTCCATATTTATCACAGTAAAATTGGAACATTTGGAATTTTTACGACAGTCGGAGAAAACATATCTTCCATTTTAGATATGGCCCTGGTATTCGTATTAATTTATATCATAAACTATGTTTTGATATTTTGGCGGAATAGATATCTTTTGCTCATTGAAAAGTATCCTTTGGGGCTATTTAAACACAGCGTGTTTGTTCCAATGATTATGTTGGCATATTTTTTATTTACTATTTTCTTATATGGCTATTTAACTGGTCAGATGTAGGGCCTCATTTGGCTTAAGCATTTTCTATCACAAATGCGTGTGTTCTCGCGCGAGTATAAGGTTTGTCCGTCCGTTTTGTGGGACGCGGGAATGCGGACAAGTTTGCGGACAGTGGCGGACGGGGGTTTAAACAATAGCATTTGTCTACATAGCGTGCTGGCTACCTAAACGCGAGGGCACGAGAACTCCACCTCCTTGGGCCTTTGGCTGCATTCTCGCGCCAGATGAGGAAGAACGCTTACGGCAGCTGGGGCATTAATTACAACAACTTATTCTTACATTAGGCCACCTAATAAGTACCTTTATTCATGAAGAAAATTTACTTTGTCTTTTTAGTTGGGTTATTATCTTGCAATAGTACACCTCAAAAAATTGCTGATAAAAACATAGAAAATTATATCAAAAGCAAATTAAATGATCCGAATTCGTTTGAGTTGGTTTCAGTAGATACAATAATCAAATCAAGAACGAAAGTCATGTTGGACAGCATGCTTTACCCCGAAAATATTAAAAATGAATTTGATTTTCATGGTTATGAAAAGTATGTTGACAGCGAAAACCGTGTAAGGCCGGAGCTTAAAGAGGAAAACCTCAGCAACTTACGTAAAATAAAAAGTGGCGAACTTGTTTTTTATTATACCAAATGCACTTTTAGAATTGAAGAAAATAACCGAAAAAAGCTTGTTAGGTATTATTTTGAATTAGATACCAACTATCAAGTGAAGAATTTTAGGAACATATCAGATGAAAATAGTATAATTAAATAAATTTCAAGTCGAGACAGGACATTTTTTATTGTTGACATCGATGCCATTGCAATTATTGCAGTGCGGCTAGCATTTCAAACGTAAAATGTTACCGATGGTGGATTTAGTAATGGAATGCAAAAAATAGCTTTTGGTTATGGATGAATTAATAAACTACTTTAGTGTAAACGCTTGGCGAGATAATAATGATGGTTCTTTCGTGCGAGGCAGATCAGATGGTCGTTATATGATTATCAAAATTGATTTAGACTCTGCAACTGCCCAAAGTGTCATCTATGGGCGCCATCATGCTACTATAGTCCCCCCTAGCAACTGGCTCACTGCGAAATATATGCTACAATACGCACAAATGTTTGACGCAGGCGATTAAATTCCCCGCTGCCCCAAGCCTCCCTGCTTGTGGCCCGCCGACAGGTAATAACGCGCAGATAGCCCGCGTGCTAAGCACGTCGTACCGGCCACTGCGCTGATGCCTCGAGTGCCTCAGCATGACACCCTTTTTTTCATTTCCTTTTAAGATGCCAGATAATTTTATGCCTCAGCATCACACCCGACCAGTTGGCAGACAGCTTTACAGTCTTTTAAAATCAATCGACCATAATCAGTGTATCAAAGGCCTCGCTTCGGTACTTTATAATAGTATCCACACTGCAGTCTTTCGACTTATACACACTATCCGGGCCGATTGGGCTACCGGTTTCTTTGTATATCCCTATAATCCGGTTGCTGATTGCAGTGTCCCCGTGTTGGTAGATCTTGCATAAACAAAGGGCGAAGTTGTTTTGAGCCGCCCGGTAAATGTCATAGTCGGGTGAATAACCATTGTGGTAATTAAAATGAACCGTGCAGGACCTGAACTGTAAAGTCTGCGTTTTCCGCTCGTTGATATAAGGGATGATCACCGTAAAAATTACCACCGCCAGGGCAAGTATGCCCAGTACTATTGCAGCTGTTTTGCGTTCTTCCATAATTGTGAGATTGTTTTAGTTTAATACGTTTTTTTGGGGAAAGGTGACCCTTCCACGCCGCTGCCGCAAGCCTCCCCGGTCTTCTCGCGCGAGTATGACGCGCAGGCCCCAGGCGAAAAGGCTACTCGTGCGCCGCTGACAGGTAGCCAACTTGCACGCGGCGCCTTACCCCACAAAATCATTCCGGTTCATTGATTGTCCTGTGCAGTCCGCCAGCTGGCGGATCGTTCCTCGCAATGACGCGCGGAGAGGGCGCTCGTTCCTCAATGGCGCGCGGAGAGGGTTTGCCGCCTACACATTACCAACGTCGTCATTGCGAGGAACGAAGCAATCTTTACGCGTGCAAATCAAGGAGCAAAAGCTTTGTGGTGACCTGTCAGCCGCATTTTTGATCTTCACAAATATTACGGTTCCTGATTGTCCTGTGCAGGGATTGCTTCGTTCCTCGCAACGACGGGTGGAGAAGGTTTGTACGTAATTTAAGATAATTTTATAATTTGCGCAATGGTATTTATACAAGGTGGCTGCGTTTACATAATGACCAATAAGCGGCATACTGTTTTATACGTAGGTGTTACTTCTGACCTCACAGGGCGGGTTTGGGAACATAAAACGCATTTTTACCCGGATAGCTTTACTGCAAAATATCAATGCGAAAAGTTGGTTTATTATTGTTTCTACCCACGTATTGAAGAGGCAATTGCTGTTGAAAAAGCCGTTAAAGGTGGTAACAGGAAAGCTAAAATTAAATTGATTAACGAGTTAAATCCTGACTGGATTGATTTGTATGATAAGTTAATTGAGGAATAAAAAACAATCACAACCACCAACACCGTCATTGCGAGGCTGGCTGCTTGCAGACGGCTTCGAAGCAATCTCTGCGCCGTGCTGCATTGGGATAAAAAGCTTCGTGGTTACCTGCAGGCGGATGCAAGGTCTCCATTGGCTTCGCGGTTCGTTGATTGTCCTGTGCAGAGTTTGCTTCGTTCCTCGCAATGACGCGTGGTGAGGGCGTTTCGTTCCTCGCAATGAAGCGCGGGGAATGGCGCTTCGATACCTTCTTTACCTCCCCCCTTCCACCTCCCATTCCAACAACTTATTATCAATCCATTTATCAGCAATATCAACGCCGCGCTGCTTGTCGTAAGCGGTGGGATTTTGGGTTAGAGTATTGTCAATTACGAAGGTGGCGGTTGGTATTCGGGCGTTTAGTTCACGTGCTTTGGTATGCCATTTGGCATAGGCGTTAACATCGGGATAGAGGCGTACGGTGCGGTGTTTTAGTACCTGGCATTTTTCGGCGGTTAGCCCTTCCAGGCTACCGGCTGCTAACCAGATATAATTGGGCAGGTACATGCTGGCTATAATGGCGGTTTTCTCGCTTTCGGCTATAGCCACCGTTTTGAAGGGTTCGAGTTTTAATAAGTGTTCGCCAAACAGGCATTGTTGGAGTTTGTAGTCCGCAATTACAGTGTGCAGGATGCCCTCCGGATGTTTCGTGTAATCTGAAAGCGTATTTTTAGATTCAACGGGGCTGCTTGCACAGCCATTAACGCCAGCCGCAGCGCCTTTCCGACTTTCCGGACTTTTCCGACTTTCGGACTTCCCAACTAACCTGTGCACCCACGCAATATGGTTAAACGGCTCCTTCACTCGCTTACAATCCTTACCATTATAGAGCATTATTTTGCCGGTGCGTACCTTGTCGTCGTAGTCGATCTGCCAGAAGATGGTGGCGCCGGGCCAGTGTTTGGCGCAGCCTATGCGGTATTTTTCAATGAGGTGTATAGCGCCATCGGCACCAAACATGCGGGCCAAAAACATGCTGAAATTGTTTTTATCGTAACCGCGCATGGTGCCGGCGACTATTGATTGGGGGATGGTATCGAAATACTGGGGTTGTGTTGGGGTTTTCATTGTGTTGTTGTTTAGAGGTTTGTGGCCGGGGTTGGCCTTAAAAAATTCGCGGGGCGGATAGTGGTAGCCACATTGGTCGAGCCAGTCGCATTTGCCTACATCGTCGGCAAGGTAGTCGCCGGTTTGTGTGTCGATGTAGCGCTTAAAGGTTTTATGCCTGCTATTACAATTGGGGCAAACATAGCGGGTGCCCGGCCCGCGGTAGGGTTCGAGGGTGTATCTGTGCGGAGAGTTCATGGCTCATGGTTGATAGAAGGAGATGGAGGTAGTCTTGTCTATTGGTGTTTGGAAGATTGTTTTAAAAGCAGTGGCCGGTGCGATTCCTTCCCTGGGGAAGGGAAGGTAGGGGTCTGTTGAACTATGATACCACAGACAACCAAGCGTACAAGCTTGGAGCAGAACCCCTCCCTTCGCCCTCCCAAGGGAGGGAATCGCACATTCCCGCGCTTTTTTTAACCTTCCGAATGTGTAGTCGTGTCCGTCCGTCCGGTTTACCTGTAGTCCCTGCGGACGGACGGACGGGCAGTTACTGTGCTGAGGCTTTAATCAGCCGGTCGACTTTTTGGTGGGTGATGTTCATTTTTTTGCCGATCTCCCTCAGGGATAACCCTTCATTTCGCAATTGCACGGCCTGGTCAATTTCGTCCTGGTTCATGCGGTCGTTTGGTTTTTTCAGGTGGTCGAGTTCGTTGCCGTAGCCTGCAAATTCGTACTTCAAAAAGTTGGATGGCTTGGTAATGCGGCAAAGGCAAACATTGCTATAACCGTATACCTGGTTGGTATTACGCTGTTTTATCTGCTTTAAATAGCGCAAATCTTTATCGACGTTGCTTTGACCAATGGTAAAGGCGCTGTCACAAAAGTTCATCAGCATTTTACTGCCCTGTAAATCGTTAAGGGTTATCTGCTGGCTCAAATCGCGCTTGGGGGTATGGGCAAGTATCAGCATTGATAGGTCGTACTTGTTTTTTAACGCTTTAAGTTGCTTCATTAACGGCAGGGCGTCTTTGGCCTGCTCGGTTTCATTACGCAGGTAAGTAAGGTTATCAACTATTACCACCTTTATTTTTTTCTGCACAATATCACGCTCCAGTGCTGCAATAAGGTATTCGTCGAAGTCGCTAAAACCTGGTGGCACGGCGTTGTCAGGATTTAATTCTGACCGGGAAAAATCCTCCCTGAAATTGTAGTGATTTTCATAGTTTTCGGAGTACCGTGCTTCAAACTGTTTATCGCTCAACTCAAAATCTAAATACAATGTTGGCTGTGCTTTGGCCTCAACCTCAAATGGCTGCATGGCCTTGCCGGTATTTATACAGTTGGCAATTTGAACTGCCAGTATTGATTTGCCCAGGTTACTATCGGCAAACAGTGTGCAGATTTCGCCCTCGTACCAAAGCCTGCCAAACAGCATTTTGGGGATTGGTTTGGCGCTTGCCTTTTTGAGCCAATACCCTGCCGAATGGGTTATGAGCAAGCCCGGCGGTGTTTCGGGTTCGGGCATAACTTTGGCAAGAAAAGTGTCGAGTTGTTCGGGTTTGGTGTAATAGATGGTTTTTGATGGTTGGTTTGTTTCCATGTGTTTATTTATTGTTGAAATGTTGCAGGGTTGGAATGTTGTAAGGTTGTTTGGGTGAATTGAATAGCTGAGTTGTTAACCGCTCACTTGATAAACCAATTCATGAAATGAATTTTAGAAAATACTCCCCTGATAACCCTTTTTAATAAAGGGCCTTGTTTTCCGTTTAATAGGATTACCTGTTTGCTATGGTTTTGCGTGGGTGTCCGTCCGTCCGGGGGGACTGTTGCTCCTGCGGACGGACGGACACTTTGGTTTTATGCTTGAAAAAGCGAGGGGTTTATGTTCACTACAAATGTACAGAAATTTATTTGATAAACAAGAATAATCTGTGATATTTTTTAGTAAAATACTTGAAAATGACCAAATTTACTGTTAATAAGCAAGATAATTTTTATTTCGAGGATAAATAAATTCAAGAATAAAAATAAAGATAAAACAGATTGTTCTGTAAGTTAGTTTAAATCATTTACAGTACAGACTTGTATTAGTGATGGCAGCGGATACCGGCCGGGCGTGGACCTAAAGTTATCAAGCTAAGCTTTTTTAGCCCTCTTTACGCGCAGCGAAGAGGGCGGTCCAGCGTAGCGTCGACCGGGTGAGTCCTCTACAAGCGGCGTTAACGCAAATGATTGGCGTAAATGCACGACGTAAAAGCATGGCGGAGAGGACTCACCCCGACCTCGCTTCGCTGGTCGACCCTCTCTTCGCTGCGCGGAAAGAGGGTAAGCTGCAATTTCCCGATAACTCAATATCCCTACCATACAGCACGGCCCCGGTTTCTACCAACCGGGGAATGCCCTAATTAATCAATATGCGGGTTCCATACGCCCAATTTGTAAAACTTCCATATCCATATTTACAATCGTTCGCTTATTTCGGGTAAATGTTTTAAGTTTATCCATCAAATTATAAATGATACCCCGGTGATAAAAAAACTTTTAATTACATCGTGCCTGGTTTACTGCGTGCTGATTGGCTGCAAAAAAGATGGCTCGTCTGTAGGCGAACAATTGGGCAAGGATGACGGCGCGTTCAGCATCTACGAAAATAACTTTTTGGATGGCTTGTGGAAGCTGAACCCCGACTGGGCCACCAGCGTGGGTTACCACAAATACGACAGCCTGCTGCTTATACCCGATGACAAACTGCGCGACAAGCAGATAACCTTTGCCAAGGTGCAGATCGACTCGATGAGCCGCTTTGAGGTGAACACGCTGAATGAAGGGAACCGGGTTGACTACCGAATGATGCAGAACCAAATGGAAGAAATTGAGTGGCGCCTGCAAACGCTGAAGGACTGGCAATGGGACCCGTCCGGATATAACGTTATCGGCAGTTTCGCTTATATTTTAAATGAGCACTATGCCCCGCTGGATAAGCGCATGCGCAACTTTTACCAGAAAATGGCCAACATACCGGCCTACTACAAAGAAGCCGAAAAGCACATTAAAAACCCGGTTGCCGAACTTACCGCGCTGGCCATAACCCAGCATGAGGGCGGCCTGGGCGTTTTTGAAAAAGACTATGCCGATTCGCTTAAAAAAACGAACATTTCGCAGGCCGAACAAAAACCAATGCTGGAGCGGGCAAGGCTGTCTGCCGAGGCCATAAAGGCACATGTGGCCTGGCTAAAAGCGCTTAAAAACGACAAACCCCGCAGTTTCAGGCTGGGCAAGGAACTTTACGAGGCTAAGTTTAAATATGATATACAGAGCGAAGCCACGGCGCAGCAGCTGTTTAACTCGGCGGTTGAGCGTAAAAAGTACCTGCACCGCGAGATGGCAAAAATAGCCCGCAAAATTTGGCCCAAATATTTTGGCACGACCAAACCACCGGCAGATTCGCTGGATATGATTGCCAAACTAATTGATACCCTGAGCAGTAAACATGCTGCACAGGGCGAGTTCCAGTCGGCCATTGAAAAGGCGATACCGAAGCTAACGGCTTTTGTAAAAACGAAGGAAATGGTGACTATGGATCCGTCAAAACCACTGGTAGTACGTAAGGAGCCGGGCTACATGGCGGGGGTCGCCGGTGCATCGATGAGTGCGCCGGGACCATACGACAAGGGCGGCAACTCGTACTTTAACGTTGGCAGCCTGGCCAATTGGAGCGCCGACAAAGCCGAAAGTTACCTGCGCGAGTATAATAACTACACGCTACAGATATTATGCATGCACGAGGCCATACCGGGCCATTATGTGCAGCTGGTGTATGCCAACAAAGCACCAGGTATAGTTAAAGCGATATTTGGCAATGGCGCCATGGTTGAGGGCTGGGCGGTTTACAGCGAAGAAATGATGCTGGATAACGGCTACGGCGCCGATGAGCCCGAAATGCGCCTGATGTGGTATAAATGGCACCTGCGCTCGGTTTGCAACGCTATATTGGATTATTCGGTGCATATCCAAAACATGCAGAAGCCGGATGCCCTGAAACTGCTTACCCGCGAAGATTTCCAACAACAGGCCGAAGCCGAAGGCAAATGGCAGCGTGTTACGGTTAGCAGCGTACAGCTTTGCAGCTACTACTCCGGCTACCGCGAAATAACCGACCTGCGCGAAAACTGGAAAAAGAAAATGGCCGACAAGTATAAACTGAAGGATTTTAACGAAAAGTTTTTAAGCTATGGCAGCGCGCCTGTAAAATTGATTAAGGACGTGATGATGGCGAAGGGGGTAGTGAGTGGAAGTGGGAATTAGTTGATGGTTCATAGTTGATGGTTCATAGTTCATAGCCGCTGCAATTGCGATGAGTCCATGGTTGATAGTTGATAGTTGATAGTTCACAGCCGCTGTATTTAGCGCTTTGCCTGGCCTTTGATTCACGGCTCGTTGCTCTCTTCACCATGAACCATCAACTATGAACCATGAACTAAAACAAAGCGGTATAACAATTGCTCGGTAACAAGCGCAATGTCGCGGTAATTAAAAACCGAACAGAATTATTAATTCTTGCTAAATTATTAATTTTAGGTTATATTGCAGTAGAAACGGTGGAAATGCCACTTTTTATCAACACCTGTTGATAACCCACTTAATTGGCACGATTTTATTATTAATCAATAGTGTAATTTATTGCCCAATTTGGGTAATTTCTTTCACACATTCCCCAATCATGCAATCCCCATTTTTTCTTCATTAGAAAATTATTAATTCGACCAACAAGCAGGGGCCACTTTTAATGAAATAGGTACGATTTTTGCAATTCTAATGGTACAATATCATACATTTCCCGTTCACTCTCAAATTAGTATTATCATGAGCACACTTGCATATATCGGCATTGCCATACAAGCTATCCCGGTATTTTTTATTATCAAAACAAGCATCAACATGATAAAAAATAAAACACTGTATTAATTATTAATATAGCCAATATCTTTTATTAGTTGTGGCAAAATACCATAGTTTAACTCCCGCACTCTCAGCGGGAGTTTTTTTTTGACTTTTTTATTTTTTTTGAAACTCTGCCAGCCCCGTTTCCGTATACAACCGTGAGTGAAAATTTAATGATAATGCTAATTTGAGAGTAGCCGGGGTTGAGAGACCGGCTATTCTTGTTTTATCCCCCTTCCCCCCAATTTCTGCTATAATATTAATGCGCCATCAGTGCCGCTACTTTGTTACCTTAGCCTTACAAATAAAACCATGAAACAGCTATTATGTCTTTTGTTTTTGATGGCAGGCACAGTTTATTGCAACGCGCAAAAATTCAAGCCAGCGCTAAATCTTGTAAAAGATAGCAGCTATTATTTAAACTTTACCGTGAACTCGCAGGCAGGCGAAGTAGTGGACGGCCAGCATAATACAATTAACATAGGTTATGTTTACAAAATGGCCTTTAAAGTGCTTGCCGTATCCGATTCGGTTTATAATATGGAAGTGGCTATCCGGTCGGTTAGCATGAAAATAGAAATGGCGGGATTTACCACCGAGATAGATACGAAGAAAAACGATCCGCAGGATACGCTGTCGACCATAATGTCGGGCATAATAAACAAGCATTTTAATGCAGAAATCACCAAAAAAGGCCGGGTAAAATCGGTCACTAATCTTGACAAATTATTAGATATCCTGTTAAATCAGGAACCTACTAATGCAAAACGGCAGCAGGCCAGGGCGTTGTTTACACAATCGTTCGGATTAAACGCTTTCAGGGGTAGCCTGGAGGCGGGCATTGCCATCTTCCCGGATGCACCCATTGCTAAAGATGATAAGTGGGTAATAAACACGGCGTTTGAAAACACGGCCAGGGTAGCCGTGCGCGTAAATTACCAGCTGACCGACATAGCCGCCGGGCTTTATATTATTCACGGCGAAGGCACCTTAACCAGCGATAAGGATGCCGCGCCATCGCAGGTAAACGGCATGCCTGTAAAATATGATCTGAATGGCTCGGTATTATCCGACATCAGGGTTGATAAAAAAACCGGCTGGATACGCGAGGCTAAAATGAAACAGATAATGATGGGCAGCATGCAGATACTTGACAACCCCAAGCTGCCCGGCGGCATGACCGTTCCGATAACTTATACTACCAACGGCATTACAACCAGTAAATAATATCCCCCCTGAAGCCGGAGTTTTCAAGCTCCCCCTTCAGGGGGTTGGGAGGATTGTTATCTCCAATACCCGCCTACCCAAACGTAACCGCGGTGATGGTGCCTCCACCTGCCTGGTACCCAAACGGCACGGCGGCGTGGCGGCTCGGCCCAGTAGCCTTCTTTATAAACATAAGTGCCACCGCTGGGCACCCACTCTTCAGCCACCCAAACATGGCGCGGGGTTGGGCGCACAGGACGTACAACCACAGCTGTGCGCGGACGGCCCAAACGTGCCCTGACAACAATTTGCGCCTGGCTGCTTGCTGCCGCGAACAAGGTTAGCGCCGAAAATAGCATCAAAATTCTTCCGTACTTTTTCATGGTAAAATTTATTTTGTTTTTTTGGTATGACGATCAAGAAGAGCAAGGGTTTAAAAAATATTTGAAACTTCCCCGTTACACACTTTCAAATCTTCAAATTTCCGCATCTTCAAATCTTCAAATTTCCCCATCTTCAAATCATCAAATTATAGCATTTTCAAATTAAAACTTATCTTCGCTTATATGTCACCGGCTGAAGCAAAAACCCGAATAGAATCGTTAACAAGCGAATTAAAGCAGCACAATTACAACTATTATGTGCTGGCAATGCCTACCATTGCCGATTACGATTTCGATAAAAAACTGGAAGAATTAAGCGCACTCGAAAAGCAATACCCCGAGTATGCCGACCCTAACTCCCCTACCCAACAAGTTGGCGGCGATATCACCAAAGATTTTGTGACCGTAACGCACCGCTGGCCAATGCTGTCGTTGGGCAATACGTATAACGAGCAGGAACTGCTTGATTTCGACCAGCGCATCCGCAAGGCTATCGGCGATAATTTTGAATATGTATGCGAGTTGAAGTTCGACGGGCTTTCAATGAGTCTTACCTATGAAGATGGTGTGCTTGTACGTGCCGTTACCCGTGGCGACGGCATACAGGGCGATGATGTAACCACCAACGTGCGCACTATCAATACCATACCTAAGCGCCTTAAACATGGCGATTATCCCGGCCAGTTTGAAATACGGGGCGAGGTTTTTATGCACCTCAAAGCCTTTGAACGCTTAAATAACGAACGCATTGAGGCAGGCGAAGTGCCTTACGCCAACCCGCGCAACTTTGCATCGGGCACTATAAAAATGCAGGACTCGGCCGAGGTGGCACGCCGCCCGCTGGATTGTTTCCTGTACTTCCTGTATACCGAAAGGCTGCTGTTCAGAACACATTGGGAAAGCCTGCAGGCGGTAAAAAACTGGGGCTTCCACACCAACGAACATAGCAAACTTTGCAGCACCATTGACGATGTTTTCAAGTTCATCAGTTACTGGGACAAAAACAGGTTCGACCTCAGTTACGACATCGATGGGATTGTGATCAAAGTAAACAGCTACGCGCAACAGCAGGAACTGGGCTTTACCGCCAAATCACCACGCTGGGCCATAGCCTACAAATTCAAAGCAGAGCAAGTGCAAACTGAGTTACTGGCAGTTACTTACCAGGTTGGTCGCACCGGGGCTGTTACACCTGTTGCCAATTTAAAACCCGTGCTGCTGGCCGGCACCACTGTTAAACGGGCAACGCTGCACAATGCCGACGAAATTGAAAAACGCCTAAAACTGCATGAACATGATTGGGTTTTTGTGGAGAAGGGCGGCGAGATCATCCCGAAGATCATCAGCGTAAACCTTGATAAACGCAGCCCGGATGCCAAACCTATAAAATATTTGACTCACTGCCCCGAGTGCGGGACAGAACTTATCCGTAAGGAGGGCGAGGCTGCCTCCTACTGTCCTAACGACGAGGGTTGCCATCCGCAGATAGTGGGCAAAATGCAGCATTTCATCAGCCGCAAGGCCATGAATATTGATGGGTTGGGTGACGAAACTATCGAGACACTTTATCAAAATAAATTCATCAGTCGCATAAGTGATATTTATGACCTGGAGCAACATAGCGAAGAGTTAAAAAAGATGGGCCGTTTCGGCGAAAAATCCATCAACAACATGCTGGCTGGTATTGAAAAATCGAAAGAAATGCCTTTCGAAAAAGTGCTGTTTGGCCTGGGCATCCGCTATGTTGGCGAAACAGTAGCTAAAAAACTGGCCGTCCATTTTAAAAACATCGACAGGCTGGCGTCCGCTACGTTTGATGAATTAATTACGGCCGAAGAAATAGGCGAACGCATTGCACTAAGTATTATTGAATATTTTAGCGACGAGAAACATAAGCAGGAAATTGAAAAGCTACAAACACAAGGCCTGCAGTTTGTTATCATTGAAAAAGAAGTAAAACTTGCCAGCGAAAAGCTTAGTGGTCAATCATTTATCATCTCCGGTGTATTTGAGAAATTCTCGCGCGATGAGTTGAAGGACATTATCGAGCAAAACGGGGGCAAAATAGTGAGCAGCATATCAGCCAAGCTAAATTTCCTGGTTGCGGGCGATAACATGGGCCCCGCCAAATTGGAGAAAGCCCAAAAGCTAAATATCCCAATAATCAGCGATGCAGAACTGTTTGAAATGATAGCTTAATAGTATATATATTCCACGTTAATTTAACTTTAAGTTATCGATTTAATATATAAATATATTTGTGCAATAAGTTGTGTCATTTTAACACAAAAATTTTTATTCTATTATAGAAACCCCTATATTAGTTGCTTCATATGGTGGGCATCCTGCTCACCTATTGTGATAAGGTTTAGGTTAAAGCCTCCAAGCAGCGAGTGTGAGGAGGCTTTTATTTTTTGCAATATTTCATATAATATTTTTTAATATTTAGAAATGACCTTATCATTCATACTAATTCAATAATAGCATTAGCCAGCGTTAATTTTCCTGATTAAATATCTTTAACAATTATTAACAAAACCAGTCTAACAGGTTCAATAAATTTGTTTCACCTTCGTACAAAAGCCTGTTAAATGAAATTAACCCTACCTTTCGCTTTCTTTATCATCATCAGTTTTAGTGCATTTTCGCAAACGTTTACCGTAAGCGGCAAAATTACCGACGAGCAAAACAAGCCTGTTCCGTTTGCCAGCATCTATATAAAAAATACTACCAGGGGTACGTCGGCAAACAGCGAGGGCGAGTATGGCCTGCTGTTAAAGCCCGGTACTTATGAAGTGCAATACAAGGCTGTCGGCTATAAGCAGCAAAGCCGTAAAGTTGAACTGACAAAAAACCAGGCCATTGATATTGTTTTACAAACCGAAACCTACCAGCTAAATGACGTGGTGGTAAAATCGGGCGGTGAAGACCCTGCTTATGCCATTGTTCGCAAGGCTATTAAAGCCCGTAAGGGCCATCTTAACGAGGTTGATGCTTACACCTGCGAGGTTTATATAAAGGGCCTCCAAAAGCTATTGGCTGCCCCTAAAAGATTTTTGGGATTTGATGTGCAGAAAGCTACCCGCGAAATGGGCCTGGATTCGAACCGCAGGGGCATTGTCTACCTGTCGGAGTCGGAATCGAAATACAGCTTTAAGCGACCAGATAACGTACATGAGGAATTGATATCATCAAAAGTATCGGGCAGTAACCAGGTATTTAGCTATAACCGGGCATCGGATATACAGGTTAATTTTTATGAGAATATTCAAAATTGGGGTGGCTTAAGCCTGCGCCCGCTGGTATCGCCAATTGCCGACAACGCGATGTTTTACTACAACTACAAATACATTGGCTTTACTACCGAAAATGGCGAAACGGTTGACAAGATAAAGGTGATGCCAAAGCGTGGCTATGACGCCTGTTTCCAGGGGTATATTTATATTTTGGAGGATAGCTGGCGCCTTTACGGGCTCGACCTCTTTATCACCAAAAAGCAAAACATAAACTTTGTTGATACCCTTAAGGTTAGTGAGCAGTTTTTCCCGGTGAGCAGGCAGGCATGGATGCCTTCATCAGTTAAGTTTGAATTTACGGGAGGCCTGCTGGGTTTCAAGATCGGCGGCTATTTTATATCGGTTTATAAGGATTATGACCTTAACCCAACGCTCAATAAAAAAGAGTTTAAAGAAGTGATGCGGGTTACCAAGGGCAGCAATAAAAAAGATTCGACCTACTGGGCAAATGAACGGCCGGTACCATTAACAGATGAGGAAAAAACGGATTACGAGAAAAAAGCTATACTGGCCAAAAAACGGGAGTCAAAGCCATACCTCGACTCGCTGGATAAAGTGAACAACAAATTCAGCCTGCTTGATTTGACTTATAAGAACTATCGTCACGTCAATCGTTATGAGCATGAATATTATAACCTTGATGCTATTTTACCTTCGATAAGGTTTAATACGGCACAAGGGTTTAACCTTAATTACGGTGCATCATTCAGTAAATTGGTCGACAGCACCAATAATAAGTATTTAACGGTTGGCGCAAGGGCAGGTTATGGCTTTAGCAATAAGAAATTTACCGGCAGTATTTATGCCGGTATACCTGCCGGTGAATACAACCTGGGTTTTAGCGCAGGCTCTGAAGTTGTTGATTTGAATTATTATACGCCCATGTCGCCGTTGATTAATACGGTTTACAGTTTGTTCGAAAGGCAGAATTATGAAAAGCTTTATCAAAAGCAATACCTTTCGGCATCGGCAAGCAGGCGCATAACCGGTGGATGGATGGCCAGCGGATATGTTGAATGGGCCGACAGGAAAGCGCTCACCAATACATCAAATTACAGCTTTTTCAGCCCTGGCAACCACAACTATACCTCGAACAATCCTTTTACGCCAAATTTAGATGTACCGATGTTTGCTGACAATCAATCGTTTAAAATTGGTTTGCGTACAACTTATGATTTTAGCGACAAATACGAGACCTACCCTACCGGGCGCCGTTATTTGCCATCAAAATATCCAACAATCGGCCTAAGCTATACCAAAGGCATCAAAAGCATATTTGGCTCCGATGTTGATTACGATTTGCTTACTGCTGATGTATCCAAATCGAATATTAACGCTGGTGTTTTAGGGCAAACGTCGTTCTTTATTGGCGCAGGCAAGTTTTTGAACAATAACAGCCTCTTTTACCCAGATTATAAACAATTCCAGGGTAACCAGGTATTATTTTCGCATACCGGCATCAACAGCTTTTTATTGCTAAACTACTATACCAACAGCACCTATACCAAATATATCGAAGGCCATATCGAGCAAAATTTTTCCGGCTTTTTCCTCAACAAAATACCGCTGATCAGGAAGCTTAAACTGCAGGAAATACTGGATATTAATTACATCTCTACCCCTGCCCTTAAAAACTATACTGAGCTGGGCATTGGGATACAGTATTTAAACTTCAGGCTGATGTATGGCAAATCGTACAATAGCGGCAGCAATACAAATTCGGCGGTGCGGATTGGGGTGAGTTTTTAGCGTTTGCAGTTCATGGTTGATGGTTCATACCTTATTTTTCTTAATAGTACCATAACATGGCAAATGCTATCTTAGCAGTGCCATGAAAGCAACGCCGCTTAAAGAAATTGCCTTATTGTTTTTGAAACTAGGCACTACCGCCTTTGGTGGCCCGGCCGCCCATATTGCAATGATGCGCCAGGAGGTAGTTGTTAAACGTGAATGGTTAAAAGAACAACACTTTCTTGACCTGATTGGAGCGACAAACCTTATCCCGGGCCCAAACAGCACCGAGATGGCTATACATATTGGCCATGAGAAAGGCGGGTGGAAGGGCTTAATAATAGCAGGTTTGTGTTTTATTATGCCGGCAGTATTAATTACCGGTACCCTGGCATGGCTTTATAAAAAGTATGGCCAGCTGCCTCAAATTCAACCATTTGTTTATGGCATTAAGCCTGCAATAATAGCCGTTATCCTGGCCGCAATTTATCCGCTGGCAAAAAAATCGCTACAAACATTTGAGCTGGGTGCCATTGGCATTGTTGCATTAGTGCTAAGCTTATTGGGATATTCAGAAGTGCTTATTTTGTTTGGTTCGGGCTTTTTGGCAATGGCGTTGTATGCTATTCGCTTAAAACCCAAAGACAAATCATTTAGTTTATTACCTCTTTTTATCTTAGGCGGCGATGACTTTTTCAGCCGGACCAATATCAGTTTATTTTTGTCGTTTTTAAAAATCGGCGCCATACTGTATGGCAGTGGCTATGTGCTATTTGCCTTTCTTGATTCTGAACTGGTGGCACATGGCGTTATAACCCGGCAGCAATTGGTTGATGCTATTGCAGTCGGACAATTTACACCCGGTCCTGTTTTTTCATCAGTAACATTTATAGGTTTCCAGGTTAACGGCATTAACGGGGCCATTATATCAACCATCGGCATTTTCCTGCCGTCGTTTGTATTTGTGGCGCTGCTTAACCCGCTTGTGAACAAAATGAGGGGTTCCAAACTATTTGGCGCGTTTTTAAATGCTGTTAATGTTGCATCAATAGCGCTAATAGTGGTTGTTTGTTATCAATTGGGGAAAGATAGTATAAACAATTGGCGCGGCATGCTTATTGCAATCGTCAGTATCTGCATACTCTTAAAATTCAAAAGTATCAATAGTGCATTCATCGTGTTAGGCGGGTCAATTGCCGGCTATATTTTACTGCTCATTTAAGTTCGACAATTGACTTCTTCTAAATGCCAGTAGGTCATCCGCAAAAAAACCATGAACTATCAACCATGAACTATGAACTATTCTTATCTTAGCGCCTTTTAATACTAACATGAACAAATTTTATGGAACCGGGGTTGCAATTATAACTCCTTTTCAAACAGACGGGCAGGTTGATTACGAGGCTTTAGGAAAGCTCATCAACCATTTAATTGACGGAGGTGTGGAATACATCGTTTCATTGGGTACAACCGGTGAAAGTGCCACCCTGAGCAGTGATGAACGAAAGCAAGTTTGGGAATTTACTTCAAAAAGTGTTAATGGCCGTGTTGGATTGATTGCAGGCCTTGGTGGTAACAATACGCACGAACTGGTTGAGCAAATAAAACAATTTGACACAACCGGTTACGATGCTATTTTGTCGGCAAGCCCACATTATAACAAACCAACCCAGGAAGGTATTTACCAGCATTATAAAGCAATAGCGGCAGTTTCGCCGTTGCCAATAATATTATACAACGTACCCAGCCGTACCGGCAGCAACATAAGCGCCGAGACAACCGTAAGGCTGGCACATGATTTTAAAAACATCATCGGCATAAAAGAAGCTTCGGGCAATTTCGACCAGCTTAACCAGATAGCGCGTGATAAGCCGGAAGACTTTTTATTAATTTCGGGCGATGACCCTATCAGTTTGCCAATGATCGCTTTAGGCGGTGTTGGGGTGATATCGGTTGTGGGCAATGCATTGCCTCGGCGAATGTCGGATATGATAAGGACCTGCCTCGCAGGAGATTTTAAATCGGCACAAAAAGGCCATTCAGATTTAATCGATTTTACCCGCCTGATGTTTATTGAAGGCAGTCCCGCCGGTGTAAAAACTGCTTTGAAGCAACTGGGTATTTGTGGTGATACCATACGTTTGCCACTGGTGCAGGTAAGCAGTGAAATTGCCGATAAAATTATAGCGGAGACGAAGAAGTTGTCATAGCTTTCTTCATTCAGTAAGATAAAATAACAAGTACGGGCTGTCATGATGATGATAGCCCGTTTTTATTTATACCCTGATAATCTTAAGTTTGTAAACAAACCATTTACGAACTATGAAACGCTTACTACACCTCTTATTGCTACTTCCATTTGCCGTTCAGGCGCAAAACCCGGTAACCAATCAACGGGTGTACGATACCATACCATTTATCCCTGAGCATACCACAGACAAGCTGGCACAATTTCAGAAGGAACCGATAGTGACCGGTCACATTATTTTCCTCGGCAACAGTATTACCGAAATGGGTAACTGGAAAAAGGTGCTGAATGATACAACCGTGATAAATCGCGGCATTGGCGGCGACATAACCTACGGAATTTTAAGGCGATTGAAGGATGTTACCGACCGGCAGCCATCCAAACTCTTTATTTTATGCGGTATAAACGACATTGGCAAAGATATACCGGATGCGGTAATTGCTGATAACATGTTAAAGATTGTAAACCGGGTGCATGCAGCCTGCCCGCAAACAAAAATTTATGTGCAAAGCGTGTTGCCGCTAAACCCAACTATGCCCAATTTCCCACAGCACTACGATAAAGAGGAACATGTTTTGGCCGTAAACAAACTGTATAAAGCAAATGCAGCCGCGGGTAATTACACTTTCATTGATATCTTCCCCCTGTTTTTGGATAAGGACAAGCGCCTTGATGCGCAGTACAGCTATGAGGGACTGCACCTTAAACCGCCTGCTTATGATATTTGGGTAGCCTTCCTTAAGAAACAAGGGTACCTTTAGGCCAATAAAAAACCCGTACCTGAGATGTGGGTACGGGTTTTAATGATAAAGTAAAGAATATGCTTCTCTCTTACTTATGCTTTGTTTTTCGCATCCTGTACTTCAAGGCGAATTGCTTGCGCTAAGTTTTTAAGGTCTTGCATCCCTTTTCTAACGCGGGTGCCAGCAGCGCTGTTACCCTTGTTATAAAATTTGTCAGCATCTGCTTCCAACGATGCTACCAGTTCTTTTACTTCAGTAAATTTTTTCATTTCAGTTACTCCTTTTTTAAATAATTATGAGGTTTATTGTTTTATGAAGCTAATCTAAAATGTTTTTTCTTAATTAAAAACTTTTGGTAAAGAAAAATAATGCCTTTAAAGTGGTTTTTTTCAACATTTTTAGCTTAAATAGGATATTAAAAAACTATTAAATATCCCATTTAATATATTTAATAAAATGTTGATATTATTACAATCGACACTTAATTTTACGGTATTTTAATACATAGTTCACAATTATTGAAAACACTAAAACAATACGGCTGTTTTGTGCTAAATATTTCAATTCGCTTCCGCTGGAAATATTACAACTAACATTTTAGTGTGTCATTATTACAATAATTCCGGGTGATATTTATGCACTTTAATTATTAATTCACCGAATAAAGTATTTGCCCACGCAAACCATTTACGCGTAAAATCTGCTGCATTATCCTTATTAAACGACTCGTGCATAAAGCCTGTTCCGGCATGCGTATTTTTTAGCCACTTAATACATTTCGCAATTTCAGCTTTGTCTATAGATGTTAAGGCGCGCATAATAATACTCATCGGCCATATATAATTCAGCCCCACGTGTGGTCCGCCAATACCTTCAGCTGCCTTGCCTTTAAAAAAGTAAGGATTGGCTGTGCTCAACACCATTTTACGGGTGTTTTGATACAGCGGATCGTGTTCGGATAAGGCGTTTAAGTATGGTAAGGCCAACAGGCTTGGTACATTGCTGTCGTCCATAAACAATTGGTTACCATAGCCGTCAACCTCGTAAGCCAGCACCTTACCGTAAACCGGGTGTTGTGCCGTGGCATATTTTTGCAGGGCATGGGCAACCTCAGCGGCTAATGCTTTACAATCTATCGCAGTAGCTGAGTCGTTTGCTATCTTTTGATACATCTCAGCCATTTGGTAAAGGCTTACCACAGCAAAATAGTTTGAGGGCACCAGGAACGGATAAATGGTAGCATCATCACTCGGCCTGAAGATAGAGCAGATCAAACCTACAGGCTTTACGGGGTTACCATACCCGCTTAATGGCGCGGTATCTGTAGACACCTCGGTTTTACGCTGAAAATGGTAAGGTCCCTTATTATCTTTACGCTGTTGCTCTTTGAAGGTATTTACTATTGATTTACCTGCTTTTTGCCAGTTAGCATCGAAAAAGCTACTGTCGCCGCTTATTTTCCAATAATTATAAGCCAGTCGAACGGGATAACAAAGCGAGTCAACCTCCCATTTGCGTTCATGCAGTTCGGGTTTCATATCGGTGCGATCGCTGTCCCATTCACTACCGGTCGGGCCTGCGTTGAAAGCATTTGCATAAGGATCGATCAAAATACAGGCAGCCTGCCTGTTAAGTACGCCTTTTATTACGTTTTTTAATTCAGGATCATTTTTTATCAAAGGCAAATACGGCCAAACTTGTGCCGATGAATCACGCATCCACATAGCGTCGATGTCGCCGGTTATTACAAACGTATCCGGGCGACCGCCTTTTTCGGAGTAATGCACGGTGGTATCAAGAGTGTTGGGATAGCAATTTTCAAACAACCATGCTAATTCGGGATCTTTAATAGCAGCCTTTACACTTTTTATAGTGGCCTCAACGGCTTTGCTGGTAAATTTGCGATCGGCCAGCTTTGGTCGATTGCTTTCAAAAGCTGTTGCAGTTGCAAACCAGGCGGGCCTTAAGCCCAGGCCGATACCGGCAGTTGTAACACCATTAATTTTGATAAAGTTTCTTCGGGATAGCATGTTGTTTTCAATTGGTGAGCGGTAAAAATAAAAAAGCCCTTCGGATAAATGAAGAGCTTCTTAAATTAATTTAAAAACAATGAAAAACTTTGTCATTGCGAGGAACGAAGCAACCGCGAACTATGCAGATTCGCCCTGTAAAGTTCGCGGTTGCCTCGCTCGTTCCTCGCTCGCAATGACAAAGTTTAATATTAAGATGCAGCCTATTATGCCACCACCAATTTATTCTCTTTATAAAAACCGGCCTTCAATTTCTCAGCCATTTCGCTGTAGGCATCCAGCGTGCGCTGTACATCTTCCAATGAATGTGTCGCGGTTGGTATTAACCTTAGCAGGATTAATCCTTTAGGGATAACGGGGTAGATAACTATAGAGCAAAATATGCCGTAGTTCTCGCGTAAATCGCGGGTTAGGGCGGTTGCTTCGGTTAACTCACCTTCCAGTATCACCGGGGTAACCATGGTATTGGTAACGCCCAGGTTAAAGCCACGCTCGCGCAGGCCTTTTTGCAGGGTGTTTGATATTTCCCAAAGCTTTTCGCGCAGTTCCGGTTTTGATTTTAATAGTTCGAAACGTTTTTTCAATCCTATTACCATCGGCATGGGCAATGCTTTGGCAAATATCTGCGACCGCATGTTGTAGCGCAGGTAGTCAACAATAACTTTATCGGCTGCCACAAAAGCACCTATGCCTGCCATTGATTTGGCAAACGTACCGAAGTACACATCAACCCCGTCCACACAATCCTGTTCTTCGTGAGTCCCGGCTCCGGTTTTGCCCATGGTACCAAAACCATGCGCATCATCAACCAATATGCGGAAGTTAAATTTCTTTTTAAGGTCGATAATTTCTTTCAGCTTACCCTGCGCACCCGACATACCAAAAACGCCTTCGGTTATGAGTAATATACCTCCACCGGTTTCGCCGGCAAGTTTGGTGGCACGCTCCAGCTGTTTTTCGCAGCTTTCAATATCATTATGCTGGTAAACGTAGCGTTTACCCATGTGCATCCGCAGACCGTCTATTATACAGGCGTGCGATTCGGCATCATAAACAATAACATCGTTCCTGTCAACCAGCGTATCTATTATAGATACCATTCCCTGGTAACCGTAGTTCAATAAAAATGCGTCTTCTTTGCCTACAAAAGTGCCGAGGTTTTGTTCCAATTCCTCGTGATGGATAGAATTACCCGACATCATCCTGGCACCCATCGGGTAAGCCATACCATAGTCGGCTGCTGCCTGCGCGTCTGCTGCTCTTACTTCGGGGTGATTAGCCAGGCCCAGATAGTTGTTAAGGCTCCAAACCAAATGCTCTTTGCCATTAAACATCATATGTGGCCCGATTTCGCCTTCCAGCTTTGGATAAGAGAAATATCCGTGCGACCATTTTTGGTGCTGCCCAAGCGGGCCGCCCATGTTTTTCGATATTTTGTTAAATATATCCAAACTGCTATTTTTTATTGTGTTTAAAAATACAAATATAGCCGTTAAAACGCGCAGAAACAACCATTATTACTTTTTATAATAGGCTATAAATTAGTGATTGGAGATTAGTTAATTGGAGGTTAGGAAAACTGTTCTACAGCACAAAAGCCCCTACTTTCGCGGGGGCTTCATTATCTAAATGTAATTAGGAATTATTCTACATTATCATCGGAGACTTACCGCCAACCAACTAATCTCTAACCTCTGGTCTCTAATCAACTAACTCAATCCACATTATCATGCAGGAACGAGTTGTTATTCCTTATCTCGGTGTTGCCTTCATTGTCTGGCAATAACGAGAAACGAGATACATGGCTTTCGTCGGAGGCAGGGGTTTGCTGAAGGGCAATTTCCTTGCGTTTGTAAGCAGGCACACTCTCCAGTTCCTGGATGTTGCCGCTACGCAGTTTCATACTCAGGTCCTTCAGTCTCATAATGCGCTCGCGCGATTTGCGTAACTGCTCTTCAATCGACTCATTAGTTTTATTATCGTCGGCACCAACCACAATTTCCGGTTCCTTTACTGGCTCAGGCTCAGGCAGTCTTTCTTCTTTTGGCTGCATGAATGTTGTAACCGGCTCAGAAATTTTGAAAGTCATTTCAGGCACGTCAGATGGCTCTGCTTCAGCAACAGGCTCTTCCTCGGCCGAAAGGTCGTATTTTATCACGGCCGGCTCTTCAACCCGCGGCGCAAATAAATCAAACAAACCGGTTTGCTTAGGTTCCTCCTTAGCCGATTTCATGTAGGGCTCTGTAACCGCATCAGGCTTAACTGCAGTTATAAATTCATTTACAACTTTAGTTTTCGGCTCAACTTCGGGCACCAGCATCGATACGATCTTCTTGGTGCTTTGCTCTTTTTCGCGCTCATCCTTGGTTTGGAAACCGGTAGCTATTATAGTTACCGATATTTTCTCGCCCAGGTTTTCGTCAATACAGTTACCCCAAATCAGGTCGGCAGCCAAACCGGCTTCTTCCTGTATGTAGTCGGTAATTACGCTTACCTCATCCATGGTAACTTCTTTACTTCCTGAGCTGATATTCAGCAGGATATAACGCGCACCTTCAATCTCGTTATCCTTTAACAACGGCGACGATAAAGCACCTTCGACAGCTTTCAAAGCACGATTTTCGCCTTCGGCAGCCGAACTGCCCATTATACATACACCGCTTTCTTTCATTACGGTGCGCACATCTTTAAAGTCGACGTTTATATAGCCGGGTAGTGTGATTATTTCGGCAATGCCTTTTGCGGCAGTGGTCAAAATATTATCGGCCTGTGCAAATGCCGACCCTAATGTTAAGTTGCCGAATATCTGGCGCAGCCTGTCGTTACTGATTACCAGAAACGAGTCGACGTGCTTTTTAAGTTCTTCCATACCGGCATCGGCCTGTAACTTACGGCGCTTGCCTTCAAATGCAAACGGGGTGGTTATAATGCCAACGGTAAGTATATCCAGCTCGCGGGCAGCTTTGGCAATAATCGGGCTTGCGCCAGTGCCTGTGCCACCACCCATACCTGCTGTAATAAACAGCATTTTGGTATTTGAGCCCAACATTTGTTTGATATCATCAATATTCTCGATAGCCGAGTTTTTACCAACTTCAGGTATTGACCCTGCTCCCATCCCCTCGGTAAGGCTTGCACCCAGTTGTACCTTGTTAGGTATCGGGCTAAGCTCAAGTGCTTGCGCATCGGTGTTACAAATAATAAAGTCGACACCCGTGATGCCTTGCCTGTACATGTGGTTTACCGCGTTACCACCACCGCCGCCAACACCAATTACTTTTATGATGGACGACTTTTCTTTTAACATCTCAAACTGCATAATCCTTATAGTGAGTTATATGTGATTGACGAATAAACAGATTTCTCTATCGTAATATTAGCACTTTTTAAACAACACTTATCCACAATTGTCAATATGTGGAAAGAACGAACCAATGTGGAAAGTTTACTTTAAAAAATCCTCATCGTTTATATCATCCTTGATAAAACGCTTGCCGCTTTCCAATAATTTTCCTAGTAAACCAAATTTTCTATCCTCGGTGTAGCGTGGTTTTGCCACCTTTACTTCCTCGGTTGCCGGTACAAAATCATTGTATTCCATTTTTTGTATACCCTTTATTAACAGCCCGATACCTGTAGCAAAAGTTGGGCTTTGCAGCTCCTCGTAAACATTTTTAGGCAGCATTTCATTTTTTGCCAAGTGCTCGTTAGGATAGCCTACACGGCAATCCAAACCGGTAACATATTCGACCAATTGCGACAAATGTTTCAATTGTGCGCCACCGCCTGTTATTACTATGCCTGCTATCAGTTTCTTTTCGTAGCCCGATGATTTTATTTCGTAGTACACGTGCTCCACAATCTCTTCCATGCGGGCCTGTATTACAAACGCCAGGTTTTTTACCGATATTTCCTTTGGTTCGCGGCCACGTAATCCGGGTACGCAAACTATCTCGTTCTCCTTATTCTCATCAGCCAGCGCCGAACCAAAACGCACTTTTAACTGCTCCGCTATGTTGCGCATTACCGAGCAACCTTCGCGTATATCTTCGGTTACACTATTACCTCCAAACGGGATAACAGCCGTATGGCGTATAATTCCTTCGTGAAAAATGGCCACATCTGTTGTACCACCACCTATATCAACCAAAACCACACCGGCTTCTTTCTCCTCGTCGCTCAATACCGATTCGGACGATGCCAGCGGCTCCAGTATAAGTTCTTCGCTTTGTAAACCGCCTTTATTAACACACTTCACAATGTTTTTTATAGCAGTAACCTGGCCTGATATGATGTGAAAGTTGGCTTCCAATCTCACTCCTGCCATACCTATAGGGTCTTTTATACCCGGCTCATTATCAACAGTAAACTCCTGTGGCAACACATGGATAATCTCCTCGCCCGGAGGCATTACCAGGTTATACATGTCTTCAACCAGTTTATCGATATCCTTGCGCGATATCTCGTTCGACATATCACGACGGGTTATTAAACCGCGGTGTTGCAAGCTTTTTATATGCTGACCGGCAATACCAACGTTTACTACTTTAATTTCAACGTTTGATTGTGTGCCCGCAATGTCAACAGCCTGCACAATGCCTTGTACTGTTTTATCTATGTTCGAAACCATCCCGCGTGTTACCCCGGCCGATTCGGCCTTGCCGATACCCAACACCTCGATTTTCCCGTTCTTGCTTCTACGTCCAACAATGGCACAGATTTTTGTAGTACCTATGTCCAATCCCACTACAATTGGTGAGGTTTTTTCCTGAGTTGAAGTTTTGTCCATATTAATTCAATTTTATAGATGTATCCCTGATTGTTTTTGTTGAATCGTTACCCCCCGGTTTTGCATTCAACGAATCTATTTTTAAAATTCCGTTCCGTATACCAACCACCTGGTTGGCATATTTTATGTTTATAACTTTATAAGCCTCCCAACCAACTAACGGCAGCGCTTTTTTGTAAAACACCAGCAGGTTATGAAACTTATGCTCCAGCGAGTCGGCAGTACCGAGTAAAATTCGGTTATTACCAACGCGGGGTATCAGTTCAATTTCGTGGTCTTTGTTCACATAAAGCTGTGCTATCTGCGCATCCCAAAGCGAATCGCGCCTGATAAAATCAGCAGTCTTAAACAATTGCATTGCCATTGGCGAATGAAGGCTATCCACATGATTGGCAAAAGCTTCATCGATATAACCATTTGCCACCAATACCCTGGCAGTAAAATTTCCCGACAGCGGGATTTTTAAGCCATGCTGATCGACATAAAAATCCTGGTCGAACCTGTTCATCATTCTTAAAATTGGCTGCCGCTGGCTTATTTCTACACTTATAACGCCATCCATGTCTGTGTACACCTTTGCAAATTCTATAAATGGGTTAGCGCGCAACTTATTTTCCAACTCGTGTATGTTAATACTCGCCATCCGGCGACCAACCAACGCACGGCTGTTTACCTGTATAATATTGTCAACTTCTTCCCGGTCGATAAAGTACTGGTTGCCCGGAATGTATATTTTCACGTCCTTGCAAACCACTTCGTTTTTCTTGCCCTCAATAAAACTCATCAGCACCACCAGGCCGCCAAAGCATATTAACCATGCAAGGCTTATCAGTAATGGTTTCCAGATTCGTTTTTTAAACATTTTGCAAAGCTTGTTTTAATGGTTGCACCAATGTATCTATATCACCGGCCCCTACTGTTAGTAACAGTTCCGGCTTTTTTGCTTTAATTTCGTTCACTACGGTTTGCTTACTGCTCAAACGCTTGTTGGAAAGCTTCATCCGTTGCAATATCATTTCAGCATTTACACCTTCAATTGGCAGTTCGCGCGCCGGGTAAATGTCCAGCATTATCAACTCGTCCGAAAGATCAAGCGCTTCGGCAAAGCCGTCAGCAAAATCGCGGGTGCGGGTAAATAAATGCGGCTGAAAAATGGTAGTCAGCTTTTTATTAGGATATAATCTTTTTACCGATTTAATAGCTGCCTTTAATTCTTCAGGATGATGTGCATAATCATCAATGAATATTTGACTTTCATTTTTGATGATATACTCAAACCTGCGATGCACCCCCCTGAACGAGCCTAAAGCACTTTTTATAGCATCGGCATCAACCTTCAAAATCAAACAGGCCTCGATAGCTGCAACCGCATTTTCAATATTGTGTGTGCCCGCAATACCCATCCTGATATTGGTAATACTGGTGTTGCCGTTTTTAAAATCGAAATAGAAGTCGCCGTTTTCTATTTTTATGTTCGATGCTGTTGCGTCGGCGTCGCCTTCAACCGCGTAGGTATAACCAGTGTCAAGCGGTAATCCTTTTTTGTGTATCAGCGTACCGCCGGGCTTTATCTGCGATGCAAACAATTTAAACGAATCGGTTAAATGTGAGTGGTCGCCGTAAATATCCAAATGGTCAGCGTCCATTGATGTAATGATGGCAACATCAGGGTGTAGCGTTAGAAACGAGCGGTCATACTCATCGGCTTCAACCACTACCACATTATTTTTGCCATAGAGCACATTACTGTTATAGTTTGATGACAGGCCACCAAGGAATGCTGAACAATCATTACCCGAATCCTTTAAAATATGTGCCACCATTGTTGAGGTGGTGGTTTTGCCATGTGTACCTGCAACAGCCACAGTGAACATGCCCTGGCTGATGATACCCAATACCTGCGAACGTTTATACAGCCCAAAACCGTTATCCTTAAAAAAGTTCAGGATAGCCGAATCTTTCGGAATTGCGGGCGTGTATATAATAAGCGTACTGGCATCAGGTGTTTGAAAACTGTAGGGAATCCAATCAATACGGTCATCAAAAATTACCCGTATGCCTTCGTTGTGTAAATCGTTGGTTAAATCGGTGGATGTTTTATCATAACCGCAAACAACACAGCCCAGGTGATGAAAATACCGGGCCAGGCCGCTCATCCCGATGCCGCCGATTCCCACTAAATAAACCCGTTTTATATTGCCTAATTCCATTTT
>NZ_JANYGQ010000037.1 GCF_025359345.1 Mucilaginibacter sp.
TCTTCGGCGCGTTTGCCTTTTTCCTTAGTTTGAAAAGCCAGTTCCTTGTCAGCAATAATTAACTCTTTTGCCCTCTTCCCTTTTTCTTCGGTTTGAAAAGCCAGTTCTTTATTGGCGATAATCAGCTCTTCCGCGCGTTTGCGTTTTTCTTCGCTTTGCTGCGCCAGCTGCAGGTTAGCAATTATTAATTCGTTTGAAGTAGTTTTCTCGTCCGTGTTCATCTTGCGGTGGTAAGGTCGTTTCTTGATTAAACACAAAAAATATTATTTTGTTTTAAATAACCATACGGAATATTTAGTTAATTAACACGTGTATTTTAAAATAATATTTTTAATAATTGAGATATGCCTACTTCATTCTTATAAAGAGTAAAAAAAAGTCACCCAGCCAATACGCCACCTTGACAAAACTGACGATGTAACAAAAAAGCCGGGCTGCAAATCCTATTATTTATTTACATTTATGCCCGTTGATTGTAACGAAAAACTTAACCTTTCTCAAATAAAATGATTGTATACGGCACAAGAGCGGTCCTTCAAAAAACTGAATACATTTATGATGCTTGCCCAAATTGCCGGGCGGCTAATAGTGTGCTGATTAATGTTTATCAACGGTATGCCCATGTATTTTGGATCCCATTTTTCCCGATTGGCAAAACAGGCATTTCGGCATGTAAAGGTTGCAGCCAGGTGTTAAAGCTTAATCAAATGCCCGAATCGTTAAAGTTGAGCTACGAAAACATTAAATCGAATACCCGTATACCCGTTTGGACCTTTATCGGTGTTTTTTTGATTGGCGCTGGTATTGTCGCTGGCGTTGTTTCCGAAAATCAAAAAGCTGAAAAGGTAGGCAGGCTAATCCTGGCGCCCAAAAAGAACGATGTTTTCGAAATAAAAATAAAAGATGACCAGTACACACTTTATAAAGTACAAAAAGTAGAACGCGACACCGTTTACTTCGTCGCCAATAAATTCGTAACAAACCAGGAAAGCGGCATAAGCGATCTTACTGATAAAGGCGACCAGGCGTTCGACGAATCAACAACTTACGGTATATCGATACCCAAACTGGTAGAAATGAACAAAAGCGATAAAATTGTTGATATAGACCGGAAATGACAAAAAAATAAAATCAGCGGTTAAATGTTCCCCCATCCCATTGCCAGCACATCAGCAATATGATAGGTCTTTAGCGGGATGTTATTTTTGTCGATATAGCTTTGCAGGTGCATTAAACACGAAACATCTGTTGATATGATGTAGTCTGCTTCGGCGGCTAAAGCGTTATCAACTTTCTGCTGTGCCATGGCTGTTGATATGGCATCAAACTTAACGGCAAAGGTGCCGCCAAAGCCACAGCAGGTTTCACCATCTTTCAGGTCGACTAGCTCCAAACCAAGCACTTTTGATAGTAGTTGTCGTGGCTCTGCCTTTATATGGCATTCGCGCAGGCCGCTACAGCTGTCGTGGCACACGGCCCGGCCATCCAGTTCGGCGCCGAAATAATCAAACTGCAGGATATTGATCAAAAAATCAGAAAGCTCATAGATATTACCCTGAATTGCCCGGCATTTATTGTGCAGGGTGGTATTGGTAAAAAGATCGTTATAGTAATTTTTCACCATGCCGGTACACGATGCCGATGGCGAGATGATTACACTATCCTCCGGAAAATCATGCAAAAACTTGCTGCCCACTTTTTTGGCATCATCCCAAAAGCCTGCATTAAATGCCGGCTGACCACAGCAGGTTTGCTCGGGATTATAACCAACATCGCAACCCGCTTTCTCTAATATCTTGATGGTATTAAACGCTGTTTCGGGAAACAACTGGTCAATAAAACATGGGATAAATAACTCAACCTTCATCTGTAAGCATATTGTAGCCCGCTAATTTCAGAAAAAATGTTGGTAAAACTTATACTGCAATACGCAGCAAATCTATATTTGAGGTTTATTACTTAAATGGGCAATAGAATAATAGATTCAAACACGGGCACAATAAGGATTTCCGATAAGCTTATTATCTCCAAGGCAAACCACACCAAATGAATTATTTGATTATTTCAGCAACAGTAGCTTGAAAATATCGGACATAAAAAATGGTTACGTTCACTATAACACATCCGATATTTCATTGGATAACACACTTTTCAGATTCAATTTAATATTTTATAAAGACCAGCTCGAATCCGTAAGTTGGGTATACGATTCTCTCGGTGAGTGTTGGGACAATTGGTCACAAGAAGAAGAGCTCAATCGCGAAAAAAAATACCAGGACTGGCTAACACAACAAATCGGAACACAACGAAAATTCTCGTGGGGAATAATTTGGGCGAGTTTTGACAGGAAAGGCGGTACCAGTTCCCTTGGGTTAAGATACAGTTGATTTCCATCCAGTAAATTCATACAGATATTCGAGCTTCCTATTTTTCACCCGCTTTCTCTGCCCTCAATAACGAAAACAGCAAAATCAATCCTAAAATAAAAAATCCGCACAAAGCCAGAGCCGAATTGCGCATACTACCAGTTAACTCCTCTATGTAAGCAAAACTGGCCATCCCCCCTACTATTGCCAGCTTTTCAGTCACATCGTAAAAGCTAAAAAATGAGGCGGTATCAGGGATATCCTGTGGCAGGTATTTGGAGTACGTTGAACGAGAAAGCGATTGTATACCGCCCATTACTATACCCACAATAATGGCCAAAATATAAAACTCAGTAACCGTGGTGGTAAAATAAGCGCCTACACAGGCCCCTATCCAAATTCCAACTACGCCGGCCAATACCTTAATATTGCCATAAGTACCTGATAATCTCGACATCAGTGTAGCGCCGCCAATAGCCACTAATTGTATAATTAAAATAATGGTTATTAACCCAGGGGTATCCATGTGCAGCACCTTGGCCCCAAAACCGGCGGCCACCAGCATAATGGTTTGCACACCCATGGAATAAAAAAAGAAGGCTGGCAAAAAACGTTTAAGTAGCGGCATCGCCTTTACTTTATTAAAAACATGCCCCAACTCAATAAATCCACCCTTTATAATGTTTGAATGGCGCGGCACCGCATTGGGGCTACCCTTTGGCAAAACGCTGAACGGGATATGCGAAAAACCTATCCACCATAAACCCACCAGCAAAAACGACAATTGTGCGGCCGACCCGGATGTTAAATGAAAGGTTTTTGGCGACAATACGAAAATCAGGCATATAACCTGCAAAATAACGCTGCCGATATAGCCGTAGGTAAAACCTTTGGCGCTCACACTATCCTGCATATCAATCGTAGCAATTTCGGGCAGGTAAGAGTTATAAAATACAAAGCCACCGCTGTATCCTATAGCAGCCAGCGCAAAACAGATAATCCCGAATTCAAGGTTATTTATATCAAACAAAAACAACGCACAACATGCAAGTGAGCCCAGCCAGGTGAAAGCGCGCATGAATATCTTTTTGTTGCCCCGGTAGTCTGCTATTGATGTCAGTATTGGCAACAGGATTACCATTACCAGGTAGGCCGCCGCCAGTGCGTAGTTTGATAACGCAGTATTGATAAAGCTATGCCCGAAAAACGACACCTTGTCGCCTGTTTTGGCATTTGCTGTTATGGCAACATAATAAGCCGGGAAAATAGTTGATGTAATAACCAGGTTATAAGCGGAGTTTGCCCAGTCGAAAAATGCCCAGGCACGGATGGTTTTTTTATTGTTTTTAGGTTCCATGGTGTGTTAAAAGTATGGAAAAATATAAATACACCAAACCCGATGGGTAATTTAATCTTACTAACGTCCTTTGAATAGTAACCATTTACAAAATATTTCTGCCGATTAACCTCATTTCCAAAACATTGCAGCCTCTGATATGTATTTATGTGCAGTAATTACCCGTTATGAAAAACAAAAGCTACCCCATCATAGCCCTAATATTGGCTATCGTTATCATCATCGGCTGTAAAACGCACTTTGAAACCACTAAAATCGACTATAAAGCTGTAGCAGGCACCGGACATTTTGAACATGGCAAAGCACTGGTGTTCAGTATTTGTGCCGGCTGCCATTATAACCGGGTCCTTAAAAAACTAGCCGGAAACCCTATGCATGATGTACCCGGCATTGCCGGCAAGGTATTTTCCGCTAATCTTACCCAATCGAAAACCAATGGTATAGCACCGAAATACACGGATGCGGAAATTAAGTATCTGCTTAAAACCGGTATTTCAAAGGATGGCCGGTTTATGGCGTATATGCTGCGCCCAAATATGGCCGATGAAGATATTAATGACATCATAGTATTCCTCCGCTCAAATGACACGTCTGTGAGTGCCGCTGACACTACCGTGGGGCTAACGCATTATAGCTTTATTGGCAAAACATATCTCGGATTCAAAGCTAACCCCGCCCCTTACCGTACTGATGTAAAACGCCCATCGGAGAACGATGAAGTAGCACTAGGTCGTTATTTGGTTGATAATGTAGGCTGTTACCATTGTCATTCAAAAAGCCTCAAATCGTTGAGTTCCGTTAATCCGGAACAAACTAACGGTTACCTTGCCGGTGGTGCAACATTAAAAGGTGCAAATGGCATGGATATCCAGGCATCTAATATCACTCCTGATAAAAATACCGGTATAGGCAATTATTCCAAAGAAGATTTCCGCAAAGCAGTGAAGGAAGGCCAATCGCCAAACCGGAAATTAAAACCACCAATGGAAGAATTTAAATATTTAACCGATAAAGAAGTGGATGCCATTTATGCGTACATTATGGCTGTGCCGGCAAAGTATAACGTGGTGAAACATATGTAGTGTCAATTAAATTTTACCACCTCAAAATCCGAAGCTTTTACACCACTGAATTTTTGCAGTTCATCGTTATTCCAGCGACTGTCGGGCGCGCCGCTGAAATACATATTGCTGCCAATATCGGCCAAAATTAAGCCATACTTTTTCATCGCTTTTAGTATTACCTGCAAATGCGCCGGGTAACCTGTAATATTAAAACCCGCCTTCAACCTGATTTTGGCGCCAAACGGCAGCGAATAAATGCCACCATGACTATTTACACTATGCCGGGCCGGCGCAATGTATCCCGGCTTTACGTTCGCCGATTGCAACGTAAACCTGATGGCATGGTCGATGGTACCTTTCAGCACTTCATCATAACGCACCAAACCGGGAAAGATGGGCAGACCAGCTGCGTCAGCCGAGGTCCAGCCTGCTTTGCGCAGGGTGTTCGTTTTCAAATCAAAAATGGCCCCGCTTGATGCGCCCCATTTACCGTTAGCAAAACTGGCGTTATAAAGCTCGTACAACATATCATTATCCCTATCAACCACAATCACATGCGAGTCGCCGCCCTTGCCTTCAGCCTCGATGTGTGCGTTACTTGGTATAGGATAAGGCCCAGCATCGCTTTCACTGCCGTAGTTGCCATCATAACTATTCGCCCTAAAGGTTACCTTAACTTTTGCCTGGCTGCCGCAAACCACATTAAACGGTATGCCTATCGAAACACCGTCGTATAGCCCACTGCCAAAATCGGCCTTTAAGTGCGAGGCGCTGATGGCTGCAATAATCTGGTTGCTGTAAGGGTCAATAGGCGCTGTAGAAACGTCCTTGTTCCAGGAATTATTGGCCGGGAAAATAGAAAGATTTTCAACGTCGGCAATTTTTGCATTACAGGTGCTTGATGTGCCGTCTGTAATGGTGGTCGTTTTATCGCCTGTTGCAAGGGGTACTGTTTGAGTTTTACTGCAGCCGGCAGCACACAAAAAAGCCAGCGCTAATAAAGTAAAATTTATGTTTTTCATAACGTGCTATACGAAGGTTTGTCGTGGTAGAACGGTAATAAAACGCTTTTTACACTGATAGATTGTGCATAGCGTTTGGACTGTAGCTATTGATTTGACAACTTTCAAAAATTACCGGATATCTTTAACGTTAAAAACCTTTAAACACAGTTTTACCGGCGCCTTTCAATTCAATATTTTTTACCGAGCCTGTTCCCTGGAAACTAAAGGCAAGGCCAACAATTTTTACTTCCCGGGCGGGTAGCTTAAATTCAAAAACTTGTTTATCATTTACATAGTAACGGATAGTTTTAGCCGTGCTCCGGCACGATACTTTAACCCAATTGGATACATCCACACCAAACCCTGAAAGATTGGCAGTTTTGCCCAAAATAACCCAATCGACACTAAAAAGGTTAAGTTCAGAAACGCAGCCTTTAACTGATAAAGGGATAATTATCGGCCCCGCATCAGTAATCAAAGATACCGTACTGAATTGGCATGCCGCCTCACCCACCCTGTAATCATTTTTAATAACGGCGTTGTATTCAAAATCACTCACCGCCACCTGTTCAAAATTACCAACATTGTAATAGCGCACCGTAGTAGGTTTGGGCTGCAGGCTCATGTTTTTTTGTTTGATGGTATTAACGGAAACACTCAAGCCATCTTTATGCATAAAATCGCCAGAACTCAAATAAACCGGTATAGGCTTGTCCTCAATCAGCCCCAGCCAACCCTCGCTGGGTATCATCAGCTTGTGTTCTTTAACAATTGTTTTGCCTACCAGAAGTTTAGCCTGGTAAAAGCCGGGTTCGAAGTAAACAGAGGTAAACTGGTGACCAGCCCTTTTTACTGCCGTTTTGGTGCGCGGATCCCACGATTGTTGAATAAATACTGAGTCGGTTGTAGAGCCGGCAGCATCGTAATCAAATATTACAGAGTTTGGTATACCACCAGTAAGGCGCTGACTGCTAAACTTATAATTCACGGTCTTTTTTTCTGTTAGAAAGCTTTTTATCACCCGGAAACCTGCGAGTACCACAATTATCAAAAGAGCGGCTGTCCAAGCAGTTTTCACCCATGGTTTGGGTGATTCAATCAATTTATTGGGCGGCGATTTAATTGGCGTTTCATTACTATGCTTTTTTAAAAAACCACGCCAGCTTTCAAATCCGGCAAATTTAGCGAGGGTATCAAGTGTAGTTGCACTGGGTAAATGCTTGTACTCAACCCTGCCCCATACACGCCTCAAAGTGCTCTCGCTTAACGAAACTTTGGTTTTATCAAAAATAAACTGGCTTAAAATTTCAAAGTCACGGCTTTGCCAGGCAGCCGGATCGCCCCAGTCAAGCTGCAGCTCAATAATTAACAATAATCTTTTTATATCCGATGTCATTGAAAATCAAAGTGATAAAACTTGAAAAAACTTGACGGGTTAATGAATTGGCTTAACCAAAATGTCGCTGTAAGTTTACGTCAGGGCTGCCAATCAACCAGCTAAACTTACTTAACAAAATCAATTTTAATACAATAAAAATTAAATCAAATGAATAAACCACTTATTGCATTCTTGGCATTTAGCACGGCAATTAGCTCTTGTAAACAAGCACCCGCCAGCCTATGGGGCACGCCCGATGCATATCTCGGCCAAACACCGCCCACAGATACACCTAAAATATTCGCCCAGGGTATGCTCACAGAAAAAGGCGCCTGGGCAGGCGACCGGATAGCATTTTCGGCAGATGGCAAGGAATTTTATTACAGCCATAATACTACCTGGTTCGACGGTAAAAACCTAAAGATAAAATATGTAAAATTTGAAGATGGCAAATGGACGAGCCCCAAGGTTTTAACTAACCATTATTATGCGCCTACTTTATCAGCAGATGATAAGACCATGTATTTTATTGGCGGTGACGATAAGAAGCCTGGCCATAATATTGTCTGGCAATCACATCGCTCGGATACAGGTTGGACACTGCAAACCCAATATTTGGATAAACCATACAGATTATATGATTTTACCCCCACGGCAAGCGGCAATATTTATGCCGGCAGTAACGGTACCTGGGGCAATATGGATTGGAAAAATTGCCAGTTCGCCCGCATTAATGTAGCTAAGGGTGACATCGGAATAAAGACCCTTGGCATACCCCTAAACTCTCCGGGTTTTAACGGCGATTTTTTTGTGGCGAAGGATGAATCCTACATGATTATCAGCTATAAAGAACAACCGGATTTTGAGTGTGAACTACCGATAAGTTTTCGCAAGCCGGACGATACCTGGACAAATCCTAAAAACCTGGGAGCATTGATCAATAATGACAAAGGCCACCGTTGGGGCGAGTACGTGAGCCCCGATGGCAAATATCTTTTTTACACCCACGGCCACAGCGAAAAGGATTGTTATATTTTTTGGGTAAGGTTTGATACCCTGAAGGAAAAGCTAATGCACAGCAATTTTGAACCTTATGTTAAAATCCCTGTTAAAGATCAGCTTGCAAATGCCAGTCAACCTATTTCCTTCAAAATTCCGGCCGACACTTTTTTCGATGATGATGGCAATAGCACACTCACCTTGTCGGCAACTCAGTTACCGCCAGGTTTAAGTTTTGATGCTGCTGCCAAAACAATTAGTGGAAAGCTTAAAGCTGGGAGGTATGATGTTACCATTACAGCTACTGATGCTGCAAAAGCAGCTGCAACAACTAAATTCAGATTTGTGGTAAAGTAGTCAAATCACACCGTTTGTAACGTTGCCTGCTACAAATCGATACAAATAGGGCGCTTTATGTGCGCCGCCTGTCCATTTTTTGGCAACACGTTCCAATATGCCCAAAGCCAGCATTTTGCGTTGAAATGCTGGTCGCAACAGCTTCCTGCCCAGGACGGTTTCATATAGCGTTTGTAAATCGCCCATGGTAAAGTCGCGGGGCAGCAGGTTAAATCCGGTAAGTTTATTGTCTAAACTTAGGCAGAGCGCATCCAGGGCTTTTTTAATTATTTCGGTATGATCCTGTATCAGGGTAGGAACCTCATTTAAATCGTACCAATTGCAACTATCGAAAATTGCAGCGGGTGCGAGCTTAACTTTTGTAAAATCAACCAGGGCATAATAACCTACCGAAAGAAACCTTTTGAGCAACCAATGGTCTTCGGTTGGCGATTGCCCGTTTGCAGTCATAATTGTTTTAAAAGGCGTTGGGTCGTATCGGCTATAATCGCCAAAAACATAAAATTGTTCCAGGTAAATATCCGTTAACCCGGTACGCTCCGATGCTACCCGCAACGCCGCCGTGTTTAAGTCTTCTTCAACCCTGATAAAGCCACCCGGCAGACCAAACAACCCAGTTCGTTTATATTCAATTAAAAGAACCTTTAACTGGTTTTCATGAAAGCCAAATATAACCGCATCAATGGCTATGTTTTTTAAAAAGCCCTCCCCCGCTGCTTCAGTCTCCTTTGCACGCTGAATGTTAGTCATGTAACAATTGCATTAAAAATTAAATACTATTGATAATCTCAAATTAAGCGATTATTATTGTAACATAATGTTACAATAATAAAATTATTTGTTTCGGCCCCAATTAACCTCTAAATCTCCTTTTTATGAAACGTCAACTCTTATTGCTGTGTACGGCACTGTTTTACTCGTACGCATTTGCACAGCCAGGTACCAACAAAGTAACCATAGCAAACGGAACGCTGCAAGGCACGTTTAACAGCGCAACCAATATACACAGCTTTAAGGGTATACCCTATGCCCTGCCACCGGTTGGCGACTTACGCTGGAAAGAGCCACAAGCACCCGCAAACTGGACAGGTGTTCGCAATGCCGACCACTTTAGCCACATGCCGATGCAAAAACGGGTGTTCGCGGATATGATTTTCCGCGCCGATACCATGAGCGAGGATTGCCTGTACCTAAACGTTTGGACACCAGCCAAGACCGGGAAGGAAAAACTGCCGGTACTGGTGTATTTTTATGGAGGAGGGTTTTCGGGGGGCGATGGTTCAGAGGCGCGGTACGATGGCGAAAGCATGGCTCAAAAAGGTATAGTAGCCATAACTATTAACTACAGGCTGGGCGTATTCGGTTTCTTCTCGCATCCCGGCCTTACTGCGGAATCTGCACACCGTGCATCAGGCAATTATGGCCTGTTAGACCAAACGGCCGCGTTAAAATGGGCGAAAGCTAATGTTGCAGCATTCGGCGGCGACCCTGATAAAATAACCATAGCGGGAGAGTCTGCCGGTTCGATCGCAGTTAGTGCACAAATGGTATCGCCACTGTCGCGCAACTTAATAGCAGGTGCAATTGGCGAAAGCGGGGCCATGATAAACCCGACGCTGCCAGCCATATCACAAGCCGACGGCGAGAAAAATGGTGCAGTTTTTGGTGAAAAAAACAACGTAAAATCATTAGCCGACCTCAGGGCCATGACCGCGTCACAATTACTTGATGCGGCATCAAAGCCTGGTGCGTGGCGCTTGGCAGCTACAATAGATGGTTACTTTCTGCCGAAATCACCCACTGAGATTTTTATCGCCGGCGAGCAGGCACATGTTCCGTTGCTTGTTGGCTGGAATTCTGCCGAGATACCTTACCAGGCATTTACCGGTGGCGATATGCCTACACCGGAAAACTATGCAAAAAAGGTAAAACAACAATACCCAAATGATGCCGACGAGGTGCTTAAGCTATATCCCGGCGCTACACAGGATGAAGTAATAAAATCGGCCACTGCGTTGGCCAGCGACAGGTTTATTGCCTATAGCACCTGGAAATGGGCCGACCTGCACAGCCAAACCGGCACCAGTCCTGTTTATCGTTATTTGTTTTCGACTCCACGCCCGCCCGAAGTAAATCCATCGCCAAATAAAAACCCGTTGCCACCGGCCATGGTTGGCGCGTCACATGCATCCGAAATTGAATTTGCCATGGGCAACCTGCCCTACGACAAGGTTTATGCCTGGACTCCTGACGATTACAAAGTATCAACAACTATGGAAAGCTACTTCGCCAATTTTATAAAAACCGGCAACCCCAATGGCAAAGGCCTCCCAAAATGGGACCCGAATACCAAAGACAGTGCGGTTAAATTCATGAACATAGATGTGAATACTAAATTGCAGCCAGAAAGCGACCGGGGAAGGTATTTGTTTTTGGATAAGATTTATACGAAGTAAAACGATTGATGAACGAATTTAAAGTAACGGGGAGCGCGCTGATAGGTCGCAACCGCACAGGCTGGCCTTTTGCGTCGCTAACCGTTAGTAGTAACAAATTACAACTTAACGCATCATTATTTGGCAACTTCGTGTTTGCACCGGGCGACGTTTTTTCGATTGTACCTGATAATTCTGGATTATTAATTGGCAAAGGAATCCGGATTTATCACAGGGTTGGAGGGTATAATCAAAAAATTGTCTTTATTAGCCTTGAAAACCCACTGGCATTAATAAATCGTATTGAACAAGCCGGTTTCTTAAGCAATAAAACACCAATGTACACTTCGGAGAAGGAAGAAATTATTGCAACGCAAACAAGCGGTGCATTTCCCGTAAAGATACCAGCCACTATAGTGATTGTGATTATTTGGAATTTATGCCTTATCCCAGGCATATTTAATATGTTACATAATAAAAATGATATGCATTTGTTTGTTCCCAATGTCCAGTTGGCAACTGGGTTCATATTTTTAATCGCTGTTACCCTGTTGATAAGTGAGTCGTTTGGCCGGGTAATATTAAAACCCGGACGAACAGTTAACGATGTAAAATCAATGATTTATTTTCTTATGTTTATATCGATATTTTTATTTTTAGGGTTTACTTTTATTCCAAGGTAGATTGCCGGTGCCCGAACGAAAAAACATTTGTAACTTTAGTTATGGCCACAAATTCTATGAGCACAAGTGAATTCAAGAAAAACTTCTCTAAAGTTATTCTTCAGTTAAAATCCGGAGAATAATTTACCATAATGTCAGAAAACGGCGATGAGATTATCAGTCTTTTATTGCCTGAAAACTCTCAAAAGCCTAAACGAAAACCGGGTATTTTGGAGGGTGAAGTTAAAGTTGTTTTTGCACCAGATTTTAAAATAACCGAGGAGGAATTCCTAAACCCCAAATAACGAATATTTATTCCCTCTCCTCCAACTTTTTTAACTGCTCAACAGCGTATTCGTTTTTAGGATTTAACTCCACGCACTTTTTGAAATTTTCCATCGACAGTTTTTTATCGCCGGTTTTTAAATAGGCCTCGGCCAGGCTGTCGTACAGGTTGCCGCTATTGGGATACCGGCTTATATTGAGTTTAAATATCGCAACCGCATCATTATACTTCTGCTTTGCCATTAAGATAAAGCCAAACTCATTCATGTCACCCTCGGTAAGTTCAAAACCAACATCTTTTTGCTTAAGCTCCGTTAAAATACCAGCTGCGTTATCAAATCCTTTTTTTGCAAGTTCGGCACCGTAGGCTTTAACCGAGTAAGGAGAATTATAACCTTCCTCTATCCACTTAATGGCCCAGGTTGTTTGTTTACCCATAAACAAATCGACAACTTCGGGGGCGATAAACAGTCCCCGGTACTCGTGGGTAAAATAAACCAAGCTTTCGTGCCTGTCCGGGAAATCGATATAAAATGCTTTAAACGCGCCGTTATCGCCCCAATGCCAAAAAGCTTTGCCTTTTTCATTTTCCTGCAATCCAACGCCCAATCCCCACCAAATATGGTTCATCGCCTCAGATGGTTTATGCATAAACCAATTTCCGGGTGTTGCTTTGGCAAGCATCAATTGGTGGGTTGCCGGCTTTAAACCCTCGCCGCTGGCAACTGCCTGCAAAAAAAGGTTATAATCGTGGGCATTAGTAAGTAAGCTGTAAGCGGCGTTTTGGCTGGAATGGCGTTTAACTTGCCCTGCGCTATTGCCAAACGCGGACGCGGTATCAAACTTATTTGTCCATTCATAATTGCTGCTGGTCATCTTTAATGGTACAAACACTTCCTCATCAGCCAATTGATTTAAAGTTTTTCCTGTTATTTTCTCAACAGTACGTTGCAAAAACACGAATCCCTCGCCCGAATACGAAAAACAACTGTCGGGCGGAAACATCAATTTTGCAGGACCCGATCTGCTCCAGTTTGGCAAGCCTGTTTTATGGCTTAATACAATACGGGCAGTAATTTTTCCGTAGCGCGGGTCGGTTTGGTCAAAATGATCGTATTTGCCAATGTAGCTTAACAACGGCATGTCCAAATCAATCAAGCCACGGTCGTAAAGGCGCAATACAGTGTAGGCAAATATGCACTTGCTTAGGGATGCCGCCTCGAATATGGTGTTTGAGGTAACTTTTTGAGCATTGCCATTTTCAATAGTCCCCAGGTTATATACTTCGGATTTATCGTTTTTTGTATAGACAAGTTGCACGCCCGGAAGGTTTACAGCCCGGCTAATTTCCATTAACCGGGCTGCTTTATTTTTATCCTGTGCTAATACAGGCGACAATAATATTAACGAGTATAAACCGAACGTAATAAACTGTTTCATGCAGGTTTGCGTTTTTGTATATGACGCTCATCAGCATTAACTTGTTGCAATTGCGAGTGGTATATTGGCGGTTACTTATTAACCTTGTATCCAAGGCCGATATTAAACGTTACAAATACCGCGCTTTGCTTTTGATTAGGGCTGTTTTGCAGTTTATAGCTGTCAATCTTCCAATCGCCTGCATAGGCATTGATGTAATATCCGGCACGAACGCCGATTGGGATATTCCGCTCAATTTCGAAGCAATCCATTTTTTTGGTTTTCATTTTTATTAAAAAATCATACCCGGCACCGAGTTCAATACCAAAATTTGGCTGCCAGAATGTTTTGCTTGATGTGCTATTCAATAGCTCGTCGGTAAAACTATTTGTATTTTGGATGCGGGCCTTATCTTCGACTTTTAGCATCGCCGCTGAAAAATTAATCCCGGCAAACGGGTAAAGCCTGTATGAGGAGTTCGACGATATGTTATATCCCGCCCGCCAAAACAGCTGGTATTGATTATACTTTACCTTAAGGTCATTAACGGTCGAACTGGCAATTGGCGTAAAACCAACACCATCTTCAAACAGCCAGTTTTTAAACACATGACTCATAGACGCGTTAATCCAGATATTCGACTGATTAATTGACGGAATTCCGTTGGCATTGAGCGCGCCGTTCAGCTGGCTAATGTCGCCTTTACGATAAGTGACCTGTATTTGCATTGCACCCGCCGGATTGTGGTGCGCCATCCATCCATGGGTTTTAGCAGTATCGATAGTTTCCGCCATCACGGCGTTCGATGTAAAAAAAAGGGCGGTCAATGAAACCAGGTAAGTAAATTTTTTCATAGGATTGTTGATATCTACGTTAAGTATTTTTAACTAAAGAATAAAAAATCATCATTCTTGTTTTAAATAAACTACGTAAACAAACAACGCACGGTTGTTTAAATTTATTTTATTCCGCATCTGCCTGGTACTTAATCCCGGCTATCGCCCTAATTGTATCTAGGGTTTCCATTAATGATAACGTATCAGCAAACGGGATTACAACGCTTTCCGTTAGCCCGCGTCTTAAACATTCGTTCACATGCCGGGCCTCGTATTGATAGCCGAATCCAGCCTCTTTTTCAATCGGGATAACTTCACGACTGTCGACATATTTAGGGTAATATTCAATCGTGGCCGATGGTTCATAAAACCTCGAGGTGAGCCTTATTCGGCCTTCAGTCCCCGAAATATCGGCCTCTGTTGCCATGTTCGACGAGAAGCTGGAAAATAGCTGTGCCATAGCGCCATTTTTATATTTAAACAGGATGGCGCATTGCTCATCCACGCCGGTTGCGGATGGCGTCATACTCGCTTCAATAACATCTGGTTTGCCCAGTATGCTCATCGCCATAAAGACATTGTAGATACCTATGTCCATCAGCGTGCCGCCACCTAACGCAGGATCGAAAAGCCGGGCAGGTACCGGCGGGGCAGGTTTAAAACCGAAATTTATCAATACCGACCGGATATCGCCCAGTAGCCCCTGCCTTATCATTTCATGCGTTTTTTTGTAATGCGGATGAAACATCGTCCAGCGGGCCTCCATTAAAAACAGGCTCTTTTCTTTTGCCAAATCTATCATCGCTTTTGCCTGGCGGGCATTCATCGCGAAGGGCTTTTCGCATAATACGGCTTTGTTATGCTGCAGGCAAAGCAGTGTATTTTCATAATGCAGGTTGTGCGGCGTAGCGATATAAATCACATCAACCTCCGGGTTTTTAACTAACGCTTCGTAACCGTCATGCCGATATTTTATATCAAATTCATCACCGAACTCCTCAGCGGTTTCCTGTGAACGAGAGCCAATGGCAATTAGTTCAGCATCTGTAACCAGCTTCAAATCTGCCGCAAATTTGCGGGCTATGCGCCCTGCTCCTAATATTCCCCAGCGAATTGTTTTCATGTTACGAAGATAGAATCAAGAAACAAGAGTCAAGAATCAAGACAAAAAAATAAAGTAAATTTACGCACTTACCTATTGCCTGTTAATTTCGCCTTTTCTGATTCTTGAGATCTTTTAATTTCTTGTATCTTGTCTTCTTGCATCTTGATTCTATTTCCCAATGTACCCCGAACTCCTCGCACATATAAAAAAATTCGTAAGCCTCACAGCTGCCGAAGAAAAACTATTATGTGAAAACCTTGAACCCAAAAAGTTAAAAAAGAAGGAGTTTTTGTTAGAGGCCGGTAAGCACTGCCATGGTAACTATTTTGTTATAAATGGATGCCTGCGCCTCTACTTCATTAACAGCAAGCTAAACGAACAAATATTACAATTTGGAATTGAAAACTGGTGGATAGCCGACCAGGATAGCATAGCCAGCGGCCGGCCTGCAAATTGTTATATACAGGCAATAGAGGCTTCTGAATTACTTTTTCTGAGCGAAAAAACCAGGGCAATACTGTGCGAACAAATACCACATTTAGAGAGCTATTTTCGCATAATGATGCAAAAGGCTTATGTTGCCGCACAACGTCGTATCGGTTTTATATTTAATCAAACCGAAGAAGAACGCTACCGCAGCTTTACCAGCCAGTTTCCCGGTTTTGTGCAGCGGGTGCCGCAATATATGCTGGCATCCTATCTTGGCTTTACGCCCCAATTTTTAAGCCGACTTCGGGCAAAAAAGTCTTAATTTCTTAACCACAGTTCATTTTTCCAGAGGTGTTTGATGTGCAACTTTGCTGTATCAAAACATTAAAAAATGAGCAACAGAATCAAAATCAACCAGGCCGACCCGGCAGGGTACAAAGCTATGCTGGCGATGGAAAACTACATTGAAAGCACCGGTTTAACCACCAAACACAAGGATTTAATAAAAATCCGTGCATCGCAGATCAACGGCTGCACCTACTGTATAGACATCCACACCCGCGATGCACGTAAAGCCGGCGAAACCGAACAACGCATCTACGGGCTTACCTCGTGGCGCGAAACGCCGTTTTTTGACGAACAGGAACGCGCCATTTTGGCCCTTACCGAAGAAGTAACCCTCATAAGCGGCAAAGTATCCGACGAAACCTATAACAACGCAGCTGCGTTGTTTGACAAAACTTACCTGGCACAACTGATAATGGGAATCATAACCATTAATGCATGGAACAGGATTGGGGTAACTACCAGGTTAGAGCCGGTGTTGATTTGAGAACCAGCAGTATAAATGCGTAGCGTTCCATTTTTTCACATGGAACACCTGGAACGCCGTGAAACATACTGATTATCAAATGCTTCCTGATTTACGTCCTGGGGAAAGTTTATACTTTAATGGTTACTCCGGTTTCAAGTCTTCAAGATGGATCTTAGCCGGCCCCATGGATTGAAAGCAGGAATTGACAGACCGGATGAAAATTAAGGGCCTGTATGTTAAACAGATAAAACGAAAAGTAAAAAACTTTTCTTAATTAAGTATTTTAGTCTATCTTTGCGACCTCATAAAAATCCTAACTGCGGAAGTGGCGTAATTGGTAGCCGCACCAGACTTAGGATCTGGCGCCGCGAGGCGTGGGGGTTCGAGTCCCTTCTTCCGCACAGAAAAGCCGTTAACTGAAAAAGTTAGCGGCTTTTTTATTTAAATCAAGTTTACTTATAATTTTAAATGTAGAAGTAAATCATTATCCCGGATTTGAAAATGTTTAATCGAATAGTTTAAAAAGTAATCGATACTAATAACCGTTTTATCAACCTTGTAATGATCAGTTAAAAAGGGCGTGCCTAAGAAATCACCACGATTCGTTTTAGTAGGTTGTCCGATTTTTTTTAAAATATCATTTCGATCGTCAGTAAATTTCAATCGGAATGGAAGTTCATTAATGATAATAACTGATTTTGGGTAAATATTAAAATGGGAGAATCGTGGATTACCCTCTTTAAAAACTATCTCATCATCTTCATCGAAGATCGCATCTTCATTGGTATACCCTAATTCGATTTCTGTACTCTCAGAAATCATATACTCGCTTTGTGATACATTATAAGTTGTTAAATCGGTAAATGTGCTTTCCAAAAATGACTGAAACTCTGGATCCGATAAATAAGCACCAAATCGTTTGCTGAAATCGAGGTATGATAACATATCGTCTAAGTTGTTATTGGAGCGAAATATCACCAATAATTTTCAAAATACCTTCAATAGTGCCTGTGGCACCGATGATGATGATTTTCATCTGCTTTTTATTGTTGCATTGTGTATTTTAATGCTGCCAGCTTACTTTTCTCCCACATTAACACCGCGCTGTTAAAAAAGCACTTTGTTGCAGCGCTGTCGGCCTTTACGAATACCCTGAATTTTTCACCGTCGGATTTATAAACCTCGAGGTAGGAGACATCGGCAGACACTTTGAAATATCGCCTTTTTATGGAATCGATATCCGGGTAAAAAGCGTAATTAATGTAACTTTTAGCCGGGTCATTTTCATCTGTCCAATAGGCTGCAAGGCGCCGGTTTGTAAAGAAGTTCCCCGAAACTTTTATTTTGTATTGGGAATCAAATAAGATGATATGTTCGTCGCCCGCTAAAAGCCCAAGTCGCCTGATGTAATTAATATGGATTCGTGATAAGGCAGCACCTTTTTGTACGCCTGGCTGACAAGCCGCAAAAAAAGAAACAATAATAACTCCGGTTAAGGTTCTTAATTTTTTCACGGGGCTCGGCTTGCTAGTTACTGCTAAATTAGCAACAATCTAAATCAATTCGGCCATCAACGCGTTAAAATACGCCGGCGCCTGCAATAGCCGGCTACCATACCACGAAAACATTTCTCCGTCGACCAGTTTAACGGTTGCAGATGGCACTAACGCGCTAAGTTCGGCCAGGTGTTTTTCTTTGAACGGGTACGGTTCTGATGAAAGCAAAATTATATCAGGCATAGCATCGCGGAGCATATCCGCATCAATTTCGGGATATCGCTGCAAATCAAAAGCATTTACCCAGCCGCATTTTTGCAGCATCTTGTCGATAAAGGTGTTAGGCCCGGCCACCATATACGGTTTGCGCCAGATGAAATAGGCAACGCGCAAAGGCGACGGTGCGGGTTTTAGTTGACTAAAGTTTTGAGTGATAGTATCGGTCAATGTCGCAGCTTTTGTTTTTCGCCCAACCAATTCCCCTACCCTGGTAATCATATCAAGCGCGCCGGGTAGATCATAAATGTCACTAATCCAAACCGGGAAATACTGCATCAATTCCTCAAGCTGACCGCGTTCGTTTTCCTCTTTGTTCGCTATAATAAGGTCAGGTTTTAAGGACTTAATTTTATCGATATCCAACTGCTTGGTGCCGCCAATCTTTGTGGTCGATTTAAATTTATCCGCCGGATGGATGCAAAATTTTGTGATACCAACAACTCCTTTGTCCAAACCCAGGTAAAACAACAATTCTGTTTGCGACGGTACCACAGATATTATCCGTTTAGGCAGCGCAGGCAAATTAACTTCCCTATTTAGCTGATCGTGGTAAAGGGGCATTTTGGGTTAAAAAGTTGTAGTTGTTGTGGAGGTTGTAAAATGGCAATTAACATCAGCGCTGCTCTTTTCGTCTTTCGGTCTTTTCCGACTTTTCGGACTTTCGGACTACTGGTTATATATCTGGTAAATCCCGCTCAGTTTCCTATCATCAGATGATCCCACCAACACTGTGGTTATCTTTTTATCAATCATTAATTGCTCGGCGCGGTTGATAAATTCAGTCTCGCTGATAAAGACAGGTGTTTTGGTCATCATGCCTTCAACAGTTAGCTGGCTGGTATCGGGGTTTTTAAACAATGCACGGCGCAGGTCCCCGTCGGTCACAATTCCTTGCACTTTGTCCATATCACCAACTATAACCATACCCAGCCTCCCCTCGCTCATTTTTAATAAGAGTTCGGTAAACGATGCATCAACATTGATAAAAGGCAGCTTATCCGTCCGCATTAAATCCTTCACCCGTACCAGTAATTTACGCCCAAGGCTGCCACCGGGATGAAATCGTGCAAAATCCTCATGCTGAAACTGGCGCGATTCCATTAACGCTATCGCCAATGCATCGCCCATAACCAAAGTTGCAGTGGTTGATGAGGTGGGTGCCAATGCCAGCGGACAAGCTTCTTGTTTAATACAGATATTTAAATGGTATTTGCTGTTTTTAGCTACGGTTGAATTTGGGTTGCCTGTTATGCCAATGATCACATTTTTGTTCCATTCCAAAAACGGGATCAGTTTCAGCACTTCATCGGTCTCGCCCGAATATGATATCAGGATAACCATGTCGTCGGCGCCAACCATGCCCAGATCGCCATGAAATGCCTCGCCGGGATGCAGGAAAAAGCTGGGCGTACCCGTGCTGGCAAAAGTCGCTGCTATTTTTTTACCGATAATACCCGATTTACCAATTCCAATTACTATCAGTTTACCAGTAGCATTTAATATGGCGTCGACGACACGGTTGAACTCGTCGTCAATGGCGTCGGCCACAAAACGCAACGACTCTATCTCAATATCAAAAACTCGTTTGGCAATATCTTTCATAAATTAACTTACCAATGGCGCCATTACCTTATCCAAGTCCTGTAACTTAACCATGTTCGGCCCGTCGCTTAGTGCATGGTCCGGGTCAGGGTGTATCTCCATAAAATAGCCATCGGCGCCAAACGCTTTTGCCGCAAGCGCCATCATCGGCACAAAAGTACGGTCGCCGCCGGTCTTACCGCCAGCACCGCCCGGCCGCTGTACCGAATGGGTACAATCCATACAAACCGGGTAACCAAAAGCCTTCATATCATAAATGTTCCTGAAATCCACGGCTAAATTATTGTAGCCGTATGTATTTCCACGTTCGGTTAAAATAACCTGCGAATTCCCGGCTTCAGCCACCTTTTGTGCCGGGTAAAACATATCCTGCCCCGAAAGGAACTGCGCTTTTTTAATATTAACAATCTTGCCGGTTTTAGCTGCAGCAACCAATAAGTCAGTCTGGCGGCATAAAAACGCCGGGATTTGTAAAATGTCGAACACCTCCCCTGCAATGGCTGCCTGGTAGCTTTCGTGTATATCAGTAATCAGCGGAAGGTTAAAGCGTTCTTTAACTTTCAGCATCATTTCCATGCCTTTTTCAAGCCCTGGGCCGCGGTACGAGTGTATAGAAGTGCGATTAGCCTTATCAAACGATGATTTAAAAATTACAGGCACATTGTACTTCTGCCCTGCCTCGGCAACCTTTTCGGCTACTGTGTATAAAAGCTCCTGGTTTTCCATTACACAGGGGCCCAATATAAAAAACGGCTTCTGCCGCATTTGTTCAAATAACATAAGTGTGGGATATAATGAGCAAAGATAAAGAATTACACGAAGTGTCACGAATTGCAACGAATTACACGAATTTAAAAACACCTGTAGGCTAACATGGATTAGCTTCAAGCCATCGTGTGCCATATCAATTCGTGTAATTCGAATAAATTCGTGCAAATTTGTGGTATGAATTATTTTGAATTTTACGGTATCCCCGAATCGTTCACACCTGATATCGCTTTACTGAAGAAGAAGTTTTACGAACTCAGCAAGAAGTACCACCCCGATTTTCATGCCAACGAAAGTGACGAAAAACAGCGGGAAATACTGGAGCTATCTACCATAAATAACAAGGCTTATAACACTCTTTCCGACCCATACAAGCGCCTGGAATACATTTTACGCACCCATAATTTGCTCGAAGACGGCGCAAAACCACAGCTGCCATCAGATTTTTTAATGGAAATGATGGACATTAACGAACGCCTGATGGAAGTTGACGATGCAGATGCCTTAGGCCACATCACCGCCGAAGTACTTGCTATTGAGGGAGATATTGACGAAAACATTACAACACAAACCGCAGGATACGAACAACTGGACGATACGGCCAAAGAGGACCGCTTAAATAAAATTGCAGATTTGTATTTTAGACAAAAATACCTATTGCGAATTAAGGAGAGTTTAAATACATTTGCATCCCGCTTTTAGCGGAAAACTACCGAACAAAAATGCCCAGATGGCGGAATCGGTAGACGCGCTGGTCTCAAACACCTGTGGTCGCAAGGCCGTGCCGGTTCGACCCCGGCTCTGGGTACAAAGCCTTCCTGAGAAATCAGGAGGGCTTTGTTGTTATTAAGCAAATCATTTAATCTCAGCTAAAGTCATGATATTCCCTGCAATGTCTCCTCTTATCGACATTATTCCATTATTAAATAATATGTGAGCGAACATAAATTGTTGTTTTCTTGAACCTTGGAAATTCAATTCGATTTCTTTGTTGCTTTTTAAGACCTCGGTAACGATTTTTCTCACATCTTTATTTTGTCCGTATTCCAGTAATTCCCTGTATGAGTACTCATAAAAACCTATGTTATCCAAAGCAGGTTTTGTGTTGAAATAAAAGTGCTGCGATTTGTAATTTTGAGATTTTTCTTTTCCTTTATTCCTATCAACACCTCCCACAACGAATGGAGCCTCTGTACATATTTCTTTTGTAACACCATTTATTTGATTTGTAGCAACTATTACTACAAAGGTTGGCGCTGTGCTGTTGTTGGCAAAAGCACTGTCGAGCATTCTTGTTTTTGTTTTAATGTCCAACCTTGTGTTGAAAACAAAAAGGCTATCGCCTCTACTGAACTTTTTTTTCGTGCTCTGCCCCAATGAGTAATTGGACAATATTATGAAAAAAGCTCCAAGTGAAATAAAACGCAAAATATTCATAAGGATTTGTTAAAAATCACATCCAAATTAGCAATTATCTTCAAATCTTCAATAAATTGGTTCGACCTTACTACTGTTGGGAGTACAAAGCCTTCCTGAGAAATCAGGAGGGCTTTGTTATTTTTATGGATTTAGTGTGCCCCAGTACCTCTTTCAAGATGGGAAAATATCGGGTTATCTATATATTTTCGTGTCCAATTAGCTATGGCTTTCACACATCAGCCAAAATCTATATACTATTGTCATATCCCTATAAATAAATTTCAAGTTAGGCAGTTTAACCCGTTCGAACACAGCAAGTTTCTTTAAATCTTCAATAAATTTGTTCAGGGTCTCAGCGGCTCCATAGATAAATGGCACTTAAATATCAAGGGGGTGTTGCTTTTGAAAAATTTATTCCTGGCCTAAATTGTATATTTTATGTCCTTTGAGACAGGAATACAATGTTTTAATTTTGACTTATGGGTAGAAAGAAAATCGCTATCGTAGTAATGTCCGGTGATCTGTTGTTGGATTTTGCCGGGCCTGCGGACGTATTTCACCATGCTAACAAACTTCGGGATGCTTACGATGTTGTTTTGGTTTCGCCTGGTGCGGCACCTGTGAGCTTCTCTTCGGGAATACAGATCAATTGCTCACGGTTAATAGATTTGGATAACGATGTAGATACGCTGTTAATTACCGGTAATGAAACCGGAGCGGACTATACAGACTTTTACTCCTGGCTGGCGACGGCATATCATAGCATCCGCCGAATAGGTTTTGTAGGCGTTAGTAATTCAACCCTGGAAAAGTCAGGCATGCTGCCAGACAATGATTTCTTTCGTTCCAGGGACGGGCAGCTGTTTACCTCCGGCGGAGTTTCTTCCGGAATCGATCTCGCTTTAGCTATGGTAGAGGAAGACTGCGGGCGGGCAGTAGCTGCTGAAATAGCGCGAAAACTTATCTTTTTTCACCTGAACAGGCAGGCTTACCAGGTACAGTTCGGTAGCATGATTGACACATCGCCCCTGGCCGTACACTTAAAAGAATGGCTGGCGGAACGATTGCATGAGCCTCTTGATGTTAGCCGCTTAGCTGAAAAAATGAATATGAGTCCCCGGAACTTCACACGGGTATTTACCCGCCAAACCGGTATCTCTCCAGCAAAATATATCGAAAAAGTACGGGTGGAAGCCGCCCGGCTTTGTATTGAGGAAAGTGATATGCCGCTTGAAAAAATTGCTTTGCGTTGCGGTTTAGGCGGATTGGTATCAATGAGGAGGCTATTTTTAAGACACCTGATGGTAACACCATCTGATTACAAAAGATTTTTAAAACTACAGAAATATGAAAATTGCAATTAATGGATTCGGCCGTATCGGGCGTATGACGCTTCGGGCCCTACAGGATAAAAAGGACATAGAAGTGGTTGCCATCAACGACCTGACGGATTTGAACACTTTGATCCATCTGCTGAAATACGACAGCGCACACGGACGTTTCCCCGGTACAGTAGCGGAAGAAAATGGCGCGATGTTAGTCAACGGGAAAAAAATACAGTTATTGAGCGAAAGAGATCCGAAGAATCTGCCTTGGGCAGACCTCGGTATTGATGTAGTGATCGAATCGACCGGGCGCTTTACCGATAAGGCCGCTGCACAAGCCCATATCGATGCCGGTGCGAAAAAAGTATTGATCACCGCTCCTGCTGCCGGCGGGATAAAAACTATCGTTCACGGCGTGAATAACCAAATGATCGGCGGCGACCAGATTTATTCAACAGCGTCATGTACCACGGGCAGCATCGCCCCCGTTTTATACATTCTCGACAAAGAGTTCGGCGTTGAGTCGGGCTATATGGCCACCGTTCATGCTTTTACTGCTGACCAGCATTTGCAGGATGCACCACATAAAGACTTGCGCAGGGCCCGGTCGGCACCACATTCAATTATTCCTACAACTACCGGCGCAGCAAAAGCCATCGGCGACGTTTTGCCGGAATTGAAAGGCAAACTGGACGGGTTTTCTTACCGTGTCCCAGTGATCGATGGATCGATCGTCGACTTATCGATCAACCTAAAACAGGAAGTCTCGGCTAAAGAACTGAATGCTATATTAAAACACTATGCAGATAATTCGTTAAAGGGGATTTTGCAGTATACCGAAGAACAATTCGTGTCGGCTGATATCTTAGGAAACACCCATAGCTCGATCGTAGATGGTAACCTTACCAAATCAATCGGCAAACTGGTAAAGGTAGTTGCCTGGTACGACAACGAGGTTGGCATCTCTAACCGTATAGCCGAGCTTGTTTCAGTACTTTAAATTAAGCTATAAATACACTTAATTCGTGCCTGCGAATTAAGTGTATTTCATAACATCAATCGTTTACTTCTTCACTACTCTCTTGCACAATAGGGTAAACATTAACTTACCTAACCATTTGGTAATGAATAATTACCACTCCTGACTTAAGCTGTCTGCTCTCAACAAATTTGAGTGGCTGCCGTGCATCCAGGGTAAGTTTATCGAAAAGACGTACGCCGCCATTTCCTGCTATTACCGACTGTATGCAGAAATAATAATCATCCACTAATTGCTGTTTAGTCAATTCTGCTATCAGGCCCGGGCTGCCTATTGTCAGCAGGCCTTGTTGACCAGGTTGCTTAAACTGGTTAATTGCGGAAGTTTCTACTGCTTTTACAATAGTTGAGTTGCTCCATGTAGTTGCGGTAAGACCTGATGAAAATACATATTTTGATTTATCAGTGAGCGCCTTCGCCATGCGTACCTGCGATTCAGCCGCGCCTTCCTTTTCAAGTATGGCCGGCCATATTTGCTGGAACAACTCAAAACTGTTGCGGCCAAACGCTACAGTTTGGGTTTCGCCTAATAAACCATGTACAAATTCATGAAATTCGGCATCGGCGTTTACATATTGACTGTCGACAAAACCGTCCGGCGTGGTGTTAATTAAACTAATTACTTTTCCCATTTTATTATTTTTTATGATTCAAACCTACCGGATAATTTACACCTATAAAGGGTGTTCATTTAACAACATAAGGGGTTGTTTGTGCAAATGAATCAATGTAACTTGCAGCATGAAACAGGTAACATTTTTCATGGCGGATGGTGTGTTGAAACCCAGCTGTCTGTTTAACGCTATTGAAGTATTCGAAAAAGCGAACGAATTTTATGTCAACAAAGGGCTTGTGCCGTACTATGATATTCAATTGGCGGGTATAAACCTGCAACAACGTTTATTGAATATCTCATTCTCGTTCCAGGGTTTACAAGATATTACAACAATAAAAAAGACTGACATAATTATCCTGCCGAGCTTTGATACCCGGGATGATTTTGCCATAAATACCAGCCGTAAAGCACTTGAATGGGTGACCGCTCAATATAAAAATGGAGCGGAAGTTGCAAGTTTATGTACAGGCGCGTTTTTATTGGCAGCAACCGGCCTACTGAAAGGACAACCCTGTTCAACCCATTGGAAGGCGGAAGTTCCGTTTCGTGCCTTATTCCCGGAACTGAACCTGACTACCGACAAAATCATTACTGATTACAAAGGTATTTACACGGCGGGTGGCGCCGTTTCCAGTTTAAACCTTATCCTCTACCTTATCGAGAAATATAATGGCCGGGAAGCGGCTTTATATTGTGCCAAGGTCCTACAAATTGATATAGAACGAAATTCTCAATCGCCTTTTATAGTATTTGAAGGGCTTAAAGACCATCGGGATACCGAAATAAGGGCCGTGCAGGACTTTATAGAAAAAAATATTGTAGAAAAAATCACTGTCGAATCCCTCGCCGACCTCTGCGCTATGAACCGGATAAATTTTACGCGTCGCTTTAAACGAGCCACCAAAATCTCCCCGGTCGACTATATTCAGCGTATAAAAATAGAAGCGGCTAAAAGAAATCTGGAGGTGGGACGTAAAAATGTGAACGAGGTGATGTACGCAGTTGGTTATACCGATGTCAAGGCTTTCCGGACGATTTTTAAAAAGGTAGCTGGACTTACGCCATTGGAGTACAGGGTGAAGTTTAGCCAGGGGTAGCCTACCGGTTTATTGTAAATCAGCGGATGGGGTACTATCAGTTCCTTAAATAAAATAAGAATCGTAAATTTGTTTTGAGCCGCTAAACAACAACCCATGCCATTTTTATCCCGCATATCCCTCCCTTCCCTGCAGGATGGCACTTACCTGCAACATATTCCAAGCCTTAACCAGGGATTGCAACTCACGCTAGAAAATAACGTAACATTCTTTGTTGGCGAGAACGGGTCGGGCAAGTCGACCTTGCTGGAAGCCATTGCAGAGCAATGCGGATTTAGTCTGAGGGGCGGCAATCGGAACCACAATTTAAATACGGGCCACCGGTTTGAAGGGTACGAATCGGCGCTGGCACCGTGCCTGCAGCTGACTTGGTCTCCGCGCAGGATAAACGAAGGCTTCTTCATGAGAGCAGAAAGTTTTTTCAACTTCGCGTCCTACATTGATGAATTAGCTGTAGACGATAGGCGCATTTTTAATGCCTATGGCGGTCGGTCACTGCACGAGCAATCGCATGGCGAATCGTTCCTTTCTTTATTTAATAACCAGTTCGAGTCTGGTATCTATATCCTTGATGAGCCTGAAGCCGCCTTGTCGCCGGCAAGGATATTGGCCTTTATGTCGGTAATTCATGAACTTGACCGAAGCGGCCGGGCGCAATTTATAATAGCTACCCACTCGCCGATGCTAATTTGTTACCCGGGCGCCACTATTTACCAGTTTGATGAAAGTGGTGTGCGCGAGACGAGTTACAAAAATACGGAGCACTTCTATCTCACCAAATCGTTTTTGGATAACCCGGAGGCGTATTTGAGGCATTTGATGGACGGTTGAAGGCATCCGTCACATTTTTCTCAACTTAAATATCAAAAACTCCGGTATCTTACTTAGCCGGTAGTAAGTCTGCGGCTCTATCTCTTTAAGTTCTTCTAACGGACGGGGATCTACCAACCGTTCGATAAGAAAGCCGGCGTCCGTAGCTGCCGTGGCAATATCGCCAATTGGCATAGTCCAGGTGTTCGCGGTGTTTTTGCCAAGGGCGTCAATCGTTTTTCTTTTGGCAAAGTAATCTCCTGTGATTGTTACTTCGCGGGTGTCTATCTTTTCGTTTATCTGTAATGTCCGCGTGAAGAATTCTTCGCTGCCGGTATCGTCCATTGCAAACCGCAGCGGGTGCCCGCATGAAAAGAGAAATGATGAATTTGATTTCAGTATGCGATATACATGTTCAAATACTTTACTCCAATCCTCTACGTAGTGGATCGCAAGGCTCGAGTATACAAAATCAAAACTATTGTCAGGGAAGTTGATAGCTTCCATATCCATGATATGGAACTCGCATTCGGGATATGAATTTTCGGCGATTTTGATCATCTCATCGCTCATATCGATGCCTACTGATTTTGCAGCGCCCTGCCTTTTGAGGTATATGCTGTCTTCCCCGCTCCCGCAGCCCACACTTAGTACGGTTTTACCTTCAATATTGGGTAATAGCGCGTACATTGCCGGCTTTTCGTAATACGCATGGTAGACGGATTCTTTCCGATTTCGAACGTGAGCAGCATATTCTTTTGCTCTCAACTTATAGAATTGTGCAGATTTATCGTCGGTTGACATGTATAAATATACAATAAATCTGAATTGAACCTATATCGACAGATATCGAATTAAAGCCGCCTGGTCTTACTCCTTACTTACTAAACTCCCCAAAATGCCATAGTATCCCTGAGGGATCATGCACGTAACACTCTTTACCCCAGTCAAACACCCGAACAGCCGTTAATTTTACGCCCTTATATTTACCAGGCAGCTCTAACGCCACCAAATCGTCCCAAAATTTGTCAACATCGTCAACTTCCATAAAAACCATGGTATTGTCTATCCAGTCTTTTACATAGCCATCCTGCAGGTAGAAAGCCAATCCGCCTGATTTAAACACCGACATATTATGAAACAGCACAGTTTCCTCAAAACCGAGGTCACGATAAAAACTGCGCGATATTTCAAAATTTTCGGCACCAATAAACGGGCGGATTGACTTACCTCTGTGTTGCATTTTTTTTACCTAAAAGTTTTTATTTCCCTTCCCTGATGGTTATATTCCTGTAATCAATCGGCCCATGGTCGCCTTGGATAAATATCGGGCCGGGTTCGCCTTCCTTGCTGTCGATGGCGCCGCCTGTTATGCCGGGTATTATTTGGTTGCTTATCACAGTTGTCCCGTTAGCTACAACAGTTACCATTCGGCCAACCAAAGTAACGTCGTACGACTGCCATTCGCCCGGGTTTTTCGCCATCATTTTGTTTGGCGGCAAAAAGCCGTAAATAGCACTAAACTGGCAATTTATTGGTTCAGGTTCGCCACTTTTGGTATCGATAACCTGCAATTCGTAGCGACCGCGCAGGTAAACGCCGCTATTGCTACCCTGTGGGTAACGGAACTCGATGTGTAGTTTAAAATCTTTGTAAGTTTTATCGGTCAAAAGGTTAGCACCTGAATGCGGGCTCCTCAAAATACCTTTTTCGGCAATCCATTGGTTTTTTTCGCCGTCGGCATGCCAGCCTTTGGTATTTTTGCCGTTAAACAAGGCCACAGCTGGCCCCCAAACCGGGGCTTTAGAGCGAATTAACGCGGGTGCGCGTACGCCGGTCCAGTTATAAGTCGCGCCATCAACATAAACCATGGTACCGCTAATTTGATTGCCTTTTACCTCGAACTGGAAATCCATGTTGCTTTTACCGTCTTCCCACTGCGGCGGGATGGAAAAGCTGTATTTACCAAAATTGTCTTTGACTTCCGATACTGGCCGGGCACTGCCGAAAGCATAGCAAAAACGGCCGATAAGCGTATGCGTGCCTGATTTTTGCACTTCCAGCCACGATGGTATGCCCTTTCCATCTTTGACAATCGTTAAATCCCAACGCCCAATTATATCCGGGTCTTTTTTCATTTCTGCGTGCTGTGCAAAAATCCTGGTGGTCGAACAAAGTACCAGCAGCAACATAATTTTAGACTGCAGAAAACGGGTAACATACTTACGGCCGAACATCGATAATTTTTTCATTTTAGTATTTTTGGTTGATTTTATAGGTTGTTATTGATTTTGAAAGGTAGCTTTTTATTTCGTTTTATAAAAACATCAACAAATGCAAAACAGTTTTACTAACTGTCAATTTTTAGTTGCGGCCTGTACCCCGCCCTGAATGCCTCGACTGTAGATTTTGGCGTGAGCACAGTTACTTTTGATAATGAAGGGAAAGCTGCGGTTTTATCGTAGCCGAACGGCGTCCAATGATGGATTAACTGGTTCGCCACCAAATAAGGTTCGTTGTCGAACTTTATAAAAGTACCATCCGGCAAATCATTTATATCAGCTTCAAAGGTTACTTTTTCGTTATTCGCATCAATCCTTTCGGCCTGCAATATATCGTCGAATTTATTGATTGATGTTTTCTTATCGAACCCGTAGCCGGGATTACCTTTAAGCCAGGCCGACTTAAAGCGATTGGCATCTTCGCGCCGGCATTCAAAACAGGGCCGGTGGCCTGCAGCAAACGCAGTAGCCTCGTCCAAAAAGAACAATTCCGTCCACAACCCGGGCGACATGACGTGCCTGTGCCTGTTTTTAAATTGCAGCACGCAAATAATCCAGGCCTTATGCTTAAACGGCCGCAATATAGTTTTGCCTTTACCGTGCAATTGGCCACGGTTACCCAGCCAGGCGCCGCGTGCGCTGGTGGTGATGATATTCCCTTGCGGGTCTACACGGTTTTGCAGCATACGTTAGTCGAAATACGTTTCGGTGGACGCAGATAGCGTAAGCAGTTCCAGCTTTGGTTCAACCTCCATCCCACTCGCTTCCAGTTCAGTAGCAAATTTTTTAAACGAGTCGAGTGAGGTCAGCACCTCATGCGCAGCCTCGTTTTCTAACTGGTCGAAGTGCATAAATGTTTTACCATCGGGTAGCAACCATGCACCATACTTTATGCCGGGATGATTGAGCAGTTTTAATTCCGAGACGATAGCTGCGATATTGGCCTGGTTGACGGCGACATATTCCGGCCGCACTGTGTACATAACCCTAACAACTTTCATGTTATCTTTTTTGCGGAAAGATAGCAAAGTGTTATTTCTTTTTCAAGGTTATTACGGTTATCTCCGGCCAAATGCCCAACCTGCCCTTAAAACCCAGGAAGCCAAAGCCGCGGTTAACATACAGGTATTTGCCCTTGCGTTCATAAAGACCCGCCCACTGCGGGTACATATATTTTACCGGGCTCCACTGAAAACCAAACAACTCGATGCCAAACTGCATGCCGTGCGTATGCCCGGCCAAAGCAAGGTTAATATACTTTTCGTGTTCCAGTGTTTTCGCCTCCCAATGTGAGGGGTCGTGCGACATCAGTATCTTAAATTCATCGTCGCCCACATTTGCCGCTGCCCGGGTTAAGCTGCCATATTTGTGAAAGCCACCCTTGCCCCAGTTCTCCACTCCTATTAAAGCTATAGCAGCGCCGTCTTTTTTTAATTGCACGGAATTGTTCAGCAATAACTTAAATCCGATCTCTTCATGTACTTGTTTTAATCTTACAAGGTTAGCTGCTTTTGTTTCCTCACTTTCCCAACTGGTGTAATCGCCATAGTCGTGGTTTCCCAAAACCGAATACTTTCCAAATTGAGCTTGAAGTTTAGAAAAAGTATCCATCCATGGTTCCATCTCGCTGGCTTTGTTGTTCACCAGGTCGCCGGTAAATAAAATTAAATCACTGTTTTGCTTATTTACCAACGAAATCCCCTTTTCAACGCCTTTTCGACTGCTGAAACTGCCGGCATGTATATCGGACAATTGGGTTATAGTGAAGCCATCAAACTCTTTTGGCAAATCATCAAACTTTAAGGTTACGCGGTGGACTTTATAACGGTGCCGCCCGCCGGTCATGCCGTAAAGTAAACTTATAAAAACAAATAGGGCGACAAATACAGCAAGTTCGCTTGCCCAAATACTGCGCGGTGGAGAGCTTCTGAATATCCGCGTAATATCCTCCACCAGCAAAACCGGCATCGCCAAAATTTTAGGTACAAAAGCAAGCAGTGTGCCTGCCATCAGGGCGGCAATCAAATCGACTGGCGACCTGTTACCGCGACCACGGCTCATCAAAACTGCAAACCCTAAGGCAAGCAATAAATCAACCAGCCAGTATCCCCATAAAATAAATTGATTGTTTGTGAGTGTTTCAACAGCTTTAAAAAAGTAGAAATCGGCTGCTATCCATGCAAATAAAATAAACGGAAGTCGTGTTCTCATGTGTACAAAAGTATATTGGCCGTTAATTGTTTAGTTACGGTTGCTAATAGCATGACGAACCGCAAGGAAAAACATTTTAAATAAAAACAGGCAGGTGTTTTATTGACATTTCTGTGGCCTTTCGTCGCGCCGTTCATAAATGCCAAGATTGCAACCGGCCAGGCAATGTTATTAGCTCCCCAGTAAGGATTTTCAATTTCGCTGCAAGCTTTTTTATGGTTTGCCAATTCGGCTGCAAATAAATAAATGTTATACATAATAAGTAAAAACCGGTCGGGACAAATCGGCTCACATCTTATAACATTTTTGTTGCCTGTGATTCAGGAAAACAATAATAGTTATATTGCCCATTGTAACAATTAAAAGTTGTCCCTATGAAAAACCAATTATTTTTAACCGCGGCACTTGTATGTGCTACAGTTATTACTTACGCGCAAACAACCATCAAACAAGCTAATATACCATCGGCTAACCCTGATAACGCCGAAGTATTTACCCCAATCCCCAATACGGTAGTTCCTGGCAAAACATTCAGTAACGCACCATCAGATGCGATTGTGTTGTTTGATGGCAAAAACCTGGATGAATGGATGTCTGAGGATAAATCGCCTGCAAAATGGAACGTTGCAGACGGTATAGTTACCGTGAACAAAAAGGCGGGCGATATTGAAACGAAAAGGCAATTTAACAGCTACCAGTTGCACATTGAGTGGCGTATTCCTGCCGACATAGCCGGCGAAGGGCAGGCGCGCGGCAACAGCGGCGTGTTTTTGTCCGGCAAATACGAAATACAGGTCTTGGATAATTATAACAACGAAAACAAAACCTACACAAACGGCATGGCCGGCAGCGTTTATCGGGAAGCAATCCCGCTGGTTAATCCCGCAAAAAAGGCCGGCGAATGGAATGTTTACGACATAGCCTATTCTGCACCGGAGTTTAATGATGATGGCTCGGTAAAGGCCCCCGGACATGTTACCGTGTTTTTTAACGGCGTAATGGTGCAGAATAACACGGAGATACGCGGTGGTACCTCGACAGATAAAAAGCATGTATATGTTAAACATGGCGCGGCGCCGTTACGGTTGCAGGCACATGGTGATAAAAGCGTCCCTATCAGCTACAGGAACATTTGGATAAGGGAAGAATAATTCCTCATAGAAACAAAACACTGTATCTTCAGATGACATAAAAAGCCTGGCCCAGACTGCCGGGCTTTTTACATTTTAAATAAATATTCAACCCCTTTGTGACATTCTTTTCCCCCGTGCTACTAATTACCTGTAATTAACAATTAAATTAGTAAAAGCATATGCAAACAAATGGGCACGCCTAAGCAAAACGAACAATTTCTATCAATAATTGAGCAACACAAGGGCATCATTTACAAAATTGCCAATTCGTTTAAAAAGGACGAGTATGATAAAAAAGACCTGATGCAGGAAATCATCCTGCAATTGTGGCGTTCCTTCGCCAGCTATGACGAAAAAAGCAAATTTTCTACCTGGATGTACCGGGTCGCGTTGAACGTGGCGATCGCTTCCTATCGGCAAGAAAAAAGAAAAAAAGAGCTGATAAGCCCTATGCCCGACAGCATTATTGCATTTGCCGATGAGAACGACAAAAGCGATAAAGAATATGAGCTAAGCCTTTTACACCAATTCATCTGCGAATTGAAAGAGCTCGACCGGGCACTGATGCTGCTATACCTTGAAGAAAGAAGCGGTAAAGAAATGGCAGAAATATTAGGGCTAAGCGAAACAAACATTCGTACCAAAATAAACAGGGTAAAAGAACAATTAAAACAAAGGTTTTCAAAAATTAACATTAAATAAAATGGAAGAACTGGATATAAAACAACTATGGCATACATACGATTTAAAGCTTGAAAAATCGCTGCAGCTTAATCAGAAAATAATGAATGAACTGCAGGCCCAAAAGGCAGAAACCAACATCAGTTCATTCCGCCGCAACCAGGTGGCCGGGGTTGTGTTTGGCATACTTTGGGTATTATTTTTAGTATTCTGGACGATAATCGGCCACCGCAGTATTTATTTCGCCGGCTCGATGGGCATTATTGCATTGTTCAATATTTTCGCGGTGGCTACCTATATCAGGCATCTTGCCCTGCTCGACCAGGTTGATGTCGCCGATAACATTACCCATGCCCAGCAAAAGCTGGCAACCATCCAGTCGTCCTTAAGTAATTCGGGCAGGATAATGATATTGCAGACACCATTTTGGTGCACTTTTTGGTACAGCCAGCAACTGGTTGACCATGGCGGCAGTACTTTTTGGACGATCAACCTTACTGTAGTCGCGATTTTTATCGGCTTATCAGTGTACCTGTACAAAAAACTCACTTACAGAAATATCCACATAAAATGGGTAAAAGCCTTTATAGAAGGTTTTGGCGGCAAAAAGTTAATTAAAGCAATGGAGTTTATGAACGAGATTGAAGACTTTAAAATGGATAAGGAGCTTGATGTTGCATAACTTATAATTTCACTTAAGCGTTCCAAAGCGTTCCATTTTTACACGCGGAACACCCCGAACGCTATGAAACACGCTGATTATCAATCACTTCAATTTTTATCAATATTTAATGTATTGATTATTAAGCGATTAAACAAATATCGGGGAATTCCTTACACACTTTTAGCAGGCTTATACTGGATGCGGGCCTTTAATGGGAATACCTGCCAGTCGGCAACACGCCTGCAAATCGTTCCATTTTTTCGCACGCGGAACACCCCGAACGCGCTTAAACACGCTTAAACACGCTTACTATCAGAATATTAACTTTTAGCAAATTAGTAAACATCTGATAATCAACCTATTTAAATTCAACTCTTTCGTCTCGCCCTAAAAAATTCACACTTCACTTTAATACTGAATTTGTCCCTACTGACAAAACACTGTCAGCACTTTAACCACAACAACCACCTAAATTTGTTGTAATCATTATCACCATGCAACCCAACCCACTATCCGAACGCCCGCCCATTATCGAACAATTGCGCGCCGAAAGCCGCGGACTACCTTACCGCCCTGCCAGAAGAAATACCCGTCCCGAACACGCGCGACCCTCCCCCGAAGACGTTCGCCGCATGTTTACCATCGAAAACGGTAACCGCTGGCTGGAACTGGCCCGGCGCGAACCCGAAGCCAAAATGCTGTTCGGCGAACTTTGGCACCAAGGCGAACTCTGTATGCTGTTTGCCGACACCAACATCGGTAAATCGATACTGTCGGTACAGATCGGCGAAAGCATTGCACGCGGACAAAGCATTGCACCTTTCACCTGCCAGGCGCCACCCGCCCGTGTGCTCTACATCGATTTCGAGTTGAGTAAAACCCAGTTCGGACTGCGGTACAGCCGAGGCCAGGAGGACTACCAATTTTCGGATAATTTTTTCCGCGCACAATACAACTTCATACCCGACCCGCCGCCCAACGTCAACGAAAACGAACTGCTTATCGCGGCCATCGAATATAAAGTAAACCAGGCTAAGGCCACCGTGCTCATTATCGATAACATCACCTGCCTGCGCGGCGGCACCGAAAATTCGGCGGTGGCGCTTTCGCTCATGAAAAGCCTCAAAGCGCTAAAAACCGAGCACAACCTGTCCATCCTCGTACTGGCGCATACCCCCAAGCGGCGGAACGCCACCCAACCCATCAGCGCCGACGACCTGCACGGCAGCAAGCTGCTCATCAACTTTGCCGACAGCGCCTTCGCAATCGGCAAAAGCACTGCCGACAATGATCTTTGCTACCTCAAACAAATCAAGCAGCGCAACACCCGCCAGCGCTACGGCTACGATAATGTAGCCCTTTGCCGCATCCAGAAACCCGGCACGTTCCTGCACTTCACCTTCGAAGGCTACAGCCCCGAACGCCAACACCTGCTCACCTACACGGCCGCCAACCGCCGGCAATTGGCCAATAAAATAGCCACCCTCTCCGCCAACGGCCACAGCCAGCGCGATATCAGCAAACTGCTGGGCATAGGCCTTGCCACGGTTAACTTGCTGCTGCGCCGGGGTTTAGAACGTTCAGATGGGGAAGGATATGCAGATGCACTAATGACCAATGACGCAATGACCAATGACCAAGAAAACCGTCCGCATGTAAAAGAAGCGGCCATGTGCGATTCCCTCCCCGGGGAGGGTAGGGAGGGGTATTCGGAGCCGGGAATTACTTACGAAGAAAGGCCTGACGAGGAGCACACAGCCGCACAAGATATACGGTATTCGGAGCCGGGAATTAAATATGAAGAAAGGCCTGACACAGAACACCCAACCCCGCAGCTTATCCAGCCCACGCCAATAACCAACCATGCGATGCTCAATAACCAAAAAGCACTTCCCGGACTAATACCCAAACCCACCTGGGGTATCAAAACATCAGTAATTGATATGGCGCTCACGCCGGAACTGCTGGAACAAATATTAAGAATGAATGCGCTGGAAAATTCTATCCGGAAAGAAGGATGGAGAAAAAAGTGAGCCAGATTATTAATATTAACTGCTATAATAGTAACTTACAGTTCTTTATTTCAATAGTCATGAGCCTGTACTATCTCATTTATTCAAGCGTACCCACGAGAATATTAAATGATGCCGAACTCGGTCAGCTCCTGGCTACTGCCCGGGCAGAGAATAACAACCACCAGGTAACCGGGATGTTGGTTTGTTTGGCCGACAGCTATGTACAACTGATAGAGGGACCCGAAGAAGCTATAATAACACTTTACCAAAACATTGTTAAGGATACCAGGCACGAGCAAGTAGTTACTTTAAAGGAAGGAAAGACAGGCGTGCGGGTTTTTTCGGATTGGGCAATGGGATTTGACAAGGACAATTATACTTTAACAGATTATTCAAATACGTTCCACCTGTTAGATGACAATCTATCGAAATTATTAGATATTCTATACGATAACTAAAAAGCTGACTGCCCACGGCTCCCGCCAGTAATACAAGTGTCTCGCTTGATGCCAGTAATTTAAGCGATTGAACCGCCCGGATTAGCCGGCCTAAATCCTTTAGTCCGCAATTGCCCGTCCCTGCTTTCTTCTCAACCCAACTAATACCAGCATTATTACAACCGACAATAATATAAACACCAGGTAGCTATAGCTCAAGTTAAGTTGATCTTTAGCCGGAATGCCCGCTACCACAAGGTAAGTAAGCAGCGAAAGAAGCACATACACCATGCCACCTGTAAACCCGCCTGACATACCCGCATTTTTAGGGAACCGGCTTAAACAGTATGTAAAATAATTATTGTAAGTAAAACCGGCGCCCACATGTATCACAAAAGCAAAAAATAGCAGCACATAAACATTGTTCACAAATTTTGCAGTTACGATCATTAACACTACCACTATAAGCTGCACTAAAATATTGATAAACAGCTTACCAAAAAACGGCCGGTTGATCAATGCTTTACCAATAAAGCCGCCGGCCATCCACGCCAGGCCCAAAATAAGCGAGCAATAACCCGCAACAACCGGTGTAAATTTAAAGTGATGCTCAATAATAAACGGACCGGTCATGTTATACATGATCACCATCGAATAAGCAAAAGTTAACATCAGGATACCGAGGCTGAACGTAGTTGCTTTGATCATTTCGACGTATATGGCAGCTATTTTTTTTAGCTGGAATGCTGTGCGATGCCGAATAGTTTCGCCGCTGTATAAAAGTTCCAGCACAGCTATAACTGATGCCAGTGCCGCCAGGAAATAAAAATTTGATTGCCAGCCGAGGGTATGTTGGAAATAGCCTCCCAGGAATGGGGCCACTATTGGCCCGGCAGACCAAATAATGGTAAACATGCTGAGGTAATGTTTTAGCTGCGCCCCTTCGTATACATCCACAAAATAGGCCCGCTTGGCTATAACTATCATAGCCACTGTAATACCGTGGACTATTCGCATGGCGTAAATTACATAGATATTACGGGTAACGGCAATGATTATGCTTGCCAAAATAAACACCATGATCGCGCCCGTACTAAACTTGTATCGCCCGTAGGAGTCTAAAACACTGCCCAGGAACAATTGCGAGGTGCCATAGCTGATGAGGAACAGCGTGAGGGTTAATTGCACCTGTATACTGCTGATGTGCATATCGGCGCCCATATTTGGTAACGAAGGAATATAAATGTCTGTAGCGAACCCCGACAGGGGCAACAAAGCGAACGCCAGTATGGTTGAAACCCGTTGATTTTTGACTTGTGGTGTTGTTATGGCAGATGTTGTAAGCATTTGCCGCAAAGTTAGCAATAGCCCAAATGCGGATTGTTTGCTGGAAGTAATAAAGAAAAAGGGCGTTGTTTGAGCCCGGTTAGGTAACTTTAATCTAAATTTTCTCGGTAATCTCTTTTACAATCTTCTTTAGTTCGCTGAGAGAGCTTGAACTTGTTCTCGTATTGATTTTAATATTGAAGACATATTTTCCTTTTCGCACCATCACCAGGTCAAAATTTTGATTGCCGGTGTGGTATACGGCTTCATCGCCGAAGTTATCAATCTTCACCATTCCGTGCGTTCTGTTGGAAAGATAAACATCTGAAAATCGTTTAATGGCACCGTCAATAATCTGGTATTCCTCGAAAAAAAAATAGACCGCGCCAATTTTGCCGGTTTTAGGATCTGCCATATCCGCCTGGTAACCGCATAAATAAGTAAACGACGACGCTTCCTTTTTACTAACGCTATCGGTCAGATGTGCAGCAGTCCCTAAAATCTTAACTGCTTCTGCTCTGGCAAATAATTTGGCCGAATTAAATTTATCGATCTTAAGCGAATAATATTGGGGGTGTGCATGACCGAGATTCATTATTGTTAATCCGGTTACTATTGCAAACTTTGTAAACCACATTTTATAAATATTAATTTTTGATATTTCTTTAAATAAAAATCATGAATTAAGTTGTTTTCACATAAGAAAATCGACGTATTACACAAAAAGTAGATCAAACAAGAATTATTGGTATCGAATATCTGATTGACAAATAAAAACACTTTGCGCCCCGTAAGAGGCCGCCGACAAGAGGGGAAGAAGCGTTAATTCGGTTTGCGGCCAATATTATTTATCAAATTAACAGATGAATACGAAAAAAACGAAGTGAGAACTAACTTCAGCGCAGTTTCCTACAGGCGTTTGAAAATCAGCGCGTCTACCATCCCGCCCGTTCAAGCATGTTGATTGAATGCCAGAAATTTAAGCGGGACGTTTAAACTTATCTATGTCCAGGCAAAATGCCCGAACAGGCGGGTGACCACCGACAGCCAAACAAGCACATTAAAACTACTCATAATGGAATTTATTGTACTTATACTCCGTTTTGTTATGAGCCAAAGCTAATGCATCAAAACTGTCATTTTTTTTAGTAGTGCCAAATCTACAAAAAACACTTTTTACCGATGGGTTTTCCAAAACTGGAATTAGGTTCTCTGGCTCTTGATTTTCAGCCAATACATATAAAAACTCGTTAAGCGCGGGAGCCGTTTTCAATGTTGAGATATCTATTAATCCCTTCAGATTTTCGAGACTAACTCTTCTCAGTGCAGTTAAATTATCGAAGCTCGGAAGCTCTTTTACTTGTTTTAACGATTGAACAAACAAATTTTGAAGTGTTGTTAACTTCGAAATGAATGACAAGTCTTTTAAACCCCTCACTTGCCACAATTCCAAATATTTTAAATTTGGTAACGACATTAACCCATCAAAGTTCTTAATGCCCCCTAACTTAATATCTACAGACCATAAATCCTTAAGTCCAGCTAAATAATCTACATTGTTAGTCGAAATCGAACGGAGAGTTATCTCCTTAAGTTTATGCAGATGTTTAATTGCTTCAATGCCTTTCTGTTGCCCTTCTAAGTGCAGGGACTCCAAATTTGAAAATCTTCCAATTGTCTCAATATTGGGTTTACTCGACCTGGTTTGATGAAGAGAAAGGGCTTTGAGATTAGGATCAATATTTTTTAAAAAGTCAAAATTGTCTAAATTAAAAATACCTACTCCAAGTTCATCAAGGTTTTTCAAGGTAGTTACGCTTTCAATTTCTTTTGCATCCATTAAGCAGTCAGCCGAAAATCTTCTTAATGATGGAATTTGTCCAATAAAGGTCAGATCACAAACCTTACCATAGTGTCCAAATACTCTCAATAATATATCAGGTCTTTTGCAAAACACCGTGGTTTCTAAAAGAGCTATATCATTTTTAGATAGTGGGTTCGAAAACTGGATCGATCGGGTCTTTAGATTATTGCTTAGTTTTTCAAGATCGCGTTTGGATATACCCTCTGAAATCTCATATTGGCCATTCGTTTCGCTAACAACATGCACGCTTGTTACATTAGATTGTCCTTTTGGTTTAAATATGTTAAACATACCGAATCTGATATTGTCGTATGGTTTTGTTGGTTAAGTTAGCTATAAAAATAGCTTTTTTTATCGTATGCAGATCATGGATTTCCTGCTGGTGCTCACCAAAAACAACAAAGCCCTATCCGCTTTTGCGGACCAGGCTTCATGTCGATTCTTAAATGTACTCAGAGCCCCGATTCGATCGGGGCACTCCGTTTACGGGAATCCCGATTTAAATCGGGACGTGTCTACCCGTTTATTAATTTAGTCCGTTCTTAAAATCGCTAATCAGTTTTTCAATGAATATTCGGCTCTTCATCGATTTAATATAAAGTTCACGCGAATTTGCGGCTGCTTTGGTTTCGAATGTCTCATAGCTCATTAAAACCCAGGGGCCTTTATTTTTAGTTGCCTTAACCATTCCTGTATTGTGTCTTAGTAACCTGGCTTCAATATCTTCAGTGTGCCCGATGTAGTACCGACCACTTTTTGACGATTGTAAGATATAGGCATAAAACATAATTGGCTAATATAACAAAAGCCCCGAGAAATCGGGGCCTTTGTACTCAGAGCGGGAATCGAACCCGCACTCCGTTTACGGGAACAGGATTTTAAGTCCTGCGTGTCTACCAGTTCCACCATCTGAGCAGGTAGTATTCATGGAGCACCAGCTGTTCGTTCAGCCTTGTACTCAGAGCGGGAATCGAACCGGCACTCCGTTTTACGGGAATCCCGATTTAAATCGGGACGTGCCTACCAGTTCCACCATCTGAGCGTGGTCCATTTGTTATTGGCTTTGTAAATATACTAACCTTTAACAATAAATCCCTTCTTTTGGAAGGGATTTGAGCGAAAGACGAGATTCGAACTCGCGACCCCGACCTTGGCAAGGTCGTGCTCTACCAACTGAGCTACTTTCGCATTTTTTTCCGCTTTTAACCGGCCTTCAATCGCTGAAGCCCTTACCTCGTTTGCGGGAGTGCAAATATAGGCAGAAAAGGATTTCCTGCAAGGAAAATTTTTATTTTTTTTAAAGTTTTTTATAAGTCATTGGATTTCAAAAGGTCTGCAATCAAATCCGCCTCAAATCCCCGGCTTACAGCGTAATTCTGCAATTTGTAGTTCCGTTTAAACTTATCTCTTTCTATAACAGTCCGGGCCTTTTTGGTCAAAACGGCCTCCAGCATCCGCATATAGTCGTCGCCATCAATGGTAAGCAGCGCTTTTTTTATCAAAACATCGGGCACTTTTTTAAACTTAAGGCCCTGTTTTATCTTAATCCTGCCCCACCCCTTTTGTTTAAACTTACCCTGGGTGTAGGCTTTTGCAAAGCGTTCTTCGTTTAAGTAGTTGCGGCCAATCAGTTCGCTGATGATATTTTCAACCGCATCAGGCCATAGCCCCCACTCGTAAAGCTTGTCCCTCACCTCCTGCTGCGAGCGTTCCTGGTAGGCGCAATAGTGCTCGGCCTTGGTAAGCGCAACTTTTGGGTCGGTTATTTTCGTTTTTTTCGGGCTATCCATTAAAACCAAAAATCGTTAAAAATTCTTCTATCTACAGAAATATAAGCAAATTCGTACCATGCTCAGCAATCAATACACCATTACTGAAATACAGCAGATACTAAACGCCGATGGGGATATTGTTAAAGATTACACCATCAGCACTTTATTAACCGACAGCCGCCGCATCAGCAGCGCTACCGCCGGACTGTTCTTTGCATTAAGCGGCCGCCGCAACGGCCACGAGTTTATTGCCGAGGCTTACGCAGCGGGTGTCCGTAATTTTGTGGTGAGGCAGGGCAGCGACATCAAAGCACCCGAAGCGAATTTTTTAATGGTCGCTGATGTGCTCTCAGCGCTGCAAAATTTAGCCGCTTATCACCGCAACCGTTTCAATTTGGAAGTAATTGGCATAACCGGCAGTAACGGGAAAACCATTGTGAAAGAATGGTTGTACCAGTTAATATCTCCCGATAAAAATATTGTGCGTAACCCTAAAAGCTATAATTCACAAATTGGCGTACCACTTTCCGTTTGGCAGATCAATGAGAAAAACGATCTGGGCATTTTTGAGGCGGGAATCTCCACGGTTGATGAGATGGACAAGCTGGAAGCCATCATAAAGCCAACAATAGGCGTGCTGACCCACATAGGCCCGGCCCACGACGAAGGTTTTGAAGACCGCAGCCAAAAGGTAACGGAAAAACTAAAGCTTTTTAAAAACTGCCGCCTGCTCATACACAACTTTGAGCAATTGCTCGACTATGAATACAATATACCCGCCGAAAGCTGTTTTACCTGGAGCACCACGTTTAAGCAGGCAGATCTATACGTTTTTAGCGGAACAGTAATTTCGAAAAACCAGTACCTAAGGGCGATGTACAAAGGCCAGGAAATTGAGTGCCTTATCCCCTTCCTGGATGAAGCCTCGGTTGAGAACGCCACCGTTTGCTGGGCTACCATGCTGGCCATGGGCTACGCCCCTGCCGACGCCGACGACCGCATAGAGCGCCTGAGCGCAGTAAGCATGCGCCTGGAACTAAAAACCGGTATTAATGATTGCTCAGTTATTGATGATTCGTACAACTCCGACCTGCAATCGCTGGAGATTGCGCTGAATTTTTTAACACAGCAAAATCAGCATCGTAAAAAAACGGTGATCCTGTCTGATATCTACCAGTCGGGTTTGCAGGCCGATGTTTTATACAAACAGGTAGCCGATTTAATAAAGATAAAGCAGGTGGATAAATTCATTGGTGTTGGACAGGCATTGTTAGGTCACCAGGAATATTTTGATACCGCAGAAAAACACTTTTACCCCGATACTGCGGGCATGCTACAGCATTTGCGCGCGCTTAATTTCAAGGATGAAACCATCCTGATAAAAGGCTCGCGAAGCTTTGAATTTGAGCGGATAAGCCGGGCCCTGGTACAAAAGGCGCACGAAACCATATTAGAGATTAACCTGAATGCCTTATTGAACAATCTTAACTTTTACCGGTCCAAATTAAAACCGGGCGTAAAAGTGATGGCCATGGTTAAGGCTTTCAGCTATGGCAGCGGTACGTTCGAGGTGGCCAACATACTGCAATACAACAAGGTTGATTATTTGGCGGTCGCGTATATTGATGAAGGCGTTGCGCTACGCAATACCGGCATCAGTCTGCCCATAATGATATTAAACCCCGAAGCCTCAGCATTTGATAAGCTGACCGAGTTTAACCTGGAGCCCGTTATCTACAGTTTCGGCCTGTTTGATGATTACATAAAATACGCCCGCGAAAAAAATGTGCTCAACTACCCTATCCACCTAAAAATTGATACCGGTATGCACAGGCTGGGTTTTGAAAACGCAGATATAGAGACGTTATGTGATATGCTGGAAGAAAACCGGTATGTAAGGGTCGAATCCATATTCTCGCACCTGGTAGCCAGCGAAGACAAAAAGCACGACGAATTCACCAAAACCCAAATCAAAAAGTTCGAATCGGCTTTTAAACTGATTGAAAGCACGCTGGGTTATAAGGTGATCAAGCATTTAAGCAATACATCGGGCATAATACGCTGGCCGGGCGCGCAGTATGATATGGTGCGGCTAGGTATAGGCCTTTATGGTATTGATATGGGTATGGAAACACCTGATACCGGTCTGCAGCCCATTGCCAGCCTTAAAACCAGCATAGCCCAGGTTAAAAAAGTAAAAGCCGGCGAAACCATCAGCTACAGCCGCAGCGGCAGCCTGCCAAAGGATGGCAAAATTGCCACCGTGCGCATTGGCTATGCCGACGGCTATTTACGCGCCTTTGGCAACGGCGTTGGCAAAATGCTGGTAAATGGGCAACTCGTGCCCACCGTTGGCAACATCACTATGGATATGTGCATGATCGACGTTACCGGCATCGATGCCCGCGAAGGCGACGAGGTGATAATATTTAACGAGGACCAGCGTATTAATGAACTAGCCACGCAAATTGGCACCATCCCCTACGAAATATTAACAAATGTATCGCAACGGGTAAAAAGGGTGTATTTTTACGAGTAGAAACCAGGTTTAAAGATGAAGCAATTGTTCCGCGCGCTTTTACGGTATTTTTTTAAAGGGTTGTTGGTGGTAGTCCCGCTGGGGGCTGCGTTCCTGTTGATCTTTTGGGCGGTTAAAACTTTGGATAATGCGCTTAACCTAAGCGATTTCTTATGGACCGACCCCAAAACCGGCAAGCCGATGTACATACCCGGCCTGGGTATTGTAAACGTGGTAGTACTTATTTTAGTAGCCGGCATACTGGTTACCAACGTTGTTACCGACCCAATAAAACGCTGGTTTTATCGCTGGCTTAACCGCTTGCCGCTGTTTAAATTCCTGTATTCTTCCATCAAGGATTTAACAGAAGCATTTGTTGGCGAGGAAAAGAAGTTTAACGAGCCTGTTTTAGTTGAGATAAACGAATTTGGAGTAAAGAAAATAGGCTTTGTGACCCAAAAAGATCTTTCGGCATTAAACCTGCCGGGCGACGTAGCAGTGTATTTCCCATGGTCTTACTCGTTTGCCGGGCAAGTGATCATCATATCTGCCGATAAGGTTAAACCTATCGACAAAAGCGCGGCAGATATGATGAAGTTTGTAATCTCTGGCGGGGTTAGCGGGCTGTAGCCACCTGCGGCGACACATCAACTTTTGGCGATTTACGGAACGCCAGCAACGCCGAAATAACTGCCGAAATGGTACCCAATGCTGCCATAGTAGCAATCATCCCCATAAAATTCATCCAAGGATTTTTAAGCATTATCAACTGCGCATTAACTTCCTTAACTTTTGCGGCATACTGGGCGGGGCTCATTATTTTGCGGTATTCGCCCAAATCGTAGCTGGCAATGTTCTCGTAAAAATGCGGGTCGATATAAATTACGTATACCGTTTCAATTATTGAATAAGATACGGCCGGGATGGTTATAATAAGCATCGCTATTTTTAAGGCCCGCAAAAAGCTGATGCTGCCACCGCTCATCACGTCGCGGTAATAACGGATGCCAAAATAAACAAATACCATTGGGCACAATATGGCTATATACCCAATGCCGCCCTGTATCTTATGGCTTACATGCGTTATGTCTATTAGCAGCCATACTAAAACAAATGTTACAAATTCGCCAATGCCTGCATATAGCCCATAGCGCCAAACTATTTTTTTCATAACTTGTTGATTTTTAAGTCAAATAAACGGCAAGTTTTTAAAATTACAATTATACGGAAGTAGTATTTTGACGGAATTTGTTAAAATACAACTTTAGTAGTAGGTGATTTTTTTGTGTAGAGACGCAATACTTGCGTCTCCCGCGTGCAATGGTCGCAAGGTGGGTGAGAGCCGCAAGTATTGCGGCTCTAAGTTGAGAATTTCGTTTATTTAATAATCGACAACTCCAGCGCTTTCTTAATCGCCTCAGTTCTTCGTTCAACCTGTAACTTTTGAAAGATATTAGAGATATGTTTTTTGATAGTATTTTCAGACACAAACAATTTGTCGGCTATTTGCTGATTGGAAAGGCCCTCGTGAATCAGCAGCAGTATTTCAGCTTCGCGTTTGCTTATGCCAGATTGTAACAATTGGTCGTGGTTAATTGCCACGGGCTGCTGGTGGTTTACAACAATGGTTTTTGCGAATAACTTACGACTCAACAATATGCCTATCACCAAAAACAACAGGCTGAATGCGCCAATCCAAAAATCGCCTGAAGTTTCGTGACCTATACTGTAGAACTTTGCCACCCCGAATAATATCAGCAGCGCAGTAATTAACAAACCAAAGGCAATAACAACCTGTTTCATAATAGCAGCCACTAATTTAAGCTTTTTTGAAACTCAGAACAGCAATAACGGTGCTAATCAGCATTAATATCGATGCCAGCAAATAAGGCGTCCCGGCGAAGTACACTTTCGATCCTTGTTTAGTGAAAAAGAAAAATACGTAGCTCAAAAGCAACGGTCCCATTATTAAACTAATGTTGTTTAAAATCGAAAATGCACCTTGCAGCTCACCTTGCTCATTCGTGGCAACTTTGTCGGTGGCTAATGCCTGTAAGGCAGGCCGGGATAAACACAGAGGCAATAAGGCACTATCTACAAACACGACACAATGCGCTAAGAGCCTGCGGCCAAAAGGCCTGCTTATAAAGCGCTATTCAGACAGCATCGCTAGTCATCAGCTAACAATATCCCTTAATACTTAATTACAATAAAACCGGTCTTTTGCCTGGTTTCACCATCCGCTTTATATTCCAATTTATAAAAATAAGTACCGGCCTGCTGTAACCTGCCATTTTTTGCGTGGCCGTCGAACACATTGCCTGTGCTATTATAGCCTGTGGTTTGATAAACCGGTGCGCCACTCCTGGAAGCTATCGATAATTTGTTATCCGGATAAGCTGCAAGCCCGTCAATTAACAGGTAATCATTTACCCCGTCGCCGTTTGGCGAAAAACCAGGGTGCACAACAATACCGTCACTTTCTGCCGGCTTCGTGGTGTGTTCCTCAACAACTGCTATCTCGCTATCATTGGCAGCAAGACCGGCAACTGTTAACCTGCGTACTGTTATCAAATATGTTTTGGTTGTAACACCGTCCGGGGCTGTCACTACTGTGGTTATTAAATTATCCCCGACATTCAAATCTACCTCTTGCGAGTTTTTACCGCTGATTGCGGCAACGCCGTTAACAGTAACCGTAGCGTTTGGATCCTGAACTATTGGAATAATATACACAAATGGGCCAAAATATGATACTGTAGTTTTAAAATTTTCGAAGCCAGGCCCGGTTATCCTTGTTAGCGATCGTGTGTTTGTGGTAGGCGAACGACTGATTACTTTTATATTAGCCAGCGAAGCGTTACTCGACCCGCTGCGGCTTACCGTAATGGTATAAGTTTGGTTGTTTGTACCAGTCTGCGAGGTGACTACTATCGTTATAACCGTAGGTCCCGTATTCAAAGTAATCGGTGCCGAGGCAGTTCCGCTGGTTACAAAGGTTCCATTCACAGTAATAGTTGCATTTGGGTCCAATGATGTCGGTGTAAGGGTAAGGCTGCTTACCTCCGGGGCAACCGCAGCAGTATAATCAAACGAGGTAGTAAAATAACCCGATCCGCTGGTGGCTTTAAGCGTCGAATTCGGGTTAAGCCTTACCGATTTTAAGAAAGCATTAAGCGAGCCGGTTCGCTCTACCGACAATGTGTATGTTTTTGTGACAATACCGTTTTGTGCCGCAACCACTATTGTAATAAGCGTACTGATAGGGTTTAAAGCTATCGGCGCCGAAGCCGAACCCGTGGCCACATCAACACCGTTTACGGTGATAGTGGCATTGGGGTCAACTGCTGTTGGGGTAACTAAAATAGTGCTTTTAGCTGGGTCTACCGCTGTTGTATAGTTGGCATAACCCGGGCCACTGGTTCGGAAACGTAATGAATTACCATCCGCCTTTAACGTGGCAAGAAAAGGATTATCATTTTTTGCCCTTATTACCGTCACCACGTAGTTTTGTTTAGTTATTCCATCCTGCGCGGTAACCGTTACCACAACCGGGTTGTTGCCAATTCCTATCGGGATATTTGCTGATACCAACCCTGAAGTCACATCTACGCCATTTACCTTTATTGTCGCTGTTGGGTCAGTGGTTACCGTTGTTAAATTTATAGTGGTGGTGGTAGTACTTACATTTGCCGTGTAGCTGGTTATAGCCGTTGAAAACCCTGGGCTTAACGTACCAACGCTAATTGCAAGCGACGCAAGGCCATCATCTGCGGATGGCGCGCGGTTAACTTTTACCGTGTAAGTATTTATCGATGCTCCACCAGGAGAAGTTACTACAGCCGTAATATTATTTGGGCCCACTGTTAACGGGATACTGCCCGAAGGCGTACCATCGGCTACTGCAACGCCGTTAATAGTAACGATAGCGCCGGCTGGGGCAACTGTGGGTGTTATAGTTATACCTCCTGTTGTATTAAGCACGTTTGCGGTATAACTGTTTACGGCTCCGTCAAAAGCAGGCGCTAATATTCCGCTGCTTAACGCAAGGCTAGTCAGGCTTACAGATGCCGTTGTTGTGATATTTACAATTGCAGTACTGCTGCCATTTGCGTTGTAAGCGGTTATTTTATAATCGGTTGCCGCGCTGGCAACGGTCGGCGTACCATATATGGTGCCGCTAGTATTATCAATACTTAACCCTGCCGGTAAGGCCGGACTGACATAATAGCCGCCCACAGGCGCTATTTGTTTAATTGCATTATTGTTCTGGTCGGCTACGTATATGTTTCCTACTGCATCGGTTGCCAGGCCGTAAGGGGCGCTGAAACCTGAGCCAATGGTAACCAGGCTCCCGCCACCCGCCGGCAACTCTTTCACTTGTTCGTTGTAAAAGTCCGTCAGGAACACATTGCCGAAAGCATCGACAGCCACGCCATTTGGCGAATTATAGCCAGAACCTATGGTAACCGGGGTATTACTGCCTGCAGGCAGTTTTTTCAATGCATTATTTTTAGAGTCGGAAATATACAGGTTACCAGCTGCATCAACAGCAACATTGTATGGTTTATTAAAACCGGAACCTAATATAACCGGCGTATTTACCCCGGTGGGCACTTGTTTAATAGCGCTGTGCAAATTATCAGCGACATATATGCTTCCGGCGGCATCAATTGCTACACCCGTTGGGCCGGCAAAACCAACACCTATATTGATGGTACTACCGTCAACTGCGGCAATTTTTTTCACCGTATTGTTACTATTGTCGGCCACATAAACGTTACCTGCAGCATCTGCTGCCACGCTATTTGGGTCAGCAATGCCAGCGCCTATGGTATACGGGGCACCGCCGCCAACCGGTATCTTTTTTACCTGGTTGTGTCCATGGTCGGCTACGTATATATTACCCATCGCGTCCAGCGAAACTCCCCTTGGCGCCAAAAAGCCAGAACCTATGGTTGTTGTGGTGCTGCTGTAACCGGGCGCTGCAACCCCGCTGGTTACAGGTACAAGCGGTGTAATTGCGCTTCCGGTGCCAAAAACTGCCGGCCCGCTGTAACTGATCACAGGCGGAGGCAAGGCGCTTACTTTGATATTTACTACTGATTCCGTTTCACCGCTTAAATTATAGGAGTGTATGATGTAATTTTTTGCAGGGCTTACGGCAGTTGGTGTGCCGCTGATAACGCCGGTTGCCTCATCCAGGCTTAAACCATCGGGCAAATTGGGCGTTATGTAATAACCTCCTGTAGGTATAACTTCGTTTATGTGGTTATTCACGGGCTCATACACATATACGCGGCCATTACCCGATACTATGACATTACCCGGGTTGGCGAAACGCCCCAAAGTAAAAGGCGCATCACCGTTTACAGGTATCTTTTCTATTGCGGATGAACTAAGCCGGTATATATTACCCTTACCGTCAAAACTTATATTAGGTCCATATTTTGATATAATAACAGGAGTGCCCCCTCCGGGCGGATATTTTACTTCAATAACGTCTTTTCCAGTGAACTCGTTGCTATAAACATTACCCGCATCGTCTACCTGAATGCCCTGAAGATAATTCTTCGTTGGAACGCTGGCTTTAATCGAAGTTGTGCTACCGGCTTTTACTTTTACTACATAATTAGCACTATAACTTTCGCCATAAAGATTACCGGCCGGATCAACCACAAAATCGTACAGATCCTTAAAATGAGCATCGGTAGTGACCGTTGAGGGCGGGGCGCCATTGGAAGGGATTACCACCACCCCATAATTAAATATTCCCAGGTAAATATTACCAGCACCATCAACTCCAAAATTTTGTGCTTTATTTTTGTAAGCGCCTAACGAGATGATACGCGGTGCCCCCCCATCGGGTGGGGTGACACTAAAATCGCCGGTGGCCGTCTCCTGGTAAAAATTTCCCGCGCCATCTGTAAACATCGTAAAAAACGGACCGGGTTGGGTATATGGCACAGGGACAAGGATTTGGCTATAACTTACCGGGCCAACCCCGCTGCCGGCAGGTGCTAATGGTGTGATTGAATTACCTACGGTGTACGTTTGCGGGCCGGCATAGCTTACAACCGGCAGGGCGGGCATGTCAACCCCAATGGTAACAGTTGCTGTGCTGCTGCCAAAAGTATTGTAAGCACTTATGGTATACACTGTAACAGGGCTGGCAGCGGTTGGTGTACCGGTTATTACCCCTGTGCTGTTATTTAAAATTAATCCCGCAGGCAAAGCAGGGCTCACATAATACCCGCCCACCGGCTGGATCATTTTTACCGCAAAGTTGCCGCTATCGGTAACATAAATACTGCCATCGCTGGCTATAGCTACCCCGGTTGGATTTGAAAATCCTGATGCCAGTGTAATCACAGCACCGCCACCGGCAGGTATTTCTTTTACGGCGTTATTGCCGTAATCGGCCACATATACATTTCCTGCAGCATCTACAGCCACCCCGGTCGGTTTATTAAAACCCGACCCTAATGTAACTACTGCACTGCCATCGGCCGGGAAGATTTTTATAGCATTGTTGCCATAATCAGCCACGTAAATATTACGCTTCGCGTCCACAGCAATACCATGGGCATTTGATAAACCTGACCCGACTTTAACAAAGATTGAAGAGATATCCGGTAATTGCTGTACTCCGTCTGTTTCGGCAGCTACTGTATAAAGTATCCCGAAGGCATCTACCGCAACACCTACGGGGTTATAGTATAATTTGTAGCCGAAACCCGATGCTGGCTGTAATTTTGACGGCTTTAATATTACCGCCGCACCACCGCCTGCTGGCAGTTTAACAACTGCCAGGTTACCCACCTCGTTAACATAAACATCGCCTGCGGCATCGGTAGTTACCCCTGTTGCGCCAGTTCCAGGCACTGATATGGTAACGGGGGCACCGCCCCCTGCCGGGTATTTTATAACCCCGGCGAGGTTTTCGTTGGTTACAAATACATTACCCCATCTATCTACAGCTATACCCGAAGGAGAGTTAAGTCCCGAGGCTATGGTTACCGGGCTGCCGCTACTGTAAGCAACAGCATCAACACCGCTGCTGGTGGGTGTCAATGGCGTAATTGCCGTACCGGCCGTATACTGGTGCGGACCTGCATAACTGATAGTTGGTGCCTGCGCCGACAAACGGGTGGGCAAAGTAATTACCAAAAATAACGACGCGCATGCCAGGTTCATTAAAGAACCACAAGTACATAGCTGTTTGTATAGTTTTTTCATAATATGGCGTTAACAGGCTTATATTGGCGGCATTGGTTTACCGATATAGGTTTTAATGGCGCACTTTCAGGCTTTATACCGGGGTTTGTATGAGCAGTGCAACGATTTAGAAACATATTCTTTTTTATCGTCAAAAAAAGACCTAACCTTAACTAAATCAGTGATAAATTTAACTAAATATTTAATATACAAAGTTGAAAATCAGGCACAATAACTATGTAACGGGTATTTTACATTAACAAATATTGTTAGCCGGATATTCAAACCAGACTTATAACCATTCCGCTGCTAATTAACGTTAATATTTAATTACAGTAAAACCCGTTTTTCGCTTAGTAACTCCATCAGTTTTATATTCCAATTTATAGAAATAAGTGCCTGCCTGCTGCAGCCTGCCATTTTTTGCATGGCCGTCAAACACATTACCCCTGCTGTTATAGCCAGTTGTTTCATAAACCAGTGCACCGCTCCTGGCGGCTATTGATAATTTATTTTCCGGGTATGCTGCCAGGCCGTCAATTACCAGGTAGTCATTTATCCCATCGCCGTTTGGCGAAAAGCCGGACTGGACAATAATATCGTTGCCGCCAGTCGGCTTAGGAGACTGCTCCTCAATAACAGCAACTATAGTACTATCATTAGCAGCCAGGCCAGCATCATTTAACCGGTGCACGGCTATTAAATATACTTTTTTTGTAATACCGTCCTGGGCAGTTACTACAGTGGTGACCAGATTGTCCCCGATATTCATTCGTATCCACTCCGAACTTTTCCCGCTAATTACAGGAGTATCATTAACAGTAATCGTAGCGTTAGCATCCTGAGCTGTGGGGATAAAACGCAAATAGTAATCATCAGGTACTATTGTAGTCTTAAAATTTTTATAACCCGGCCCAGTAGTCATGGTAAGCGGCGGAACGGTTGCCCTTGGATAATAATTAATTAGTTTTAAACTGGTTAACAAGGCGTTATTTGAACCGCTGCGGTTTACGGTGACTGTATAGATTTGGCTGGTTGTACCAGCCTGGGAGGTAACAGTTATCGTTATATTAGTCGGTGCCGCGTTCAAAGATATTGGTGTTGAGGCCTCGCCGCTGTTTACAATGGTACCGTTTACGGTGATAGCGGCGTTAGGATCCTGCGCTGCAGGTGTAACGATAAGGTTACTTACTTCGGGGGCAACAGTAGCAGTATAATTAAAAGACGTAGTATAATAACCCGTACCGTTGGTGGCCACAAGCTCGGAATTTGGGCTAAGCTTTAGCGATTTTAAGAAAGCATTGAGCGAACCTGTACGCTCCACCCTCAGTGTATAGGTTTTTTTGGCAATACCGTTTTGTGCCGTAACCAATATAGTAACAAGCGTACTGGTGGGGTTTAACGCTACCGGCGCCGAAGCAGTACCTGTGGCTACGGCAACCCCGTTTATGGTGATAGTAGCATTGGAGTCAACAGCCGCCGGCGTGATTGAAATACTGCTTTTAGAAGGGTCTATCGCGGTTGTATAATCGGCATATCCCGGGCCGGTGGTACGGAAAAACAGTGATTTGCCATCGGCCTTTAAAGTGGAAAGAAAAGCATTGCCTGATTTTGCCCTTATCACCGTTACCACGTAGTTTTTTATGGTTATACCATCTTGTGCGGTAACCGTTACCACAACCCGGTTGCTTCCAATTATTAGCGGGATATCTGCCGATGTTGCACCCCAAAGCAAATCTACCCCATTTACTTTTATTGTTGCAACAACGTCGCTGGTTACAGGTGTTATGTGTATAGTGGTGGTGGTGGTACTCACATTTGCAGTGTAATTGGTTATAGCTTTTGTGAACGCGGGGCTTAATGCGCCGCTATTGAGTGCAAGCGCCACAAGGCCATCATCTGCAAACGGGATGCGGCTAACTTTTATGGTATAAGTGTTTACCGATTTCCCATCAGCAGAAGTTGCAATGACCGTAATGGTATTGGGCCCTATTTTTAACGGGATATTGCCCGAAGTGGTGCCATCGGTTATTGCAATGCCATTTATCTTTACAGTAGCGCCGGTTTGAGTAACCGTGGGGGTTACCGTAATACCTGATGTGGTATTAGGTACATTTGCGGTATACTTATTTATTGAGCTGTTAAATGCAGGCGACAATGTTCCGTAGCTTAATACTAGGTTAGCCAGGTTAACAGATGCTGTAGTGGTGATATTTACAATTGCGGTGCTGCTGCCGTTTGCGTTATAAGCAGTTATTTTATAATCGGTTGCTGGGCAGGGTGCGGTTGGCACACCTCTTATAACTCCCGTAACATGATTAATACTTAGCCCCGCAGGTAAAGCCGGGCTCACATAATAGCCGCCAACCGGCGCTATTTTTTTAACCGCATTGTTGTTCTGGTCAGCTACGTATACATTCCCCACCGCATCTGTTGCCAGCCCGTAAGGGGCGCTGAAACCCGAGCCAATAGTAACAAGGCTGCCGCCACCCGCAGGTAGTTCCCTCACAAGGTTATTACCAAAATCCGTCAGGAATACATTGCCAAAAGCATCAACGGCCACGCCGTTGGGCGAACTATAGCCCGAACCAATAGTGACTGGGGTATTGCTGCCTGCAGGCAGCTTTTTCAAGGCGTTGTTTTTCGAATCGGAGATATACAGGGTGCCGGCTGCATCAACTGCAACATTATAAGGGTTACTAAAGCCGGTACCTAAAGCAACAGATGTATTTAGTCCTGCAGGTACCTGCCTTATCATGCTGTGCAAGTTGTCGGATACGTACACGCTGCCTGCCGCATCAACGGCTACGCCTGTGGGACCGGCAAAGCCAAAACCAATATTGTCGGTATTGCCGCCGGTAGTAATTCTTTTTACGGTATTGTTACCGTTATCGGCCACATAAACGTTACCGGCAGCATCTGCTGCCACACCATTTGGATCGGCCAGCCCCTTACCTATGGCGTATGGAGCCGTGCCGCCAACTGGTACTTTTTTTACCTGTTTATTACCATGGTCAGCTACGTAAATATTACCGGCAGCATCCAGCGAAACGCTCCTTGACGCCAAAAAGCCAGAGCCTACTGTGGTTGTAGCACTGCTGTATCCTGGGGCGGCAACCCTGCTGGCGGTTGGTACTAGCGGCGTAATGGCGGCGCCTGTAGCAAACACCACCGGCCCGCCGTAACTGATTGCTGGTGCAGGCAAGGCACTTACCTTTATGTTTATTACCGATCTCGTTTCGCCACTTAAATTATAAGCATGAATTACATAATTCTTCGCTGGGCTTACAGCAGTTGGTTTGCCACTTATAATACCGGTTGCCTCGTCCAGGTGCAGGCCACCTGGCAGGTGGGGCGTTATAAAATACCCTCCAGTTGGTATAATTTCTTTAACATCACCCTGAGAAAACTCCTCTACATATAACCGGCCATTACCAGATATTACTATGTCAGTCGGCTCGTCGAACCCCGAACTCAAAACAATGGGCTTGCCGCCGTCTGCAGGTATCTTTTTTACTAAGTTGAGGGATGTGATAATCACATACAAATTACCCGAGCCGTCAACTCCAATATCACCTAATCCGGCATTGCCCGAGCTAAGGCTCGATTCAATAACAACAGGGGAGCCCCCGCCAACAGGATATTTCACCACCCCAATGCTATTTTTTATGTCCTCGACCGTATATATGTTGCCCGCACTATCTACCTGAACCCTGAAAGGTTGTTTAGCGCCGACGCAGGCATTGATTATGCTCCCGCCGCCGGCGGGCAATTCAATCACAATCCGGTCAGTAAAATTTATTGCATAAATATTTCCTTTGGCATCTGCTGTAAAATCATAAAGGGCGTCTTTAAAACGGGCATCGGTGGTGAGTGTCAACCAGGCACCACCACCTGCAGGGATTTTAATCATCCCTTTATGTTGACTTGCTAAATAAATATTACCGGCGGGATCTACTGTACTGGCGTACTGTCCCCAGTTATTATCTTGAAATGAGATGAAATATGATGGCCCTCCATCCGGTGGGGTTACTAAAAATTTACGGTCCAACGCTAAAATCTGGTAAACATTCCCTACTCCATCTACGAATAAGTCCCTATAGTAGGAGTGGTTAAAAAGAATTGGGATGCGGCTATAACCTACGGCGCCAACACCTGTGCTTGCAGGGGCTAATGGTTTAATTGCAGCACCCATAGTATATGTTTGTGCCCCCCCGTAGCTTACAACGGGCAAAGCAGGGAGATTAACCCCGATGGTAACAGTTGCGGAACTGCTGCCAGATACATTGTAAGCGCTTATAGTATATTGCGTAGCCGGGCTGCTGCCGGTTGGCGTACCGGTTATAACTCCTGTGCTGTTATTTATGAACAACCCGGCCGGTAAAGCAGGGCTTACATAATAACCACCGGCAGGCCTGATTTTTTTTACGGCCAGGTGCCCCCTGTCGGTTATATAAATATTACCGTCGCTGCCTACAGCTACACTTGTGGGGTTTAAAAACCCCGAAGCAAGCGTGACCGGGACGCCGCCACCAGCTGGTATTTCTTTTACAGCGTTATTACCGTAGTCGGCCACGAATACATTTCCTGCCGCATCTACCGCCACGCCTGTAGGCTTTTTAAAACCCGACCCTAAAGTAATAGCTGCGGCGCCTGCGGCCGGGAACATTTTTATCGCATTATGATCAAAATCAGCAACGTAAACATTACCGACTACATCCACAGCAACGCTGCGGGCGTTTGACAACTCCGAACCAAGCTTAACATAACTTCTATAACTAGGCGGCGCCTGTTGCACCACATCGATTCCTGGCGCCACGGAATATATATTTCCTAAATCGTCCACCGCGAGGCCTACCGGATTTTTGTATCCGAAAAGACGAAGGTGTTCAGAGTTTAATACGCTCAGAACCTTACCTTCCCCCGACATTTTAATACACAGCTGATGGCGCTTAGTATAAACATATAAATTGCCTGCAACATCTGTCGTCACTGCGGTTGCGTAATCCCCCAAAAAAAGGGTCAGGGTGACAGCAGCGCCACCACTGGCAGGGTACTTTGTAAGCCCGGCAACGTTTTCGTTGATTACAAATACATTACCCCAACGGTCAACCGCTATGCCTGATGGTGAGTTTAGCCGCGAAGCCACTATTGCCGGGTTGCTACTATAGGCAACTGCGGCAACACCGCTGCTGGTGGGTACCAGTGGTGTAATTGCCGTGCCTGCTGTATAAGTTTGAGGGCCGGTATAGCTAATAGTTGGCACTAAAGCAGCGTTATTGGTTTTTAGTTTTACAAAAGCGGCATCAGGTTTAATATCCACACTCTGCTTGTTAACTTTAGTTACATGGTTGCTAACCAGGCGCGGATATTTATGAACAGGTTTAATTACCGCAAACAAATTACCGCTAAAACAAAGGGAGGCCGCAAACATCAGCAAATGCACCCGGTAGTTAAAAACTTTTGCCGTAGCCCATTTTAAGAATAAGGGCTCTGATTTCTTATTGCGCTGTTTCTCCGGCCTTTCAATGCTTGTGTGTACCTGTTCGGCTATCTCGTCCATAACCCGGGGCACGACCGAATGCGACAGGTTTGTAAAAACCAGTATTGCTTTCATAATCGGTGTTATTTAAACAAATCTTGAGTTTATTTCCCCCTAAAAGAATGACAACCGGCATGTCGAAATGTGACTTACGTTACGTTGTTTATTTTTGGTCGATCTGCCCGGTTTCATTTTACGCTCACCTGACCAACAATATCCTTCAACATAAATTTCAAAGCAGTATCTTTGCGCCCAATTATGAGTAAGCACGGCAGGATATTAGTGGCAATGAGCGGCGGGGTTGATAGTTCGGTGGCGGCAGTTATGCTGCACGAGCAGGGTTATGAAGTTATCGGGCTCACCATGAAAACCTGGGACTACGCCTCGTCTGGCGGAAGCTCAAAAGAAACCGGCTGCTGCAGCCTGGACAGCATCAACGATGCCCGCGCACTAGCTGTTGGCTACGGGTTCCCGCATTATATTTTGGATATAAGGAGTGAATTCGGCGATTTTGTTATCGACAATTTTGTTGACGAATACCTCGCGGGCCGCACCCCCAACCCTTGTGTTTTATGCAATACCCATATTAAATGGGAAGCCCTGCTGAAGCGCGCCGATAAGCTGGATTGCGAATTTATTGCAACCGGGCATTATGCCAACATCCGCTTACAAGATAGTGGCCGTTACGTAATATCAAAAGGTAAAGACGAAAATAAAGACCAGTCATACGTGCTTTGGGGTGTATCGCAAAAAAACCTGGCGCGTACAAAATTCCCGTTGGGTAGTTTCTCGAAACCCGAGATACGCCAAATGGCTTTAGATATGGGCCAAATGGAACTTGCCGCAAAAAGCGAAAGCTATGAAATATGCTTTGTGCCCGACAACGACTATCGCGCCTTTTTAAGGCACAAGGTGGGCGACCTTGAAGAACGCGTTGCCGGCGGCAATTTTGTTTTAACCGATGGCACAGTAGTAGGCAAGCACCAGGGATACCCGTTTTATACTATAGGCCAGCGTAAAGGCCTGGGTATTGCCTTGGGCCACCCCATGTTTGTAACCAACATACAGCCTGAAACCAACACTGTAGTATTAGGTACTGTTGAAGAACTGGAACGCAAGCAAGCCTGGGTTAAAAACCTTAACCTGGTAAAATACGAAACCATTACCGAGCCGCTGGAAGCCATCACCAAAATAAGGTACAAAGACGCCGGCACCCAAAGTACCATCCAGCAAATGGGCGAACACATGATGGTCGATTTCCACCACTCTGTTTCAGGCATTGCGCCGGGGCAGTCTGCTGTATTTTATGAAGGCAACGATTTACTTGGCGGCGGATTCTTAATGTGATTAGATTGTTGTATGGCTTCAATGTTGGAACGTTGTTTTTGAGTTTTTCTTCTGAACATATCAACATTCAAACCTTCCAACTTTACAACAATTTCCACAACATTTCAACCTTCCAACATTCCAACTTTACTACGTTTTTCCAAAAAACAAATTTGCGTTTCGCTTTCTTTATGTTTTATTTGCAAAAAAAACTGCTTAAATGGCTAAAAATTTACTCATTGTAGAATCTCCGGCGAAAGCCAAAACCATCGAGGGATACCTTGGCAAAGACTTTACAGTAAAGTCGAGTTACGGGCATATCCGGGATTTGGTTAAATCTGATGATGCCATTGATGTCGCTAATAACTTCAAACAAAACTACGAGGTACCTGCCGATAAAAAACAGGTAGTTAGCGAGTTAAAGAAATTAGCCAAGGAAGCAGATATGGTGTGGCTAGCGTCCGATGAGGACCGCGAGGGAGAAGCCATATCGTGGCACCTGTTTGAAACATTGGGTCTTAAAGATGCCACAACAAAGCGTATTGTATTTCACGAGATTACAAAGCCCGCGATACTGCGTGCAATTGAAACACCGCGAAAAATAGATTATAATTTAGTTAATGCGCAGCAGGCCCGCAGGGTGCTCGACAGGCTGGTTGGTTTTGAGCTTTCTCCTGTTTTGTGGAAGAAGGTAAAACCATCGCTTTCTGCCGGCCGGGTACAATCGGTTGCCGTAAGGTTGATTGTTGACCGCGAACGTGAAATAAACAAGTTTAAATCTGAAGCTGCTTTTAAAATAGTTGCCATTTTTGGCAAAGGCAAAGACGCTTTTAAGGCTGAATTGCCAGAGCGTTTTACTAAACAGGAAGATGCTGAAAAATTTCTGCAGGATTGCCTTGGCGCCGACTTTGACGTAAAATCGTTGGAAACTCGCCCTGCAAAACGTTCGCCGGCAGCGCCGTTTACCACATCTACATTACAACAGGAAGCCAGCCGTAAATTGGGCTATTCAGTTTCGCGTACCATGCAGGTTGCGCAGAAGCTTTATGAAGCTGGGCATATTACTTATATGCGTACCGACTCGGTTAACTTATCAGATACGGCCTTAAATGCCGCCGCGGCCGAAATTGTCTCAGCCTATGGCGATAAATATCACCAGCACCGGGTTTATAAAACCAAAAGTGCCAGCGCACAGGAAGCGCACGAGGCGATAAGGCCTACTTATTTTAATAAGCATACTATTAGCAGCGACTCGAGCGAGATGCGCCTGTACGACCTGATCTGGAAACGCGCCATCGCCTCGCAAATGAGCGAAGCGCAGTTTGAGAAAACCACCGCAAAAATCAACGTATCAACACGTAATGAGGATTTGGTTGCCAATGGCGAGGTAATGAGGTTCGATGGTTTCCTGAAAGTTTACCTCGAATCGAGCGACGACGAGGAGGACAACCTGCAGGATGGCGAAAATACCATGCTGCCGCCTTTGACAAAAGGCCAGCGCCTGGCACTACAGGAAATGTCGGCAACGGAGCGTTTTTCGCGACCGCCGGCACGTTACACCGAGGCGAGCCTGGTAAAAAAGCTGGAAGAGCTGGGTATCGGCCGTCCATCAACCTACGCCCCTACTATATCAACCGTACAAAACCGCGGTTATGTGGTTAAAGAAGAACGCGAGGGCAAACAACGCGCTTTCCGCGTGCTAACCCTTAAGGGGGATAAAATAACCAAAGAAGAAAAGGTGGAAAACACCGGCGCCGAGCGCGGCAAGTTGTTCCCTACAGATATTGGCGCCGTAGTAAACGATTTCCTGGTGCAACATTTTAAAGATATTGTTGATTTTAACTTTACTGCCAGCGTTGAAAAACAGTTTGACGAAATAGCCCAGGGATTGCAGGAATGGACCGATATGCTGCACAGCTTTTACACCCCATTCCATAAAGAAGTAGAGAACACCACCCAAACAGCTAACAAGGCAACCGGCGAGCGTGAATTAGGTGTGCACCCAGAAAGCGGCAAGAAGATATCTGTACGCATAGGCCGTTTCGGTCCGTTTGTTCAGGTGGGCGAGAACGCTACCGACGAAGAACCGGAAAAGCCATTATATGCCAGTTTACGCGCCGGGCAAAGCATTGAAACTATAACCGTTGAAGAAGCGCTTGAACTGTTTAAGCTGCCAAAAAAGGTGGGAATGTTTGAAGATAAGGACATGACGGTTGCTATAGGCAAATTCGGTCCTTATATAAGGCATAACAGCGCTTTTGTATCGCTTCCAAAAGGTATCGACCCACACGACGTTACCGAAGAAAAAGCTATTGAGCTGATACTGGAAAAACGCCAGAAAGATGCTGACAGGCTGATAAAAGCGTTCGACGAAGATGCTACCATGAAGGTATTAAACGGCCGTTGGGGCCCTTATATTGAATTTGGCAAACTGAACGTTAAAATACCAAAGGACAAGGACCCGTTAACGCTTACCTACGAGGAATGCAAGGCCCTGGCCGATGCAATGCCGAAGGATGTAAAAAAAGGGCGTTTCGGCAAAGCAGCACCGGCAGCAAAGGCCGCACCTGCTAAAAAAGCAGTTGCAAAAAAGGCTCCTGCGAAGAAGAAGGCAGCGGTGAAGAAAAAATAGATTAGTTGATTAGGTTGATTGAGTGAGTGGTTGATTAAGTTAATTTTCAAAACTCAGTCAACTTAATCCAACCAAGTCAACTCAATCAACTAACAATGATAAAAGACCTCCCCGATAACACCGTAAAAGATATTGCAATAGCAGTGGCGCTGGAGAAAGAAAGCGTGGAGAGCAAAATATGGTACGTTTATATCATTAACCTTAAAAACGAACCGATTGAAAACGTGCTGATTACCTCAAAAGGTTATGGCGAAAAGGATGGTGAGCAAGTCAAGACTTCCACCCTGCGCCATATGTTCCCCTTAGTTGAAGGCAATTCATTCAAAATTATCGAGCCCATCGATGAGCAAACATTCGGCCTCAACAACGAATACTGGTTAAGCTACTACATCGGCACACAGATCTACGATAAAAAATTCATCTTTTTACCCGAAAGCATTGTCGAAATGAATTTCACTCGACTACCTGTAATTAATAAGGTTGGGGTGATGATCGGGTGATAATTTATCCTACCTACTTTTTGTTTTTCAGTTGCTATCAACAATTTCCAACTGCTACCTATCGTAGTATCCAAAAAATAATTCCGAAATCGAACATCCGAATTCCGAAATAAAGAATTAAATTACAAGGTAATTAACAAGCCTAACCATGGATACTTTCTACAGCCTTTTCCGTACCCGGAAAGGATTAATCGGCACCGGTATTTTTCTGATACTGGTGGTTTTAACCATTTTTATTATTTTCCGCCATCGCCAAAAACCAGGCATCGACCCGGAATTTAGTAAGTATATCGAATCGTACACCACCGGGATAATATCCAAGGGGAGTACTATCAAAATCCGGCTGGCGAGCGAGGTACAGGTTAGTCACGAACAAAATGCACAGCTAAGCGATAAACTTTTCAGCTTTTCACCATCCATAAAAGGCAAAGCTTATTGGATAGATGCCCGCACCATCGAATTCAGGCCCGAAAGCAAACTCGACCCTGATAAAAACTATACCGGCGATTTCAAGCTGAATAAAATAATTGAAGTACCCGGAAAATTCGAAGACTTTAAGTTTAGCTTTCAAACTATAAAACCCGATTATACGGTATCATTCATCGGCTTGCAAACCGCCACCAATACTTCACTTGATAAAATGAAGTTAAGCGGCATCATCCAAACGGCCGACAACGAAGATTCGGGCGAGATTGAGAAGATCATTACCGCAAACTTTGTAAACCCGGTACACATCAGTTGGGAGCACAATCCGGTTGCCAAAACACACCACTTTGTGGTGACCCAACTCACCCGCGGTAATGGTCTGATAAACCAGCTTACCGTTAACTGGGATGGGAGTGGTTTAAATATCGACAAAAAAGGCAGCCAACAGTTTGACATCCCAGCCGTAGGCGATTTCAGGGTGCTTGACATAAAGGCTGTGCAGGACAACGACCAATATGTTTTAGTGCAATTTTCGGATAACATAATGATTGGCCAGGAACTAAGTGGCCTGGTAGGCATGGGCAACGTAACGGATGCCGCCTATACCATTGAGGGAAGCACCGTGAAGGTTTATTCGCCCGAACATCTGCAGGGTAATTACAGCGTTTTTGTAAACGAAGGCGTTGAAAATATATCGCATAAGAAAATAACCAAATCCTATACAGGCAACGTGTTTTTTGAAAACCGTTTGCCATCAGTGACTATTCCCGGCAAAGGCGTTATCTTACCTGATTCCGGCAAGCTGATGATGCCTTTTGAGGCAACCAATTTAAACGCGGTTGACGTAAGCATCGTAAAGATTTTTGAAAACAACGTACCACAGTATTTCCAGAACAACGGATTTGATGGTGGCGAGGAATTACGGCATGTAGGTAAGCCCGTAGTTCAAAAAACCATCCGGCTTGATGAAGACAAAAGCCTCAACCTGAGTAAAAAGAACCGTTTTATGCTGGATATCGACCAGCTTTTGCGTACCGAACCCGGCGCAATTTACCGCGTTATTATCGGTTTCCGGAAAGACTACTCAATATACAATTGCAAGGCTGGGTCGCCGGTTCAAAAAAATGCAGATGACGACGAAGGCTATGGCGGCGAGGGCAGCAACTTTGGCAGCAATACAGGTACTATAAGTGATGAAGACGACGATTTTTGGGCGAAATATGATAATTATTACCCCGAAGAATACAACTGGCAACAGCGCAACGACCCATGCACCAATTCTTATTTCACCAAGGATAGATGGGCTGTACGGAACATTATTGCATCAAACATAGGCCTTATTGCCAAACGCGGCAGCGATAACAGCATGCTGGTTGCGGTCACCAATATTTTAAGCGCCAAACCTATGAGCGGCGTCGAGTTGGAATTGCTGGATTACCAAAAACAGGTGATACTCAAAACCACGTCAGATGGCGATGGCATGGCTAAGTTTGATATGAAGCGCAAACCTTACCTGCTGGTTGCCAAAAGCGGCAAAGAACGCGGTTATTTAAAATTGGATGATGGCAGTTCATTGCCGCTCTCCCGTTTCAACGTGGGCGGCGAGCAGATACAAAGCGGACTCAAAGGCTTTATTTATGGCGAGCGCGGCGTATGGCGGCCTGGTGATTCGATATTTATGTCCTTTATCCTGGAGGACAAGCTTAAAACCCTGCCGGCAGACCTTCCGGTTCAGTTTGAGCTGTTTGATGCCAATGGCAAGCTATACAGGAGGCTTACCCAAACAAAGTCCTTAGATGGCTTCTATAGCTTCCACACAGCAACCGAAACCTCCTCGCCTACCGGTAACTGGAGCGCTAAAGTGAAAGTTGGCGGCGCTGTGTTCGAAAAGAGCGTAAAGATTGAAACCATAATGCCTAACCGCCTTAAAATAGGCTTAACCTTTGGCGGGGCAAAAGAATTAACCAAAGGCGGCGACGTAAGCGGGGCACTCACTGCACAATGGTTGTTTGGCGGAACGGCGCAAAACCTGAAAGCTAAGGTTGACGCTTTTTTGTCGCCAAAAACAACAGCTTTCAAAGGTTACGAAGATTATGTATTTGATGATCCTACCTTAGCCTTTACCACGCAAACCCAAACCATATTCGACGGCCGGCTCGACGAAAACGGTAAAGCATCGGTAAACACCAATATCAATATTGAGAAACAGGCGCCGGGGCAACTGAATGCCAACTTCCTGGTAAAAGTATTTGAACCGGGCGGCAATTTTAGCATACAAGCGCTGAGCATGCCATATAATGTTTACCCGGGCTACGTGGGCATTAAAACAGAAAAAGGCAGCGACCTTTCAGGTATGCTGGTTACCGGTAAAGATCATGATATTGATATTGCCGACGTAGACGTAAACGGGAAACCGTTTGAAGGCACCCGCAACGTTGAACTGGAACTCTACAAAATACAATGGCGCTGGTGGTGGGACGAGACCGGCAACCAAATGAGCAACTTTACCCAGGACAAGTACAACAAACTGGTAAAAACAGCCAGCGTAAAACTGGTAAACGGCCGCGGCAAGTGGAACCTGCACATCAATCAGGCCGATTGGGGGCGTTACCTTATCCGCGTCAAAGATGAAACCACCGGGCACTCAACCGGTAAGATTTTATATGTCGATTGGTCAAATTGGTCGGAAAGGTTGCAGCAAACCAACCCTACCGAGGCTGCGATGCTTTCGTTCACTGCCGATAAAACCAATTATAAAGTTGGCGAAGATGCGACCTTGACCATCCCTACCATGTCAGACGGCCGCGCGCTTATCAGCTTTGAAAATGGCAGCAAGGTTTTAAAAACTACCTGGATTGATACAAAAAAAGGACAAACCCGTTATACCTTTAAAGTTGATGGAACCATGGCGCCAAACGTGTTTGTAAACGTTACACTGCTGCAGCGTCATTCGCAAACGGTTAACGATTTACCTATCCGGATGTATGGGGCGATACCGCTTTCTGTTGATAACCCGGAGACTATCCTGAAACCGGTTATCAGTATGCCTGATAAAATAAAGCCTGAAACACAGTCGTCTATCACCGTATCCGAAGCATCAGGCAAGGAGATGACTTACACGGTTGCTATTGTTGATGAGGGCTTGCTCGACATCACCAACTACAAAACACCTGATCCGCATGAGACATTTTACGCCCGCGAGGCGCTCGGTGTAAAAACCTGGGACTTATTCGATTATGTTATCGGCGCATTTGGCGGCGGGCTTGAGCGAATTTTAAGCATAGGTGGTGACGGTACCGGTGGCGCCAACCGCAATGTATCGGTAAACAGGTTTAAACCTGTTGTGAAGTTTTTAGGCCCATATCACCTGGATGCCGGCGAAAAGCAAACCCATGCGTTTACACTGCCCCAGTACATCGGTTCGGTAAAAGCGATGGTAATAGCCGGGCATAACGGCAGTTACGGCCGTGCAGAGAAAGTTGTAGCTGTTAAAAAACCTTTGATGATACTTGCTACATTGCCGCGTGTTTTAGGCCCTTCGGAAAAGGTACAACTGCCGGTTACTGTTTTTGCTATGGAAAACAACATCAAAACGGTTGCTGTGCAGGTGCAGTCGAATGCATTTAGCAACATGGCTGGTAATAACCAAAAGACCATCACCTTTACAAAAACCGGCGACCAGCTTGTAACTTTTGATTTAAGTGTTAAAGATTTTGTGGGCGTGGGTAAAGTGCATATAGTTGCCAGAAGTGGCGGTGAGATAGCTGCTTATGATGTGGAGTTGAATGTGCGCAACCCTAATCCGCCGGTTACTAAAATAACAGAAAAGGAGCTGGCTGCGGGCGAAAGCTGGAATACGTCGTATGCTGCAATAGGGATAAATGGCACCAACAAGGCTGTGCTGGAGGTTGCTTCCATCCCACCGCTAAACCTTACCAAACGTTTAAATTATTTGATTGAATACCCTTATGGCTGCGTTGAGCAAACAACATCATCTGCATTTCCGCAGTTGTATTTGGGCCAGTTGCTCGACCTGAGCGCCAGGCAAAAAGCCGAAACGGAACGAAACATAAAGGCAACTATAAATCGGTTAAACGGTTTCCAGGTTAACAGTGGCGGACTGAGCTACTGGCCGGGTGTTGGCGAGGCCGACGAATGGGGCACCAACTACGCCGGTCATTTTATGCTCGAGGCACAAGCCAAAGGATACAGCCTTCCGCTTGGGTTTATCGAGCAATGGAAAAAATACCAGAAACTAAAAGCATTAACCTGGGCGCCAGATTCGCGCAGCTTTTATGGGGCCGATTTAATACAGGCCTACCGCTTATACCTGCTGGCCCTGGCACGTTCGCCCGAACTTGGCGCCATGAACCGTTTGCGTGAGTTTAAATACCTGAGCATTGAAGCCCGCTGGCGATTAGCTGCGGCCTACAAATTGGCTGGTCAGCCCGAAATTGGTTTGAAAATGATTGCAGGCCTGCCGTTAACCATAAAGCCGTATAATTCAATGTATGGCACATATGGCTCTGATTTGCGTGATGAGGCGATGATTTTGGAAACACTCACCCTGCTCGGACAGCAACAAAAGGCAGCCGGCGAATTACGTTTGGTTGCAACCCATTTGTCGAAAGATAGCTGGTACAGCACCCAAACTACCGCCTATTCGCTGATTGCAGTTGCCCAATATTGTGGTCAAAACAAATCGGCAGCCAAACTTACCTTTAACTACAAAGCCGGTAATGCACAGGCTGCCGTTAATTCGCAGTCGTATATGTGGCAACTGCCTGTTGATGCAAGGGGCGGCAATGTATCGCTAAAAAATAACGGCAATAACAAGCTGTACATTAGGTTGATACAACAAGGACAACCCTCATCAGGCCAGGATATACAAACCCGCGTTGACCCTGATATATTAACCCTGCGGGTAGGTTACTTCACCCTCGGCGGAAAACCGGTAGACCCTGCCAGCCTGAAACAAGGGACGGATTTTGTTGCCCAGGTAAATATTAAAAACCCGGGCAAACGCGGCCGTTACGATAACCTGGCGCTTACGCAGATATTCCCGTCGGGCTGGGAAATATTGAATACCCGGATGATGAACGGTGCAGAAGCATTTACTTCATCGGAGTCAGACTATCGCGATATCAGGGACGACCGGGTTAATACTTATTTTAGCCTGCCTGAAGGGAAAGAAGTTACCTATTACGTAATGCTTAATGCCGCTTATGCAGGCAAGTATTATTTACCGGCAACGTATTGCGAAGCGATGTATAATAATTCGATAACGGCATTGATAAAGGGGCAATGGGTTGAGGTGGTTAAGTAGAGATTAGTTAATTGGAGGTTGGAGATTAGCCGAAATGCGGAGAAGGAATTTTGTCTAATCTCTAAAAGTCCAGCCTTGCTGTGGTAAACTGGTCCGGGCATTGTACTATTTCCCGCCAACCAATCCCAGTAAATCATTTTTATTGAGCGAGTTTAAAAATGATGTATCCGCCTTTATCAAATCGTTCGCCAGGTCGGTTTTGGTTTCCTGCAGCAGCATGATCTTTTCTTCTACTGTCGCAGGGCAAATCAGGCGAACGGCAACGACCCGCTTGTCTTGACCAATACGGTGACAGCGGTCTATCGCCTGGTTTTCAACTGCAGGGTTCCACCATGGGTCTACAAGGTAAACGTAATCAGCCTCGGTCAGGTTCAAACCTGTGCCTCCCGCTTTCAGGCTCACCAGGAAAACCCTAACATCAGGGTTATTTTGAAATTCCTCTATAACTGCCTGCCGGTTGCGGGTTTGGCCGGTAAGGTAAGTAAATCCGATCTGCCTGCTTTTCAACTCTGTCCTGATCAAATCAAGCATCGACACAAACTGCGAAAACACCAGTATTTTATGCAGGTGCATTTTACCTTCAATTTGCTCAAGCAGCATATCAATTTTAGATGACGCATTACCGGGCATCTTCTCCCCCTTTATCAACAGCGGCGAGTCACAAATTTGCCGCAGGCGGGTAATGCCTTTCAGTACATCCATGGATTTTTTCTCCAGTTGTTCGCTCGTAGTTGCTGAAATGTAATCCCTGAACTGTTTTTCGTAAGCATCGTAGATGGTGCGTTGCTCGGGTTTCATATCGCAATACACAACCATTTCGGTTTTCTCCGGCAAATCAGTGGCTACCTGTTGTTTGGTGCGGCGCAGTACAAAGGGCCTTATCTTATTTTGCAGTTCCATAGCCCGTTTAGTGCTCTTAAACATATCAATGGGCGATGAATATATCTGCTTAAAATACAACTTGCTACCTAGCAAACCGGGGCAGGCAAAAGACAATTGCCCGTAAATATCGAAGGTGTTATTTTCAATCGGTGTCCCGGTCATCACTATTTTATTGCGCGATTTCAGCAGCCTTGCAGCCTTATAACGCTGCGATTCAGGATTTTTAATCTGCTGCGACTCATCTAAAAAGATGTAGTTAAACACATAATCCTTCAAAAACACAATATCAGCCAACAGGGTACCATACGAGGTAAGTACCACTTCGTAACTGTCAAAATCATGAATATTTTTAATGCGGTCGACGCCATAAATAGTGCGAACCCTTATCGATGGCGCAAATTTTTCAATTTCCTGCTGCCAGTTAAAAATGAGGGAAGTAGGCACCACAACCAGGTTGGTGTTACGCGGACTTTTCTCTCGTTGCGACAGGATAAAGGCAATAACCTGTACCGTCTTACCTAAGCCCATGTCATCGGCAAGGCAGCCGCCAAAATTAAAATCGTCCAAAAAATTCAACCAGCTTAACCCCTGCTGCTGGTATGGTCGCAGGCTGCCAACAAATGCCGACGGAGTATCGATTGGTTTAATAGAGGTAAAATCTGTTAACCTTTGATGGTAGATGCTGATTTCATTCCTTACCTGCTCATCCAGCATTATTTCATCAAACAATTGCTCAATAACCGTAAAGTTGCTCCGCGCTATCTGCAGCGTTTCGTCATCCGTAATCTCACCCGAATTGAAGTAGCCGTTAAATTTTTCCAGCCATTCGGTAGGCATTATGCCCATCGTGCCATCATCCAACTGCACGTATTTAGTTTTATTTTTTACCGCGCGGTAAATTTGCTTAAGTGATGCCCTTGTTTTACCGAATTTAGCATTTGCCACCACATTAAACCAATTAACGCCACTTAACACCTTAATGCTAATTTTTACTTTGTTGGGGTTCAGCTTATTGCCTTCCAGCTCATTAAAACCAAGAATGGTTATATTTTGCCGCTGCCAGTCATCGAATACGCTTAAAAACCAGTCCTCGTCTAAAAAGCGTTTTTTATGCAGATAAAAATAGGCCAGGTCGTTTTCCAGCTGTTCTTCAAAATATGGGTGTTGCTTTACCAGTAACGCCGTAAAATCAATTTCGGCCTCATCATTGCGCCACACCATAAACTCCTTGCCCGTATTATCAACCGAGTATATCTGTTTTTTTGTTCGTACGGATATTTCTACTTCACCATAGCGCATAACCGGGATAATCATTACATGCGCACCAAAATCCGACAGGTAAATTATCCGCTCCGTTTCGTTGGTAAAGCCCTGCTGTTTTAACTGCACCGGGGTGGCGGGGGGAATATGCTTATAATCGATTTTAACTTTTTCCTCCAGGTTCTGCAGCAGCTGTTTTTTGAACTCGTTAAATTTTGAGGCATGCACCAGCAGGTTATCCGGCTGTTTAGTTAAAAGGTTGATCACATTCAGTTGCTGCAGGTTATCGGCCAGGTAAAGACCTTCGCCTGTATCCACAAAATAGCTGAATTTTATTTTCAGGTCTTTTAAATCGTAAAGCCTGTTTTCGATACCCAAGGTAGCCGACAACTCAAAAAATTGATCTTTTGGCTCAACTGCCAGTTTTAACTCACGGGTAATCAGCCCTACCTTTACCGGGAAGATGGACGAGGCGGTAACCTTTTCCGATATCTCGTTATTGTGATAATAAAAATCGTAGCCGGGCGGATTTTTGATAATCGCGCGCAATGCCATAATGTCCGCATCGCTCAGCGTTTTATTAACGTGATTTTGGAATTTGTGGATACCTGTAAAAAACTTAAGTAACTGTGCGTCCTCCGTCTCCCAGATAAAATCCAGGGGCGGCAGGGCCGTTAGCGGGTTTTTTATTTTACCGTCTTTGCTTATTTCAGCTCTGTAAAGTTCAACGAACAGGTATTTGTAATACTTGTGCTGCTTAAGCACAATGCAAACCGCCCCTTCATCATTGCTGCCTGCCGGGGTGTTTTCTGCAGCAACCACATTATTCAGCAGGGCCAGGCTTTGTTTATTTACCGCTATGAGCGACGCTAACCGCGGCTTAATTTCAACCTGTTTGTTGGTATAGTCTATTTTAAAGTAATCGTCAAGGTTGGTTTCGTTTTCCAACCCGTAATCAACAGCAAATTTCTTTAGTTTCCCGTGGCGCAGCTTATCGTCAAAAAAAATCTGCAGTTCGTCGCGCTTAATTATAGCTGATAATACTGCCGCCTGGTGTTCGCATAATTTGTCTTTTTCGGTATTGCAATCGCAGGTTAAGGTCAAATAATCATGCTCCTGCACAACGGTAACGTCAGGGAAAACAACTTTGCTATGTTGGTTGATAAAAACGCCGTGGTCGACCTCGAGCAGCAACGGAAATATGTGCCGGCTATCGGTAAGGTCCGGGTATATTCCGGCATAACTGTGTTGGGCAATGCCTACATCCGTTAACGTATCAATGCGTACGCCTTTTAAAACAACAGCATGTTTTTCGGGGCCGGTAGACTTGTTAGTGGATGGATTGCTCAAAAGAATTTATTGTACCTGTTTGCAGGTAAATATCCGAACAAATAATAGTAATTGGTAACGTGGGGAACAGAAAGCGTTAGAATTGTTTGCGCGGCCTTTTTATACGCTGCATATCGGCACCGCCAGTATTGCGGGAGCCATAGTTAGAGCGCGGCGGTGGTACAGGTTTCTCTTCCCTTATTTTTACGTTGATTTGCCTGCCGCTTACTTTTGTACCGTCAAGTGCTTCAACAGCGCGTTCAGCACCCTCTTTGTCGGCCATTTCAAGAAACGCATAACCTTTGCATATTCTTGTCTTTTTGTCCCGCACAATTTTGATGGTGCTTATATCACCATGGAAACCAACAAGCATCGCGATGTCAAGTTCCGTAAATTCAAGCGGAAAACCGCCGAAAAAAAGTTTAACCATAAATCATAAAACAGTGATGGTTCAAATATAATAACTTGGCGGATAAAAGCACTATTAATTATTTATTGACGGCTTAAGCAGAATTATATTATCCGGGCGGTAAATTGTTCCCCCGGGCTTTCAATTTCCTTCCTGCAATCGCTGTAACACGTAAGGCGCAATCACGGCCTTTGCACTTTCAACGCCTGGATGGATGCCATCAGGAACATATTTTAAATATTCATTTTTTCCATGGTCAAGTATTTTCCTCCAGCGTGGGTAATGGTCAATCAACAATAGCTTTCTTTCTGCAGCAACCTGCCGGTAAACTTCATAATAAGCTAAAATATTGGGGCGGGCATCGGCATGAACATTAATGGGGATGTTCATAATTTGTAATATCACTTCACATTGCGGTTTATAAAGTTTTAGCCTGTCAATCATATAGTTAAGGTTCAGCTTTGCCAGATCGGGCGATGTTTTGTAATTCAGGAAGGCATCATTCATACCAAATTCAATAATCACCGCATCCGGTTTTTTGTTAATTACACTGTCTTCAAAGTTCTGTACTCCCCACCCCGACCACATTGCACTTTTAGCGGCATTAACCGTTGTTAAATTATTGTTGTATTTCTTATTCAGCGAATCGTTAACGGCATTTACCCATGCCCTGCCACCCTCACCGGCGGTTAAACTTGTACCGTAGGTTACCAACAACTGGTGTTTACCGGCCGCAAGATTTTTTATCAGCAGAGATTGGGCATAAGCAAACTGCGCTATAAACAAAGACGCAATTAACAGGTAAATAGAATTTAGCTTCATTTTTCAAATATACAGCTTGATCCTAATAAATATCCACTACCGTTGCGCACCCCTACATTAACTCTACAAAATTTCGTATTTCCTGTGTAAAATATCAACCCACTTTACGCGCGAAACTCTTTTTCATAATAATTAACCAAAAATCCTGTGAATTAACCGTATCGCAACAAATAATGCTTTTAGTCGATTATCGCATTTAAACCAAAGCAACCTCTATTTTAACGCTCCTGTAATGTGAGCAGCTCGTATCAAAACATATATAAACTATTTATAATCAATTATTTATACGCATTATATAACTTTACATGCATAAACCTTAATTAGTTTACCACATACTTAAAAAGTCTCCACCCCATTTAATTACGGGTTGTGGGTTATTTACCCCGATGTGGTTTGATTAAAAACATTAACCAATAACTAACACATATTATTAACCTTTAATTACTACATTATGAAATCAAAATTCAACTCTTACCTGTTGATGGCCTTTGCGGCGGCGCTGTTTGTTTTATCCTCATGCCGAAAGGAAAACAAAGCCGACTATGCGCCAAAGCCGGTGGATCTATTATCAAAAAACACAGAAACGGCCCTGCCGGTAACCGCTGCCAGTTTTAAAGTGATAGGTTATATGCCCAGCTGGGAAGGCGATGTAAATACTGTTCAATACAGTAAGCTCACGCACATAAACTACGCGTTTCTTATCCCCAATACCAATGGCAGCCTGCAAGCGCTGGATAACACACCTAAGTTTACGAGCCTTGTTGCCACCGCTCACAACAACGGTGTTAAGGTGATAATATCCGTGGGCGGAGGTGGCGGAGGAGATGCTTTCCATACCATTGTTGCCAGCTCCGGCACCCGCACCGCTTTTGTAAACAACATGGTGGGCTTTGTGAACCAGTATAACGCCGATGGTGTGGATGTAGACTGGGAGTTTCCATCTGCCGGCGCCGAGGCCAGTAATTTTTTACTGATGATGCAGCAATTAGCCACCGCAATGCATAACAATGGCAAGCTTTGCACTATTGCCGTTATTTCAACCGGTGCAACATACATCACCAGCGGCATGTTTACGGCGCTCGATTGGTTGAATATAATGGATTACGACGACAATAATTTTCAGCACTCCACCTACCAATCAGCTGTTGATTGTTTGAATTATTGGGCCGGCAGGGGCTTGCCGGTTGAGAAAACAATTTTGGGCGTTCCGTTTTATGGCCGCGACAACCGTTACGATTATTTAACCGTTAACTACAACGCGATTTTGTCGCAAGGCGGCAGCCCCAATTCAGATACATTTCAAACCATTGGCTACAATGGTATCCCCACTATTACCAGCAAAACAAACCTTGCCTTTACCAATGGCATTGGCGGTATGATGATTTGGGAACTGGCCGGCGATGCTAACGGCGTTAACTCCTTGTTATCGGCTATTCATAATGTGATAGTTGCTCATTCAGGCGGCGGCACTGGCGCCCCTATCGGCCAAAATATTACATTGAAAGGCTTCAATAACCTATATGTAAGCGGCGAAAACGGCACCCAAGCCATGAATTGCAACCGCCCTACCCCGCAAGCCTGGGAAACATTTACCGTAGTTGATGCGGGTGGCGGCAAAATTGCTTTGCGAAGCCAGGGCAAATACGTATCGTCAGAAAATGGTACACAGGCCATAACCTGTAACCGCGCCACTTTTAGCGACTGGGAAAAATTCGATTGGATAACAACCGCCGATGGTAAGGTTACGCTACGTGGCAATAACGGCAAGTTTATCTCCAGCGAAAACGGCACACAACCCATGACCTGTAACCGGGCTACTGCCGCAGGGTGGGAAGCGTTTGGGGTGAATCAGTAATTCAGGATAAAGTCATCAAAAAAAGCCCGCATTATTTTGCGGGCCTCGTTTATTTTTTACTGTGTTGCTACCTGTTCTTCATCACGCGCATACTCGATATTTTGTCGTTCCATTCAGGCGGCAGGCAATCGATATCATTGGTGTAGGTTATGCTGGCTCCCCTATAGTTATCATCCTGGTAAACGGTAACCGACCAACCCCATGGTATTTTTAACGAGGATATTTTATCATTACCAACGCCAAGCTGGTAATCGCGGTACCAGCCTTCGCCAAATGATTGACTTTCGCTTCTATAGTTACAGTCCTTGTAAACAACAACGGGGTTGTTAACATAGTAATTGCTTAATCTGCTGACGCGCATGCTCGATATCCTGTCGTTCCAGCCTTGAGGCATGCAGTCAACCGTATGGGTAAATACCCGGCTAGCACCCCCAAAGTTATTGTCTTCGTAAACGGTAACTATCCAGCCACGTGGTATCTTTAACGACGACATCCTATCGTTGCCCACCCCAAGTTCATCGACCCGAAAATTACCCTCGCCAAAGGCTTTGCTTACACTTTGAAAATTACAATCCCGATAAACAACAACTTGGTCGTCACCGTTATAATTGTTGTTATTATAATTATTGTAGTCGCCTCTTCTGCTAACCTTTATGCTCGATATCCGGTCATTCCAGTTTGGCGGCAGGCAATCAATGGTGCCGGTGTATACCTGGCTTTGTCCCTGGAAGTTGTCGTGCTCGTAAACAGTAACTGTCCAGCCCATCGGTATCCTGATCGAGGAGATTTCATCATTGCCAATACCAAGCTGGTAATTACGGAATGAGCCCTCACTCAATACGGCACGCTGCCCTTTAAAGTAGCAATCCTGGTAAACCACAACCTCACCCTCACGATAGTTTCCGAAGTTGTTGTCTCGCCTGATATGTACGCTGGACACTTCGTCGTTCCAATCATCGGGTAAGCAATCAACCGCTGTATTATACGACCGTCGCTCGCCCTGGAAACCATCATCCTCGTAAATGGTTATTATCCACCCTTTTGGCACCCATATGGATGATATTTCATCGTTGCCAATACCCAGTTGGTTAACCGTATACCACCCCTCCTCAAACGATTGCGCCTGACCTTTAAAACCGCAATCGCGGTAAACGGTAACCCTGTTGTTGTAATTTTGGGCGAAAACGTTACAAAGCAGGAGGTTAAGCGCAATGGAAAGGAGTATTTTTAGTCTCATAAAAATGATATTATTTAGTAGTTGAAAATAATAATATTTTGTGAAACCAACCTGATTTTTAATAAGAAATGATAATTACATCTTTATCGCCAACGTTTCTTCTATTTGCTTAACTAAATTAACTTAGCAAATCATACCATCCACTATGCTATTCCATTTCAAAGACAAATTTCCGCAACTAACTGCATATTGGGATAGATACCTGCCGCTGCAAAAGCGGATGGAAGTGCCGGCGAAAACAGTATTGCTGGAGGAGGGAAAAACATCATCCAATTACATATTCATAGAAAAAGGCTGCGTACGGTTAGCTTTTAATAATAACGGCACCGATAAAACAGTGCAGTTTTTTTTCGAGAACGAAGGACTTACTTCTCTTGAAAGCTTTTTGAAAAACACACCAAGCCTTTTTACTATCGAAACGATTGAACCATCAGTAATATACGCTCTGCCCAAAAAGCACTTCCAGGATTTGATGACTGAATTAAGCGTCGAACCCGGTTTTGCGGATATGATTTTAAATATCTTTGCCGAACGGCAACTCCATTATATGCACGAATTTGTTTCGTTTATAAGAGATACGCCCGAACAACGCTACCAAAATCTTTTGAATGAACGGCCGCACATCGTTCAACGGGTACCACAGCATTACATCGCTTCTTACCTCGGTATCAGCCGGGTACATTTAAGCAGGATAAAAAGCGCACTTGCGAGGAAGCGGTAGTTCTGAGTCTAAAGTCCAAGTCTTGAGTCAAAGGCCTTAAATCAATATTTTCCGAAATGCGACTTAGGGTTTTCGGCTCAAGACTTTTGCCTTCACTTGGTAACATATGTTATCGTTTGCCTTTCCCTATCAACCTAATTTTGTCTTAGCAAAAGAAAATAAGATGAAAGCAGCAGTAATGTACCAAAAGGGGGAACTACCCCAATATACAGATTTCCAGGAGCCAACCATTCAAAACAACGAGGTATTAGTAACCGTGAAGGCCGTGGCTATAAAACATTTTGATAAAGGAAAGGCAACAGGCAAACACTACTCAAGCGATGCGCCACGGGAAGGCGGGCGCGTAATTGGTGGCGATGGCGTTTGCCTGATGGACGACGGCACCCGGGTATACGGAATAGGTGTAAGCGGGATGCTTGCCGAAAAGGCCCTGGTTGAAAAAGACAGAATTGTAAAACTTCCGGCTGGAGTAAGCGATGTAGCCGCAGTTGCACTGGCCAATGCCATTATTGGTTCGGCTATGGGCCTTAAATTTAAAGCTGATATCCAACCAGGAGATGTCGTGTTAATTAATGGTGCTACCGGTTTTACCGGACGGGTTGCCGTCCAAATTGCAATGCACTACGGCGCAAAAAAGGTAATTGCGACCGGGAGAAATCAACAATCGCTTGAAGATCTGCTGGAATTAGGAGCTGATGAAATAATTTCTGTTAAACAGGGTGATGAAAGTTTTATCGCTCAAATAAAAGCCATCCATGCAGCAACACCTATTGATGTGATCATCGACTACCTTTGGGGTCATACCGCCGAAATGATACTGACTGGCCTGACCGGCAAAGGATCCTTTACAAACAAAACCCGGTTTGTTTCGGTAGGCAGCATGAGCGGCGATATTATCCAGCTATCTGCAGCAAACCTGCGCAGTGTCGATTTGCAGTTGACAGGCTCCGGCCTGGGCAGTTGGTCAAAGCTGCAAGTAGCTGAACTTTTCTCGGAAATTTTACCGGAAATGTTTCAACTGGCTGCCGACGGGAAACTAAAGGTTGAAACCATCGAAGTTAAACTGGAGAATATAGCCGAACTTTGGGATCTTGAAGTCCCTGATGGGCGGCGGTTAGTGGTTACAATATAAATTATATAAACGTCTGCGGGTAATCCGTTACCCGCAGACGTTTGTTTCAATAGATTAGTTAAACGATTGCCTAAACTCCAAAGGCGAAAGGTTTGTCTTCGTTTTAAACAACTTACTGAACGACTGTGGGTGTTCAAACCCCAGTTCATACGCAATCTCGCTAACCGATAAATCAGTGGTAGATAATCTTTCTTTTGCCTTCTCCATTAACTTATCGTGTATATGCTGCTGCGTACTTTGCCCGGTTAACGTTTTTAGTAATCCGCTTAGATAACCAGGCGATACATTTAATGTGTCGGCAATGTATTGGACCGTTGGCAACCCTTTTTTTGTCAATACATCGCCTGCAAAATATGCAGTCAGTGTTTCTTCCAATCTATTTAAAATCTGGTGGTTGGTTATTTTCCGGGTAATGAACTGGCGGTGATAAAACCGGTCGGCGTAATTGAGCAACAAATCCAGCTGGGCAACAATGATGTCCTGGCTGAATTTATCGATGTTTGAGCGGTATTCCTGCTCCATATTCTGCATCATATCGGTAATCTTTGTTTCTTCTTTTTCTGAAAGATACAGCGCCTCATTTACCGAATAATCAAAATACTCGTACTGTTTTATCGTTTTGGCCAGGGTGGTGTTCCAAAAAAAATCGGGATGTACAAGCAACAACCATCCCGAATGCCTTAAGTCCGAACCTTTTTCAATCTCGAGCCCGAATACCTGCCCCGGGGATATAAAAAACATAATGCCTTCATCAAAGTCATATTCCTGCTGCCCGTACTTAAACCTGGCATTAAAATTTCTCTTTAACGAAATGGAGTAAAAATCAAACACCAGGCTTATCGACTCATTATAAGGCAAGTGTTTAATCGATTCAAAATTTATTACGCTGATTAACGGGTGCTCCGGTTTTGGGAGTCCCATAACCCGGTGGTATTCACTTATCGTTTTTATCCGTAGCGGTTGGGTAGCTGCCATATCACAATATACTTATTTTTGATTAAAAACAGCAGCAAATTCCTTTGCAAAATCCGCCAGCTTTACTTTGCCCAACGCCGGCCTGTGGCGGTAATAATCTTCTGTTAATATACCATTGTGCTGGCTTACAAACATCTCTGCTAAACCTGTGGCAATACCGGGGGGCATCCCGGCGGCCTCTAATCCCTGCTGCATTTGTTCACCGCTGATTAAATTCCATTTTAAGCCGGGCATACCAATTGCTTCGCCTAATATCCGTGCAGTTTCGTTGCCGGTAAGCTCGTCACTGGCCACATATGCTACTTTTCTTGCTGTTGCGGGCGTTTCCAGTTCTTCTGCAACGGCAGCGGCAATATCTATTGGCGACACCCATACCAGCATATCATCGGCGCCGTATGCTGCCGCCATATGGCTCTCTTTTTTTATCATCGGCAAAAAGCTGTATAAATTGTAATAGAAACCAACCGGACGCATAAATGTTATGGCAACATCCGACAGTTGGTTCAAAACACCCTCCACCGCATGGTGGCCGAGGATCAGCCCCGAACCCTTTTCTAAATGCGCACCAACACTGCTGAGATGCACTACCCGTTTTACACCCGACTGCCTGATTGCTTCGGCATAATTATTCCCAATGACTTTGCATGATGCTATTACGTCGAGGTCGGTGTTAAAATAATTACCCGGCGGCACCATGGTGTACACGGCATCGGCACCGGTAAAAGTGTCCGTCAAAAAATTGATATCAGCCACTGTACCAATGGCCGCTGTCGCTCCTAATGCCTCTATCTCTTTTTGTCTTTCGCGGTTACTGCTTATAACGGTGACTTCGTGCCCTTTTTGCACTAACGCTTCGGTAAGTGGCTTGCTGATGTGTCCTAATGAACCTGTTACTTTGATTTTCATATTCCTGTTTCTTGATACTACAAAGGTGGACAGGAATAAATGGGGTGATGTAGTCTAGTCTGCGGTTGTTGTAGCCAAAAAAAATTGTGGTTGTATTACTTTGATTTAGGAACATTGCATACCACGAAATTTTTGTTTTAAAATTAATTTTGGTAAATTAGCATGTGAAATCGCGATAGGTGAAAATCAAGCAAAAAACTAATCCATCGCATAAATTAACCCTAACCAACCTTACCATGAAAAAACTACCTGTTATTATCTTATTGCTTGCAATTGTATGCAAAACCACACTGTTGAGTGCACAAAATAATCTTACAAAGATTTACGACGCGGCAACAAAACTCTCTATGATTGCCGACAGCACCCAAAACATCGATACATTGATGACTTTAACTCCATCTAACCCCGTGCTTAAGTGGAAAACAATCAAAGGAAAAAACTATGTATTAATGGCATCATTTACCAATTACCTAAAAGCCTACCCCGTAGGAGATTCAACAACAACTACCAGGGAGACCTGGATGTTTATCCCTGGCCAGATGCAGGGCCGGCTACGTAATATTATGCGGCCAAAAACCGATACAATTTTGAAGCTAAATGAAATGCTTGGCCTTCCCCCGGTATCTGGTTACACCCATATCGCACAATACTGGGTGCAGGTCGACAGCGTTTTCAGGCCGGCCGGTAGTCAGAACGTTACGGCAGCAAAAGCCTCGGGAACGTTGTCTTTAAATGCTACCCCGCGATACAAACTTTGGTTTAACAACAAAATTATCTCATCATATTTTCAACCGCTTACAGGTACCCAGGTCTATTATCCGTGGACACGCATGGGCTACACCTACAATTGGGCGCCGGGCTCCAACCGGGTTGGGGTAAGCGAATTCGTATTAAATGCGAATTCAGGAATATGGGTGGAAGCTGTTTATAAAGCCAGCGACTACTTTAAAAATTAGATTTTACGCAGTCAGTAAAAACAATAAGGGCCGGTGACCACCGCCCTTTTTTTGTTCAATTGGTTGCGATAGGGTTACAACATAAACCCATTAAAAGTCAAGTTCTGCACCAATTCCCAGACGAGATGATTTCAAATAAATGAAATTCAATATTTTTGACAACTTCCAACCAAAAAAGCTTATTTTCACCTTGATTATAAACGCTTTAAATAACTGCAATGCTTAATTATTATCCATCGCTGGTGCAAAACACCTTTAAAAAACTGCTTGCTGCCGCAGCTTTGTTTTTGTTTTTTAACAGCGCATTATACGCACAAAAAACAAATACTTTTGCTAAAGGCAGCCCCGAAGCAGCCGGCGTTTCAGCTGCCGGTATTGATAGTTTCCTGAATGCAGTTGCGAAAAGCAAACATGAGTTTCATAGCTTTATGTTCCTGCGCCATGGCAAGGTTATAGCCAGCGGTTGGTGGAGCCCGTACCAGGCAACGCTACGGCATAGTCTTTACAGCTGCAGTAAAAGCTTTACCTCAACGGCCATCGGTTTCGCAGTGAGTGAAAAACGAATCACAGTAAACGATAAGGTAACCTCTTTTTTTCCGGGCAGCCTGCCGGACACTATTAAGCCATACCTTGCAGCGCTCACCATAAAAGACCTTTTGACTATGACCGCCGGGCAAGACCCCGACCCTACTTTTAGTGTAGTAGCTAGCCAGGACAACTGGGTAAAATCATTCCTTGCCTTACCTATTGTCCACAAGCCGGGCAGCCAGTTTTTGTACAATACGCTGGCAACGTTTATGCTATCAGCAATTGTGCAAAAAGTAACCGGGGAAAAGGTAGTCGACTACCTTAAACCACGCCTGTTTGATCCGCTAGGAATACAGGGTATGGATTGGGAAATTAACAAACAGGGGATTAATACAGGTGGCTGGGGATTACGGCTAAAGACGGAAGATCTGGCAAAAATGGGTCAGCTTTACCTGCAAAAAGGTGTGTGGAAAGGGAAACAGTTATTGCCAAAAGAATGGGTTAAAGAAGCCACCACTTTCAAAATAGACCAGGCGCCGGGGGCAGATCAAAGTAAAAAAGACGCAAGTGATTGGATGCAGGGCTATTGCTATCAATTTTGGCGCTGCCGCCACAACGCATTCAGGGCCGACGGTGCTTTCGGACAGTATATTGTGGTAATGCCCGACCAGGACGCCGTGATCGCCATCACCTCCGAAACAAGTGATATGCAGGGCGAACTTGACCTTGTGTGGAAATATTTACTGCCTGCCATGCACCCGGCTACCTTGCCTCCCGACCAAGGGAGTGAAACAAGGCTCCAAAACCATTTAGCCGCGTTGAACTTACCGCCCTTGAAAAACACGGAAAATGCTGCGAACACGGAATTCAAAAAAGTTTTTTCGATACAACCCAATAATTTACACATTAGCTCAATAGCATTTGCCATTGACGGTAATGTTTGCCACGTTACTTTAAAAAAGGATTCGGCGAACTATGTGTTGAATTTCGGGAGCGGTAAGTGGATAAACGGCCAAACAGCTATGCAGGGCCCGGGTTTGGTAACGGCAGCCCGGGAAGATTTTTCCTTTATGGCGCCTTATAAAATAGCAGGCAGTTTCGCCTGGCAGGACAGCCAAACGTTACAAATAAAACTACGCTACACCGAAAGCCCACACTCGGAAACAATTACATTTCACTTCAACCAACAACAACTGGATGCAGATGTAGCGTATAGTTTTAATTACGGCAGCAATAAGATCGCATTACATGGGGAAGCAGGAAAATAATAGTAGAGTACAATATCACTCAGTCTCACTTTTTAATTTTTGTTTTTGCTGACGGCTAATTTGCTATCATTCATAAATTACGCCGGATGTTGGTGTCTCCTTCAACTCAATCCGGCTCAGTTGCGGAAGTAATGGTTTAATATTAGTCCATAACCAGGTAGCCAGCATTTCTGCAGTTGGGTTCTCCAGACCTGGAATATTGTTAAGCAGCGAATGGTCAAGGGTATCGACGATGGGTTTAACAATTGCTTTTAAATCACCGTAGTCCAGCAACCATCCCTCCGGTTGCTTTAATTCACCTTGTGCGTAAACAGTTAAAAGATAAGTATGCCCGTGCATTTGCCTGCACTTATGCCCTTCGGGCACATTCGGCAAAAAATGCGCCGAATCGAAAGTAAATTGTTTGTATATAATCATAATAGTTAATCCCGCCCCAACAGCAATTGCAAATAGTCAAGTCTGCGGCTTTTTAGTCCGCAAGACATAACCAGCAACTTCGGATCGGCCTTACAACTGGAACACCCTTGCTGTTTTTTGCGAAAGTGCGAAATAACAACGGGGCAAAAAATGACCCTCGTCAGTTAGGAAACTGATTGTCTTCATATAAAAAGCCAGGCCGTATGGTCAATTTTGCCAGCTATATTATCCGTACTAAATGGTTTCAAACAATAAAAATAACCGGTGGGTAAGCATTTGGCTTGCAGTTGGAGTTGTTATGTTAATGGTGCAGGTGTTACTCGGCGGCATTACCCGGCTCACCGGTTCCGGGTTGTCAATAACCGAATGGCAGCCGCTACTTGGTGCCTTACCTCCTATGAATGACCAGGCATGGATGAAAAGTTTCGAAAAATATCAACAGATAGCCCAGTTTAAGAAACTGAACAGCCATTTTGCCCTGGCCGACTACCAGGCCATTTTCTTCTGGGAGTGGCTGCACCGGGAATGGGCACGTTTCATGGGGCTGATATTTATCGTTCCATTTATATTTTTCCTAATCAAAAAAAAGATCTGCGATAAAATGATAGGCCCGCTTATCATACTATTTCTACTGGGCGGGCTGCAGGGTGGTATTGGCTGGCTGATGGTACAAAGCGGGTTAAACGACACTGATGTGGCCGTCAGTCACATCCGGCTTGCAATTCATTTTGTTTGCGCACTGTTATTACTGAGCTATCTGCTATGGTTTGCACTTAATGTTGGTATGGCTAGCCGCAAGTCTGTAGGTTTCAACCGGTCAAACAGGTTGCTGCAGCTACTTTTGGGCCTGGTGTTTTGTCAGCTTACCTACGGAGCATTTATGGCAGGCACCCACGCTGCCTTGCTAGCGCCAACCTGGCCCGATATTAACGGATCAATAATTCCCCAGGGTCTGTTTACCTCCCGTGGTATCATTTATGATTTACTTTACAACCCGATGATGATTCAGTTTATTCACCGCGGCCTGGCTTATATCGTTACCATTTTGATTATTGTCTTTTTTTACCGGTCGGGGAAATTATCCGGTCGCATGCCGCTCAGGCAGTTCAGGTGGGTGCCTTTTTTGCTCGTCATTGCACAGGTGATACTCGGTATACTGGCGCTGATAAATAGTATATTCCGGTCTGGGATTTATTTCTCCGTTTTACACCAGTTTGTGGGTATGTTACTGCTCATGTCGCTTGTTACCGCAAATTTCCTGGCCAAAACAAGAAGTGCCACATGTACAACAATATCGAAAATGAAAATCTAAGAGAATAAACTGGCCTCATTAGATAACCAAGGGCTTATCGGGTATAAAAGCAGAAAAAGCCTAAAATCGAAAGATTTTAAGCTTTTTACAATTATTCAGCGGAGAGGGAGGGATTCAAACCCCCGGTACCTTGCAGTACACCTGATTTCGAATCAGGCACATTCGATCACTCTGACACCTCTCCTTTTTTTATTCAGAAATAAAAAATCCCGTAACCTACGGGACTTTTTATACTGGCGGTGAGGGAGGGATTCGAACCCTCGGTACAGTTTCCCGTACGTCAGTTTAGCAAACTGATCCTTTCGGCCTCTCAGGCACCTCACCATGTTTAGCCTTTCGGCCGGCATTCCAATAATTCCCTTTTTTTCGGGATTGCAAATATAGCAATTAGGCTTATCCCTCAAAAAAAAAGTTCTTTTTAATCGTAATCTACCCGCACATGGTAAATACTCATCAGCATCCGCTTAAAAATCACCTTGATGGTTTCGATATCTTTAAGGGTTATATCACTGTCTTTCAATTGGTTTTGATCGAGTTTGTATTTTACTATCCTGTCGACCAGGTTGCTTATCGATTGTTCGTCCGGCTCCTTTAATGCGCGCGATGCGGCCTCAACTGAGTCGGCAAGCATCAAAACACCCTGTTCTTTTGAGAAAGGAATGGGTCCCGGGTACCTAAAAGTGTTCTCGTCGATGAATTTTTCAGGAAAATTTTTCAAAAATGACTGGTAAAAATAATCCACCCTTGTGTCGCCGTGGTGTGTGCGGATAAAGTTTACCACAATCTCGGGCAGGTTGGCTTTACGCCCCATCTCAATACCCTGGCTTACGTGCCTGATTATTATTTGGGCGCTCTCCTGGTACGGCAGCTTATCGTGCGGATTAAAGCCCGACGTTTGGTTCTCAATAAAAAACAACGGGTTCTCCATTTTACCAATATCATGATACAAAGCCCCTGCCCTAACCAGCAATGCGTTGCCACCAATGCTGTATATGGCGTTCTCAGCCAGGTTTGCCACCTGCAGCGAGTGCTGGAACGTGCCGGGTGCAGTAAATGCCATTTCGCGCAGCAAAGGCGCATTGGTATTGGTAAGTTCTATTAAAGTAATGTCGCTGGTTATGGCAAATATTTTTTCGAAGATGTAAATAAGCGGGTAAGCCAGCAAGGTTAGCAGCACACTTACTATAAATGGCACAAAGTCCATCCAGTCGATACTCCTGATGCTGCCTTCGCGAATAAACGAAATACCGAGGAAAGCCACGAAATAAGTAAAAGTGATAATCAGCGCCGATATTAAAAATTGCTCGCGGCGTATCAGGTTTTTGATGCTGTAGATGGATACCATCCCCGCAGTTATTTCAAAATAAGCGAACTCGAAGCTGTTTGGTACAAAAAAGCCCGCTATCAACACTACCAGCAGGTGAATGTTTAGCGCCAAACGGGTATCAAACAGTATGCGAATAATTATAGGTACAATACAATAGGGTATGTAGTATAAATTGGGCAACTGCAGTTTTATAGCTATTGATAAGGTAAACAGCATTGCGGTAATAACCAGCAATATCAGGCTCACCAGGCGGTTATCAGCGTAAATATCCTTGCGAAAAAGGTATAGAAATACAATCAGCAAAGTAATGGTGATACCCACCAGCAAAAACTGGCCGAGCAGCACCAGTCGCCGGTCGCCGTTTATGCGGGCATTGTCCTCAAAAGCTTTCTTATACGATTGCAGTTTCTGGTAGGCCTCATCGCTAACAACCGAACCTTTGGCTATAATAACATCGCCCTTTTGTACCATTCCCCGGGTTGTCGATAAGTTGTCAATCGCTTCTTTTTCAAGCCTTGATGTTAGCTTATTATCATAAACTAAATTTGGCTGTAGCCGGTTACTTATCAAATCGAGCAGAAAGGCTTTATCCAAATCTTTATTGGCACTTAAAAACTGGTCGCAATAGGCCAGGGCTGTTTGCTTGGTATAAAGGTCGGCGGTGTTTTTATCAGTTGCCAGGTTAAAGGTTAACATCGTTACCTTGTAACTTTCGGCACTCTGTTGATACTTAGGATTTAGCGCTAAAACGCCTTTATCATAAATTGATTTTAGTAAATCATATCCTGCGGATTCGTATTTCGCTTTCTTGTTATCAGGAATACCGGCGTTGTGCCATTTTATTTCAAAATCGTTTTTAAATCCCTCAAGCTGATGCCCCGGCATATCAGCATCAGCCTGGTAAATAGGCGTAATACTTGCCAGCGCAGTTTTTTGGTCATTCTCAATCTCCTGCTGAGTTTTTAGTATCGCGAAATTATAAGGTGAGACTAAGTCCTTCTGGTTCCAGATGCGTCCCTTCTCAATATCGTAACTGAATTTGGCCTGTTTGGGCAGGGTAAATACAATTACACAAATACTCGCCAGCATCATTAAAAACTTAACATTACGCGAGTATTTGCGAAATAAAGCCTTTTGGCGCGAAGTGGATAGTTTTGCCATTTATACGTTTCTACACCAAAATTAATATAAGTTTCGGTTAAATGTTTTTTTTCTTGCTTTTATCAAATCAAAAATGATATCTTTATGATATCATTTTAAAATCACAAAAATCATGAATACCGAAAAAACCATCAACCCACCCTCAGGTTACCTCGCATTCTTTTTATTCTTGTTATTGCTTGCTGCAGCGATAGTATCTTTTGCACTTCATTACATTGCCGCAGGCGTTGCTACTATTTTAATTAATTTTATTTTCGTGTTGCCGGGCCTTGTTATCGTTAACCCCAACGAATCAAAAGTGCTTACCCTTTTTGGCAAGTATGTAGGCACGGTAAAACAGGATGGCTTTTTTTGGGTAAACCCCTTTACCGCTAAAAAGAAAGTATCCTTAAAAGCATTTAACCTTAACGGACAGCAGCTTAAAGTTAACGATAGCGTAGGCAATCCAATTGAAATTGCCGCAGTAATTGTTTGGCAGATAAAAGATACCGCAAGTGCAATTTTTGCGGTTGAAAATTACCTGCAGTACGTAAACATACAAAGCGAAGCCGCAGTAAGGCACCTGGCCAATTCATTTCCTTATGATAATATGGAGGATGAAGGGGCGAACATTACCCTACGTGGCGGGGCCGAGCAAGTAAGCCTTTTATTAGAAAAAGAGCTGAACGAAAGACTTGACCGCGCAGGCATTGAAGTGTTGGAAGCCCGGATATCGCACCTCGCTTACGCGCCCGAAATTGCCCACACCATGTTGCAGCGTCAGCAGGCATCTGCCATTATATCGGCCCGCAGGTTGATTGTTGAAGGAGCGGTTGGTATGGTTGAAATGGCATTGGCCAAATTATCCGAGAAAAAAATAGTTAAACTTGACGAGGAACGCAAAGCCGCTATGGTAAGCAACCTGCTGGTTGTATTATGTGGCGACCGCAGCGTAAATCCGGTTGTTAACACAGGTACGTTATATCATTAATAATATGTTCAACACACTTGATACAAGCAAAACGGACGACCTTTTCATGGTGAGAAAGGGTTGGTTTAGCCACGAGTATGAGTTGACTGACAAGATTTACAGCTACGGTAAAATTACTTATCACCGGCTTTCAATGTGTAAGGCAACCGTGATTTCAGCAACCGGTACATGGATATTTAAGCGCGAAGGCATTTTTAGCCGGACGTTATTAATTACTGGCGAGGATATGGCCATAATAGGTCGGGCAACACAGGCGTTGTTTAGCCGAAAAGTGGTACTAACATTGCAAACCGGGTTTAGTGCCGAATTTAACAGGCCGTCGATTTGGTCGCGGGTGGGTATTTGGAATTCAACCGGGTATGGGGTAATAATGCATATTAAAAGTAATCCTTTTTGCTTAACTGATTTTATACATATTGACCCCAATAAGGCACCCACGAATTTAATTCCTTTATTAATCTTTTTTGGTTCGTTTTTAACAGTTTTGAGAAGGCGAAGACAAGCAGCGCATTAATTATGGCCGAAAAAAAAGCATTTATATTACGCATCAATCCTGAAGTGCTTAAAGAAATTGAGCAATGGGCGGCCGACGAGTTTCGCAGCACCAATGGCCAGGTTGAGTATTTACTGCAGCAGGCTTTAAACGCGCGTAAAAAAGGGGATAGAAAGAAAAAAGAGTCGTAAGTAAAAAGTCTTTAGTTTGTAAAATAAAACGACTGTCGACTTTGGGCTTAAGACTTTCGACTAAAAACTATGCATGCATAATAAAAATTATTAATTTTGCACCACCAAAAGTAACACGCATCCCAAATGAAAGAAGTAGTAATAGTAGCAGCAACCCGTACCCCTATCGGCAGCTTTGGCGGCAGTTTAGCCAGCCTTTCGGCAACACAACTAGGCAGTATTGTAATTAAATCAGCTGTTGAGAAAGCAGGATTAAAGCCCGAGCAAGTGCAGGAAGTTTATATGGGTAATGTGCTTTCTGCCAATATTGGTCAGGCCCCTGCCACTCAGGCGGCAATATTTGCGGGTTTACCTACGCTACCAGCTACTACCATAAATAAAGTATGCGCATCAGGCATGAAGGCTATAATGCTGGCTGCCCAAAGCATAGCCCTGGGACAAAATGATATTGTGGTTGCAGGCGGTATGGAAAGCATGAGCAACGTGCCTTACTATCTCGATAAGGCCCGTAACGGCTATCGCCTTGGCAACGGACAGATTACCGACGGACTAATAAAAGATGGCCTGTGGGATGTTTACAATGATTACCACATGGGTTCGGCTGCCGAGTTGTGTGCTGTTGAATGCAGTGTTAGTCGCGAAGAACAGGATGCGTTTGCGATAGAATCATACAAAAGAGCACTGGCATCACAAGCCGATGGTAAATTTAAGCGAGAAATAACCCCGGTTGAATTAAAAGATAAAAAAGGCGACGTAACCCTTTTTGCCGATGATGAGGAGCCAAAAGCAGTTAAGTTTGATAAAATCCCGTCGTTAAAACCTGTATTTAAAAAAGACGGCACAGTAACAGCCGCTAATGCATCAACTTTAAATGATGGTGCAGCAGCAGTTGTTTTGATGAGTAAGGATAAAGCCGATGAATTGGGCATTAAACCACTGGCCCGTATAGTTGCTTATGCCGATGCCCAACAGGCTCCTGAGTGGTTTACCACCGCACCGTCAAAGGCTATCCCGCTGGCTTTGCAACGCGCCGGACTATCTTCAGATGAAATAGATTTCTTCGAAATAAATGAAGCATTTTCTGTTGTTGCTATTGCCAACAATCAGCTTCTAAAGCTCGACCCGGCAAAGGTAAACGTAAACGGCGGTGCCGTAGCGCTTGGCCATCCGCTTGGTGCTTCGGGCGCGCGTATCATTGTAACATTACTAAGCGTGTTGCAGCAAAATAATGGGAAGTATGGCGCTGCCGGAATTTGTAACGGTGGCGGTGGTGCAAGCGCAATGATTATAGAAAATTTTCGTTAATTAGGGGTGATGAAATCCCTCGTTGTTACCTGCTTCTTACTGGCTGCAATGCCACGCCTTATTTTCGCCCAGCATTCCGACGAAAACGGGCGTATTAAACAATTAAATCTTTACCAGGATACGCTGATTGAACTTGGTAAGAAGTTTATAAACGACGAAAACGACCTTGAGCGGAAAAATGCTAATTATGCGTTTATCAAAACTTTGGTAAATGCTTTAAAAATTCCAAATTCATTTCTTTTCGGGTTCGATTCGGTAAAAAGCATTAAAGTAATAAATTCGCCCGACAATCGCTTTCGTATCTTCAGTTGGAACATAAAAAACAGTGATGGCAGCTATCGTTTTTATGGCACCATACAACTTAATACCGGTGGTAAATTAAAAATGTACCCACTTGAAGATTATTCGCCTTTACTAAAAAATCCGGAAGATTCTGTTACTGACAACCGCAAATGGTATGGCGCCCAATACTATAAAATAGTGCCTGTTTATGCACCCAAGCCATATTACATATTAGTTGGCTGGAAAGGCTATACCGTTGAATCAACCAAGAAAGTAATTGACGTGTTGTCATTTACCGGTGACAAGCCCGAACTCGGCATGCATATTTTCGACGGTAACGGTAAAACACGGGCGCGGGTTGTTTTTGAATATAACCGCGAAGTCTCGATGCTGTTAAGATATGTACCTGAAAATAACACCATTGTTTTTGATCACCTTGCTCCGCCCGACCCTAAATTGAAGGCGCAACATTCAAGTTACGGCCCTGATTTAACCTACAGCGGTTACAAATTAAAAAACGGCAGATGGGTTTACGTTGATAATATCGATCTGAGAAATATGCCCGAGGTCCGCGACGAAGAGTACGTCGACCCAAAGAAACAGGCACAGCTTGATAAGGCAGCGGCAAAGTCGAATTAGAGATTAGTTTATTAGAGGTTAGAGATCAGGAACTTTGTGAAAAGGTGTGGCCTAATTTCTAATTAACTAGTTAACTAATCAACTAACACCCGGCCTTCTTTTGACGGGTGAAATTGATTTAACAATTGTTTGCCCTTTTATTGGCAATTTAACCGGCTTTTGGCGCGAAACTGAGTTCTCATAAGCCATAGCCAATAACTCTTTCACATATTCAGCCGGAAAATCTTCCTTTTTTCGCACCTGGAAGTAACGATATTGAGTGCCGTTACCTATCAATAGTTTTTGCCGGTCGGGAAAATCAACGCCGCGGTTAAACCCAAAGTTAACGTGATCGCTAACTACGGCTACGCTGCAAAACACATCGCCGGCTTTGTCTGTAGGCGACCAGCCAAACGCAACCGCGTTATAATTATCATAAATGAGCTCATTGGTTTCGGGGTATAAATCCCAAACAAACTCGCGCAGCCATAGTGCAGCAGCCTTAACGCTGTCGGGGTAAGGCAGTAAAAATCTCACTAAATCATCAACCGTTTCTTTTCCCATACCGGCAATTATAATCGCTAATTATAACACATCTTATTTTATAAATATAACGTATAAGTAACTGAAAATAAAATTATTGGACATAGCAGATTATATTGATAAAATGTGAGAGCCACGAGTTTATAACGCCCGGAATATTTATTTAACCAATTGAATATAGATAAAAAATAAAAATTTAAACCTGTTGAATCTGTTTGTTTGCTTTTTAAGCAGAGTAACCGGTATTACGCTAATCTGTTAGGCTTTGGTCGTATTACGGACCTTTGTTTGCACATGGCATTTTGCCGTGAAAATACTTTCGTATTTACCGGGCAAAGTTCCTGGAATTGACTGAAGCATAACGGCAGTCGGGTTTTGCTTGCATAGGCAGCCCGTTATAAACACGCGGTTTTATTTCGAACACAAATGTTTACTATCAATATATTTTAAAAATATCAATTAAACAAAATCAAACTTATGGTAATATTACTTACAGCCTACCTGTACAAAAAATTTGGGCATCGTTTAAAATTGAATTCTTTTTTTCAAAAGCGAGCCTGCTCATTGCAACTGCAGCCTGTGACGGTTCAACAACAGCAACAGCCTGGTAAAATCAACGGATTTTAGAAGACGGCTATTTTATTATTTACCTTTGATTTATGCAATTAAAGGTAGATGGCGCGTTACAAAAATTAACAGCCGGCGATGGTGCGTTGTTCGTTAAATTGATGGAGCACGGGTCTATGTCGGTCGAGATTTATCGACCGGTTGAAACAGACAGACAAACCCCGCATTCACAGGACTAGCTGTATGTTATCATCAGCGGCGAAGGTAATTTTTTGAATAACGGCGAAAGCCGCACTTTCGGGCCTGGCGACGTACTTTTTGTACCGGCCGGGGTTGAACACCGTTTTCAAAATTTTAGTGCTGATTTTGCAACATGGGTAATTTTTTACGGCCCCGTTGGCTGCGAAAATGCTAAGTAATCAGTCTTGACTCTGTATCACCCGAATATCTATCGCTCAATACCTTTACCGTAACCAATAGTTGCCCGGTATGCCGCATGGTATGTTCAGCAGCATGGGTGTACAGGCCTATAACCGTCGACGGTAATTGCGCCCGCCCTACTCCCCTGCTTTCAGTTAACGTTGTTTCGTCGGCATCTTTTAATTGTGTAATGCAATTATCTACCTGGTTATTAAAGGTTGCTATCAGTGTATCGACGGCATATTCCCCGCTAAGGGGTATCCCTTCCGCTTTTAATGCATTCAATTGTTCATGATTAAGCTGCTCTCCTTTCGCGTAAGTAAACAACCTGTTAAGCACCCCGGCAAGGTGCTGCAGATGAAAGCCCGGCGACGCCATGCCGGCAAGTTTTTCCCACAATAGGCTATCTGGAAATCCCGTCATTAACTCATTAATTTCTTCACGAGCCTGTAATAGCGCATGGGCAACAGGCTGCAATAGTGCCGGTACTCCGGCTAATCGGCCGCGTAACCAAACTTCGGGCTTGCGTTCCTTATCTGCCATCCTTATTTAATTGAATCGATCTTAGCCTTCACTTCATCATGGCTCAGCGTTTGGGGCAGGTTATAAATTTCGCGAACATGATCGCGACTGTTATCCGTCCAAAGCCAGCTTGTCCAAACCATAAACCAGGTCCATTGCGGTTGTACCTTCAATATTTTCGGGTTAGGCAATTCGCCTGTTTCTGTAAGTGCAATTGGTTTTCCGTTTGCCAGGGCAAGTAAATCGTTATAGTCTTTTTGCTCGTAGTCAAAATGATAAATATCGGCGCCTAAAACATCCACATAATTAGCGCCCGGATAATAGTCTTTGTAATCGTAAGCTTCATCATAAGGGATGTCCCTTAGCCCGTTTGCGCCCCACACCCACAACAGGTTATTTAAATGATGATAATTGGTGTACCTGTCGTACATCATTTTCCAAAGTTTGGCAATACCGTTTTCGCCTTTGCGGTTACCCCACCAAAACCAAACCCCGTTCATTTCGTGGTATGGCCGCCATAACACGGTGACGCCAGCATCACGCAGCTGCTTCAGATATCCCGCAACCACATCAATTTGCCCGAGCCACTTTTTATACAAATCAGTCCCCGGGGTTGTCAGATCATTCCATTCCGCATCGGTTACTTTGCCTTTTACATTTCTTTCAAAATCATACGGCGGGTCCTGCGTTGGGTTTCCTTCGTGCCACATCAATGTCACCAGGTACCCCTCTTTCGATTTCTTTATGGCTTCTTCAACTATCTGCGGTCCCAGGTCCTTATCACCCCAGTTCATGAAATCGCTTCCCCAAACAGCAGGGTATTTCCCGGTGATGTTATGGGCGCTATCTGAAAACACGTTCCTGTCGCTATTGTAATTCTGCTGGCCAGACATGATATACCTGCCCTTTATATCATACAGTAACTTAAGCGTTTTCTTCGCCCCTGCTGATGCATTTTCGTTTACCGGCTTATAACCTTGCGCCTTTGAATAGAAACTTATAAACAATAGTAAAATAAACGCGAAAATTGCTTTAGTTGGCATGCTTTTGTCTTGACTTAAACTGTACAAATAAATAGCTTTTCAAAACTAACAAAAATCTATTATTAACTTATAAATGGCATTTTCAAACAAAGCGTTATCTTTGAGGCGATTAATTATTATGACTAAACTTGTAACGGCAAAAAAGATTGCCGCGCCCCTGTTAATAATTTGCGCCCTGCTTATCACCTTTCAAAGCTGTAAAAAAAAGCGCTCCGAAGAGGCAACTTTCTTTTTTAAGAAAACCCACAATAAAATTTACCAGGATTACACACCCGAAGCGTTTACCCAGGTGCTGAAAAAAGTATTGAAAAATGAAAAAAATAATCTTTCTCATGCCGAAGTAATTACAGCCTTCTACAAAAAAAATAACTATCAGCCTGTGCTGGTAATGAATCATTTGTTTAACAATGATTTACTTGCCGCATCCGACTATTACTTAAAGGCAGACGAACACGGGCTCAACCCGGAAATGTTTAACGCTGACCAACTGCGCGCCCTGGTCTATAAGTTTTACGACAAGCAAAAGATTAAAGATATTAATACTGCCTACCAGGAGATTGCCGAACTGGAAGTTGCTGCTGCAAATTCGTTAATTACGTATTCAAATGCGTTACAGTACGGCGTTGTTAACCCGAAGAGTATTTACCAGCGGTATTTCCTGGTAACGAAGCAGCCTGACAGTGCAACTATGCTTAAAGTATTTCATATTGCTGATATGCGCGCCTACCTCGACAGCATTCAACCCAAAAGCCCGCAATACCTGGCACTGCAAAAAGCATGGAATGACAAATATGTAATGCAAGGCAGACCGGCCGAGGAATGCAGGCGAATGCTCCAGGTTAACCTGGAGCGCTTAAGATGGCGCAACAAGCCTTTCGAGGAGAAATATGTTATCGTAAACATTCCCGACTTTAACTTGAACGTGATTGATAGCGGCGGTAGATCTGTCCTTAAAATGAAGGTTTGCGTTGGCCAGGGCCGCAATATGAATAATGCCAATACACTGGCCGCCTATAACGATACTTGTAAAATTGACAGGCCAAATGAACACGAAACACCTTTGCTAAACAGCATGATAAACTATGTTGAGGTGAATCCTGTTTGGAACATCCCGCAGAGCATAGCCAATAAAGAGATTATTAAAGAGGCCGCTGATGATCGGTATTATTTAGCCAACAAAGGCATAAATGTTTATAAAGATGGTAAGCTGGTGCCGAACCCCGAGAGCATTGACTGGACAAGAGTAACAAAAGACAACTCAGACTATGACTTTAAACAGCAACCTGGTGAAGATAACTCACTGGGTAAGATAAAGTTTCTGTTTAAAAACCGCAGCAACGTTTACCTGCACGATACACCTGTAAAATCTGCTTTTTTTAGAAAGATGAGGGCTGTGAGCCATGGTTGTGTTCGTTTGGGCGACCCTAAAGCACTTGCATTAAACCTGTTTGGACCCGGTGATAAATACGACGAGATTGTGCAGGATATGGACGACAATAATCCCGACCCATCGGACATTAACGTACCTAAAAAGACACCTGTTTACATTACTTATATTACTTGCTGGGCCGATGAAGACGGTAAACTGCAATTCAGGGATGATGTATACGGGCAGGACATTGTATTATACGAACAATTGCAAAAGTTGCTGCACCCTGCAAAGACGGAAACGCGCATGGCCGCAAACAATTAAGCCTGGTTGCTTTGATGACTGTCAATAGAAGCCTTTTGAATGACGAGGCTAATTGCCCTTTTAATCCGCATGGGTTTTGCAGACCTTATTTAGCAGTTGCATAAAAAGTAAAATGCGCCTACTGGTAAAATCAATAAAGCGCATTCGTTATAGTGAGTTACAAATTATACTCTACATCGATGCCAATACGTTCCCATTTGATGATTCAGGAAAAACATAATTGGCAGCCTGTTCTTCATCTAAATATTTTGATGTGTATCGGCCGTCGTTACCATTAATAAACATTACCGTTTTATCTTTAATTGTATTGATAACCTGTTCCGCCATATTTACCGGTACTGCAGGGCATCCATAGCTACGGCCAAGGCGACCAATTGAATATATTGCGTTTTCGCCAACGTAATCGGCGCCGTGTACAACTATAGCGCGTTCGCGGGCGTTTGAGTTAAAACCGGCATCCACACCGTCAAGTTTTAACGAGCGACCATTGCCGCCATGGTAAACTTCACCTGTAATATAAAAACCAAGGCTGCTTTGGTGCGAATCAATTTTGTTCGAAAAACTGGTTGCCATATCATCGCCGCTGCCATGGCCGTGGGCGGCGTAGGTGTTTAAAACCAATTGTTTATCAAGCAAATCTACTACCCACATCCGCTTTTGGTGGCTCGATTTTGCAAGATCGACAACAGTAAGGATAAAACTTGTTTGGGGCACCATGTTGCCCGCTTTTAAGTTCATAAAACCGGTTACGGCTTTATTAAACACTTCAAGCCCAAGGCCTGATTCCTGTAAATGGGCTGATTCGTAGATATTACTGATGTATTTTTGCAGTAATTCCCTGGCAGAAAAGCCATTTTTAAAATTTCTTTCTTTGGTGATTTTCGCGCTTTTCCAGCTGATGGTAGTTATCGCAAGTATCAATAAAATAGATACGAGCCCGCCAAGAGGTTTTCTCATTCGTTTTCCCGGATTTAAATCAATAAATTAATTAGTGACCTTTTCTACGTAAAAAACAAAATTAGGTTTTGCTTTTTTATCACTAATCGTAATTTGTTACAAAAGTAAATTATAATTAATAATTACAAAATTTATCTTTAATTATAATTTAATTGAAAATATTAAACAACAATTTATACCATTTAATACTAACGACTTCTGGTAATAAACTCCACAATTGTTAATTTATTATTTAACCCAGGTTATTTTTTCTTCAATACTGGTGTTTCTTTTCCCGGCAGGGTACTCATTTGCATAACCAAAATATAAAATTCCCATCACCAAATCATGCTCTCCAAAGCCTAAAAACTCTTTTAAAGCGGGTTTTAACGCCATGCCACCTGTACTCCAAAACGAGGCAATATTTAAAGCGGTTGCCCCCAGCAGCATATTTTGGATAGCGCATGACGAAGCTGCTATTTCTTCTAAAGGTGTGATTTTGGGAAGGTCGCCGCGTTTCATAACGGCTACGATAACATGCGAGACATTATCGCCCTGGTGTAATAGTTTATCGTAGGTACCTGATACAAAGTTGTCGCCCAGGCTGTTTTGTTTGTATAGTTCTGCATGTTGCAGGCAAAATTCAGTAGGGTTTTCGTAAACCACAAAATGCCAGGGCTCAGTGTTACCATGCGTAGGCGCCCAGTTAGCCAGCTCCAATATAGCGGCTACATGCCCGTTTGGTATTTTATTGCCATTCATGGCCTGAGCCTTAACACTACGGCGATTTTTAATTGTATTTGCTATTGCTGAAAATTCGATATCCATATCTGTATAAATAAAAACGTCCCGGCCAAAACGACCAGGACGCAAAAGTAAGATTATTGTTGTTTTAGATTTGTAGAGGTGTGAAAACTTAGCAAATCTTTACATTGTCTAAATCATAAAGAATTTACCAGTTAAAATATAGCCGGATATTTATGCGGATCTGTTTCGTTCATCAAACTATAAACTGCCTCTATGATATCATCCAGTGATGGCTTGCTGAAATATCCGCCGTCAGACCCATAAGGCGGCCGGTGCGCTTTGGCTGTAAGTGTTTTAGGCTGCACGTCGAGTGAGTAATAGCCCTTCTGATCTTCAAGCACGCGCTGTAAAATATAAGCAGACGCCGCACCCGGCAAATCTTCATCAACTATCAGCAACTTGCTGGTTTTCTTCAGCGAGTTGCCACAAACGTTGTCGATATCAAAAGGATATAAGGTTTGCGGATCGATAACTTCGATGCTAATCCCCAGTTTTTCAAGCTCTTTAACAGCTTCCAATACAATACGAAGGGTTGATCCGTATGAGATAACAGTAATATCAGTACCCTGGTTCAGTATTTCGGCTTTGCCAAGCGGAACGGTGTATTCGCCTACGTTAGCTGGCAAACGTTCTTTCAGGCGATAGCCATTTAAACATTCTATCACCAATGCAGGCTCATCGCCTCTTAATAATACGTTATACATACCTGCGGCTTGCGTCATATCGCGTGGCACGCAAATATGCAGGCCACGCATTGAGTTTAATATCAGCCCAAGCGGCGAACCCGAGTGCCAGATACCTTCGAGCCTGTGACCACGGGTACGCACTATTAAAGGTGCTTTCTGGCCGCCGCGCGTACGATAGCTTAAGCTTGCCAGATCATCGCTTAACACGTTTATAGAGTAGAGCAGGTAATCCAAATATTGTATCTCGGCAATTGGTCGCAGGCCGCGCATGGCGAGGCCCATACCCTGCCCTATTATTGTAGCTTCACGTATGCCGGTATCGGTCAAACGTAAATCGCCGTATTTTGCCTGGAGCCCCGCAAAACCCTGGTTTACGTCGCCAATGGCGCCTACATCTTCACCAAAAGCAACAATACTTTTATCGCGTTCAAAGTTGGCGTCAAAACAGGCGTTTAATACCTCGCGTCCATCTATATGCTTCGAATCCTCGTAATACCTAACCGATACATTCGGAACTCGTAACGGCGAATACTGGGTATCGCCAAACAATTTAGAGTTAAAGCGTATTTCGTTTTTAGCATTTTCGCTGGCCAGCCAGCCTATCAAAACCTCGCGCTGTGAGGTAGGTTGTTTCACAGTAATGCGCAAAGCTTTACGTATAGCGGCAACAACATCTTTACGGCCGGGGTCGATACATTCCTTCAGCTCGGTAACAACTTCCAACAGTTCATCCTGAAATTGCGATTCGCGGGCCAATTGCTCAATAAGGCGCGAAGCCTCGTTTAATTCATAGGCTATTTCTTCGCTTAATTCGTTCCAAACCTGGCGCTGGATTTCGCGTACATATTTTTTTGCCGTGGCTTCCATCTCATCCATTTCGGCCTCGGTAGCCACCGCCGACGCAATCATCCACTTACGCATCTGTAAAAGACAGTCGTGCTCGTCTTCCCAGGCAAGGCGATCTTTTGATTTATACCGTTCGTGCGAGCCCGAGGTAGAGTGCCCCTGCGGCTGCGTCATTTCAATTACATGTATTAAAACCGGCACATGTTCGGCACGGCAAACGGCGATGGCACGCTCGTAAGTTTCGCAAAGGGCCACATAGTCCCAGCCTTTTACCTTAAATATCTCGTACCCGTTGGTGCCAGGCGCGCGTTGAAAGCCTTTTAATATCTCCGATATATCTTCTTTAGTAGTTTGCAGACGGGCCGGAACTGAAATGGCGTAAGCATCATCCCAAACAGAAATCGCCATTGGAACCTGCAGAACACCAGCAGCATTCAGTGTTTCAAAAAACAGGCCTTCGGATGTCGATCCATTGCCTATGGTGCCGAATGCGACCTCATTACCCTTTACCGAAAAATTATTTAAATATTCCAGCTGTTTATTTTGCCTGTATAACTTTGATGCATAAGCCAAACCCAGCAACCTGGGCATATGGCCGCCGGTTGTCGAAATATCGGCCGAGCAATTCATGCTTTCGGCCTGGTTTGTCCAGTTGCCATCGGCATCGACAAAGCGGGTTGCGTAGTGGCAGTTCATTTGCCTTCCTGCCGATGCGGGGTCTTTTTCTATATCGGGATAAGCATACAGTTGCGCAAAAAACTCATGCAGGTTGCTCATGCCGGTGGCGAACATAAAAGTCTGGTCGCGGTAATAACCTGCGCGCCAGTCACCCTTTTTAAAGACTTTAGCCATAGCCAGTTGAGCAACTTCCTTACCATCACCAAATATGCCAAACTTCGCCTTACCCGTAAGCACCTCACGGCGACCAATCAAACTCGCCTGCCGGCTTTCATAGCCAATGCGGTAATCGTTTATTACAATCTTTTTAAAATCATCAAAACTCAGTTCGGCGGTTGTCAGCTGTCCTGTAGTGTTAATTGCGCTTTCGGGCATATATTATTTTGTTAGGGCGGTAAAATTAAGAAATTCTATTCTGTAATTGGCAAGTCTGCTTATAAAACATACAGTTTGCATAATAGTTTTATTATTAGGTTAAACCTTTTATATTTGTAATTATCAAACATGTAATTATGAAAAAAATATTATTAGTATGCGCAGTAATTTTAGGCTTTGCCTTTACTGCCTCGGCACAAGATAGCGAAAAAGCTGTATTTAAATTCAACGAAGAAAAACACGATTTCGGTAAAATTCCGCAGGGTACTCCTGTAACCACCGTGTTTGAATTTACTAACGTTGGTAAAGAGCCGCTTATTATAACCGATGTAAGGCCAACCTGTGGTTGCACCATTGCCGACTTTACTAAAACCCCGGTTAAATCCAATGAAAAGGGATCTATCAAAATTACCTATAATGCAGCTGTTGCAGCTCCGTTTAATAAAGGTATCGTAGTTACATCTAACGCTTCCATCCCGCAAAAAACATTAAATATTGTTGGCGAAGTTGTAGCAAAACCGGCGAGTAGCAGTAAGTAAACCCTTATCCCCTTAGAAGGGAAACTTTTAAAATATTTTGAAGACACGGGCAATCGTGTCTTTTTTTTTTACAAATTGTTAACTCAATACCTTTACCGCAGGCCTGCGATCTGCGCTGATGAATAGCGATCCTTTGGGGCTTGAAGGTTTTCTCCAGTTTAAAAGCCGACGTTTGTAATTAACATTGAGTCTGTGCCTCATAAATTAAGCGAATTCACCCAGCTCCAGGGGGGCGACCACCGTCAACCCAGATCACAGGCCTGCGTTAAATGCGATAGACCTTTTTCTTCCGGGCTTTACTGACTTTTCGGACTTTCGGACTCTTTTCATACCTTTGTCCCATGCCAAAAATATCGCACAAAGGGCAGCAAATGCCCGCATCGCCTATACGTAAATTAACGCCGTTTGCCGATAAAGCAAAGCTGGACGGTAAAAAGGTTTACCATTTAAATATCGGCCAGCCGGACATCGAAACCCCGGAAGGGATGCTGAATGCTATTAAGAACATCAGCTTTAAAGTTTGGGCCTATACGCCATCGGAAGGCACGTTATCGTACCGTAAAAAGCTTGTTGAATATTACAACAAACTGGGCTATAACATTACCCCTGATAATATAATTGTTACAACCGGTGGCTCTGAAGCGATAACTATATCTATGATGGCCTGCCTGGACCCTGGCGACGAGGTGATTATCCCCGAGCCATTTTATGCCAACTATAACGGCTTTGCATGCCAGAGCGATATTGTGGTGAAGCCGATATTATCCTACATCGAAAATGGTTTTGCCCTGCCCCCTATCAGCGAATTTGAAAAGCTGATCACCGATAAAACAAAGGCGATTATTATTTGCAACCCAAATAACCCAACCGGCTACCTGTATTCGCGCGAGGAACTCGAAGCCTTAAAGGAACTTGCATTAAAATACGATCTCTACTTATTCAGCGATGAGGCCTACCGCGAGTTTTGTTATGACGGTCAGACTTTTACTTCGCCAATGCATTTAGATGGGTTAGATAATAACGTCATTGTTATGGATACCGTAAGCAAGCGTTACAGCGCCTGCGGCGCCCGCTTAGGCTGTTTGATCACCAAAAACAAGGAAGTAATAGCGGCAGGATTAAAGTTTGCCCAGGCCCGCCTTAGCCCCGGCATGGTGGAACAAATTGCCGGTGAAGCTGCTGTTGATACCCCGGATAAATACTTTGAAACCGTAAATAAAGAATATACTGCCCGCCGCAATACCATTGTAAATGCGTTAAACAAAATGAAAGGCGTTTACTGCCCTAATCCCGGCGGCGCATTTTATGTGGTGGCCCAACTGCCAATTGACAACGCCGACAAATTTTGCCAGTGGATGCTGGAAAGCTTCAGCCACGAAAACCAAACCGTGATGATGGCCCCTGCAACCGGCTTTTACAGCACTGCCGGTGCAGGCCTGAACGAAGTGCGGATGGCCTACGTTTTGAATATCAATGATATTGAAAAAGCCATGGTTTGTTTGGACGAAGCGCTGAAGGTGTACCCGGGTAGAGTCTTAAGTCTCGAGTCCGGAGTCTTGAGTCAAAAGTCTTAATTTATTGGTTAAGCCAGGGTTTATAACTATATTTGCAGTCCTTTATCTGACTTAAAACTATCGACTTTAGACTAAGGACTCAAAAAATGGGGTCGACCGGAATTGACAGGATGGAGATAAGTAAGTAAGCATGCAGCGCGTTGGGTGAATTAGCGCTCTAATCAGAACACTCAAAATCACAAATGGCGAAAATAACTACGCCTTAGCTGCTTAATTTAGAATTTAGCTAGCTTTTGTCCCGCCGGTTTTCCGTTTCATCGGGCCGGCACCAGGGGCATCGAAAGATGAAACTGGCCTGCTTAAGGTGTGCATAGCGGGCGAGATAAAGCACCTAAGGAAGACGGTACAGGCAAGCGACTGGCCTTCCCCTTCCCTACAATTAAACAGAAGCTAAGCATGTAGAAAGCTTACCTTATACCATGTTTGGACGAGGGTTCGAATCCCTCCGGCTCCACTGAATTCAATGTTAAAACAGAGTAAAAGCCTGCAGATCAAATGATTGCAGGCTTTTGTTTTTTAGTCAAATGGCTATATTATTCACCAATTCGCAATAAAAAGGAGCGTAATTCGGTGAGTAAGTTTTAGTAATTCCTTACTCACCAAGACGACCTATTGATTTGATAATCAAGGTGTTCAAATTTTGAACATCTTGTACGGATGTGATTGCAAGCTTAATTTTGTTTCACTTTTTAATGCTTAAAACATTATGAAAACTAATTTCAGCTTGCTTTTTTATTTAAAAAAGCCAAAAAACTATCAAGGCGGCCAGGTGCCGATTTATCTACGCATTACCGTAAATGGTAAACGTTCCGAAACTACCACAGGGCGGGAATGTGAGCCAAGTCAATGGAACAGCATTGCGGGCAGATTAAAAGGGACTAAGGAGGACACCAAATCTTTTAATGCCTATTTAGACACTTTGCAAAAACAAGTGTATGAGTCGCACAGTCAATTGACCGAAGCAAAAAGCAGTATTACCGCTGAAACTCTTAGGGATAGGCTATTATAATAGTCAATTAAAACGCTACATAACGCTATTCTATGGTTTTCATCAGCATCAGCAAATTGTTGAATTAAATTATTGAAATCTGAGCCAGTATATGTGTTGATATGAATAATCAATTCAGCAAACGTTTCATTGCCTATTAATGGTTTAAAAACTGGCAAATCATATTGCGCATCGAAGTCGTTGCTGACACGACTATAAATATTTTTTATTAGCAACATGTAAAACCATATATACACGTATCTAAATAGAACACCGGAAATCACCGAAAAGAATAGCTCAATAAATATTTTATGAATTTGCTCGGTAGTAAGCTTGTTTGAAAATTTATCCAAATTGCCTGCAAACAGCGCTAAACCACCAATAGAAAAGCCTATGAACCATAAAATCCAAGCATCGGCTTTTTGAAATACATCGACAACGAGATTTTTATTATCGTTATACGCAGCAGATAACTTGCCTTTAATAAGTTTTCGAGGGCTCTCCATTTATTTGTAATTGATTGTATTTAAACGCTCTATCAAAGATAAGAGCTTTTTAAGCATAATATTTATTGTGTCCTATTACTTTTTACTTGAGATGAAATACAACGGCTATATTGTAAAGTACAATCGTTTATGGTTCGGTACCGTGATATTTCGCTATTCTTTTGTTTTGCCGGTTAATGGAGGCCGGTGTAAAAAAGAGCATCATGTACAACGGAACTTATGCCCCCTGGGAACATTACCCTAAAACACTTCGCCATTACGAAGTTGAAAATCCAATGTCTGTAGTAGTCGATTTTTTTAGCGCAGATTCAGTAAAAGGCCACGGCAAGCGATTAAAGGAATGGCGTTATTATGTAGTTAACGACGAGCATTACGATGAAAAACGTCATGGCCCCGGCACTTTACTTTTTATATATGACCTCAATTTGAGGATTTTGGAGGCCATGTACTTGCTGTTAGTCAATTACAAAAACTTCTCTTATCAGCGGAAACAGCTTACTGAGGAGCAATTGGAAGAAGAAAAAAAACAATGGGAATACTACCCTAAAAACCTTTCCTTAAAAGAACAGCTTGAACCCTATAAGGCAGTTAAGAAAGTCTTTAAGAAAATTAAGCCGCAGGAATATAGGGATCAGCTTCACGAGTGGTCACATGTAGCCCTTTACAATAATGCAGATGTAGAGGCTTT
>NZ_JANYGQ010000011.1 GCF_025359345.1 Mucilaginibacter sp.
GTTTGGTAATCCATCACCACTCTTGTCGGTTCACCGCTTTCGTCTGTCAAAATTTGTGTTTCCATACTCTTATCCATCGTTAATCAAATTTACTAATTTTTTTGGTTGTTTGATAGGGCAGCCGCCAAAACCGCTGCCCTACATTTAATGGGTTCATGGCAGAATTGAATTAGCGGACGTGGGTTAAATTCATATAGTGCCAGATCAGCATAATGGTGCCGACCGATGTTATCAGGCCTACCAATCCAAAGACGATCCATGAAAGCACTGCTTTGTATTGCTCAGGCGTTTTGGCATCTGAGAATAGCTGTAGTTTCCGTGTGATCGGGGCCGGGCCTCTGTTGATCGTCTCCCTGATTGCAACAAAGTCTGTAGCCATGCTTTTAGTGATGCCGGAAAGCCCGGCAGTAATGGCTTCCTTTACCACGGACAGATCAGGAGCTGGCGCAGTCACCTTCATATTGGCCAGCTTGGTTGCAAATTCTTCTTTTTGCTTCTTACTTTCGGCGAGCAATCGTTCGATCACGGTGTCTTTTTCCTTAATCGCTACTGCCTGAGTTTCCATGTATTTCTGCATTCTTTCTTCATGCTCGAAAATATTTTTGAGAATATCCGTCATAGTCACTTCATCGATAGCTGTTGCTTCATTCTTCATATTATCATTAATTAATAGTTTAACAATTCAATTTAATTTTCCTACCTGCTTATGTGGTAGCTTTGATCCTGGCCTAACTTTTTCTTCTTCTTTTTGCTTGGCGTTTCCGGTTCTTCTTCCGGCATATTTTGAAGCAGGCCAGCAAACAATTCGCCGCCAGCTGCCAGGGCTGCCCTTAAATAATGCGTTTCCGGTTCCCGCTTCAAATAGGTTTTCTGTTCCTTTTGCTCATTCTCGCTAATCACTTCCCGTAACTGATCGGCCAGGCTTTTGGGTGGTTCGTGCCCATACGCATGACGTTGATCGCGTGCCTGGTTTTTAGCCTGCATTTGCTGTACCTGCCGCTGTGTCTGCTCTTGCCGGATTTTCTTTTCGATACTGAACGAAGTTGAACGTAGTTAGGCTTTAATCCGGTAATCTTTGATCTTGGCTAAGATTTTCAATGCATTTTTAGCGTATTTGCTACTTTTGATTTCCCCCAACAACATAATACCGGCATCTTTCTTTTTGGTGATGTTGCCGGAAATGTCGGCTACGTTTTCAATGCCTTGGAAAGCGGAAAAAGATTGTTTTAGCAGTGCCGAATACGGCTCAAGTTTGATACGGGTAAAGGGATGGTTAAGCTTATAAGTAGCGTGCATCAGCAGGCAGAGGATAGGCTGATAATCGGAAGATAATTCGTAATAGCGGTGTTCCCTATCGGGTAAGGAGACGCCGGCGTTTTCAGACGCACAAAACAGTTCGCCCAACAAGTTTTCTACCTCTTTTTCGGTCTTAAAAAAAGGCAGTATTGCCACCGATTTGCAACGATGAATATCGAGCAGTACCTGCCATAGCTTGATGATCTCGTCTGCAGGATATTTGAGCGCGATCTTGTGTATTCCGTTAGTTTGCACCACGGTATTTTGTAACGTTAAAACTGGGGGTCCTGCCACCGGGGTAGCTTCGATTAATGGTTCGCCGGTTATTTCTTTGACAGATAATTTGGATAAGTTCTGATAGGTTTTGTAGGATTGAACCAGACAAGCCTGGATATACCCCAGGCTATATAAAACTTCGGGAATGACAAAGCCTTCAAAATACAAGTGGTGATGACAATAATTCATAAAATCAACCAGCACTTTAAGCTGTTCCGCAGGGGCTAATGAAAAGAAAAAAGAACCGATCTCCCGGTCGAAGTTTTGCAAGCCATCAGTATACCCTTTAAAAAATTGGGCCTTGATTTCTTCGACCAGTTCAGGATTGACCGGAAAGCTATTCTCCCGCAATAGTTGATCGAGGTTATATGGGTCGAACAGCTTTTGCAGGTTAATTTCACTAACAAAAAAATGCTCTTCTCTTAAAAAAATTTCCTTGAAAGGGAATAGCATGCCGCCATAATTGAATACTGATTGGTCACGCTCGAACAACCCATCAACCGATGACAAAAAAACGGCCTTATGGTAGTTGTCTGTATTGATACCCCTATTGGGGTGAAAATTCGGCAGGTTTAGAAAATACATGCTCAATTAGTTGACAAAATCGGATCAAAATTGGTGACATTATACATAACCAAATTATTTTATTTTTGTGTTGCCACGGTATTATTAACCACTTTTAATCCCTCATTTAATTCCCCATTAATCCCTCATAGTTTTACAAGACCTGCCAAAACCCACCTTTATCGGCTCCTATTCGTTCTAATTTTTTCTCTTTCTGTAGCTTGCTATATTCCGTTCAATTGAACGGTTTGAAATTCCTATATTTGCCGCAAGTTCAGCAATGGTAATGGTTGGGTTTTGTGTTACCATTAAAAGAATTTTCTCCGACGTTTTCTCCGACGTTAGTTTAGCGGCAGAATAGACTGTGACCTGAAAACCATGCTGCATATTTTCAAAAAGAGGTGACTTTAGCCCATAATCAGCAAACGCTTCCTGAATCCGTTTAATTCCAGAGCCATATTTTTCTATCAATTGAGCTTCTTTGAATGTTGCGGCTATTTTTTTATTTCTTGCTTGGGAAATATATTGACCACTTAGTAAGTTAGCAATAGATATATCACCGGGTAGCCTCCCTGGATTGAAAAACTCGATGTGATCATTAAATATCTTGACCGAGGAATCGCCGTAATGTGTATAGTCGCGATGGACGATCATATTGATAACGATTTCCCGAATAGCCGGTATGGGGTATTGCCATCGTTCTTCCCCGCTGTGGGTCGCCTGAAATGATGTAAGACTTATTAATATGCTTCCTGACAAAATTTATAACATCTTCAACCTCGGTAAATAAATTGGAACGAATTGATAAACTATCTTTGATACTTGTAGCGGTATCAAATCTACCCAACTCCATGCTGGCAGAAAAAACATCATGATCAGCAAATAGTAAGTAACATGCATTGGTGACCCCTGACGCTTTAATTAATTCAAATTTAGTAAGGACTGTTAAAGGGTCGTCCTCAATGCGAACCTCCCTATCTTTGTTACACATGGCAACAAAGTCGCGTACCTTATCCAGGGATAACGTGTCTACTGTGTATTCTGGATTAATATAGCTATCCCAACTTGAATTAAAAGATTTAAGATGCAGGTCTGAAATTTCAGTTAAAGAAAGTTGATGATTGGAATTTCTAACCCTTTTAAAATAGCGGCCTTTAAAGGAAACCGGCTTTATAGGAAATTCCTGAACATACAGGGACGCCACATCTTTTCCCTGTATGGTAATTATTTCCGCATCGGGTATGATATTTGGCTGCGTCTTATTCTTAACTTCATTTACCCAATTCTGAAGGGTTTCACCTCCGATGGTAAATGACTTTATAGGGTTGCCCTCGTTATCTACGCCGACAAGCACTTTGCCGCCCTTAGTGTTGGTAAAAGCGACCAAGCTCTCAATAACGGCATCGCTAAAGCTACTTTTAAATTCTGTATGGCTGTCCTCCTGTATTAGTTGCTATAAGTATTACAATATGGTTATCATTGGCTTGCCGCAAAAATAAGAATGTTTAAATACATTCGTTGATCCTGTCGTCAAACAACGGATCGCCTATTTCATCTAAATAGATTTCGGTGGTTTTAATGCTATCGTGACCAAGAGACTTACCAATATCTTCTTTCGATACCCCTTTGATTCTCAATGCAGAAGCGTAACTGTGCCTTGCAACATAGGTGGTCAGGTTTTTTTGTATTTCAGCATCTCCGGCCATGGTTTTCAAATCTTTATTAACGCGTTTCAATATTTTAAGTCTCCTGTCCCGTTGTGATCGCACAGTCGCGTGACGTTTATAAAGTATCGGAAAAACGTAACCGGCATCACTATTGCCTTCCAGAACACGGTAATAATCGAGTATTTTAAGAGCTTCGGGATGTAGTTTAAAATCAAACTCCTCTTTTGTTTTTGCACGAACATAGTTAATAAACCCGTCCCTAATATTTGTCCATTTAAGACAGGCAAGGTCAGCAAAATTTAGTCCGCGGCAATAATAGCTGAACAGGAAATAATTGCGCGAATTGATCAGCTTGTCGTCTTCGAGGTTTAATTCCACTATTTTATTGATCTGCTCGACACTAATTGCGCGTTTTTTGGTCTTTGGGGCATTATATTTCGAATAGGAAAAATCTTTAAACGGATAGTGGTTTTCCCGGCAGATCTTTTCTTTCATTGCATTACGCCAAACGGTGCGGAATGTCCGAAAATCGATGCTTCGAGTAGTGATTGCAATATTGTTCTTGATCAGCCAATCTTCAAACCGGCGCAAAAAATTAACATCAATATCTTCGAAGTTCATGTCTTTTTCTTTCATAAACTTGTTAAGGCGGCTGCGGGTCACAATATGAACGCCGGCATAACCATATCGTTCCATTGATTTTAAGCGGGCGACCTCGCTGTCAAAAAACTCCAAAAGCATCAATTTAGGGGTTGTTTTAACTGCACCTGTCAGCTTTTCAACAAGGGATTTAATTTCACTGACCCGTGGTGACCGGTCGTCGGAAACATTGGCAAAATAGAATGTGGCCTTAACCTTAATATTATTAAGCAGCGCATTGATAGATTTATGATTGATATGCGAATCCAGCACGCATTGTGTCGCCTTATTCCAATTCTCTTTCGTAGAACTAACCTTTGTCGACACCTCGTAGTTGTTCCGATTTTCTGTTATCCGAAACATGATCGGATGCTCGCCAGAGGGAAGTGTTTTGTTGATTCTCAACATTAATTTCGTCGTAATTGCCATATTAGGTCTAACATTTTGTAAATTTAACGATTAAAAGGCTCATTTTTAAGGTAAAATGCAACTTTTTAGGTCTAACATAGGTCTAACACTTTAGTCAAAAATAGCAAAAAATAACCTAAAAATACATAATCGCAAAAATAAAAAATGGCAATTTTAGCTATGAAATGCGGTTTTTAGTTAATGAAAATAGCTGACTTAAAGGCATGGGGTGCTGGAGGTCGGAAGTTCGAATCTTCTCATCCCGACGGAAGTCAAAAAGCCTTAAGTCGAAAGTCTTGAGGCTTTTTTGTTTTACAACAAAACCACATCGGCAATTAAATATCTATCCATTCGTTTCCCAGGCTTTCTTATATTTGAGTATATGAATTTAAGTTTTAACGCAGAAACCGGTGACTTTGAAGGAATAGCCACCTACAACGATAAGCAATACAGCATGACCTTGGTTGATTTTGAAGCAGAACACATGCAGAAGGCAACTGATTTGGCCACGCAAATAAATAATTGGCTTAATGAAGGGCTTGAAAGCGTTAAGCAATTTACAGCAACGTCGCTTATAAAACTTAAGAACGAGTCATGGCTTGATGAAGACCAACCTCTTGTGAGCGAAGACGTATTTATAAATACCATTGAATTAGATGGTGTTTTAGTATTTTCAGATGGTAGCTTTGAGGTTTATTTTGACGATAACGACCTGTTTTGGGGGCATACAATAAAGGTAGATATTGATCAGTCTTTTGAAATAGAAGGTGCGAACCTTTGGGGCTGATTACGAATGAATACAACCTATGTAAATTATATCGATCTCCGGCGTGAGTGAGGAGGTCGGAAGTTCGAATCTTCTCATCCCGACGAGTGAAGTCAATAGCCTTAAGTCGAAAGTCTTGAGGCTTTTTTGTGGCATCACGCCCCGGTTTGTGAATTTGTTAAAATAAAACCACTTGATAATGAGCATGTTTCACAGCGTTCCGGGTGTTCCGCTGAGAAAAATGGAACGCTAAATCGACACCTGACGGAATAGATCGGGAAGGTCGGAAGTTCGAATCTTCTCGTCCCTGTTATTTAAATTAGAATTCTTAAATTTAATGGCAGATCTACTTTAACAATTTAAAAGTTTTATTGTTAAGCCTATGTTGTTTTAAGGTTAAACATCTTTAAATTGAGCGTGAACATAATAGATCATACTAATATCGTTATGAAAATAAGGAGGAGCACAGGGTTAATCAATGCGTTATTTGTTCTGCAATTATTATTAACTGTACCCTTTGCGGGGAATGTTTTCGGGCAGGTAAAAACTGAAGAGCAACCCAAAACCCCGGAGCAAACAAAAACCACGACAGAAGTAAAGGTGCAGGCCGCGCAGGTAAATAACTTCATCCAACGCTTTGATGACAAATTTTTAATCAACCTCGCGCTGCAGCGCAATGATAGCGAGACAAAAAAAATGCTGTTTTTATCTAATTCGCTGGGGTATGTTTCCTATGGCATACCCGTGGCACTGATGGTTGGCGGTATTGTGCGGAACGACAGCCAGATGCGCCAGAACGCCTTATATGTAGGCAGCAGCGCCGCCGTAACTTTGGGCGTTACCTTGTTAATGAAAACTGTATTTAAGCGTCGCCGGCCATTCGTGCAAAATTTAAAAATCGTAGCGGTTTACAATGCAGAGAGCACTTCGTTCCCTTCGGGGCATTCGTCAACAAGCTTTGCGGTAGCAACTGCGTTATCAAGGGCGTATCCAAAATGGTACGTGATAGCTCCTTCGTACTTATGGGCGGGTTCGGTTGCCTACTCGCGTATGTACCTGGGCGTACATTACCCCAGCGATGTTGTTGGCGGGGCCTTATTGGGTACTACCACCTCCTGGCTATTAAGGCCGGCTTTTAAATAAGTATCCACAAAATCCCCGGAAATACGCAATTGGGGCCATAACTAACGGTTTACCACGTGCCTTTCCGTTGAAAGTCGCGAAGCCCGGCTTACGAAGCCCCATTCACCAAAGGTATCACCTCTCTCCCAATCAGCTCAATCGCCTTCATCAGTTGCGTATGAGTCAGTCCGGCATTATCCATTTGGAAAGTAAACCTGTCGACCCCGCCCAGTGCCTCGCTGTGACGTAACAGTTTTTCGGCAATCTGCTCAGGTCCACCGACAACCAAAACTCCCTTTGGTGCAACCAGCGAGTCGAATTGCGTTTTGGTTACAGGTGGCCAGCCGCGTTCCCTGCCCAGTTTGGTCCATAGTTCGGCGTAGCCCGGATAATAATCAGCCAGGGCCTGCTCATTCGTAGCGCCTACATAGCCGGGCGAGTGCAGACCAACTTTTAGCTGATCCGGCGTAAAACCAGCCCTGTCCCCGGCTTCCCGGTACAAGTCGATTAACGGCCGAAAGCGATGTGTTTCACCACCAATTATCGCAACCATCAGCGGTAACCCCAGGGCTCCTGCCCGGGCAAACGAAGCGGGCGTGCCGCCAACACCTAACCAAACCGGCAGTTTTTGCTGCAACGGCCGGGGATATACTGGCTGGTTTTGTAAAGCGGGGCGGAACTTGCCCTGCCACGTTACAAATTCGTTGTCACGTATCTGCAATAACAAGTCCAGCTTCTCTTTAAAAAGGGCATCGTAATCGTCGAGGTTAAAGCCAAATAACGGATAAGCTTCAATAGATGAGCCACGGCCGACTACCAGTTCGGCGCGTCCTTTTGATACCAGGTCGAGCGTTGCGAAATTCTGGAAAACCCGCACAGGGTCGGCGGCGCTCAAAACCGTAACCGCGCTGGTTAAGCGGATGCGTTTGGTGCGCGTAGCTGCCGCTGCAAGAATAACGGCAGTGGCCGAATCCAAAAATTCTTTTTTATGATGTTCGCCGATACCAAAAACGTCGAGGCCGGCCTGGTCCGCAAGTTCTATCCTTTCCAGCAGTTGTGCCATCGCGTCAACGCTGCTGAGCGAATTATTGGTGCCGTACATCGCGGAAGCAAAACTATCTATACCTATTTCCATTTATTTTCAATGCTGCTAGTGAATTCGAAAGTAATAATTATAGAATTGCTTTTGGTCATAGGGGATTCATTATCGCGTGTAGCTGGTATTAGAGTACGATTTCCTTGGCACATGATTTGATTTAACAGAAATCTTTTAGATTGAATTATAAATAGTTGGACATGAAAAAACAAGTGCTTTTTATACAAGGCGGCGGCAACGATGGTTACAAGGCAGATGCAAAATTGGTGGCATCGTTGCAGAATGCATTAGGTAAGGAGTATGAGATTAGTTATCCCAAGATAGAATCCGACGAGGCCCTCCCGGATTTTGGCTGGCTGAAGCAGATCGGAAACGAAATTGGTAAACTCAGCGGCGATGTTATTCTGGTCGCACATTCGTTAGGGGCTTCGTTACTGCTCAAATACCTTGCTGAAAATAAGGTTTCGAAAAAGATAGTAGGGGTTTTCCTGGTATCAACACCCTTTTGGAGCGGCGAAGAGGATTGGAAACAGGGGCTAAAGCTCCGCGATGATTTTGCTGAACGCCTGCCGCAAAGTACCCAAATCTTTTTTTACCATTGCCGCGACGATGAAGAGGTGCCTTTTGACAATCTTGCAACGTATAGGCAGAAGCTTCCGGCAGCAACTTTTTGCGAATTTGAAAGTGGCGGGCATCAACTCGGCAACAATGTTAAGCTGGTAGCAAAAGATATTAAAAAGCTATAAATTAATCTTGAAGTAAACTATAGGATGTTGATACTTTGCAAATATGATTAAACCCGGTAACTTCGGCAAAATCAAATGCAAGCATGAAAATGGATTATTCAAAAAAGGCAACAAACCAGGAGATAAGGGAAAGATTTGACAAGGACACCGAACGTTTTTCGAACCTCGAAACCGGCCAGCTAACCACTATCGACGCTCCATTAACCATGGAGTTGTGCACAGAAGCGGCAAAGTATGCTAATCCGCATGCAACGGAACTGCTGGATATCGGATGCGGCGCGGGTAACTATACCTTGAAGATGTTGGGTAAAGTTCCCGGCCTAAATTGTACCCTGAATGATTTGAGCCTGCCAATGTTGCAAAAAGCTAAAGAAAGGGTTACACCGCAAACAGGGGGCAGCGTCACTTTAATCCAGGATGACATGCGAAACCTGGATCTGCCGGATGATCATTTCGATATTATCCTTGCAGCAGCTACCCTGCATCATTTGCGCGATGACGACGACTGGGAACTGATGTTCAATAAAATTTATAAAGCGCTGAAACGGGGCGGGAGCTTTTGGGTGTCTGACTTAATCGCCCATGATTCCGATGTTATCACTAAGTTGTTCGGGGATAAGTATGGCAGTTATTTGGAGACACTTGGTGGCCCCGAATACCGCCAGAAAGTAATGGACTACGTAAATTATGAAGACACTCCCCGTTCGCTCAATTACCAGCTTGCCTTGCTTGCCAAAGTTGGATTTAGTAACGTAGAGATATTACATAAAAACTCATGCTTCGCTGCGTTTGGCGGGATAAAATAGACTTTTTAACTTTTATTCTGCCAGACTATGGAATGGTCGTTACTTTAATTTTCGTATCTTGTTTCGGCAAATTTGAAGTGCTATCTCAAGTTTTCTTATTAGCACCCGACCTGCCAGCCGCCTATGACAGAATTGCTTAAACAAAATATTAACCGGCATATCACACTACCAGCGGCTCAAACAGAAGCGTTTTGCAGCTTATTTCAACAACGTCTGATAAAGAAAAAGAGTTTCTTACTGCGGGCAGGTGAAGTTTGCAAGTTTGAGGGTTTTGTTACCAAAGGGATTCTGCGGGTTTATCATATTGATAAAAACGGCGATGAACAGATACTTTATTTTGCTATTGAAAACTGGTGGGTAACTGATATCGACAGCTTTACTAACAGCCTGCCGTCGCAGCTTTATATTGAAGCACTTGAAGACAGTGAGGTACTGTTGATCTCGAAAAAAGATAAAGAGTTGGCCTATACAAACATACCTGAAATAGAAAAGCTGTTTAGGGTAATGACGCAAAAAACCCACGTTGCCTTACAACGAAGAATGGTAGATAATTTGAGTAAAACTGCCGACCAACGCTATTCCGACTTTATAGAAAAATACCCTCAAATCTACCAGCGCCTTTCTAACCTGCAAATGGCCGCCTACCTGGGCATTAGTCATGAGTTTTTAAGTAAAATACGCAACAAGCTTGCCCACAAAAAGTAAACGGAATTTGATTTATTGAACTTGTTCAATCTTTCCTGGTACCCGGTGCCCCCATCTTTGCATCGTCATTAACAACAAAAAAATGAAACCAGTTATTTCAACAGCTTTTTTAATCATCTTAATTTTATTAAAAATGGACGTACAGGCACAAAGTTTCAAAACTATTGAAACAAACAGTTTAACACTACAAGTTTACAACGCATCAGAAAATAGTTTTGGTGTATCTTCGGTTGTCGTATCAGGAAAAACGGATGCCGTTCTGATCGACGCGCAATTCACCCTGGCTGACGCTGAAAAAGTAGCTCAGCAAATCAAAAAATCAGGCAAAAAATTAACCGCTATTTATATTTCTTGTGGCGACCCTGATTTTTATTTCGGATTGGAAGTATTCAAAAAATATTTTCCGGAAGTTACAGCTTATGCCGCACCGGCAACAGTGGAACACATTAAAGCGACGGCGCAGAAAAAATTAGATGTGTGGTGCGCTCAATTGGGTAAAAACATTACTTCGAATGTTATTTTACCACAGGTTTTAAAAGGCAACAGCATTGACCTGGAAGGCCAGAAAGTAGAGGTCATAGGCTTAGAAGAATTTCCGGCCAAAACGTTTGTATGGATACCTTCCATAAAAGCCGTGATAGGTGGCATCAACGTTTTTGGGAACACTTTCAATCTTTGGATGGCAGATGCACAAACAACGGAGGCCCGCCAGCAATGGATAAATGTTTTGGACAAAATTGAAGCGTTACAGCCCGCAATTGTGGTTCCGGCTCACGCCAAATCTGAAAGCGCATTCGACCTTAGCGCTGTGAAGCACACAAAAACCTATATAGAGTTCTATGAAGAGGTTTTGAAAACCAACAAAACATCAGGCGCTATCATAGCCACAATAAAAGCCAAATATCCTACGCTTACTTTTGATATCGCCCTGCAACTAGGTGCAAAAGTAAACTCCGGCGAAATGAAATGGTAAAATTATCAACATGGTTCAACCTGGCAGTGTTTATGGCGCTGCCGGGTTGTTCTTTTAAATTAAAAACGAATGACGAATTTAGAGATAGTAAAGAGCACATATGAAGGGAAAACTTCCGAAGAAAACGGCAGGAACCTTGTGGAACATGTTGCTGAAAATATAGCCTGGACTGAAGCTAAAGGATTTCCATACGGCGGTACCTATATCGGTTTGGAAAATATTACAAAGAACGTTTTTAGCCGTTTGGGCAGTGAATGGATCGATTATAAGTTTACACCGGAAGACTATGTTGCAAGTGGGGATAAGGTGGTTGCCTATGGCACTTACAAGGGTACTTACAAAGCCACAGGCCGGTTAATGGAGGCCCGCGTAGCCCACCTATGGAAATTAAACGCAGGCAAGATCATCAGCTTTGAGCAATTTGTTGACAGCCAGTCGGTAAACGACTCAATGAAATAAAAAGCTGGGCCTTTTTTGCAGTTTATTGTTTCTGCGGCCAATACGACCAAAGCACAGCAAACAAACAGGCAATAAGCACTACACTGTACTCCATACCGTTTCTGCCGCCGCCCACTACAAACCAGCCGTCGTGCATATGGTCGAGAAAGATACCCACCACAAGAACAACCATGTGACAGATACAGGCCGGAATAACCAGGCGGCCATAACGAGTGCAACGCTGGAGGCTAAAGTAGAAAGGGTAATAAGCCATGCGAGCGCCACCCCAAGCGGAAAGCCGATGGACCCGAGGAATTCTCCGAATCCGGCCACGTCCCCATTTATTATCCTGGTGATGGAATGTACACTTAGGACGAGTGCTACAACGATACGAACAATATCCAGCCCACGGGCGGGTCGGGATGAGGGTGTGATAAGCCAATTTTGTGCCATATAAAGTTTTCGATTGTTTGATAAAAAATTAATTCGGAACGAATGTAGTGTCGGAAACAGCACAGATCTGTGCAGAAATGCTCAATTTACTAAAGGGGGCATTTTTGTTTTAACTCAATAAAGGGGTTCGCGAATGACTGCGATATTGCTTCAGATCTTTTGTTTCCTTGGCCAATATGACCACATCACCGCGAACAAACAAGCAATAAGTACCACGCTGAACTCCATGCCGTTTCTGCCGCCACCTACAACAAACCAGCCACTGTGCCTATGGGCGAACAGGATGCCCATCATGAGAACGATGATATGGAAAATGCTGGCCGGAATAACCAGGCGGCCAATAACAAGCGCAACGCTGGAGGCCAAAGTTGAAAGGGTGACGAACCATGCAAGCGCTACACTGAAGGGGCAACCGACGGAACTTAGGAATTCCCCGAAATCGCCGACCAGGCCATCAGTCATCCTGACGATGGAATGTACGCTCAAAACGAGCGCTACAACGATACGAACAATATCCAGGCCACGGCCTGCGCGTAATGAGGGCGTGATAAGCCAATTCTGCGCCATACAAAGATTTCGGTTGATTTAAAAATTTATGCCGGAGCGAATATCACATCCGGCATAGAAGAGATCTGTGCAGAAATGCTCAATTTGCAAACGGGCGTTTTTAAATTCAATAACCCAGCATCTGCACAATTGCGCCGCAACTCATATAAGTCATAGCCACCACAACGACAACGCCCAAAATGGTGAGCCATAACGGTTGTTTGTAAGCGAATACTATTTTTGAGCGATAGGCCGCCACCAGCATTACGCCTAAGGCAATAGGCAATATAAAGCCATTAATGGCGCCAACTGTTAACAGGGTTTTAACAGGCTTTCCAATTATTTCAAAAATAATACAGGATACGATGATAAATGCAATGATGATCTCCCGGTTGAATTTCAATATCACCGGATGGAAGCTTTTTATAAACGAAACAGAAGTATAGGCCGAACCCACCACAGAAGATATTCCTGCCGACCATATGACAAGGCCAAATATCTTATACCCCAATGCGCCGCTGGCTAACTGAAATACCGATGCGGCAGGATTATCCGGGTTTAGTTTCCCCCCAGCGCTAACTACACCCAGGGCTGCAATAAACAGTAACAGCCGCATGGTTGATGCCAGCCCGATAGCGCTAAGAGCACCTTTATTGATAGCAGGCAAATTTGCTATTCCGGTCTGGCGTGCATCCAGCAGGCGGTGGGCGCCCGAAAATGTGATATAACCACCTACGGTTCCGCCAACAATTGTCAGCACAGCAGTAAAGCTAAAATGTGTGGGATTAACAGCCCGTAATGCAGCTTCGGCCAAAGGTGGTTTGCTAATATAGGCTATAAACAGCGCAAGCGATATTTTAAGCAGGCCCATGGTTTTGGCAAACGTATCCATTACCTTTCCTGCTTCTTTATAAATAAAAATGCCGATGGCAATAATAGCGCTCATGGCTGCCCCCTGGCTAACACTCACGCCAAACAATACATTTAAACCTAAGCCAGCGCCGGCAATATTGCCAACATTAAAAGCCATGCCACCTAAAAACACCAGGAAGGAAAGGAAATAACCAAGGCCCGGGAATACTTTGTTGGCAATATCCTGCGCGGGTTTATCGGCTACCGCAATAATGCGCCAGATATTGAGTTGGGCTATGGCGTCCAGCAAAATGGAAAGCAGGATAACAAATCCAAAACTGGCGCCTAACTGGGCGGTGAATACTGCGGTCTGGGTTAAAAAACCCGGCCCGATAGCTGACGAAGCCATCAGGAATGCTGCACCCAGTAGAACGCTCCAGTTAGATTTTTTCGTCATATGGAGGGCGCTTTGATGGTGATCCCCTCGTTTTGAAGTTTGAATCGGATCATTTTAGCAAACTGTACAGCATGCAACCCATCTCCATGCAGGCACAGGGTCTCGGCTTTTAACGGGATATTCTTTTTGTTGACAGAAATTACATGTTGTTGTTTCACCATCATTAATACCTGTTCTATTGATTGTTGCTCATCGGTGATGAGTGCATTGCTTTGTGTGCGTGGGGTAAGCGATCCATCGTCCTGGTAAGTCCGGTCGGCAAATACCTCCGAAGCGGTAACCAGGCCCGTCTTTTTGGCAGCTTCAACCATTTCGCTCCCGGCTAATGCATATAAAATTAAAGAAGAATCAAAATCGTGCACCGCTTCTACAATTGCTTTAGCCAGCGCGGCGTCTTTTGCGGCCATGTTATATAAAGCCCCGTGTGCTTTAACATGATGTAGTTTACCGCCAGCCGCCTTCACAAAACCATATAATGCGCCTATTTGATAAATCGTCATCTGGTAGGCCTCATTTGCGGATATTTTCATCTCTCTTCTGCCAAAGCCCTGCAAATCAGGCAGCCCGGGATGCGCCCCGATAGCAACTCCCTTTTTTATAGCCATTTTAACCGTGTGCTGCATTACCTCGGGGTCGCCGGCGTGAAAGCCACAGGCAATATTGGCCGAGCTGATATAATCCATTATAATATCATCATTAGGCATGGGGTAGTTGCCAAAGGCTTCACCCATATCACAGTTTAAATCAATGACTTGCATAGTGTGGTATTAAAATTATAAAAATATGCTTTTTAAAGCAGTTGTTAGTTTGCTCAACTCATCTTCTCTTTTAAGATAGAGAACTTCAGCCTCACGTCGGCTTATTTCTTTAAAATATATGGTATCTCCGGGTTTCAATTGGCCGCACAGGGACAAATCAACCGAAGCCACCTGTGCAATCCGCGGGTAACCGCCGGTTGTCTGGCAGTCGGCCATCAGCAATATCACCTGGCCATTACCGGTAACCTGGATGGTGCCCGGTGTTACTGCAGTTGAAATTAATTCATCCTTTTTGGTGCGAATGATTTCTGGCCCCTCCAAATGAAACCCCATCCGGTTACTGTGCCTGCTCAATTGATAAGGTGCCGATAAAAAATCAATAACTGATTGGCTGTTAAACCAGTTGGTCTCCCGGGCCAGCGTAACCCTGATAATCGTCCTGTTCATTGGCAATAATAACTGCCGGGGAATACTCCATTTAGCAAAATTAACCTGCTCGTTTTTTAGTTTGTTGAATACGCCTTTAGAAATATCCGTGAGTTGTTCGTTGCTGCTTAATACATCATCACCCTGCAATGGCCGCCCTTTGAACCCGCCAAACGATGCCGCTAAACAAGTACTCCTGCTGCCCAGTACTTCGGGCACATCCCAACCGCCGGCAATGGATAAATAGGTGTGAACCCCATTGGAATTATGGATAAGCTGGATGATTGTGCCGGCAGGGATAAAAATCGGCCGCTCTGGGGGTAAAATTTGCGCCCCGCATTGCAGTCGCATTCCATCCCCGGCATAAGCAATCAGCAAATCTGTTTCTGCCATAAACCCGGCGTCGGCATAAGCAAATTCAATTACCGCCTGGTCGTCAGTGTTTCCAACAGCCTTGTTGGCGATCCGGGCCGACAAACTATCCATAGCTCCCGAAATCGGAACCCCTTGGGATAGAAAATGACGACGGCCCATATCCTGTATGGTGCTCAATAAACCGGGTTTGAGTATACGGATTTTCATTCTGCCGCCGCTAAGTGATCGAATTCAAGCCGGGTTATTGGCTTAAAAATAACCCGGTCGCCGGCCTTTAACAAAGAGGGTTGCACGCGGTTGGCATCAAATAATTTAACCGGGGTTTGCCCGATAAGCTGCCAGCCGCCCGGTGTTTGCAGCGGATAAATACCGGTTTGTTTGCCGGCAATCCCCACAGAACCTGCGGGTACTGCATTTCGCGGTGTGCCCTTCCGGGGCGTGGCTAACGATTCGGTCATTCCGCCCAAATAGGCAAAGCCGGGCATAAAACCTATCATATGTACACTATATTCTGCTGCACTATGTAATTGGATCACGGCATCGACAGTCATGTTGTGAATTTTCGCCACTTCAGCAATGTCAGGTCCCAACTCCGCGTCATAACAAACAGGGATGATTACAATGTTTCCAGTAGCCACTGTTGTATTTTCCTGTTTTTCATGGAGCTGCGACAGGTAGCCACATACTTTTTCAAAACAAGCTGCACCGGGCATCTCATTTGATTGAATTACCTTAACAGGATCAAAAAAAACGCTAAGTGTGGTATAAGCAGGCACAGAAGCTATGAAACCAGGGAAAGGATATTGGTTAAGGGATCGATCAAATACGGGGATTACTTCAAGGATATCCTGGCTGATTTCCCGGCCAAATTCAATGGTTACCGCCTGTTCGCTTAAGCTGTAAATGGGTAATTTAGGATCAGACTTGAACTGCGTTTTCATTGCAACCATTTTCTTGTCCGAATTTACTTTTTTTGGCGCACAGAACAATAGCCGGATATAAACCTCAACCGGTGCCAAAGTTTAAACCTATGCCAGTATTATTGCCTGCAAAGCGTTCCATTTTAGCACGTGGAACACCCGGAACACTGTGAAACATGCTGATTATGAGTGGGTTTTATTTTGTTATAAATGTTTGTCCCGACAAATCGCAGTTCCACCGGTGCGTAATCTATACAATTCGGCCGGGGAAGTATAACCCGGCCGCATTGCTTTAACGCGTTTTTGACCATTGTTCATATGAATTTTGCGCCTATTCTTTTTCAGCCATTAACCGCTCTTCATCTTTTGTAGTTGGTTTACCGGCAGCATTAGGCTGGCCTTTACCTGTGGTAATCAAGCCACGCAAACTGTTTTGTATATAACTGGGCCAGGCGCCGTTGCATATTTCATAGCATTCGTAATCGGGCACCAGGCCATGGTGTGTAAAAACAAGCTGTGTTTTGCCGTCTTTTTCCGAAATATCGAAGCGGATTTTCGTGTCCACCCATTCGCTTTTGTCTGTTGTGAACTTAAAGTAGTTTTCCATAACCAGCCAAACCACTTTTTTATTGGGAACAACTTCTATCAATTTTATTTTGCAGGTATGAATGTCTTCAAAATGATAGTCGAACACGTCGTTTAGCATTTCAGTGTTGCCTTCAATTTCTTCCGACCACCAGCCGCGTGGGTTAATAGTGGCATCGAATACTTGTTTTGGTGTTTGGTTTACCACAAGGGTAGTTGTAAAATCTGCTGTTGTCATTTTTTTGTTTTTTTACGTAGATTAAATTGAGGGTGCTATTTGCACCCCGTTGATATTATGTTTAATAATGCCCGGGTTAGGTTTACTCCGGAGTATTAATTACTGGTTGTTCCCTGGCTTGCAGCGTTTAAATCGGCAATAATTTTGTTGATATTTTGAACCCAGCCTTCGGTCATGCCGTTGTATATCGCCAGGTTTTCAATTTCCGAGAATCCGCTGTGCACCAGCGTTAATTCGGTACCTTTATCTGTTTGGCGGAGTGTCCATAAAACTTTCGTATCAAGCGTTACGCTGCCATCCCCCGGCCCGGCCTGCCACGAGTAAGAAAGCTTTTTAAACGGAACGAGTTCCAGCACCCTGCATTGCATAATGCCGTCGATATTAAGACTGGGTATGGGCTTGGTGCGAAATTGAAAATCGTGGCCTATAACGGGTTGAAAATCGTTCTTCATCAGCCATAGCTCCAGTAGGTCCGCATTTGTAAGGTATTCCCAAACCACTTCAGGTTTATGCGGAAAGAAAAATTGGTGATTAATGCTTTTTGTCATAATGGGTAACTTTAAGGTTACGCAAATGTATATGTAACTTTTGGGTTACGCAAATTTATTTAAAAAAACTTTAATTGTTACCCGGCTACCGAACTGATGGTTAAGCCTTGCGCTTAAACCACTCCGAATATTTTGTTTCCTCGGGAACATCGGTTTGGCTTTCAAAGTCCAGGCGGTAGCCATCCGGGTCGGAAAATGCAACTACCCACATGTTGTTGCCCACAAAGGGCTCGTTAATTTCAATGCCATTGCCTTTAAACTCATGGAAAAGCGCCAGCGCATCAGCACATTGAAAGCAGATGGAGATTCCTTTGCCTGCTTCCTGCAAATGGTACACCCAATGATCGTCGGTAGCGGGCTGTTGTAACATCAGTGAAACGTTGTCGCGCTGCAGGCTGCACCATTCAATTTTGTCGCGGGGTGTCCATTGATGCGTCATGGCGAAACCAAGTTTATCTCTATAAAAACTTAACGAGGCTTCCATATCGCGTACGATAAAAAATGGTACAGCCAGGCGGATGTTGGGTGATGTAGCCATGGTTCAATTGGTGCGTATGTTCAAATTTAAAATTTATCCGGAAGAATAACCACGGAGTTCGCGGAGAAATGCGCAGAGAACGCAGAGACTAAAAAAAATAGAGAAATAGCGTTTTTAGCTCTGTGAACTTTGTGGCTCTTTGCGCACTCTGCGGTTAAAAGCGTTTAGGCAGAACGAGACTCTACCGTTAATTTTCCGTTAATCTACTATCAAATAATCCCCTGTTTGCCCGTTTTTTAAATTTCCCCTGTTCAAATCGCAAAAAAGCCGTATTTTTAAAACATCTGCACACAACTACTGAACATGCCGGCAAGCGTAAATAAAAATGGTTTATGAACGTCATCCATAATAAAGAAATTGGAACCAAACAAAAGGCGCTGGCTATAAACCTCGATCCTAAAATTTATGGCTCGTTTGCCGAGATCGGCGCCGGGCAGGACGTGGCTGCTAATTTCTTCAAAGCAGGCGCATCATCAGGAACTATAGCCAAAACAATGTCGGCTTACGATATGGTTTTCTCTGATGCCATCTATGGTGCGCAGCAAAGCCGTCGCTATGTGAGCGAGCCCCGCCTGATATCGATGCTGGAGCACGAATATGGCCTGTTAATTGAACGCCTGACCAGTCAGCGAGGCGATAAAACAACCTTTTTCGCATTTTCAAACACCATGTCGGCGCTTAACTATCATAAAACAAATGATGGGCACGGTTGGATGGGTGTGCGATTTCAGCTGGAACCCAACGGACCATTTAACGATGTGGTACTGCACGTTAAATTACTGGATAACGACAACGTTTTGCAGCAGCAGGCCGTGGGCATATTGGGCGTAAATCTTATTTATGCCTGCTTTTATTACCCCGAGATCCCGCCGGTATTTTTGCTATCGCTGATGGATAACCTCTCCCGCGATGCTATACAGATCGACATGATCCGTTTTGAAGGCCCGGACTTTTCCAAAGTTGATAACCGCCTGATGAGCCTGCACCTGGTAAAATACGGATTTTCGGACGCGGCGCTGTTTGGCCCCGACGGCAAAAACCAGCAGCCATCCGAAGTATTGTATAAAAAGCATATTGTAGTTATACGCGGTCGGTTCAGGCCTATCATAAACGTGCATTTAGATATGCTAAATACGGGGGTTAAGCAATTTGTGGCAGAGCCGGATGTCGACCGTAAAAACCTGGTAGTAATTGCCGAGCTTACGTTGCAGGCATTAAAAGAACGTAACGCCGGTGAAAGTGCTGAAATTGACGAAAAGGACTTCCTTGAACGGGTAGATATACTTTGCTCGTTGGGGCAAACGGTATTGATCTCCAATTTCCATGAATATTATAAGTTAGTGGCTTACCTGTCAGGCATTACCAAACTAAAAATTGGCATGGTGTTAGGCTATCCCAACCTCGAATATATTTTTACGGAAGAACACTATAATAACCTGCCGGGCGGTATCCTGGAATCGTTTGCCACGCTGTTTAGCCGGAAGGTAAAGTTGTTTATTTACCCTACCCTGCGCGATGGTGTTATATGGAACTGTCTTCGCTTTTACCCGCCGCCCCACCTTATCGACCTTTACCGCTACCTGATAGCCAACAACAAGATCGAGGATATCCGCCACTACAACGAAGGCAACCTGCATGTACAAACCGACAAGGTGCTGAACATGATTAAACAAAACGAAGAGGGCTGGGAGCAATATGTACCCGCCGATGTAGCTGCCATGATAAAAGATCGCTGTTTGTTTGGGTTTTCGTGTGTGAATGATGGTTTGGCAGCAGGTACCGAATAGCGTTAGCCAATAACAGAGCCTCATTGCAAATTTCATTTCATTCTCCCGCCTTGTTCACCAACTGCGCTCCCCAAACCTTATAGAACGATGGCTGTTTCCCATTTCCGGCGGACGCGTAATCGCAAAGCGTAATGCTAATCGGCCCTCCAGGGCTTTCGGTATATGATTCCGGGATAAAACTTGCCTTGAAAGCCATGTAAACATCGTCGGCTTTGGTTAAATCCTCAACGAGTTCAATATAACCGTTTTCATCAGTTACGGGTTTTAACGCGGCTTCCAGTCCCGCGTCTTCAAAACGAGAATCCCTTGCCAAAACTATTGGGCCGCGCATAATTGCCGCGCTGCGGGTGGTTGTGCCCATTTCAATTACCCGGCCACGCATATCAAAGTCAACGATAATCTTGTCCCCGGTTTTCCATGTGCGCTTTATGCTGGTATACCGACCAGCTTGTACATCATTAACAATCTCACCATTTACGCTCAGCTTTGTGTTTTTACTCCATGCTGGAATGCGGACGAAAATTTCCATATTCTGCTGTTGTTGTAATGTGATATCCATTTCAACGGTGCCGGATTTTGGATAGGCCGTATGTTGCGTTAAAACAACGCTGTCGCCTTGCGGGCTTTTAAGCTTAAATACCCCGTCCGAAAAATAGTTAACCTGCAGGCCTTCTTTTCGCGATGTAACCATGTAGGCCGGTATGTTAAATAACCCGCGCGGGCCATTGGCTTCGCAACAGTTAAGCCCCATACCGCATTGTTCGCTGCCGGGCAGGCGTTGGCCGTTTAGCGGGGTATATTTGGCCCAAACCGCTCCGTCAGCGCTCATGGAACTAAGTAATGCGTTATAATATGTCCGTTCGGCTTCATCAGCGTATTTTGAATCGCCAGTAAGGCGCAACAGTTGCCCGGTAAGTTTTAACCAGGTAACCGTAACGCAAGTCTCCTGGTAATGGGTGACAGGCCTGTCCTGGACTACATTACCGCCAAACCACATCTCTATAGATGCGCCCGATCCTACAATGTTTATTTCCGTATCGCGGATATTTTCCCAGGCGTCCATTACCGCTTTTTTGTAGGTTTCGTTACCTGTTAACCGGTAAAGCTCGGTAAGCCCCTCGTAGCACGACATCATTTCATAGGCCTTTTGACCCTGTTCCGGACTGTACCAGTTTTTGGGCTTTGGAAAGCGCGCACCAACGTTCACGTTCGCCTTGCTTATCAACTGCGGCCCATCAGGTGTCTCCCACTGCCGCACTATTTCCTTTGCAAAATCCAGGTATTTTTGATTATGGGTGGCTTTATATAACAGGCAAATGGGCTCCAGTACCGACGATGCCGCCATGCCCCTGAAATTACCCTTGGTTACAATTATGCCGTCTTTTTTATTTAAGTCGCTTATTAAATTATCGGCAAGACGGATTGCGCCGCTGAGACTTTTTTTATCGCCGGTAAGATCGTAATAAGACAGCAACCCGAGCATACAATATTTGCGGCCCCAAATATCCCACTCTTCCAGGCGATGGGCGGCAGCATAATTGCCGATATAACCATCCGGAGTTTGGGTGGCAAGCAACGAGCTAACCGAATGGTCGAGCACTTTTTTTAGTTCAGGTGAGGGTTGATATTTGTAGGCCAGCACAGCAGAGGTAAACCACTTACCCCAAAATTCATTTTGCCAAAGGTGTGTTTCGGTGCGGTTTTTCAATTTAAATGGTTCAATTAGCCGATCGGCATCCTGCGCCATTATACGATTGTTTAATGATGCGCTTAACTTATTCCCCAAGTAGCCGTTCAGTGCAACCGCCGGGGAAGGGGTTAGAACATTATCCACCGGGCTGTTTTTATTTTGGGCGGATAGCCTGGTGCAAAACAAGCAAGCGCCGGCAAATACAGCACATAGTAATATTTTCTTTAAAACCATAATTGTTAAAGCTATGGCTTTTTTACGAAAACTTAGAAGCCGGGTGATGTTTGTAAGCAGGTACAAACATCGCCCGGCCGATGCATATGGTTAATGGCCGGAAAGCGATTTCCCGCTCTTGCAAACGTTTCTTTTTTCGATTCCTATAAAATCTGTTATCTTGGTATCATGAAATCCAAACCTTTCCTAAAAACCCTGGTCGCTATTGCGCTTATTTCCGCTGTATTGTTAACGGTAAAATGCAAAACCACCGAGAAAGCACAAAAAGGCGAGATTGCTCAATTTTTGACTGCCTTTAATAAACAAGTTGAAGCGCGTAATACCGACTCCGTTTTGGCGTATTTCGCGGAGAGCCATTCTGGCCGCTCGTTTTTAGGCATGGCTAATTTACTTTCGGGGAAAAGCGAATTTAACAGCAATTCAAAACCCCTTGCAACCATCAATCTTGATATGGATAATGCCAACATCAAAATGATGAACGATAATGTGGCAGTAGTAAGCGTCGTCACAAAATTTAGCCATGACTCGCTTGCTTCGCGCGAGTCCCTTTTAAAATTCACGGTAAAGAAAACAACGTCCCATCAATATAAAATTCAGGATGTTGATGCGAAACGGTTTTTAGCCGAATATGCAGATTATGAAAGTGTGGTGCGGCAAAAAACGATGTCGCCGAAAGATATGTTTAGCCCCGAAACAATTGCCGCCTTTAAAACGGCCCGGGCACTTAAGCCGGCTTACGATACCGTTGTGTGGCTGGCCCACGTTGACAAAAAGACCTATTACTACGTGGTTAAAGGAAAATGGGATATGGATAACGATATTAATCGCTACCCCGACAGCGTTATAGCGCCTTACAAAATGGGCCTGGTTAACCCGGATTTAAAGGAAGTTATCCCGCCCCAATATGATTTGATACACAACATTAGCGGCACATTTCCCGGCCTGGTTGAGGTGGAAAAGGATGGTAAAAAAGGCTTTTATAACCTTAACGGCAAAATAGTGCTGCCGGTAAACTACGACCAGGTATTCCCGGTTAACGATGGCGATAACCTTGCTGTTTTACGCAACGACGCCGATTATTTTTACCTGAAGCGGGACACGACAGTTTCGGACAAAGTTGATTTGAAAATAAGCGACATTATGCCGAAAATTAAGGGACTGGCGGGTTCGTTCGACCTTTATAAAAGTGCGCTGAATGTTATAACCGAATATAATTCAGAAACTGAACACGGGGCAATCTACATCGCACCCTCTTACCTGGTTGATTTGAATATTATTGGAAAAGTGATGGATTTTAAAAACCCGCTGCGTAAAGTTGATTACGAGGAAACGCACCTCAATTATAAAGTAGCTTATGCCACAACAGCTAAGCCAGCTGAAAACTGGCTCGAAGCTACGTTTTACTCCATACGCGATTACTTTTTAGGTGGGAGAAGCGAGTTTTACGACAAAAAGAATATCGTAATTGTGGATAAGAAGAACAACCGCTTGTTTACGCAAGGTATTAGCTCTGATTATAGCCGGGAAGAAGCCTGGGGTGATGCATTGACCGGCGCTTGCGACGTGAACAGTATTAAGTTAATTAACGACTCGTTGTACGAAGTGAAAGCCGGCGCCACATTTTATTCCGAGCTTTATGACTCTACTAAAGATATAACAGGAGGCCCGTACTATCATTATTTCGCCGTTAAAAACAATAAACTGACCGAGCTGCCAAACGACCGCTTTTTTGGCTTTACCAAGTATGTGAAAATGGACGATAGCTATTTAAATGGATGTTATACAATGCTTGTCGGCTCGGGGATTATAATCACCGGCAAAAAAAGACAATCAATCAAATTTCGCCGGAAATGCTGCGCATGATAAAAAACGAGATATTTGCTGATTACGCTTATAAGTTCAAGGACAAACGCTGGGAAGATATATTTATGATGATGGAATCGTACAACCGGAAAACAATAGATAAACAACCCTATAATGTCAGCGTCGACGACTCATTAACCGTAATTGATAAATACAACATTAACTGGATTAACCAGCGGCTAAAAGGCAGTGCTGCTACCGCACCTAAAAACACCTTGGCGGCAAAATGAAACTCGCGCTAAAGGTATTGTGGTATACGGCTTTTTTTTGGGTAGCGATATTATGCGCAGGCACCTTTTTGCAGTATTACGATCTTAAGGGGCATTCGTCCTTTTTACAGATAAAACAGGCCGCAGTTAAAACCGGCTGGTATCTGCCTGCCTTTTATTGCCACATTATAGGCAGCAGCATAATTTTGTTCATTGGGTTTTTCCAGTTCTCGAAAAAGGTATACAACAACAGGCCGTTGCATAAAACCTTGGGAAAGATATACGTTTTCGGCGTGCTGTTTTTTGCAGCACCCGGTGCTTATGTGATGACGTTGTTTGTGAATCGCGGCCCGGGGGTCTTTACTTCATTCCTGCTACAGAACACGCTTTGGGTTGCTTTTACGCTGGCTGCATGGTTACTTGTATTAAGGGGCCGAATAAACCCACACATAAAAATGATGCGCCGTAGCTATGCCCTGGCCTTCGGTGCCGTAACTTTGCGGCTTTATATATTCCTGTTTACAGTGTTAGGCAGTGGCGTCGGTTTTGCGCACAACTACCTTATCATAGCTTTCTTAAGCTGGGTGCCCAACTTGCTGATAGCCGAATGGCTGAATTATACAGCGGAAACCCCTCAACTTTCGGTGAAATAAATTTTATATCTCCTGATATTTTTACCGGGGTGATTAATATTTATAGATTTCAAATATTTTTGAATATGTGATAACCAACGCCTTTAAGCATGAGCAATATCATTATTTAACTTTGCAGGGATAAGTACATTTGGTTGGGTTGTAAATGGATAACCTGCTGGTGTAAGCTGATAGGTTACTATTAAATAGTGTTAACCAAAACTTAATGTACACGGCTATGTTTAAAGAATCTGTAGTTGCCGCTGCGCCGCCTTTGTTTGCTATGAAAAAACGGGAAGAGGAAAAGTATTTTGATAAGCAATGGGAAACCATGACCGCCAGCCTGGCTGCGTACATGGAAACCGAAGATCCCGAAGACCTGCACCGCTTTAGGGTACAGGTAAAAAAATTGAGAGCCTTTATTATAATGGCTGATAGCGTTGAAGACGTTCCCGGGCTTGCGCCGCTTTTTAAACCTGTTAAAAGCATTTTTAAAAAAGCCGGCGAGATACGGAATGCCTATATGAACCAGCAATTAGGCAATGCACACCATACCGGCAACAATTTTCTGATGGAAAGTCAGCAGCTGCTGCAACTTAATGCCCACCGCGATTTTAAATTGGCAGGGGATAAACATCTTGATAAAATAAGTCGCGCGCAACACCAGTTAGAAGGAAAAATACCACCAATAAGCGATTTACACATTAATCTTTTTTATCAGAAATTGCTGCAGCAGATAGCCGACGCTGTTAAAAACATTAAATTTAACGAGGGATTGCACGAATGCCGCAAGCTGGTAAAAATTTTAATTTACAATCTTAAACTGGTGCGGCCTGTACTAACCATAGGGTTGAATGAGGACTACCTGGAGCAGATACAAACCGCCATTGGCGATTGGCACGATTGCGTGCTTGCTATAGAACTGTTCTCGGGTGGCGAAGCTAACGATAAAGTAATTGTAGGGTCGCTGAAAAAAGAAATGACCATTCTAAAAAGAAATATTAGGGTGCTCATCAAAGATTTTTATAACCAGGCAACAACTGTTGTCGACTTGCCAATTGAGCAAATAAGCTAACATATATGGGAGTAGAAATAGAAAGAAAATTTTTAGTTGATCACGATGCCTGGCACAAGTTGGATAAACCACAGGGCATACATTACCGGCAGGGATATATTTTGAGTGATGACGACAAGGTTGTACGGGTTAGGGTAGCCGGGCCACACAGCTACCTTACGCTAAAGGGCCGGGGCGCTAATAACATAAGCCGCAGCGAATATGAGTACGAAATACCCATAACCGACGGCGAGGAACTACTGGCCACATTCGCAAAAAATGGCACTCAAAAAACACGTTACCGTATACCCTATAGCGGCTTTACCTGGGAGGTGGATGTGTTTTCAGGAGATAACGAAGGATTAATTGTAGCCGAAATTGAACTTAACCACGAGGACGAGAAGTTTGAAAAACCAGCGTGGGTTACACAGGAAGTAACCGACGAGGGACGATATACAAATTCAAACTTAGCGGTACACCCGTTTAAAAACTGGACTAGTTAGAAGACTGGACTACCCCCTCCATTTAAAGGACTTATCGTCAATTGCCCGCATGGTGCATAGTACGCCATTTAAATGATCGTATTCGTGCTGCAACAGCTCAGATAGTGCGCCTTCCATTTGCCATTGTTGTGGTTGCCAGTTTTCGTCGAGGTATTTGATGGTTAGGGATTGGTGTCTTTTTACTTTTACGAGCAGGTTTGGGAAACTCATGCAATCGTCCCACAGTTCAAATAACTCGTCGCTCAGGTTATGCAGTTCGGGATTAATGAACACTACCGGTTTATCAATGTTCATATAAACTAGTCTTTTCATTATCCCCAATTGTGGAGCAGCTATTGCCCTGCCAAAGTTGTATTTAAGCCTGATTTCCTTCATTACATTATCCATATCGGCTACCCATCCTTTAACAAGGGGCAACTCGGCTTGCAAAACGGGATCGCAGGTTTCGTACAGACGCGCATCGCCCAGCAAAAGTAAATCGGAAAGGGTTTTCATATAATAGCACTTTAAACGGCCAAAATTAAGGGTTTTTGGTTACCGTGCGGGTTTTTATCTATACAAACCGCCTGCTGGTCGATTGCTTTTTTTTGTTGATAGCGGTTGAGGTAGTTTTGTAACGCTTATTAACGCAAATACCCAATTTGCTTTATGTGATAAAGGTTTAGGTTAAGGCCTCCGGACAGCGAGTGTTAGGAGGCCTTTTTTGTTGCACCCATTCACGTCCTTGCGATTTGTAGCTTTCTTCCCCAAAAATACCACATCTGTATTATTGATGCCGCCTTTGTAAAGCCGTTGGTTTGTAATTTAAAAACAAACAAAAATTAAAACCCATGAAAAAAGCATTTACATTGATGGCTGCGGTACTGGTATTGTTTACCATCGCCTGCAAAAAAGACAGCACTACCAAAAAAGCCGCTTCTGGCGAAAACAGCTGGATATTAGATGGTGTAACCTACAAAACCGGGATTACCAGTCGGGCCAACACGTCCGGCGGCGACAAAACCACTTTAATAAACTTTTGGACAGCGGTGCCCACTTCTGACTTTCGGGTTAACGGGGTTTCCGTGAGCTTCGCAACAGTGCCAACTGCAAGTGGAACATTCAAGCTAAAAGGCGGCGTGGGCGGAACGCTTACTGCAAGCCAGTTTGAACTTGCGGCTTCAACCCTTACAAAAACCTACGCCTACCTGGGCACCGATGTTGACATAACCGTAACTGTTACCGGCGGAAAAGTAAAAGTTGTTATCCCTGAAATAACGCTGAAATGCACCACCAGCGATCCTGATGTAAAACTTTCGGGTACCGTGCAGGAGCTATAATCCGCGTGATTAAAAAAAAAACAGGGCCCCGGTTCTGCGGGAGCCCTGCCTGGTGAGCTGCTGAAATAACACTGAAGTAGAATTTGTGCCCCTGTACTTGTCTGTGTTCCCACCAAATTTTATAAAGCGTTGGTCGCTTTTTATCTAAACCTCTGTAACAAAAATAACACACAAAATTGGCTGGCGGTTATACAATGCCGTACAAGATGATACATTTTGGTACACGGAATTTTTAGCTAAGAACGAAGCAAAAAAAGAAACGAACGCAACAAAAAAGGGAACAGGCGCCATACCCATTCCCCTCTTTAAACAGCGAGTGTGCTTATTATTTCATACTATCATGTATCTTATTGATGGCATCAAGGTGCGTTTGCACCACCGGCGCGGTCTTAACGGCGAAAGCTTTTAATTCGCTGTCTTTACAATCCTTAGCCGCCATGTTCAGCAGGTCGAGGGTTTTCTTGTGGCCGTCAACCATTGCATCAACATAGGCTTTGTCAAAATCTTTACCCGATAATTTAGAAAGGTCATCTAGTTTTTTCTGATGATCGGCATCTGGTGCGGCTGGCAGCGTAATGTTTTTTGCTTTTGCAATGGCAGCCAGTTCGTCATTTGCCTTCCCATGGTCGGTAACCATCATATCGGCAAAGTTTTTAACCTGTGGATTGCTTGCTTTTGTTTGCGCCAGTTTACCCAAGGCAACTTCGGCCAAACCGCCGTTGGCAGCGTCAGTAGCGAATTTAGCATCTTCGGCAGTTACCGCTATGCCTCCCGTGGCCGCAACATTTGTAGTGGTGTCCTTGGTTTTGTTTAAACTATCGGCATTTTCTTTGGCATCCTTGTTGCCGCCGCAACTCTGCATAGCACAGGCTGCAAATGCGATTACTATCGCGAAACTTAACTTCTTCATAGGTACTTAGTTAGTGTGTTTATAAATTCAATAAACAAACAACCGATACGCCATTAAGGTTTTAACTTTTAAATAAAATATAATCGTAAAAGGGAAAAGAACGAGAATCAAGAGCCAAGAATCAAGACGAGGGAGACAAATTTTTATTCTATTCAGTAGCAAACTGTTGAATTGGGATTGTTTTTTATCTTGACTCCTGGTTCTTGATTCTTGAACTCTTGCTTCTAAATCTTTATGTCAGTTCCTTCATCAATTTATCAAAAGCTTCGCGTAGTTCAGCAAGTTCGGTTTCCAGCTTGGTTACCCGTGCCTCAAGGGCGCCGCGGCTGCTTATCGGTGCGTCATCATTAAAATCGTCCTCGGTAAACTCGGGTACACCGCTCAACAGGTGGGCATAGCGCACTTCTTTTTGCCCCGGGCGGCGGGGCAACTGCATTAAAAAGGGCAGTTCTGGACTGCTTAGCCGCTCCAGTTTCTCCTGCACTTCTTCTATCGATTCAAACTCGTACATCCTGCCCGAGTTGGTATTTATCTCGCCGGGCGTTTGTGGTCCCCGCAACATTAAAAGGCAAATTATGGCTACCTCGGCCGGTAATACAGGGTACACAATGGCAAAGTTATGTTTGTATTTTACGCTGCGGATTGACCCTCCGGTGGCTGTTGATATTAGCCCGCGCCGCTTCAGCGTGTTTAATGCCTGGGCAACTGTGTCGTCATCATAATTAACAACCGGCCGGCGCGATGTCTTCTGGTTACAGGCAAGCGTAAGGCTGTTAATGGTCATGGGGTAATAATCGGGCGTGGTTTTGCTTTTCTCCATCAGCGAGCCAAGCACGCGCAATTCAACAGCATCAAGTACGGGTAATGTTATTGGTGAATCCATGAGGCTAATATATTGAATTTCGGATGTCGGATGTTCGATTTCGGATTTAATTAATATTGAATTAGCGATTTTTTGTTAACGGATATCTCCTTTGTGTATCTTTCAACTGTATTCCCCGTCCAAAAAATCCGAAATCGAACATCCGACATCCGAAATAAGAAATAATACCGTTATTTGTATCCTCATATGTCACTTTTCATCGCATCATTAAATTCGGGCAGTAACGGTAATTGCTATTACGTGGGTAACGAGCACGAAGCCGTATTGATTGATGCCGGCATATCCTGCCGCGAAACCGAGCGGCGTATGTTACGGCTGGGGCTGTCGATGAAAAAAGTAAAGGCCATTTTTGTATCGCACGAACATTCCGACCACATCAATGGTATCCCGGTTATCGCCAAAAAATACCACCTGCCGGTTTACATTACACCGCCAACATTGCAGCGAGGCGGACTACAGCTTGAGCAGGAACTGGTTATCTCCTTCGGCGCCTTTGAAACCGTTGTTATTGGCGATTTACATGTCTCCGCTTTCCCCAAACAGCACGATGCCAGCAATCCGCATAGTTTTTCGATAACCTGCCGGGGTATTAAAGTTGGGGTGTTTACTGATATAGGCGTTGTTTGCGAAAACCTTATCAGCCACTTCAGCCAGTGCCACGCAGCCTTTCTGGAGGCAAATTATGATGATGAAATGCTGGATAAGGGCGGCTATCCCTACCACCTGAAACGCCGCATCCGCGGTGGGCAGGGCCACCTGTCCAACAAACAAGCACTTGAACTTTTTGTGGCACACAAGCCGCCGTTTATGACCCACCTGCTGCTATCGCACCTCTCAAAAAATAATAACGATCCGCAATTGGTACAGCAACTTTTCGACGAATGCGCCGGTGGTGTAAATATTATTGTTGCTTCACGATACGCGGAAAGTGAAGTTTACTATATTGGCCAACGGGTGGAGAGCTACGCCATACAGCAAAGCGGCGTGGTTGACTTTAAGGCGCAACAAATATCGTTGTTTTAGGGAAGGTCCCTTTAACCGACCGATGGAATATTGAATCTCTGATCAAAACACTCACTATTCACAATTCTCCACTCACTGCTTCACCTCGTTATCTGCCCGTAATTTTCCCGCTCCAGTGCCAGGCCATTTTGGGGTCTTCGCGTAATACGGTATCAAATAATTTATGATAGTTTTCGGACGTGTTTTTAAAAAAGGAGGTATCCTGGTGCGCGTTCAGCAGGTCATTTTTAAGGGAAACTGAAAATAATTTATACAAATCGGCCAGCATGTCATTTTTTGATGCTTCGGCCATCAGGATGCAAAAGTTTACATGTGCGTCTATACAGTCTTCAACCAGGTTCTCGTTCGCAGCCTTTGTGCGTTTCTTTAGTGCGTGTTCGAGCTTTGAGATATCATTGCCGGTGCGGTTCATAGCCGCCTTTTCGGCAATCTTCATTTCCAGTATCTCGCGCACCTCGTCAATGTGTTTAGCTGATGCCCGTTTAAGGCGCTGCCCCAGCGGCTCATTAATGCCAGAGCTATCTTCAACAAAGGTACCGATGCCCTGCTGCACCCGCAGGAATCCGGAGTTTACTAAAGTTTTAACGGCTTCGCGGATGGTGGAGCGGCCTACGCCAAAACTTTTCATCAGTTCGGCCTCAACGGGTAGCTTCTGGTTAACTTTGTAAAGGCCTTTTAATATTTGTTCCTGTAATGTACCAGCAACTTCGTCGGCCAATGATTTTCGCGTAATTAGGGTTGGGTTCATCGTATCATCTGACGAGTATAAATATACGCGTAGTTTCAGGCATAGCAAGGGTTTTCATATTAACGTTATGTAACATTTTGATGTAGTTATTATTTGCTGCAGCCCACGTTTTAAATCGCCCGGGGTTTATCATTTTGTTGATATTAACCTCATAGTTGTTTTAATCCCGATGCTTAATTTCGTCTTTTATAAATGCAAAAAACATGCAACGACGATCGCTTATTAAAAACCTTGGCGGGCTGCTTTTAATCCCGGCACTGCCTTCTTTCGGCGCCATTGCGACGGATAAAAAACCGATGCTTCGGGTTGCACACCTCACCGACATTCATTTAAAAGACAAATGGGATGCGCCAGCGCGTTTTGCAAAATGCCTGCATCACGTACAGCAGCAGCCCGGCGTTGATTTTATTTTAAATGGCGGCGATGTGGTTTTTGATATAAATAAAGAAAACCTGGATGTTGTAAATGCACAATGGAGCCTGTGGCACAAAACCCTTAAAGCGGAATGCAACCTGCCCATGCATTATGTTTTGGGCAATCATGACGTATGGTGGAGCGAAAGCGATAAAGGCCAAACCCTGTATGGCAAAAAGTACTCGATGGACCAATTAAAGCTGGCAACCCCGTACTACAGCTTTGCACAAAACGGCTGGAAGTTTATTATGCTGGATAGCGTGCACCTGGATATTGATAACACTTGGTACATAGGCAAGCTTGGCGAGGAGCAATTTACCTGGCTGCAAGCAGAACTTCAAAATACGCCTGCAACTATGCCCGTTTGCGTATTATCGCATATCCCTATTTTATCAGCTACGCTGATGGTGGATGATATTGCTGATGGCAGCAATAAATGGGAAATATTAGGCGGCGATATGCATACCGATACAGGTAAAATCGTCGATCTGTTTTATCTCCATCCCAACGTAAAGCTGTGCCTAAGCGGCCACATACACCTGCGCGACAAGGTGGTTTATAACGACGTAACCTATATATGTAACGGGGCGGTTAGCGGTGCCTGGTGGGAAGGCAACAAACACCAAACCGCCGCCGGTTACGGCCTTATTGATTTTTATGCTGATGGAACGTTTACGGAACAGTATATAAATTACTGACCCCTGTAATTACGGCCGCCAAATTCAAAAGCGTTAAACCCTACTGTTGATCTGTTTTTGGTTTCTTGGCATCTTCAGCGGCCTTCGCTTTTTTAATAGAATCCTGCAGGGCTTTTTTCTTCTTTTTATTAAAGAAACCCTTTAACAGAAAATTACTTTGCGCAGCCTTCAAGTCGGTATTTAACGTTGTGGTGGTAGCGTGCACGTTAGCCATAGTCGTTTTGGCCTGCCTAACGGTACCTTCCAGGTCTTTCGATAATTTATCGCTGTTCAGCAAACGCCCGATACTGCCTTTGCCGCTATTTATTTTAGCCACAATTTCCGATAGCCCGGATGTCAGCGATTCTGCATTATCAGCCACCTTTGTCAGCTTGTTTATTATCTTGTCAACATCAAGCGGGGGTATTGATGCCAGCTGCCCGCCGGGAGATACTGGGGTGGTGCTTGTAATGCCGCCGGGGGCAATAACCACCAGCTTATCGCCCATCAGGCCATCGCTGCCTATGCTGATTTTTGAGTCGGTCTTTATAAATTTCTTTACTTCGTCATTCAGGGTAAGATCAACCCGTACTGAGCTGTCGGTTACAATAGTTATATTTTGCACTACGCCCACGTTTATACCGGCAAAGCGTACATTGTTACCCACCTGCAGGCCGTTTACATTTTTAAAGGTGCCGTAAACCCCAAAGGTTGAACTGAACAGGTTTTTTTTGTTGCCTATAAAAAAAACTATTAATACCAGCACCAGTAAGCCTATAAAGGTAAAAATGCCAATTTTTATTTTTTGTGATGCTGTTGCTTTCATGATATATCCAGAAAATATGATTTTACAATTTCGTTTTTTGATTTATGCAGCTCGTCAAATGTGCCCTCTGCAATGTATTTGCCGTCGTCCATAATTACCACCCGGTCTGATGCTATGCGGGCACATTCCATGTCGTGAGTAATAATGATGGATGACGTTTTTAGCTTTTTTTGAATGTTTAAAATAAGGTCGCTGATCTCCCGCGAGGTAATAGGATCGAGGCCCGTTGTTGGCTCGTCATATAACATAATCTCGGGGTTCACAATAATGGTTCGTGCCAGCCCCGCCCGCTTGCGCATGCCGCCCGACAGGTCCGACGGCAGTTTATCAATCGCATCCAGCAGGCCTACGCTTTCAAGGGCTTCTTCAACCTTTTTATCTATTTCGGCCTGGTCGGTCAATTTTAAAACACGGGTAAGCGGAAACTCCAGGTTTTCGCGCACGGTCATCGAGTCGTATAGTGCCCCGCTTTGAAACAGGAAACCGATCTTCATCCGCATTTCTTTCAACTCTTCGTCTGATAGTTCCGACACCTCCCGGCCAAATACCTTAACCGAACCTTCAGTTGGTTTCAGCATACCTACGATACATTGTATGGTTACCGATTTGCCGGTACCCGAACGACCGAGGATAACAATGTTCTCGCCCTTCCTTAGGTCGAGGTTTATGTCTTTGAGCACTTCTTTTGTGCCGAATGATTTTTTCAATCCCGAAACGCAAATAACAGTTTCCCTTTTATCGATAGTGGTATGTTTTTGTCCGGTTTTTGTTTTGTCCGCTTCCATGTTATTTATAGAATAATAAACTGGTTACCTGTACGGCAATGGCATCGATAACAAAAATCCAAAGTGAAGCCGTTACTACTGCCGAATTTGCCGCTATACCCACGCTTTCGGTGCCTTTGTTTGATGTGAAGCCCTTGTAGCAGCCCACAAAGCCTATGGCGAAGCCAAAAAATATAGTTTTTACCAATGCCGGGATAAAGTCGGTAAAATCAAGTGCGGCAATCACCTTGGTAAAATATAGCTGGAAGCTTATGCTGTCGCGGATATTGAGCGCCAAAAACCCCCCGAATAGCCCAATCGCATCGCCAAAAATTGATAGTATAGGCACCATTATGGTTGTAGCGATAATGCGCGTAACCACCAGGTACTGTGTTGGGTTTGCGCCAGACACTTCCATGGCGTCCAGTTGCTCGGTTACCTTCATGCTGCCCAGCTCGGCGCCTATGCTCGATGCTATTTTACCCGCACAAATTATGGCGATGATAACCGGCCCGATTTCGCGGATAAATGAAACCGACAACGTTTTTGGCAGCATACTTGCCGCGCCGAAAGCCACCAGGGTGGGCCGCAACTGCAATATCAGCACCACGCCCATAATGAACGAGGTAATACCCACCAGCATCAGCGACCGGTAGCCAATCTCGAAACACTGGCGCACAAATTCCGACCACTCAAAACCACCCACAAAAATGTTTTTGAAAAATTTAAAGAAAAACGCCACCTGGTCGCCAATGGCTTCAAACCATTTTTTCCAGGCAGGTATCATAACCTCTTCTTCCATAGGAACTTATATTTGTGCTATTAAAGCTTGTATCTATTAATTTGTTTTGGGCTCAATCAAATTATTTTAACTTGGGGTAATTCGGGCCGGCTGATAACATGGAGATTATGGGCAAACGGAATGCGCTTAGTTTTTATAATTGAGTTATAGAGATAACAGTGGGGAGGGGGATTTGTTTGAGGGTAGGATTACCAGGTTTGGGGAGATTGAAAAGCATTTGGGGAGCGTGCATTATTGTATAGTTTTACGTTGCTGTACACAGTGAAACACAATAAACAGGGTGAAACAGGAAAAAGTCAACCCAACTCGCTAAAAAGCTTGTTTCTGCATTGATAATGCACTTTTTGCCTTATTTGCCACCCTGAAAACACGAAAAGCATTGACAAATCAGTGTCAGTACTTTTTGTAAAAAATAGCTTATGGCGCTGTTATGCCGGCCACTTTAAAACAAGAAAATCTGTCCGCCAAACACCGGGCCGGTTTTGTAATATTTAAAAGAATCGCCTCCTAAAACTGCTGCAAATAACTAATCTTCGCAATCAAATGGTCCTCCGTCTGCGGGTGCACCGTTAAATTATTGGCCACGCCGGCCACGCCCCGGTTGTAGATAAGGTAAACATACGACAACGGCGAAAACTCCCACGACAGGCGGATATTATAATTATCGGCATTGTCGAACGAGTTTTTTTGGTAGATGCCAGTAAGCTGCACGCGCGGATTAAGCGCAAAGCGGCCCTGCAATATGTACAGGTTTACATTTTTGTTTACCTTTTGCTCGCCTACGCCGCTAAAATGATTTTGGTTAAACTCGCCCAGCAGCGATATGTATGGTATAGGCGCAAATTGCAACTTCCAATCCGCAGATGTTAAATGCCCGTTAAAGTATGTGCCGGTTTTCCAGTCGAGCATCAGGTTGATGATTTTTGAAGGGTCGGTACTCAGTAGGATATTGTGTACTGTGTAATTATAATCACCGGGCGCAATATTAACGTCGAGCGGGGCAAACACCTCCGTTAAATGCTGCCGGGTGGGTGTAAAACCATACCCCAGGTAGGCCCCGCTTTGCAGGTTAAACCAGATGGGATAGAACGCCAGGCTCATTTCTGCAAACTTACCGGTTGAGGCCGTATAATAAAGCTCAGGCAATATCCCCGGTTCAAGCGCGCGGATAAAGTTTTTAAATGGCAGCAACGAACCCCGGTAATAATAATTCATGCCCGGCGTGGTGCCAATAACATCCTTACGGGATACAAAACCCAACTGCGGGTCAAAATCCTTAGTAATGATCGATTCCGTCCACCATATTTTATACTGGTTGGTCGAGTTGATGTACTGCATTACCCCTGCAAACCCCTTGTTCCCCGTATTGGTGGTGGTTGATTGAGTTACAATAGCGTTGATTGATTGTGATTCGCCAAGCCGGAAAAAACCGTCAACAGTACTTTCCACATTTGAAGCGCCGGGCTGATTTTTAACGCTCACCAACGCACCTATCCTATTTTGACTGCCAAAGTTTTCAGAAACGCGCCCTACAAAAAAATTAGTGCCGGGCAGGTCATTATCCCCTCCCTGCCGCATTACAATTGCGCCATAGTTGAGGTTTGATGAACGATACACGAAGCGCCCGCCGCCTACTATCGGGATTGGGTTACCGTTATCATCCAACCCAATATTGCGGCTGAAAAAAGGCTGGTACCGCATCGCCCCGCCCGAACCATCAGCGAACTGGCTTACGCCAACGCCAAACAGCGAGGCATTTTCTAAAAAAAACTGCCGTTTTTCGGGAAAGAAGACCGAAAAACGCGTGATATTATTTACCTGCAAATCGGCATCGGCCTGTGCAAAATCAGTGTGGGCTGTTAAATCGAGGATGGCATTGGAGTTGATGGCCCATTTTAAATCGCCACCAGCCTTAAAATGAGTACTTTGTGGTTTAACATCTGCGCCGAAACCGCTGTAATGGTCATAAGAGGTCAAAATATAAGGCTGTACACGGATGTTTGTGGCGGGTGGCGGTGGTTGCAGGTTGGTAAGCTCGCCGGCGTAGTTCATATGCGTGGCGCTAAACACACGCGGAAACGGCGAAAATGCACTGATCTCGTTGGTGAGCCTGCGGTTGCGGTAAATATTCAGTCCCCAGCTTTGTATGGTATCTGTCCGTTTGGGGTAGCGCAGGGTTTTCCAGGGGATGGCAATTTCGGCTACCCAACCTGAGTCAGACCGGGCAGTGCGTACTTCCCAAAGGCCGTTCCAGTCGATATCAAAATATAAATCGTCAAAAGCCAGCAAGTCGCGCTGCACGCCGTATGCATTGGTGGCAAACACCATGGCATTACGCTTATCATTAAAAGCATCGAACGAGAGGTTGATCAAGTCGTGCTTCATGAAATCAAAATCGCGGATAAAATCAGTAGCCCGGATGGCCTTTTTACCCAGCGGGTCGGTTAATATGATGCCGAAGTATAGATATTTTTGATTGTAAAGCACTTTCACCCGGGTCTCAAAGGCCGTTGGCTTGCCCTGGTTTGGTTCAACCTGGATAAATTGCGGCGAAGGTGGCGCAAGGGCCCATTCCTGCTCATCAAGCGTACCATCAATATTAATCGTGGTGGAGATTTTGACAGCCTTTAGTTGCCTGCGGACGCTGTCGGGTTTGAAAAAGTCGGCATCCTGCGCTAAAGAGCGCATTGCGGGCATTAAAAGTAACAGGAAAAGTAAACGTTTGATCATGGTTTAAACAGGATGGCAGGGGAGCATAAAAATATAAAAATTTAGCGGAGCCACAAAGATCAGTTGGCAGTTACAGGGAAATCGCTTTTAAACTCTTTGTGCGACAAGGAGGCACCTCCGGAGCCCGAATTTTCGATTTGTCTGTACCTATAAACAGGTGACTCCGCTGGAGTCGAGCTGTTTGCTGTTTTAGCTCCGGAGGAGCGGCCTGTTTATAGACAATGGCCCACACATTTTTCAGGCTCCCGGAGGAGCCTCCTTTTTAAAAGCGATTTCCCTGTTGACTGTTAAGAGTTGACAGGGGAAAGAGCGTTAAAGGATTTATGTGTATTTCTTTTGCTTTTTCCACCCTATCCGTTAAATTTGATTCAACAATAAAACCTTATCCGAATGAGTAACAACGACGATTTAACCAACCAGCCCCTAAGTGATGACCCCGGGGAAAACCTGCGGATGGAAAATGAATTGTTACGCCTTAAACTGCAGGCCGAGCTGGGTGGTCAGTCGCACAGCTCGGGTAATTTGCCGCCCGAGATTGAGAATGAGTTCCTGAAAAATATTTTTGCATTTGAGCAGAATTATGCCAACGCCAAACGGATTGTGATATACGATCTACTTGGCAGACCGGAATTTATAAAAGCGGATGATTTGGACAACGCCTCTATTGGCCCCGGCCTTCAAAAGGTTACCGACCTGCTGGCCGCTAAAAATATCGTAGTGCATTTTGATGACGAGTACGATAGCCGTACCCGCTACCAGTTTATTACCGAAGAACTGTTTGAAAAGGAAACCGACGACTTTTCGGTCCCGGGAATGACCATCAATTTTGATTACGAAGAATTTCATCCAAATCATAATAAAGACATTCTGAACCGCACAACAGAGTTTATGACGGAGTGGTTTAAACAAAGTTTTGGTGAATACAGTTGGGAACTTGCCAACCAGTTTATTTTACCCGACAGGCGGATAATGAGCAAAAAGGATGTCATCGCACAAATGAATAATATCTTCGCGGCTTACCGCGAGTTTACAAACGAAGACTATTTTATTAAAGAAATAAAATTTGAACTGAATGAAAACGGCGGCATGGGTCACGCAGAAGGCGGCGTTCGCTACGACGCGGTTTTAGAAAACGGGGATACTGTGCTGATACAGGGACCGTTTAAGCTATATTTTTCGTTAGAAGTAGAGTGGTGGAGCATTTTTTATGTTGTTTTTCCGGGGTTTACTTATTAGTCTTAAGTCGTTAGTCTTGAGTCCAGAGTCAGGGAAAAACAGGCCTTTTACTTAGGGCTTAAGACTACTAGTTACGCTTCCCCTGCTTTAATACCTCCTTAAGCTTAACGAATGAATTATAGGGTCCAATGGACATGGTTGCGTTCACCAACCAGGAAGGGATACTGCCTCCCGGGTCGACACTAAAGGTGTAGTCAATTTTTAGCTTCCTATCGGGCGCCTGGGTTATCCTCCATGTGGCCAGGGAATACGGAACTCGTACAAACTTGTCGTTTTTCGGCAAATAGGCTGGCAGACTTTTTGCCTGGATATACAAAACATCCGCTTCCGGCGGGCCAATGTCGAGCTCTACTACCAAATCCCGGTCTTTAATGGGCCAGGGTAAGTTGGATTGCGTGTAATAAATAGTCTTTTGAGCCGAGGGCGTTTTTAAGATCTCAGTTTTTTTACTCGAATATACCCAGTCTTTGTAGTGGTCAATATCCTGAAGGGTTGTTATTAGTTGAGCTTTAGTGGCGTCGAACTCGCAGACCACCCTAAGTTCTTTCAGGTTTCCGTTTGCCGCCGTACGGGTATAAACGAAGATGCCGTTTTCGTTTTTTTTAAGTTGCCAGTTACCCTGTGCCATTGCCTGGCAAAGCGTTATTGAGAACAGCAATACCAGGCATAATTTTTTCATTTACATCAGCAAGTTAGCGATACTTACTGTATGAATACTGAATTACGGGCAAAAAGTTTTATACAAATGGTGATTATTCTGCCAGTTGCTGATGGCCTTAACAAAAAGCGCCGCGATGTTAATCCGAAGCGCTTTAGTATCAGTAGTTTGATTCCTGATTAGTGTCTCACACCTCAAGTCTCATATCTTACATCTATTTAATCGCGTTCCCGTACCCAACCACCAAAACCGATACTATAATAACGGCAATACCCAATATCACCGTGTTAAACGCCTTTTTACTTACGCCCTTCCATTCCTTTAAAATCAAGCCCCACATGTTCGCTATCAGGATAATAAAAGCCATGTGGAGTATCCATGAGCTTGCGCCGTTACCCAGCCTGCTTTCACCCATTCCGTAAAAAAAGAACTGTAAAAACCAGGTTGTGCCTGCCAATGCAGCAAAAAGATAATTTTTTAACAGTGGCGCCTTCTGATTAGCATAATCGCCAACGGTTTTATTGCGCGCATTTAGTATCATACACCAGATAAAATTGGTGGTCAGCCCGCCCCAAAGCACTACTATGTAAACCACATTATTGCGGTATAGAAACGATGTTTCGCCGGGATGTGATGCTAAATGGGCCGCATTTGCCACGTCAGCCATTGATTTCCCAGCTTCAAGACCAAAGTTAAAACAGGCACTTAAAATGCCCGATACTATCGCTACAAAAATGCCAAGGCCGAAACGGTAGTCTTTATTTTCGGCTTTAGCCTCCGAGTTTTTAGCCAGGTCTTTTTCCTTCATCATACCGGCTTTGCCGCAGATAATAATACCCAGCACGCAGATAGCAATGCCAAGCAAAACCATTTGCCCCCAGTGCGAGGTGGCGAGTATGGTGATAGTATCTTTACCTTCTTTCGGAAAGAAGTTATAGTAAACTGATGGTACCAGCGAGCCAAATACAGCACACAGGCCGAGAATAATGGTACTGCCTAATGATACCCCCAGGTAGCGCACGCCAAGTCCATAGGTTAAACCGCCGATACCCCACAGAACGCCCATCAGGTAGGTCCAACCCAAAACATCATAACCAGTGCTTTTTATGATATCCATAAAGCCCGGAATAGTTAGGTAAGCAGCCAATGGTGGTACAATCAGCCAGGAAAATATTCCGCCAACAATCCACATGCTCTCCCAGGCCCAGCCTTTAACTTTTTTGTAAGGAATGTAGAAACTGCCCGAGGCAAAGCCCCCGATGAAATGAAAAAATACGCCGAAAATAATGCCCATGGTTTTGGTTTATTGGTTTGATTTATTGTAGGGGCGTATTGCATACGCCCAATTGTAATTGTTTTTTGTCCCGGTTCTCCAATTTTTGTCATTACGGCCTACGCCCTTGTTGGTGTTGTCACCAACAAGAATGGGTTTGCAAAATGTTGATATTTTCCAATAACTCGCCGGCATTTTCGCCCTCACAAAAATCACCTGTTGTTGGTGACAACACCAACAACGGCGTAAACTAATCACGGCTTCGCCGTGCTGAAATCATAAACACCTGAGCCCACATTTACCGCCACATACCCGGTTGCCGATTCATTTGCCATCGTTACACCTGGTGCTGATGACAGCGCCACGCCTTTTTCGGTTATGCCGGTTGCATTTGCTGCAGGTATGTAAACCGTAGCGGTAGTGTTTGCAGGTATCTCCACATGCATCAACAAATTACCGCCGTCAATTTTCCAGTGCGAGCTAACTTTACCGTAGGTGGTATTGTAGTCGGCCTCAATGTTGGTCATGTTGCCGCCGGGGGTTGGTTTTATAATAATCTGCTTATAACCCGGGCCTTCTTCTTTTGTATCGATGCCTGCCACAACACGGTACATCCAATCGCCAATAGCTCCGTACGCATAGTGATTGTAGGAGTTCATGGTCGGGGTTTCAAGCGAGCCATCGGGGCGAATACCGTCCCATCTTTCCCAAATGGTGGTGGCGCCCATTTTTACAGGGTAAAGCCATGAAGGATAGGTGTCCTGTAATAGCAGGCGGTAAGCCACATCAACGTGGTTAAAACGGCTAAGCACGTGACAAAGGTACGGCGTGCCCAAAAAGCCGGTAGTAAGGTGGTTGCCATACCTGCGGATGTTATTCGCCAGCCTGTCTGATGCCTGCTGCCTTAAGTTTTCGGGCAGCATATCAAATTCCAGGGCCAGCACATAGGCCGTTTGGGTATCTGATGATATCAGGCCGTTTGGCGTTACGTATTCGTTAACGAATGCTTTTTTAATACGGGCCAGCAATGCGGTATAGTAATCCTCATCCTGTTTGTTGCCTAAAACTTTGGCCGTGTTAATTACCAACTGGGTGGAATGTGCAAAAAAACATTGCGCTATCAGGTATTTACTGGTAATGGCAGAGCTGCCGTCGGTGTCGTCGTTCACGCTGTAAAACAACCAGTCGCCAAAGTGGCCACCGGTGTTCCACAGGTCGTTTTTGCTGTGGTTTTCCATGTACTTAACCCAGGCCTTCATGCTGCTGTACTGGTTTTCCAATATCTGTTTATCTCCGTAGGCTACATACATGTTCCATGGTACAATGACAGACACATCGGCCCAGCCGGTGCTGCCGCCTGATTCGTTTTTATCGTTCCCCAAGACATCGGGAATAACGTGCGGAACACTGCCGCTTTTATATTGGTCGGCGGCAACATCTTTAAGCCATTTGGCAAAAAAATTGTGCACGTTCATGTTGTAAGTTGCTGTGCGCGAAAACACCTGTGCATCGCCGGTCCAGCCCAAACGCTCATCGCGCTGCGGGCAATCGGTCGGTACATCTAAAAAGTTACCCTTTTGTCCCCATTGAATATTGTGCTGCAACTTGTTGATCATATCATTCGAACTGGTGAATGTACCGGTAGGTTTCATATCCGAGTATAGTGCTATGGCCGTAAAATCAGCGGCGTTCAAATCTTTTTTGTAGCCTTCAACTTTAATATACCTGAAACCCTGCCAGGTGAACTGCGGTTCAAATGTTTCTTCGCCGCCACCCTTTAAAACGTATATATCCTGGGCGCGTGCCGCGCGGAGGTTGTCGGTATAAAAATTGCCCGGTTTATCTAAAATCTCTGCATGGGATAGACGGATGGTATCGCCCGCGTTGCCGCTCACTTTCATTTGCACCCAGCCAACCAGGTTCTGGCCAAAGTCAATTACTTCTTCGCCTTTGGGTGTTTTAAATATTTTTACCGGTTTAAAGGTTTCGTGTTTTCTAACAGGTTCGTTAACGGTAGCAACCAGCGTGTTTTTTGTATAGTCCTTAACCATCACACCCGACCAGCTTTTATCATCAAATGCGGCAGTCGACCAATTTTTTACCTGCATGCGGTTATCTATTGTTGCACCTGCGTAAATCTCGGCAAACCTAACCGGGCCGGTAGATGACTTCCAGGATTCGTCAGATACAATTGTTTCGGTACTGCCATCGGTATAAGTTACTTCCAATTGCAGCAACAGGGCTATGTCCTTTCCGTAGTAGTTCTTTTGGTTTGAAAAACCGATATGCCCGCGGTACCAGCCACTGCCCAGGGTTGCGCCAACAGCGTTTGCGCCGGGCTGCAGCAAGCCGGTAACATCATAAGCCTGGTATTGCAGGCGCTTGTTATAGGTTGTCCAGCCGGGGGTTAAAAACGCATCACCCACCCGTTTGCCGTTTATCTGGGCTTCATATAAACCATGCGAGGTAATATAAACCATCGCAGACGCCACTTTTTTATTCAGTGAAAATCCTTTGCGAAATAACGGACTTGGGCGATTAACTGAATCTTCAACAAAGCCGGGGGTAATCCATTTGGCTTTCCAGTCGGCAGCGTTTAACATGCCCATCCCAAAACTGGCTGGCTCGCTCCATGCAGAGGCTTTGCCCGCGTTATCCCAAACCCTTACCTGCCAAATATACTTTTGCCCCGATGCCAGCGGTTCGCCTTTATAGATAATATACATCGATTGGTCGGACGACACCTTGCCGGTTTTCCAGGCTTCGTGTTTGCCTTTTGCGCTGCTTACTTTTAGTTCATATGCAGTTTGCATAACGCCGCGTTTGTCGCCTGCATCCAGTTGCCAGCTAAACCGGGGGTTAAGGGCATCTATGCAAATGGGGTTAACCGCATTTTCGGTTTGTAAATATTGAACCTTAACCTGCGCTAAACAAATAGCCGAAACATGAAAGGCGACAAACAGTAACAAGAGCTTTCTCATATAAATATAACCAGGGATGTTTTTTAAATTGGTTAGGCAAGTTAATGAAAATGCATTTAGTTAACTATCCTGCACTGTCTTTAACTAAGATTTTCAGGAGAGAAGGATTATAGGATTTGTGGCGAAGAGTTTACATAAGGCGAAGCTTGCCCTGGCCTTTCTAAACATCAACTAACCCTGAAAGGGTTTAACCTATCAGCGCAGGTCAACGGCCTGCGCGAAAACGATTTTTCCCGCACTTTCAATCCTATAATCTTCAAATCCAATAAATCTTAGTTTATTTGCACACAGTATGATATTAGTTACCGGGGCAACAGGTTTTTTAGGTTCGGAAGTGGCGTTGCAGCTTTTGCAGCAGGGCAACCGTATCCGCTGCACCCGGCGGGCGCAATCATTGATCCCGGATATTTTGTTGCCTTACCAGGTACAATGGGTGGAGGCAGATATGCTGGATATTTTTGCGCTGGAAGATGCACTTAAAGATGTAACGCAGGTGTGCCACTGTGCGGCCTGGGTATCATTAAAGCAAGCCGATAAAAAGCCGATGATTAATGCTAATGTAATGGGCACGGCAAATTTGGTTAACCTGTGCATGCTGCACAATATCCGGCTGGTGCATGTAAGCTCGGTTGCGGCTATTGGCCTTGCTAAGCCCGGCGATTTGATAACCGAAAACCATCACCTGGATCAGGCTACCGAAACCGACGGTTACGCCATATCAAAATTGGAAAGCGAGATGGAAGTTTGGCGCGGCATTGCCGAAGGACTGGACGCTGTTATTGTAAATCCATCCATCATAATAGGCGCTAATGCCGGCACAGCAGGCAGCGGGCAGCTTTTTGAAACCGTGCGTAAAGGGCTTAAATTTTACACCGCCGGCAGTTGTGGCTTTGTTGATGTGGAAGATGTTGCCAAATGCATGATAGCCCTGATGAATACCGATATCTGCGGCGAACGCTATATCATTAGTGCCGAAAACCGCAATTACAAACAACTTACTACCGAAATAGCGAATGGCTTTGGCGTTACTCCTCCATCCACCTTAGCCAAACCATGGATGATGGGCATTGCCTGGCGCGCATCAAAAATAATCGGGGCCTTAACCGGCAAAAATCCGCCTATCGATAAAGTATCGGCACAAGCAGCCAGTTTGCAACGCAATTACGATAACTCGAAAATTAAAAAAGCTATCGGTATTGAGTTTAAGCCGATAAGCGAAACAGTGAAAGAGGTTTGTGAGCGGTTGAAATAGTAAATCCACGCATCCGCACATCAACTCAATATTGTCCTATCGACAACATCACCAGCGTACAGGCGTACTCGGTCTCAATTCCCTTGTCATTTGCCATACGACGGAGCTCGGAGTTTTCGGTGCCGGGGTTAAATATGATGCGTTTGGGGTTGGTAGCTAAAATATAGTTATACAGGCCCTGCTGATTTGCCGGGCCAACATAAAGGGTAATGGTGTCGATATCATTGTGAATGGTTTCGGGCTTCTCAATAGGCACACCGGCAACTTCTCCCTCTTTTATCCCCACGTTCACAATAGTATGCCCGCTCCGCACCAGCCTGTTGGCGGCAAGGTTGGCATAGCGCCCGGTGTTGGGTGTTGCGCCTAATATCAGTGTTTTTTTATCAGCCATTAATAATCCTTACTAAAATTGCTACCTGCCCCGAATGGTAAATATGATGTTGTATCAATCCCCGTACCAGTTCCTCGTTGCTTACGCCGGTACCCAGCTCCGGGTTACGTTCATCCAATATCGGCTCAATCCATTTTTCTTCGTCGAAGTTTTGGATAATACCCAGCAAATTTACGTTCACCAACTTTAAATCATTGACATATTGCTGCCATTTTTGTTCATCAGGCGCGCTTGTCTCGGGCCAGTCGCCGCTGGAGGGCACCGAAGCCGTCATGCCGTTCAGCCGGTCCATTACTTCTTCCGTCCACGATAGCATGTGTAATACTATAGCAGCGATAGTATGGGCGGCGCCTGCCGGTCTTTCAAACGCGGTTTCAAAGCTTACCGTATCCAGTATTTTATAAACTGAAGAACCATACCATGGGTTGCCCGACAGTACCTGTTCTAACTCTTTACTTATTTTTTCTGAATTTGTCATGTTTATAGTTTTGATGCCGCAATGGCGCAGTTAATCCCGTCAATAGCAGCAGAAATTATGCCACCGGCATACCCCGCGCCCTCGCCGCAGGGAAACAATCCTGTTACCTGCGGGTGCTGTAATGTTTCTTTGTCCCTCGGAACCTTTACCGGTGACGAAGTGCGCGACTCAACTCCCACCAATATCGCCTCGTTGGTGTAATAGCCCTTCATTTTTTTGCCGAATACAGGCAACGCTTTGCGCAGGCGTTCATTTATCCAGCCCGGTAAAATTTCTTTTAGTTCGATACTTTTGGTGCCGGGCAGGTAGGAGTTTTCGGGGAGGCTATTTGATAAACGGTTCTCACAAAAATCAATTATGCGCTGGCCGGGCGCAACAAGATGGCCACCACCGGCGGTATAGGCAAGCTTTTCTATTTGTTGCTGAAAGCGCAGCATCCGCAGCGGGTCGTTTTCATTGCCTTTTACATCCTCCAAATTTACCTGCACCACGGTGCCTGAGTTTGCAAAAGGATTATTCCGCTTAGATGGGCTCCAGCCGTTTACCACAATTTCATCAGCCTCCGTAGCGCAGGGGGCGATGATACCGCCGGGACACATACAGAACGAAAATACACCCCGGCCATCTACCTGTTCAACCAGGTTATAATATGACGGCGGCAGGTCGGGCCCACGGAATTCACAATGGTATTGCGCCTGGTCGATAATTTCCTGCGGGTGCTCAATGCGCACACCCAAGGCAAACGGTTTAGCCTCAATCAAAATATTTTGATGGTGCAGCATTTCAAAAATATCGCGTGCAGAGTGGCCTGTTGCCAGTATTACGGCACCGGCCTTCAGCCTGTCACCATTAGCAAGTTCAACACCCTTTATTTTACCAAACTCAACCAGCAGGCGGGTAACCTTTGCATCGAAAAGCACTTCACCGCCAGCATTGAGTATGCTGTCTTTTATCGAGGTAATTATCTGCGGCAGCTTATTGGTGCCGATATGCGGACGGGCATCTATCAAAATATCTCCAGTTGCGCCATGGGTCACAAAGGTTTTCAGCACAGCATTAACATCGCCGCGCTTGGTGGAGCGGGTGTACAATTTACCATCCGAATAAGTGCCTGCCCCGCCCTCGCCAAAGCAATAGTTCGATTCGGGATTTACCAGGCCCTGCTTGTTGATGTTAGCCAAATCGCGGCGGCGCTGTTTTACATCTTTGCCGCGCTCAACTATTATAGGTTTTAACCCAAGTTCAATGCATTGCAGAGCCGCAAATAACCCGGCGGGCCCGGCGCCAATAATTATTACTGGTTTGGCGGCTTTTACATCGGGATAGTTAACTGTAAATGTTTCGGGCACATATACCTCATCCACAAAAATCTGCACCTGCATGCGGTAAACCACCTTGCGGCCGCGCGCATCGATAGAGCGTTTCAGAATTTTTAAGGCTGATATATTTTGTGGTGATATATTTAGCGATGTGGCAGCAATTTTTATTAAAGCGGCTTCATCTTCCTGCTGCCCGGGCGGGCAAACAATTTCAATTTCTTTTGTCATGTGTATGCCGGGTTTTTATCCCGGATAAGGCAAAGGTACACAGCTAAACCGAAGATTGGAATCCTGGAGCCCAATTAAATCCGGCGCGTCACAAAATAATTGAACGAACGCAAAACGTTAAGCAGTAAAAATCTCTTAGGAAACCTTCACCTCAACTTTTTTAATGTCAGGATTTTCGTCCCCGGGAAACTCCATTTTGGCCGCTGCTTTGCCGGCGGCCAATGCCTCAGATGCATCTTCCGCTTTTACCGATTGGCCGCTGTACAGCAGCACTTCGCGCTCCTCGTCCTCAAGTTTGTCAAAGCCGTTACCGTTCCAGAGGTAGATTTCTTTATTTGGCGATCTGTATATGATGTTATATTTATGCATTTGTTAAGGCCCTGTTTATTTACACAACACCTGCGGTTTATTATAGTTTTTGTACCAAAAAGTTTACCCTTTTGCATTTACATCCACCATATAAAACCCTACCTTTGCCCCTGCAAAAAATACAAAAACCATGAGTTTCAGAACCGAACACGATACCATGGGCGAGGTACAGGTACCTGCCGATAAATACTGGGGAGCACAAACCGAACGGTCACGCAATAACTTTAAAATTGGCCCCGAAGCATCGATGCCGAAGGAAATTATTGCCGCTTTTGCCTATCTTAAAAAGGCCGCAGCATACACCAATACCGATTGCGGCGTATTGCCGGCCGAAAAACGTGACCAGATCGCACAGGTTTGTGATGAAATACTAGCCGGTGGCTTAGCCTCCGAGTTTCCATTGGTGATATGGCAAACAGGTTCGGGCACGCAGTCAAACATGAATGTTAACGAGGTTATTGCCAACCGTGCACACGTATTGGCCGGCAACAAACTGGGCGAGGGCAAAACATTTATCCACCCGAACGATGATGTAAATAAATCCCAGTCGTCAAATGATACCTACCCGACGGCTATGCACATTGCAGCCTATAAAATGGTTATTGATGTTACTATACCGGGAATTGAAAAATTGCGCGATACCCTACAGGTTAAATCGGAAGCATTTAAAAGCGTGGTAAAAATTGGCCGTACCCATCTTATGGACGCCACCCCACTTACACTTGGCCAGGAATTTTCGGGCTATGTATCACAATTAACCCATGGCTTAAAAGCGCTAAGAAATACACTTGATCACCTTTCGGAACTTGCCCTTGGCGGCACAGCCGTTGGTACAGGCATCAATACACCAAAAGGTTACGATGTAAAGGTTGCCGACTACATTGCTAAATTTACCGGTCTGCCATTCCGCACTGCCGACAATAAATTTGAGGCCCTTGCTGCTCATGACGCCATAGTAGAAAGCCATGGCGCATTAAAGCAAATTGCGGTATCACTAATGAAAATTGCAAACGATATCCGCATGCTGGCTTCGGGGCCACGCTCGGGTATTGGCGAAATACATATTCCGGACAATGAGCCGGGTTCATCAATTATGCCGGGCAAGGTTAACCCAACCCAAAATGAGGCAGTGACAATGGTTGCGGCACAGGTAATGGGTAACGACGTTACTATATCGGTCGGAGGTTCTAACGGTCACTATGAGTTGAATGTGTTTAAACCCGTTATGGCGGCTAACTTTTTACAGTCGGCACGTTTAATCGGTGATGCCTGTGTGTCATTTAACGATCATTGTGCTGCCGGTATCGAACCAAACTACGCCGGCATTAAAAAGCACCTGGAAAATTCGCTGATGCTGGTAACTGCGCTTAATCCGCACATTGGTTACGAAAATGCCGCAAAAATCGCCAAGAAAGCGCTAAAGGAAAACCTTTCGCTGCGCGAAGCCGCACTAGGCCTTGGGCTGTTAACCAACGAACAGTTTGACCAATGGGTACGCCCTGAAGATATGATAGGTGGTTTAAAATAGTAAAAGCCTCACCCCAAACCCCTCTCCGGTGGAGAGGGACTTTTGAAAAACATTTCATGCAAAAGCCTTTCGCCTTTTACCTTTTACCTTTCGCCTTACTAATGGCTTTGGGCGCCGCATGCACCTTTAATCCCGACAAACAAAAACCGGGACAAAACTGGGTACAGGGCGAGTGGCGCCAGGATTCGGTGCCCGCACAAAAGCGATTGGTAAGCTATTCCCTTTATGATTTAAAGTTTAGCTGCGATTCGTTTTTTGTAACGATACATTCATTTAGTAAGGTAAGCGCCGGTAGTGATACCTGTACACGCAGCGGTAGATGGACCGAATACTGGAAAGGCACCTACGAGCAACGGCACGACACCCTGCGCATGAAAGGCGAATTTTGCAAAGCCGACAAAAGCGTAAAAGACGAAACAACCTGTCTGCGTTTTGGCGACTATGAAGAATATTTTAAGATCACCAAAACAACCGATTCGCTGGTTCAATTTGCAAGTATTACAAACGTTATCCCGATTAATGCACGTTTAATAAAACGAACAAGCTGTATTCCAAAACCGCTATAATATGAAAACAAAGTTTTTTAAGATAATTGCTTTAGGCTTTGCAATTATTTATGCACCGTTACAGTCAGTGGCCTGGGGTACTAACGGCCACCGTATTTGCGGGCAAATTGCCGACAGCTATTTGTCGCAGCAGGCGCGTAAGGCTATTAAAGGCATTTTAGGCGATGAATCAATTGCCATGGCCAGCAACTGGGCCGATTTTATAAAATCGGACGATAACTACAAATATTTATCCACCTGGCATTATATCGATTTTGACAAACCCTACACCTACCCCGAAATGCAGGAATTTTTGGCACAGGATACTAAGGTTGATTCCTATACCAAAATGAATTTCCTGATTGGCGAATTAAAGAAGAAAAGCACCAGCAAAGAAAATAAACTACTTTACCTGCGTGTGCTGATACATATTATTGAAGATGTACACCAGCCCATGCATACCGCGCATACCGACGACCAGGGCGGCAATGGCTTTAAAGTAAAATGGTTTAACAACGATACCAACCTGCACTCGGTATGGGATTCGCAGCTGATAGACTTTCAGCAATTAAGTTATACCGAATACGCTAACGCTATAAACCATACTACCGCAGCACAGCGCCGCGAATTGCAAAAAGCACCGATAGCGATGTGGCTATATGAATCGAACCAAATTGCCGAAAAGCTTTACACCGAAATAAAACCCGGTGACGTATTAAAATACGATTATAATTTCACCCATATTGCCACCCTAAACCAGCAAATGCTGAAAGCCGGCGTAAGGCTTGCAGGGGTGCTGAATGGTATATTTAAATAGTTGATTTCTGTTGAAAGGTTGTAAGGTTGAAATGTTATTTACTTTAAACGGCAACTTTACAACATTCTAACTTTTCAACCTTACAACAACAAAAAAATGAAAATCCTAATGGTTTGCCTCGGCAATATCTGTCGTTCGCCGCTGGCGCATGGTATAATGGAGCATTTGGCTAAAGAGCAAGGCCTCGATTGGGAGATAGAATCAGCCGGCACCGGCAACTGGCATATTGGTGAAGGGCCGGATCGCCGCTCAACCCGCACCGCTCAGGAACACGGCATTGATATAAGCGGCCAGATTTGCCGTTTATTCCGCATCAGCGATTTTGATTATTATGACCATATTTTTGTAATGGACAAAAGCAACCTGGCCGATATCCTGGCCATGGCCCGCAACGATGAAGACCGCAAGAAAGTAAAATTGCTATTAGGCGATAAAATAGTACCCGATCCGTATTATGATGACGCCCAATTTGAGCCGGTGTTTTTGATGATTGAGAAGGGTTGTAAGGAAATTTTGAAAGATAAATAAAAGCCCGTTATTAAGGAACGAACCAATCTCTGCACAGGAAGGATGATTTGTTGAACGTGTGATGGCATGTCACCCTGAGGCACTCGAAGGGCGCGCGTAGAGGCCCTTGCCCGCGTGCTAAGCAAGTAGTACAGGGCATTGCGCTCATGCTTCGAGTGCCTCAGCATGACACCCTTTTTTATTCTTCAATCGGTGAAATCCCAACAAACCTAAAATAAGCCAGTTCCATTCCCGCCCGCCAATAGTTTTCCCGTCTTTGCATTCCTGCTTTTTCGAGCACACGCTGCGAGGGGATATTTTCCAAATCCGTTACCGCGCCAAACCTTGCATCGGGCTGCACGGTTAACATATGGCCCAATAGTGCAATCGCCATTTCGGATGCGATGCCCTTGCCCCAGTAGTCGTACCGCAGGGCGTAACCCAGCTCAATTTCGCCGCTGTCATTATCAAACGGGCGCAGCAGGCTCATTCCTATAAAATCGTTATCGGCTTTGTTAAACAAACCCCAGCGCCCGGTAATGCTGCCGGGCTCGCCTTCGGGAAGGTGCTCCCTAAAAATCTGGATATGCTCCTCGCGGGTGCGGAAAGGCAGGTATTGCATTACGCGCTTGTCATCATAAAGCGCCAGGTACATTTCTTCTTCTTCGACTTTGAACCGCCTGATGATGAGGCGGGGAGTTTGGGTAAGGATATTCATTAGCCAAATATATAACGATAATTTTATAACTTTCGTGATGGAAATTGGTGATGTTTCATTCCACGATGCAAAAATATTAGAGGCAAAGGAATTAGTTGGGCGTCAAATTATGGAGTTTTTGATTGACTTCCCGGTTGATTGGGAGAATAATATATTTGAACACCGGATATTACGTTTTGACTGGGTAACACACTATGCTGTTAACGAAATTCCTTTTGAAGGCAATCCTACAATTCTTGAAGTAAATGAATCAGTAAGTGAAAGAGGCGCAAACAGGGTAGAATTTGCGACTAACGCAGGGAATAGAGTAATTGATTACTTAAACTGTGAACTTGTAAATCCTAATGAAGCGACAACAAATCTCTAACCCCTAATCACTTTAAACCACAAAAAAAGTACCTTTGCCCCCTATGGCATCCATCAAACCATCTGTACCAAAAGGCACCCGCGATTTTTCACCAACCGAAATGGTGAAACGTAATTTTATTTTTGATACCATTAAAGGAGTTTTCCGCAAATATGGGTATCAGCAGATAGAAACGCCTACGATGGAGAAGATGTCGACACTAACCGGGAAATACGGGGAAGAAGGCGACAAGCTGATATTTAAAATATTAAATAATGGTGATTTCTTAGCAGAAGCAGGTCTTGATTCATCAAATATAAATACCGACAGCAAGACGCTTTCGTTTAAAATCGCCGAAAAAGCCCTCCGCTACGATCTTACCGTTCCTTTCGCCCGCTATGTAGTACAACACCAAAACGAAATTACCTTTCCGTTTAAGCGTTTCCAGGTTCAGCCGGTTTGGCGCGCTGACAGGCCGCAGAAGGGCCGTTACCGCGAGTTTTATCAGTGTGACGCGGACGTGGTTGGCTCGGATAGTTTACTAAACGAAGCCGAATTCGTATTGATTTATGATGAGGCTTTAAGCAAGCTTGGCCTGAAAGATTTCACCATAAAAATCAATAATAGGAAAATATTATCCGGCATAGCCGAAATTATTGACAAAGCTGATAACATCATCGACCTTACTGTCGCGATTGATAAGCTGGATAAAATCGGCCTCGATGGGGTGATAAAAGAGCTGATGGAACGTGGCTTTACCGCAGATGATATTGAAAAAATAAAGCCTGTTATATTATTGGAAGGCAGTAATACTGAAAAGCTGGCAAGCCTGCGCAGTGCACTCGCAAATTCAGCAACCGGGCTAAAAGGCTGTGATGAAATTGAAGTAGTATTCAATTATCTTGCCAACTGCCAACTGATAACTGCCAACTTAGAACTGGACATCACCCTCGCCCGTGGTTTAAATTATTATACTGGCGCCATATTCGAAGTAAAAACCAACGAGGTTGCCATGGGCAGCATTGGCGGCGGCGGCCGGTATGACGACCTTACAGGTATGTTCGGCTTAAAAGGCCTAACCGGTGTAGGCATCTCCTTTGGCGCCGACCGTATTTATGATGTGATGGACGAACTTAACCTCTTCCCAGAAGCAGCCAATCAATCCACCCAACTGTTAATTTGCTGTTTCGATAAAGAGGGCGAAAAATTTGCCCTGCCTATTCTGCAGCAATTGCGCAACCAGGATATCAACGCCGAGCTTTACCCCGCAGGCGCCAAGCTCAAAAAGCAGCTGGATTACGCCAATAATAAAAACATCCCTTACACTATCATCATCGGCAGCGATGAAATTGAAAGCGGGTTGTTGACTATAAAAAATATGCAAACAGGTGTGCAGGAGAAAGTGACGGCGGAACAGGTGTTGGACACGATTAGCAAATAGCAATTTTGTCATTGCGAACGAGGAACGAGTGTGGCAACCGTGAACTTTACAGAGCCAGTTGAAAAGTAGCAGGACTTGCATTGCGGTTGTACACGGCGTGCGGTTGCCGCGCTGCGCTCGCAATGACAAGTTTATAGTTTTCTACTCAATTACACTTCATCGGCGATACCCCGAACTTCTTTTTAAAAGCAGGGCTAAAATGCTGAATTGCAAACCTCATTATAGCCATGGTGCTAATAATAAAACCATTCAGCGATAATTCCCACCATATTATTTCACCCCTATCCTAACTTATTCCATTTTCCGTTGTATATTATTGGCATGATTACAAAGGGGCAGCAGGTAATACAGGATTGGTACCAAAATAAAAAATGGGAACAATTTGCCTTTCAGCGCGAAATGGAAGCGGCTTATTTGCAGGGCTTTTCGGGACTGCTCAATGCCCCTACCGGCAGCGGTAAAACCTTTGCGCTGTTCCTGCCTTTTTTGGCCGATTTTATAAACAAACATTCCGATACTTATAACACCAAAGCAGATAACGGCCTGCTGATGCTCTGGATTACCCCGCTGCGCGCCTTAACCAACGACATCCGCAAAGCCATGCAGGAAGTATGCGATGAACTGGGCCTGCCCTGGCGCATCATGACCCGCACCGGGGATACATCCGCGTCCGAAAAAGCCGCCCTTAAAAGGAAACTGCCCGAGGTGCTGCTCACTACCCCCGAAAGCTTGCACCTGATGCTGGCCCAAAAGGAATATCCCAAGATATTTAAAGGCCTGCAGGTGGTGGTGATTGATGAATGGCACGAGTTACTGGGAACGAAAAGAGGGGTGCAGGTAGAGTTGGGTTTGAGTAAATTGAAAGTCCTGAGTCTTGAGTCGAAAGTCTTAAGTCAGGATTCTTCAGACTCAAGACTCAGGACTTCAGACTTCGGACTCCGCATTTGGGGTATCAGCGCAACCATCGGCAACCTGGAGCAGGCTGCGGAGGTTTTACTGGGAAAAGATTTTCCGCCGGAGCGGGTAAAAATGGTGCGGGCTAATTTGGAGAAAAAACTGCTCATCAAATCCATCATCCCCGAAAATATTGAAAATTACTCCTGGGCGGGACATATCGGTTTAAAGTTGCTGCCGCAGGTAATGGAACTGGTGGCCAAAAGCAAAACCACGCTGATATTTACCAATACCCGTTCACAATCCGAAATTTGGTACCACGCCATTTTAGATAATTATCCGGAGTATGCCGGCATTATGGCGATGCACCATGGCTCGCTTGATAACGAGTTGCGCAACTGGGTTGAGGCTGCGCTGCATGCCGAAGCGCTGAAAGTGGTGGTATGCACATCCAGCCTTGATTTGGGTGTCGATTTTCGCCCGGTTGATACCGTGGTGCAGGTTGGCAGCCCTAAAGGCGTTGCCCGGTTTATGCAGCGCGCCGGCCGGAGCGGGCATGCCCCGGGCGAGGTGTCCAAAGCTTATTTTGTGCCCACACACTCGTTGGAACTACTGGAAGGAGCCGCCCTTAAGCAAGCCATTAAAGCCGGCATTTTTGAAAGCCGCGACCCGATGCTGCTTACCATGGATGTGCTGATACAATACATGGTTACGCTGGCCGTGTCCGATGGTTTCCGCGCGGATGAGTTGTTTAAAGAAATAAAAAGCACCTTCGCCTTTACCGACCTTACCCGCAACGAGTTTAACCAATTGCTCGATTTTATTACTACCGGCGGTAAAACCCTGGCGCAATACGATGAATTTTTAAAGGTAGAGGTAGAAAACGGGCTGTTTAAAGTAAACAGCCGCCGCGTTGCCATGCGGCACAGGCTCAGCATCGGCACCATAACCAGTGAGCTAAGCATCCGCGTGAAATGGCTCAGCGGTGGCAGCCTGGGCACATTGGAGGAATCGTTTATATCGAAACTTAAGCCGGGCGATACATTCTGGTTTGCGGGGCGGAGTCTGGAATTTATCAAGATAAAAGAGATGTCGGCATATGTAAAAAAATCGAATAAAAGAAAGGGTTTGATTCCCAGCTGGGCAGGCGGTCGTATGCCTTTGTCGTCGCAGTTATCGGCAATGTTCCGGGTTCAGCTGGATGAAGTGGCGCATGGCATTGAGACCGATGAAGAAGTTATCGCACTAAAGCCCTTGTTTGATTTGCAGGCGCAGCTATCACATCTGCCGCAAAGCCACGAGTTTTTGATTGAATCCTTTAAATCGCGCGAGGGGCACCATTTGTTATTCTACCCTTTCGAAGGGCGTTTGGTGCACGAGGGCATGGCATCGCTGTTTGCTTACCGCCTCAGCAAAATAAAGCCGGCCAGCTTTTCCATCGCCATGAACGATTACGGCTTTGAGCTGCTAACAGATGAGGATATACCTATCGAGCAGGCCCTGGAAGACGCCGCATTTTTTTCGATAGATAACCTGCTGGATGATATTCAAAATAGCTTAAATGCTAATGAAATGGCACGCCGGTGCTTCAGGGATATTGCCCATATCGGTGGGCTTGTATTTACCGGTTATCCCGGGCAGCAGGTAAAAAACAAACATTTGCAAGCATCAACCTCGCTGCTGTTCGAAGTGTTCAGCGAATACGAGCCGGATAACCTGCTGGTGAGGCAGGCCTATAATGAGGCGCTGGCATTTCAGCTGGAAGAATTCAGGCTACGAATGGCACTGCAGCGCATTGCAACCCAAACTATCATTTTAAAAACTATTGAGCGCCCTACGCCGTTTGCATTCCCGATAATGGTTGATAGCCTGGGCCGTGAACGTTTAACTACCGAAACACTGGAGGAACGAATAGCAAAAATGGCACGGCAATATGGAGCGGACGAGGTGTGGGAGGAAAAGGAGTCCGAAAGTCCGAAAAGTCCGAAAGTCCGGAAGGCAGGAATTACGAGAAGAAGGGGTTTTTAATATATCCGGAAATTCGTTAACCAACTCGGATGTGGTTTTATAATTCCGCAATCGGCATTCCGATTTCCGCATTATTTCGAACCTTCTCATTACCCCTTTGGCCCTTTTACTAGAATAACTATCAACCAGATAATCGAAAACGCCTGCACCATTATCATACTGCCGATAATCAGCTGCCCACCGGGCCAGTGGAGTATTTTGAGCACAAGGCCTAGTAATATACCGGCAAAACTTAGGATAAAGAGTATAATGGGGTACCTGAAATTAAAAAACATGCGTATAGCCTGGTTAAGGTTTTTGTTTCAACCGTCTTATTATCGTAGGCATCTTGTACAGGCCGTAGCCAAACAAGGCACCGATCAGCAGGCTGCTCCAGGTTTCGGTTTTCGGGTCGAAATTAAACACTACCACCGTCATCAGTAATATTGCAGCTATGCCAATAAGCAGGTATAAATAAACTTTTTTCATTAAGACTACTTCTAATTCAATTCCGTTGCGAAATTAATTGAAAAATATCGGGATTTAATATTATTTCGATTGTTGCCCTTCCTGGTGCTGTCGGTGTTATAACCAAAGGTATCCGTAATTCTAAGGCCTGGCTTTCTGGTAAGGCATTCTGCATACAAGCCGGCACAGCGTTCCATTTTTCTACGCGGAACACCCGGAACGCTATGAAACACGCTCACAATCAAGCTTTTAATTTTTCTGGTGATTAAATAAGTGTTTGCAGCTGGGTAGACGAGCGCACAGTCCCATTTGCCGATGGGCTTGCTGTGCTTGCGAATTGAAAATATTATTATATAATGCCCGCGTTCAACGGTAGCTTGAAGTAAAAAGTAGAGCCTTTGCCCAATTCACTTTCAATCCAGAAACTTCCGTTGTGACGGGTTAATATTTCGGCGGATACATACAGGCCCAATCCAAGGCCCTCGTATTTCATGGCAGTATTATCAACCCGGTAAAACCGTTCAAATAATTTGGCCAGGTTGTCTTTTTCAATCCCGATACCAAAATCCCGTACTGATACTACCACGTCATCATCTTGTATAGCCGAATGGATAATCACTTCACGGGCACCCGGGGAATACTTTATTGCATTGTTTAAAAAATTGGTGAGCACCTGCTCCAGCCGGTAGCGGTCGCCATCCAACACAGCCGTTGGGTTGCTTCTGATTTTAAGCTGATGGGTATTGTTTGAAAGTTGCACGCTTTGCGTAACCTCGTCAACAAGGTCTTTCATATCAAAACGGCCGATGTTATATGTCATTTTGCCGGCCGATATTTTTGATACATCCAGCAAATCAGCAATCAACTTTTCGAGGCGTTTAAGCTGCTGCAGGCTGTTTGACACAAATTTACCATTAAAATCAGTATTGTTTACGCCCCTTTCCATTAACTGCAGGTACGCTTTTAAGCTGGTAAGCGGTGTTTTTAACTCGTGGCTGGCTATACTTATAAATTCGTCTTTTTGCTGTTCAAGTTTTTTATGTTCCTCTATGTCGGTATTGGTTCCCAGCCATTTTACAACGGTATCGTCAATTTTAAATGGTAAGGCCCGGGCCAGGTACCAGCGGTATTGGCCATCGTGCCGGCGCAGGCGAAACTCAACCTGGTAAAGTTCTTTTGTTTCGAGCGCTTTAACCCATTTGCTTAAACAACCCTGCAAATCGTCGGGATGAATAAACTCCTGCCAGCCGGCGCCAATAATAGCTGCGGCATTTTTGCCAAAGTAGCTTTGCGTGCGCTCGTTAACATAGTCTAGTCCGCCATTTGCATCCGCTGTCCAAACCTGTTGCGGCATCGATTCGGCCATAAACTTAAACTGGGCTTCGCTTGCTTCCTGCTTTAGCTGTCCTTCAATTTTCTCGGTTATGTCAGTTGCTACCGCAATTACGCCAACAACAAAGCCGTCATCATTTCTAAAAGGCTCGTAAACAAAATCGACGTATACGTTTTCCAAGATGCCATTTCTTACAAACGGAATAGACACGCAATTGCCGTAATACGGATTGCCGGTTAGCCGCACATTATCAAGCAGTTCTTTAAAACCAAGCCCGCGCACCGAAGGCAATGCATCAAACACCGGCATACCTTTGATCTCCGTAAATAAGCAGCCGTAAATTTTTTCCATCGGCGGGTTAACCAGGTCGATAATATAATCTGCACCTAAAAAAATGCCAATGCCAACCGGCGCCTGCATAAAAATGGAATACAATTGCTTACGTTGTGTAATTAAGGCTTCCATTGCCTGTTTTTCGCGTTCGGCAAGTTTAAAAATTTCGGTTACATTGGTTGGCGAGTGGATTAAAAACTTAACATTGCCCGATTCGTCGAGCACAGGCGTGTTGGTGGTCGTCCAATAACGTTCTTCAAATTCGCTTGTTCCGCGTACAGGGATGTCATACCTGTAATTAAACATTGTATGCGCCTTTTTTGTGCGGATGGCTTCTTCAAACGAATATATGGTGCGCTCGATATTTTTCGATTCTTCGTCGGTAGGATTAGCCGGGAACGCACCAAAAACCGAATTGCCTACCAGCGTTTCGCGGGTTGAGTTTGTTGCATTAAGATAAGCGCAATTTACATCGAGAATGGTATATGATGGCGCGTCGACAGCGAGCAATAGCTTGGTGGTCTCACTTTTATTAAAAACGGAGTGGTAATCTTCTGCAGTAAGCTTAATTATTCCGCTCATTTATAATCGTTTCGGCTTAAATTAAAAATCGTGATTTAATGCATTAAAACTGCAATTAAAGCAAATAGTTTTAATTGCGTCAAAAAAATCCCGGGTAATTTTTCAGCAAGAAAAAATGAAGCATCCGGCGTAGGGGCTGTGTGAGGCTCCGCCTTTGGAAAAGTATAATTCAAAAAATCAGCTTGTAGCCCACTCCCCGCATATTGATAATTTCAACCGCCTGATCGTGTTGCAGGTGTTTGCGTAGCTTGGTTATAAAAACATCCATGGTGCGGGTATTAAAAAAGTTGTCATCGCCCCAAAGCTTCAACAAAACAGCTTTACGATCCAGCACCTCGTTTTTATGTTGAATAAGCAGGGCCAACAGTTCGTTTTCGCGGTGGGATAATTTGGCGGATAATTGTCCGTTAAACCAAAGTTCCTGTTTGGCAGTGTAAAAAGTGTACTGCCCAATGGCTAAAGTCGCCGGGGCCGGGCTTGATGTTGAGCGGCGCAATAGCTCGTTCAAACGCAGTATTAGCTCCTCTAAACTAAAGGGCTTTTTAAGGTAGTCGTTACCGCCGCTTTGGTAACCTTTTATTACATCGTCTGTTTGTGATTTTGCTGTTAAGAACAAAACGGGGGTCTGCTTATCTGTTTTACGCAGCTGTTCAACAAAGCTAAAGCCATCCATAAAAGGCATCATCACATCCACTATGCAAACGTTGTAATCGTTTTTGCGGATGGCGTCGATGCCCAAAACGCCGTTAGCCAGGTGGGTAACATTAAAGCCACGCGTTCGCAGCGTTTCGCTTACAATTTTTGCAAGCTGCAATTCATCCTCCAACAACAGTACCCGCGCTTGCTTCATGATAAATTAATGGTATGCTGATAATAAATTCCGTTCCGATGCCGGCATTGCTAATTAAGGAAAGCGTGCCCTTATGCCGATCAATAATGCTTTTGGCATAGCTTAGGCCCAGGCCATAACTTTTAACATTGTGTATGTCGCCCGAGGGAACGCGGAAAAAGCGGTCGAATATTTTATCCTGGTATTGCTGCGGGATGCCCGGTCCATTATCCGTGACAGAAATAATGATATTGCCATTTTCCGCTGTTTGATTGATATTGATTGCCGACCCGGCCCCGCTGTATTTTATGGCGTTATCAATCAGGTTGGCTATGGCATTTTTAAGCAGGGATTCATCCGCCATGGTCGTTAACTCTTTATCCGAAATTTCACAATTTATGCTGACTCCGGCAGCGTCTGACTGTGGTTTATAATCGGTTATTATCTTGCCTATTAATTGCCCGGTGTTTACCGCAACCAAATTAAGGCTGACGTTTTCCTGTTCGGATATTACATTCTTTAAAATCTGGTCAACAAGGTTAGCCAAGTTGCCTGCCTGTTGGCGTATAATGCCCACGTACTCGTCAGTCGAAACCTTGCTTAAATTAAAACCCTGTATCGCCTCGGCTGCTATATTAATAGTGGCTATGGGTGTTTTAAGCTCATGCGTCATGTTGTTTACAAAATCGTTTTTAAGCTCTGCCAGTTTTTGCTGCGATAGCAGGGTTTTAACGGTGTAGGCATAGCAAAAAATGGTGATGCCAATTAACAGGAAAGAAGAAACAAGCAGCCATTTCATCTGGCGTAAAAAAAACAAATCGGGGCTTTCAAAGCCGGCAAAAACGGGATCTTTTTGATGAGGCCTTTGCAGCCCGGCATTTATTGTACGGGTTAGAAATGAATTCTTGTTAGTTAATTTGACAGGGGCGATAACAAAAGGGGCATCAATCCCTCTTAACAGAAGCTCTTCTTTATAAAATCTATCCAGCGTGGCCCTATTGAGCCGGCTTTTATCAACTACTTTTTGAAGGCTATCGCCAAGCCTTTGCGTGTAAAAATACACTACCCCATCTTTTAAATCATGACGGAGCGTAGTATCGCCCATGTGATTGATAAACAGGGTTTTTGCTTCCGGGGTTATCTGGTGTAATTTCTCTTTAAAATCAGTTATCCCAAAATTTACTTCTTTATCTCCACCGGGGTATGGATGCGAGTCCTTCATGCGAAAAACAGTTGCGCTGTCCCTGTTTTGAACGTTACAGGTAATGGTAATGAATGCGGTATCCGCCAGCCAACCTTTAAATCGGGTTACTATCTTTTGCTCCCGTGCATCCATTTCCCGGTCAATAGCAACATTCAAAGCCTCGTTAATGTCATGCTTAAAAGCTATAACCGTACGGTTATAGTTCTGATAATTCCAGTACAGCTGCAACCCGGTAATGCCGGTAACACATACCGACATCAGTATCAAAATCAACTTGATGCGCTTTTTCACTGGTATAAAAGTACCACCTGTTTGTTTTATTAACAAAAACGTTAACACTAATTAACTGTGCTTAACTCGCGTTAACTTTTCTACCAGCTTATTATACCGTTTTTTGAAAGAAAAACAACATGAAGAAGCTTACCCTGCTGCTAACCATAGTAACCAACCTCGCCCTTGCCCAGGTAAAAAATGGCGAAGCCGTTCCCGATATTAATTTCAAAACCATTTTAAACGCGCCCGTTAAAACGGCTAACTTAAGTAACCTTAAAGGAAAGATCGTCTTAATTGATTTTTGGGCAACCTGGTGCGGCTCGTGCATTGTGGCAATGCCGCATTTGCAGCAATTACAGAAAAAATATCCCGGCAAATTGCAAATCATTACAGTAACCGACGAAACGGTTAAGCGTACAGGGCAGTTTTTAACCAGCCGGCCATCAAACCTTTGGTTTGCTGTGGATACTGCCCGCGCAATAGCACAAGTCTTCCCGCACCAGTTAATTCCCCACGACGTGCTCATTTCGGCAGATGGCAAGCTCATTGCCAACACCAGTCCTGAATCAGTAACAGACAAAGTGATTGATAGCTTGCTGAACAACCAGGAGATACACCTCGCTGAAAAGGAAGACAATACGATGGACTATGAGGAAATTATAAAGAAATACTTTTTTGCCGCCGATACTGTAAAAACCCGTTTCAGCATGATGCCGGAAATAAAAGGTGCGCCGGGACTAAGCACAACCTGGATGCAGGATAGCACTTTTAAGGGGCGCAGGCTTACCTGTTTAAATTTAGGATTAACTACCCTTTACAGGCTGGCGAATGGCGATTTTCCATTTTCAAGAATGGTAGACAAAACCGAAAAGGTGAAAAATGAGCCGGTATATTGCCTTGATATAATTGCAGCCAGCAAAGCCGACCTTTTGCCAATGCTGAGAAACGAACTTGCCAAACGCTTTGATTTGCAGGCGCGCGTTGAACAGCAAAACAAAGAGGCGTACGTGCTGAAAATAAAGGACCCGGAGAAATTCAAAAGTATCCCGTTAAATACCTCGGGTAACCGAACTTACTATAGCCGGCATGGTGAAATTGACCAGCAGGACATGACCATGGCCGATTTTGCCGAATACCTGGAAAGCTATGGCATTGCGAAGTTGATACCTGTTATTGATGAAACTAAAAGCACCGGCAAGTTTGATATCAAATTTTCCTTTCAGCCAGAAAACCCGGCAAGCCTTACACAAATATTAACCGATATGGGGCTTAGCCTTGAAAAACAGCAGCGTAAGGTTGATATGCTGGTGGTGTATAAGGCAGGTGTTTGATTAGTGCCCATTCGTTTTTAACCACTGAGATACTGAGTAGCCACAGAGAGCACAAAGCCTTTTAATTTAAATAACGCAGATCAGCTAATCGCTTTTTTCTTCTCTGTGTACTCTGTGCCTTCTCTGTGACCTCTGTGGTTAAATTTTTACGCGCTGGTATTGTTATGATACACGAACAAACATTTTTCGTTAATTTTGCAGCAGCATGGGAGATTACCGCTTACAAGTTACTATTGACCAGGATTCGGGCTTTTGCTTTGGCGTGGTATACGCCATTGATATGGCCGAAGAAATACTTGCCGAAGATGGTTACTTATATTGCCTTGGCGATATTGTGCATAATGACGAAGAAGTAGAACGCCTGAAAGCCAAAGGCCTGCGTATAATTGAGCACGCCGACCTGGTTAACCTGAAAAATGAAAAGGTGCTGATACGCGCCCATGGCGAAGCGCCCGACACCTACCGTACAGCATTAGAGAATAACATTACGCTGATTGATGCTTCATGCCCGGTAGTGTTAAAGCTGCAAAACCGCATCAAAACCTCGTTCGACGCAAACGAGAAGATATTGATTTTTGGTAAACACGGCCATGCTGAAGTAGTGGGCCTGCAAGGGCAAACTAATAACGAGGCGCTGGTTTTCCAGGATATTGCCGAGTTGGACAATGTGGAGCTGCCGGAAAATATCACCCTTTATAGCCAGACCACCAAAAGCATGGAGAAGTTTTACAACATTAAAGACCAGCTTTTACAACGCGGCTATAACCTTAAAGCCAACGATACCATTTGCCGCCAGGTGTCAAACCGTGATAAGGACCTGCCAAAATTTGCCACAAAATTCAACAAGATTGTATTTGTATCGGGTCAAAAATCGTCGAATGGTAAGGTTTTGTTCGAGGTTTGCCGCAAGCATAATGCGGATACTTATTTTGTTTCGTCGGTGGGCGAACTTCAAAGCACCATGTTTTCGCCGGGCGATACTATTGGTATTGCCGGTGCCACCTCAACGCCCATGTGGCTGATGCAGGATGTAAAGGCAGCCCTCGAAGCGTTTTAACGTAGTCCAGAAAAGTCGGGTAAGTCCGAAAGACGAAAAATCAATCTTATAGGTTAATCCACAATTCATTACCCCGTCATTTCTTAAATACGCGTCCGCTTACAGACTAAAAAATCGCTAAATTCGCTACGCAAAATAGAATATGATTAAAAAGGGAATTTTATTGGTTAATTTGGGTACGCCTGATAGCCCTGAAACAAAGGATGTTCGCAAGTATTTGAATGAGTTTTTGATGGATCCGCGGGTTATCGATATCAACCCGATATCAAGGGCGTTGCTGGTGAAGGGAATAATTGCCCCGTTCAGGTCGCCAAAATCTGCAAAGCTTTACAAACATATCTGGGACGATAAAACAGGCTCTCCACTGTTGCACTACAGCAAACTGCAGCACCAAGCATTACAGCAGCGTTTGGGCGACGAATACCAGGTTGAACTGGCGATGCGCTACCAAACCCCTTCTATCGAATCGGCATTAAACCGGCTAAAAACGGCGTTGGTTGAAAGTATACAGGTTATTGCCTTGTTCCCGCAATATGCATCAGCAAGCACCGGTTCGGTTTACGATAAGGTGATGGATATTGTACGCAAATGGCAAACCATCCCTACAATTTCATTCGTCAACTCGTTTCATAATAACCCGCTGATGATTGAAACCTTTGCCAATAACGGTAAAAAGCACAAGCCTGAAACCTATGACCATATCCTGTTCAGCTTTCACGGCCTGCCTCAAAGACAATTGATAAAATGCGATCATACGGGTAATCACTGCTTAAAATCTGCCGATTGCTGCCAAACACTTAGCAATGTAAATAAGTACTGCTATTCGGCGCAATCATACGATACCGCCCGTTTAATTGCCGAAAAATTAAATCTTCCGAAAGAAAAATATACCGTTTGCTTTCAATCACGCCTGGGCAGCGATCCATGGGTACAGCCATACACAAGCCAGGTAGTGGCTCAATTGGCCAAAGAAGGTAAAAAGCGCCTGCTGGTATTTTGCCCCGCTTTTGTTGCCGATTGTTTGGAGACTGTTTACGAAGTAACCGAAGAATACGGTGCCGAATTTAAGGCCCTTGGCGGCGAACACGTACAATTGGTGGAAAGTTTGAACGATTCGCCAACCTGGATTGACGCGCTGGAGGAAATGGTGCGGGGGAAGAAGTAGGCTGGGGTTCGTAGTAACAGCTTTCTTTTCGTCAATTGCGAGGAACGAAGCAACCTCTGCTAAGGACATTCAAGGTACGTTATGTTTGTGTAGAACTAAATGCGGCCAATAGATTGCCACAGCGCTTTTGCTTCGTTGATTGGCACGCGTAGAGGTTGCTTCGTTCCTCGCAATGACGCGTGGTGAGGCCAGTCCTGTCTATAATCGGTTTGAAAATCGGCTATCCCCTAAAACAACTGTTGAATAATATCATCTGCCGATAAGCCTTCAGCTTCTGCATGGTAACTGCGTACAATGCGGTGGCGCAGTATGGGTTTTGCAATTGCCTGCACATCTTCAATATCCGGCGAGTATTTACCATTGATGACGGCATGGCATTTAGCCCCCAGAATTAGAAACTGCGATGCCCGGGGTCCGGCGCCCCAGTTTAACAGGCGTTTTACCTGGGGCGCGGCCAATTCGCCGTTGGGGCGGGTTTTAGCAACAAGCCTTACGGCATATTCAAGCACGTTATCGGCAACAGGTATGTTGCGCACCAATTGCTGGAAATATATGATCTGCTCGGCATTAAGCAGCTTGTTAACTTTATTTGTATTGGTGCTGGTGGTGTTTTTAACTACCTGCAACTCCTCTTTAAATGTTGGATAGTCGAGTGCGACGTTAAACATAAACCGGTCCAGCTGTGCTTCGGGCAATGGGTAGGTGCCTTCCTGCTCAATAGGGTTTTGCGTGGCTAAAACGAAAAACGGCTGCGACAATTTGTGTGTGATGCCCGCAGCAGTGACCGCCTTTTCCTGCATGGCCTCTAAAAGAGCGGCCTGGGTTTTTGGCGGGGTACGGTTAATCTCGTCGGCCAGGATAATATTTGCAAAAACCGGGCCCGGTATAAATTTAAAATTCCTATCCTCGCCCAATATTTCAGAACCAATAATGTCCGAAGGCATCAGGTCGGGCGTAAACTGTATGCGTTTAAAATCAAGGTCCAACACCTGCGATACGGTTTGTACCAGCAAAGTTTTTGCAAGCCCGGGTACGCCAACAAGGAGGCAGTGGCCATTGCTAAAAATCGAAATCAGCACAAATTTAAGCACTTCTTCCTGGCCTATTATTACCTTGCCAATTTCGGCGGTTATTTGCTGGTAAGCCTGCTTTAAAGCGTCAGCGGCTTCCACTTCCGAGCGGTGTTGCATATTTAACTTATTGTTTTACTTCGGCCGGTTTTGTATCGGCAGGTTTAGGCTCTTCGGTTTTAGCTTCTGATATCGTAGTTGCAGGTGTACTCCAGCCATTCATTGTCGGGCATCCCTGGTACTCCGGGTCAATACGCATAAATGTTTCTTTACGCCGTTTTTCGAACCATTGGCTTACGGTAACATTTACCTTATTATTGCTGGCATATTCCTTCAGTTTCGGGTAATCCTGTGTAAGGTTAGCCTTGTGCGCATTAGTGGTTGATTTAAGGTACAAAATCTTATAGCCTTTTTTACCATCGGCACCTGTATATAAAAATGGTTTTGATATACTTCCAACCTTCATTGTATCCGTAATAAGCGCAACCTGGGGGTCGAGTTTATCGGTTGGAATATAGGTTGAACGGGCTTCAACATTTTCAGCATTCAACAACATCCCGCCATTAAACTTAGTTTCTTTATCATCAGAATAGGCCGCAGCCGCGTATGAAAAATAATCCAGGTTTTTTTGGCTCTTCATCATCAGGGCGTAAATACTGTCGGCCCTGGCTTTTGAGCGGTCTAAGCTTTCCTGTGTTATCACTGGTTGTATGATGATGTGCCGCACGTGCACCTGTTCACCCCGCCGTTCAATCACCTGTAAAAAGTGAAAACCAAAGTCGGTTTCAAATACCGGTGAAATCTCTCCCGCTTTCAATTTAAATGCCATTGCAGTAAATTCTTTAACATACCCGGTACGGTCGTTAAAACCCAGGTCGCCACCTGCTGCTGCCGCCCCGTCCTGCGAATAGAGGCGGGCCAGCTTTCCAAAATCTTCCCCTGCTAAAACTCTTTTGCGCAACTCTTCAGCTTTGTTTTTGTACGCTTCCTTTTCTGCAGCGTTAAGCTTAGGCTGAAATACTATCTGGCCAACTTCCACCTCTTTGTTAAAGGTAGGTAAGCTATCCTTTGGGATGCCGTCAAAAAACTTTTTAACGTCCTGGGGGGTGGTATTTACGTTGGCAGTTATTTTTTGCTGCATTCTTTGGGCGATAAGGCCCTCTTTAATATCCGGGCGAATCTCGTCCTTATATTGGATAACCGACCGGCCCAAAAACTGCTCCAGCCTGTCCTGTCCACCGGCACGCTGTATCATTTCGCGCATGCGGCGATCAACACTATTATCAACTTCGTCTTCTTTAACGTCAACGCTGTCGATGATTGCCTGTTGGGCGAGTAATTTTTGTGAAACCAATTGCTGCAATATATTACATTTAAAACTTGCGTTAGGTGGCATACCCTGCGCAACATAAGTGGCATATTTTAGTTCAATGTCAGACTGAAGAATAATACCACTGCCTACAACGGCTGCAATTTTATCAAGCGTATGCTTTGGTTGGGCCTTAACGGCCGATATTAATAAAATAAAACTTAAAAGGGCTATCCCAAACTTTCTCATGTACCTTATGCTAGTAAAAAAACCGTCGCGCCAAAGGCGGACTAAAAACCTTCGAATTTCGGTAAAATTTATGAATTTTGAACTTTATAATTAACGCAATACCAGCAAACTAATTATAATTGTGCGAATATGCCCATAATGTATCAAACTGTTTAGCCGCATTTGGTTAAAAATTGTTAAAAATTACCTTAGGGCTTGCGGTAAAATACTGTATTTGATTTTTTTACAGGGGCCATCGTCATCTACTCCAGCCCATAATTTCCATCACTCTTAAAAACTCGTTGTGCAGGGGTGCTTTAATATGTACCTCCATTTTGGTAAGCGGGTGTGTAAACGTCAATTCAGATGCATGCAACAGCATGGTATCCAGTTCCCATTGCTCCTTAAATAATTTGTTTTGTTTGTTGCAGCCGTGTGTGCGGTCGCCAATTATTGGGTGAAACACATGGGCGAAATGCTTGCGTAACTGGTGCATCCTGCCTGTTTTCGGATGAGCCTCAACCAGCGAGTAACGGGATGTAGGGTGATTGCCCAGCGGGATGTCAAGCTCGGCGCGGGCCAGGGTCTTGTATTTGGTAAACGCTTCCTGCAGGGTGCCGTTTTCTTTGCGCAGCGGGTAATCAATTTCTTCTTCATCCGGGGTATAGCCGCGTACAAAAGCCAGGTATTTTTTGTCGACCAGGTTCCCCTGGAATTGCTGCTGCATCATCACCTCGGCCTCCTTATTTAGCGCAAATAGCAATACTCCGCCTGTTTTGCGGTCGAGCCGGTGGGCCGGGAATACTTTTTGGTTTAGCTGGTCGCGCAATATTTGCAGGGCAAATTCGGTGGCATCATTAGCAATTGACGAGCGATGCACCAACAGTCCATGCGGTTTATTGATAGCCACTAAATCATCATCCTGGTATAAAATATCGAGCAATGCCATTATCGGGCGAAGGTAGGCATTTTGATTTGCTGTCATTCCTTTGAACGCACCATTCGTACATCTGCATTCACAAATTAATCCACCGGGGTAAAAGTTGCAAACATATCTCCCGTTTCAGTCAACGAGTTTAGCTGTACAATGTCGCATACCTCAAAATACTCCTTCCACATTTTCAGTACTTCGGGGTTTTGGTGCGCATTGGCAATGGCCTCGTCGCTCAGCCATTCAAAAACTTCTACAATGGTGCCATCTGCTGCCTCCATTACTACAGGTTCCCGGGTGGTCACCAGGCCTTCTTTCAGTAAACGCGAAACATGCGTTTTGGTCAGCTCCTTTAAAGCCTCCGCCTTGCCCGCTTTGGGCTTGTAGGCTACTATAACTATTCTTCCCATAAGTAAATTTTGATAGCAATTTACGATTTTTAAAACCCGGCCCGGCTTATTTGGTTAGTGATTTATAGATTATTGAAGATTATGGCAAAGAGTGTGGCAGACCAGCTGGTGGAAATGCTGGCAAATGCAGGGATAAAGCGAATTTATGCCGTTACCGGCGATAGCCTGAACCATGTGAACGATGCCGTAAGGCGCGAAGGGAGTATTGAGTGGATACATGTACGCCACGAGGAAGCCGGAGCGTATGCCGCCGGCGCCGAAGCTCAATTAAACGGCCTTGCCTGTTGTGCAGGGAGTAGCGGGCCCGGCCATGTACATTTAATAAACGGATTATATGATGCTAACCGCTCTGGTGCTCCTGTTATTGCCATAGCCTCAACCCTGGCCAGTTTTGAGTTTGGCACCGAAGCTTTCCAGGAAACAAACACTATTAAACTTTTTGACGATTGCAGTAAGTATAACCAGGTTGCCACCACATCCAAACAATTCCCGCGCATGCTGCAGGCGGCTATGCAGGCGGCCATCCACCAAAAAGGTGTTGCAGTGCTGGGCTTACCCGGCGATTTAGCCATGCAGGATGCCGAAGAAATTGCCACTGCCACACAGGTTTTTACCTCAAGTGCAGTAGTCGTCCCATCAGCAGATGATCTGCACCAACTGGCCGGGATTATTGCCAAATACAACAAAATCACCATTTTTTGCGGGATAGGGGCCGCCGATGCACACGATGAAGTTGTGGAGTTGGCTAAAAAAATAAATGCCACCGTAGCCTATTCGTTCAGGGCTAAAATGGATATTCAGTACGATAACCCGAACGAAATTGGGATGACCGGCTTACTCGGTTTACCCGCGGCATTTCACAGCATGCACGAGAGCGACCTGCTTATTTTGCTGGGTACCGATTTTCCTTACACCATGTTTATGCCGACCAAATGTAAGATTGTGCAGCTAGATATTAAGCCCGAACGCATTGGCCGCCGGGCAATGGTTGACGTGGGTTTGCATGGATCGGTTAAAGACACATTAACAGCTTTACTCCCTTTAATAAAACAAAAAAAGGACGACAGTTTTTTAGATGCTCAGCGGAAATTATACAGCGAAGTAAAGCAAAAGATGCAGACTTATGTTGACGATGCCGGCAAAAAAGATTTGATACATCCCGAATTTGTGGCGAGCCTGGTAAATAAGCTAGCCAAAAACGATGCCATTTTTACCGTGGATACCGGCATGTCGTGCGTATGGGGTTCGCGGTATATAGAGGCCACCGGGCAGCGAAAAATGCTGGGCTCGTTCAATCACGGCTCAATGGCTAATGCAATGCCGCAGGCTATAGGCGCTGCACTGGCTTGCCCCGGCAGACAGGTTATTGCCCTTTGCGGCGATGGTGGCCTGTCCATGCTGCTTGGCGATTTGGCCACCATTACCCAATATAAATTACCAATAAAAATTATTGTATTTAACAATCGTTCGCTGGGTATGGTGAAGCTGGAAATGGAAGTTGCCGGCCTGCCCGACTGGCAAACTGATATGTACAACCCCGATTTTGCAATGGTGGCCCAGGCAATGGGCATAAAAGGCTTTACCGTTAACGATCCTGATGGTGTTGAACAGGCTTTAAAGGAAGCCTTTATGTACAAAGGCCCGGCACTGGTAAACATCATGACCGACCCCAATGCCCTGGCAATGCCGCCAAAAGTAGAATTTGAACAGGTAAAGGGCATGGCACTATCCATGACCAAGCTTATCCTTAACGGCCGTATGGACGAGGTGCTGGATACCGTTAAAGCTAACTACAAACACCTGAAGGACTTAATTTAGGCCTGTATTTGCCGCTTAGTCAATGCAATTATCCTTGCGCCTGGTATCTACAATGTAAATTATCTTCCAGCTTGATGCGGTCTTCATCAGCGAGAAAACGTCTACGCCGCAATGGCTGAATTTGTCGCCAAGGTAAAATTTGTAGGGCGCCCAAACGCTGGCCAGGTCGCCATCTATTTTTATATCGCCGTAAGTAATGCGCTCGTCGTACACGGAAGTGTGCGGGGTGCCGATTGCCTTTGCGAAATCATTGGCACTGTCGGTAGATATTACTGCTTTGCCTTCTTTATTGGTTGATATGCTTTGCAGCACCATTTCTTTTGCAAAAACTGATTTTAACAGGGTGCTGTCGCCTTTGCGCATCGCATCAAACATGGTGTTGATAGATTGTTTAATGCCATCGGTAGCCGACTGTTGGGCGAATGCTGAGCCTGAAACGGCAACCACGATGATTAATAATAAGATTCTTTTCATATTCAAATTTATTTAGTTACGGCAATGCCGTCTATTTCTATCATGGCATCTTTATTAAACAATGCCTGCACGCCAATAAGCGTCGATACCGGCGGATTGTCAGTCACAAAGTTTTTTAGTTCGTCACGGAGTATCAGCAATTTATCGGCACTTAAATCTACAACATAAATATTAATTTTTACAAGGTCGGCAGGTGTGGCTTTTGAGGCGCTTAATACTGTGCGCAAATTTGCAAGGGTTGTTATCACTTGTGTTTTAAAATCGCCCCGGCCTATTATTTCCTTTTTACCGTTAACCGAAGCCTGACCGGCAATATAAATAGTATTGCCACCGCTTACTTTTACGGCTTGGGAATAGTTTTTTGACAGCGGCGGTAGTGAATCGGGATTGATAAATTGTTTTTGTTGTGCGAGTGTTGCTTTTCCAAGCAATACAGTCAGCGTTAGCAACAAGGCTTTTCGGATTAAACTTTTCATGCGATAAAAATAAGATTTCCGGACATAGTGATTTTAGTGAAACATGTATTCATCAACACCCAGTAACTAGTGCCCATTCTTGAATTTAATTATATCCATAACGGTTGTCAAAAATACAAATGCCGCGATTAACCACACAGAAGCCTTGGTCAGCCTTTTCATCGGTAGTAAGAAATCATCCTTTAATTGGTCTTGCTCATCAGCATTAGTAAGGCCATCAATTTTCTTTGCAACAAACTGGTTATTTATAAAATAGAACGTAATAAATGCGTGGACAAGAAAGAATAAGATAACCCAACCCGACGTCCTGAAGGCGGCTTTAGGCATGGGCCCCGTATTGTTTCTATGATGATAATATTCGGGACTGATGAAGGTGAAAAAGATAACATACAGCAAGTACAGCACGAAAAACGACAGGGATATCAGCGCATTCCATTTAAATAAAATGGATTTAATACCACACCGCCTGGTAAAGCCCAAAGCAAGCAAAGCCTGATAAGAAATTATTGTGGCCAACCCCAGTACCGACAGGAAGTTTGCCACTGCAAAATTTGTTTGAAAACTATCTTTAGCCGAGTTTGGAATATTTAATAAAGCAAAGCCGGCGATAAAGGGTAAAAAAAGTGCAAATGTTTGCCAGGTGTTTAACTTAATATGCATGAATATGAGGGTGGTTATTATGCTATTAAAGGTAATCTTTCTATGTGGAAATGAAATAAAAAAGCCCCGCATTTACTGCGAGGCTCCAAATCATTATTATAAGATCAGTTAGGACATTTTAAGTTTCTTCTGAATATCGGCTACGTAGCCTTTGAATTTCTTATCTGTATCAATCAAGTCCTCAACCGTTTGGCAGGCATAAATAACTGTAGAGTGGTCGCGGCCGCCAAAGAAGTGGCCGATTGATTTTAATGAGCTTTTGGTGTGAGCCTTGGCTAAATACATCGATATTTGGCGGGCCTGTACAATTTCGCGTTTGCGGGTTTGTGATTTTACCATTTCTATTGGCACTTCAAAATACTCGCAAACCAGGTTCTGGATATATTCCATCGAAATCTCTTTCGATGAGTTCTTCACAAAGTTTTTCAACATTTGTTTAGCCAGGTTCAAATCAATTTCCTTACGGTTAAGGGTTGATTGTGCCAGCAGGGACACCATCGCGCCTTCCAGTTCACGTACGTTGTTGTCGATATTGTGGGCAACGTACTCAATAACATCGTTTGATAGTTCGATGCCGTCCTGATAGGTCTTGTTTTTGAGGATGGCCATGCGGGTTTCCAAATCAGGGATTTGCAAATCAGCCGAAAGGCCCCATTTAAATCTTGATAAAAGGCGTTCTTCTAAACCGGCCAAATCCTTAGGCGCTTTATCGGATGTAATGATAACTTGCTTGCCCGATTGATGCAGGTGGTTAAAGATATGGAAGAAGAAATCCTGGGTTTTTTCTTTGCCGGCAAAGTTGTGCACATCGTCCATTATCAGCACGTCAATGGCCTGGTAAAAATTTACGAAGTCGTTAATGTTGTTATGCTTCAGGGCGTCAACAAATTGCTGGGTGAATTTTTCGCATGATACGTAAAGCACCAGCTTATCAGGCAGCGAGTTTTTAATTTCGTTGCCAATGGCCTGTGCCAGGTGGGTTTTACCCAAACCAACACCGCCGTATATCATCAGTGGGTTAAATGAAGTGCCGCCCGGTTTGGCCGCTACCGCGTACCCTGCCGAACGCGCCAGCCTGTTGCAATCGCCTTCAACAAAATTGTTGAAAGTGTAGTTGCGGTTAAGCTGCGGATCAACATTAAGCTTTTTCAAGCCCGGGATAACAAAAGGGTTTTTTATGTCCTTATTTATCGAAATAGGTATCGGCATAGACTGATTTTTTGATTCAGCGCCATTCCCGTTTGATGGTAAATTTGTGGTGTATGGCTTGCTGGATGATGATTGTTCTACTACTATATTGTACTCCAAACGTCCATCGTCGCCTAATTGTTTTTTTATTGTTTTGCGCAGCAGGCTAACGTAGTGTTCTTCCAGCCATTCGTAAAAAAACAAACTTGGAACTTGTATCGTTAAAACGCTCCCTTCCATCCTCAAAGCTTTTATTGGCTCAAACCAGGTTTTAAAGCTTTGTGCCGGTATGTTGTCTTTGATTATTTGCAGGCAGCTATTCCAAACGTTAGTACAAGTTTTTTCCATTCGTAAATTTTATTAAAATGTTGATTTCCAACCCCCAGCGAAACATCTTTTGGAACTGCTACGGAACACCGAATATTCAAAAAAAAGGTGGATTAAAAAATTAAATTTTACTTTTTTAGCAAAATAAATTTAACAAATATTAACGCGCTTTGTAGTATAAATTAAATATAAAATGTTATACTTCGTGGTTGAAAACGCAGGCAATATCGTGCCGTTTAATTATTCCAATACTTTTTTAATTATTTCTCCAGCCCTGTTCCTTGCCGTCCCTTTCCTGCTTCGCGCAGGGGCTTGGCAGTCATCAATTTCTAAGCCATTATAACCATTTTTATTCTCTAAAGTTTTAAGATTTGTTTAACTGGCTGATAATGGTGTGAATAAAAAAAACTTAGTGTGGATAACATTCTGCCATGAAGATATTTTGGCAGTTTTTAGCTGTCAGTACTCGCCAAAAACGTGGCGCAACGTGTCAGAGATTTCCCCAAGTGTGGCATAGTTTTCAACAGCGTCTAAAATAAAGGGCATTAAATTGGCGGTTCCATTGGCTGCGTCACCAAGCTTTTGCAGGCAGTTATTAACAGCATTATTATCCCTGGAATTTTTAAGTGAGGAAATTTTTTCACTCTGCATTTTGCGAATAGAATCGTCCACCCTGAAAACATTGATCGCCGGGGCCTCGGCTTCGGTAAATTTATTAACACCCACCAATACCCTTTCACCGCTTTCAATTTCGGTTTGATATTCGTATGCCGAGCGGGCAATTTCCTGCTGGATATAATCCTGCTCAATAGCTTTTACCGAGCCCCCCATGATATCAATTTTATCAATATAAACCTGCGCCGCTTTTTCGATGTCGTCTGTTAGTGCTTCTATAAAATAGGAACCTGCCAGGGGGTCTACCGTATCGGTGGCGCCGCTTTCAAAGGCTATTATTTGCTGTGTACGCAGCGCTATTTTTGCAGCGGCTTCGGTTGGAAGTGAAATGGCCTCGTCGTACCCGTTGGTATGTAATGACTGTGTGCCGCCTAATACGGCCGCCAGCGCCTGGTTGGTAACCCGCACAATATTATTCATGGGCTGTTGTGCGGTTAATGTTGAACCCCCGGTTTGGGTATGGAAGCGCAGTTTTTGTGCGCCGGCGTCTGTAGCGCCCAACTCCTTTGTAATATGCGCCCACATGCGCCTTGCGGCCCTGAACTTGGCAATCTCCTCGAAAAAGTTGTTGTGGCAGTTGAAAAAGAACGACAATCGTTTTGCAAAAACATTAATATCAAGCCCCTTTTGTAAAGCGGCTTTTAAATATGTCTTACCATTGGCCAATGTAAATGCCAGCTCCTGTACCGCGGTTGAACCAGCTTCGCGAATATGGTAGCCTGATATGGATATTGTGTTCCATTTGGGCACTTCCTTGCTGCAATACTCAAACACGTCGGTTATCAGCCGCATGGATGCTTCGGGGGGGTATATATAGGTGCCGCGTGCGGCGTACTCCTTTAATATATCATTTTGTATAGTTCCCGAAATTTGTTTTAAGTCGGCTCCCTGTTTTTTTGCTAACGCAATGTACATCGCCAATAATATAGGTGCGGTAGCATTGATCGTCATTGAGGTGGTAATATTCTTCAGCTCGATGCCATCAAAAAGTATTTCAATGTCTTTTAATGAATCTATAGCAACACCCACTTTGCCAACCTCACCTTCGGCAAGTTCATGATCCGAGTCGTAACCAATTTGCGTAGGCAGATCGAAAGCCACCGAAAGCCCCATGGTACCCTGGCCAAGCAAATAGTGATAGCGTTTGTTTGATTCTTCGGCTGTTGAAAAACCTGCGTACTGGCGCATGGTCCACGGCCGCCCACGATACATGTCCTTTTGTATCCCGCGGGTAAACGGAAACTCGCCCGGAAGCTCATTCATCTCCGAGGGCTCGGTATAAACTTCCTTTATTTCAATGTTCGATGTAGTGGTAAACTTCTTTTCGCTCATATATAATATATATGCTTGGCCTTTTTTCCTAATCTCTAATCACCAATCAACTAACCTCAAAATATCTCCTCAACATCTTTCCTCAGCATACTGGCGCCAACTTCGTATGGATTGTCTTCCAGTTCGGCAATGATTGCCAGTATCATTTTGGCCAACTCAAGACCGGTCGCAGCTTCGGGCATGCCTTTGGCTGCATTATTAATAATGCCAAGTGTATTTTCCCGTACATGTTTTACTACGCCCCAGGCGCGGCTGCTTACATAAATTTGCTGGGTAATGTTATGCTGGTATTCGTTGCGGATTTCCTCTATTATAATACTGTACAACTCGTGCGCCGAATATCCCGAGGCGTTCAGGCGTACCAGCATATTGGCAGGGTTTACCCGTTCAATAAATAATACCAGGCGCTCATAGGCCTGCAGGCGCAATAGCAGGGTTTGCTGGCTGATGGTTTTTTTAAATTCGAGCAACTGTATTTTCTCGTCACGGTCTAAATACGGCTTTATTAAATAAAAGGCTATCCATACAATACCCAGGCCGGCAATGGTGTATTTTAAAATATCTAAAAAGTACGGTAAAAGATTCATGCAAGTGAATGTTAAATGCGGGTCATAAATATATTGGCTCGCGCAAAAATCCGCATTTTACCTTATATTTGTATAGTTAATTGAAAATAAGATGAGTACTGCTGTTGAAACTGCAACCGGCCCGGTAACCTTTACCACAGGCGCGGTAAAAGAGTTGAATAAATTGAAGAGCCAGCAAGAAATCGGTGACGATTTTGGCTTGCGTGTGGGTGTTGAAGGTGGCGGCTGTTCTGGTATGAACTACATTTTAGGTTTCGACCAGAAAAAAGAAGGCGACCAGGAATATATTATTGACGGCATAAAGGTATTTATGCATAAGGCTCATGGGTTGTACCTCGTTGGTATGCAAATTGATTTCCAGGACGGACTAAATGCGCGCGGGTTTACCTTTAATAACCCTAACGCTGCAAGCACGTGTGGCTGCGGAACATCGTTTTCTGTGTAAGCTAACGTAGGGCTCTAAAATATAAAAGGCGAAATGTGGACAAACACGTTTCGCCTTTTTTTATGGCCCGGGCATTCCCCGGCGGCAACCCATAGTAGGGGTTCAAAATTTTGAACCCCTACTATGGAACATGCTGATTATCCAGATAATCGCAATTGCTTACACCATCATCGCGCAGGGTATTACAAAAGGACTAAACTTTGGATATAATTGCGGAGGGTATCATGATTGGTTGATTTTTCTTCTCAAATTAATTTTGCATCGTAAATTTACGATTGCACGGCGGGTAGGGGTTCAAAATTTTGGGTTCAAAATTTTGAACCCCTACCACCGGCACCATCACCGCCAACACCATCACCGCAAAATCAATTTCAACATATAATACCCCGTTCAATCGGGTCAATTGTTCGGGGATATAAAATTGGTGTGACGAAATTTTTTCGGGACAACACAGATATTTACCATGTTTGGCAACGCAATTATCACGAACATATCATCCGGTCTGAACAATCATATTTGCGGATTTCAGAATATATTATAAACAACCCCGAGGTGTGGGAAAATGATAAATTCTATCGGCGATAAAAAAATACCCGCATTGCATGGTAGGGGTTCAAAATTTTGAACCCCTACGTTTGATACGATTGGTTTATTTTTCTTATTTTTTCGATTCTTCAATAGTTTTCTTGATCCAGTAAGGCACGTTGCCTTCGCCATAGCCCTGGCTATTGAATTTTATTGTCCCGCTTTTGTCGACAACCAGGCTGGCAGGGCATTCATCAACACTATAATAATAAAACAAGGGCATTGAGTCGGCAACAATATGGTATTTAAACGGAGAGACCTTTAAAAACCGGTCTACATCGCTTTTCTTATCAAAAGTAATGGCAATAAATAACACATCTTTATTGTCTTTATATTTTGCTGCCAGCCGATTCAGCTCCGGCATTTCATAACGGCAGGGCGGGCAAGCTATAAACCAGAAATTAAATACTACAATTTTCTCTTTTAAATCTTCCGGCGTCAGGGTTATGCCATTTACATCAACGTATTTTCTGAATTTGAAGGCCTCCCCGGTTTTGAAAAATTTGGTTTCAACCGGTTTTGGCAGGGTGGCGCTGTACTTATCTTCTGCGGCTTCGTCTCTTTTTGTTAAAATGAAACCGGTGCTATCGCTGTCGTGATGAATCGGCTTTAACCTGTAATTGCCGCCGGCTAAAAGTTTGCTCCATTTTGCATACGTGCTTTTGTGCCCGGCTTCGTCATATACAATCGTTGTTTTATTAAAGGAGTACTCTTCAATAGGTTTTGTAATTTCTATTTGGGCACAACAGTTTGCCGCTATAAAAAATCCAATTAAAATAAGCAGGTGTTTTTTCATTTTGCGCTGTCAATAGCCTTTGCAAATCCATCCAATGTATAAGGCCCGTATCCCATCGAATGCAATTTCACTTTACCATCTTTCCCGATAATAACATTAGTTGGATACCCTTTTATACCATATTTAGTTGCAAGTTCGCGACCATCACTAACAATGTGGTAGGCAAACGGGTTCTCCTTTAAAAATTCTTTTAACTTATCTTTCTCATCTGTTGCTACCGCGATAAAAACAATATCCGGATTGCCGGCGTATGTCGCAGCAATCTTATTCAGCTCGGGAATTTCCTGGCGGCAAGGCGGGCAGTTTATAAACCAAAAGTTTAAAACCACTATTTTGCCTTCTAAACTTTTTGGATCGAGCTTATAACCCTCTATATCCTTTGCCTTAAAAAGTTCCAAGGGTTCGTTGGTTTTTATTACGCCGGTTTCGTCTGGTGGCGGCATCATCATTTTCACCCTGGCTATGTCTGCGGCGCTTCTCTTCACCAGTGTAAACTCCGTTGCGCTGTCGGTTAGTTTATTGTTGCTTATGAGGTTGTATTGGCCGGTAAGTATTAATTTATGCCAATCATTATAGGCATACCTGGTACCGATAGAATCTTTAACAACCGTATTCGAATCGATATTTGCAGCTCTTTTAATAACTGTGGTAGTTGTGCCGGCCGCAGTTGTGCGGGTTGTTGTCCCGGTAATGGTTTCTGTCGCCACCTGTGCATTAGCTGCCATTGACGAGGCTATTAAGAACAAAAAGATTATCTTTTTCATAAATTAAGAAAGGCTTAGGTGCTATAGTTTTGTTAAAATCCAATATGCGGCAGGTGCGTCAACAAGTAAATGCATCCCGAAAAAAACAGCAATGCAATAGAATATGGTATCAGGTCGGGAAATTCAAATTGTTTGAAAAGCCTGCGTTTTGTTGTTGGGCTGTTGTGTAATACCATATTTATTTAACCGATATTAGATTGCTGATACTAAGTTATGTAAATTAAAACGGCAAATCAATTTATTATTAAAGGGATCTAAAACCCCCTTTCCGCGGCCTTAACCCAAGTTTCCAAATCTGCCATTGGTTGAGGGTTGTCCTTTATCCATTTTACGCTTTCAGGTGTACTTTGAGTTACCAACCGTGCAAAGGCCGGCATATTTGGCGACTGTGCCAACTGGTAAAAATAAGCCGCCATATACTTCCTGAAAAAATCGTTTCCGGTTTGCTTTTCAGCCAGCTGACCTACATTAATAAATATTGCTTTTAATTCTGCAGCCAGTAAATCGCCCGCAGATGAGTATCTGCGTTTGCTAAAATCGGCAACCGCCTGGGTTATTGACTGGTTAAGGGCATTGGTGTTCGCATCAATGGCATGCGGCGCCATTTCGCCGGGTTCAGGTTTTAAATTGCCACCTTGTAAAATATGCTGGATATTGCCATAAGCCTCGGCACTGCGGGCGGTGTTTGGCTCCAGCAAAATAAAGCTGCAGAAACCCAGCAATGCCTGGGCGCGTTTATTTTGATGAAAGCTTACCAGCGCATACATACGTTGCGTGCTGGCATGCTTTGGGTCAAGCTTTATTGCATCGATGGCTTTTGTCTCCGCCCCGGCGTATTGCTTGTTTTTAAAATAGATTAAGCCTGATAAGTCGTAAGCTGCTACCCTTAATTTTTCATCGCCGATGATTACCTTTTGAAGATAAGGTAATCCATCCGTCCCTTTATCCGACAAAAACAACGAATAAGCCAGTTGATAATTCGTAAACATACTCCCGGTATCAATTTTTAAGGCCTGCCGGTATTTATCTATGGCTTCGCCATATTTTTTCTCATTGTTCAGCTTTACACCTTCTTTAACCAGTGCCCGGGCGTCATCGGTATTTTGCGCGGATGTTTCACCAGAGGCAACCGTTATAAAAATGCATATTATTAGGTATTTAATATATTTCATCTGCTAAAATTAGGAAGTGCGATTAACTAAAAGAAAAAATATTTAAAACATTACTTTATAACTGCTGTATAATTTCTGACTTTTGCACGTTAAAACGCGAACATCTGCTTTATGAAATTAGTATATACACCCATTATAATATTTGCTTTTTCCCTGTCTTCCCTAACATCGTGCTCGTCCAAACAAAGTGATCAAAAAACAGCTCCGTTACCCGGCCCTCAAGCCCCTTTCGATACGAAGGCGTTTTTAGCCTACAACCCGAAGGATGGGGATAAAAAAATTGATGCTGTGATGCAGAATTTGCATAAAACACGCGCTTTTAACGGCAATGTGCTGGTGGCCAAACATGGCAAAATAATATACGAAAAAGCGATTGGCTGGGCCGATAACCTGCACCGCGACAGCCTGAAAATAAACTCCCAATTTGAACTGGCCTCGGTTACCAAAACCATTACATCTACAGCCATACTGATGCTGTGGGAGCAAGGAAAACTAAAGCTGGACGATGATGTGAAGAAATTTTTCCCGGACTTCCCCTACGATGGTGTCACCATCCGCCTGCTGCTCACCCACCGCTCGGGGATGATGAACTATGTATATTTTACCGATGACTTATACCGCGCCGAACACCGCCTGCAACGCAAGGGTATTAGCAATGCCGACGAAATGGCGTTAATTGCAAAGTATAAGCCACGCCCTTTTAATAAACCCAACGTCAGGTTTTTGTATAACAATTCAAACTTTATGGTGCTTGGCAGCATAATTGAAAAAGTGACCGGCCAATCATACGCTGATTTTGTAAAGACACATATTTTCAAACCATCGGGGATGGAGCATACCGCCGCCTATTCAAAAGCGGTATACGATAAAATACCGGTTGATGTGGTGGGACACGACAGGGGGCAATGGCGCTACTCGGTAGCGCAGAACTTCCTGGATGGCCCGCTGGGCGATAAAGGCGTTTACAGCACAGTGGGCGACCTTTGGCTTTTCGACCGGTCGTTACGTAGCGGCAGGCTGTTGAAACAAGCCACTATGGATTCGGCATACGTACCGCGCAATCCTATGATCCATGGTCATTTTAGCTATGGTTATGGCTGGCGTATTTTTGAAGCCCCGGGTAAGCAGGTTATTTACCACACCGGCTGGTGGCATGGTTTCAGGCATATTTATTTGCGCGATATTAAAGATGACATTACTATTGTACTGTTATCAAACCTTTCAAACGGCAGCCTGTTAAAACTTGACGACTTGTTTAATGCCGCAGGCATGCCTATAGTACGCAAAAGCGCATATAAGGGGAACGGGGATACGAGTGATGACTAATTTTGTTGGAAAGTTGTAATGTTTGAATGTTGAAATGTTAGCCTTATTTTTGCCCAAACCAACGTTACAATATTAAAACAACAACACCATGTTCGATAAACTAATGCAGGCCCAGCAAAAGGCGGGCGAGGTAAAACAGCGCTTAGATGCGATAACCGTAACCGGCACTGCTGAGGGCGGGAAGATAACGGTAACAGCCAATGCCAATAAAGTTATCCAATCGGTAGCAATTGACGACGATTTTTTAAAAGACGCGGATAAAGAGCAACTGGAAGAGCTTTTGGTTATTGCCATAAACAAGGCAATGGAGCAGGCGGAGAATGTAAGCCAGAGTGAAATGGGCGCCATGGCCAAAGATATGTTTGGCGGCCTGGGCGGTCTGTTTTAAGCGTTTTGATTTATACCTTTATTAATAAAATATTTACCCTATGAAAACTACATTTTACGGGCAATCTACCTTTATGCTTGAAGCAGGAGGGAAAAAACTATTGTTCGACCCATTTATTACCCCAAATCCCGAAGCAAAGGATATCGACATTCACAGTTTGAAGCCCGATTATATTTTAGTTTCGCACGGGCACGGCGACCACGTGGCCGATTTACTTGCCATACAAAAAAGTAGCGATGCTATAATAATCTGCATTGCCGAAATAGCGAACTGGCTGGGTAAACATGGCATAAATAATGCTCACGGTATGAACATTGGCGGTGGCTTCAATTTTGAATTTGGCCGCGTAAAAATGGTAAATGCCGTACACTCCAGTACATTACCCGATGGTTCGCCAGGGGGTAACCCGGCTGGCTTTCTATTGCATCTGGATGGAAAAGTTGTTTATTACGCAGGCGATACTGCCTTAACTTACGACATGAAACTGTTGGCCGATGAAAACCTGGATTGGGCCTACCTGCCTATTGGCGATAACTATACCATGGGCATTGATGATGCTATAAAAGCCTCCGGTTTTATCAATTGCAAAAATATTATCGGTATGCATTATGATACCTTCCCGGTTATAAAAATTGATGCTGCCGAAGCGGAAGCAAAATTTGTAAAAGCAGGCATCAATATTAAACTGCCAAAAATTGGCGAAAGCGTGGAGTTATAAAATTCCTCCTAGTGCTTGTCAATGACAAGTTTTTTTAAAGCAAAAAGCCAGGAAAATTATCCCTGGCTTTTTGCTTTATTGCTATTGTTGTCTTTCGGTCTTTCCCGACTTCCGGACTAAATTAAATCACAGTGCCATTTGCAATAACCGCACGTTTTTTTACTATCACAATGCCATCCTGCACTACGTAAGCACCATAATCGCCATTGGCAAGCGGTTCGCCCACGTTGATGTGTACATCATCCCCGATGCAGGCGTTTTTGTCGATAATGGCGTTGCGGATATGGCACCTGTCGCCAATACCCATAATAGGTGTCTGGCTCTCGTGCGATTCGGTAATTTGCTCCAGTGTTTGGTAATTATCGTTACCCATTACGTAGCAGTTTTCAATAACGGTTTCAAAGCCAATGCGGGTACGGATACCTATCAGTGACCTGGTTAGCTGTTTGGCGTTGATGATACATCCGTCAGCAATAATTACCTTGTCGACATGTGTACCCGACATTTTTGACGGAGGTAACATGCGTGCACGGGTATAAATAGGATGTTTATCAAACAGGTTAAATTGAGGGATGTCATCAGTTAAGCCTATGTTGGCTTCAAAAAACGACGGTATGGTACCGATATCTGTCCAGTAACCTTCATATTGGTAGCTCAACACCCTGTGGTCGGTAATTGATTGCGGGATAATCTCCTTGCCAAAGTCTGTACGGTCATTACCTTCCAGCAATTCGTATAACAGTTTTTTGTTAAAGATGTAAATACCCATCGAGGCCAGGTAAACACGGCCTTCGGCTTCCATTTGAGGACTTACCTCAGATGCCCAGCTCTCAAAGTTCGATTTCGGCTTTTCGATAAAGGCGGTTATCATGTTGTTGTCGTCGGCTTTCAAAATACCAAAGCCGGGGACATCATTGGCATGTACCGGGATGCTCGCTATTGAAATTTCGGCGTTTGCAGCAACGTGTTTTTCAATCATATCGCCAAAATCCATCTGGTACAACTGGTCGCCCGATAGGATCAGCACATACTCAAACTCGTGCACAGCCAGGTGATGAAGGCATTGCCTAACCGCATCGGCAGTACCCTGGTACCAGCCTACGTTGGTTGGGGTTTGCTCCGCAGCCAAAATGTCAACAAACGCCTCGCTGAAATTGCTGAAGTGATAGGTGTTTTTTATATGCTTGTTCAGCGACGCCGAATTGAACTGGGTCAACACATACATGCGGTGGATGCCTGAATGAAGACAGTTTGAAATAGGGATATCCACCAAACGGTATTTACCAGCAATTGGTACCGCCGGCTTTGAGCGGGTGGTAGTTAACGGGGCCAAACGGCTGCCCTGGCCTCCGCCAAGAACAATGCAAATTACTTTAGAGGTCATATAGTTGGATTTAAGCTTTCGTATAAGGTTATATATTCTTTTGCGGAGCGGTCCCACGAAAAATCGAGCGCCATTATCACTTTGCGCAGGGCCTGGAAATGTTTATCGTTATTATAAAGTGTTATTGCACGTGTAACTGCCATGCAAATATCTTCGACACTTGCATGATTGTACCGGATGCCATAACCGCCTTCATCGCCAAAATCAATTACGGTATCATGCAACCCGCCGGTATTGCGCACCATTGGCAGTGTACCGTAACGCAACGAATATAGCTGGTTTAAACCACAAGGTTCAACGCGCGATGGCATCAGTAAAAAGTCGGCGCCAGCGTAGATGGTATGGGCAAGGGCTTCATCGTAGCCAATAAACACGTTGCATTGCTCGCTGTAAAAATCGCGCAATTGCAGCAATTCTATTTCGGTCTCTTTATCGCCTGCGCCCAAAACAAGGAAGTTGAACTGGCCGGGGTGCTCGTTAAAGCTTTCCTCCATGGAAGTTGCAATCAGGTCGGCGCCTTTTTCAACAACCAGGCGGCCAATAAAGGCTATCAGTGGTTTATCCGTAGATAAGTTAAACCGGGTGCATAAAACTTCCTTATTTGCCTGCTTGCCTTTTGGGAAAGTGTTGATGGTAAATTTTGCCGGGAGCATAGGGTCAGTTTTGGGGTTCCATACAGCAGTATCGATGCCATTTAGAATGCCCGTGCCTTTGCCCTTTTCGAGATAAAATAAAAACTCCAGGCCGTTTGAGTTAATGGTAAGCTCTTCCAGGTATGTGGGAGAAACCGTGGTGTAACGCCAACAGCATTTAACCGCGCAGGCCAAAGGGTTTATGGCTCCGGCCCAATCCAATAACCCGGTTTTTGATAAATCAATCTCGGGAAGGTAGGAAAGCTTGTCCCAGCCGAAAGCACCATGATATTGCCCGTTGTGGATGGTAAATACGGTTGGCGTGGCGGCCAGCCGGGTATATAATCTTGAATGTTGCAAAAGGAACGGCACCAGTCCCGAATGATGGTCATGACAATGAATCAAATCAGGCGACTGTTGCGAATAGCTTATCCAATCTAAAAATGCTATCTGGAAAGCAATGAACTGCTCGGTTTCATCAGGATAGCTGTAAATTTCGGTACGGTCAATAAGTCCGGGGATTTTTACTAAATAGAGTTCGAAACCGAGTTTATCAGTTTTCTCTTTTAGTATCTCGAAAAACAAACGGCGCGTGCCTAATAAGGTCGAACTAACAAAAACGGTATCGAATTCGTTTTCCTGTACAAATTTGCGGTCGTAATAAGGCATTACCACAGCAGCCTGGTGGCCTGCCTGGTTTTGATATTTGGGCAATGCGCCCACAACATCGGCAAGGCCGCCAACTTTTGCAACGGGGTAACACTCGGCACTTAGGTGAAAAACTCTCATAGGAGGAATTTATTGGCTCAATTTAAGCAAACAATTGTTTAAATATAGAACCCTGCCACCTATAATCTGTTTAAAAAAATAATTTTTATTATTTGTTTACCCGATGTGGCTATTCATTTATAAAATACAAGGAGTAATGCTTGAATTTTATAATATTGATATTTTTTGGATGTGGATCAGTCCGGTTTTTAAGAAAATCGTAATGAGCTATTGGCTGAATTAGCTCCATCTTGTCCGAATTTTGCCTGTTTAGCCGGTCTGCTATCGCACCCGGCCGATCTTCGAATACGAAAGCATCACCGGTCTGCAAGCGTTCCACTTACAAAAATGGAACATTTAGCAAGAAAACAAAAACGCTGATAATCAGAATGTTTCACAGCGTTCCGGGTGTTCCACGTGAGAAAATGGAACGCTTTGCCGGTGTAAAGATCACCTGCATGGAGAATATTACACGATCAATGCATCCCGCTGTTAACCGGCAAAAAAAGCCCCATAGTTAAAATGGGGCTCAATTATTTATCGGTAAATGTAATTGCAGCTATACAATATAATTCCACTTATGGGTGTCGGGCGCCAGGCCATACCTGATGTCATTCAGCATTTTCAACATCTTTTTCGAAAATTCCCGGGTTTCAGGGTCACTTAAAAAATACTCTTCGTCTTTGTAGTACAACGAGGCTATCGGTGCAATGGTAAAGGCGGTGCCGGCGCCAAATGCGTCGGTAAGTTTTCCATTTTGGGCCCCGGCAATCAGTTCGGCTACAGCCACAGGGCGTTCTTCAACTTCATAACCCATATCACGGGCAAGGGTTAATATGGTATCACGCGTAACGCCTTTTAAAATGGTGTTTTTGTCGGTAGCCGGAGTTATCAGCTTGCCGTCGAGCAAAAACATGGCGTTCGCGGCGCCCATTTCTTCCACATATTTATGCTCTTTGGCATCGGTCCATATCAGTTGGTCAAAGCCTTCCTGCATGGCCTTACGGGCGGGAAGCATAGCACCTCCGTAATTTCCGGCGGCTTTGACATAACCATACCCGCCCTCGGCAGCGCGGGTGTAATTTGTTTCTATTTTAACGCGTAAAGGTTTTGTAAAATAAGGTCCGACAGGACAAGCTAACACAATGTATTTGTAGGTTGTGGATGGAGTAACACCGAGGAAAGCCTCGGTAGCAAACATATAAGGCCTGATGTACAACGAGTGATTTGGTTTTGCCGGCACCCAGTCTCGGTCGATATCAACCAGCGCGGCTATACTCTGAGAAAATATTTCTTCAGGTAGTTCGGGCATGCAAAGGCGTTCGGCCGATTTGTTAAACCGCTCCGCATTTTTATCCATCCTGAAAATAGCAACCGTGCCATCTGCCTGTTTAAATGCCTTCAATCCCTCAAAAAATGCCTGCCCGTAATGCAATGACGATGATGCCGGACTAAGGCTGATTTCGGCATACGGCAAAATTTGGAAGTTTTTCCACTCGCCATCGGCATAATCAGCCATAAACATATGGTCGGAAAATGTTCTGCCAAACTGCAGGCTATTAAAATCCGTTTCGGCCAGGCGCGAGTGGTTTGTTTTTGTAATGCTGATATCGATGGTTGCCGTCATAACTGTTTGTGTTGCTGTAAAATTAGAAAAAGGAAACGATACATCACCCGTCAGTTGGCTAATTAGCGCCTTTATTACCTTTTATTTCCCAGCCCTTCTTTTTAAAACCCTGTTTCTTAACGGGTGGCTCAAACTTTTTGAATTTAACTTTCAACAGGAAACGGTGTAAATTCAGGCCGTCGGCCCAAAAATCGGGCTTAACGTCGAGCAAGGTAAAGTTAAATTTATTAAAAAACGCGGTGGAATGCTGCGACGCCATTGCTTCGATAACTTCCGCCTTTTTTCCGTCCCTTATTTTCTTGATAACCTGTCGCAAAACTAAAGTGCCAAGCTGCCTGTTCTGAAACTGCGGCTTAAACATCACCCACGATATAAAAGCCGTTTTCAGATAGTTTACACTATAACCGCCCCCACCAACTATCTCATCGCCTATTACTACTACGTAGTAATTTTGGGCATTGCGGTCTAAAAAGTCAGACAGGTTGCGCCCTTGCGATTCCGCAAAATACGATGGGCAATTTGCCTGGAAAATTTTATGTATGGCCGGGTAATCGTGCCGTTTAAACTTCCTCAATACTATTTCATCGTCACCGGGCATGTTCATCTCCGTTCAATCCCCTACCAGTCGGGGTTAAATTTTACCCAATAAATATCGTCGAGCCCGTTGCCAGGTTCAGTTATCAAATTTTTCATTTCATCATAAGTAACGGCTTTGTCGCTATCCCATTCCTTACGCAGGCGGTTGCTGGTAAAAATTAAATACTTTTTATCCGCAGTAACATAAGGACAATAGTCGAGTCCCGTTGAATTTATAGGTACGGGTAACTGTCGCGCGGGTTGCCAATTGCCCGCATTATTTTTTTTACTCATGTACAAGTCACCACTACCCACCCGGCCCGGGCGGCTTTCGGCACTGAATATTATAAATTGCTCATCCGGGTCAACAAAGGCGTTAAACTCGCCGGTTTTTGAATTGATGGTTTCGGGCAGGCTTTCGGGCGCGGCATAACCATCGGCTGTTTTTTTGCACACTACAATATCCTCGCCGCCTTTACCATAAGAGGCCTCAACTGTGAAATATAAATTGCCGTTTTTTGCAATACTGGGGTAATATTCATTTTTGTCCGTATTAACCGTTGGCCCGAGGTTAACCGGCGCTCCCCATTTGCCATCGGCCCCGCGCGATACTTTCCAAATGTCGTAATCTTTCGGCCGGTCACCTTTTAATGGCCGGTTCGAAACGAAAAATATCGTATTGCCATCGGCAGAGAAAGTAGCCTCCAGATCGGCAAAAACGCCAGAAAAGGGTGCCATTTCCGGTTTGCCCCAAACCTCGTTTACTTTTGCCACTCTGAGGATAAAGCTTGCAAACCTCAAATGCTGAACAGTGAAAAATATCTCGTCGCCTTTGGGCGAGATTGTAAAATCGCGGTTGGCCAGTCCGTCGGTCAAAATTCCGCGGGCAAATATTTGCGGGGTGTCTCCGGGTAAACTATTGTCCGGGTATGTAGCCTGGGCGCCAGCGCGACTGACGCAAATCAATAACAGGCACAGCGCGGTAAATTGTTTTATCATTTATCGGGTGTTTTATTGGTTGATCGGAAACTAATACGCGGTTTTATCACCCATCAGGCCAACAAAACTAGTTAAAATGCCAACGGTTAAAATCCCCCTGCGCGGGGGATTTTACTGTTGAATAATTTACATCATATTGTATATTTAAAGTTAAATATTATGCAACTAAAAAAAGCCGCCATTAAGGGTCTTTACTTCGTATTGATATCGCTGCCGGTATGCACACTCGCACAATCAGATTTTAAAAACCTGGTTGCTACCGAGAAGGCTTTCGCGCAGTATTCGGTTGAACACAATACCCAGCAGGCTTTTATGCATTTTTTAGCGGATGATGGCCTTGTGTTTAAAAAAGGCCAACCAGTTAATGGCAAAGAACGTTGGGCAACCATAAAGCCCGACAGTTCGAAACTAAGCTGGTACCCGGCCTTTGCCGACATTGCGGCATCGGGCGAATTGGGTTTTACTACAGGTCCCTGGGAATACCGGGAAACCAAAGCCGACAAGGAGGCCGGGGCCTTTGGTAATTATATCACTATATGGAAAAAGCAGGCCGATGGCTCCTGGAAAGTGGCTATTGACCTTGGTATATCACATGCGAAACCCAGCGCTGAAGAATTACCGGCTTACGGTACCCCAACTTTTGCCGTAGCCGGCCATTCCAACATCAAGGCGTTACTGGCCGCCGAATCAAAATTCATTGCCGCAGCAGGCAGCGTCTATCAGCAAAACAGCAACACCGCTGTTAGAATTTTTCGCCCGGGCCAGCTTTATATAACCACCAAGGCTGCCGATGCAGAGAAGGCTGATTTTACCTACACACCCATAGGCAGCGGCATTGCCAAATCGGGCGAGCTTGGTTACGTTTACGGGCAAGCTATTGTTAAAAAGGGCGATAAAACTTCAAACGGCTCGTACCTGCGTATCTGGAAACTGCACGACAAAAAATGGGAACTTAATTTGGAAGTGGTGAGTTTACAATAGATGCCCGGTCGGCTGCGTCGCATTAAGTTAAATAAATGTTTTATTTTAATACTTAATGTAATATATTTGCCCTCCGCAAAACGGGGGATTAGCTCAGCTGGCTAGAGCGCTTGCATGGCATGCAAGAGGTCATCGGTTCGACTCCGATATTCTCCACCTGATTATCAGGCTTTTAGAGTAGCTTCTGAAAGCCTGATTTGTTTTAGTCCAACATAAGTCCAACACTTTCCTCTATTTTTATCATGTTTTCTTCGCCACAACCGGCCTAAAAAAAGAAATAATACGTTTTTTTAGTCGAATAACTTGTTGCCAATGCCGTTTGTGGGTTAAGTTTTTGAACACACCACCCCATATTTACCACTTAAGCAACCAAAAGCGCGAGCAGGGTAAAATGTCAAGGCCCTTTAGCTTTGCTTAGTGATTATTATCGAAACTATCTTGTTGACAAAGAATAAGGTGAACCAAGTCAAGGCCCAGGTTAATGACCTATGCTTCGTATTAGTCCTTTTCCAAGTCCTTTAGATTTTCTT
>NZ_JANYGQ010000002.1 GCF_025359345.1 Mucilaginibacter sp.
GGTGTTGCTGGTATCGATCATATTGATATTTACAAAGCTGATGTTTTGGCTGGTTTATTTGTGGGCGGTATGATACCTTTCATCTTCTCCGCCTTGTGTATCTCGGCAGTGGGCCGTGCCGCTATGGCCATGGTTGAAGAGGTTAGGCGCCAGTTCCGCGAAATACCGGGCATTATGGAGTACAAGGCAAAACCTGAGTACGAAAAATGCGTGGCTATATCGACCAAAGCATCTATCCGCGAGATGGTTGCACCGGGTCTTATTGCACTTATCACCCCGGTTATCATCGGCTTTGCATTCGGTCCCGAAGTATTGGGTGGCTTGCTGGCAGGTGTAACTGTATCAGGCGTGTTAATGGGTATCTTCCAGAGCAACGCAGGTGGTGCATGGGACAACGCCAAAAAATCATTCGAAAAAGGCTGTTTGATAAACGGCGAGATGTACTACAAAAAATCAGAACCGCACAAAGCTTCGGTAACTGGTGACACTGTAGGTGATCCATTCAAAGATACATCAGGTCCGTCGATGAACATCCTTATAAAACTGATGTCGATTGTTTCATTGGTTATTGCGCCACACCTGAATAACGGCCAGCGCCTTCAAAAAGAACAGCCGCAACATTCAGTGATAACACATGTTATTAAGGTTGATAAAAAGGCTTAATTTGCTATAGAATATTGAAAAGGGATGCTGTAAGGTGTCCCTTTTTTGTTTACGTTAATATCCGCCCCCCGCCGTTGTTGGTCTTGTGACCAACGACACGATGAAGCCCATGGTGTGTACTAAGCCAACATCACGGTAAAAGGGGATAAACCTCACCCGGCATAATGCGTCATTAACCCAAATTCATCAATGCCAGTTTCATAAAACTTCGCCGATGAATACTTATAGTCTTCTGGGTATTTAACTAATTGCCATTTATCCTGCAACGGGTTATTATGGATGTATTCCATTTTCTGCATAAATACTTTCTCACTCCAAAGGTCAATGCTCAAAGCATTTCGTTCCCAAAACTGGTACTCTCTGTCGCTGGTATTTACCCGGAAATCCTGTAGGCGAGAATCATTGGTGTCGGTTAACTTGAATTTCATTTGTTGCGCAGTGAATTTTAGAAAGCGCATTTGGATATTATCGCGTTTAAAACCGTCCTGTATTTGCCATATGAGGTGGATATGATTTGGCATTATCACAAAACTGTATATCTCAATGCTTTTTTCCTTCTTTAAAAACAATAAGCTATCGACGATAATGTTTTTAAACTCGTCTGCTTTTAACAAGGGTTTCCATTCCAATATAGTTGCGGTGAAAAATTGAGGATGATAATCGAAGTTTATTGCAGCCATTAGATCAGGTAATTAGGTTAATATGTAAGCAGGGTGAATTTATATGGTAGCCAAATATAGCATCTGTTTATAATATTCGACAGCTATTTTAGTCGCATAATCTTCCCACAATGATCCTCGTACTTGTTGGAGACAACTCCAACAAGGGCGTGAAGGGATGCTGTAAGGTGTCCCTTTTTGGTATAACCAAATATGCGAAAACCCCCATTTTAATTCTGAATTCAGCTTATCTTCCATTGTTACATTCCGTGCTTTATCTTTTCAATAAATTTAAGTACGTTTGGAAAACTGATTTACATTATTTAACAAACTGATCTTATTATTTAGAATATGAGTTTATTCGTAAAAAAATCTCTGTCACAATTAATGGCCACGCCTGAAGAAGGCGCGGGAGGCCTTAAACGGACGCTTGGCGCAGGTAACCTGGTTGCGCTGGGCATTGGTGCAATTATTGGCGCAGGCCTGTTTGTAAGGACTGCCGCCGCCGCAGGCGCACACGCAGGTCCTGCTGTAACCCTTTCGTTTATTGTTGCAGCAATTGGCTGTGCTTTCGCAGGCCTTTGCTATGCCGAATTTGCGTCTATTATCCCTATTGCAGGTAGCGCATACACTTATGCCTACGCAACTATGGGCGAAATTGTGGCCTGGATAATTGGCTGGGCACTGATACTGGAATATGCACTTGGTGCTGCTACGGTATCTATCAGTTGGAGTGAATATGCGAATAACCTGCTCGGGCATCGAATACCGTACGAGTGGTGCCACTCGCCAATGGAATCTGTTTTGGTAAACGGTCAGCACGTGAGCGGCATTATCAATATACCGGCACTGGTTATATTACTGTTACTGTCGTTATTGCTGATAAAAGGCACACAGGAATCTGCAACTGTTAACACCGTTATCGTAATTATAAAAGTATCAATTGTATTAGTGTTTATCGCTATAGGCTGGCAGTTCATCAACCCTGCTAACCATACACCATATCTTATCCCTGCTGATGCTCCTGCGGCAACTTTGCCCGATGGTTCTACCTATTCATACGCCGGATTTTTTAATCATGGCTGGGGTGGTGTACTTAGGGGTGCAGGTGTTGTGTTTTTTGCATTCATTGGTTTCGATGCAGTTTCTACTGCAGCACAGGAAGCGAAAAATCCTAAACGCGATATGCCGATAGGTATACTTGGTTCACTGGTTGTTTGTACAATCCTTTATATCCTTTTCTCATGGGTATTAACAGGTGTTGCACCATACCAGGATTTTATGCACGCAGGTAAAGAGGCTTCTGTAGCTTACGCTATCAGCCATTACATGCAGCATTATGCATGGCTGTCAACTTTAGTAACAGTTGCTATTTTGGCCGGTTTTTCGTCGGTAATATTAGTGATGTTGTTAGGGCAGTCGAGGGTGTTTTACACCATGGCTACCGACGGCTTACTACCAAAAGTATTCAGCGATTTACATCCAAAATACAGCACCCCATATAAAAGCAACATGATACTGTTTGTGTTTGTTGGCTTGTTTGCAGCGTTTTTACCCGAAAGTGTAGCCGGCGATTTAACATCAATTGGTACGTTGTTTGCGTTTGTGGTGGTTTGCGTTGGCGTGATGATACTCCGTAAAAAGAGCCCGGACCTGATAAGGCCGTTTAAAACGCCGCTTGTACCGCTTGTGCCTATTTTGGGTATGATAATTTGTGGAACTATGATAGCCAGCCTGGAAACCAGGACACAATTGAGTGCACTTGGCTGGATGGTATTAGGTTTGATAATCTACTTTACCTACAGCAAGAAAAACAGCAAGCTTGGCAATGCTTCCGAAATATTGCCATCGGCTACTGATTTTGAAAAGAAATAATTTACAGGCCGGGGCTTTTAAGCGTTGCGCTAAAAGCCCCGGTCATTGAAAAATTTAACCTAAATATTGAAAAGGTTCTGATTTATCGGAACCTTTTTTGTTACCTTGAATTTTTATTATAACACCGCCCAACCCCATTAATGAAAGCCGATAAAAACCTGTGGATATTAGTACTGGTATGTATTATTAACTCGCTCGGGCTCGGCATTATCATTCCTGTACTTTATAGTTACGGCAAAACATTCGGACTCAACGGCACTACGCTTGGGGCATTAATGGCCTCGTTTTCCATTGCCCAGTTTTTTGCCACCCCGGTCTTAGGTTCGCTGTCTGACAAGTGGGGACGAAAACCCCTGCTGGTCATCAGCCTGGCCGGCACTTGTATATCCTTTTTAATGTTTGCCGAAGCGGGAAGCTTGCTCATGCTTTTCGCAGCCCGTATACTTGATGGCTTAACAGGTGGTAATGTATCAGTAGCGCAAGCCATGGTAGCCGATACGGCAACTCCGCAAAACAGGGCAAGGCGGTTTGGCATCCTGGGTTCGTCGCTGGCGTTTGGTATTGTTATAGGGCCTTTTGTTGGCGGGGTGTTTACAAGGCTTAGCCCGCAGGCGCCTTTCTTTTTCGCTGCAGCATTATCATTGGTGGGCACGCTTTGCGCGGCGGTTTTTTTAAAAGAAACCAATCCATCCAGCAAAAAGACCAGGGCCAGGCACCACGAAAAATTCAAGTACAGCAGCCTCATTACTACGCTGAAACGGCCTACAATCGGTACAGCGGTTTTTATAGGCTTTTTGCTTACTATGGCTCAGCTTGCCATGGTTACCGGCTTCCAGACTTTCAGTGTTGATATTTTAAAGATATGGCCCACAGAAATAGGTTTATTTTTTGCCGGGTTTGGGCTTTGCGGTATTATTATGCAATTATGTGTACCGATGTTTACCAGGCTTGTCCCGTCAAAAGCTTTGATATTGATGCTGTCATCCATTTTGTGTTTCGCAGCAATGCTTTATTCGGGTTTTATTTCGTCTTTTGTGCCTTTCGCCATTTGTATGTGTGTTTATGGCCTGTTCAATGGCCTGCGCAATCCCATGCTTAACGCCATTATTGCTGATAATATTGATAAAGGTGAACAGGGTAAAATATTGGGTATCAACCAGGCCTACGCGTCTATCGGGCAAACACTTGGGCCCTTAACAGCGGGACTGGTAACTGTAATTTCCATACATAGCGTTTTCTTCTTATCTTCATTCTATATTTTAGCGGCATTTTTGCTGAGTTTCCGTTTAAAGAAAAAAGAGTAACCCTAAAACCCCTACGCTATGCATCCACTAATTTTCAGAGAGGTACTTTCTGTTACCATGATTTTGTTTGCCATTATCGATATCCTGGGGGCTATCCCCATTATTATCGATTTGCGCAGGCGCGTCGGGCATATCGAATCGGAAAAGGCTAGTATAGCCGTGCTGGTGTTAATGGTAGCGTTTTTATTCGGTGGCGAAGAATTATTGTCCGTTATTGGTCTTGATATTCAGTCATTCGCCATAGCAGGTTCGTTGGTAATATTTGTGGTAGCCATGGAAATGGTATTGGGGATAAAGGTTTTTAAAGAAGAAATGTCGACCACAGCATCCATTGTTCCTTTGGCTTTTCCTCTAATTGCCGGTGCCGGTACGATGACTACACTGCTATCCCTCAAATCACAATACCAAACCCAAAACATAGTAGTTGGCATCGTATTAAATACATTGTTTGTTTACCTGGTGCTAAAAAATGTAAAATGGCTGGAAAAGCTGTTGGGCGAAACCGGGGTGAACATACTGCGTAAAGCGTTTGGGGTTATTTTGTTGGCCATAGCGATTAAGCTGTTTAGGAGTAATACGCATTTGTAGAACCGTAAATCCTCATCCTATCGTCATTGCGAGGAACGAAGCAACCTCTACGCATGCAAATCAACGAAGTAAAAGCTTTGTGGCGACCTATCAGCCGCGTTTAGATAACCATAAACATTACGGTCCGTGAATGTCCTGTGTAGAGGTTGCTTCGTTCCTCGCAATGACGAGTGGGTAAAGTGGGTGTTCTACAAATTAATCAACTTATGATCCTTATTCCACCCGATCTTTAGCTTGCCGGTTTCATCATCCTTTGCTCTTATATGAAGCACTATTCCCCGGTTGCGCCTTTTGGCAAGCTTTACGGTATCGGTTATGCCGGCATCCTTACCCGGATTGCGTAATGGTACATCAAGCGTAATATCCGTCCCGTTTTTGAGGGCATAGGTACCTGCCACATCTGCATTCAATACGCTCGAGTTAAGCTGCATCGGGTTAATCACAATCTTTTCGCCAAGGATATCAAATTTGGCATCAAGCTTTGCGATCGTTATTTCCTTCAGGTTGCGGAAAGGGAATGCAAACTTCCCGATATTTATAAGCGGTTTATAATCCAGCAAAGCAGCATTTTGCAAATTGATATTAGCCACCCCAAATACCGAACCCGGCACAAGCTCACCTGCATTGCTAATCCTGCCGTTTACCTGTGTGCCGGCTGATAGGTAGCCCCTTAGGTTTTGGTAGGAAATCCCTTTCACCCCAAAGTTATCGAACGCATAAAAAAACTCGCGCACGTCAACATTGTTCACCATGGTATTTAAATTAAACCGGTTCTCTTTTTTGTCCTGGTAAATGTTGCCTTTCATCTTTAATGTCCCGCCGGCATGTTTTACGCTCACATTGCTCAGTTGTACCCCGTCTTCCGACAGGTGAAGGTCGGCAGTAGCATCAGTTGCCAGGAATTTGTTGAAATGAACGTTCGCTGCCCGCAGGTGAATTGATGCCTGCGCCCTGTCTAAAACTGTACCTAACTGATCTACCACGTTGCCGCTGTTTTTCCTGCGTTTAACCACTGCCGCATCCTGTTGCCTTGTGCCCAAAAAGCCGATAAACTCTTGAAGATATAACTGCGGACTTGTAATCTGCCAGTCTAAAACAAGCTTCTCTGGCGCATTATAATAAAGGTTCAGAAAATTATTTACCCGCCCCTTCATCAGCACTACGCTGCGACCGCTTTGCAGGCGGATATGGTCAAGCACCAGGTTTTCGCGGGTAATGTATAACGAAACCGAAGTGTTTTTAAAGGTAAGGTTGCGGGGTATGTAGTTGATATCTGCGTTTTTGATGTTGATGGCGCCGGTTATAATTGGTTTATTAATGCGATAATCCACAATGTCTGCTACGTACTGTAGCTGCATATTCGCTGTGCCTTTACTAAATTTTGCCACGCTGCCGCCCAAAAGATAATTCAAATCAGCCACTGGGAAATTAGACCTGAAATTGCCCGTGGCAATAGGTTTTTCCAGGTTGATAATACTGCCCGTATCAACGGCGAAAGGTAAGTGGTTGTAGCTTCCCGTGAAATTGGACAACCGTATAATCGAATTTGCATCGCCGAACCCCTTGCCATTGATGTGGTTATTGGTGAAGACGCCTTTAAAATTACAGTCGTTAATAATACTTCCGGGGATGGAAAGTTTGTTGTCGTTAGCAATTGCGGTGATATGCAACAAAGGATCGCCGCCAGCACTAAAGCTACCTGAAATATACGCGTTGACAGCAATTGGTTTGTCCAGGTTAAACATGTTCAGTTTTTCGGTTATATTGGGCGATACCAGCGAGGAAGCATGTCGCCACAAAAGCTGGTCGGCCGTAATATGAAATGTAAAGCCTGCAGGCTTTTTACCGGTAGCAAAGCGGGCAATTATATTGAAATCATCGCCGCCTATGGTGAAACCGCTGCTGGTAACGTTGATATCCCCTGTTTCGCTATTATAGCCGCCGGTTAATTTCCCTTCAACCACCTTGTTTTTTATAAAGCTGCCGTTCCGGGTGCTAAATGCCATGCTTTTGGCTGTTACTTTTAAATCGATGTTGGCATTCCAGCCACTATCCGGGTAATTCATTTTCCCGTTTAGCTTGTCGACAGCGAATTGAAACAGTTTTTTTGCCTTTTGGTCATCAACGGTAAAGCTCACTTGCTCCAGGCTAAACTTGCCGATACGGGTATTTGATTTGCCGGAGCTTTTGCTGCTATCTTTCGAACTGCTTTTTTTGAAAACAGAGGTATTGCTATAGCCCAGGCTATCTGTAAAAAGATCGATAGCCGCATTGCTGATAGTAACATGGTCGATACTAACACTGCCTTTTAGCAACGCGGCAGTATTTAATGATACATCAAAATTTTTGGTGCTTAACAGTGTATGATGGTGGGCTGCAAATTCCTTGTCGCGCAAGGTAACATTTTCAAGCTTCACCAATAGTGATGGGAAACTCTCGAAAAAAGAGGTGGTTACACTCCCCACTACTATTTTGCCATCAAGGTTTTTATTCAACTCGTCGGTTACCAGCGTTATGACTTTGGCCTTATGACTGGAAACATAAATCGATAGTCCCGCTAAAACTGCAATAAAAAACAGCAGGAGCGCACCCAATATCTTTAATGAAATTTTTAACCAGCGCGGCATGTTGTGAATTTAAGGTATAAAGGCGCAGTTTAACGAATTGTTTTGAGTTGAAGTATTTAAAACTTATAGGAATCAACAGGTTAGCTTCAAACCGATTGAAAATTCCCTTTAGGGATCAGGGGGCTAACAACCTCGCCACAAACATCGTGTCCGCCTTGTTCTCATATCCCTTAAGTGTAGTTTGCTCCTCCAGCTTTAATCCCAATTCCTTCACCATAAAGCTTACGATGTCCTCGTTCTCTGCTTTAAAAGCCGAGCAGGTAATATAAACCAAAGGCTTGCCGGGTTTAAGGTATTTAGCAACGTTGCGTACAATACCCTGTTGAAGCTTTTGAAAAAACTCGATGTTATAAGTTTCAAACTGGCTAATCATTTCAGGGGTGCGGCCCCAGGTGCCCGAGCCGCTGCAAGGGGCATCAAGGATGATACCGTCAAACTCGTAATCGTGTAAAATCAGCTCATTGTTTTGGGTAAGGTCGAGCAGTTTTTTCTGGTATTTAGTGATGCCCGCATGCTGGAAACGTTCATCAAGATTGGCCAGGATAGATTCGCGGATATCTGATACCACCAGCTTCACCGTAGGCTCCTGTGCATGCAGCAGCAGCGATTTGCCGCCCGATGCAGCGCAGGCATCCCACCAGCCATCCCATTTAGCGGGCTTAAAAAACTGCGCTGTTTGCTGCGAAGAAAAATCCTGCACCTCAAACCAGTGCTGGTTGGGGAAGAGTGCCTCTAACCGGGTTCCGTTAGGCAGCGATATGCAATTGTTTCCTTCGTCTTTAAAAACAACTTCTGCAGCAGTTAATACAATCTTTACTTGTTGTTCGTAGCCTTTATTTACCCTGATAAATAAATCGGGCTGTACAAAAAACGATTTTAAAAATGCATCCTTATTAATGCCTGGAGATAGCTGTTGTGTCCATGGAAACACATCTTCAAGCTTAAAAGCGGGGAACACCGTTTTAATAATGCCGATTTTTTCATCGGTACCGAACCCCATGCAGCCGGCCCAGTCGGGTTTAAAGTGTTGTATAAAAGAGTTAAGCTGGGTATTGCATAAAAACTCTGCTACAAACAGGCGTTCTTCCGGCGGCGTACCTGGCAGTGCCCTGCCAAGGCGGAAATAATTATACAGCAACCGGCCGGCAATCCGCCTGTCGGTTGAGCCCATTTGTTTGTTTTGCCGATAAAATCCGGGTAAAAATTTGCTTAGTGGCGTTTCTGCCGGATATTCATCCAAAATACGCTGAAACGTTTTAAGCTGGTTTATTGCCTTCATTCTATCTTTTTCAGCTCAAAATTAACGTATTTATAAATGCCAACGTGCGTATTTATCCATCCCAGGCCAGCTTTTTTCTGAAAATGGAAATTATTGTGCAAACCTGTAAAGTCACTTTCAGCCAAATTTCTCACATCACCGGTTGCCAGCAGGCGGCCAAGGTAAATACCTTCATCAAAACCCTTAATGGCGAAATCAGTAGGCTCGGTATGATATTCGTTTCGGTAGTAGCGGGCAAAGGCCATTATCCCAGGGTCTTTATAATTAATATGGTCAGACGAGGTGATATATGTATTTAACCGCTGCAAAAGGTCACCCTTTAAAAAAGTAAGGTTAACCCAGCTTGGGTGGCCAAACAGGGTAATGGGGTAGGTGCTGTTTAGCGAGTCGAGCCCGCGCAGGGTAACCGTTAAAAAATGCTGGTTGGTTGCCGGCATTATAAATACATTTTGCCCGCCGGCAGTAAGCTGTGGAATAAGCGCCCCCAGTTGCCCATGTATAACTGTAACATAAACTACCTGTATATGATTTTTGCTCAGGCTGTCGATTGTTTTTTTAAACGGAATGATGTAGTCGTTTTCTTCGCTGTAGCCAGATTTGAGAACGAACACCTTTTTAGGTTTCAGCCTATCATTAATATAGTGTGCAGCAGTCCATGCGTGATATTCAAGCGGCGGCATCATAGTAATCAGCCCGGCGCTCTTGATAGTAGCAGGGGCAGCGGGCGATAATGGTGAAACCACAGGCTGACGACTGTTAGGATAGGCGCTGGTGAATGCTTTAACATCTTCCGGGAATACCGGTCCTACAATCAAATCACTTGCCCTGATGGCAGGATTTAGGCCAAGGCTGTGCGCCTGTGCCTTCTCGCCTTTCGAATCAAACACCTGCAGTTTATAATTGTAGCCTAACCCGGTAAGCGAATCGAGCGCCATTTTAAAACCGCGGTAATAGTCAAGTGATATATCTGCTTCTTTTAAGGTAACCGTAGTATATGGAGAGCCGGCACGCAAATGGTCGAGACCGAAAGGCAATAGCAAAGCAATGTTTGATGCTTTTGCTTCTGCAGGTTTAGCCGCATTGGCGGGCTGCGGTTTCTCAACAAGCTTACCGGGTTCGTTTTTTTTAGGCTGTACAGCCACCGTCCGCACTTTTGGCGAACATGCGGCGGCAAATAGTCCTATTATTAAAAACGTTAACCACCTATTCCCACTCAATAGTTGCAGGCGGTTTTGAGCTGATATCATATACTACCCGGTTAATTCCTTTTACGTTATTGATAATTTCGTTACTGATTTTGGCCAGTAAATCGTACGGCAAATGGCACCAATCGGCGGTCATCCCGTCTAACGATTCAACAGCACGAAGGCAAATAACGTTCTCGTAAGTACGCTCATCGCCCATAACACCTACCGACTGTACCGGCAAAAATATGGCGCCGGCCTGCCAAACTTTATCATAAACACCGGCAGCCCGCAAATTGTTGATATAAATCGCATCGGCTTCCTGTAAAATTGCAACTTTTTCCGGTGTGACGTCGCCTAATATCCTGATAGCCAGACCGGGGCCTGGGAAAGGGTGACGGCCTAAAATATTCGGATCGATGCCTAAAGCCTTGCCAACACGCCTTACTTCGTCTTTAAACAAGGTATTCAAAGGCTCAACTACTTTCAATTTCATGAAATCGGGCAGGCCGCCAACGTTGTGGTGCGATTTAATGGTAGCCGATGGCCCCTTAATGGAAACCGACTCGATAATATCAGGATAGATGGTACCCTGGCCAAGCCATTTTACATCCTGTACTTTGTGCGCCTCGTCATCAAATACCTCGATAAATACACGGCCTATAGCTTTGCGTTTTTTCTCCGGGTCGGAGAGTCCGGCAAGGGCGTCATAAAAGCGTTGTTTGGCATCTACGCCGATAACGTTCAAGCCCATGTGCTGGTAAGAGTCGAGCACAGATTGGAATTCGTTCTTCCGTAATAAACCGTTATCAACAAACACGCAATGCAGGTTTTTGCCGATGGCATGGTGCAGCAATACCGCGGCAACAGATGAATCAACCCCGCCTGAAAGGCCGAGAACAACTTTATCGTCACCAAGCTTTTCTTTAAGAGCCGCGATGGTGGTTTCAACAAACGAATCTGGTGTCCAGTCCTGCTTGCAGCCACAGATATCAACTAAAAAGTTAAACAGTAATTGCTTGCCGTCGGTACTGTGGGTAACTTCAGGGTGAAACTGTATAGCATAAGTTTGTGTACCGGTAACCTGGTAGGCTGCAACTTCTACGGTATCGGTGCTGGCAATAACTTCAAAATTGGGAGCAATGCTGGCAATAGTATCCGCATGTGACATCCAAACTTGCGAACCCGGTAAAATCAGCTTAAACAATGGATTATGCTCACTGATGTACTGCAGGTTGGCGCGGCCATATTCGCGGGTACTTGAGGGCAATACTTCGCCGCCGTGGAAATGCGCAATATACTGAGCACCGTAGCAAACGCCAAGTATAGGCAGCTTACCGTGATACTTTTCAAAATCAAAACCGGGCGGGTTTTCCTGCCTTACCGAATACGGGCTTCCTGAAAGGATAATGCCTTTTACACTGCTGTCAACTTCGGGAAAATGGTTGAATGGGTGGATCTCGCAGTAGATGTTGAGCTCCCTGACACGGCGCGCAATGAGTTGAGTAAACTGCGAGCCAAAGTCAAGAATGAGGATTTTTTCTTGCATGGGCAAAGATAGGATTTTGATTTCGGATTTCGGAATTTCGATTTCGGATTTTTGGAATTTTCGATATCTTGATCTTGTACCTGGAATCGGCTGCGGGGACACAGCCGACTGTTTTAAGTTGAGTGCAAAGTTGTAAATTGCACTGCTATGCTCGACACCATCAAACAAAAGCTTCTTGAACTTGAAGCAGACAAAGACATCCGCATACTGTACGCCTGCGAATCGGGCAGCAGGGCATGGGGCTTTCCGTCGCCGGACAGTGATTATGACGTGCGCTTTATTTACGCCAGGCCTGTTGACGATTATCTTAAAATAAATGAAATAAGAGATGTAATTGATTTACCCGTTAACGAGGTTCTCGATATCGGCGGCTGGGATATCCGAAAAGTGTTAAAGCTGTTTTTAAAATCAAACGGTGCTTTGTACGAGTGGCTGCAATCGCCCATAGTGTACCGCGACGACCATGGCTTTGCGGAAGAATTGAGGCAGCTGATGCCCAAATATTTTTCGTTGCGCGCTTGTGGTAACCATTACCTTGCTATGGCATTAAACACACTCCATAATGATTTGCAAGGCGAACAGCTTAAACTGAAACGTTATTTTTATGCGTTGCGGTCGGCGTTGGCTTGTAAGTGGATAATCGAGCGCCAAACAGTGCCACCAATGGAATTTAATTTGCTAAGGGTGTTGGTTGATGACCTTAAATTTCAGCAAGCTGTTGTCGGGCTACTCGAAATAAAGCAGGTAAGCAACGAAAAAACATTAGTTGGGCCCAATGCCGTTTTGAGCGATTGGTTGAAAACAACACTCGATAATTGTAAAGAGACGATAGGCACGGTTGCGTCAAACCATCAACAAACTGATGAACTGGATGCTATATTCAGAAAATATATTTTACAATGACCTATCCGCAACTTTTGCTGCAACGGCAATTTATCCTGCTGGATTGTATCAGCGGCAGCCAGGCCTATAATCTCAATTTGCCTCATTCGGACGTGGATAAAAAAGGAATTTTTATTTTACCACAAGCTGAATTATATGGTTTTGACTACCAGGAGCAAGTAGCTAATGAAAGCAACGATGAAGTATATTTTGAGATAAAGCGTTTTTTGGAGTTGCTGACAAAAAACAACCCCAACATACTGGAATTACTGAATACACCGGCGAATTGTGTTGTATACCGCCACCCCTTGATGGATTTAATAAGGCCGGAAGATTTTTTGTCAAAACTTTGCCTCGATACTTTCGCCGGTTATGCACAAACCCAAATTAAGAAGGCGAAAGGACTCAACAAAAAAATTAATAAACCGGTAGATAAAGCGCGAAAATCTGTTTTGGATTTCTGCTATGTTATTTACAAAAGTGGCAGCATGCCTTTAAATGTATGGCTGACGGAAAACAATTTAGAGCAGCAACAATGCGGGTTAGTAAATCTCGACCATTTTAGAAATGTTTACCTTTTATACAGCGAAAAGCAGCTGACCGATGGAAAATGGTTTAGGGGTATAGTATCCAGCGATGAGGCCGACGACGTACAACTAAGTTCGGTTCCGGCAGGTATTGAGCCACTCGCAACCATCACCTTTAATAAAGACGGGTACTCAACCTATTGCAAAGAATATAAAGAATATATACAATGGGAAGAACAACGTAACCAGGTGCGTTATGAAAGCACCTTGTCGCACGGTAAAAGCTACGACGCCAAAAATATGATGCATACTTTCAGGTTGTTGAATATGGCAGAGGAAATTGCGCTTTATAAACAGGTAAAAGTATACCGTGATGACCGCGAGTTTTTGCTGGAAATACGAAGTGGCAAATTTGAATTTGATGCACTTATGCAAATGGTTGAGGAAAAAATGGAACGAATAAAGAAACTGTACGAAGAATCAGATTTACCCAACCAACCTGACGTTAAAAAAGCAGAACATATTTTAATACAGATACGGGAAGAATTTTATTGATTTATGACCTACTACCACCAACAAGTCAAATTCCTCCACAAAAATCTTTATCCCAAAGAGTATTTACTCGCGCAGGTTATCCGCTCAAAAAAGTTTATTGATACCAACTTTACGAAAAGCATCAATCTTGATGATATTGCCGGCGAGGCATTTATTTCCAAATTCCACTTTATAAGGTTGTACAAAACATATTATGGCATAACACCGCACCAGCATTTAAAACGGGTTAGGGTGGCTGCTGCTAAAGAGTTGTTAAGGTCGGGCATGCCGGTTGCGGCTGTTTGTTACGAGGTTGGTTTTGAAAGTGTGCCATCGTTTACGAGGTTATTCAAAACCTTAACCGGAACAACGCCTTTCGCCTGGCAAATAAAGCCGAGATAAAAGCAATATTGGATAATACCTCTCACAAATAATTACTCAAATTTGTGTCGTAACGATGGACAACATCGACCATTAAAAACAAAAACACAAATAAAATGAAGGTAAAACTATGCAGCGTAACGGTTACCGACCAGGATAAAGCGCTTAAATTTTATACAGAAATATTAGGCTTTGTTAAAAAAACGGAAATTCCGATGGGTGAGCACAAATGGCTCACCGTAGTATCAAAGGAAGAGCAGGACGGCTGCGAATTGGTATTGGAACCACTGGGCTTTGAGCCGGCCAAAGTGTACCAAAAGGAATTGTTCGCTGCCGGCATCCCGGCTACGGCATTCCAGGTAGACGATACTCAAAAGGAATACGAAAGACTGCTAGGACTGGGTGTCAAATTTAGCATGCAACCAACTCAAATGGGGCCGGTTATTTTAGCCGTGTTTGACGACACTTGTGGCAATAATTTGCAGATTTACCAGGTGTAGTTTAGATTTGACAACCTTTTTAAAATTGTCAAATCTCTAAACACAATGCCACTAACCACGCGCCTTGCCACTCTAAAGGACATCCCCCAATTAAATGAATTGATAGCGCTGTCGGTACGTGGCTTGAGCACCGAATATTACACCCCCAATCAAATAGAAAGCGCCATTAAGTACATTTTTGGTATTGATACCCAGTTGATAATAGATGGAACTTATTACATCGCCGAAAAAGACGGTGTACTGGTTGGCTGTGGTGGCTGGAGCAAACGCAACACCCTTTATGGCGGCGACCAGCATAAAGATATAGAAGATCCATTGCTCAACCCTGCAACAGATGCCGCCCGCATCCGTGCCTTTTTTGTTCATCCCGGCTACGCCCGGCAGGGAATAGGCCGGGTGATTATGAATGTTTGCGAGGACGCTGCAAAAAGCAATGGCTTTACCACTTTTGAATTGGGTGCAACCTTGCCCGGGGTGCCATTGTATGAAGTGATGGGGTACCATGCAATCGAACGAATCGATGCGCCTTTAGCTGATGGCGAAATTTTAGGAATTGTAAAGATGAAGAAAGGATAGAAACGCTGCGATGTTTTGCTACGTTTTCTATCCTCGCGATAAAAAACTAAAATCCTGCAGATGCGAAGCATTGAGTTAGTAGATAAATACGCTTAAAAATTAAGCCCGACATTTATCTGCGATACACTGTTTCTTAATGCTGCATCCGTATTGTTTTTAACTATATCACTCGCGCCACCTTGTCCGTTAATTTCAATAAACAGCCTGGTATGTGGTGCCACAGGAAATTTTATGCCAATGCCGGCGGCTAATCCACCATCCACTGTATTAAACAAAGCTTTTGCATCATCGGCGCTGGCAGAAAGTTTAGCATTTATCAATATGCCAACGTAAGGGCCAAAATTCAAATACCAGTTTCGGGTCCTTCCAAAATGCCAGTTAGCCATTACTGGGATAGTTATATAGTCCAGCTTATAGTTCGTGGAAAAAGATGGACCATTCCCGTAGCCTATAGAGCCATCATTCCAGCCTTTTTGCTCATATGATAATTTAACTTTAACTCCCCATCGGTCTGAAAAATAATATTCACCCGAAACGCCCGCATTAAAGCCTGTGCGGTATGATGTGTTGGTGTATTGATTGGTTGTAACGGTGGCGCCATTAAGGCCGATATTAACGCCAAACTCGGTATTGCCCTTTGTTTGTGCAAGCGCCGTTGTACAAATAGCCGATACAATAAGTAGAGTGATAAAGATTTTCTGCATAATATGGTTTCTAATTCGCGCAAAGGTATTGTTTATGTGGAGAGTAGTGCTTAAAATGGAGAATAACGTTTACCGGTACCGCATTTATTAAAATTAAACAGGTAAAAAGAATAGCAGCACATTAATTACGTTAGAAGTTAGAATATTATATTTGGAAACAACCATCGGTCATGCTAAAAAAAATATACCTCTTCTTATTTGTTGTATTGATGAGCTTTGTTGCGAAAGCACAATCGGCTGACTCGGTGTACAGCAGGTACCTGGATTTTAACCTTGCTCGTTTCCAGGGCGAAACTGAGAAGCTGCTCGGCCTTGGTGAAGCCATATTACCTGCTGCCGATAAGCTGCCCGAAAAAACGCGCATAAACTTTTACTTTGCAATAGGCCAGGTTTACGAGAATAATGATCAGCCGCAAAAAGCGCTTGGTTATTACGAAAAAGTTGCAGCTGCAGTGCCCGATTATTATGTGGTGCACCGGGGCATCGGCTACATTTACCTGGCTCAGGCCAAAGAAATAAAGGATAAGTTAAACGCATCATCCGATGTCGGGTTGACTGAAAAACTAAAGGGGGACTACGAAACAGCAGCCCGTAAAGCATTACCTCATCTTGAAAAAGCCCAAGCTTGCGACCCCAGCGACGAAACCCTCGATGAAATAAAGTCCCTTTATCAAAATTTGAAAGATACCGAAGGGCTAAATACGTTAAATGTCCGTTTGAAAGAACTGTCTAAGCATTGTATTGATTTATTGGAGGATAAGTAGTTCTCCACCACGTAATTGCAACGACGCACGGGTGGTTTGCACCTTTATATCTTTGCTGACTATGCCGACTGTTGCACTTCCTCAAGCTTTATCTGCCGCTGCCGGCTTCATCGTTTTCATGGTCGACCTTTTCTCATCCTGTCCGCTGCCCAGGAGGTAGCCCCATGGTTTAAGGCTTTCAACGCGGTCGAATATGATTTTAAAGATGGCTATTATTGGTATAGATAGAAACATACCCGACAAGCCCCAAATCATTTCGCCTAAAATTATACCTAAAAATGTTATTAAAGCATTCAATTTGACTTTTGAGCCTACAATAGTGGGTAACAAAACATTTGAATCGACAATATGGATGCCCAGTACCGAAAGCGCTACAAACGCGGCCGAATTAACGCCGCTGGTAGCAAAAGTTATGAGGGTGCTTAAAAACAGCGCCGTAAAAATCCCCAAATAGGGTATTAGGTTAAATAGTGCCACAACGATGCCGAGTAGTACGGCATATTTAACGCCAATTATCCAAAATAGCGTACAAGCCAGGCAGGCAACAACAAACATTTCAAGCAGCAGGCCTAAAATGTATTGCCGCAGTATACTTTGTATGTTTTGAACAATATCGCGCACAACAGCCTCATAATTATCGGTAAATACCCATACGATAAAATTTATAAGCAGGGTGCGGTAAAGCAATATAAAGAAGGTAAAGATGAGTATGAACAGGTAAAAAAGTACAAGCGATGATAAGGCCCCGAACGTAGTACCTATTACCTCAGTGCCTGATGCCATTATTTTTTGCTGTGTACTATGCAAATAATTCATTTGTTTAGCTGCATTTATTTGAAAGGCCTTTTGCACCCACTCGGAAAGGTCGTCGAGCGATTGGCTTACCTGACCTTTAAGTTGCGGCCAGTCACTAGCAAGGTTTGATATTTGCGACCCAACCAGGTAGAGCACGATACTAATGAATGCCAGCATCAAAAGAATGGCAACCAGGGAAGCGATGGCGCGCGGTAACCGCAATTTTCTCTCCAAAAAACTGGCAGTTGGGTAAAGCAGGATGGCGAATAAAAAGCCAAAAATTAAAGGGTCGAGCACCTCTTTGCCCTGGATGATGATATAACCAAGCGACAACAGGCCAATAAGAACCAGCGATAATCTTTCGTAAAATGGGTGTGCGGGTGTTTTTGCCGGCATAGTCAGGGGATGTTAAGTAGACGTATCAACGCAATAATAGTTTATTGGTTTGAAGATAGGGATAATTGAATAATAATATTTTTTTATCCGTGATTTTGTAGAGATGCAGCACTTCGCGTCGTTGGACGCTGTTTTCAATGATACATTATTTGGCAGGCATTTTGCTTTATACCTAAATTATTTACCTATTATAAAAATACGTCATGGCAAAATATTCAGAAAAAGCAGGAGAAAAAGTTGAAAAAACCATGCACGAAATGAATGAAGGCAAACTTAAAAGCGGCAGCGGCCAAAAAGTAACCAGTAAAAAACAAGCTATCGCAATAGGTTTGTCTGAAGCACGTAAAGAAGGGGCGAAAGTGCCGAAGAAGAAAGGGTAAGTTTTAAAAACATTCTCATTGCGAGGGACGAAGCAATCGCGAACTATGCAGATCTACCCTGTAAAGTTCGCGATTGCCGCGCTTCCCGAAATAAATTCGGGACAGGCTGTTCCTCGCTCGCAATGACAAAAATGATCAGTTACTTTCCCGTAAACGCGTCCAAAATATCCATTAGCAGAATGGCCTCATCAATTGAACAAGGGTTTGGCCCTTCACCATTAAAATAAGCAACAATCTTTTCAATCATCGGATGTTGGATGTTTTCGGGATGTGTGAAATTAAGCGTTTGCTCATCGTCATCCGTTTTCCAGTTGATGAAAGTGCCAAAAAACGGGAAGGTGATTTTTCCTTTTGTGCCAACTATTTCACAGGAATCGGTTATCTGGTTTTCTGCAACATTAAAGCACCACGAACCATTTACAACCACGCCGTTTTTAAACAATATTTGCCCGCTCACATGGTCATCGGCCGGGGTATTGCCGCCCTGGTTAAGTGAGAAGCCAAAGTACCTCTCCGGTTCGCCAAAATACAACAGCATTAAATCAAGTTGGTGGGGGGCAAGGTCGTGAAAATAGCCGCCGCCTGATAGCTCCGGGTGCACCCGCCAGTTGCTCACTACATCAACCGCCGAGCCAGGCCGGTGGCTTTTCCACATCCGTATTTGCACGGTGCGCACATCGCCAATCAGCTTGCTTTCCAGCAATTGCTTCACCTTTAAAAACATCGGCAACCCACGGCGGTAGTGTGCAACCGTTAACTTCTGGTTAGGGTGCTGTTTTACTGCTTCGGCAATTTGCCGGGCTTCGGCGGCGTTGCGGGTAACAGGTTTTTCAACATAAACATTGAATCCTTTACCAAGTGCAGTTATGGCATAGGGAGTATGCGAGGCAGGAGGAGTGGCAATGTAAATCGCATTAATGCGGTTATCGGCCATCAATTCATCGGCATCGCTGTACCAGGTGCCAACACCGTGGCGTTGCGCATAATCCGCTGCTTTTTCGGCATCGCGGCGCATAACTGCTACAAGGCTGCTGTTTGCTACTTTGTTAAACGCCGGCCCGCTTTTTTTTTCGGTTACGTTGCCGCAGCCTATAATTCCCCAGTTTACTTTAGACATATCATTGTGAGAAGAATCAAGAAATCAAGAGTCAAGAACCAAGCGAAGAATAACCTTCCTATCTTGGTTCTTGATTCCTGGCTCTTGATTTTATTTTAATATTTCTTCGATTTTTCCTAATTCCTCCGTCGAAAACACGATATTATCCAGGCACTTCAACGAATCAGCTAATTGCTCTGGCCGACTGGCGCCAATTAACACAGATGTTACCCGGTTATCTTTTAATAACCACGACAGTGCCATTTGTGCCAGCGTTTGCCCGCGCTGCACGGCAATATCGTTCAACCTTTTTATCTGGCTAATGCGTTCTTCCGTTACCTGGCTCTCTTGCAGAAAACCTGTAGCCTTCGCCGCACGCGAATCGGCAGGGATGCCGTGCAGATATTTATTGGTTAATAATCCTTGTGCCAAGGGTGAGAATGGGATGCAACCCACACCGTCTTTTTCCAATACATCCAGCAGACCGCCTTCAACCCAGCGCTCAAACATGGAGTATTTAGGTTGATGAATAAGGCATGGCGTGCCCAGTTTTTTTAGTATGCTGATGGCTTTATCGGCCTCATCTGCAGGATAGTTTGATATACCTGCATACAATGCTTTTCCCTGGCGAACTATCAAATCCAGCGCGCCCATAGTTTCTTCCAGCGGGGTTTCCGGGTCGGGTCGGTGGTGGTAAAATATATCCACATAGTCGAGCCTCATGCGTTTTAGGCTTTGGTCGAGGCTTGACACCAGGTACTTCTTTGAGCCCCAGTCGCCATAAGGACCGTCCCACATGGTGTAGCCTGCCTTGCTTGATATAATTAACTCATCACGGTAGCCGCGAAAATCTTCATGCAATAGTTTTCCGAAGTTTTCTTCGGCCGATCCCGGAGGCGGGCCGTAGTTGTTAGCTAAGTCGAAATGAGTGATGCCGCTATCAAAAGCCAGGTGCAAAATTTTGCGGAAGTTTTCCTCCACATCAACACCGCCGAAGTTGTGCCACAAACCCAGCGAAACAGCCGGTAGCTTAATTCCGCTTTTTCCGCAGCGGCGGTATTGCATGTTTTTGTATCTTTCAGATGAGGGTAGATAAGTCATTTGGTTGTTGTTATTTGAACGCTAAAAGTAATATTTTTTGAGAAGAAAGTAGACGTTGTCTGAATCAGAATTTACAGGATTTAAGAATTGTCAATATGCGATCGACGAGCGTAATAAAATAACATGCTAATCTTTTAATTCTGCTAATTCCAGAATTTTGAAAATTCTGATTCAGACAGTTACACCACTTCTGCCACCACAAAAGTACTACCCCCCACAAAAACCAAATCACCTTTTTCCGCATTTTTCTGCGCAGCTTTCAGCGCTTCCGGTACTGATGAGTAAGCTTCGCCATCCAGGCCAAAGCCTGCAGCTTTCAGCCATAGTGCTTTAGCGTCAAGTCCGCGGGGAATGTCCGGCCGGCAAAAGTAATAGCGTGCTTTAGTGGGTAAAATCGTTAATATTTTACTGCTGTCTTTATCATTAACCATTCCAAGTACAAAATGAAGTTTGTTGTACTTCACAGCGGCAATATTTTGCAGTACTTCCTGCATACCTTCTGGATTGTGCCCGGTGTCGCAAATGGTTAATGGATTTTTGCTCAAAACCTCCCAGCGTCCATGTAACCCGGTGAGGGTTTTTACCTGGCCTAACGCGGTCGTTAAGTGTTCGTCGGTTATATTATATCCCAGCAAACGCAATTCATCAACCGCGCAAAGCACCGTTTTTATATTTTTAAGCTGATAGGAACCGGTTAGGTCAAGTCTGAAGTCTGAAGTCCGAAGTCCGGAGTCTGACGTCGGAATAACCTGAACAGCTAAAAATTCATTCAAATTATCTTCTGCATTATGCCTGCCAACCTCTGTATTCCAAACATTAGAGGCAAAGCGAATCTGTGCACCTTCCAAAGCAGCTTTGTTTGTGAATACATCTGCAATCTCCTCCTGGTATTCCCCAATAACAACCGGTGTACTGGGCTTAATAATCCCCGCTTTTTCGCCTGCAATTAACCGCAGCGTATCGCCCAAAATGTTCATATGGTCCCAACCAATATTAGTAACGATGGATAGGAGCGGGGTAATTACATTAGTAGAATCCAGGCGTCCACCCAGGCCCACTTCAACAATGGCAATATCGACCTGTTCTTTTGCAAAAACATCAAAGGCAAGCGCCACCGTCATTTCAAAAAACGACGGCTTTATTTCGTCAAAATCGGCAGTATGGGCCTCTACAAAATCAATTACCGTTTGCTCGCTGATCATTTGGCCGTTTATACGGATGCGCTCGCGGAAATCTTTTAAGTGTGGTGATGTATATAAGCCGGTTTTATAGCCGGCAGTTTGCAAAATAGCTGCCAGCATATGCGATGTGGAGCCTTTGCCATTAGTGCCGCCCACATGCACACTTTTGAATTTATGCTGTGGATTATCTATCCGCTTTAACAGCTCAATGGTATTGGTTAAATCAGCTTTATATGCCGATGCGCCGTCGCGGGTAAAAAGCGGTAGTTGGCTGTAGAGGTATTGGATGGTTTGCTGGTAGTTCATGGTTCATAGTTGATAGTTCATAGCAACTATCGCAAAAGCAAAGCAAATGTATATAATTGTAGATTATGGTTGATAGGTATATCGGAACTAACAGGCAATTATACACTGGAGCTTGCAACTAATGACGCTGCTATGAACTATGAACCATGAACTAATCCACCTTAAACCTAAAAGTATACTGTCCCTTTTGGTTGCCAGAGGCCTGGCTTGATGAAGTGAATTTGGTGTTTTTTATAGCGTCAACACAGCTTTGTATCAGGCTGAGCTCGGCCCTGGTTTTGCTGCGGTTATAATTAGCTGATATTACGCTGCCTGTTGGGTCTACCACAAAGTCAATTACTACCACACCTGGTACGCGGTGGATATTCTGCGGATCTGGCGCGCTAACAAATGTCCAGTTAGGCATACTGAGTCCATTACCCGAGCCGCCAGGTCCATAATTATCACTTAGTGTTGAACCATTTTTGCTTCCCTGGTTGCCCGGCGTTGTTGTTGTGCCGTCGCCCTCGCCGGCACCTTTGTTAGTTGCACCCTTGTATAAAGCGTTTTGGTTAACTGCGGCTTTTACCGCTGGTTTGTTCGGTTGCGCTACCGATACATTGTTCGGCTTTTTAGATTTTGCCGCAACTTCCGGGGCATCCTCCGTATTTTGGGTAACTACATCTTTATCGCTATTTTCAACCTGTGTTTTTTGCTCGGTAGGAGGGGCGGGGGTTACTTTATCGGGTTGTTGCTTGTTGGCTTTTTCGGCAACCGAAGGTTCCTCCATGCTTGCCTGGTTGGTTCCCGAGCCTTCGTCAACGGTGCCATAATTTACAAGTATCCCACCCGTGCCATCGTCCGTTTTTGGTGGGCTTATAAAAACAATAAAATAGCACAAAGCCATTACCACACCAAGTATAATACCCGTTAGTAAAAATGCTTTGGGATAATTATTTTCTTCTTCCTGAATTGTCATTGTTCATGGTTGATAGTTGATAGTTCATGGCCTTTTTACCATGAACTATGAACCATAAGCTATTAACTATTTCGCTACCGTTGCCAGCACCAGCTTAATGTTCAATTTTTGTGCCACGTCCATTACCGATACCACGTCCTGTATGGCTACGGTTTTATCAACGCTTAACACTATAGTTAACTCTGTGGTCAGCTTTTTATAGCCGCCCAATACAGTTGGCAAATCGGTTACTGCTACCGATTTTTTATCAACGGTATATTGTAAATTTTTGTCTATCGAGACATTAACTGTTTTCTTCGAAATTGATTTTCCCGATGACGATTTTGGCAGCAGCAACTTTACAACGTTGGGATTGGTTACTGTTGATGCAATAAGGAAAAACAAAAGCAGGAAAAACATAATGTCGTTCATTGCCGAGGTATGTACCTCGGCCGAAGCTCCCCTGTGCCGTTTTCTTAAATTCATTTGCTCGGTTCTTCTAACAGGTCAATAAATTCAATGGCGTCTGTCTCCAGCCTTAATATTACCTTATCAACCATCATATTTAAAATGTGGTAGCATACATAGGCTACTATACCAACAAACAAACCACCTGCCGATGTTACCATCTTTACATAAAGACCGCCCGATATGGCGCCCATGCTGATGTTATCTGTTTTCGAGATATCATAAAATATTTTGATAACCCCGTATATAGTACCCAAGAAGCCAAACATAGGTGCAATACCGGCAATGATACCTAATATACCTATGTTTTTTTCCAGCTTTGATACTTCCAGTTTGCCCACGTTTTCAATGGCGCCTTCAATATCTTTAATGGGGCGACCAATACGCAGCAAACCCTTTTGCAGCATGCGGCCAAGCGGCGTATTGCTGTTGCGACAAATGGCTATTGCCGACTCAAGGTTCCCGGTTACTATGCTCGACCGTACCTGCAACATCAGGTTCGACTCATTTTTTGAGGCATTACGTATAGTAAAATACCGTTCAAAAAATATCACGAGGCCCAAAATTGCCAGTATCCCTATCGGGATCATGATTACACCGCCACTTATCAGCAAGTCGCCAAAACGCAGCTCCTGTGGTGGGGTAACCTGGCCTGTCCGGCTTAGTGAATCAACAACTTTGTGTGCGGTATCGGCTACTTGTGCCTGTATGAGTAATAATGTCATCCTTTACTGGTTAATTTGAATTATATATGAATCCTGGGGAATTTTACCGGCTTTTACCAAAACATTCTTTGCCGCTTCGGCAGCATCGGGTGTTGTAAATGTTCCTACAGATATTTTAAAACGGGTGCCAGGGGCCTCTTTTTTTGACAATACTTTAACATCGTCGATATTTTTCGCCTTAAATTTCTGCGCTTCTGCATTTGCGCGCCATTCAGTTTTAGAGCTGGTTGCGATTAAATCAAAACGAACGTGTTTGGCCGTGTCGACCACTGGTGCTACAGGTGTAGCGGCTTTAGTAACAGTATCTTTAACAACAGCTGGTTTCTTAACTGTGGTAGTATCGGCTTTAACCTCGTGCCTGTAAACCGGCACATCAGCATCTGTTTTTCCGGTAATACGGTGGTAAGCAGTGCCAATTTTATCGAACACTTGAGGATAGAACTTATAAACGCCAAACGCAGCTAAAGCAAGGGCTGTTACAGCAATTAAAATAATCATCCAAATACTTAGCCCTCTTTTGCGTTCAGCCTCTTCTTCAAAATAAGGCTCGTCTACCACCGGTTGAACTGGCTTTGGCTGTGGTGACGCAGTAGCAGCAGCCGGATCGGTAAGCAATGGCTTTGTGTATTGGTCGTTTATTGTTTGGCCCTGTTTAAAAACAGTTAACGGCGGGTAGCCATAAAAGGCAGGGTCGTCGGTAATTTTTTCGTTTGCTTTAAAAACAAGCTGGTCCTGGGCGGTATAAAAAAGGCCAAGGTCGGCAAAAAGATATTTACCTGTTAGCGCCTGTTCTTTAAGCTTGGCAACAAACTTCTCGGCAAAGTATTTTGATGAAGCCAGCGAGATGTTCTTTTTATCCGCAACATATTGCGTAAAAACATCATCGTCCTTTGGCTGCGGCACAAACTTTACCCGGTGGTAGGGCGGGTAAAATTTACTGTCCTTATCATTGTAAAAACCATTTACACGCTCGCGTACAAAATAGCCAAGGCCCGGCACGCTTACCTCTTCGTACTGTGCCAGTAATTCACTTAAATAATCGGCTAAATTCATCGCGCTAAAAGTACGGTTTATTATAAAATATCAAAAACCTGTCTGCCCGACAGGCAGAGCTTAAAAAGTATAACCAACGCCGCCAAATATATTAAACCCATAATCAGGGTAATATAACCACCTTTGACTGTTTGCGTTTAAAATATTATTTACATGTACAAATACCGAAAAACGGTTATTTATCTTATAATCAACGGCGCCGCTTAAGTCAACAAAAGCATCGATAGATATCGGCCTGGTTACCGTACCAACAGTTAAAGGCAACGGGTCCATTACTCCGCCGCGATACGTTACTGTACCTGATATGCTTATTTTGTTATCAATTTTGAAAACCGTACCACCCTTAAAAACAAGTTTCGGAAGGTTCCACGGTTCAGCAACGGTTGCCATTTGATAGTCTTTAAACTCAATTCTCGCAAAAACATCCACGTCTTCTGAGGCCTTGTAGTCAAGTTCGCCATTTAAACCGTTAACGCGCGACCGGCCCCCATCGTAAATTACCTTAAACCTGTTATAGCCCGTTGCCAGGTTAAAATCACTCACAAATAATGGCATATTCTTAATCTCGCTGCGGAAGACCGTGAACTTAAAGCCGAAGCCCGGGGCGAGGGTTCCCTTTATACCTGCAGCAATATCCAACTGGTCGACAGAATTTTTTATGTCGATATTTTGGCCTATGAACGGGTTGGCCATGGCAAAATCATGCAGCGATGATTTATTAACATCGCCTTTTGCCTCAACAAATATGCGCACGTATTTAGGTATCACCTGCAACTCGGCCCTTGCTGAAGGGAATATGTAAAATGCAGAATTGAAGCCAAACTGGTCCACAATGTTTACGCCCGCATCGATCTTATAATTATCACCCTGGAATTTGATGTAAGGGTTTAACCTTATCAGGCTGTTGTTATAACTGTAGTCGCTATCTTTTTGAGTGCTCAAATCAAGCGATGCCGCTAAACCTGCATAAAATTGTTTAATAGTTTGGTTAAAGAAGCCCGAAAGCACCAGGTTACTTTCCCGGGCCTGGTAGGCGTTGCTAAAAATGTATCCCTTGAGTTTTAAAGCATAGGTGAAATCATTTTCAATATCGCGGTAATTTTTGGCCAGCTCGCCCTCGGCGCCAATAGTGCTGAAGTGTTGCTTGTCATCCCGGGTTGTTACCGGCGGATTAAACTGGCTGAAACCATAAAAATAATTGCTGTTGTAATCGTAGGTAATACGGCCACTTATATTGTTTAGTTCGCCAATGCTTTTGCCAAATATTCCCGCCTCTTCTTTAGCCGAATTTTGTTTATACAGGTTGCCGTTTTGGGCAAAGTGTTTTAAGTAGCCGCCAACTTGCAAGGCATTATCGCGGCCATTGGCAAAATAGGCTTCGCCATACGTAGTTTTCAGGCTACCCAAACCAACCTTTACATAATTGTTGGTCGGTACCGAATCCTGTTCCGCCGGCCTTTTCATAGCGTCAAGGGGTTTAATACTGGTGTTTAACTCCAGCCTTTTATCTATAGGGATATAAACCAGCGGTGCTTTAAATGGCGTTTTATCTTCCAGATCGGGGTTGCGACGTATTTTTACCGCATCGGCCAATACGGGTTTGTAAGCTGTGGTAACCACAATCTCTTCGGAAAGGTTGCCTTGTACCGCATCATTACCTTTGCCTTTTTTGGTAGTATCGGCAGCTGCTTTCGCTACGGCATCACTGAGGCTGGTGCTGCTTTTTGGTGGTGCTGCTTTTACCGTTTTTTTAACGGGCGGCTTAAGCGGCGGCTTTTTGGCTGCTGTTTTTGCAACCGGCTTTTTGCCTTTGTGCTTTGTTTGTGCAGTAGCAGGAACAAAGTATAAAGCTAGTACTAAGGTAAGCAGCGCGTATATATATTTAAATTTCATTGCTCGTCTCATTTTTATTCTTTGTTATCCTGTTTCTTTTCCCCTGGTTTCTTCTCATCCTGTTTCTTGTCATCCGGCTTTTTCTGTTCCATGCCATCGGCCTTGCCGCCGCTCATTTGGTCGAGCTTTTGTTTGGCCGTTGGGATGATGTCGTCGTCGCCTTTGTAATTGTCAATAACGCTTTGCAACGTTGCTCTCGCCTGGAAAACATCTTTCAACGCTTCGTAATTATCAGCCAGCAGGATAAACGTTTTTGTTACCCAGTAATCGTAGTTTGGCAAATCCTTAATTAATTCAAAGCAGGTTTTTTGCGATGCTTTGAACTTGCCCTGTTCAAACTCTATTGCAGCAATGTTATATTTTGCCTCGGCGGCAGCAACTGTTTTGGTGTTTGTTAATGTGTAGTTAAACTCCTTTACAGCATTTGTGGTATCGCCTTTTTGAAGGTAAGCCTGGCCGGCAAATAAACCGGTTTTAAACTTATCCTCCTGTGCAGTTTTTTCGTTGGCACGTACCAGTTTAACATAGTTAAGTGCGTCATCCGCCATTTCCATCTGTGCATAGCATTGCAGCAGGTTGTTTATGGCGAATGTATAATCGGCTTTATACTCTGAGTTTGTTTCCAGCTTTTTTAGGTAGGGGATAGCCTCATTATATTTTTTTTGACCGATATAAAGCTTGGCCATGCTGATTAACGACTGTTCGGTGTATGGGCTTGTCCAATCGTTCAAAATCACATTGTAATCATTAACCGCCTCGGCCGACCTGTTTAAATTTACCAAACTTTGAGCGCGTATAAATCTTGCCTGTTTGTCATAAATAGGTTTAGTCGGGAACTTATCGTAGTAAGCATTTACGGCTCCAACAGCACCCTGCCAGTCGCTGCGCGCATACAAGTTGTTAGCAGCTGTTATCATTATGTTCTCCTGATCTGCCGTGGTGTAATTGGCAATCGGCGTTGTGGCTGCGTAATTGATAAACGTTTGTGCATCGCCTTTATCGGTATAGATTTTCTCAACCTGCTTTAGGGCCATCTTAGCCTCATCGCTTGATGAGTAGTCCTTTATGACTGTTTTAAAAGATTCAACAGCCGCGTCGTCCCTGTCGGCATTGTAGTCGATAATGCCAATAGTAACCAGTGCCCGCGGCACGTAACTGCTGCTCGGGTATTTTTTTATCATTTCCTGCAAGCCGGTTTTTGCCGTTTCGCCGTCGTTTTTTATAAAGTAAGTATAGGCAATCTCAAACGAAGCATCATCCGCGTAATCCGAATTAGGGTACGTATTGAGTAGGTTGGTCAATGTACTTATCTTGGTATCAGGTGCACCTTGCAAACCCTGTATCATACCGCGTTGAAACAAGGCATAGTCCTGGCCCGGTGATTTCTTTTCAATAATGCGATTGTAGTATTCCATTGCCCGGTCGTAGCTTTTCATTACGAAGTAGCTATCGCCGAGGCGGGTAACGGCATCATTTACAGTGTTGGGATCCTTTTCTTCGCCCTGCAAAAACTTCTGGAAGTAAGTAGCCGCTTTTTTATATTGCTCGCCATAAAAAGCTGCATAAGCCAAAGCATAGTTGGCATAGTTGTAAACGCCGGTTTCGCGCGCTTCATCAAAGTCAAGGAATTTCTCAAAGTTCTCCACCGACTCCCCATATTTCCTAACCTCGTACATTGCCTCGGCCATCCAGTACGTGGTTAATACCTGTATGTTCCTGTCAACCGGGTTTTTCAGCGAACGAAGGAAAATACCTATGGCGTTTTCGAAGGCGCGTTCGTTGTAAAACTCCAGCCCGCGGTAATAAGTTACCTTTTGATAGGCAGCCTGAGCACTGGCCGATTTATTAGGGATAGGCTCCAGTATTTCAACTGCTTCTTTGTAATTGTGCGAGTTTAATAACTCCTCGCCCAACAAGGTTTTCATCTCGTCGGTACGGGTTGAGCGTGGATAGTTTTTGAGGTAAAGGCGGGTAGCATCAAGCGCCTGGGTGTTAAAATCAAGTTCGTACGATAGTTTGGCGTATTCGTACAAAGCATCTTCCTGCAATTGGGCATCGAAACTGAGTTTTGACGCAGCAAAAAAAGCACTGCGGGCGCTTTGCTTGTTGTTCATTTTCAGGAACACATTACCCAGCGTGTAGTTACCGTTCTGGCTAAACACATCGTTGCTTTGCTGCAGCTTTACCAGTTCGCTGGCGGCTTTGGAAAAGTTGCCCACTTTAAAATAAGTATAGCCCATCTGGTAGCTATCTTGGGTATTCTGCGTTTTGCCCTTGTCTTCGTCCTCAAACCGCGAATAATATTCGGCCGCTTTATCATAATTGGCCTTAGCGAAATAAGAAGCGCCGATGATGCGCAGCATTTCTGTTTCGTGCTGTTGGTGGGTGTTTTTTACAATAGGGACAGCATAGTTCAGCACGTCATCATACCGCTGATCTAAAAAGTAAACTGCGGTAATATAGTATGGGTAACTGCTTTCGTATTTCTTCGAATTTTTGAGCCGCTCGAAATTTACCAGTGCCAGGTGATAGTCTTTGTTCAAATAGGCTATGTAAGCAAAATAATAGATGGCATCGTCCATAAATGGCGAATGCACATTTTTCACTTCGCTGAATAAGGTCTGTGCGTTTTTATAATCGTTAGTAGCAAAGTAGGCATAGCCTTTACGAAACTTGTATTCGATGTTTTGCCTGCCGCTTAATTCACTGGCCTGTACTTTGTCAAACCACTGCAAAGCTTCGGTATATTTTTCCTGGCGCGAGTAGGAGCGGCCTATCTGGTAGTACGCAATTTTGGTCAGCGGGTTTTCAGGATGCTCTTTTATAAAGCGTAAAAACATGCTTTCGGCATCGTCATTGCCCAGCTCAAGCGCGCATAGTGCCTCGTAATACTGCGCGTTTTCTTTTATAATTGACAGTTCCGATTCGAACTTCGGCTGGGTACTGGTTTTTACCCGGTATGCCTCAACCAGCCTGAATTGCTCTGTTGCCGCTACGTATTTATTTTTATCAAGCAGCTCAATAGCAGCGTGATAGGTGCGGTATACATCAAATGAGGGATTTTGTTGAGCAAAGCCGGAAAAAACAAAAAATATAGGAACAAGAAAGGAGATGTACTTAAGTTTTATCATAAGGAGCAAACTAACGATTTGCGAAAATAGCTAAACCCAAAGGGGATATTCCACATAAGTAATTCACATAGTGTGGAGAACATTGATTCTAACGAAGCATATTTTATACATGGTATAGGTGTGGAAAACTTTACTTAGTGTTGGGAATGGCAATGGTGTAATACGTAGGTGCTCATTGCACACACCCTGTGGTTTATTTATAGCAACCGTTAAAAACCGTAATAGCGAGGTGGCGTGCAATACGCCATTACAAAAAACGTTATATTGTGACAATGAATATTGCTTTTGCATACAGTAAATTATACTGTATCCTGATTTTAATCTTATCCGCCTTACAAACCAATCCCCAGCAACTTGATGCCTTCATCTTCACAGATGAACGTGTTCCTGTCACCCCAAAAGAATTTTATGTAAAAGATGTTATTGACGAACGAACTAATAAAAGCGCGATAGCGTCGATACTACCGGCCAGACAAAACGCAAAACCTTACGCGGTCGACATTAAAGGCGGCGCTTTACCCAGCATTAAACAGTTTGTTAATAATAATCTGCCAAAAAATAAGGAACTACGGCCACTGATTATCGGCCTTAAAAAAATCGGCATAAAAGAAACCGCCCTGCCAAATAACCTGGTTGAAGGGCGGGTGGTGCTCACGTTTTCTTTTTATTTGGATAAGGGTGATAATGATAAAATTCACCTGGCTGATTATAGCGGCACTGCGGTTTATAACCGCGATGCCGTCCAAACCCAAAACATCGGTCCAACCTTACAGCGGGTATTGGTAAATGGGTTGGTTTATATAAATACATGGATGAGCCAGCAGGCCGAAACCAACATCAAACTGGCGCACGGCGTAAAGATTACGTTTAGCGATTATGAAGAAAAGCCCGAAGGCGACAGTATCTATTACTCAATTAAACGCCCTTTAACCTGGGCCGATTTTCAATCGAAAATACCAACCAGCAAATATTCTGCGGAAGTTTTTCCAACTATTGGTTATGATCAGCACGCCGAAATTGTTAAAGGAATAGTAAACCTGCATTTGACGGTAAAAACCTGCCTGCCTAAAAGCGCCTGTTGGGCTAAGGAAGACAGCCGCAGCGATTACACTTTAAACCACGAGCAAAGGCATTTTGATATTGTAAAAATTGTATCGGAACACTTTAAACAGAAACTTGCCGCCGGTAAGCTTACCGTTGATAATTATGAAGGAATGGTTAATATGGAATATCTTGATAAGTATCGCGAAATGAACATAATGCAGAAACAATATGATGATGAAACCAGGCATGGAACAGATACCGCAGAACAGGGTAGGTGGAATTTAAGGATTGATAAGGATCTGAAAGCGTTGGGGATTAAATAATTTACAGTCGCAGTTTAAAATGTATGCTGAAAATCGCTAACTGGTCAAGCCGCAGCCAGCTGTACTTTTATTACATCCAACAAATCATCAATATCAAATGGCTTGGCAATAAAAGCGTCTGGTGCACCCTTTTGGCCAACAGTACCAGCTACGTGGCTGGCCGATATTAAAATAACAGGAATGTCATGGGTTTCATCTCTGGCTTTTACTGCACGGCAAAGGTCGCGGCCATCCATATTTCCCAGCATAATATCCAGTAAAATTAAATCAGGCGTATGGGCCTTGATTTTCTCAAATAAAAAATGTCCGTCTGAAAGGGTTTCCACCTCGTATCCCGATTCCTCCAAAATATATTGCAAAACATCCAATATATCCCTATCGTCATCAACCGCTAATATCCTTCGCATTTTAGTTCATTAATAAAAAGTTTAATAATTAAGGGGTTATATGATACCTGGCCTAAATTATATTGTAACTGCAAGTAAATTGTTAAAAATCCAAAGTGCAATTAATGTACCAGAATATACACCAGAAGGCTTGTTTTTTGTTAACAGCTTAAATATTACTGCTTATTTTGCTTTTTTTAAGCTTAAAAAAATGTTTATAACTAAACAATTCGTTTTTTCAATAAAAATGACGAGTCTGTTTTATCGTATAGGTTAAGAACACATTTGTGTTCACATTTCTGAACTACTGTTCAAAAAAACTGAACATTAAATCTCTTGCAGTACGGGAGGTTAGTGGTAGCTAAGCACTAAAGAGATAAGTTAAAGGGAATCTTCCTTCTTTAAAAACACGTACGACGCTTTTACACATTTTGCACAAAAAAGTCTTCGCATAGGAAAGAAATAGGAAAGCCTTTTCATAAACCAACTTCTGCGCATTTTAAAATGAAACGGTGTGCCGCAGTGCGGGCAGTTATAATCTTCAGATTTGAATTTCTTTTTGGTCAAAATTTACAATAACCTTAAAATTTAAAAAAAAAAGTATATTCAAAAGTAAAAATAATAAATGTTTGGTTTATTAAAATCGTAAAAATATTGCTTCGGGCTTCCGTCAATTAAAAAAATATGTTTTTTTTCGGCAGGTATAGCAAACAAATCTTCGCACGGGCATCCAGAATAAAAAAATTTTAACTAGTAGGCTACGGCTAACTCTGTCGGTGAGTTTAGTGTTGCACCTGGGGCAGAAATATGATTTTCGTCCCGCCTTAGTTGCTTCGGGTTTTTCATTCGCTGCTGTCATAATTCGTAGGTAGGGGGTATTATGTTCAACAAATGTAATAGAAAAATTACAAAAAGCTCAAAGTAATAATAAACTTAATAGCATAATAATATTAAATAAATAACACCAAATTAAATGAAGATATCATGAATTTAGAGGAGGTTATTAACCTTTTCAACCAGTTCAGTTAAGTCGAACGGTTTGTTAATAATAGCATCGCAACCATAAGCCAGCAATTCGCTCTTGTTGTTAACATAGGCTGAATAAATTATCACCGGAACATCCTTAAATTGGGGGTGCGATTTTATTTGAAGACAAAGGTCGCCGCCGTTAACGCCGGCTACACGATAGTCAAGTATGACAAGATCGGGGTTAAACGTTTCGGCCAATGCAATTACCGCATCGCTACGCGATGTGCTCTGTACCTCAAAATCTTCGTAAGTAAGTGTTTCATGAACTATATCCAGTATATCAAGGTTATCATCCAATACTAAAATGCGTTTTGCCATTAACTACTAAAAATAAAAGACATGTAAATTGTACCAGGGTACACTAAAAGATGAGTACGGGCTAAAAACTGATTCGATACAGAGTAAATATAATATATTAATATTACTGTTGCCCAACGTACTGAAAATATTACTTAAAAGGCTTCGCCAAGGCCAATTATCAAACCATTATAACCCTTGCTGAAACCGTAGTCGAGTGCTATGTTCGTGTCGGATCGCTTGTTAAATTTAATACGAAGCCCTGCCCCGGCTGCCGGGTTAATGTAGGCAAAACGGCGCGTATTGGGTTCGCTGGCGCTATTAAAGTTGGTAAATACTACGAAGCCAAATAACCCGTCGTAAGTTATATCGCGCCTGTATTCGGCCTCGAAGTAAATAAGGCTTTCTCCACGGTAGCGGTTTTGTTCGATGCCACGGCCCGACCTTTGGTATGGGTCGTTGCCAATGCCCGGCAAAGAAAGGAATGGCGTCCCGCTCGAAATAGTGGTCCAGTAGTAACTCCAAAAGGCAACAACATTTTTGGGCCCGTCGTTTGTTAACGAAATATATTTCCTGAAGTCGAGGTATACTGATTGTGAGTTGTTGTCGCTACCCAAAAAGCCTGCATTGTGCCGGTAAATAAAGTTTCCGAATATACCCGGCAGCGGGTTGATGGAGTTTTGCCTGGTGTCGTACACCGCATTCAAAGTAAGTCCCGAAGAGAAGGAGTTTTGCCCGGCAGTAGTCCCGTACGGATACCCGGTAAATTCTGGCAGGGTAACATTGGGGTTGTTCGCATCGGGTTTGATACTAAAATAATAATCCAGGTTGTAGCCGACGCCCACATACAAATAGGGCTTTATTCGTTTAAGCACACTTTGATAAAAGCGTATATAATTAAAGTTGACCAAAAGCTTTTCATCTTCACCGCGTTTGCCGCCCAGGCCCCAGGTATATTGAGGGTAAACCAAAAAGCGGATGTCGCCCTGAACATTGTAAGTGTTATCCGGGCTCCAGATACTTGAATGGATTGGCAGGCCATACCGGCCCTTTAAGTTAAAATAAGGCGCAAAAGTTACACTTGACAAATAGGTGGTTTTACGGTCGCCCAAATAGAAACCTGCCGTTGTTGAAGTTACCAGTGCCTTACTGCCACCTGGTACCGATGTCGAAATTGGAAGAATAGAAAAATATACTTGTTTTTTTTCCTGTTTGTTTGACCGGGGGCTAAATTTAAAAAGCCTTGTGGCAATATCTATAAGGTCCCGCTGCCCGGTTGTATCAACCTTTATGTTAGCAGTGTCGGTAGGCGTTTGCGCCAATAGTACAATGGGGAGCAAAAAGCAAAGTGTGGTAAAAAATATTTTATTCATATAATCCTTAAAAGAAAAAATGAAAAATATTGTTTTACTGCGGATATAATATTCTGTTTGAGTGTGTTGTTAAATATGATCAACCAGTTGTTCGCTACCAAAAGCTAATCTTTTAAAAAGCCGGTAACAGCTGCTGAAAACTCGGCATTTTTGCTGGCTGTATTATGATTACCTGGCACATAATTTAACTCCGAGTGAGGTATAAGCTTATTAAGACCAATTTCCGAGCCGCTTTCTTTATCGTCGCTGCCGCGGATGATCAACACTGGTTTGCGCACCGTCGCCAGCTCTTTTTTACTGGTTGACGGCTGCCACTTTTGCTGGTAAGCTAATGCAAGCACGTCAAAAGGCTGCGAACGAATGTATTTCATCATATCATCAACATCATGCTGGCTGGTGTCGCCCATTAATGCTTTGTAGGCGTGTACACGGCGTGGCCAGTCAGGGTTGATATAAGCATCGCCCATGCCGCCCATTACTGCCTTATGCAGCCGCTTATCCAGCACCAAGAGCCTCGACACAATTATGGAACCGCGCGAATAACCCACAGCATCGTAACTTTTAAGATTTAAATGGGTAGCAAGTCCCATTATATCTTTGGCCTCGGCATCATTATTATACCCAGCATCGGTATGCGGCTTGTCTGATTTACCATTACCTCGTTGGTCCAGTATAATTACTTTATACCCGGCAGTTATTAAATCATTGTAAAGCAAACCGCTTTTCCACCCTTGTGACGTGCCCGAAAAGCCATGAATTAAAATTACCGGGTAGCCGTTTCCGCTTATCTCGTAATAAATTTTTGTGCTGTCGAACGAAGTATAGTAAGCGCCATCGGCAGCAGTTTGTGCAAACACGGGGACGCTGAGAACTAGTAACAACGTTGCTATTAAAGTTAAAGGCTTAAGCATTTTTGTTGATTGGGTTAGATTAAGTTGATTAAGGTAAGTCAGATAGTCTGCACAAAATAGAAAACGTTATTTAGTTTTTAAATATTGTTAATTTTAAAACAATAACTAAGCCCTGAGATTGCAACTTAATCAACCACTCACCAATGACAATTGAAGACATCCAAACCCTTTGCCACCAATTTGCCGGCGTAACCGAAGATATAAAGCTGGGCTCGCATTTATGCTTTAACGTGGGTGGTAAAACGTTTCTGTTTACGTCGCCGGATATTGTACCGGTGTCGGCATCAGTTAAGGTGCCCGCCGAGGATTTTGAAGCCATTATATCAAAAGAAGGTTTCTCGCCGCAAGAATACGTTGCCCGCTACAAATGGGTACATATCGATGATATCGACCGATTAAGCTGGCAGGAATGGGAGTTTTATTTAAAACAATCGTACAAGCTAATTGCCGAAAAATTGCCCGCGAAGGTGAGAAAGGAGTTAGGCGTTTAAGCCACGTTCCTTTTCCTTCGGACCTTTCCGACTTCTCCTAATCTCAAATCAACTAACCTCTAATCACTACTCGTCCTTCATATACTTATCCATCCCTGTAGGTGGCACCCATTTACTGCCAGGTTCAAAATAATGCCAAAGCAGGGCCGACACTTTTCTTATCAGCATTACAGCTTCGTTGTCATCTGTCCAGCGTTGGTCTTTATTATGATTAGTGATGACAGAAAAAACGTAATCGCCATGCGGGGCGTTAACCATCACAGTTTCTGATTTTGATTCGTCCAATGCACCCTGTTTCGATGCCGTTTGAATATAAGGCGGTATTTGCGATATGGCTTTATCATCCCAAAATATGCGCCCCATGTTTCGGTACATGCGTTCGCTGGCTGCCGGGCTAACTGCTTCGCCGTTGCGTATCATGGTAAACAGGCGGCACATTTCAAAAGGTGTGGTAACGCCCCAGCCATATTTTGCACGAATAGCCTCGCGGCCCGGAACACGCGAGTTAACGCGCATCACCTTAAATCCGTTTTTGTCAAGCCAGTTGTTTATATAGTCGCCGCCAACGAGTTTTTGCAGCCAAACACTGGCGGTGTTATCGCTCATGGTAATCATCAGCAGGGCAACCTTGCTTACTTCAATAGTATCCTTATCCTTAAACGAGCCTAAAATATCTTCGCCCTTATAAAGCAACGAGTCGCGGTAAACCAGTTTTTGGTTGTATTGCATTTCGCCTTTTTCAATTTTATCCATCAGTCCGCATTGAATGCTAACCTTTATCATGCTGGCGGTTGGGAAAAGTGTATCGGCATTCATGGCGGCGGTTTTGCCGGTTTTAAGGTTATGTACATAAATGCCCACCTGGCCGTTGAAGCCCTTTACAGCATCCTGCAGTTTGGCGGTAAGTTTTGCATCGGTTTGGGCGAAGGAGGCTGATGTTATGAAGAAGGCAAATATTATAAATTTGTATTTCATAAAACTAAGATACGTGATTGTTGTCTTGTTGGTGTGCCGCTAATGAAACGATGTAAAAAAATGGAACACGCTTACTATGAGATAATTATAAGTACGGATAAAAAATATAATTCCTTAATATCTGATTATTAGTAATTTACATATATAGATTTTGTAAAATCATAAATATCTGATAATGAGAATGTTTCATAGCGTTCGGGGTGTTCCGTATGAAAAAATGGAACGCTTTGCCTGCTGTAACTATCGATCTGAATGACAAAATAATTCTTCCGAACACCCATGGTGACAGCTCCAACAAAGGCGAATAGGGAAATGGTAAGCACGGAAGGGTGGGAACAGCGAAAATCCTAAAATCATACAAATCCAATAAATCATAGTTCAAACACGTACATCAATTGTATCAAAAACGGACGGAAATAAATTAACAAAATGATTTAATGTATTAATTATCAATAATTTAAACCTTTGGCATTTTCTTAGCCGAAGTTCAATAGATATTAATCGGTAATGAGTTTAAGCAGGCGAACACCCAATGAACTAATGAACCATTAAACCAATGAACTATGATAAGAAGTTATTTAAAAACCGCTTTCCGCTTTTTGTTGAAAAACAAGACATTTAGCGCCATCAATATTTTTGGCCTGGCTGCTGGTACGCTTTGCTGCCTGTATATATTATTGTACGTGCAGGAACAGTATAGCTATGATAAACAGCACAAAGATGCAAAAAGCATTTACCGCATCACAACCGACCTGGCGTTGACTGGCGATAAACACCACGGCGGTGCTTCGTCGCCGCCAATTTCGCCGGCCATCAGGAGTAATTTCCCGGAGGTATTGAATTACACCCGGGTGGTGGAAACCGATAAGCTTGGCGCTAAGGAACACCTGCTACGTTATAAAGAGCAGTCGTTTTACGAGGAAGGCGCATACTACGTCGATTCAACCTTCTTCGATGTTTTTACTTATAATTTTGTTGAAGGGCATGCGCCGCATGCGCTGGATGAGCCGTATTCCATCGTGCTGTTAAAATCTACAGCCGAAAAACTTTTCGGGCGCGAGCCTGCATTGGGCAAGTTGATTAATATTAATGATAGCTGGGGCAAACATGACTTTAGGGTTACCGGCGTGGTTGACGAGAGCCTTGGCAAATCGCACCTGCAGGCCAACATGTTCATCACTATGAAAAGCGGCGAAGCAGGAAATGGCATAGCCAATAATCACGAATGGGCCGGGAATAACTTTTTGTTTGCTTACTTAAAGCTAAAGCCAGGAGCCGACGCCAATGCCCTCGAAAAAAAGTTGCCTGCTTTCTTAAATAAAAACGCTGGCCAGGAAATGAAAGCCATGGGTATGACTAAAGTATTGCACCTGCAACCGGTTACCTCTATACATACCACCGGCGGTTTTGAAATTGAACTCACCAAAACCACCGATCCATCTTTTCTTTTTATACTTATCCTGATAGCGGTTATGATACAGGTTATCGCCTGCATCAACTTCATGAACCTGTCTACTGCCCGCGCATCTAAACGTGCCAAGGAAGTGGGCGTACGCAAGGTGATAGGCGCAGGGAAATACGATTTAATCAAACAGTTTTTGGGCGAATCGTTCCTGCTGGCTTTTATCGGCGTAATTATAGCGCTGCCACTGCTGTGGGTAGCCCTGCCTTACTTAAATAATATTACCCGGACCAATATCCAACTATCCTTTTTTGCCGATTACCGCCTTTGGCTGATGCTTGCAGGCCTTGTTTTGGTTACAGGTTTGGTTGCCGGCAGCTATCCGGCATTTTATTTATCTGCATTCGAGGCTATCAAGGTTATCAAAGGCAATTTTACCAATAAGGTATCTGCTGCAGGTATTCGCCGCTCATTGGTGGTGTTCCAGTTTGTACTTTCCATCGTCCTGATTACCGGTATCATTATTATTTATAGCCAGCTGAATTTTATTAAATCAAAAGATTTAGGTTTTGATAAGAACCAGAAGCTGGTATTCAACTTTTATACCAACGATGCACAAACACAGATGCCTGCACTGGCGAATGATTTAAAACAGCTTGCCGATGTGAAAGCTGTTACCAGCGCGGATAATTATCTTAGTCAGTTTGTTATGCACGACCATGGCGTTTACCCGGCCGGCGGCAATATGGCTACTGCTATTGATGCGCAAAATATAGCCAGCGACGAGTTCTTCATGAAAGCCAATGGTATCAAGCTAGTGAGTGGCCGCGACTTTATGAAAGGCGACTCGGGAAAGGTGCTCATTAACCAAACCCTGATGAAGCGTGTCAACTTAAACGAGCAAACCGTTATTGGTGCAAAACTTTATACACAATATGGTAATAATCCGCTATCGTTTGTTACAGTTGCCGGTGTGATGAAGGATTTTAATTATAACTCCCTGCACAGCGATGTAAGGCCGTTTATGCTGGTTTATGATAAAGACCCGAGAGATTTTACAAGTATGATAGTATCTACCAGCAGTAAGGATTACAAAACTCTGCTTAGCCAGGTAGGCGCCATCTGGAAAAAGGATTTGCCATCGGTGCCGTTTACCTATTCGTTCCTCGATAGCGAGGTGCAAAAACAATACGAAACCGAAATTATTTTATCGCAAATCATCAACTCGTTCACATTGGTTGCCATCCTGATATCGTGTCTTGGCTTGTTTGGTCTTGCCGCCTTCAGCGCAGAGCAGCGGAGCAAGGAGATAGGCATACGCAAGGTTTTAGGTTCAAGCGTATCGGGTATAGTGGGCCTGCTGTCGAAAGATTTTTTAATACTTGTTGTAGTATCATTTGTTATTGCAACACCATTCACCTGGTATTTCGCCAGCAAGTGGCTGCAGGGGTTCTCCTATCGCATACCACTTAGCTGGTGGATGTTTGGATTAGCAGGAATACTGGCAATGGTTATAGCACTGTTAACAGTAAGCTCGCAGGCAATAAAAGCAGCATTGATGAACCCGGTGAAAAGTCTTAAAAGGGAGTGATTAGAGTTTAGAGACCAAAGATTAGTTGAAAGAGTGTAAGTGCTAATGAATTGGCTACCAATAAACTAGTGAACGAATGAACTAACCCTATGATAAAAAACTATATAAAAATTGCTTGGCGCAACATTGTTAACAATAAGGTTTACAGCGCGCTGAATATTGTTGGTTTGGCGGCTGGCATGGCCGTGGCTTTGCTGATTGCTCTTTGGGTCAATTACCAATATTCATTTGATAAATTTTTACCCGACTACGAGCACGCTTACCAGGTTAGGCGCAACTTTAACAGTAATGGCGACACGCTTACGTTCGGTTCAACCTCGCTGAAGCTCGCCGCTGTGCTGCGCAGCCAGGTTCCTGGATTTGCACAGGTCGCTGAATCTGACTTTGGCAGCTCGCATGGCCTGATGGTTGGTGCCAAAAAGCTTCTGTTAAACGGGCAGCAGGTTGGCAGCGGTTTTATGGAGATTTTTAAATTCAAAGTTATCAATGGCGCCGCAAAAAACGCGCTTGTCGACCCGCTGAGTATCGTACTGACTGAATCGACCGCTAAGTCTTTATTCGGCGATGAAAACCCTATAAATAAGGTAGTCCGTGTGGATAATAGGGATAACCTTAAAGTAACTGCGGTAATTCAAAACCTGCCGGCCAACAGTTCTTTTCAATTTAAATACCTGCTGCCGTTCAGCTACCTTGTGCAGGTTGAGGCTCTCCAATCGCAGTATGGTGGTAGCTTTGGCAACAACGGCTATCAACTATTTGCAGCGCTTAAACCCGGCGTAACTTATTCAAAAGTGGCTGTCAAAATAAAGGATATCGAAAAAACGCAAACTGATAACATAAACGCCATGAGCTCGAGCGTTATCATGCAGCCCATAGCAGACTGGCATCTTTATGGTTCGTACAAAAATGGGAAAGCAGTTGATGGATTTATTGAATATGTACGTATTTTCGGTATCGTAGGCATATTGGTTCTGCTTATTGCCTGTATCAACTTTGTCAACCTTTCTACTGCGCGCTCCGAAAAACGGGCACGTGAAGTTGGCGTGCGTAAAGCGATCGGCTCAGGTCGACGGGACCTGATCTTCCAATTTCTGACAGAATCAGCAGTCCTTACATTTTTATCATTCGTGCTTGGTGTAGTGCTGGTTGATATTTGTTTACCCGCGTTTAATGCGCTCGCTGGCACTGTAATCAATATACCATTTGCAAGCGGATGGTTTTGGCTGACGGTTTTTTGCGGTATTTTACTGACTTCTGTTATAGCCGGAAGCCGTCCTGCGTTTTACCTGTCGTCGTTCAATCCCGTTAAAGTATTAAAAGGAACTTTTAGGGCTCCGAAATCCGCCGCGTTTTCGAGAAGAATATTGGTGGTAGCGCAGTTTAGCTGTTCAATTATGCTCATTATCAGCACGGTCATTATATACCGACAAGTTGAATATGCACGCAATCGCCCAACTGGTTACGATATCAGCCGCGTGATAACAAGCGGCATGAATAATAACCTTTATAGTAATTATGAGGCTTTAAAACATGAGTTGTTACAGAACGGTGTAGTCAGCTCAATAGCCATGGCGTCAAGCCCGGCAACAGATATCGATTCGCATATGGACCTGGATTACTTCCAGGGAAAGCGCCCGGGTGAAACCGTTGAAATGGGTCGTATATCGGTAGCACCTGACTATTTTAAAACCCTTGGGATGAAGATAGTGGCAGGACGGGGCTTTATTAACGGTGCAAAATCTGATTCATCGGCATTGCTGTTGAACGAAGCGGCGGTAAAACGCCTCCGGCTGGCTAACCCGCTCGGCGAAAAAATTGTGAAGAACGGGATGACGTATAGAGTTATTGGCGTAGTAAAGGATGCATTAATGAGCTCGCCTTATGCCGCCGCCGACCCCACGATGTTTCAACTGGGAGGTGGCGATAACCTGCTTTACAAACTATCGCCCAACGTGCCTCCTCACGAAGCCATAACCAAATTGACAGACATCTTTAATAAATTCAGCCCGGCCTATCCATATGATTATCGCTTTGTAGACAATGAATACAACCGGAAATTTAACGAGGAAGAGTTGGTAGGTAAACTTGTCGGCGTATTTGCCGCGCTGGCCATATTTATTTCCTGCCTTGGTTTGTTTGGCCTGGCCGCCTTTGTTGCTGAACAACGGACCAAAGAAATTGGCGTACGCAAAGTATTGGGTGCCACCGTAACCCAGGTTTGGATGCTGTTGTCAAAAGACTTTGTGGTGCTGGTAGTTATCAGCTGTGTGATAGCATCGCCCATAGCCTTGTATTTTTTACAAAAGTGGCTAATGAAGTATGATTACAGGATAACTATAGGGCCGGGTGTTTTTATAATATCGGCCATTGTGGCGATAGTTATCACTTTGCTAACCATAAGCACACAAGCAATAAAAGCCGCACTGGCAAACCCGGTGAAGAGCCTTAAAAATGAGTAGGCAGTTGGCAGTCGAATAATTAAATCAGAATTTACAGGATGAATACCGACCCTGTAAATTCTGATTCAGACGATATTGCCTTACTTTCCACTAATGAACCAATGAACGAATTACCAAAGAAACAAGGGCACTAACCAAATTGGCGAAATATAATACGGGTCGTAATACGGCTCGTAATAGGTAACAGTTTCCTGTTCAATATAGTCGTTGCCGAAACTACCACCACCATTGTTGCCGCCCTGGTTTTGATTTTGCTCCTGTTCCTGCTGCATGAGCTTTATCATCAGCTCCGAGCCCTGGTTTACCATATCAACCATGGCATCGTCGCCAACTTCTTCGGGCTTGATGGCAGCATTACATATTTCTTCTATTTCGCTCCAGTTATTGTCCGAAACCAAATCCATCTGCCAACCTGCCGATGTGGTATCGAACCTGTTCTCGTTAATGAACGACATGAACACAATTTCGGCCGGATCAACCTTTTTAAATATGGCTACTGCAATCCGCAGGTCGTCAAAGCGTTCGTTATCGGTATAACTGAACCATGCATCGTCAGTCTCAAAATCGAAATAGCGTTCAAACGCAAATTCGCCTTTTTCCAGGTCGACGTACGAGAAAATATCGTAAACTTTCAGGTACTCGGTATAGCGCTTCATAAAGGTATCGAACACCTGGCGGCCACTGGCGGTAACCTGGTAGTTCATGCCACTGGTGGTCATATAACCTTTCGACATAAGGTCGATAAACAAGGGCTCCAGCACACTGTCGTCGCCATTGGCAACGGTTTGAAACTGGTGTGTGCCATTTATCATCTCGTTTAAAATGATAATGGCTTTAAATGATTTTTTATTATCGTTTGTTAAATACATGGGGGTAAAAAAAAAACGTCATTGCGAGGAACGAAGCAATCTCTTCACATGCTAATCAATGAAGTACGATATTTGGGGAAACGTGCATTCGGCATACAGGATGCAATAAACATTAAGTTTCCTGACTGTCCTGTGCAGAGATTGCTTCGTTCCTCGCAATGACGGGTGGGGTTTTTAATTCAACAACTTCGTCCTTTTAGCTTTAATAGCTTCCAGTGCATTTGATGACGAACCTGCGCCCAACGCCTTGTTTATCTCCTGCTCAGTTGATAATGTTGAATCATCAATCTGCGCATAAGCAGCTGCGCGGAACTCCTGTGCCGAAGCTTTTTGGTCCATACGGTTAAGTGTAGCCATCAGGCCGTCGGTATCAACGCTTGATAGTGTTTTGCTGATCTTTTCAGAAACCTCGGCAGTTTTAGCGCGCGATTGTATCATTTGTGAGCGGCTTTCTGTTTCGGCAATCTGGTCCTTAATTTGTTTTATTTTAAGGTCCATTACTGCAACGGCACTTTCTTCTTTTTCGGCCATTTTTGCGTACTCATTGGCTTCATTTTCGGCAGCAACATGTGCCTCAGCGGCTTTGTTTGCCAGTTCGTTGCCTTTAGCTTCATCAAGCTGTTTGGTTTCAATACGGTCTAAAAGCTCATTTGCTTTTTTCTCCCATTCGTCGGCGGCATTGCGGCTTTTAAGTTCGCTGGCGCGGTGTTGCAAAGCCATAGCTTTTATTTCAGCTTCGCCCTGTATGGCTTGCTGATAGTTGGCGCGTAATTCGCGTAAAATCTGGTCGGCCATTTTTGCCGGATCTTCTAATTTATCAACTGCTGCGTTTGCTTCTGCCGCACCAATGCGGAATAACCTGTCGAATATGCTCATTTTCTTAAATTTAGATGTTTAGTGTTTATATTATTTGATTCACGAATTTCACGAATTGTATCGAATTTCACGAATTGAGAAGATACGAATTTTACTATTTTAGCGAATTTTGACGGATTGTTAGCTACAAAAGCCATTCATTTCTGTCAGTATCAATTCGTGAAATTCGTCTTAATTCGTGAAATTTGTGTCATTATTATCTCCTTCTTCCAAAACCTCTGCTTCTTCCAAACCCGCTTCTGCCGGAGCTGCTGCTATGCCCGAACCCGCCGCTGCGTACCCGGCTCGAACTGCTGCGTGTACCAAACGACCGCTGTGACCTCACCGGGCTGCTTAAGCTGCTGCGGCTGCTCGCCCTTGATGACATCGACGAGGAACTTGTAGGCCTGAATGTGCTGTAAGTACGTGTGTGTACATACGATGACGGGTAGTAACCGTAGTGATACATCGGCATGTAATAAGCGTGCGGACGCATCAGGTAACTCAGCAATAACATGTCACCGAAAGAAAACGATGAGTGATAATAATTGTTATACCCAACATAGTTCGGGTTGCCCTGTATGTTTAAATCTGCCGTGTTGTTGGTGTTGTCGGGGCTTACGTTAATGCTGGCAACTGTTACAGATTCGGAATTGCTTACATCGTCTAAAACCTTCAGCTTATTGCCGTCGGCTTCCTGAACTTTTAGGTAGTCGATATTGCCGTCTTTATCAAGGTCGAGGTTGTTGATGCGGTTCGCCGGATCGTTAATGGCTTTTTCAAGCGTGGCCGGGTCGGTACTGGTTTTTACAAATTGCGCCAGCTTGTTTACATCGAACCCTGCCGTGGTATTGTTTTCGATGGTTACATTGTTTTGCTGCGGGCGGTTTTGGTTGCACGCAGAGGCCATAAATACTAACAGGGTTAGCGCTATGAATATTTTTTTCATGATGATTTTAATGAGTTGTTTTTTGACCGGCTATAGCAGCATTGATCGTTGTTGTTTGTGCCGGTTGGCTGTTTTTTGTTTTAGTTACCATATTTAGAGATAGGGATGTGGCAGGATGTTACAAAAATATAAAGAAATTTTTATTAGTCCGGAAAGTCGGAAAAGTCCGGAAGTTGAAAAAGAATTGGTTAAGGTGTTTGCTATAAATTAGTTAACTTACATTATGAAGACATTCATGCTGACAGCGGATTTATAGCCTGACTTTTCCCGGTTTTATATTGAATTGAGTTTTTATCGTTATCTTTATGTTAATAAAAAATGCTGTGTTATATTTGAGCTAATGGAAAGAAAAATGGCTAAGGTGGTTAATCATGTTAAAGTGGAAGAAGAGGACCAAGCTGATTTGCTTTTTTGGCGGTCAAAAAGTACTACAGAACGATTGGCCGAAGTAACCCGGCTGAGAAAGAACTATTACACCTGGTTAAACGGTTTTTTCCCCGAAAAAATGGCCAGGGTTATCACCTCCCGACCCTTATGATTTTTGAAAGGGATTTTATCGACTTTATTGAATTGCTTAACATTCACAGTGTTGAGTATATGGTTGTCGGTGCCCATGCCCTGGCTTTTCATGGACGGCCAAGACATACGGGTGACTTAGATATTTGGATTAAGCCAAGTGTTGAAAATGCTGACAAAATGGTTAATGTTCTCAAAGATTTTGGGTTTGAATCGTTACGGCTCACCAAAGAAGATTTCTTAAAAGAAAATTACGTCACCCAGTTAGGTCATCCTCCTTTAAGGATAGATATTTTGAATGCGATATCGGGTGTTAATTTTGAAGAAGCCTATGCCGGCCGGATTATAGGCCATGAGGAAGATTTAACTATTTCGTTTATCAATATACACGATTTCATCGCTAATAAAATGGCTACAGGACGTGCGAAAGATTGGGGAGATATTGACTTGCTTAATAATAAATCAGAGTAGACAAAAAAACATTTGAATTGAAAAAGATATATCTTTCGGCACTACTATTGGCGTACTGTTTCGCCGCAATGGCCCAGCAGCCAACCCGCACCATTTTTGCTTACGGTGGTAATTTTAACAGGCAGTTTATGCAATATGTTATTGCACTAACAAAAAAAGCAAACCCCAAAATATGTTTTCTGCCAACAGCCACCGGCGACAATGCCAACTACATACTGGCATGGTATGGCGCATGCGAAGACCTGGTGATGCGGCCCTACGTACAACGCGCCTATGTGGCCTCATACACCGAGAAAAAAACGTTTGAAGAAAACCTGCTCAGCATGGACGCCATTGTTGTTGGCGGCGGTAATACCTTAAACATGATGGCAATATGGAAAGCACAGGGTATTGACACCGTATTACGGAAAGCCTATAATAAAGGCATCGTACTGGCCGGTGGCAGCGCCGGCTCGTTATGCTGGTTCCAGGGTGGCACAACAGACTCGCGGCCAAAAGATTTATCAATTGTGCAGGGATTGGGCTTTATACAAACCAGCCATTGTCCGCATTACCACAGCGAACCGCTGCGCAAGCCGCTTTATTTTGAAAACGTGCTGAAGGGCAAATTAAGCCCCGGTTATGCCATTGATGATATGGCCGGGATAGTTTTTGAAAACGAAAAGTATATTAAATCGGTAGCTGCGGATGATAAGAGCAATACTTATTATGTATCAGTTGTTGATGGTAAGGTGGATGAGAAGTTGTTGCCGGTGGTGGAGGTGATTAAATAGAGATCAGTTGATTAGAGACTGGAGATTAGGGTAAATCTTTTGCCTAAGAAATGATATCCTCTAAATTTTTATAGCCAGCGATTTGTACAATATCTTTAGGGCTCTTATCTACGTTGTTTTTGTGATGGATATCAGCCCCATATTTTAAAAACAATTTAATTAACTCTCTTCTCTCGTTTCGGCCTTTATCGTTGAATGTGGCAGTCCAAAGCGGTTGATTTCCGTACTTATCTTTTATCGACAAATCGGCACCATGAAGCAGTAATAATTCGGCCAACCTGAGATTATTATAAATCGCGGCACAGTGTAAACTGGTTACCCCTTCATTGTTTTGGAGATTTAAATCTATCCCACCGTCAATAAGGGTTTTCGCCATGTCAGGTAAATTTTTAACCATTGCAGTGTGAATTGCCGAATAGCCGAATTTATCCTTCTTGTTTATATCAATCCCATTATTGATCAGTTCCTGGACTTTCGTCACCTCATTCTTTTCTACTAAATCAAAAAAATCGTCAATGTTTGTCATTAGGCTCTTGGACATTTATTAAAAACTCAATTCAATAAATTTACAGAATAAACTAATACGAATTTTCTTTTCTTATTCCGTCAAATCCGTAAAATCCATTAATCCCGGTTATCTTTGCACCCAACTATGAAATACCTGCGCTGGCTGTTGCTGCCTTTTTCATTACTGTACGGACTGGTTGTTATTATGCGCAACTGGTTTTACGATGCGGGATTGTTTAAAAGCTACAAGTTTACAAAACCCATCATATCCGTTGGCAACCTGGAGGTTGGCGGCGCAGGCAAAAGCCCAATGACGGAGTATCTTATCCGCCTTTTAAAACCAGAATATAAACTGGCAACCTTAAGCCGTGGATACGGGCGCGAAACTAAAGGATATTTAATCGCAGAGAACCAAGAATCAAGAGTCAAGAATCAAGAAGAAAAAAAAGACTTAAGACTTTCTCAAAAAATCGGCGACGAACCAGCCCAGTTTCATCAAAAGTTCTCGGATATTACAGTTGCAGTTTGCGAGGATAGGGTAGCGGGTTTAATTAAATTACTCCCACATCACGATTTAATTTTAATGGATGATGCCTACCAGCATCGCGCGGTTACGCCGGGGTTAAGCATCCTATTGTTTGACTACAGCCGCATTAACCAGCCGCACTTTTTATTGCCGGCCGGTAACATGCGCGAACCGTTCAGCGGGCGGTGGCGGGCGCAGGTTATTATCATATCCAAATGCCCCACTTCGCTTACACATGATGAGCAGGTTGTCCTTGCTTACAAGATAGAACCGTTGCCATACCAGCAATTGTTTTTTACATCGATAGCTTACCAGGGGTTGCATGATTTGGATGGAAATGTGGTGGATATAACTGTCGGTAAGGATACAACTGTGTTTTTACTAACAGGGATTGCCAACCCGCAGCCACTGTTGCAATATTTATGTAACAGTACCCCGAATATTATCCACCATAATTATCCCGATCATCACCCGTTTACCTTAAAAAATATTGCTAAACTTGCCGCTGAATACGCTGCCCATCCGTCGCAAAAAAAAATAATTATTACAACAGAAAAGGATGCACAGCGTTTAGAAGAATCGTGGTTAAAACAGGGCGGGCAACAAGATGAAAAACTGCCTGTTTTTGTAATGCCGATACAGGTTGAGTTTTTGAACAACAGCGGCAGCCAATTTGATAAAATTGTTTTAGATTATGTTAGAGAGCATACAACGGACCACAGCATACATTAAAAGCCGCATAGGCGAATTTGAACCCGAAGTGGGTATAATTTTAGGTACCGGCCTGGGCGCCCTGGTTAACGAAATTGAGGTTGAAAAACAGCTGATGTATTCAAACATCCCTGATTTTCCGATCTCGACCCTGGAGTTTCATAGCGGCAAGCTGATATTCGGCAAGTTAAACGGGGTAAAAGTAGTTGCTATGCAGGGTAGGCTTCATTATTACGAAGGCTATAACATGCAGCAAATTACCTTCCCGGTTAGGGTAATGAAGATGCTGGGCATAAAAACACTATTTGTATCGAACGCCAGCGGCTCATTAAACCCGGACTTTAAAAAGGGCGACCTGATGGTGATTGAGGACCATATAAACCTGCAGCCCCATAACCCGCTTACCGGCCGCAACGAGGAAGAACTCGGCCCCCGGTTCCCGGACATGAGCGAACCCTATCAGCACGAATTAATTGATAAAGCATTAAATATTGCAAAAGCAAACAATATTACCTGCCACAAGGGAGTTTACGTTGGGGTTACAGGCCCTAACCTTGAAACAAAAGCCGAGTATAAGTACTTACGTATAATAGGTGGCGATGCTGTTGGGATGAGCACTGTACCCGAGGTGATTGTGGCAAGGCATGCGGGATTAACAGTGTTTGCCATTTCGGTATTAACCGATGAAGGTTTTCCTGAAGTATTAAAGCCGGTATCGCTGGAAGAAATACTGGCCGTTGCACACGTAGCCGAACCAAAAATGACATTGATACTTAAAGAATTGATAGCCGGTTTTAATGCCTGATAAACTGAAATACATCTTATTATTACTTATCTGCGTTTGTACGCAGGCTGCTTTTGCGCAAATACGGCGCGGTAACCAAAATTACCCAGGTCAGCAGCAGAGCGACGGGCAGACAAATTTGCGCGATACCAGTACCCGGGGCGGCAAAATACTGACCACCGACCAGCAACTCGATTCACTGCGGAAAAAGCAAGAGAGAAAAAAAGACAGCGTTGTTTTTAACTCGAATTTCATCAGGGTTACCAGCGAGCGTTTTTTGCGTGATAGCACGGTATTATTTGCTTTGGATACCGCGTTGTATAACTATGAAAATTACAGCCCGCTTTTACAGCCGCGTTCGCCGAAAATAAGCCTGGGTAATACTGGGTTGTCGGCACGCAGCTTATTGTTTGAGCCATCGCGTACTATTGGCTTTGAGACTGGCCTGCACGAGCTCGATCCTTACATGCTGCGGCCCGAAAATATAAATTATTACCGGGCCCGGGTAGCCTACACACAGCTGTACCTGGTTGGCTACACAGGGGTTAAAGAGCAGATATTTAAAATATTGCACACGCAAAACGTTAACCCGCAACTCAACGTCGGTTTCAATTTAAATTTTACAGGCTCGAGGGGGTATTACGCCTACAGCAACGTTTTGGCGCAAAATGTAAGCGATGTTAATGCGGCGGCATTTGTCTGGTACGAATCGAAAAGCAAACGGTATAACCTGTTATCAAACTTAATTTATAATAACCTTAAGGCGCCTGTAACCGGTTCGATATTAAACGATTCTATTTTTGTAACCGGGTCAATCGATAAAAGCTCCGAACCTGTGCGACTGCAGTCCGCATTTGAAAACTGGAAAGGCGGCTCATTTTATTTAAAACAGTTTTACTACATAGGGCATATCGATAGCGTAAGCACCGGCAAAGGCAAAGCATCGATATTGCCGACGCAGCGCGTGGCATTTACTTTCAGGTACGATGCGACGAAATATGAGTTTTTGCAAAATGGAGCTGATCAGTATAATGTGTTTCCCGATTATTACTATGGCTCCAACCGATCGCGCGACTCACTTTCTGTCACACACCTGCAGAACGATTTTTCGTATAGTTTTTACCTCCGCAGCAAGAGCGAAAAGGCAGTTAAAAACGAGCTGAAGCTTGACGTAGGGCTTACCCAGGATATTTTTAGCTACGGCCAGTTTGTAAGCGATACCACATTAAACCAATACGGGGCAAAAGTTGTGTTGCCTAACCGTGTACAAAAAAATTCTTTCCAGGACCTGACGGCGAAGGGAAAGTTAAGCTATAAACTGAGCGACAGGGCATTCCTGGAGGCCAACGTTCAACAAGTTTTCCAGGGCCGCGATTTCGGCGACTTTTTGTATGATGCCAAAGTAACACTTGCCGGTAATAATAAGGCCGGCAAAATAATTTTGGAAGGATACTCCCAAAGCAGTTCGGCGCCGCTGGTCTACACCAGTTGGATATCCAATCACTTTATTTTTCATAACAAATTCAGCAATCAAAAAACCAACAGCGTGTCGTTTAACTACGTAAACGCTCCGCTCAAGTTCGATTTCAAGGCTGAGTACTTTTTAATATCCGACTACCTGTATTTTACCGCTCAAAACAATGGCATCGATGCCCATCCGGCGCAGCTGAACAGTTCTATCAATATGATAAAGTTAAGCGTCGGCAAAAGTATTGCCTGGCGTCGCTGGCATTTTGATACCTATTTGGTTTACCAAAAAACCGATTACGAGAAAACGCTGCGCACACCGCAGTTTTATAACTACACCAGCATTTATTATAAGGCCCTTTTATTTAAGGTGCTGTACTCAAACATCGGTATGGATGTACGGTATAATACATCGTACACAGCACCCTCATACGCACCTGGCCTTGGCCAGTTTTACAACGGGGCAAACGTCAGTTTTTCATCGTACCCGGTAGCGACCATATTTTTGAAAGCCACCCTGCAGCGCACCAACTTGTTTGTAATGTACGATTACGCCAACCAGGGTCTGTTCAGCAAAGGCTACTACACCGTAAACCGTTACCCGCAGCAGGACCATATGCTGAAGATTGGGATATCGTGGGCGTTTTATAACTAGAGATTAGAGGTTAGTTAATTAGAGATTAGTTGAAAAAAAGGCTTAGTCAGTTAGAGAAAAGAATAACCGGCAGCAATTAATCGCCGCGAGGTAACTAATCTCTAATTAACTAATCACTAATCACGTCTTCTGCTTCTTCTTCTTGGCAGCCGGGAACAGTACATTATTTAAAATAAGCCTGTAGCCGGGCGAGTTGGGGTGCAGCTTAAGGTCGGTTGGCGGATCGCCTACTATGTGTTGATAATCTTCAGGGTCGTGGCCGCCGTAAAATGTCCATTGGCCTTTGCCGTATTCACCATGTATGTAGCGGGCCTCGTTATTGCTTTTCATTTCGCCCATAATGGTTACGCCGGGCTTCAGGTAGTTCTTGTTGAAAGCGGTGGTAAGGCCCATAAAGCCTTTTATCACTTTGTCGTGGTTTTGGGTAAGCATGCTTGGCACCACATCCCATTTGGCCGAAAAATCGAACAAGGTAAAAAAGTCCCTTGTGCGCTCTACCTGCCGGGTCGAGGTAACATCGATATTGCTAAACTGGTGCGACATCGGGTTCATATCCAGCGTGAAGTTTTTAAACGCAAAAGTTTGACTAAAATCCAATTTTGATTGTGCTGCGGGGTCGGCACCATCGCCGTCAAACATTTGTTCGCATATATCGGTATTGGCCGACGCCAGGGCGATGTCAAACGTATCGGTACCCGAGCACATGGCAAAAAGGAAGCCTCCGCCGGCACAAAAATCGCGGATATGCTCGGCAACAGCCAGTTTCATTTGCGATACCTTTTTGAAGCCCAGTTTATGTGCAGTTTGTTCCTGTATGCGTATATCGTCGTTATACCATTGCTCGTACCTGAAAGCGCCGTAAAACTTACTGTATTGCCCGGTAAAGTCCTCGTGGTGCAGGTGCAGCCAGTCGTACTTGGGTAAATCGCCTTTAATTACTTCTTCGTCATAGACAACATCGTAAGGTATCTCGGCGTATTTTAATACCAGCGTAACGGCATCATCCCAGGGTAGTTTGTTTTTTGGCGAATACACTGCCATTTTAGGCGCTTTCTCCAGTTTAACCACATCCATATTTACGGATGGATCGCTCACTTCGGTTAATATCTGGTCCGCTTTTGCATCTGCTAAAACCTGGTAACTTACACCGCGTATTTTACATTCGTCCTCAATCTTTTTATCATACTTCATCATAAAGCTGCCGCCACGGTAGTTAAGCAACCAGTCGATTTCCTCGCCGTTTTTAAGCGTCCAGAAAGCGATGCCGTACGATTTTAAGTGGTCCTTTTGTTCCTCATCCATCGGGATTAGGATAGAGGCAGCCCGTGTGAGGATTGGTAAAAGGGTTAAAGCTAAAAGCAGAAAGGTGAAAGCTGAAAGGCGAAAGGAAAAAGGGGAGGAGATTTGTCTACGCATTTTATTGAACACTTTTCGGTATTGATTATCAAATGTAACGAATAATTATCGAAGCTATTATTCATTAATAGTCAACAAGGCAGCAGAATACACAAATGATTATTTCAAGAGCCGCTGATAATGTGTTTAAAATATTGACCACATAATTTTTCAGCTAACCACTAATCTCTCACCCAAAAAACCTTTCCTCCTTTTACCTTTTTTACTACCTTTGCCTACTATTTTTAAAAAAGATGAGCAAAGCAATTATCAAAACCGAAAAAGGCGACATGACCGTTGAGTTTTTTGACAAGGATGCACCAAACACTGTTGCAAACTTTCTGGGCCTGGCAAAGTCGGGCTTTTATAACAACGTGACTTTCCACAGGGTTATCCCTAATTTCGTAATACAGGGCGGCGACCCAACAGGTACAGGCGCAGGTGGCTCGGGCACACGTATCGACTGTGAATTAACAGGCGACAACCAATACCACGACCGCGGTGTTTTATCAATGGCTCACGCTGGCCGCAATACCGGCAGCTCGCAGTTTTTTATCTGCCACAGCCGCGATAACACTGCCCATTTAGACCGCAACCACACCGTATTTGGTAAAGTGGTTGAAAATGTTGAAGTGGTTGACGCCATTAAACAAGGTGATAAAATATTAGGAATCGACGTTATTGAGGAATAGTGAATAAAGAGTGGAGCGTAGTGAGTGGTTTGGCAATTCAAAAACTACTCACCATGCTCAACTCACCACTTACATAAATACATATAAATGAATTTACAGGGAATTGTAGCTGTATCAGGTAAGCCTGGTTTGTGGAGAGCTTTGGCACAAAATAAGACGGGCTATATTTTAGAGAGTTTAGATGCACAGCGGGCCAAGTTGATTGCAAACTTATCAACTGCTAAGCTTGCTGCATTGCACGAGATAACCATCTTCGGACTTGAGGACGATATTAAGCTGGTTGACGTTTTTGAGCGGATGAAAACCGCCGCAAGCGTACCGGATGCCAAGGCTGACGGCAAGGCACTACGTACCTTCTTCCGCGAAGTAGCGCCGGATCATGACGAGGAAAAAGTGTATGCATCTGATATGAAAAAAATTATCAGCTGGTACCAGGTATTAAAGGATTTTCCGTTATTTAACGAGGCTGATCCCGCAACTGAACCTGCATCTGTTGCCGAAGAACCTGCCGCACCGGTTGAAGCAGTTGCAGCAACCGAAGAAGCGCCCGCAAAGCCAAAAGCTAAAAAGGCAGCTGCCAAAAAAGCATAAAGATTTATTTGTAGGGGCACAATACTTGTGTCTCTGGAAGAAGCCGGGGAATTTCTCTGGCTTTTTTGTTTGAAAATTTGTTATTACGAGCGAGGAACGAAGCAACCTCTACGCAGGACAATCAGAGACCCCAATATTTACAAACCCTTAAAAGCGGCTGATAGGTCAACACTAAGTTTTTACTTCATTGATTTGCATGTGCAGAGGTTGCTTCGTTCCTCGCAATGACGCGCGAGAAGAAGTGTTATCTAATCACAATTCAACTGCTTGCAATCCTCTTCCTCAATTTCGGGCTCGAAGGTGGCATGGTTAATATCCATGTGCTGAAGGCGGTGCCTGAGGTCTTTTTTGATACTGTTGAAGGTGGGCAGTAATTCAGAATTAATCACCAGGTGGGCAGTCAGTGCATTTTCGGTGGTGCTTAAGGCCCAAACGTGCATGTGGTGCACATCAATAATACCCTTGCATTTCATCAGTTCGGCCTTTATCTTTTCAAGCTCCATGGCTTTGGGTACGCCGTCCATCTCTAATCGAAGACTATCTTTAAGCAGGCTCCAGGTTCCCCTTAAAATAACGATGGCGATAATCAGTGATACTGCGCTGTCAATCCAATATAACTTCGTGAAATAAATTACCAGCCCCGATATAACAACGCCGAACGATACTATAGCATCAACTGCCATGTGCAGGTACGCGCCTTTAACATTCAGGTCGGTGTCCTTATCTTTAACGAAAAGCCAGGCGGTAAAGGCATTTATACCTATGCCAATAAAGGCTACCCAGGCCATGGTGCCGCCTGCCACTGTTTCGGTATGCATAAAGCGCATAATGGCCTCATAAATAATAAATCCCACCGCCACAAACAGTATTACGGCGTTAAAAAAGGAAACTATTATGGTGGAGCGTTTATAGCCGTAAGTATAATTATCGTTAGCGTTTACTTTTGTAAGTTTAAAAGCTAATAAAGCAAGTGCCAGGCTGGCTACGTCGCTTAAATTATGGCCGGCATCAGTTAATAGCGATAGCGAATGGGTATACAGACCCGCAACCACTTCGATAACAACAAATGCCGAATTTAAAATGATGCCCCATATAAAAGCGGCGTTAAGATGATCAAGCTTGGGGGCATGATCGTGATGGTGGTGACCTGAATGATCGTGACCTGCTGACATGCCGCAAAAATAAGAAATCAAAGATGAGAACCAAGAGTCAAGAGTCAAGAATCAAGAGAAAAAACAGGAATCAGAGAAATTTCACTGAAATAATCTGAAATGAGCCGATATAAATTCTCTATTGGCTCTTGGTTCTGAAAAGATGAATAATTAAAAGAAGATCAAATACAAAATCCCCAACATCAGCAAATACTTAACCGCGTAATACAAATTACGGTTATAAGCCTTTATGCGTTTGCCCAGTAATCTTATCGAGTATACATACCTGAACGCCTTATTAATGTTACCGGTTTTATCCTCGCCCATGTTTGGTGATACGGCTGCGGCCATAATAAACCAGCCGAAAAACGCATTCCAGCCGCGGGCGAATATGCCTTTCACCGGGCGCTGCACATCACAAAACAGGATGATGCGGTCGGTGTCGGTTTTGTTTTCGGCGTAGTGGATATAGGTTTCGTCGAACAGCACATGCTCACCATCGCGCCAGGCGTAGCTTTGGCCATCAACTACAATATGGCAGGCATCGGAGTTGGGGGTTATCAACCCTAAATGATAACGTAATGAGCCTGCATATGGGTCGCGGTGCATCAGCAATTCGCTGCCGGCGGGTAACACGGCAAACATAGCGGCTTTTACTTCAGGTATCCCTTTTATCAGCTCAATAGTCTGCGGGCAGTATTTTTTGGCCGATGGATGAAAATCATCATACCATTTTAAATAAAAACGCTTCCAGCCCCTACGGAAAAAGGAGTTGAAACCCATGTCGTTATACTTGTCAGATCCTTTTATCAGTTCTTCGCGTTCCAGCTGCAGGGCTTCGTCGCGTATAGTTTGCCAGTTGTCTTTTAGCTGGTTAAGCTGCGGGAAGTTATCAGCTGCAATGTAGGGCTTGTTCTCTACAGCAGAGAAAGCGTACATGGGCATATTTATCGGAGCCATAAAGGTTGAATGGTCGGTTAACTGCCTGAAAAACTTAAACCTAACCTTACCGCGGTAATGAACTATTATTGTTGAAATAATTAATATGTAGAACAATATAAACTTGAAGGAAACGAGTTCGATAAGAAGATGCTGCATAGATGTAACGCATTTTTTACCAAAAATAGGGCTATACGCTACACAGAGGGCGTTTTTGCCTGCAATTAGTGCGTTTTTTACAGTTTACTGACTGTCTGTTGATAAGTCAGGAATGATGATAAGGTTCGCCTTTAATAATGGTAAAAGCACGGTATAGCTGCTCGATAAAAAACAGGCGTACCATTTGGTGCGAAAAGGTCATGGCCGATAGCGACAGTTTATCGTTAGCCCGGGCATAAACAGATTGATCGAACCCATACGGCCCGCCAACAATAAAAACAAGGCTGGTTACTGATCCTACTGCTTTTTTATCAATATAAGCTGCAAACTGCTGCGACGTTAACTGCATACCCTTTTCATCAAGCAGGATAACATAATCAAGTGCTGTTATTTTTTTTAGTATTAACTCAGCTTCCTTAGCTTTTTGCTGCTCCTGGGTTAGCGCCTTGGTGTTTTTAAGTTCGTCAATATCAACAAATACCAGCTTTGTATAATGTTTTAAACGCTTTACATACTTTTCAATGCCGTCTTTGAGGTAAGTATCTTCGGTTTTGCCAACGGTTAGGAAAGTAATTTTCATTTACGAAGTTGTAAGACTGCAAAGTTAAGATATTGTTGAAATGTTGTAAGGTTGTAAAGTTGGAATGTTATAAATTCGCCTCCGGATACTGCAACGGTTACTATCACAACCTTACAACTTTGTAACATTCCAACTTTACAACAAAAAATGGACATACTAACCGACTACCGGCAGCGCGCCGATTTTGCCCAAAAGGAAGCCGATAAATATAAAGAGCTGGCCAATAATTACTCATTGCTCCGGCTGGTGGCGTTCGGCCTTTTTATAGTTGCGGTTTGTATAGCTGTAAGTACAGATGAGATTACAGTAGTAGCTATAGCGCTGGTTATTTTAATAATTTGTTTTAGCTGGCTGGTAAACAAACAAAACGGCTTTGAAACCCTTAAGAACTATTTTTTAGACATTAAACGGGTTAATGAGAATGAAATTGGTTCGATTGAAAGCTGCAAAAATATTTACGACGATGGGGCGATGTTTAACGATGACAAACATATTTACACCGCCGACCTCGATATATTTGGCAGTTACTCGTTATACCAGCTGGTAAACCGTGCTGCAACCTTCCCCGGTATGGCTAAGCTGGCTTCGTGGTTGCACCAGCCTGCCGCTAAAGACGTTATAATTGAGCGCCAGCAGGCGGTTGATGAAATTGCCGGTAAAAACGACTGGAAGCTGGATATACAGGCGCACCTGTTATTTTCGTTGAAACAAAGCCGCGATCAAATAAAAAACCTGGTTGCTTATTTAAAAATCCCGGTTACCCTGCAGAGCGAAAAGCTGCTTGCTATTTATTGCCAGGCTTCGCCCTATATTTTACTGGCGTTAGCAATTGCCAGCATATTTTATGCACCTGCACGCTATATTCCGCCGCTTATAATGCTTGTTAATTTTCGTATCGTAAGCTCAAAGGCATCGCTGGTGCAAAAGGCGGATTTAATTGCCGGCAAGATAGGTACTACGCTGCATCATTTTGTGCTTGCGTTTAAAAGCATCGAGAACGAGGAATGGCAATCGCCTTATTTAAAAAGCCTGGCAATACAAATAAAAAACGAAAATGGGGAAAGTATATCAGGCAAAGTGGAGCAGCTTTCGCAATTGATAAATAAGCTTAACTACCGGCTTAATATGGTAATGCTGGTTGTTTTAAATGCAATTTTTCTTTGGGATATCCGCCAGTTGATTGCTATTGAAAACTGGAAGAAGAATAACCTGGTACACATAGAAGCAGCTTTTAATGTTGTTGCCGAATTTGAAGCGGTGATAAGTCTGTCGAGCCTGAGAATAAACTACCCGGAATGGTGCATTCCCCAAATTGTTGAGGGCGAAAGTTATACCCTTGCGGCCAAAAGCCTGGCCCATCCGCTTATAGGCGCAGACAAACGCGTAACTAATGATTATGAACTTACAGATACGTTTAAAATAGACATCATCACTGGTTCAAATATGGCCGGTAAAAGTACTTTTTTACGTACCATAGGTATTAATACAGTGCTGGCACTTTGCGGCGCGCCGGTTTGCGCTGCTGAGATGCAGGTATCGGTTATTACTGTTATCACCTATATGCGCATAAAGGATTCGCTGAATGAAAGCACTTCAACCTTTAAAGCTGAGCTGGATCGTTTGCAAATGCTACTGGGTGCTGTGGAGACGGAAAACAAAGTTTTCTTTTTGATAGATGAAATGCTGCGGGGTACCAACTCGGTTGACAAATACCGCGGCTCGAAAGCTGTTATAGAGCAGTTGATAAAAAAGAAAGGCGTGGGCATGGTTGCCACCCACGATTTACAGATCGCCGAACTTGAACAATCCCACCCGAACTATGTTCGCAATTTTTACTTCGACATACAGGTTATAAACGGCGAAATGGTTTTTGACTATAAAATAAAAGATGGCGAGTGTAAAACCTTCAACGCTTCACTGTTGCTTAAGCAGATTGGGATTGATGTGGGGGAGGAGTGAGAGCAGTAGCAGTGTACAGTAGGCAGTAGTAAGTTGGCAGTGAGCAGTAGTGACCAACCCCTCACGTCATTGCTGTAAGGAACTAAGCAATCGCGAATTATACTAGGCCGCTCTGCAAAGTCTGCGGTTGCCGCACTCGCTCTCCACTCGCAAAGACAATCGGGGGGAACATCACAGCATCATTACACAGATTCCCGGCGTTGCTTATTGGGCGTTAATTTGTTGATCAAGAAAAGTTTACCCGCTTACTTTCATGCACAAACAAAATATTAGCATGACTGGCCGGCAAACTCCCAAGTTTACTCACCTTAAACTCCTCACCGTCCAGCTCAAAGTTATAAGCCAGGTAGCCAAATTGCCCCATAAGCTTTTCCAGTTCAAGGGCCCGGGCAGATGGCTTTCCATCATCGGGCATGTCGGCTTCCAGCACTACAAGCGGTTTATCCTGTTTAAGTATACCGGCGGCACCGTTCATCACTTCAACTTCCAGCCCTTCAACATCACACTTAATAAAATCTATAGGTTTTGGCCGGCCGGCAAGCGCGGTGTCGAGGGTTTTTATTGGTACTTCTACAACATTTCCGGCTGTGGCATCACTAACCACGCTGTTAAAGGCCGAACCGGAAACGTCATGGTTTAGCATTTTTGCCACGCCATCGTAACTGCCAACAGCGTAATTATATAAGCGGGTATTGGCGTTTTTTAAATTGAGCATGGCAATGCTGTGCGAAAACAGGTTTGGCTCGAATGAGGTAACACTGCCTTGCGTGCCAACCAGGGTTGAGGCCAATAGCGCCTCGTAGCCAAAATGGGTGCCAACATCAACAAAGGTATCCCCATCCTTCAGGGCCTTTAACATCAAAGCCGTTAAAGCTATTTCGGCGTAACCAAACGAAATGATGTGCGACGACACCGTTTCGCCGGTAACCACGTGCATATTTTCGCCAAAAAACAAAGGCACTTTTACCACCTTGTTAACTTTGAGTTTTTGCAGCAAAATAGCAGGTAAAACCGGCACGCGCCTCAAATAGCAGCTTAAACCGCCGCGATTATTACTGTCGATTGATTTTACAAACTTGTTAAACAGATTATTGCCCATGCCGTAAAAGTAATGATACTAACGGATTTAATTGTTTGCAAACGGTCGCCCTTACAAAATTTTCGCAAAAAAAATCCCGGCCCTAAGCCAGGATTAAATTATCGTTTTCGTTCCCCCTTTAGGGGGTTAGGGGGCCTCTATTTAGCCAATTCTTCTGCCAATGCTGCACCAATTTCAGCTGGTGATTCCACCACGCGAATACCGCACTCGCGCATAATTTTCATTTTTGCTGCTGCAGTGTCGTCGGCGCCGCCAACAATTGCACCTGCATGGCCCATTCTGCGGCCCGGAGGCGCTGTTTGGCCGGCAATAAAGCCTACCACTGGCTTAGTGCCATTTGCTTTGATCCAAAGTGCTGCTTCAGCTTCCATACCGCCACCAATCTCGCCTATCATAATAATGCCGTGTGTTTCGGGATCGTTCATCAACAGTTCAACCGCTTCTTTGGTGGTTGTTCCGATGATCGGGTCACCGCCAATACCAATGGCTGTAGTGATACCTAAGCCGGCTTTTACTACCTGATCTACTGCTTCGTAAGTTAAGGTACCTGATTTTGAAACTACACCAACATGGCCTTTTTTGAAAATGAAGCCCGGCATAATACCTATCTTCGCTTCGTCGGCAGTAATAATGCCGGGGCAGTTAGGACCGATCAAACGGGTGTCGCGACCCTTAATATATTCCTTTACCATAATCATATCCTTTGTGGGGATACCTTCGGTAATACAAACAATAACTTTAATACCGGCTTCGGCTGCTTCCATTATAGAGTCTGCCGCAAAAGCAGGGGGTACAAATATGATGGACACGTTGGCGCCTGTTTCAGCAACTGCATCAGCTACGGTATTAAATACCGGCCTGTCCAGGTGCTGCTGACCGCCTTTGCCCGGCGTTACACCACCTACAACCTGCGTTCCGTACTCAATCATTTGGGAAGCGTGGAAACTGCCTTCTTTACCTGTAAAACCCTGAACTATTACTTTAGAATCTTTATTTACGAGTACACTCATTGGATTTTTTTATTTGTAGCGCAAAGCTAAAAAAAATTTGCCCCCATACCCCGAAATGGATGAACAATTTTACAATTGACCAACCTTGGCTTTTGCTTAGTGAAAATACGTTGCCGACCAGGCAGGCAAAAACAGATTAATTAAATATTCAAACTAACTACGGGCTCAGTTAAAGCCGCGATATAAATAATGTGATTTTGGCAATGTATACCAAAATGTCTCAACTTTTCTTCAGAAACATACTCCATTGAACTATTCGAACGAATATAATTTAGGTAAGCTGAACCTGAAAACTCGACCAATAAACGACCTGTGTATTCGTCATCTCTATTAAAAATCAAAAAACTTTCATTGAATACCGAATAGGTGGCGTAATTATCGAAAAATATTTGGTGGATTGGGCCTTCATTATTAACTCTCCTGGCAGGTCCAATTGTCTTATCGCCTATGCTGATATATTCCTCATCATTTGATACAACTGCCTCACGAATGGTCAGTAGCAATTGGTTATCAATTGGTTCTTCTACACTTATCAAAAATATCGAATGAACATCCTGTAAATTATCTACAAATTTCATCATTGGACTGCTTAACTATTTCTCTGTCAGTTCTCCGGCCCTAAACTCCCCCTCACTCTTCGCTATCACAATCGTCGCTATCCCATTGCCAATCATATTGGTTATTGCCCGCGCTTCCGACATAAACCTATCCACCCCGAACAATATGGCCACGCCCTCAACTGGTATAATTTTTAATGCCGCCAATGTTGAGGTAAGTATAATAAACCCTCCACCGGTTACCGCTGCCGCCCCTTTTGATGTAATCATCAGTACGCCTATCAGCATTACTTGCCGTTCCAGCGATAACGGTACCTTAAATACCTGGGCCAAAAATATCACCGCCATAGAGAGATAAATGGTGGTGCCATCAAGGTTGAATGAATACCCCGTCGGTATTACCAGCCCGACTACCGATTTTGAGCAGCCGAATTTCTCCATCTTCTCCATCATGCCCGGTAAGGCTGTCTCGGAGGAAGAAGTGCCCAATACCAACAATATTTCGTCCTTTATAAATTTTAAATATTCCCAAAGGCTGAACTTATATAGGTAGCAGACAACGTTAAGCGCCACAAATATAAAAAGGAACATGGTGATGTAAACCGAGGCCATCAATAATCCAAGCGGCTGCAGCGTTTTAACGCCATAAGTGCTTATGGTGTAAGCCATCCCCGCAAATGCGCCGATTGGTGCCAGCCGCATCACCATGTGCATGATATTAAAGAACACTTTTGATATTTTTTCGAATAGGTTGATGACTGTTTGACCGCCTTCGCCCATTTTGCTAAGCCCTAAGCCGAATAATATGGCAAACAACAGTATCTGTAAAATATCGCCTTTAGCAAATGCATCAAATACGTTTGACGGAATGATGTGGGTTACAAAATCAACCCAATGCATTTCGGCAGCGGCCTTTTGGAAGCCGGCCAGTTTAACAGCGTCAACTTTGGTGGTGTTTATAAAGTCCGCTCCTGGCTTTACCAGGTTGGCCACTATAATACCTATCACCAGGGCAAACGTGCTCACAATTTCAAAATACAACAACGCCTTGCCGCCTACCCTGCCCACCTTTTTCATATCGCTCATTCCGGCAATACCCAGCACTATCGTTAAAAATATAATCGGCGCTATCAGCATAGTTATAAGGCTGATAAACATTTTGCTGATGGTTTGAGCGGTAGGTCCGAACGATTTAAAAAAGAAGCCCGCAATAACACCCAGCAAAATGGCGGCAATCACCTGGAAATTTAGGTTAAGGAGTAGTTTCTTCATCATTCAATAATACGAATATTCGCCGTGTTATGATAATTGCGGAAAAAGTTTGTAGCAGTGTTGATAAAAAATAAGACAGCCTGTTAAATATCAATAATTATTAATTAGATTTGGTTAAGATTAAAACCTAATCGACGCCTAAATAACTTTATCACTATGAAAGAAATCAACATTTCTGGCATATCCCAAACTATTTGCAACATAACTAACCAGCGTAATTTGCCGTCCGTAAATTACAGCCTGCACTTCATTAATATTAATTAACCTAACCTGATGAGAAAAATCAACACCATTGCCTTATTAATTGCCTTTGCGGCCGTCATTGTGTACCTGGGTTCTGCATCCTGTGGAAACGGTCCAGGCGGCAACAAAACCAATGTTGCCCATGCTGACTCGGGCCAGGTAAAAACGCCGCTGAGCCCGGTATTGCCTTTTGACGTAACACTGCCCCCGAAAGGAACAGGAGTGCTCGAAACGACAATACGCAGAAGTTTCGACGTTTTTTCGTGGGATTCGTTCATCGCCATGTGCTGGCCGGCGCAAGGCCACGGGGTAATCGGCCAGTTTGGCGATAATGCCACCGTATGGGAAACATGGAAAAAAAATTACGAGGTTTTCCTGGCTAATGGCCTGCCCCCTGCCCCGTGGGACACCGGGTTGCAAAGCAAGGAAGCAAACCTTTCGCAAACAGGCAAAACCCCGGCCAATATGACTTTCATTTTCCAACCGTTTATGACAGGCCCGCTCATCGACCAAAATGGCCAATACAACCGCTTTGAAATTGCAATGAACAAGGAAATGTTTGATTACATCGACACGCATAAGCTCTACAACATACAAGGCCAGCAGGCTTTTACAGATTCAGTTTTATTCCCCCAAGGCGATAATACCAAGAAAACGTATGGGGCGATAATGGTAAAAGCGTCGTGGAAAGTACTCGGCAAAGGAGATGACACCTCGCGGTTCCACAAAGTTAAAGCCATCATCCACATCCCGGCGCTGGCATCAAGGGGCATTAGGGATAGCAGTTACGAGGCATGGGTTGGCCTGGTAGGCTTACACATTGGCACGAGGACAACCATATCACCGCAATGGATATGGTCGACTTTTGAGCAGGTGGATAATGCACCCGACCTTGGCAAAGCAGTAAACGGCAAGCATTATAATTATTACAACGTAGCCGCCGGCGATAAAGCCCTTAATAAAGCTCCTGCTCAGCCCTGGAACCCCGGCATACCCGGCCAGGTACCAAGCCAGGTGGCACGCCTCACCCCTATAGATACCGGCACACAAGCCCTTAACGACTCCATCCACAAAATATTGGTGGCTATTAACCCGCATAGCGTTTGGCAATATTACGAGCTGATTGGAACACAATGGCCCGTGCATCCTACCCAGAGCAATACTGGCGACCCTTTCCCTGTGTATATGGCAAATGCAACATTAGAAACCTATGACCAGGGCAGTGTAGTAAATGGAAAAATAGTTTACAGCCCCGGCGTTACATCCAGTTGCATCGGCTGCCATAATGCCTCGGTAACCTGGGCGGGCCGACCGTCGGACTTCACCTATCTTTTAAAATCAGCACAATCTCTAAAAAAATAGACGTTACTCTACCATAAAACCTATCCATATGACACTCGATGAATTTGTAAGTCTTTCGGCCGCACTAACCGGCTACCCGGCCGTTACGTTGAAGCCCCAAAACGATACGCAGCAAATAGCGGCAACATTATTTGCAGAGCTTAGCCTCGCAAGCAATAATATACCCGCGGCACAACTCAATGAGTTGACGCAGGTATGGAACAGCATATCGGCAACGCCGCCACCCGGACTGCCGGCTGCCGTGCAGGAAAAGATAATTGAAAACCTTGCGATAACCCGGCTGGCGCAAAATATCATATATCTGTGGTTTTTTGGTACATGGTACGATCTTACTAAAAACCCCAATTCGTTCACATCACCAAATATCGACCATGTTGTTTCGCCGCTGGCGTATACCAACGGCTTGGTTTGGGGCGAAATGGGCGCGCATCCTATGGGTTACAGCGTAGGCGAGTATGGTTATTGGGCCAATATCCCAACCCTGCCACAGATAAATTAACCAAGCAAATTACAACCTAACCTATAAAATATTTAAACCATGGATAATTCAACCAAACAATATGATGCGGTGATAGTGGGCGGCGGCTGGGCCGGGAGCGCGTTGGCATACAGGCTTGCATCGGCAAATAAAAAGGTGCTGGTACTTGAAGCGGGTATTGCTATTGATGGACTTGTTACCAACCCTGACGAAAACCAATTGATAACAGGTAATCGCGCCGAATTTATGAACGACTTTTTTATGGCGATGGCCAAAACGCCTGAATCGCCATATGTACAGAATTACAATGCGCCGCGGCCAGCGGTATTAGATATACAACCAATTCCGCCGTTTACCCTGGATAACCCTGCGCAACTTCCGGCGGGTGCACCACCTCCGGCCACTATTGATTGTGCCGATCCAAAAGTATCTATAAAAAACAATGGTTACTTTATCCAGCGCGGCCCTGTGCCCTTTGGCAGTACCTACGAACGGCGGGGCGGCGGTACATCGTGGCACTGGCTGGGCACCTCCCTGCGTATGCTCCCCAATGATTTTAAATTAAAAACGGTATATAACCAGGCGGTCGACTGGCCCATAGGTTATGAGGATCTCTCTGATTACTATGACCAGGCGGAGTTTGAAATTGGTGTATCAGCCGATGTCGACGAGCAGCAAATTCATGGTATAACTTTTAGCGAAGGATACGTTTATCCCATGGCTAAAATACCGGCTACCATACTTGATAATACTATGGATGCTGGCCTGGCCGGCCAAACTTTCGACGGCAGTTCGTTAAAAGTAACGGGCACCCCCGCGGGGCGAAACGGCGTACCCAACCAAATGAAAAACGGCGAGTTTTATGATAATGGCCGCCGCCAGTGCCAGGGTAATACCAATTGCACGCCCATTTGTCCTATACAGGCAAAATACGATGCTACTGTTACAATGGCCAAAGCCTTGATGACAGGCAATGTTGATATTATTTACCAGGCCGTTGCAACCAATATTACCCTGGATATGACCACAATGGAAGTGACCGGTGTGGAGTACAAAACATACGAAACCACCGGCGGCCCCTGTACAGGTACATTTACCGCGACAGGCACAAAATACATAGTTGCCGCCCACGCTATCGAGGCCGCAAAACTACTGCTGATGTCGAATACGCAAATACCGGCAGGCGTTGCCAATTACAGCGGCCAGGTAGGTAAAAACCTGATGGACCACCCTATGTACCTGGGTTGGGGCCTTATGCCAAAGCCGGTATACCCTTTCAGAGGCCCATTGTCGACATCAGGAATTGAAGGCACCCGCGACGGCGCATTCCGCAGTGAGCGCGCCTCTTTCCGTATAGAAATAGGTAACGAGGGATGGAACTGGCCGGGCGGTGCACCTTATAATCAGGTAATTGATGTGGTAAGCCCTATGCCGCCCGACCAATCCGGAACGCCAACAGTGGGAATATTCGGCACTGCGCTAAGGCAAAGTATTCAAAGTAATTTTACACGCCAGTTCCGTATTGGTTTTTTGATTGAGCAGTTGCCCGATGCAGACAATTGTTATATCGTGCCTTCCAAAACCTGCTTCGACAACCTGGGCGTGCCGCGGCCCGAGATCTACTATGATTTTGACGTTTACACCATGGAAGGCTTTAAAGCCGCTGCCGCCGCAACCGACTTTATTTTCGATACACTCGGTGTAGAAAATAACACCGGCGTACCAGTTGGGAACGGCGGTGTTTTTAAATATGAAGGTGTAAAATATTATGCACAGGGCGCCGGTCACGTTATGGGTACGCACCGCATGGGCACTACCGGGGACGACTCAGTAACCGATGCAAATATGAAAAGCTGGGACCACGACAACCTGTACATTGTAGGTTGCGGCTCGATGCCTACCACAGCAACGTCAAATCCTACCTTAACCATGACGGCGCTCGCCTTTAAAGCGGCAGATGCCATATTACAAAGTTTTGCTTAAGATGATTTGAGATATGCACATCAACAAAAAGGCCCTGCTCAAAATTTTTGAACAGGGCCTTTTTTTATGGCTTTGCCAGGGCTTGTTTAGCTCGTCGCACCTGTTCGCAGGTCTACATTGTAAGTTTTCCCGTTAATGGTTATGGTAGCTTTATGGTTCCCTAAAAAGGTAATTGTACCAGTGTAGCTCCAGCTGCCGTTCGAGCCCGTACCCTTGGTTATAAAGGACGCGGAGCCGCTTGTGATATCGCCATCATTGTCCGGATCAAGCACTAAATGGGTAAGCACATAGTTAAATGATTTAGTGCCGCTCTTTTTAGCTGTTTTATAGTTATAAGTTCCGCTCGATGCAAGCGAACCATTCATCGATAATTTTGAATTATCGTTTGTTGGGTCGATAGATGCAACGGTCAGGTTTTCGTTTATTTTAGCGACGATAGAAAATTGCGGTGTTGTTACCCCTATATTTAAATCATCTTTGGTGGTAAAGCCGGTAACATTATCGTTTGTGCAGCTAAACGCAAAATAAATATGACCCGACACCGACACGGTCGAATCAACTCCTACAGTTTCGGTGGCATTTAAAGCGGTGTCAATTACCAACCCGCAAAAAGGATTGCTCATATCATGTAATAAACGGCCCTGAGTGTGCTGTTTAACGCCGAAACCTGTTGGCGCTTGCAGTCCGCCGGAAAAATCAAGTCCGCCGTAGCCTCCGAAAAGGTCGGCTGTGATGTCGAGCGCCACCTGGCTGGCAACCTGTGGTGCAGTTAACGCCGGGCCCGAAGCTGCGGCATCTGATTTTTTACAGGCTGTATAAACCACTGCCATACCTGCAAGCAGCATAATAGCAAATAGTGCTCTTAATTTCATTTGGGAGAATTAAAATTGTGATAAAGTAAACATTGAACTTTGTGTTGTAAAGGTCGTTAAAAAATTCTACTCAAACCTTTTCGACTTATTTCTTTTTGTCAACACATCCATACAAAACAAAAATGCCGCCATTTCTGATCGTCGAATACTTTTGCTGCATCAAAACGAAAAGCGCCGGGATACTGGGAATATTTTCCCTACCCCATTCCCCATTTCTAAAGTTATATAAACGCCTGTTAATTACATCACCATAAAAAAGCCAGCCCCGGCGTTCGCTGAAAGGACTTCAAACTCTCAAAATAGGTTGCTGTACTCTGTGCTTTCTTAAATGCTGGTACGATACTGTTAGTCTTTATATCATAAGTTGCCAGGTTCAGCGCAATCTGGGCAAATAAAAAAAGCCCTTACCGGAAAACCGGTAAGGGCTTCGATATATTTAATTGAGGTTGACTAAGCCGGGGTTACATCACCAGTTAGCAAATCAATAAGATAAACTTTGCTAAGGAAAGTTAATTTAGCTTTATGGTTACCCAGGAACTTGATGGTACCGCTGTAATCCCATGCACCGGTGCTGGTCTCGCCAATTGATTCGAAAGTTGCATCCCCTGCTACTATATCAAAGTTGTCGGCAGCATGAATCTGGCAATCAATAAAGTGGAATATATTGTGAACCGATGATGAACTTTTTGGTTTGATTTTGTAATCAAAATCAACATATGATTTCAAACGGCCATTCAAAGTAAAGTTTGAATTGTCGACATTTAAACCGCGTACTTTAAAATCCTGCACAAGCGCAAAAAAGAAATCGTAGCCGGGGCCTTTGCCTGTCGTCGATAGTGAATCGTACAAGTTGTAACCTGTAGTCCTTTGGTTGTCGCAAAGAAAGAAATAATTTACTGTACCAACAGTATGCGATTTTATAGAGTCGCCCTGGTTAAACTTAACGTCTAAGCTGTTATCAATATAGAAACCACAGCCTATTGCCTGAGTTTTTAATTTAGGCGAAGCAGCAGCAATTGCCGATGAAGCACCTACACCATCTTTAATACTGGCGCCACCATAAGCGCCTGATAATGATTGCACAAGGTTTTTTGCGATAGCTGCACCAATTGCATCGGTTTTGTTGGTTGTAGCTGCCGGCTTATTTTCTGTTTTTTTACAAGCCGAATAAAATAATGCAACTACCATTAGCAATGGCAATGCTTTGCGTAGATTTAGTTTCATACCCTTTGTAGATTAGTTTATAATAATTTATCGGAATAAAAATAATCATAAACTCATAATATCTATAAATTATTTGTAAAAAAAGTCTTTCAATACTTAATAATTATAACATTTAACCGACAGATAACTAATGTTTTACCATTGGGCAAACGATTAGGACAATTGGCAGTTGTGAGGTGAGCAGTTTGAAGTAAAACGCGGTGAGAAACAGAATTGACCGTCAGGAAACCAATGTAAAATACTGTTTATCAGTAGAAAACAATAAAAACACCAAAAACCAATTAGACGTGACTGCTGACCTGTAACCAGCTTAAGAAAACACTAAATTTGCAATATGAGCAGCATCTATAATTTTAAGCAGGTAAACAATGCGCTGGCCTGCGCCGGGCAACCTACTGAAGCACAGTTAAAGCAACTTGCTGATGAAAATTACCAGGTAGTTATAAACCTGGCGATGCCAACGGGCAAGTTTGCATTGCCAGGTGAAGAAACTATTGTTGCCGGGCTCGGAATTGAATATATACAAATTCCAGTTGTGTTTGATGACCCGCAATTGAGCGAGCTGTTAGCCTTTATTAATTATATGGACCAGCACGCAGGTAAAAAAATATTGCTGCACTGTGCAGCAAATTACCGTGCATCGGCATTTACAGGGCTTTATCTTTTTAACAAGGGCGAACTGGATACCATGCAAATGCAATCGTTTATTGAAGACGTTTGGCAACCCGACGATATCTGGCAACAATTCATTGATGAAAGCGTACAATACCTGCAAGAAGTGAAAAGTGGAAATTAATTCGGAAGTCGGAATGCCGATTGCGGAATGAAATAACCAGTAACAGCAGCTTTTCATCCGAACTTTCGGGCTCTTTTGTCTTTTGGGCTACCGGACTTTTCGGACTTTCGGACTTTTTGGACTTATTCACTACCAAACTAATAGGGATTTTCTTAATTTCGCAGCCTCATATGCGTAACTAATAAAATGGACTATCAATTTAAAGATATAGAGCAAAAGTGGCAAAAGTTTTGGGCTGATAACCAAACCTTTAAAGCTGACGATAAAACCACTAAACCCAAGTACTATGTACTGGATATGTTCCCATACCCTTCGGGTGCCGGGCTGCATGTGGGCCACCCTCTGGGCTATATCGCATCCGATATTTTTGCGCGCTATAAAAGGCTGAAGGGTTTTAACGTGCTGCACCCTATGGGTTACGATAGCTTTGGCCTGCCGGCCGAGCAATATGCCATACAAACCGGGCAGCATCCGGCTATAACTACCGAGGCAAATATTGCTACCTACCGTCGCCAGCTTGACCAGATTGGCTTTTCGTTCGACTGGAGCCGCGAAGTACGCACCAGCTCGCCCGATTATTATAAATGGACGCAATGGATTTTTATGCAGTTGTTCAACAGCTGGTATAATAAGGATGCTGATAAGGCCGAAAGCATTGATAAACTGGTAAAACATTTTGAGCAAAATGGATCGGCCGGCATAAACGCCGTGTGCGATGACGAAATACAAAGCTTTACTGCTGATGAATGGAAGGCTATGAGCAACCAGGAGCAGCAGGCAGAATTGTTAAAATACCGCCTTACTTACCTGCGCGAAAGTACCGTAAACTGGTGCCCGGCTCTTGGTACTGTGTTGGCTAACGACGAAGTAAAAGACGGCTTTAGCGAACGCGGCGGCTACCCTGTTGAGCAAAAGAAAATGATGCAGTGGAGCATGCGCATAACCGCCTATGCTGACAGGCTTTTAAAAGGCCTTGACACCATTGACTGGCCGGAGCCTTTGAAAGAAATGCAAAGGAACTGGATTGGCAAAAGTGTAGGAGCCTTGGTGAGATTTCAACTTGAGAATGGAACTAATCTCCAATCTCCAACCTCTAATAACTATATTGAGGTTTTTACGACACGTGCCGACACCATTTTCGGAGCGTCGTTCCTGGTGCTTGCACCTGAGCATGAGTTAGTGGCCGGGTTAACAACTGCTGAACAAAAGGCAGATATTGATAACTACATAGCCCAGGCAAAAAAGAAATCGGAATTGGAGCGCATGTCGGATGCTAAAACGGTATCGGGCGCGTTTACCGGCAGCTACGCTATAAATCCGGTTGATGGCGCAAAAGTGCCTATCTGGATTGCCGACTATGTGCTTGCTGGTTATGGTACAGGAGCTGTTATGGCCGTGCCATCAGGCGACCAGCGCGATTACCTTTTTGCAAAGCACTATAACCTGCCGATCATACAAATCATCGACATACAAAAAATAGAAACCGAGGCCGACCCGACTAAAGAAGGGCATTATGTAAACTCCGGTTTTATAAACGGTTTAACTTATAAAGAGGCAACCGCCGCAGTTATTGCGAAACTGGAAGAAGTTGGTGCGGGTAAAGCAAAAGTGAATTTTAGGATGCGCGATGCCATATTTGGCCGTCAGCGCTATTGGGGCGAGCCTGTGCCTGTTTATTTTAAAGATGAGCTGCCTTATTTAATAGCAGAAAAAGACCTGCCTTTGGTATTGCCCGAGGTAGATAAATATTTGCCCACCGAAGACGGCGAGCCACCTTTGGCGCGTGCAAAAGACTGGAACTATAATGGCCACGAGTACGAACTAAGCACTATGCCCGGCTGGGCCGGCAGCAGCTGGTACTGGTTCAGGTATATGGATGCACAGAACGATGAGGCCTTTGCCTCGAAAGATGCGATTGAGTATTGGAAAGATGTTGACCTTTACATAGGCGGCAGCGAGCATGCCACTGGCCACCTGTTGTACAGTCGTTTCTGGAATAAATTTATGAAAGACATTGGCCTTGTTGCTGTGGAAGAACCTTTCAAAAAACTGATTAACCAGGGAATGATACAGGGGCGCAGCAATTTTGTGTACCGGGTAATTGACGAAGAAGGGCGCCCGACGAACACGCTCGTATCACACGGGTTGATTAAAGAGTACAAGACATCGCCGCAGCACGTGGATGTGAACATTGTGGAGAACGAGGTATTAAACATTGCTAAATTTAAGCAATGGCGCCCCGAATATGCCGATGCCGAATTCATTTTGGAAAACGGCAAATACATCTGCGGCGTTGAAGTCGAAAAAATGTCCAAATCAAAATTCAACGTGGTTAACCCCGATGATTTGATTTCACGCTACGGCGCCGACACCCTGCGGATGTACGAAATGTTCTTAGGCCCGTTGGAGCAAAGCAAACCATGGAACACCAACGGTATTGAGGGTGTGTTTAAGTTTTTACGCAAGTTCTGGCGGTTGTTTCATAATGATGCCTGGGAATTCAGCGTATCTGGAAACGAGCCATCAAAAGCTGAACTGAAGACTTTACATACCATTATCCGCAAGGTTGAAGAAGACGTGGAGCGTTTCTCGTTCAATACCTCTGTTTCCAGCTTTATGATTGCGGTAAATGAGCTTACGGCGCTTAAATCAAACAACAAGGCTATCTTAAATGATATGGTTATCATTCTTTCGCCGTATGCGCCGCATATTTGCGAGGAACTATGGACTTTTTTAGGCAACGAGGCGGGAACTTTATCCTATACATCATTTCCAAAATTCAACCCTGCTTATTTGGTAGAGGATGAGTTTGCTTACCCTATATCGATAAATGGCAAAACCAAGCTTAACCTTAACATTCCGCTTAGCCTTGAAGGGGCTGATGTGGAAGCTTTTGTTTTAGCCAGTGCCGACGTACAAAAATACCTTGACGGAAAAACACCAAGAAAAGTGATTGTAGTTAAAGGCAGGATTGTAAATATGGTGGTATAATATTTTTTACCGGGCATGGTTTATTACCGTGCCCGGTAAAATACTTTCGTGCAATTGTCCTGTTTGTCCTGCTCCATTTGTATAGTGGGTACTAACTCAATCATCAAAATGGAAAGGAATCAAACAAACAGGTTCGCCGGAAAAATGGCGGTATTTCAATCGGAAATTTGCGACTTATTTGCCTGTTACGTATATGGTTAACGCAAAAATTATTTGTATAGTACGGCAAAAAAAATATAGTTTAAAAAGCTGCCAGAAGTAAAAAACCATGAATATTTTTGGCAAATAAACTCTATTAAAGCCAATGTTCATGTCCTCCGAAAGCCACAAAAAAACAAGCAAAAACACAGTTCAAACCATCTTTAACCCGCGGCTGATGTTGTATATCAGACACTAAGCTTTGCAACTAAGTTGTTACACTTAAAGTTCATTGTTAAATAATCACACTTTGCCTGTAACATTTCATCTATTTTCGCCTCCAATTACCAAAATCATTAAAAAATGAAACGTTTTTACATAATTATAGCAATTTTATGCTCTTTTATCACCGCTAAGGCCCAAATAGGCCTGGGAGGTGGCGGATCGACGACGGTCGGAAAAATTTCCGGTAACGTAATCGATTCCCTTACTAAAAAACCGATGGACTATGCATCTGTTGGTTTGTACCGCAGTGGTGGTAAGGCGCCCATTACCGGTGTTATTACCGACGAAAAAGGAAACTTCAGACTTGACAACGTTAAGCCCGGTAATTACAAAGTGGTGATAACTTTTATCGGCTATCCTGATAAAGTTATCGACCCGGTAGTAACTACAGCCGCAAAACCTGATAACAATATGGGTGTCATTTCTGTTCCTCCAAGCTCAAAGGTGCTCAAGGAAGTACAGATTCAGGGTCAGTCTGCCCTGATCGAAAACAAAATTGATAAGATTGTTTACAATGCTGAAAAGGATATTACCGCTGCAGGTGGTAACGCTACCGATTTATTGGGTAAAGTTCCATTGGTAACGGTTGACATTAACGGTAACGTATCAGTACGCGGCGATGCCAACGTACGTGTGCTTATCAACGGCAAACCATCAGGCGCTACATCAACCAGCTTATCTGATGTGTTGAAAGCCATCCCGGCTTCGCAAATCAAAAGCATTGAAGTTATCACCTCGCCATCGGCAAAGTATGACGCAGAAGGTTCAGCAGGTATTATCAACATCATAACCAAGCAAAAAAATGTTTCAGGCATCAGCGGTTCGGTTAGTGCAGCTGTAGGTACCAGGCAAAACAACGGTAACTTTAACCTTGGTTACAACAAAAACCGCTTTAGCCTTAATGCTAATATAGGCGGTAACTTAACCTGGCCGCAAACTTCAACCATCGACCAGATGATTGAGCTTGGTGATGCAACCAACTCAACCTCGCATGGAACAAGCAGGGTTACCAGGCACGCCAGCAACAGCTCGATAAGCGCTAACTATGAATTTAACGCATTTAACAGTATCAATTCATCGTTTAAGCTGCTCGATTTTAACTTTAACACTAACAGCAATACCCATACTTTCGGTGCAAATCCGTTCCAAGGGCCGTATGTTTATGATTTACACTCGACTCAGCACAACGAATTCAGCAATTTTGACTGGAACTTTGATTATACCCACAAGTTTAAAAAAGAAGGCGAAGAGCTTGATTTATCAACCCAATGGAGCCATGGCACAGGTACTACAAACTATACCAACCTTTTTTCAACTCAATTCAATCCGAATGTGAAAAATAATATTGCCGGGCTTAATAATGAATTTACCCTGCAGGGTGATTATACTTTGCCAATAAACAAAGTGTTTAAATTAGAAGCTGGTGGTAAAGGCATTTTCAGAAGGATAAACAGTACTTCGGACTATTATTCATACGATTATACTCAGGTGAATAACGATCCTAACGCTAATTTCTACTTTGATAACGTGTTATCAAACATTTACAAATATAATCAAAACGTTGTTGCGGGTTATTCTGTTTTCACAATTACCCTGCCTAAAAAATGGTCGATACTGGCAGGTATGAGGTTAGAGAACACCAGCATACATGGCGACCCGGAATCGTTAAGCCAGGAAGTACAGCCATTTAACCAAACATATCTTACAGTGGTACCCAGCTTAACTATTCAAAAACAGCTAACCACCACACAAACTATTAAGCTGGCTTATAGCAAGCGTATAACACGCCCAAGCCTGCAGTTTTTAAACCCTTTTGTTAACAAAAGCAACTCACAGGCATGGCAGGTTGGTAACCCGCAGCTAAGCCCCGAAGTTTCGCAGACTTTAGAGGTTGATTATAATTCGTTTATCGGTACTTCTATCTTAAATGTGTCGGCGTATTACAAACATACTGCTGGCCTCATCGAGGGCATTGGCGCACCGTACCAACCTTACGGACCTGATTCAACTACCATATCGTTAACCAGGTTTCAAAACGTAGGTGCCAATAATTCCTTCGGTGGCAGCATCTTCGGAACTATTAACCCTTTCAAAGCATTGACAATTATTATGAACATCAATGCCTACACTTATAAACCCGACCCTACAGGTTTATTCAGCAAGGATAAATCACAAAACGGAACTTACATACAGTATGGCGGATTCGTAAGGGCAAGCCTTAACCTGCCAAAAGATTATGTGGTTGAAACATTTGCTTTCGGCAGCTCGCCACGTCACACCTTGCAAGGAACGACCTCAAACTTCAGCATATTTGGTATAGGCGCCAAGAAACAGCTGATGCAAAAGAGGCTTGCTATTGGACTTAACGTAATCGAACCGTTCCACGCGAACAAAAACTTCACTACTAATTTAAGTAGCCCGGGTTACAAGCAGTATAGCAACTTCCAGTTGCCGTTCCGCTCGTACGGTATAACATTCAGCTACAGCTTTGGTAAGTTAAGCTTCAGCAACCCTAATGCTCCTAAGAAAGGCGTTAACAACGACGACTTGAAACAAGGCGACCAGGGTGGTGGCGGTGGCGCACCTGCCGGCGGCGGAAGATAATTCCGAAGAAAGAGTCAAGAACCAAGAATCAAGGTAAAAAAGCAGAAGGCCGGGGAAATTTCTCCGGCCTTCTGCTTTTTAATGTGTTTCCATCTGCTGTCGCGAGTTTAGCGCAAGGTAACCGGGGTATAATGTGGTTCAAGCTCTCAGCTTCCCATACAAATCTTACAAATATGTCATTGCCGCGCTCGTTCCTTACAGCAATGACAAATTTTTTAACACTCTGTAATACCTCGTTTTTTACCGTCAAACCACCGTCATTTCCATCCCCAAAACAAATTAGCCGCCCGTTTTTTCGTATCTTTATATAAGCATTATGAAAATTGTTGAACTTACTGCCGGGCATAATTATAACTACAAAGAATTTATTTTAAAAGGGTTAAAAGCGCATCCTGATGCCTTTCGGATTAGCCCGGTGGACGAGGTGAACGAACCCTTTCCTACAACAGGTAACCCGTACAGTTTTACCCTGGGCGCAATAAATGATGACAATACACTTGCAGGCGTGGTGAGCTTTAAAACAGAAACCGCTAACCGGGAGAAACTGATGCATAAAGGTTTGTTATTCCGAATGTACGTATCTGCTGAAAATGCGGGCAAAGGGGTAGGGCGGAAGCTGGTGGAGCACTTGCTTGCACGGGTTAGGGAACTGGACGATATTGAACAGGTTAACTTAACCGTAGTTGCGACAAATGAAAATGCGATACGACTTTATACAACATTTGGATTTGAGATTTTCAGTTTTGAAAAAAGAGCTATTAAATTAAAAGATACTTACCTGGACGAAAATGCCATGGTATTATTCACAAAACCTGTTTTATAAAACCGGCGACCTGTTTTAAGGTTGTTATAAACACCTGGGATTAGTAATTATTAAAATTAAAAACGAAAATGAACTACAATAAATTAACACCCGAAGAAGAATATATCATCCTGCATAAAGGCACTGAACGCCCGTTTACCGGCGAATTATTAAGCAATAAAGCACAAGGCCTTTATGTGTGCAAGCGCTGTGATACGCCGCTATACACTTCCGAATCGAAATTTGAATCGCATTGCGGCTGGCCGAGTTTCGACGACGAGATTCCGGGTGCTGTAAAACGCGTTCCGGACGCTGATGGCCGCCGGGTTGAAATTGTTTGTGCCAACTGCGGCGCCCACCTGGGCCACGTTTTTGAGGGCGAATATTTAACACCCAAAAATGTGCGCCATTGCGTTAATTCCGTATCGATGAAATTTGTGCCGAAAGCGGATTAATCGACGTTGAAAAAAGTTAATTTAACCTACCCCGAGATTTTTTTTAACATAGGATTTTAACACCTTTTATGCAGCGAAAATCGCCCAGTGATAATATGCCCATATCTTTTGTGCATAACTTATAGGGGGTGTTAAAAACTTAAAGTATCATCATAAAACAGCATAGCCTATATTTGATTATAAGTTCGTTCAACACTATCTATTGTTACCGGATTTCTAGCCGGTAACGGGAAAAACGAAGCCACGTAAAATTGTGGTTTTTGGTACACAGGTTAAAATAGTTTGGCGGGGATGAGTGAGTTGATAATTAAGTAGTTAGTAGCAGTAAATTAGGTTTACAGCTCGCCAGCAAAACTAACGCTATGGAATTGTTGTCGCCCATTGTTAACGGGGCGGTAAGTTAAAAAAGTGAAGATAAGAACTTGTAAATATTAGGAGCGCATGGAACAGGAAACAGAGTTATTGCTGAGGGAAAACAAAGACCGTTTTGTTATACTTCCAATCAAATATCCCGCAATTTGGGAGATGTACAAAAAGTGCGAAGCCAGTTTCTGGACCGCCGAGGAAATTGACCTTGGCGACGATATGAAATACTGGGACGCAATGAATGATGGGGAGCGCCACTTTATATCGCACATACTTGCTTTTTTTGCTGCCAGCGATGGTATTGTAAACGAAAACCTGGCCATAAATTTTATGAGCGAGGTGCAACTGCCCGAAGCCCGCTGTTTCTATGGTTTCCAGATCATGATGGAAAACATCCACTCCGAAACATACGCATTGCTGATTGATACTTATATAAAAGATCCTGCAGAAAAAGATCGCCTGTTTCATGCAATAGATACAGTGCCTTGCGTAGGTAAGAAAGCACAATGGGCATTACGCTGGATAAACAACGGAACTTTTGCTGAGCGTTTAATTGCATTTGCCGCCGTTGAAGGTATTTTCTTCTCGGGTAGTTTTTGCTCTATATTCTGGTTAAAGAAACGCGGCCTGATGCCGGGCTTAACCTTCAGTAATGAACTGATATCTCGTGACGAAGGCATGCACTGCGAATTTGCTTGCCTGCTTTATCGCATGCTGGAAAATAAACTGTCGCAGGAAGCAGCTACTGCTATCATTACTGATGCTGTTGAGATAGAAAAAGAATTTGTAAGCGATGCCTTGCCGGTTAGCCTGATAGGTATGAACGCCAAGCTAATGGGCCAGTATATTGAATTTGTGGCCGACAGGTGGTTAGGTGAATTGGGCTACGATAAAGTTTACGGCGCATCAAATCCATTCGATTTTATGGAAATGATATCGCTGCAGGGAAAGACAAACTTCTTCGAAAAAAGGGTAGGAGATTACCAAAAGAGTGGTGTGCTAAACTCACAAGAAAGCAAATCGTTTTCGTTAGATGAAGATTTTTAGTTTCGTGATTAGAGGCTGGAGATTAGAGGATAGAAAAAAGGAAAATAAAGAAAGCGAAATCTGTGTAATCGTTTTCAAATAGGTGAAATCATAGTAATAGTAGTTAAACAATCAACCTGCCCGGTGGCAGAAAGTTAAAAAGGGGGTCAAACATGTTTGTAGTAAAAAGAGACGGAAAAAGAGAATCGGTAAAATTTGACAAGATTACGGCACGCATTGAAAAGTTGTGTTATGGGTTTCACCTTGTCGACCCGATTGATGTAGCCAAAAAAGTAATTGAAGGTTTGTTTGACGGCGTAACCACTTCTGAGCTTGACAACCTGGCCGCAGAAACTGCCGCTTCGTTAACAACCAAACATCCTGATTACGCTTTGCTGGCGTCGCGTATTGCAGTATCAAACCTGCACAAAAACACCATCAAATCGTTTTCGGAAACCATGCGTTTGCTGCATGAGTACATCGACCCTAAAACAGGCAAGGATGCATCGTTAATTGCTGACGACGTTTGGGAAGTAATTGAGAAAAACGCCGAGCTTTTAGACAGCAGCATTATTTACGACCGCGATTTCGGTTTTGATTACTTCGGTTTCAAAACGCTTGAAAAATCATACTTGCTGAAGTTAAACGGCAAAATAGCTGAACGCCCTCAGCACTTGTTTATGCGCGTATCGGTTGGTATACATAAAGAGGACGTAGAAAGCGCCATCAAAACATACAACCTGATGAGCGAGCGCTGGTTTACCCACGCAACCCCAACCTTGTTTAACGCAGGTACCCCAAAACCACAGATGTCATCGTGCTTCTTATTGACCATGAAGGACGACAGCATTGACGGGATATATGACACCCTTAAGCAAACTGCTAAAATATCACAAAGCGCAGGCGGTATAGGCCTGAGCATACATAATGTAAGGGCTACAGGCTCATACATTAGCGGCACAAACGGCACCAGCAATGGTATTATCCCAATGCTGCGTGTGTTTAACGATACTGCCCGTTACGTTGACCAGGGCGGTGGCAAGCGTAAAGGTGCGTTCGCAATCTACCTTGAGCCTTGGCATGCAGATGTTTTTGAATTCCTTGATCTCCGCAAAAACCATGGTAAAGAAGAAATGCGTGCCCGCGACTTGTTCTATGCCCTTTGGGTATCTGACTTGTTTATGGAGCGCGTAGAAGCTAACGAGGACTGGAGCCTATTCTGCCCGCACGAAGCACCGGGACTTGCCGATTGCTGGGGTAAAGACTTTGAAAAACTATACAAAAAATACGAAGCAGAAGGCCGTGCCCGCAAAGTGGTAAAAGCACAAGAACTTTGGTTTGCGATATTAGATTCGCAGGTTGAAACCGGTACACCTTATTTGTTGTACAAGGATGCTGCCAACGGCAAATCGAACCAGCAAAATTTGGGCACTATAAAAAGCTCGAACCTTTGCACTGAAATTATAGAGTACACATCGGCTGATGAAATCGCAGTTTGTAACCTGGCGTCGCTTGCATTGCCACGCTACATAAAAGACGGTATTTTCGATCACGATAAATTATACGAAGTAACCTACCAGGCTACTCTAAATCTTAACAAGATAATCGACGGTAACTATTACCCGGTTGAAGAGGCAGAACGCTCAAACTTACGCCACCGCCCAATAGGCTTAGGTGTACAGGGTTTGGCCGATGCATTCATCCAGCTGCGTATGCCGTTTGAAAGCGAAGAAGCTAAAAAACTGAACAAAGAGATATTTGAAACCATCTACTTTGCGGCAATGACAGCTTCGAAAGACCTTGCTATAAAAGACGGTCCTTACGAAACATTTAAAGGCTCGCCATTATCAAAAGGACAGTTCCAGTTTGATTTGTGGAAAGTAAAACCGGAAAGCGGCCGTTGGGATTGGGAAAACCTGCGTTTAGATGTGATGAACCATGGCGTGCGTAACTCACTGTTAGTAGCGCCAATGCCAACTGCATCAACCAGCCAGATATTGGGCAACAACGAATGCTTTGAGCCATATACCTCGAACATCTACACCCGCAGGGTATTAAGCGGTGAGTTTATCATCGTAAACAAATACCTGTTGCGCGATTTGGTGAACCGCGGATTGTGGGATACCGCAATGAAAGACAAAATCATCACTGCAAATGGTTCAATCCAGGATATTGCTGAAATACCTGCTGATGTAAAAGAACTGTACAAAACAGTTTGGGAAATTAAGATGCGTACCATCATCGATATGGCTGCCGACCGTGGCGCTTATATCTGCCAGTCGCAATCGCTTAACCTGTTCATCAACTCGCCAAATGCAAGCAAACTTACCTCGATGCACTTCTATGCATGGAAGAAAGGCCTTAAAACAGGTATGTATTACCTGCGTACACAGGCAGCATCACAAGCGGTTAAATTTACAGTTGAAAACCAGGGCGGCAAAAACATGGATGCCGTTATACCGGAAGTGGTTGCCGAACTAAGCAACGACGTACCTGCCGGCCCAAGCTGCTCTATGGAAGAAGGTTGCGTAACCTGCTCCGCATAAGTTTTTAAGAAGTCCGGAAAGACCGGAAGTCTGTAAAGTCCGAAAGTTTGAATTTCATATTCATACTTTCGGGCTTTTGCCGTTTTTAGGAGGCACCAACAAGGCAGGCAACTCAAAAAAATGTCAATTGATTACATTTGTCGAAATTTGAAATATCTGATAATGAGCGTGTTTCATAGCGTTCCGGGTGTTCCGCGTGAGAAAATGGAACGCTTTGGCGGCATTTAACCTGTTGACTCTGCGGCGATTCACAACCATAACTTATCCCAGGGCAACTTTTTTACGTCCAACGCGCTTTTACAATAAGTAAACATTCTTATTCCTAAATTTGATAACCCATACTATGGTCTATCGTTCATGGTCTATGGACTAAAAAATGATAAAGCACGAAATAATACATTGTGAGCGCTGCGGAACAGACATTGAATGTAAGGCAAACAGCTTTACCAAATGCCAATGCGCCACAGTTCAGCTGAATTTAAACGAAGTACAATATATTGCTGAGAATTATGAAGGCTGTATGTGTGCGAAGTGTTTGATGGAACTACAGGAGGAATATGGGGCAATGCTGGTGGCAACTGTTAGCCCATAGCAACAAATCCGTTCGAATCATGTTACTCCACGCTGTTTACCTGGCTGCCTATTTCAATCATTACTCCTTGAAAATGGAAGTAAAAACCAAAAGCCCTTCTTATTTTTTGTGGCTGTTGCTCAAGGGCTATTCCACCGTCTTTTAATTTGTCGAACAAAGCAATTACTTCAGCTTCATTATCAAGAAAAAAACCGATATGAAAAGCATCGGGATAATTGTGGTTGCCTCTTTCGTTAAGCCGCTGATTCATCAGCACCAAAACAAAGCCGTTCGTGCCGCTTAGCACAGACAAAGTATCGTTAGGTTTGCTGTCTTCACATTTAAAAGCGAAGTAAGTTTCAAAAAAGGTGCGGGCAGTGGGCACGTCCTGTACACTAAGGTTGAGATGATTTAAAGTCATAATTTATATTTAATAATTATGCTTTGGATACGGAGATTACCAAAATGTTACATTTATAAATGAATAATCATTCATTTATATAAATAGCCTTTTACTTGATTGTGGCCAGCTATAGTCAAGTAAAAGAGGGCTATCTTATCAATAAGCCTTCCAGCCGCCGTTTGTTCTTTTATATTGAAAGACGCTTTCCCGGCCTGTTCCACACCAATCAAGGTTCTCCAGCCATTCCCTGATTACTAATATTTTTGTATTCGCATTATATTGCGGATAAGATATACACATATAACCGAATCCATAACGTTTGTGCCAGGCACGCTACGTTTCGCTGTCCATCGTTGGTATGTAAATATTTTTAATTGTTTTAATCAATACGTCATCAGCAATAACATTTGTAGAATTAAATTTTTTGCTATCCCATTTTAACGTAGTGTCGTATAAAGCCGGTGGAATGTAACTTATCGGAGGTGTATCGGTTTTTTTACCGCCACCATAAAGCTTTAGAATTTCAGCCTCTTTATTTTTGTAGATATGGCCAAAATTTCGACCTTTTAGAGGATAGACAAATACATGCCTTTTGGTAGGCAGGGTATCCAGCCGTGGCAGGTAATATTTATTCAGAAACTCATAAACTTCAGCAGAGTCAAGTGGCCTAAAATCAGCTTTCTTTTTTAATATTTCGAGGGTGTCGGTTAACGTACGGCCGTTTATGCGCACGGCCGGTCGGCAGGCAATAAGGAGCACCGCAACAACAATAAAAGCAAGCTTACGCATATTATGCTAAAGGTAGCAGAATTTTATTTCACCTCTATATTTTTCTCCGCCTTCACATCCGCCGACGAACTCCCCACCATCAATTGCACCGGCTCCTTCTCCACAATAAAACCCTTTTTCGCTACATCCCAGTAAGCAAGCGCCGATGCAGGCAACTTTATGCTAACCGTTTGTACTTCCCTTGGATTAAGTGTAACTCGCTTAAAGCCTTTCAATTCTTTAAGAGGCCGCTCAACTCTCGATTTAAGGTGCTTTACATAAAGCTGCACCACTTCATCACCAGCGCGTGTGCCAGTATTTTTTACGTCGATGCTAATGATTACTTCACCGTTTTTATCCAGTTTGTCTGTGCTTGTTTTGAGGTTGTTGTACTGGAACGTGGTATAGCTTAGTCCAAAACCCAAAGGGTACAACGGCGTATCTTTCATGTACATATACGTGCGGCCATGCCTGATGTTGTAATCCATCATCGGTGGCAGCTGGGCCAGTGTGTCGGGCCAGGTTTGTACCAGTTTGCCGCCGGGGTTTATGTCGCCAAACAGGGCATCGGCCAGTGCACTGCCTTGTTCCTGGCTGCAATGGGTTATGTGGATTATGGCCGGGATATTTTGCTGTTCCCATTTGATGGCGTAGGGGAAATTACTTACTACTACCAAAATAATATGCGGATTGATCTTGTGTAGGTTTTTTACAAGGGCCTCCTGTGCACTGTCCAGGCTGATGCTTTGGCGGTCTACAGCCTCGCGGCCCTCGGTTGGGCCGTCAACTTTTTTCCAGCCCAGGTTACCGGTGGGGTTATTACCTACGCAAACTATTACCGTTTCCGCAGTTTTTGCCATGGCCAATGCCAGGTTATCGTTGGTGGTGTGGCTTACTACGGTATTTGCGCCTACCTTATTTTTTATCCCCTCCAATATACTCACGCTATAGGCTGGCACGCCGCTGTACCAATCCTGCAATACCTCCGCCGACCGTGGCCCAACTACCGCAACCGACTTTAATTTGCTTTTATCAAGCGGCAGTAAATTATCCTGATTTTTTAACAGGACGATTGATTTTTGTGTAATAAGCCGCACAAAGTCCCTGTTTTTTTGCGACAGCCATGGCTCGGGGCCATTGCCAATGCTGCTGTAAGGCACCATTTCCGGCGGGTCAAGCTGCCCCAGTTTTGTCATTACCCTGAAAACGCCGCGCAGGTTGGCATCGATGTCGGCCTCGGTAATTAATTTCTTTTGCAGGGCCTCCATAGTGCCGGGTTTATAGGTATCTAAAAACTGGTTGATGCCTGCTTTTATACAACCCGCAGCCGCTTCTGCAAGGGTGGGATAATAATGATGCGCGTTAACCAGCAACCGGTATGCGCCGCCATCGGTACAGATGATGCCGTTTTGACCCCATTGGTTTACGGTAATATCTTCCAACATCGGGCTCACGGTTTGAGGCACACCGTTTACCCGGTTGTACGATGCCATGTATGCACGCGAGCCGCCCAATTCCACACCCATGCGGAACGGTAAAGAATAATATTCCCTCAACAACCGCTCATCAAAGTCGGACGAACTGCTGTCGCGGCTGTTTTCGTTGCTGTTCGCCAGAAAGTGTTTCATGAGAGCGGCGGTAGTCCAGTATTTCGGGTCGTTGCCCTGCAGGCCTTTTATGTATGCTACTACCAGGGAGCCGTTAAAAAAAGCGTCCTCGCCGTAGCATTCTTCGGTACGGCCCCAGCGTGGGTCGCGGCCGATGTCGGCATTGGGAGCACGTATCACCAAGCCGCCCTTATGGTATTTATCGCTTTGGAATAGGTAACGGGTTTCAAAAGCTTCGATAGCGCCGGCTTGTTGTAACAGTTCCGGGTCCCAGGTTTCAGCCATGCCTATTGATTGCGGAAAAATGGTGGTGGGCACCGGTGTTTTGCGGCCCCAGTTGCCTTCCAGTCCCATGGCTAAACCATGTAGCCCTTCCACATGGCCGGTGCCTTTAACGCCCAGCCGGGTAACGGTGGGGTTAGTGCTGAGGCAACTCACTTTTTCATCCAGCGTCATTAAGGATATCAGGTTCGTAATCCTGTCTTCGGTGGGTAGGGCAGGGTTTTGGAAAGGGTATTTATATTGGGCGACGGTAGCTTTTGTGGCCAACAAAAGGCACAAGCATATTATCAGTTTAATTCTTTTGTTGGTTTTCATTTTGCAGATAGAGGTTTTGTAAATAGGGGTGAACTGCAGCCTATTAGCGATTGAAAATTAGCATATCGCTGCTTTTAATACTAATAGCATATTATCATTTTTTAACAATAATTGGTATTTAATTATCAATCGATGATGGTGTGTCGGTATTGCCCTTGGGGCCGGTGTTTTAATTATCTTTCCGGACTTTACCGAGTCTCTCTACTTTTCCAACTTTCGCACTAAATACCTATCTTCGCTCCCCGTAACTCATTTGCTAAAACTTCATGAAATTATTAGAAGGAAAAACCGCACTTATCACAGGAGCATCCAAGGGGATAGGGCGTAAAATTGCCGAAAAGTTTGCCGAGCATGGCGCTAATGTGGCTTTCACTTATTTATCGTCTGTTGAAAAAGGACAGGCCCTTGAACAGGAACTGCAAAGCTTTGGTACCCAGGTAAAAGGCTACCAATCTGATGCTTCTAAATTTGATGAAGCAGAAAAACTTATAAACGATATAATCGCCGATTTCGGCACTTTGCATATAGTGGTTAACAACGCCGGCATCACCAAAGATGGCTTGCTGATGCGCATGACCGAAGCCCAGTGGGACGAAGTTTTAGACGTTAATCTAAAATCAATTTTTAATGTTACCAAGGCGGCATCAAAAATTATGATGAAAGCCCGTAAGGGTGTGTTTATTAACATGAGCTCGGTTGTAGGCATCCAGGGGAACGCGGGGCAGTCGAATTATGCCGCTTCAAAGGCGGGTATTATCGGTTTTTCCAAATCGGTTGCTAAAGAATTAGGTTCGCGTAACATCCGTACCAACGTGGTTGCCCCGGGCTTTATCCGTACCGAAATGACGGACGTTTTAGACCCTAAAGTGGTCGAAGGATGGGCGGCAGCTATCCCTTTAAAACGTGCCGGCGAGCCCGAAGATGTGGCTAATACCTGCGTTTTCCTGGCATCAGACCTGGCAGCATACATCACCGGGCAGGTAATTTCTGTCGATGGTGGGATG
>NZ_JANYGQ010000001.1 GCF_025359345.1 Mucilaginibacter sp.
GCTTCACCGATAGCAAGCACGCCGGCACTAACGCCAGATGAGATTACCGCCATAGAAACAGCACTTGGTAAAAAAGGTAGTTATAAAGAAGCCGAATCAGTTCACACAACCCCATTGCCCCGAAACGATTTGAAAGTTACAGTTAAAGGTGCCCCCGTTCCCATCCCTTTCGGTTTTGGCGGTTGGGTATCATTTAAAAAATCTGTCGACGGCAAATCAGCTATGGTAATGGGAGATACCGTATTGCTACAGGAAGAAGTTAATCCCTTAATATCAGCGGCCCAAGCAAATGGGCTGGAGATCGGCGCTATCCATAATCACTTTTTTTATGAAGAGCCGCGGATTTTTTATGTTCATGTCCACGGCATGGGTACTGTTGCCGATCTTGCTAAAAGATACGCTGACACCATCCGCGGCAGCAAAATTTTCCCGGCAAATCAGCCGCCGGCCGGTCCGCCACCGACAATGACAGGCAAAGAAAATTTTGATATTCCGGCCCTTGATGCTATTGTTAAATACACCGGGACGGTAAATGGCCCTACCTATAAATATACCATAGGGCGCAGCGATCTTAAAGTAATGATGATGGGGGTTGAAATGACCACGAATATCGGGTTGAATACCTGGGCCTCTTTCGCCGGAAAGCAGGATGATGCACAGATAGCCGGTGATATTGCCATGCTGCCGGGTGAAGTGAATAATGTGATCAAAACGTTGCGTCAGCATAATATTGAAGTAGTTGCTGTTCACAGCCATATGCTGAGCGATGACCCGCATATCATATTCCTCCACTATTTAGGTAGGGGCCCAGCAACGGACCTTGCCAAAGGGTTCAGGGCAGCATTAGATGTTTTGGGAAAGGCGCCGATGGGCGGGATGAAGATGTAGCCAAATAGTAACTTTGTTGTAATTAATTGGCCCTTAAAACAAAAGAATATGGCCTTTAAAACAAAACCGCCCGGCTTTTATCAACCTACCTTTGTTTCATTCAATAACAACAACGATGAAACAAAAAGAAACAACAGATAACCGGAATACACAATTTATTACGGTGATTTGCCGCCAACGGTAAAGGGATTTTTGTAAGGCCGGATAGTATGTAGCCGAGATAATAAAATAAAAGAGCAACAACCAGCGGGTGCATTTCAGGACTCGAACCTGTATTCATGCATTGCTGCATGTTTTCAACCAGCGAAGTATCACCTGCCTACGGCATCTTTCATTAATAAAGGGCAAAAAGCAATTGATAACTATTTAACCTGAACTACAAGCAAAATAAATTGCCGGTTGGAGTTGAACCAACGCCCTTCCGCCTTCCGGCGGATGTTCTAACCGAAGTATCACCAATTTACGGCACCTTTATGTTTTTAAATAAAAAGAAGAGCAAAAGCGACCAGCGTTCGTTATTTGCGTGACAGGCGAAGTAACGCTAGCCTACGGCATCTTCTTTATTTCTTAAGGGCGATGGTCAATATGCGCATTTACTGCTCTACCAACTGAGCTACTTTGGATGGCTCCAAAGGCCGGGTTCGAACCGGCGACACGAAGTAGCGCATATTTACGGCACCTTAATATTTTAATTTCTTTTAAAAAGAGGGTAAAAAGCAACAAGTGACTATAATCCTGTGCTCTACCTGGTTGAGCTACTAGCTGACGTTGGTCGGCAAGGCCGGAATCGAACCGGCAACCCCAGGATCCCGAAGTAACACTTATTTACGACACCTCTGGCCCCCCAGCCCCCTAAAGGGGAGCGGAGAACTTTTTTTAATTTTATATTCCCCCTTTAGTGGGCTAGGGGGTAAATTAAAGGGCAACAAGCAACAAGTGACCAGCACCTTTCGGTGCCCCTGCTCTAACCAAACTGAGCTACTTTAGCTGTTGCTAAAGGCCGGACTCGAACCGGCGACCTGGGGGTTATCAATCGAAGTAACACTCGTTTACGACACCTTCAACTTAACCCGTCCCCACGTTCCGTTTTCACGGCGACGCGGTTGGGATATCTTAATCAATTTCTTTAAAAAAGGGTAACAGTCAAAAAGTGACTTACTCTGTGTTTTACCAACTGAACTACAACGGATTGCTCCGAAGGCCGGACTCGAACCAGCGACCCAGACTTGAATCGAAGTAACACTTATTTACGACACCTTTTTATTTTAAGGAGCTACAGGCGAAACGGGATATTTGTGAGGACTCGAACCTCATACAGTTAAACTGCACTGACCTCAGCATTTCATTTTGGTCGAAGTAACCCATTTCTAACGACATCCTTAAGTTTAAAATTTCTTTAAAAGTATGGGAAGTTAGCCTCCCCATACTTGATTTATAGCTCTGTTTTATTTATTTCGCTTAAAGCGGTTTCACCGTTTTCTAATGCAGCTAACACATCGAAAACTTTGTCGCTCCAGCCGGATACCAGGTACACGTCGTTTTGCAATAACTGCAATGGCGCTTTACCATAGCCTTTCAGGTCGAATAGGTAAAGCTTTGCCCGTGGCGCAACTTCGGCCTTGTAACGGACCCATAATGGCTGTATATGGTCGCCGGTTGTTGCGGCGCTGTTCCACAGCTGGCAGTCGGTGAAGAGCATTACTTTATCCGTTTTTACACGGCGGTTCAGTATATCCTTTATCACCAGGTAGCCATTGGTGCTGTAACCAACTTCGCCTTCGCGTTTGTAAAACTCCTGCACGTTGCCCAGTATGCTATTACGTGGCACAGCTATGGTTTTCCAGGTATCGCCAAACATGCCTACCTCCACGTTTTTACAACGAGATTGCAGCAGCATGGCCAGCATCAAGCCAACATCGTACAGCAACACTTTCGACTTTGCCGAAACTGGCGTCTGCATGGAACCCGATACGTCGCAGGCCAGCAATACGCGGGTGTTGTAATCAAAACCCTTTATATTGGCGGCGCTTGCCTGTACCGATTTTTCCAAAGCTTCCAGCAATTCGCCGGTGTAGCCTTTGTTGCCGAACAGCAAATCGCTCAGCTTATTGCTCATCGTCTTCAAGTGAGCGCCTGCGTCCATATTTATCAGCTCGCGGTATGCGGCCAGGTAGCGGAATGGAAACTGCTTTGCCTTTGCAACTTTACCGGCGTCGGCCAGCGTTGCGCAAACTTTTTGCAGGTGTGCGTAGCTTACGCCTGCATCCTGTATATTGCGCAGGTTACGCAGCAGGGCCATATAACCCAGCTTGTCGCTGTCAACCAGTTCTTCCCATTTTGCACGGAAAGCTTCCGCCTTTGCTTCGGCACTGTCAAAGTTTAGTTGACCCAGCGCCGACAGTTCCGTTTCCCAAGTGTATGGCGTTTGCAGGTCGCCGTTCACAATTTTGTTGAACAGCAATTGCTGCAATTCGTCCTTCGCCTTTGGGTGCACAAGGAACAAGGCGTCGCGCAGTTTTATGGCGCCATCGCGGTTGTACTTTGCAAACTGGTATTCATCAAACCGGTTAAACGCGGTGGTTAAACCTTTCTGCAATTGCTTCGATAAGCGGTTCAGCGTTTTAGTGCCGGTACGCTTGTTCATCAGCTCGTAACAGGCCAATAGCTCGGTTATTTCGTCGGCACGGTTTACCACCCCGGCTGTAACCCGGGCGACCAAATTGTCGCCCGAGTGCAGCTTAGCCAATTCAGCAACCAAAACCAATGGCACCGAACGCATATACATTTTGGTACGGGCATACACAGCCAGCTTACCAACAAATTCAGCATCGCATTTGGCAATTAAGCCACGCAGGCGGTTTAAGCGGTCCTCGTTTTTTTCGTAAAACGAATCGTTCAGGCTCCAGGTAACCACTGTTGAGTAGAGTTCCATTTCGGCGCTCATGGTAAATGCCTTCGCACCTTCGTAGTTGGTGACCTGTGTTTTTGCCTTGCTTAGTAAATTAAATTTCATTGTGGGAACCTCCCTTCTTATTTTGTTTGTTGATACAAAGGTTGGGGGCTACTGCGCAGTGTATTTGCGCAGTGAAAAATAATTTAATTTTTTTTTGAGATAATTATAAAAACGGACGAAAAAGCCTTAGGAAAGCAAATTACATTATTGCATGTTGTAGCTTATTCTATCCGACCGACGGAGTGTCCCGCTTGAGCCGGCGGAAAAACAATAGCAAATAAAAGCGCCTCCCGGAAATCCCGGGAGGCGCTTCATCAATAAATCGAAATATTTTATTTCCTTAATGCACGGGCCGCTTAAACGGGCGTGGGTGGCATAAAATTAAAACCCATACATGCCACCCGAAACCGAAATTTGCTTACCCCCCGCTGCCGCAAGCGTCCTCGCTTGTGGCCCGCGTTTAGGTAGCACGTAAGCTATTCGGGATAATGTAGGGTAAATCCAGATGTATATTTATGCAATTCAATCGCAAATACAAAGTTTGTTACCTGTCAGCGTACCACAAGCGAGGACGCTTGCGGTAGCGCAGCCTGAAATAGGAATAGCCATCAACAGCATTGTAATATGCACCACGATTTATCAAATCTTTCGGCCGCCAAATCTTGTTTTCTTATCCAAAAATATAAGCGCCCGGAATCGCCCCACATCATAGCCGTTTTTTCGTCTTCTGATCCAATTTGAAGTAACAGTAGCCAATCTTTTGCCCCTTCTTTTAGTTTACCGGCCCTCGGGTCTGTGTAACCCGTCGAATCGCCACAGTATAAACCATTCGTAACCAACTGACACTCCGGTTCCATCTCACCCTGTATCTGCCCGGCGTAACCGAAAACCTGGTTCTCACCGCCTGCGGCCAGGTCATAGTAGCTGTCGCTGTCTTTGTCCGCAAGGAGTTCCGCAACTGCCTCATTTCCCCCATCAGGAAAACTTAGCGCGTTACTAAAGGCTACCGAATTAGCGATGTATATGCCTTCTTCAGGAAGTTCCGCAGGGAAATTTTCCCGGCGGAAGCCGGAGACACTGTTGTTATACAGCACGCAAAATTTATCGCGGTCCTTAGGGTCGAAACCCCAGGCGTCCTGGTCTGCCGAGTAGAAAAAAGATAATTGCCCGCTTTTTGGCAGCAACCCTGAATCATCAAATTTTGACATTTCTTCGCAATTCAGTTGGGCAATAAATGACAAAGGAATTTCCTCATTAGTTTTTGGCCAGTTTATGCCTGGCGACAGATCAGGCCTGCCACCAACTTTGCTGCTGCCGATAGCAATGTCTTTCTCTTCTATTGGGGTTAATTCAATATCTATTTTTGGGCGGACAGATGGTTTGATGCTTTCAAAATACTGGAATAATCCGAATGCTTTAAAATACTTTTCTGCGTCATCAAAAGTTGCAATCCTGTCGGGCGTTGCAGGATTTATACCTTGCTCATTTATTGCTTTGGTGTCGGAGTTGAAAAAAGCGAACAGTTTTTGTAAGATCCCCATGGTTTAAAGATAGTTTTTTCCTAAATTATTTTGCGCCCGATTTATCCCCGCAGTGGTAGTTCCCAAACCACAGATTACCTATGCCGGTAGTTTATAAAGCCGTCCTTCCTCCATTTGGCTAACTCCAACAACCTAATCCTCCTGTATAAGTGCCAACACCACTTTATACGCCGTCTTTTTCTCCCAGCGTGCTATCAGCCAGGCAATAAAGCTCAAAGTGAAGATATCGTTATTTTCTACCCCGCCAGCCAGGTTCCAAACCGACTTTCTGTACGCGGGTTCAAAAGCCACATCGGGGTCTACCAGGTATTTTTCAACCAATTTCAGAAACAATAGCACGCGTTCTTCCGCCGTTTTCAGCAGGTACTTTTTATACCTGCGCCGGAAGCTGGTTAGCCGCGACATGGCAAGTTCGATATTGGAGAACTGTGCATAAACCAAAATTTCCATTAGGTTTTTCCGGATAGTCCATAACATGCCCATTTTTTTTTCATACCAGGCATCCGTGCGCGTTAGTAAGGTAAGCTGTTTCAAACTTCCCCGGTCGTCGCACAGCGCTAAAAACATGGCCAGGCAAATGCGCAGATCTTCAATGTCTTCTGGTTTAGTCTTCTGCTTTGTATTAGCGAGCGATTCCTGTAACAGCGCAATGGCATCGTCAGCAAAGCCTGTATAGAACAGGTTGAGCCCGGCCAGTAACTGGTGACGCAGATAAAATACCGCGTAATAGCGGCTATCCGTTAACATTAAATCCATCATTTCCTTAAGCCAGGAAGCACTTCCCGCGAAATTCTTTCGTCTCAAATGAAAATTCGCTAAAAAATACAGGATGGATATATGGTAAAAAAGATACGACTGTTTTTTATGCGACTGCCCCTGCATAAACTGATTCGTCAGCTTGATATAACGCGCTATCAATCCATAATTCTGCTGGATCGCCGCGTATTCATTCGCAATGAAAAGAATTTGGTAAACGGACTTATAGGTCATCAAGTCCTGTACAGAAATTTTGTACTTCCGGATCGTCGTTATTATTAAGGTCGTCAAATTAACGATCTTCCCTTCCAGGTGTATCTCCTGCAGTTCGTGCCTCAAAAAGGCATAGGCCATATTCAATTTAGCCTCGCGCTGCATATCCGACTGGTTCTGCAGGAAGCGCAAGGTCAAAGCTTCGAGGTCTTCAGCTCCCGGAAGGTGGGCATACTGAAGCTTCAACAGCAAGAGCTCATTCAGCAAATTAAACTGCTCTAACTCTTCAGCCAGCCGTTCTGCCTTGTCCAAACATTTGAACGCTATCTTAACCACATCATTTTCTAACAAAAAACGCCCCACCACAACCAGGCGCAGGGCATCATAGGTGTCGGAGTGGCTGCTTTCAAAGGTTTTCTGCGATAAAAATAGCAGCAAATTATCCTGCAGTCTTTTACGCAGCGCATGGTATGCATCATTATTTTTTTTGGGATTGTACAGCTTTTTTAAACCATTTATATCATCAGTTTCTATCAAATCAAGCAAAGCCAAATTTTTCACATCGCTCCTTTTGTTCTTCCGCTGCAAAAACTGTTTAAAGTGTGTTTTGTTGGCACTACTGAGCAGGTTAGTCAACTCCAGGATTGGGTCCATATTGCTATATTAACGCAATAAAGGTACCTAAATTATTAATTTATATCGTCAGTATTATTCGTATTCTGCCTTTTGCAGGTGTGTTTTACAACCGACATTTGATTCCATATTAATCACAAAAACAAAATAAAATGGAACCGCTACAACACACAACAGAAGTGACTTCACCTGTAACAAAATTTGGGGAGAAAGTTAGAAACCCGTTTAAACCAACTGCCGCCTTTATAGGAGCGTCGTGGTTTGCCTTATTGATCGGGTTTGCAGGATATTGCATTGGCTTGTCGAATGCAACTATGGCATTGAACGAAAAAGGTTATTATTTCACCATTTTATTGTTTGGCTTATTCTCAGTAATCTCCGTACAGAAAAGCGTAAGGGACAGGGCCGAAGGACTTGCCGTTACCGATCTTTACTACGGCCTGAGCTGGTTTGCCACCATTGCGGCAATGATCCTGTTGACGATCGGCCTGTGGAATGCCGACCTGGCCCGGAGCGAAAAAGGCTTTTATGCTATGGCCTTCTGCCTGAGCATGTTTTCGGCCATTGCCGTACAAAAAAATACCCGCGACGCAAAGATGTTTGCCGATAAAGAACTGTAACGTAGCGGTTGCCACCCCGCAGCGCCTTGCCTGGCAAGCCTGCGGGGTTTTTATGTTTATAATGGATTCTGCAAAAAATTAAACACGCTGATTATCAAATATTTGCAATTTATAAAAAATGAATAATATTGATAATCAGCGTATTTCACAGCGTTCCACGTGTTCCGCGTGGAAAAATGGAACGCTTTGTTGCCCCCGCTAAATTTATCCGTTATAATTTGGGTCAAATTCCACAATCCATTCAATACCATATTTGTCTCTAAACATGCCTGCATATGTACCCCAGGGACTGTCGCCAATAGGCCCTTCAACAGCTCCGCCTGCTGATAGTCCGTTAAATAGCCTTTCAGCCTCTTCACGACTTTCTGCACTGATTGCTATTTTAGACCTGTTTTCGTTTTCGCTTACCCGTCCCATAAATTCAGGAACGTCATTGGCTATTAACACATTGTTTTGGCCGATAGGAAGCGCAATGTGCATTATTTTGTCTGCTTCATTTTCCGGTATCTGAAAATCATCGCTTGCCAGGTCGTTGAAACGAACGATCTTTGCGAATTCTCCGCCAAAAACTGATTTGTAAAAGGTGAATGCTTCTTCGGCATTTCCATTGAAGTTAATCCAGGGATTGATTGCTCTCATAATTTTTATTTTTAATTGTTAATTTTTTATTTGCTCTTTTCTGTTTTTAGTAATCCAGATTTTGAAGGTGATTGTGAATTTTCGTTTGCTATTTTTGCGATAATGTTAACAGCAGTTCGTCCAGCTGTTGCAAGCCCAAAGTAAATCCTTCCCTAAAGCCATCAGCTATCCCCTCAAAGCGCTCGCGCGACTCATTTGTAATAGTAATATTAACTTTAGTGGTTCCGTTTTGCTCGCTGAAACTCAAATCCCAATCAGAACCCGGCAATTCAGGATTTTCATCTTTGTCGGCAAAAGCGTTGTATGTTTTAAAATTGGTTTTGGGCCTAATGGAAGTAAATTTCTGAAGAAACCAGCGTTCTTGTCCGTCGGGGTTTATCATAGCAAAAAACCTTCTTCCGCCAACTTCAAAATTCATAACTTTTGTTTTTGCAACCATTGGTTTAGGCCCCCACCATTGGTCAAGTAATTCGGGTGTTGTCCACGCGTCCCAAACCAGGTCGATACCGGCGTTAAATTCACGTAAAATGTGAACGGTTTTGTCTTCCCTGTTTACCGAAAAATCAAATACGAGGTCACTGTTCATTTTCAGTTTTCTTAATTGTTGCTAATAAGTCGTCGAGCTGGCTGAGACGGGTTTCCCAAATTTTGCGGTACTGCTCAACCCATTTGTCTACTTCCTTAATTTTGTCTATTTCGAGCTGGTAATATATCTCTCTGCCCTTATGATCCGGATTCACCAATTCACACTCGGTTAAAATCTTCATGTGTTTGGATATCGCCTGCCGGGTCATGTTAAAGTGGTCGGCTATTGCATTTGGGGTCATCGCATGCAGCGCGATCAAAGCTATAATTGCCCGCCTGGTCGGATCGGCTATGGCCTGGAAAACATCTCTTCTCACTGGCTGTTAATTTGATTGTTAAATAATTGGGTTATTCGCTGATCATCATAAATGATAAGTTTTTTCAAACAATACACCAAACGGTTGCAAATATATAATAAACCAAACGGTTGCGCAATTTTTTTTTAAAAAAAATTCTCGCGTTGTCTTTAAGTAAGATTATGCAGCCTGGTGGGCTATGGATTCCCCTTCTGGCATAAGTTACGCTACGCTAAACATATACCGGTGACGAAGAGAAACGCCTGCGGTACGAGGCGATGGGACATCAAAAAAAAGCTCTACCAATCACCTGATAACCCAATGGTGGCGTTGACATTTAAAGCATTTGTATCTCCTGAGCGGGAGCCAGAATAAAAACGCCTTCATCAAAAAATTACGCGGTATCCGTTGAAAGTCAGAACTCGGTGTACCGCAGCGACAAAGCGAGATAGGGGGTTGGAACGAGTGAAACGCTTTTTTCATATTCTTTGGTTAAATGTATCGGATCGGGAAGTCGTTGCAAATGTATCCTTATATTAATATTTAATTGCAATTAAAATATTAAATCATTAATTATAAAATAGACTAAATATATCATATTGAGCAATTTTGTCGACTTAAAGAGTTCGATCACTTGTGCCTGCGTTTTAGATATCCGGGACAGGCGAAGAGAAAACTGCGCAAGAATCGGGTTCAATGGCACTGCTCAAGCTGGTACTTTTGATTCGATTATTAAAGAATATGAGAATTACCATACTGCTCCTATTATTTGCCCTGCAGACAAGTTCAACGGGGAATCAACCTGCCGGAATATTGTTTATGCCACCTGAAATAACCAAACTACATTTAAATTGCAATGGTGTTTTAGCTCGCATATATGTACACAAAGGCAGCAGGTTTAAAAAAGGCGCCCTGCTGGCGAGTTTAAAATATGAAGATGTTAATGCACCTACAATAAGCGCCGCGTTTTACAGGAATAAAGCCCGGGAGGCCTGGGTAACGCCCAACACCCATAATAAACAGAACTCACATCCCGGCAGTGCAGAGCTAAATTATGAAAAGGCCATAGCGACCGACCAATGCTATTATCTCAGGGCAGATCGCGACGGAGTGGTTGTAAAGGAGGTACTAAAGGAAGGCGATACAGTGAGCGCGGGGGAAACAATATTGATTGTAAGGTAGAACACCTACTCTCCCCGCTACCACAAGACCATTCGCCATTTTTGCCATACCCCAATCATTTTCACTATATTAGCTTATACATCGCCCCTGCTGTTTTTACAAATAATTTTTTATCTATGAAAAGAAACAAGTTTATCGCAGCTGTTTTAACCATGGCGGCTATCCCTTTGTCGCCTTTTGCCGGAAGCATTAATACGCGCGGCATCATCCGTGCAAAAAAAGGTTTTAAAATACAGGCGGGCGAGGGCCGCATACACGGCCACATCAAATTGAAAGGCGTAAATTCAAACATACTGGATGTAAAGGTGTCGGGTAGAGATACCGATGGCGACCTGGCTATTTTCGAGCAAATCAGCCTTTCGCCGGGGCGGGGCACGCCTTTGCACATCCATCCTTTGCAGGATGAAATTTTTTATGTCCTTGAAGGGGCGTATTTTTTTAAGGTTGGTGAGGATAAATTTCATTTAACGGCCGGCGAAAGCATTTTTCTGCCCCGGAATGTTCCCCATGGCTGGACGCAGGTTAGCGACAAAGGCAAAATGACCGTTACTTTTCAACCCGCAGGCAAACTGGAAGAGTTTTTTGTTACCATGCAAACGCTGGACCATGAACCAACCGCTGACGAGGTCGCCAAAATTTTTGCCGATCATGAAATGCAGGTCGTAGGCCCACCCGTAAAAATTGAATAGCATGACCTCGCCTGTGACCGCTACCCGAACATATTACCATCCGTTATCCCGGCATTTTTTTATACATACAGCCCAGTATAACCAGCACCAAACATATAACATTTGCAGCTGTACGTATGTTGTGATAAACCAACCAGGGTTTCTCAAAAGCATTCCGTTGCTCAGCCGCCTGTGCCGATGAAAGTGAAGGCAAATCAATATGGGCCAACGCATCATTTAGCGGTACGTTCCCAAAAACAGTGACACCAAATACGCCAACCAGGTATACAATTGCGGCTGCGAATAACAATGTGAAACGCAAACGCATTTCATCGTTAAAATTCAACCAGGCGCTTAAAGGAAGCAACACCAATGTCCCCATAAAGCTTGCAAAAAACAAGGGGTTCTGGATGGCGGTATTGATGGCCTGCATAGCTGCCAGGTAATCCCGGTCGGGCAAACGCCCCAGGCCGATGTTAACAGAACAGGTATAGGCGTAAAACAAGCCGGCTATTAATGCCGTAGCTATTGCAGTGCATAGCAGGATAAAATCGTTCATTTTTTTAACGGTCATAATTAATTTCTTAAAGTTTTGATGTAGGCAACTACAGCATGTATTTGCTGTGGGGTGAGTTTTCGTTTCCAGCTGGGCATTATCCACCGCCCGTTAGTTATGGTGGCAAATAAGCCGTCGTCGTCCAGCCGGCTTTTGCGCAGGTTTTTGGCACCCAGGTAGCCTTTAGTGCCATCGTAACCATGGCACCGGGTGCATTTTTTTTCAAATATCAGTTTGCCGTCGTCTGCCGCCTGCTGTGCCTGCGCCTTTGCCGTTAATGAATGGATAGTGAATAATAACGGAATAATAATTTTCAGTTTCATTTTGTGATCTTTTAGCAAAATTGCCACGATCGCACAATAGAAAATAGAACAAATCGGCCAAAAATTAACTGAATATTTCCGAAAGGTTCTCTACAACCTCGGTGCTGTTTTTTTGATATTGAGCAGGAGATAAACCTGAAAATTCTTTAAATGAGCGGATAAAATGCGATTGGTCCGCATAATCATTACCAAAGGCAATGTCGGAAAGTTTGTCGTAATCGGTTTGCTGCAATTGTTTTAACGACGCCTGGAAACGGCAGATACGCGAAAAAAGTTTAGGCGGGATGCCGGTATATTGTTTAAACTTTCGGTGAAAACTCCGCTGAGATGTATTCAGGTTTTGCTGCAAAGCTTTTAGCGACAATGTGCCTTTTGACGAAATAATCTGTTCAAGCGCATATCTCATAGTCTTATCTGTGTACCTGTGGTTCCGGTTAATCTCTGCGAGCAGATAATCTTCCAGGAAAGCTACCTTATCGCCGGGCGAAACTGTGTTAGCCAGCCGGTCCGACAAATCAATACCCCGTGGTTTGGCAAACAAGTTAAGGTCAAGGCACGAATCTGTCAGCTCCTCTGCCTGGTAGCCAAATACAGTTTGCAATGCATCCGGCTGAAAATAAACGCCGACAGTATCAAAACTTCCGGTCAGGTGTATTTCGGCGTAGCGGGTTGTTTGCCCAAATAAAAAGGTTTCCGGCAATTGTTTACCCGCCTGGAAGAAGTTGCCGCTATCGGGCTGTTGAAAGACAACTCCCGGGCAACCGTCGGCCATGGTGCGGAAGGTTTTCACATCGGCTTTACCCGTCTTATCCTCCAGCGTCCAAAAGTACTTTACATAAGGCTGCAGCGCTGGCTGGGGCACAATTGTTTTGTATACCATTATGTTTAACTAGCTGATGTAAATATACGTACTCCTTGTTTTATAAGCAATTTGGTGAAATTGCTTGGATAACGCAAATCCAATACCTGGCCTGTCCGTCTGTAATAACCTAATTCCCCATCGTAAAACTAATAGGCACCTGGTACTCAACGGCAACTTGCTTACCGTTTAAAATGGCGGGAAGCCAATAACCACCGGCCCGTTTAACAGCTTTCAGGGCTTCCTGATCGCAGTCGGCCCCAATGGAGTGTTTGATGTAGTAATCGCTGGTCCCGCCCCGCTCGTTTATCGTAAATGCAACAATTACCTTGCCCTGTACTCCATTTGTCCTGGCGCTTGCCGGATATCTCATGCCGGTAATCATCACCGCCCAAAAACGCTCAACTCCATCAAGATAAATTGGCGGCCTGTCTACATATCTTTTAGTGGTATCGGCGCCGCTTATCACCTTAAATTTGCCGGTGTCGGCTTTGTTTGGTTGAAAATACATTAAGTTATTATTTGTAAAATCGTATTCAACGTTTACTGTTCCATCAGCATTAAGGCCTTTCCATATCCCGGTTTTTTCACCATCCTTATAAAGCCCGGTTTCTATCGGCTTTTCCCTGAGGGAGTAGAAAGTCCATAAGCTATCTTTTAGGTTGTTTTTATAGTAGCCCTCGCAAATCAGGCGGTCGCCAAAAAGACTGAACGCCTGGTATTTGCCCTGTTTTGTTTGTTTATCGGTTTTCAGAACATAATATTTCTCCCTGATATTCAAATCCTCATTGTCAACTATTTTCCTGGTGGTTTGTGCCGAAACGCCGAGGCCAGAAAGTAAGCCCATGCAGAGCAAAATTATCTTCATGGCTTAAATATAGTTTTTTACTGTTGAGTTTAAAACTATCAGAAAAAACGTAAATATTTATCCGCTATATTTATTATAAAACGTTCAGGATTTTTCCGCCACGTACCGTTTAAACCCATCAAGCACCGCCTGGCAAAACTGTTGCTGCATGGCTGCGGGCTGGTTATCATCCGCCTCAAAAATTTCAACCAGCTTAACCGGGTTACCCGCAGTAAAATGGATAGTGCTCTTGCGGCCATCGTTAAGTGTGTAGGCAATAAGCCGGTTAGCTATTACTTCGTCATAGGTGCCGGTAAAATCAAAGTTCAGGCTGCCGTCCTTTAGTGCCATAGCAAACAGGAATTGCCCGCCGGGGCGCAGGTCATTTTCGGCATGGGGCGTGTGCCAGTTGGCGTCGGGGGTATTCCATTGCATAATATCTTCGGGGGTGCTCCATAATGCCCAAACCTTTTCAATTGGGGCGTTTATTTCGATTTCGGCGCTCAGGGTAGTTTTTTCGATGTTGTTCATGATAATTTGTTAACAGCACAAACATACGGTTTGGTGGTACCAATGGTAAAGTGCTGTAGTGACAATGTGAGGGGGGGTTTGTGCCATTGCGATATTGTAAGTGCTACTAAAATTACCTACTCCATTTATTTTCAATTACTTATAAATAATAAAAAAATACTTTTATAAATTTATACAGCCATAACAACCATCTGCCTTCCGTACGATCTTAAAATTAGTTTATAAACCTAAATTATATTATTATGATCTGTTTTCAAACATTAGCAGCCTTCACACTTCCTCCTGTTTTAGGCCCGGTAAGCATTGTAGTGGGCGTTATTATTATTGGCGGTATTATAGTGGGAATAATTTATTACAGCCACAAAGCCAATGAAACCGTAGACCTAACTGCGGCCGACCATTGCCATGTTAAAATGACCCCGGTTAGCGGCGTTGAGTACAATACCGTTGACTGCGAGGGCATCTGCAAAACTACTACCTGCATGTTGTACTCCCGCCCTAAGAACTCCGGGGCAAAGTGGCAAAGAACAACGCCGGGCCACCAGGAAGATACCACCCGCGAATACCGCTGCTTTTGCCACGATCCTAACCGGAAAGAAGGGGATTTTTAATCAGCTCGGCAGCTAGGTTTGGAAGCGGCTTTATGCCAATTGGAACTATCAAACCAACCTTCAACGCTACATTCCTCTTTTGCATCATCCCCTTTAAAAGTATATTCGCCCGATTCCGGATCATGGATGTAATCTTTTTCCCACTCCCGAAGCCGGACTGCAGTTAACTCAATCGCGTCCATAATAAAATCAATTTCTGCATTGGTCATGGTTGGATGGACGGACAACCTGACCCAGCCGGGTTTGCATAACATATCTCCTGAGTGTAGAGAATTCAGTATTTGGTACGACCAGGCCTTGTCAACACCCAGCAGATGGTGTCCATAGGTTCCGGCGCATGAGCAGCCGCCCCTGGTCTGGATGCCAAACCTGTCGTTCAGGATTTTGGCGATCAAATTATGATGGGCACCATTTACAATAAACGAAACCACACCCAATCTTTTTTTAATTTGCCCTTCAAGAATTCCGACGTTTTTTATTTTCGAGAGCCGTTCAAAAATGATGTGCAATAACTCGTCTTCCCGCTTTAGTATATTTGCAACACCCATTTCCTCCTTCAATCTAATACACATCGCCACTTTTATACCTTGCAGAAAAGGAGGGGTGCCGCCATCTTCGCGATGTTCAATATTGGCGATGTATTCATGAACCTTCCACGGGTTGCTGTACAATATGGTACCGCCGCCAGGCTGATCAGGCACGGCGTTTTTGTAAATTTTTTTGTTAAAAATCAAAACACCACACGTACCCACACCGCTCAAAAACTTATGGGGCGAAAAATAAATTGCATCCAAATGAGCGCCTTTTTTACCCGGATGCATATCAATATCAACATAAGGGGCCGAACAGGCAAAGTCAACGAAGCACAACCCGCCATATTCATGAATTATTTTTGCAATTTCATGGCATGGGGTCTCAATGCCAGTCACATTGGAGCAAGCGGTAATGGCCGCTATCTTGTTTTTTCGATGCTTAAATTGTTCTAATAAGCTAACGAAATGTTCCAGGCAAACATTTCCACTTTCATCGGCCTTAATTATTTCAACATCTGCTATGGTTTCCAGCCAGCTAACCTGGTTACTATGGTGCTCCATGTGGGTCACAAAAACAATGGGCCTCAAAACCTCATCCAATTGCAGGCTTCCTTTTTGTGCGTAATCCATAACCCGCTCCGGCATCCTCAACCCTAAAATCCTTTGCAGTTTATTTACGGCGCCCGTCATTCCACTGCCGCAAAAAATCAATGCGTCGTCACCATTGGCGTTAACATGCCGCTTCACAATATCCTTAGCCTTTTCGTACGCTTTCGACATCAATCCCCCGGTGATGGTGGTTGCCGTATGTGTATTCCCAACGAAGGGCAATACCTGTCGCTGAATGCATTCTTCAATGGGGCGATAGGCCCTGCCGCTGGCGGTCCAGTCGGCATAAATTATTTCTTTTTCTCCGAATGGCGACTCAAAAGTTTGCCCATTGCCGACGACATTCTCGCGGAATTTGGAGAAATAGTTTTCCAGTGCATTTTTTGGGGGCATAAGCATGGTTCGGTCGTCGTATGCAGTGTACATCTTGGTTTAAAATATCTTTTATTTTGATTTCTCAGTGCCAAAAATCCCAAACAGGTCGTATGGTTTTTTACTTAGCTGGTCATTAAATAAAACAGCCGTAAGTGTAATGTATGCTATAAACCCAAGTATAATAAGCAACTGGGCCGGCGATGTTTTTTGAATATCCTGCCTCGCCTTTACGTCGCAAACTTCGCCGGGGCAGTACTGGGCTTTTTCCTGGTAAACTATTTTGTAAACCTTGCAGGCCAAACAAATACCAAACGCCGACTCAAAAAACAGGAAAATAAGGCACAGCAGGCAAATAATACCCGTTATCGGGCTGTACGAATTAACCAGCACCATAAAAATGAACATCGTGCCAGACAAGCCCACCCCAACCATCCATGCAAACTTTTTTTGTTTTGCGCCAACATATTCCGGCACCTGGTTCCTCACTATGAGGCGACCAATGATTAAAGTGGGCGAAAACCTGGGGCTAACAAATACCCGCACAATAAAATCGGTAAGGAATATGGTGATGGAATATTTTGCAAGTAAAAAATCATTTTTAAACATGATGAGTATTAAAGCAAAAAATATAACCAGGAACAATATGCCGGCCGCCGCTCGTATCTCGCGTTCGTTTAAAACCGGGATGTTATATCCCTCTACTGTTTCCCCGAATTGTATAGTTTTTTTCATTGCTTTAGATTTTATTGACTGGTTATAATTTGATGATTTACAGATGCTTTTGTTACGTAGTTTATGATGAAGGTATCTTTTTCATAAAATTACATGAGCCGTTCGGCCCAAGGAAATTTATATGATAGCAATACAGGTATTCTACGTAATTGGGCGCTTTTGCGTGAAATCGGCAGAAGGGACTTTGTAGCGGGAAATATTGCATTTTCACCGCGGATACCGGTTCAAAGGCGAAAAGGCATGTTAGGCATCACCTGTTTTTGTAGCTCATTTCTTCACCGCTAAAGAAATCTTTATGACAGTATGCACAGTTAACGTGATAAGTGCACAATTTTCCGTGATAACCGGCAGCCGGCCGAAAGTGGTATTTCGGGTTCTCAGTTCAATAAGATATATTTATTCTCTCAAAAGGCTAAAGCAGCGCCATGTATTTAAAACGATACACCTATTATTTGCTCTTTTTTGCTGCGTATATCGGGGCCCTTGTCATCGAAAAGCCGGTTTACTCGGTAAAAACTGTGCAGGCCTGTTTCTCCTACATGTTTACCGTCATCGTTCATTTTTCTATTTTCACGATGCTGATAAGGGTAAACAATTTGTTTTTAATACCCAACTTGCTCGAAAAGAGATTGTTCAGCGCGTATATTGCCGGCCTGATTGGCTTAGTTTTGTTGTATACATTCCTCACCGGCCATTATAATATGTTTATACATGGCGTCCTTTTTCACGATAAGTCCATCGGCACAAGTTCCGGCTTCTGGGCCAATTTTGTATACGGGCTTTGTTGTACCGTTATCACGGCAATGCTATACATCACCCAAAAATGGTCGGAACGGGAGGAGCAGGTTAAAAACATCCAGATCAACCAGCTGCAAACAGAATTGAAATACCTGCGCTCGCAAATAAACCCGCACTTCCTGTTTAATGGGCTCAATACCATTTATGGTTCTATCAGCATGAGCAACACTGAGGCGCGCGATATGATGGTGCAATTTTCAGATTTGCTGCGATATAATTTGTATGAAGCCGATGTGGATATGATTGAACTGGAGAAGGAAATAAAATACATGAAAAACTACGTAGCCCTGCAAAAGGCCCGAAGTAACGAAAATCTGGAGGTAACTTTGAATGTAAACTACCAGGACGGCGGCGTTAAAATTGCCCCGTTGATTTTCATGGCTTTCGTGGAAAATGCATTCAAATATGTATCCAGGGGCGACAGCGTTAACAGTATCATCATCACATTAAATGAAAAGAACGGCCAGATCGATTTTACCTGTGATAATTCTTATGAAGAATCGGAAGCTATCCCGGGGGGCATCGGTCTTAATAACGCAGAAAGAAGACTGGAACTATTATATAAAGACCGTTACCAGCTCGATATAAAAAAAGAACAGAACATTTATCATGTACATTTAACGCTTGTGGCATGAAAAAACTCAGTTGTATTATTGTAGATGATGAGCCCGTTGCCCGTAAAATACTCCATGAATTTGTGGAGCAAGTTCCCTTTATGGACTTGCACGGGAAATTTGAAAATGCAATGAAGGCGGAAGCATTTTTGAAGAATAATGAGATCGATATTGTTTTCCTCGATATTGAAATGCCAAAGGTGTCGGGCCTGCAGTTTTTGCAAAAAATGCACATCGAATCTATTGTGATACTAACCACGGCCTTTCCTCAATATGCCCTGGAAGGGTATGAGCTGGATATCATCGATTACCTGTTGAAACCCGTTGCTTTTAGCAGGTTCCTTAAAGCTGTGCAAAAGGCCAAGGACTACCACCAAATGAAGTACATGGCGGCAGCCATCCCGCAACCGTCGTATATCTTTATTAAAAGCGATAAAAGAATTGAAAAAATTGAGCTGACCGATATGCTCTATGCGGAAAGTCTCGGCAACTATGTGAGTGTTTACACTGAGAGTAAAAAGATTATTGCCTACCTCACCATGAAAAGCCTGGAATCCCAATTGCCCTCAGATGGATTTATCAAAATACATCAATCGTACCTTGTAAACTGTTCAAAGATCGACGCGATAGAAGGTAATGATATCAGGATCGGAAACAAGTCGCTGCCAATAAGCCGTAATTACCGCGATGTGGTGATGAAGTTAATAGGGCAGAGGCTGTTAAAGAGATGAAACCAGGGCATAAATTTTATGATATAAGGTTAGCGGTTCGCTTATGGATAAACTATATTCTCCAGCGTAAATTTAAACGAGGTTGAAGTTCTACCAGCGCCGCCTCTCATAATAATATTTGCCTTTTGCATGCCAGGCAGCGATATCAAACTCATAACTTGCTAATTACTTTTACAAGTCGCTCATCACTTGGCCGTGGCGCGTTCCAATCAACAACCTGACCTTTATTATTTATCAATAAATACCGCGGAACTGAAATCTGCCCATTTTTATAAACCAATTTTACAATATCTGCTTTTAGCCTGCTGTTGGCCAAAATATGTGCCCCCTCCAGGTTATTCATCAACACCAGTTTTTTCCAGCTGGCTTTGGCTGCGGGGGCGTCAATCGAAATAAAAACCGGTTGTATATTTTTTTGCTTCATCATTGGCATTAACGATTTATAATACCCAAACTCCGCGCGGCAGGGTATGCACCAGGTTGCCCAAAGATCGATGTACACAGCTTTACCTTTAAAGTGCTTTTTTATATCATCAATACTATTGTAGGTGGTAACCGTATCTAACAAGATATTAATGCCGGCCGTCCCTGCCGGCTTGTTTAATTGGTTAATCAATGTGATATAAGCGCTTTTCGAAAATTCCTTTTTATACTGATTAAAAGCTTTTTTAAAATCGTATTCCTCAGTACCCGTAACCTGTTGAAACAGCAGGATATCGCCAATCAAAAATTGCCTCAGCGTGTTCGGGGCATACTGGTAACCTGTGTAGGGCCCCATGTGATACACTTCCTCTTTGTTGCTGTTAGATACTGTATAAAGCGAGTCTGAATAGTAATTTCCCAAAAACATTTTTCCGAAATAACTGCGTGTGTTTAGTAAATCTTCAGGGCCGGCCAGGCGGTTTAGCACCCTTACAATGTTTTTGTATTTGGTAACCAGTTTTTTGTCGCTTATTCTATCTTCCAGGTATGTTATTCGCCTTATCATGTTAAGTACATGCATCGAGCGGAGGTCGGTTTTAGCCAGCGTCCAAAAAACTTTGTCAACTTGTCGCGTCCTGTATAGCGAATCGAGCGGCAGGCCTTCCTTGTAAACGTAAAGGCCCAATGCGTGCAATGATTGGTTCAAACTACCTGCGGATATAGCATCCAGCAACTGCCCATTGCCTATAAAGTTGTTAAGTGGCTGGTAGGTGTAAACATTATACCAACGCTGGCCGGGGGCATTGCTTCCGTTAAATTTTATGATGTTATCTATACTGCCGCTGTCGAAGTACTTAAACCGTATGTCATCGCCCGGTTTAACCAGGAAATAAATTTTACGGGCACCAATCAATATCTTAACAAAAAGTGGTTGCTTAATATCGAGGTCGATGCTGAACTTGTGGTTTACAACAGGATAGCGGGTTTCCATTTGGTCGTTTGTGTAAATATCAACCGGCAAAAAAATGGCTATTTCGGTTACAGTTGTCCGCTCGGTTAAATCGCCGGTAATTTTTGCATTGCCAAAAACGTTGATAAACAAAAACATCGAAACGGCAAGCAGGCCCAGCCTTAGGTGGGTGACTTTATTTGCTGTGAATTTATACCGCATAATTTCAAACTAAGGTTTTAGTAATGCAATATACTGTAAATGTTACGAGAAACTTACTGTTTAATTTTTGCCGCGAAAATAAATATATTTCATTTGCGACTGGCCCTCATCTTTTCGATCATCGCTATCAAATCAACCGGGGCGCAATCGGCAATCAATTCTTTAACAATCGATAAGGGCATCGCATCGGCAGTTTTAAAATTGATGCAGCCTTTTTGAAATTTGGCCTTATCCAGCAACTTGATGTACTTGCCATATATAACCGGCGAACCATACATCGGCATTAAATGTAAACTCATATAATCCTTTACGCTTGCCAACCCGTATTTAAACACCTTCCGGTCTTTATACAATATCATTTGTTTACTCATCATTGTGCCAACTTCAGCCACAATTGATTCGTCGGTATTTATGATAATATCATGGATACTTGCCAATATGGCTTGTCGCTCTTCGGGTTGGCTTGAAATGTATGCTTCGGGTGTCATAATGGTAAAGTATGCACCCACAAGTTCGCATTAAAAAACTTATCCTGCAACAGCAATCGTTCCCTTTGCATGGCTAAACTCTCCGCCCGACGATGTCCAGTTGGAATAAATTATACCCTTTTCATAATCATGCACCTGGCTAACGGTGGTACCGCTCTGCTCTTGCCAGGTAATCATATACAACTGCGGCCGCAGTTCGGTTAGCAGTATAGCTACTGTCTCAACTATATTTACTTTTTCGCCACCTTTTTCGGTTATGGTGAAGGTCAAACGAGTATCACTTTCAATATTGAGTATGGCTTTTGCTATTCCAAAATCAAGCTGGTATTTTTTTCCTGTTATGCTCATGGTGTTATTGGTTTATAATACAATACAAATTTGAGCACAAGGTTTTAAAAACAGGGCACGTGTTAGTGCCTTTAAAGAGGGGCAATCAGGCCATTGTTAAGACGATTAATGCCCTTTTCCACCGGCATAATTCTTTTCCCCGGCCTCAATAGCAGCTTCCAACCGGTTTTCATCAGGCGGCTTGGGGCACGAATAACCTGCAGCAAAGGCACAATAGGGGTTGTAGGCTTTGTTAAAATCAACAACTGCAGTATTGCCCTTTATGTCGCCGGTGCGCATGTCAATGTACCTGCCGCCGCCATAGGTTGTCGTCCCGTTGGTTTCATCAGCAAAAGGCAAAAACAAATAATCTTTATACTGCGGCAATTTTGCCAGCGACACACTTCTGTATAACGACAATTGCATAGACTTCCCCTTAAGTGTAAATTTCAGTGCCGCATATTTTACGTATTCGCGACCTGTGCCGCTAAAAACCGGCATTATAAAGCCCGGTTGGTTCAGCAAAACCTCAACTGTTGCTGTTACGCGGTAAGTGCTATCGGCATCATAAAAACGCAACAAGGCCAGGTCGTCTTTTTTTAAGGGCGAGTTATTATCAGTTAAAAAGTCATCCTTGTATTGCTGGCGGAATTTGGCAATTTGGGTGCTATAATCCTGTGCTGAGCAGGAAAGGCCGGTAATTAAAAGCAGAAAAAATAAGTATTTCATATATTCAATATTGCCCTGGTTGGCGATGCAATATACAACACCTGCCCTTTTTTACAAAGTTCGCCTGCCTCCCGAAAACTAATGTAACATTGCAGAGACCAATAAATGCGCCATGGGATAGCGCCTCCAATTGCATGTCACCTTTTCGGGGCGATGTGAATCGGGATCCTATTGCTTCGTTCTTAAACTACTATATTTATAATTAAATATACACCAATTTCAAACAGTATCTTTCAAACAAATCAGCCGCTAAATTCTTTCATGCATGTAAATCTCAATCATATGTCGATAAAAATTAAGGATCAGCCATTTTATATACAAAGTACTGCCGTGTTGTTTGGCATCATATTATTGGTTTATGTAATGTCGCAACTGGCCGATATATTGGTGCCACTGGCTTTTGCCGCGTTTTTAGCCATATTGCTCAACCCGCTTTGCAACTGGCTGCAGCAGCATAAATTTGGCAGGGGCCTTTCAATAGTAACTGCTATGCTGATTGCGCTTATCGTTATTACCGGTATATTTTATTTTCTTTCCACCCAGATAATGCAATTTGGTGATGCCCTGCCCACGCTCGAAAAAAAGTTTTCGGCTATTACCCTCCACCTAAAAGAATGGATATCGCAAAATTTCAATGTTCCCGTAGCTAAACAGGACGAATTGGTAAAAGAAACTTTAAACAACAGCAGGACCATGGTTGGCAAAACACTAAATGGGCTTATAGGAACATTGGGTGTCATCGTGCTGTTGCCGGTATACATATTTTTTATGTTGCTGTACAAAACACTAATTCTTAATTTCCTTTACGAGGTTTTCTCCGAAGAAAACTCAAAAAAAGTGGGCGAAATTTTGAGCGAAACCAAAGGTGCAATTCAAAGCTATATTATAGGCCTGCTTATTGAAACAACTATTGTTGCCATTTTAAATTCGGCAGCCTTGCTTTTGCTGGGTGTAAAATACGGTATCCTTATCGGCTGCATTGGCGCAATACTTAACCTCATACCATACCTGGGTGGCATAGTGGCAATTGCGCTGCCGGTATTAATGGCCACTGTTACCAAAGATGGTTATTCAACCCAGCTTGGTGTTATTATAGCCTATATTGTTATACAGTTTATTGACAATAATATACTGGTGCCGCGTATTGTATCCTCAAAAGTTCAGATCAACGCATTAATGTCAATTATCGTGGTATTGCTGGGCAACCAGTTGTGGGGACTGTCGGGGATGTTTTTATCCATCCCTTTTGTGGCGGTTTTGAAAATCATCTTCGACCGTATTGACGAGCTTAAACCATGGGGAAAATTACTCGGCGACAACATCCCAACCAAAAATATCGGTGAGCGATGGAAAAGCAGGGCGCGCAAAAAGGCCATTTTACCCAGCTAAGCTGGCAAAAGACAGCTGATCCTGCTATTTATTTTACCATAAAATAGCGCCATTAAATATATTTGCATCAATGGAGCAAATTGTATTAAAACGCACCAACAGCGCCGACCCTCACTTCCAATCGTTGATAAAACAATTAGACGCCGACCTGCGGCTGCGCAATGGCGATGAAATGGACGAATACGACCAGCATAACATTATTGCGCCTATTGATACCGTTGTAATTGCGTACCTGGATAACGAGCCCGCTGCATGCGGCTGCTTTAAAAAATACAATGAAACTACGGTAGAGATTAAACGGATGTTTGTTGCACCGCAGGCCCGCGGCAAAGGTATCAGTCGTAAAATTTTGGCTGAGCTGGAAACCTGGGCGCATACTTTGGGCTTCGGGTTTGTTATTTTGGAAACCGGTGGCAGGCAGGTAGAAGCGCTGGGGCTTTACCAGCGGGCGGGCTATGCGCGCATTGCCAACTATCCGCCATACCAGAAAATGGAAGACAGCTTTTGTTTCAGCAAAGAGCTGGAAAAAGTGGTATAAAAATTAAAATGTTTTTATCCGGCAATCGTCTTAAATGGCATAGGCTTATCTCATGTACCAAATACTCCTTCCGCTGCATTCTGTAACCCGCTGGCTGGTCTTATTATCGTTGCTTTTTGCTATTTATCGTGGCTACCGGGGTTGGCTGGGCAAGAAGCCCTATACCATCGTTGATAACGGCGCGAGATTATTCGCCGTAAATATTGCCCATATACAGCTGGTAATAGGCCTTTGGCTTTATTTTATAAGCCCGATAGTAAGCTACTTTCTGCATAATTTTAAAGAAGCTGTACACGAGAGGCAAATACGTTTTTTCGGTATGGAGCACGTCACCATGATGGTTATTGCCATTGTTTTTATCACCATAGGCTCGGCAAAGGCAAAACGCAAAACTACCGACAAAGAAAAATTTAAAACCATGGCAATTTGGTTTACCATAAGCCTGCTGTTAATTTTCACGTCGATCCCTTGGTCGTTTTCGCCGCTGATAAGCCGGCCGTTATGGAGATGGTTTTAAATATTGCTGCGATGTTTATTATATGGCACCTGGAATGGGCTTGGAATTAATTGACTGGTGAAATAGGTATAAGCTATAGTTTTATAAAAAAATATAGTTAAAAATTATTAATACAGTTAAGATAAAAGTTTGTCGTTCCTCACAATGACAAGAGGTATATTGTTCTTAATTATCCCTATCTTAGCTATCCACAATCCCCACCTCAATGCAACGACGTTCATTTGTAAAATCATCCATTATAGGCGGCGCTGCTGCCACCATTGCACCAGCCATAAGCAGCGCTATGACAAAAAGCAATCCACCCACCACACAGGAGTATTACGAACTGCGGGTTTATACTTTAAAAGATGTAACCCAGCAAAAGCTGGTTGAAGACTATTTAAAGAATGCCGCTATACCCGCCTTAAACCGACTGGGTGTAAAACACATTGGCGTATTTACCGAACTGAAACCAACCGGTCAGACAAAATTATACGCCATTGCGCCATACCATGGGCTCGACCATTATGCAAGTGTTACAGATAGCCTGGGGAAAGATGAGGACCTTAAACGCAAAGGGGCGGCCTACTTAAACGCCCCGGCTACAGCACCGGCGTATGAGCGCATTGAAAGCTCGCTGTTAAAAGCGTTTAAGCATTTCCCAACGCTTACGGCCCCGCCGAAAAAATCAAGGATATTTGAGCTGCGCCAATACCAGAGCGCAAGCGATGCCGCAGGCAAAAAGAAGATAGAAATGTTTAACGACAAGGGTGAGATTGATATTTTTAAACGCCTCGGCTTTAACCCCGTTTTCTGGGGCGAAACCATCATCGGTCCGTTGCGTCCAAACCTAACCTACATGGTTACGTTTGACGACCTTGCCGACAAAGAATCCCATTGGAAAGACTTTGTAGATGATACCCAATGGCACGAAATAAGCGCTGTACCAGAATATGCCGATGCGCTGCTGGTTAGTAAAATAACTTCGACATTATTGGTGCCGACGGAATTTTCGCAGATATAATATCCCGCAGATACCTGCTTCTCCACCATTTTCTGCAAATGCGCTGAATAACACGTCTTCGTCTACCTTTATTTTGGCGAAACTTAAGCCGCTTTTGCCTAATGTTTTTAAATATTGTTTAACCCGTTATATTCCTCGTCTGTTACTCTTTCCAGCCAATTAACCATTCCGGTTTGCGTGTTTGGATTAACAGCGATGTGAGTCATTTCACTATTAGCCGATGCACCGTGCCAATGCAATAAGTCGGGTGCTATCGTAATCACATCTCCTTTACGAATCACTTGTATGGGCTTTCCTTTTTCCTGGTAATAACCTGTACCGTCGGTCACAAGCAGTATTTGCCCGCCCGGGTGGGTATGCCAGTTATTTCTTGAGCCTCGTTCAAATATAACACTGGCCACTACGGTGTTAAGCGTAGTATCTTTAGGCACCAATGTGTTTACCCATGTTGTACCGGTAAAATAATCAGCGGGGGCCGCGTCGCCCTTGGGGAATATAGGGGCTTGATTTTCTGTGTTTTCCATAACTAAATGTTTTTGTTTTTCTAAGCATTACAAAGATAGCTCCACAAATATCCCCCCGGTTGCAATTATCAAACAAAAGGTTATGCAACTCAAACAAATTGAAATGTATAGCGCGGGAGTTTAATACGGCAACAGGCAAATTAGCTACCACAATTTCCCGGATCAAAGCCGGGCGTGCTACCGTTGCACCACGGGAAATTTTTGAGGCCGGTACAAGGTTCGAACTTGTACAATTTCCTTTTGCAGAGGAACCCCTTACCATTCGGGCAACCGGCCTTTTTTAACGTGGAGAACCCGGGTAACGATCCCGGATGTCCGGATTTTCGGTCCGGCGCATACACCATGTTTGCTAATTCTCCATTAGTGGAAATAAAAGGACTTGAACCTTTAACCGACACCGTATAAGGGTGCTGCTCTAACCAATTGAGCTATATTTCCTTCAGTAGGGTAACCCGGGCTCGAACCGGGAACCTCTCCGTTCCAAACGGAGTAATCTAAGCCAATTGATATACTACCCTGAAATGTGCCTAAAACAAAAAATCCCCTTAGATTTATCTAAGAGGATTCGCGTATTTATAATATTTTAAGTCAATACATAGCTATCCCCTCCGATAAATCGGCTGCGGTATAAAGCATTGTATTGATGTTGTATTCATGGCGCAATGATACGGAGAATTTTTAATTTCCAAATAATATTTTTTTATTTAGCAGTTACACTATTCATTTAGCCTGAATTTTTGCCTGAATTCCGTCATTGATTTGTTGCTCGCCTTTACGTACAAACCTGTAAATAATCGCGAAAACTGCAAAATCAACCGGGCAATGCGCGGGAATAAAATCACTTCCTTATTAGCGGCCACGCCTTTTAAAATATAATCTACCGCCTTAGCTACCGGCAATCCCGGCTCAAATTTTTTAATGGCCTCGCGGTTCCAGCCGGGCTTTGAATTAACGGCCGGCAGGGCATCAATAATTGGCGTATCAATATAACCCGGGCACACCGTATTTGCTTTTATATTAAAAGCCCGCGCCTCGTTTCGCAACACCCTGGTGTAATTTAAAACCGCATGTTTGGATGCGCTATATGGCCCAATCAGCGGAATCATGGCAAGTAACCCGGCCAGCGATGAGGTATTCACAATTTGCCCCGAACCTTGTTTCAGCATTTGCTGATAGGCCGTATGCGAGCCATGCAGCACCCCATAGAAATTTACATCCATCACTTTTTTCCATTGGTTAATGGATATATCACGCAACTCACCGCTTATGCCCATACCCGCGTTATTAAAAATCAAGTCTATCCGGCCATGCGCAGCCACCATTTCGCCTATCACCGCTTCAAAATCTTGTATTTGGGTAACGTCCAGCTTGCGGGCAACGGCGGTACTATCGCCAATTAGCTCAATGGTTTCTTCGGCGTTTGCAACATTTACATCGGTACAAAAAACAATGGCGCCGCATTCGGCAAGCTTTTGGCACAGGCCGCGGCCCATGCCCGAGCCACCGCCGGTTACTAAGGTCGTTTTGTTGAGGTAGTAGTTATTGTACATAGTTGGTTGCCAGGTTGATAAACAGTGATTTCGTTTGGTTTTGTTGCGATAAAATTAAGCGAATATTATAACGAGCCGTCCTCGTTTAAAAAATATCTCAAAAAAATATTACGTAGGCTTATTCCGTATCCTTAATCCCTTCCCATTAAATTTTTTAACCTGTACATTATTTCCCCGATATTTGGCGGCTGCATTAAACCTGTGCACGTGGTTGGTGTCTGAGCTATTATATGAAAAAACTTAAACTTATCTATGTCCTTTTGCCTTTGCTTGCATTTACATCCTGTAAAAAAGATAGCCCGGTAAAACCGGTAACACCAACCAAGCCTGTAATAGCTGCCGTGAGCGATTCGGTGTCTTACACTATAGATGGCGTAACCTATACAGCCGGTGGTATGTTCTCAGGTAACTTATCCTCGGGCACCGAAGATGCGAACCGAAAACTGGTTTACCCGGACAGCACTAACAAATATGCCTATGCGCTTGTCGGCAAGCCCGACTCTGTACTATTTTTTGAGAAACATACCATTTTTTCTAAAAGTGCGAACATCAACATCTTCTTCGTGAAGAAATTTTTCAGGCAGCAAACGCCGCTTAACTTTCCCGGCCTCAAAAGCGTGCTTACCCTGTTTACTGTTGGCAAACATCCGCTTGCTGAGGATTTTGAATGGCAAAATTCGCAAAATGGCATTGCTATAGATGCAGTGGTTAGTGATAACAAAGGCTATTCATCGTACAATTCGTATGATGGCCCCGCCACGGTGGTGATTCCGCCGGGATTTCAAAAGAATTCGAGCTTCGAGATCACCAGCTTTGTTCATGCAACAGACGGCTTTGGCGGCTACAACCTGGAAGCAAAGTTTACCGTGCTATTATTTAACCGCAACGGCGAACAAAAGAAACTGGAAAACGGTTACATACGCCTCCATATCGACCCGATGTATGCTGCTAATGGTATATAAGCATTAATGATCCGCAAGTGTGTCAAAAGGCCGCTTTACGTATGTAAGGCGGCTTTTTTTATATGTGCAAAGCTTGCGCTACCGCCCTGCTATTATTGTTCAAGGACGGTAGTTATAAACTACTAACATAGCTAAACCGTAGACGAAATCTACAGCGGGTAATTCGTAGACGCAGCGAACAGCGGGAAAAGTCTATATCGAAAAATTGTTACTGCCAACTATTAATATTGAAAAAAAATCCATATAATAGCAGACAATCCTTATACTATTCCTTACCCACAATTTATCAATGAAAAAAAGCTCCAAATACCAACTTAAACATTTAAGTATTCGTGTTCCATGGCATGATAATAAATGGAACGGAACTATTTGTAAATGCCCTTCAGCTAACAATGCCTGTTTGGCACTTAAAAATTGTGCTTTAAATAGAGACGATGAAAGAGAGGATGTTAACGCTACCAAATCAATCGAAAATTTGATTCAAGCTGATTTCCCACCCTGTGTTGGAGAACGCGCAACATTTATGGCCCCTTTCTCATTCACTAAAAAATTAGATCATCCTTATGTGGAGGTATATCCCAAAAGTCATGGGCATTTAGAATCAACCCCTTTATTATTCCCAGCTTTTTCGGCAAATAGCGTTCCTTATAGATGGATGTCCAAAAAAAGCAACGAGACATTCATCGAAAGATTTGAGCTTGATTATGATGAGGCAAGGGAGCCAGACTTAATTAACAAATACAACGGAAATAAAGAAAATAGTAAATGGGTTCAGGAAAGCAATAATCAGAAAGCATTGCTAAACGGATTCTATGAACATTTGGAAGCAGATATTTCCCTTGTTTTTTTCTATGCTAAACAAATGCCGTTCGTAGAAGATTCTGGGAAAGTTTTAGTAGGCGTAGGTCGCATTAATCGAATAATTGAATCTGAACCCTACAGGGGTTCTAATAAAAGGTTCTCCGCATCTTATTGGGAGCATATGATATTGCATTCTATTCGACCTGATTGCTCTGACGGCTTTTTACTTCCTTATCACGATGCAATTGAATATCAAAAGGAACATCCTGACTTTGATCCTTCAATCCTTGCAGTAAAGACCCCAGAGGATAAAGCTTTAGAGTTTTCATATGCTTCTGAACATGTTGCAACGGATACCGCGATCAGAGTTCTATATCAATGTGTAAAATCAATAGAACAAGCCAAAATTTTAAATATTGGCTTGCATCACGATAGAGTGCTTGTATGGATACATGATGAAGTTGCTCGCCTTGAAAAATTAAGAGGGGATTACCCCGGAATGGGAGCTGCACTTTGTGGCTTTGGAATTGAAAAAGGACATTTTGTAGCTGCCGAAATATCATCTGTTTTGCAAGATGGTCAATGTGCTTGGGATTTATTTGAACGCGTTATTTCTGGTGAAAAGAATATTTCAAAAGAAACAACAGGGCTAATAACTCCAAGCATCCGTGAAAACTATTTAAACCTAAAAGGAAAAGCAGATAGCGCCCGAATTGATCTGCTACATTTACTTAGTCGTTTCGATATAAGTATAGAACAGGCTAAAATATTATATGTTCATGAGGAAAGAACTGAATTCGATTCCGACGTAACTGATAAGGATATATTAACCAACCCTTATTTGCTTTATGAAATAACAAGACGTACAAGTTTTCCTATTTCGCTATTAACAGTAGATATTGGATTATTTAGCGGTTCACAAAAGAAGAAATTATTGCCAACATCAATTGAGTTTAATGATCCTTTAGATAATAAACGTATCCGGGCATTGACAATATATCAATTGGAAAATGCAACCTTACAAGGACACACGCTTCTTCCGAGAAAATTTATAATTAAAAATATTCGGGATATGTCACTTCAACCTAAATGTGAAGTGAACAGTGATTATTACGAAAGCGCTGAAAAAATCTTTACTAATGAGGTTGGTATAGATGTTACCAAAAAAGGTGAAACTGCCTATCAATTGTCCAGGTTGCAGAAAAGTTCCGAAATTATTCGTTCTAAAGTAAAAGATCGATTAAGAGGCAAGCGATTAGAGTTATCCGAAAATTGGAAATTTAGATTAGATGAAAAAATAAAAGCGGATCAGATTAAACGATTCGGCAAGGTTTTAGAACCAGACGAAGACGAGGAAAGAGCAAGATTTGAAAAAGCCTCTTGTTTACTTGAACTAGCCAATGCTCGATTTTCAGTTTTGATAGGGCCTGCCGGAACAGGGAAAACAACCTTATTATCTGTACTTGCGCAACATCCTTTAATCGAAGCTAATGGGGTTTTATTACTTGCCCCTACTGGAAAAGCACGAGTAAGAATGGAAGAAGTAATAAAGGGTACTAACATTACAACCGCTACCCTTGCTCGTTTTTTACGTGGCTTTGGTCGATATATTGGTGATCGACAGCAATATGTTTTATCAAATAAATACAGCGAATCTGGTTATGAAACAGTGATTATTGATGAATGTAGTATGCTAACAGAAGAAATGCTTGCTACTACTTTAGATTGTTTTAGAGGCGTTAAAAGATTTATCTTGGTTGGCGATCATCGACAATTACCACCTATTGGCCCCGGTAGGCCATTCTACGACATAATAAATTTCTTGAGGCCCGAAAATGAAGACGAACTGTTTCCCAAAGTTTCACCGGGATATGCTGAATTAACTATAAGACGAAGGCAGGGCGGAACTAATAGAGACGATCTTCAATTAGCCGAATGGTTTAGTGGAAATGTACCAGACCCTGCTGCCGATGACATTTTTCAAAAAATACAATATAACGAAAATTCAGATTTTTTACGATTAGAAAAGTGGGAAAATGAGGGTGATTTCGAGCAAGTTTTCAATAAAGTTTTAGCAGAGGAATTAAACATATTCGACACATCAAGTTTTAATTTAAACTTGGGTTCATCTGACGGTACTTTCTTTAATAGCACAAGCAGGGCAAAAGCGTTTGAAGTTAATCCTTCTGTAGATTTTATTGAAAAATGGCAAATATTGTCACCAATAAAAGATCGAGTATTTGGCGTTCAGACTATTAATAGAAAGCTACATCAAAAATACAGAGCTGAAAATATCCATACGGCTGTTTTCGGCAAGAAAGTGAAAAAATACAATGGCGAAGAAATTGCAATTAAAAATATTCCAAAGCCCTTGGGCCTAGAACAAATTGTTTATGGCGATAAAGTTATAAACGTGGGTAATCATAGCAGGAATGATGTTTATCCTGATGATGGTATGGGATACTTAGCTAATGGAGAGATTGGGATAGTTGTAGGACAATATAAAAGTAAAACGGACTACAAAAAATATAGCGGACAGCCCCAATATGTTAAGATTGAATTTTCAAGTCAAAAAGGATATGAATATACTTTTAAAGCCTTTGAGTTTACAGAAGAAGGTCAATCCCCATTAGAGTTAGCTTATGCTTTAACCGTGCACAAGGCTCAAGGAAGCGAATTTGAAAAAGTATTTTTTGTATTACCCAATCCATGTTTCTTATTAAAAAGAGAAATGCTTTATACAGCATTGACGCGTCAAACAGGTAAAGTAATTGTGCTTTATCAGGGGAATTTATTTGATGTTAAGGCTTTATCGAATCCAATATATTCTGATACTTTAAGTCGTATCACTAATCTATTTGAAAAACCAGATATGGTTGAAGTAGATGGTATATACTTAGAGCGTAATTTGATCCATCAGGCAAGTGATGGCCGGATGTTACGGTCAAAAAGCGAACTACACATTTATCAGCGCCTATTAGATAAAGGACTTACCCCAATTTATGAAAAACCTTTAATTATTAAAGATGTCGAAAAATTGCCCGATTTTACATTAGAAAACGATGATACGGGCATAAACTATTATTGGGAACATTGTGGTGTAATAAATGACAAGGGTTACGATGAGCGTTGGGATTCAAAATACAAATGGTACATAGAAAACGACATTTTGCCTTTTGAACAAGGTGGTGGAGATAATGGAACTCTGATTGTAACTAAGGACAAGCCAAAAACAATTGAAGACGGTTCTACAAGAGGGGCAATATCCATTTTAGAAATTGATAAAATTATCAGCGATATATTCGGTCGATAGAATATACCACACACACAAACCCCTCCGTCTGGCGTCGAGTCTGACGGGCAAAGACTAATAGCGCAATGGCTTCTTTGTCAGTCAGGATTTATAATCCTGGACTGCATTACTGGGGATGGCAAATCCCGACCAACGAAGTGAGGGCGCTTGCAGTAGCGGGGAAAATCATTAATTGGTAGTAGACGGCTCTGCTTCATTACCCGTTATGCCGCAAGCGCGCATAAAACCCAAAGCGAAAAGTGTCGGTGTATATTCTTCAATGCCGATAGGTTCGTATTCTCCATATTGATAGTCTGTTTTATTAATTCCTATGGTTTCGGTTACCAAATGCATTCGTTCCAAATTTGACAAATCCTCTGCTGTGACTTTATTTTCGGATGCTTGACTACGGCCCACATAAATATAACCCTCTTTCTTCAATATTTGAAGGTAGCGGACATCATCACTCGAAAGTTGCTTAAGGATTTGCGGATAAATGGTTTGAGTTAGATTTTTTCGTGCGTCAATATAATTTATCAATAAATTTGCCCAAATATCTTGTAGTAGATTGTCTTCTTCAAGGCTCACGCCTTCAAGATATGGTAGTAAGACTTTTATGGGAATATTTTGAATTGGGATGTGATTTGCATCTATAATCTTTTTTACCTTTTCTAGATTTCGGATTTGATTTTTTAACCGCCATATTTTAACGTGGTCCGCAAACATTTCCCCGATCTCGTCAACAGCAGGACCGATAAGTTTTTGAACGAATGATTTGATTAAATCTAATGATTTATCAATTGTAGATGATTTAATATCAATTGGACTCATAATTTAATAGCTAAATTACTCTATTATCACTTAAGCTTTATAAGAACAACTTTATATTTTAGTGTGCAAATTGGATTTCATCAATTCATACCGATTCTCGAAGCATATACTCAAAAGTTCGTAGACGGGTATAAGTAATTGCACGATTTTATCAGTACAATCAATGAAGTCTTTTTTGTATTCTAATACTTTCCTATCTGTTTTTAGTTTTATAAGATGTTTATGTTTTTCTAACTCGCCTGTTATATCATTTTGCAATGCTAAATGAAACCCTTCTATTTGTCGAAGATCCTTATAGTTGATCTTTTGGCTATGTGCGATCGTATTCCTATCATCTCGGAAATTATTTATATAAGTCAGAATCTTAATCAAAGCTTCTAATAAATCCGGAATAGCATTTTCAATATCATTTGAAAACTTTCCTCTTTTGCCCTTTTTGTTGATTAAGATTTCCGATGCTTTACACTCTTTTTGTTCCAATCCCAATTCGAGTATTATGTTTACCAATAATAACAAACGATCCATTACACCTGTAACTCGAAATAAATATCCTTCGATATGATAAACCATATATTCATATCGCGAAATTTTGTTTTTTTTCAAGGTTGGAGTATTTCGAAAATTCGCCAAAAATATCGCGGAATAGTTTAATTGTTTAACAACGCTATCTATTTCGCCCAAAGCAAGAAAACAATCATTAAGATATCTTTCATGTCTGTGAAGAGGTCTTGACGGGTGGAACCCTAAACTTGGTTTTTTGATGGTGTCCAGCTTAATCAATTCAGCCGCTAAGTTTGTCAATTTTTGAAGAAATGATGTTGTCATATTTCTGATTTATCAAAGTGAATAAATTGCCAATTGTTATCGATATTCATATATAATTACGTGTGGATAGCTGTTTGTTTTACTTAATTTCCCATACCATCGTCCCGCGTTAGCGATGGCAGCTGATACCGGCCTTCGCGCCTAATGCCTTGCGCCGTATTAGCGTACAGCGCAGCCCGCTTCTATCAGCGGGAACGCCCATTTAATCAGTTGGCAGTTTGGAGTAGGCAGTTGGCAGGTTTTATTACGGTTCCAACTTGATTATCTTATTGAGCGTATACCTAACTCTCGCAATACCTTTCGCTTGTATAAGATCCCTCGCTGTCGCTCGGGATGACAAATGGGGTGGGAGGGAACAATAATAACTGCCACTCCCCACTGCTACTGTCACTTTTTTAAACCACTCTCCACTCACAGTTCACCACTCTCCAATCAATCCTCCGGCTTCTCCTTCGGATCCGCCATCTTCACTATCCTCGGCTCAAACTTCGCCAGTACTTCTACCAGGTCACTTTGGGCGGCCATTACGGCGTGGATGTCTTTGTAGGCCATGGGGGCTTCGTCAACGTCGCTGCCCATGAGGGTGATGCGTTTGTCGGCGAGGTTGGCGGCGATGGCGGCTTTGTCGAGCGTTTTGAAGGCTGCGCTGCGGCTCATCAAACGGCCCGCACCGTGACTGGCGGAGTTGATGCTGGCCGCGTCGCCCTTACCACGCACCACGAAACCGGGGGTGCTCATGCTGCCGGGGATAATACCCAGCACACCGGGACCGGCCGGGGTTGCGCCTTTGCGGTGCACCATTACGGGGGTACCATCGGCCAGCTGCTCCTGCCAGGCAAAATTGTGGTGGTTCTCAATCCGCATCAGCGGGTTAAGGTTTAGCGCACGGGCAATTTTGTTGTGTATCTCGTGGTGGTTGGCGCTGGCGTATTCGCCGGCCAGGTTCATGGCAATCCAGTATTCCTGCCCTTCGTCGTTATCCAAATTCAGCCAGGCCAGGTGCTTTGCTTCGGGCGGCAATTTGGTTTTGCTCATAGCAATTTTTGAGTAATGGTCGGCCACGCTACCGCCAAACCCGCGCGAGCCGGAGTGCGAAAGCAAAGCCAAATAATTGCCCGCGGGGATACCATCCAGCGCCCCTTCGGCGAGGGTAAGCTCGCCCCACTCCACAAAGTGGTTGCCGGTGCCGCTGGTTCCGAGCTGTGCGTAGGCCTTGTCTTTCAGGTTGCGGATCACCTTGGTTTCGCCCCAGGTCTTGCTATCGAACAGCGAGCTGTCGTGGTACGATTTGGTGGTGCAGCCAATACCAAAATAGGTATGGTCCATCAGCATGCCTTTTAGCATATCAGCTTCAGTATCTACCGTGGCGGCTGGCAGATCGAAAATGCTGAGGCACATGCGGCAGGCAATATCAACCCCAACGGCAAAGGGGATAATGGTGTTTGCCGTGGTGGCCAGCACGCCGCCAATGGGCAGGCCGTAACCCTGGTGCGCATCGGGCATCAGCGCGCCGGCGACAGCAATGGGCAATTTCACAGCTGTTTTCATCTGTGCCAGCGCGCCTACCTCAATGTGTTCCAGACCCCAAACGGGGAAGTCGGCAATTTCTTCTTTAAGGGCAAATGTGCTGCGCTGCTGCTTTACAAACTTGCCTTCTTTACGCAGGTTAATAACGCTTTCGGCCAGGTTTTTAAACTTGCCGCCTTTTTTAAGGGCGTAGGGCATAGGGTCGTCAATCAGGGCTTCCAGATTGGCGAGTATTTCGGGCTTGTCCATTACGGCATGTTTTAGCAGTCCGTTGGCCACACGGCTAAAGTTTTCGAGTATTTTAACGTCGTTAATGCCGAGGGCTTTGAGTTCGTTGTTCGACACTTTAAGGCCCCCCGGCCCCCTGAAGGGGGAGTTGTTTTCGGGTGCGGTTGTATTTTCTTTTTCCATTTTGTTTTGCTTTTTGTGCTCTTAATATATTTCGCAAATGTCTGGCGGGTTGACTCACCCCGCCGACGCTTCGCTGGGCGACCCTCTCTTCGCTGCGCGGAAAGAGGGTGAGCTGCAATTATTCCTTTTATCTTTTGTTTTCCGCCCGCCAATGCCTCCCCCTCTTTCTGAAAGAGAGAGGGGGGTGGGGGGGAGTAAAACTCTGCGAGCGATATTCACGCTTTTTACTCACCCCGGCGTTTATCGCAAATGCACTGGCGGGTCGACTCACCCCGCCGACGCTTCGCTGGGCGACCCTCTCTTCGCTGCGCGCAAAGAGGGTGAGCTGCAATTATTCCTTTTATCTTTTGTTTTCCGCCCGCCAATGCCTCCCCCTCTCTTTGAAAAAGAGAGGGGGTTGGGGGGGGAGTCGACTCTGCGAGCGATATTCACGCCACCCTTTCCATTTTCAACACCACAAAGAACTAGTGTTACTGCGCAATCTATTTGCGCAGTAAAAAATAAATCAATAAATTTCAAAAATTATTTTAGTCAACTGTAGAAGGGTTAAACACAAGTCCCGTCTTCGCCTCACCTAAATCCTCTCCAAAGGAGAGGACTTAAGCTTCGACCGGGGAGATTTGTTAAACCAATTCCGCAATCGAACTTCCGCATTCCGCAATTAAATAAATCCGAAATCGAACATCCGAAATCCGAAATCAAACCATGCCTGTAAACCGCAACGCCCTCATCCGCTACCGCACCATCGACCATTGCCTGCAAAACCGCTATAAAAAGTGGACTTTGGAGGATTTGATTGATGCCTGTTCTGATGCTTTGTACGAATACCAGGGTATTGACACCGGCGTTAGCCGCCGCACCATACAGGCGGATATGGAGATGATGCGCAGCAACAAGCTGGGCTACGAAGCGCCGATTGTGGTGGTGGACAGGAAGTATTATACCTATTCGGATAAAAATTACAGTATTACCAATATACCGCTCAACAACCACGATATGCAGGTGCTGGGCGAGGTGGCGGGCCTGCTGCAGCAGTTTAAGGGCTTCAGCCATTTTGCTGATGTAAACGAGATGGTGAGTAAACTGGAAGATAAGATATACACCCAAAAAACGCATAGCGCCCCGGTTATTGATTTTGAGAAGAACGATAATTTGAAGGGATTGGAGTGGATAGAGGTTATCCGCCGGGCTATCGTGGCCAAAAAAACCATGTGCGTTACTTACCAGAGCTTTAAGGCCAGGGTACCCAATACCTTTTGCTTCAGCGGTTATTTGCTGAAGGAGTACCGCAACCGGTGGTTCGTGCTGGGGCAATCGCACGCAAAGAATGCACCACTGCTTACCCTGGCGCTCGACAGGATCAAGACGATTGAGGAGCACGACGAGGAATACCGCGAAAACAAAACCATTAACCTGGCCACTTATTATGACGATGTGCTGGGTGTTACCAAAAGCCCAAACCAGCGCGATGTGGAGGTGGTGTTTTGGATAGATGATGCCAATGCGCCATACATTATTACCAAACCCATCCACCACACGCAAAAGCTACTGAGCGAAGATGCCGATGGCAAGATCTTCAGCATCCGCGTGATCATGAACTTTGAGTTGGAACGCGAACTGCTCGGCTTCGGCCCGAAGATACGGGTGCTGGGTCCGCGGCTTTTGGTGAAGCAGATACGGGAGCAACTACAAAAGACGCTGGGGAGGTATGAGAGTCAAGAACCAAGAATCAAGAACCAAGAGTCAAGAACCAGGAGTCAGGAACCGGGAGTCAAGAATAAAGAAGAAAAATAGCAGGATTTTACTGACACTAATTTGTCAGTACTTTTTGCGTTTTTTTGGGCGTTAAATAGGGTAAAAAGTGCATTTATGATTCAGAAATGAGGTTTTTGGTGCTTTGGGCGAGCCTGTTCCTGTTCCACCCTGTTCCTTATGTTCCACTGTGAACAGGAACAGTTTTAGCGCATATCTTTGTTATTTACTATCCTCGTTTTTCATACCCTTCAACAGCGCATAAATAGCCATGGCGTGGCCGTGACCCAAATCGAAGTCGTCTTTCAGCCATTTTACAATATCGCCGGCCTTTACACCGGGAGCAATTTCGCCATTTTGGGTGATGCCTTTTTCGGCTGCCAACTGCCTGAAATCATCAGGGCCTTTGCCGGTTTTTGCTTTTATGGTATTTAAATATCCCTGGAACGACATATTGATTTGAGGTTTATTATGCTAAAATAGACAATTCGTTTTTTTAGGTCGATATAAACGATGAAAATGTGACAAACATTAAATTTTAACCTGTCAGCCGTCATTATTCATTAACGGCAAAAACACGTGCTTTGGTTATTAAAAAGCATGAAGCATGAAAACGCTATTGTTGGTAATTATGTTTGCTCACGGCGCCATCCACCTTATGGGTATAGCCAAAGCATACAACCTCGCGCCGGTAAAAGCGCTAAGTCAGCCTATAAATAAATTGTATGGTTGGGCGTGGCTAATTGGGGCAATATTGTTTATTGCCGCGGCCTTTATGTTTTTGTCACAAAATGAGTGGTGGTGGATACCTTCCGCCGCAGCCATTTGTATATCGCAATCCCTCGTTTTTAAATTTTGGCGCGATGCTAAATTTGGTACTATAGCTAACGTAATAATTCTTGCAGCAACCGTGGCCGGGTTCAGTGTTTGGTTTTTCAATAAAAGTATCCATCGTGGCCACGAAAGTATTTCGCAATTAACCGCAATACATCAAAACCACAATACTGCATATGAAAATAAATAAAGCCTGGCACCTGGCAACCCCTATGCCTAAAAACCCGACGCTTGAGCAGCGCCTAACGTGGCACAAAGCACACCAGTTAAATTGCGGTTGCAGGCCGGTACCCAAAAGCCTGGAGAAGGAGATTATAAAAAGATCCGCCACTAAAAGTTAACCCGGAATTAAAAATTGAATTAAATAAAGACTTATTATCCGGCGGCGATCTCCGGTCAATTGGCAACAGCAACGAGGTGGTTTTACTTACCACCATAAGTAAACTATCCAATAAGTTTAATGTGTGAAAAAAGTTGATAGCCCAAACTGTCAAAAAAACTGCTGCACCCAGCACCACCATTTTTTTAACAAAATTGTTTTTCTGTTTTTCAAGCGGTGTTTTTTCTTCGGCTATGTTTTCGAGGGCGGCACCTATATGGCCAAGCCTGGTTTGGCTGCCAATAGCAGTTACTTGGCAACCACTAACCCTGTTGCTACTGTACACCCCTGGTAAACCTGGTTATCTTTCCTTCGTATTTTTGCCTACCGGTAGCGATTCCCCGGTTAAAACCGACTCATTTACAGTAAAGTCGTTCGCTCTTAATACCAATCCGTCGGCCGCTATTGAATGCCCTTCTTCTGCAATCAAAACATCGCCAATAACCAAATCAGCCGAATTAATTTCCTGGTACCGGCCATCGCGAATTACTTTGCATAGCGGGCTGGTCAATACCTTTAATTTTTCAAGCGCCGAATTGCTCCTGGCATCCTGGTAAAGTGAAATTCCGGCAACCAGCACAATGGCTACCGACAGGAAAACGGCGTCAGGTGTGTTCCCGCTTATGTAATAAATAACAGATGCCACCAAAAGCAATACCACCATCGGCTCCTTTGCCAGGCTTATAATTGCTGCTACAACCGCATTTTGGGTTTTATTGATAACTATATTAGCACCAAATTTTATTCTCGATTCGGCAACTTCCGCTGCCGTTAAACCTTTTATACCGAATGTTTCATCTGCCATTACCAGCTTTTTAGTTTTTGATGTTTGATGGAATTACCAGCAATGGCACATGTTGATTAGTAAGGATTTTTTTCGATGTGCTGTTCCGAATGAGACGCATTAAAAACGAATCCTGGTGATGCGTAAGTGCAAGCACATCGGCTTTAGTTTCATTGCAATAGGTATTAAGCCTGTTTACCACATCCTTTCCCCTTATTTCGCTATAACTTATACCCGGGTATTTTTGCTTGTGTATTTCGGTTAAAAAAGTTTTTAACTGGTTATTTGAAGCAATGTCCCCATCGCCGGCGGTTTGCACGTGAACAACTTCCATCTTACAATTCAGTTGTTTTGCCAGCTTAATAAGATATGGCAGGGCGGTAATATCGTCATCTTCAAAATCTGTAGCAAAAACCATCTTTTTAAACCGCTTAGGCTCGTTGCCCGGCGGTACAATTAGTACAGGGCGCGTTGATTTGTCAATAATAGCATACGTATCGCTCCCGCCAACTAAGTGGTCAATAGTGCTGCCGTTACGCGAGCCTGTTATAATCATTTCTATTTTTCTCTGATGCGTAATTTCGTCAACATTACCGGTTAAACTGCCTGCACCTGCCCTTATATGAATTATCGGCTGCGCCGGCTCGGTACCTTTTACCGATAAATAACCCTCAAGTAAATTACGTTGTTTCTCAAGTTTTTCAATACACATGTGCTCCCGTTCTGCTATTTCGTCCATAATCCATGGGCCGCCCGCATACTGGGGTATTATAGGTGCTGTTACGTAAGCATTAAATAACAGCAGGTCGGCTTGAAGCTGCGCTGCCAGCAAAGCGCCGGTACGGGTAGCATTGGCGGCGTTCTCCGAAAGGTCTGTTAAAACTAATATTGTTTTCATGTCCAGTTATTTAAAACAAATCTTGGGTTTATTTTCTTTGTAAAGAATGACAGCCGTCACCTTGATATATGACTTAAATAGTGTCATTTAGCCGGCCATAGCTTGAAATTATGCGTGCTTTTCTTATAAACGCCCTTTGTATCATGAAAAGTGACCTGCATCACTAACCATATGCTACCCCGTCATTTTTGGGGCAATCAATACTGCCGACCTTAGCATCAGAACATAATAGTATCATTTTACCAGGAAGGATGGATAAGCAACAGAAGTTGATTTTGACGATAAATGTAGGCTCATCGAGCCTGAAGTTTGGCCTGTATAATTATGAAACGCTCGAAGCACGATATATTGGTACCGTTGAAATTGGCGGCACCGGCAACGATGCCTTCACCGTAAAAAATGCTGCAGGCGCTGTCGTTTTTCAAAAAAGAGGCCTGTATAATAATACCGTCGTTGCTTTTGATGAATTATTACAATGGCTGGAAAAAAATAACCTTGTAGAATTTATTGTGGCTGCGGGGCACCGGGTAGTGCAGGGTGGCCCTGAGGGTAAACATCCGGCGCTGCTGACAGACTACATGTTGCACAACCTTGGCAAACTGGTTTACCTGGCCCCTAATCACCTGCCTGCCGAACTTGAAGTAATAAATATTTTCGGAAATACATTTCCGGCGATTCAACAAATAGCCTGTTTTGACAATTCCTTTCACCAGCATATGCCTGATTGTGCCAAGTATTATGCGCTGCCGGAAAAATATAAAAACATGGGGCTGCAGCGATATGGCTTTCACGGCCTGTCGTACGAGTATATAATGGAAAAGCTTGCCGGCAAAACAGCTGCACTTGGGCGTAAGCGCATTATCATAGCGCACCTGGGTAATGGAGCCAGCATGGTTGGCGTAAAAAATAGGGTTGGTGTTGATACCTCCATGGGGATGAGTCCTATGGGCGGATTGGTAATGGGCACCCGGCCCGGCGACCTTGACCCCGGCGTCTCATTATTCCTCCTAAAACACGAACATTTAACTGCCGACGAGTTAGATACCTTATTTAGTAAGGAATCGGGATTAAAAGCCATTGGCGGGTTTAGTGATGTACGCAAACTATTGAATATTGAACTGCATAATCCGGATGCCCAGGCCGCTGTTGAAATGTTTTGCTACCAGGCAAAAAAAATGATTGGATCGCTTGCTGCTGCTATCGGCGGGATCGACATATTAGTTTTTACCGGGGGCATTGGCGCTAATGCTGCTGTTATCCGCGAGCGAATTTGCAAGGATATGAATTTTATGGGCATCGAAATAAATCCAAAATCAAATAGCAACGGGCTGGAATTTATATCATCGGCAGATAGCCGGGTAGAAGTTAAGGTGATGCAAACAGATGAGGAATGGATGATAGCATCGCACACAAAAAATTTGATAAACAATTAAAATATTAAGGTTATGAGTACGCTAACAGAAGCTGAATTAGTAAAAATAAATGATTACTGGAATGCTGCGAACTACCTGGCAGCCGGTCAGATTTATCTGCAGGAAAATGCATTGCTGAAAGAGCCTTTAAAGCCTGAACATATTAAGCCAAGGTTGCTGGGCCACTGGGGGACATCGCCAGGGCTAAACCTTGTTTATGTACACCTCAATAAGCTGATTAACGACACCGATGCCGATGTATTGTACATTTGCGGGCCTGGGCATGGCGCACCGGCTATTATAGCCCATACCTACCTGGAGGGTACATATTCAGAAATTTACCCGGCTGTGCCCGAAAATGAGGAGGGTATGAGGCAGCTCTTTAGGCAGTTTTCAACACCGGGCGGCATACCAAGCCATGTTAGTGCGCACACGCCCGGTTCAATACACGAAGGCGGAGAGCTGGGCTATGCCCTTTCGCACGCGTTTGGGGCCGCGTTTGATAACCCGGATTTGTTGGTGGCATGCGTGGTAGGCGATGGCGAGGCTGAAACTTGCCCGCTCGAAGGCAGCTGGAAGTCGATTGAATTTTTGAACCCGGCAAGAGATGGCGCGGTATTGCCGATATTACATCTTAATGGTTATAAAATATCGGGCCCCACTGTGCTTGCCCGCATGAGCGATGAAGCCTTGCGGCAGTTGTTTACAGGTTATGGCTACGATGTGTTTTTTGTTGAGGGTGATAACCCAAGATCGGTGCATTGCCAAATGGCAGGAGTTATGGCCGAGGCTTACCGCCGGATAAAAAACATTCAAAATAACGCCAGGCACGGTAGTGCCGTTAGCCCTGCTCAATGGCCGGTAATTATCATGCGGACGCCAAAAGGATGGACCGGCCCTAAAGAATGGGGCGGTGTGCCAATTGAAGGCACTTTCCGCTCGCACCAGGTTCCGTTAACCGGGGTAAGGGAAAATTTAGATAAGCTCAAATACGTCGAAAAATGGATGCGGAGCTATCGTCCCGAACTACTGTTTGATGACAACGGCAAACTTGTTCCTGAACTTGCTGCACTGGCGCCGAAAAAGGATAAAAGGATGAGCGCACTGCCCTATGGCAACGGCGGGCTTTTGTTGAAAGAGCTGCAATTGCCCGTTTTAAAAAGTATGAGCTGGATGTACCCGAGCCGGGAGTTATTGAGGCCGAAAGCACGCGCAACCTGGGTAAATATCTGCGTGACGTGTTCTCGTTAAACAAGCAAAATAAAAACTTCAGGCTGTTTTGTCCTGACGAAACTACGTCGAACAGGCTGGAGGCGGTTTTTGAAGTAACAAACCGTTGTTTTATGGAAAGAACATTTCCAAACGACGATAAACTTGCAAAAGACGGGCGCGTAATGGAGGTTTTAAGCGAGCATCTTTGCGAGGGCTGGCTCGAAGGTTATTTACTAACCGGCAGGCATGGCGTTTTTCCGTGCTACGAGGCGTTTATCACCATTATCGATTCGATGTTTAGCCAATACGCCAAGTGGGTAAAAACTGCGAATGAATTGCCGTGGCGCAAGCCCATTGCTTCGCTTAATTATTTGCTGACATCGCACGTGTGGCGTCAGGATAATAATGGCTACAGCCACCAGGGCCCGGGTTTTATTGATACTGTTGTAAATAAAAAAAGTTCGGTAGTGCGTATTTATTTACCGCCCGATGCAAATACACTAACATCAGTGATGCATCATTGCCTGCTTAGCAAAGATTACGTAAACGTAATTGTTGCCGGAAAACAGCCCGAGCTGCAATGGCTTAATATGGACGACGCCGTTGCCCACTGCGCAGCCGGGGCATCAGTTTGGGAATGGGCTGGTAATAGTAAAGATTTTGAGCCGGAAATTATTATGGCATGTGCCGGCGATGTACCTACACTGGAAACCGTCGCCGCCGCAGAGTTGCTGCAGCAACACTTTCTGGGATTAAAAGTCCGCGTGGTTAATGTGGTCGACCTGATGTCGCTGTCGCCAAAAGCATACCATCCGCATGGAATGAGCGATGATCTGTTCAGGACTTTGTTTACCGACCGTACCGATGTGATTTTTGCTTTTCACGGTTATGTGCGCATTGTACACGACCTGGTACACGGCCGCCCCGACCCTGCACGTTTCCACGTGAGGGGATATATGGAAGAAGGCACCACTACCACACCTTTTGATATGGTAGTGCTCAACAAAATGAGCAGGTACCACCTGGCGATGGAAGCAGTAAGAAGGGTTCCGCGATTGCGCGAGCAAGCTGATGCTTTTATAGCTTTTTGTGAAGGAAAATTACAGGAGCACCACGATTACATTTGTGCTAACCTTGACGATATGCCCGAAATAAAAAACTGGAAATGGACGGCGGCACATGAGCTTGCTGTGCAATAACAACATCTTTGGAAGCTGGTAACTCATATTCGTGTCAAAATAAATAGCTTGTTTTTAAAAGGGAAACCTTAAGGTGCAAATCGGGTTAACTATTCGATGATCGACAAAAATGAAATATTCGGCTACGAGCCCGATAAAAAATATAGCAAGGCAGTAGCCTATTTTTCGATGGAGTTTGCCATTGACCAGGCGCTGAAAATATACAGCGGTGGCCTGGGTTTCCTTGCGGGTTCACACCTGCGTAGCGCTTATCAGTTAAAGCAAAACTTGCTGGGTATCGGCATGCTTTGGAAATATGGATACTATGACCAGGGCAGGGATAGGGAAGCGCTGATGAAGCCCGAATTTATTGAAAAGCAATATTCTTTTTTGCAGGATACAGGGATAGTTTTTACTGTCCAGGTACACGATGCTCCTGTGCATGTTAAGGCCTGGCTTTTAAAACCAGAAACGTTTGGCTCGGCACCGTTGTTTTTACTGAGCACAGATATCCCTGAAAACGACGAGGAGTCGCGGTCGATAACACGCTACTTATACGATGCCAATGAAGCTACCCGTATAGCCCAAAGCATAGTTTTGGGTATAGGCGGCGCTATGCTGTTGGATATATTGAAATTGGAGCCCGAAGTTTACCACATGAACGAGGGCCACTCCATACCACTCGCATTTTACCTGTATGCCAAATTCAATAACCTGGACGAGGTGAAAAAACGGGTGGTATTTACAACCCATACACCCGAGATGGCCGGTAACGAAGAACACAGCTTCGGTATGTTAAAAGATATGTCGCTGTTTTACCACATGCAGGAACACGAGGTGAAATCAATCCTCGGGCTGGAGGGTGACAGGTTTAATTATACCCTGGGCGCATTAAAATTTGCCCGCAAGGCAAATGGTGTATCAAAAATCCATGGCGAAGTAGCGCGGCATATGTGGGGCAATAATACCGGTATTTGCGAGATTATATCCATTACCAATGCCCAGAATAAAACCTACTGGGCCGATGCAATACTGGATGAAGCAATAACAGCCAACAAGGATGAGGTCATTATCAGCAGGAAGAAGGAGCTCAAGCAATTGTTATTCAAAACAGTTGCCAACCAGTGTGGTAAATTATTTAAGGATGATGTTTTAACTATTGTTTGGGCAAGGCGCTTCGCCGGTTATAAACGGGCCGATATGCTGATGTATGATTGGGACAGGTTTTTAAAACTGTTGGAAAATACAAACTACCCGGTGCAAATTATTTGGGCCGGCAAACCTTATCCCGGCGACCAGCCTTCAATTGATCTCTTTAATTCAATTATTACCCGTGCCCGGCCTTTTGCCAATTGTGCCGTGCTTACCGGCTACGAACTGGATCTGTCTGCCCTGCTGAAGAAAGGGTCGGATGTTTGGCTAAACAATCCTCGGATGTACCGCGAAGCATCAGGCACCAGCGGTATGGCGGCGGCAATGAACGGCTCAATTAATCTTTCGTTACCCGACGGCTGGGTTCCTGAATTTGCTGACGATCAAAAGAACAGCTTTATTATAAAGCCGGCCCCCGATGAATTATCGCAGGAAGATAGGGATAGGCAGGAAGCGGTAAACCTGTTAGAAACCCTCGAAAATATTGTTTTGCCGACGTACTATAGTGATCCCCAAAAATGGCTGTCAATACTAAAAAAAGCCGCGACTGATGTAGTTCCGCAATTTGAGGCCGGGCGTTTGGCTAACGAGTACTATGAAAAAATGTACAACGATTAAGGAAGTACACTTGCGGCTACAGGGTTGATTTATAGTTTTTTTGTTGGCCGGTATTTGGTAGATTTGGGTAGGCGCACTCCGGCCAGTCTAAAATACCCCTAAATAAATACAAATTGAAAAATCAACCTGGCACCTCACAATCCTTTTGGCAGCTAACAACTACCGATGCTCTTAAACAATTATCTGCCGCAGAAAGCGGCCTGACACCAAATGAAGCGGCCGCAAGGCTAAACCAATATGGCCCCAACTCAATAAAAGCCAAAACCAATACTTCGGGTTTAATGCTGCTTTTGGCCCAGTTTAAAAGCCCGGTTACCTTACTGCTTATAGTTGCTGCACTGTTATCAGCCGGTTTGGGCGATGTTGCCGATACCGTAATTATATTGGTTATTGTTTTAATAAGCAGCGTATTGGGTTTTTGGCAGGAGAAAGGTGCCGCACGTGCTGTTAGCGAACTTTTAAAAATGGTGCAGCTGCACTGCACAGTTTTGCGGGCGGGCAAAAAAACGGAGGTTCCGCTTGAAGTTGTTGTACCCGGCGATATTATAAGTTTAACTGCCGGAGATATTATCCCTGCCGATGCGCTGATACTTGAGGCGCAGGCCTTGTTTATTGACGAAGCCGCTTTTACCGGCGAAACCTACCCGGTTGAAAAAAGCGTTTGCGTGTTGCCCGAAAATACGTCGCTGGCAAAACGCAAGAATACCTTGTTTATGGGGTCGCACGTTATCAGCGGCAAAGCAACAGCACTTGTTATTAAAACAGGAATAGATACTGAGTTTGGTAAAATATCGGCACAACTGCAGCAAAAAACACCCGAAACAGATTTTGAAAAGGGTATACGCAAGTTTGGTTACCTGTTGATGGAAATAACGCTTTTGCTGGTGATCATAATTTTTGCGGCAAACGTTTACCTGCATAAGCCGGTGTTGGATTCATTTTTGTTTTCGCTGGCGCTGGCGGTTGGGTTAACGCCGCAGTTGTTGCCGGCCATCATCAGTGTAAATCTCTCAACCGGTGCGCGGCGCATGGCTAAGCAGCAGGTAATTGTTAAAAAGCTGTCGTCGATAGAAAACTTTGGCAGCATGAACATTCTTTGTTCCGACAAAACCGGCACCATTACCGATGGCAAAGTTAATTTAAAAGACACCCTTGATATTGACGGCACACACAGCGAAAAAGTGCTGCAGTACGCATGGCTCAATGCTTCGATGCAGCAGGGCTTTCATAACCCTATTGATGAGGCCATTTGCCTGGGATATAAAGGCGCCGCCGGTGATTTTAAAGTGCAAGCCGAGGTGCCTTATGATTTTATAAGGAAGAGGCTCACTGTACAGGTAAAAAATAAAACGCAAAACATTGCCATTACCAAAGGTGCACTAAATGCTATTTTATCAATATGCACCAGGGCTGAAGATGCCGACGGAAAGTTGATAGTTATTGCTGATTGCCATAAAAAGATTGATGAGCAATATGTGCAATTTAGTAACGCTGGCTATCGCACATTGGGGGTGGCCTATAAACCCACGGATGCCGGCCACGATTTTACAAAGGATGATGAAAAGGAAATGATATTTTTAGGTTTCGTCACCTTGTTCGATCCGCCGAAGGCCGATGTAATTAAAACGATAAATAGCCTTAACCAACTGGGCGTTCAGCTAAAAATAATTACAGGCGATAATGCGCTTGTCGCCCGTAGTCTCGCGCTGCAAATTGGTTTCAGCGACCCTAAAATTCTTACCGGCGCCGAATTGATGAAGATGAGCAACGCCGCCCTGGTTCACCAGGCGCCCCTTACACATATTTTTGCCGAAGTAGAGCCAAATCAAAAGGAGCGGATCATAACCATACTTAAAAAAGCAGGCAATGTAGTTGGCTTTATGGGCGATGGCATTAATGATGCGCCCGCGCTGCATACTGCCGATGTGGGTATATCAGTAAACACCGCGGTTGATGTGGCAAGGGAAGCTGCCGATATTGTGCTTTTAAGCCGCAATCTTGACGTGTTAATAAATGGCATTATTGAAGGCCGGAAAACCTTCACCAATACCATGAAATATGTTTTTATGGCTACCAGCGCCAATTTTGGCAATATGTTCAGCATGGCTGGCGCTTCGCTTTTCCTGCCGTTTTTGCCACTGCTGCCCAAGCAAATATTATTAACCAATTTGCTCACCGATTTCCCGGAAATGACCATTGCTGCCGATAGGGTGGATGACATCAATATCCAGTCGCCGCAACGATGGGACCTTGGGTTTATCAAACGCTTTATGATAACCTTTGGCTTACTGAGTTCGGTATTTGATTACCTCACCTTTGGCGTTTTAATCCTGGTATTCCACGTTGACGAAAAAACGTTTCAAACCGGGTGGTTTACCGAGTCGGTTATTTCAGCTACGCTGATTGTGCTTGTTGTACGTACCCGGCTGCCGTTTTTTAAAAGCCTGCCCGGCAAGTTGCTTTCAATAGCCACAGTAGCCATTTTAATATTTACCCTGGCCATCCCTTTTACCCCATTGGCTGCGTGGTTCGGTTTTGGCAGGCTGCCGGCTGTTTTGTATGTATGGATGCTGGTAATCGTGTTGTTTTATTTAGCCTCCGCCGAACTGTTAAAGCGGATTTTCTACAAAAAAATGAACGCAAAATTGTTAAAACAAGGCAATTAAGCCGGTATAATAGTGCGGCAAATCAATGCTAAATATGACCATCGTCATTATTTAGGAAAGGGTTTATAGCCAACTTTAAACTGTTAATTAAAGTGGTTATGAAAGCATTGTCTGTCTCATTTTTTAAGGTAAAAAGGCACTTCGCCGGGGTGGCAACAGCATTGCTGGTTGTCCTTTTTTTTACCAGTGTGAAAGCGGTGAGTTATAAAGCCCCCGTAATATTACCGGCCGTTCAGGATACTTCCGTTTCATCCTCAGTAAAAGCATTATTGGCAAATGGGGCAGCGTATTATTACCCGGCTTCACTCCAACGTTTCTACATGCAAAATGGCTACAGCCTTGCTTGGGTAAAACCCGAAACAGTAAAGGCGCACTCATGGGAAGCCATGCTGCTGCTTGATTGCGTGATACAGTTTGGTCTAAACCATGCTGACTATCATCCGCAGGAATTACAATATGACAGACTACATTTTTTAACCGAACATTTTGATAAGGCTACCAATCTTGAAAAGGCAGCATATGATATTATGCTAACCGATGCCATGCTGGCCTTTATGAACAACCTGCATTACGGAAAGCTGAATCCAAACTACGTTGCCGGTAAGGTTGATGAGGGGGTTAAAGGTAATATGCGTGCTGATAGTGCACTGGCCGCAGCCCTTGTTGATAAAGACTTTATGAGCGCGGCCATTAACGTACAACCCCAATCTGCCGCTTACGTAAGCCTTCAATATCATATGCACTTGCTCACAGGTTTATACACCGGCGACTGTTATGAAACATCGGAAGGTGATCTCAGGAAAATGGCAGTTAATATGGAACGCCTGCGCTGGATAAATAACGATGAGCCTTATAATATCACCATTAATATACCGTCATACACACTAACTGTGCACAAGCCGGATACTACTTACCGCTTTAAGGTGATAGTAGGAAAGCCCGAGGCCCCGACCCCTACATTGGAGAGCGCAATTAGCCATTTTACTACAGCCCCCGAATGGAAGGTGCCGCAAAAAATATTTGCTAAGGAAACATTGCCAAAGGCGCTTAAGAATATCGATTATCTCGAAAATAGTCATTATGCTATTTACAGCAACAGCGGAAAGTATATTGAACCAACACGGGGCAATATTTTAGCGGCGTTGCGTAACCCGTCGGGCTATTACGCCAGGCAGTCATCCGGCTGTGATAATAGCCTGGGTGCTATAGTCTTCAGGTTCCCGAATGTTTATGACGTTTACCTGCACGACACACCCGAGCAAAAGCTGTTTGCCAAAACGGACCGCGCATTTAGCCACGGCTGCATAAGGGTTGAAAATGCCGGAAAGCTGGCAGGCCTTATTTTACAGGAAGATGGCAGCGGCAATAAGGCGCCGGAGGTATATCGTGCGATGAAGAACTATCAAACCAAAACATTTACACTTAAAAAGACGGTGCCAATAAAAGTGATTTATTTAACCAGCGAAGTTGTTGATGGCTACGTAGTGATGTATAACGATATCTATAACCTTGACAAACGTTTGGAAATGGCGCTTTACAATGTTGAGCAGCCCCTTACAATGCAATAAAACTTAAAAAAAACTTCATATCATGAAAACGATAGTTGTAGCAACAGATTTCTCGCCGGCAGCCGAAAATGCGGCCCGGTATGCTTTACACTTTGCAAAAAATATAAAAGCCGGTATAAAGCTATGCCATGCTTTTAAAGTGCCGGCCGAAGCGCCAATGGCAGCCCAGGTGGCCTGGCCCCTGGAAGACTATGAAACGGTAAAAGAAGACGTAGCCGCAGATTTGCGCTCGCTGGCCGACAAACTGGCAAACGAGGAAAAAGCAGTATCGGAGCCATCTTCGTTTCATCCTGAAATTACCTATGGCAGCGAAGTTGGCGCCGTTACCGATGTTGCACGCAATTTTATTGCCGGAGAAAAATCGGGGTTGCTGGTGATGGGGACCTAGGGGAACGGCGAACTAAGCCGGGCTTTTTTGGGCAGTAACAGCAATGCGATGATTGACAAGGCAGGATTCCCCGTTTTGCTGGTGCCGACTGATGCCACCTACAATGGGGTGAAGAAAATTGCTTTTGCCACCGATCTTTCAAAATCTGATGTGGAAATAATCCATTCGCTGGGCATTCTTGCTCACCCGTTTAACGCCGAAATTTTGATAGCACACGTTACCGATGAGAAATACGACGACCCGCAACATCAGCAAAAAGTTGATGCTTTTTTAAACGAGATTACCAGTAAGGCTGATTATCCAAAGGTTTATTTCCGTCATATACAAAGCCGTAACGTAAACAATGGCCTGGAATGGCTTGCCGAACACGGGCAGATTGACATTCTGGCCATGGTGCACAGGCCCCACAGCTTTTTACAGAAGATTTTTATAGGCAGCCATACACACCAGATAGCAAGACAGGTTGAAGTGCCATTGTTGGTGTTTCCTGAAGGGTACAAAGCGCTTATTTAAATCAATGCTTGACAAGTAAAAAGCCGGCAATTTTGTTATTTGCACGATGGTTGCCGGGGTAACTCTGTAATGTTCTGAAGTTAAAATAATTGATGGAAGTGAACCTCAGCATGTTTGAAAATCTAACGCTTAATTCGTTATCTGCTTACCAAAAAGCAGTTAACGCTGCTGCAATTGTTTCTATAACAGACAATAAAGGGCGTATCATTTATGCCAATGACCTGTTTTGCGACATTTCCAAATTTAGCAGGGCCGAATTAATAGGGCAGAACCACCGCATTGTAAACAGCGGGTTCCATCCGGCTGAATTTTTCAGGAAACTTTGGCACACCATAGCCTCAGGCAAAACATGGCACGCAGAAATAAAAAACAAGGCAAAAGATGGTTCCTATTATTGGGTTGATACAACCATTACTCCAATATTTGATAATGATGGAAATGTTATCCGCTACCTTTCTATCAGGAGCCTGATTACCGAACGGAAAAAACTTGAAACAGAACGGGAAAAACTGATAAGCGATTTAATGCATAAAAATAACGAACTGATGCAGTTTAACTACATTGTTTCGCACAATTTAAGAGCGCCGATTGCTAATTTATTAGGGTTAACTAGTTTATTAACCGAAGAAGCGGAAACCTGCGCCGAAACTCTAAAAACCATAGTAGGTTATGTGTCAAAATCAGTATTGTCAATTGATGGGGTGATCAAAGATCTTACACAAGTGCTGTCTGCGCGAACTCCAATACACGAAATAATAGAAAAAATAAATATCAGGGAGGTTATCAAATCAGTGGAAGATAACCTCGAAAAACAAATTGACGAATCAAATACGCGGTTTAAAATCGATATAGCGGCTGATGCCATGAACTTTAACTCAATAAGAAGTTATGTTCAGAGTATGCTGTATAATATTATCAGTAATGCAATAAAATATCGAAAAGATGATGTTTATCCATTCATCGCTATCACCATTACAAAAGAAGATAATAACATAAATTTAAAAATTACCGATAACGGCATCGGTATGGACCTAAATAAGTTAAGGCCGCAGTTATTCGGGCTCTATAAAAAATTTAACTTTGATAAGGAAGGGAGAGGACTTGGCCTGCATATGACAAAAACTCAGGTGGAGTCGTTAGGCGGCAAAATTGATGTGGAAAGTCAGCCCGGTGTCGGAACCACCTTTACAATCATCCTTCCGGCTCCTGACGACGTTCAACCGGAAACAACAACTCATGGGGTTGATGAGCGCACCAGCGGCAATCAATAGCGGCCGGCCTGTTTCTGTTGGGGAATGGCGGCATCAATAAAACCCAGAAGAGCCGTTAACCGGGTGGCTGAAATTGAATTTTAGTGATTTCATAACAATAAACTTTTGCTACTCTTTTGCCATCTTCGCCGGGAAAATCAGTAAAGGCAACTCATTATGCGCTAACGCCTGCTTACTGTTGCTATGTTTAAATATGCGGGCAAAAAATGAATCGTGATAATGTACCATTGCAAGTAAGTCGGCGCCTGTTTCCTTGCAGTAGGCATTTAGCCTCGTAACTGCATCCTTTCCGCCAATTTCTTTGTAGCTAATCCTGTCGTATTTTATTTGCTGCAGGCTCAAAAATACTTTCTCTTTATAAGCAGCGGGTGTTTTATCTTCTCCGGTTAACGAAACATGTACAACTTCCAAATGAAAATTAAATAACCTCCCCAGTTTTACCAGGTAATGCAGCGCCTTTATGTCGGCATCGTTATAGTCGGTCGCAAACACAACGCGTTTAATGTGCTTAAACTCATAGCCTGCGGGCACAACCAGCACCGGCAAGTTAACATTATTAATAACAGATGCGGTATCACTTCCAGTTAAAAAATGATCAAATCTGCTGCTATGTGGGGCGCCCATAGCTATCAGCTCAACGTTTTTAGTTTCAATAAGTGTAACCGCATTGTCGGCCAATGTTCCATCTGCGTATTCGCAGTGTACAGAAGGCTTTCTTTTAGACGGATCTAACTTTGCAATGTAAGGCTCTAGCGACGATGCATATTTCTGAAGGTCAGCCTTTCGTTCTTTCTCCCATTCCATAAAATCATCAACCAGCCATGGGCCACCAGGCATGTCAGAATAGCCGGCCTGTAACGGTACATCGGCACAAGTATTAAGTAACACCAGGTTTGTGTTCATCACTCCGCTAAGCATGCAGGCTGCTTTTGCCGCAGGTAAGGCATTGGCGCTTAAATCGGTTAAAACCAGTATTGTTTTCATAATCCAAATTTTTAAGCATTGTTAAAAACCGGCAGGATCACCATCCCCCGCCGGCCAACTGCGTGATTGTTTTTATTTATCAGGCAATAACTAATTGGTCATCAATGGCAACCACGCCCGGGGCCGACCAAACCGCAGTTTCAACCGCGCGTCTTTCTTTCCACGAGTGGGCGGTTCCTTTTAAAATAACCTTATTTCCCATGGTTTCAACCGTAATATTGGCCGCCTCCAGGTCGGCGTTGCGTTCAAGCGCTTTGCGTATATTATCTTTAACTAAAGTTGTGTCAACCATTGGTTTTACAACAATGTAGTTGCTTACACCCTTTACGCCGCTAAGCGTGCGGATTGCGTTAAACACCGACTCTTTTTGAAAGTTCCAGTGTACTTCACCTTCCAGCGTTACCCATCCGTCGGTAACTTTTATTTTTATATTTTCATCGGGTATGGCAGTGTGCCATTTAATAGTGTGCACAACTTTTTCTGCCACCTCCACATCAGTAAGGCGGGCGTCGAATGGCAGCCTCACTTCCAGTTCTTCTGCTACGGCTGTTACTCCCTTTACGCGCCATGCAGCGTTTTCGGCAGCCGATTTTTTATGAAAAGTATCTACATAGCCGCTTAGGGTAACTACGCCGTTGCTAACTGCGACGCCAATTTCGGTTGCGTTAAGTATAGGCTCCCACTTGAGCTCATCCATCACGTCTTTTTGAATTTTACCATCTGTTTTCATATGGACACTATTAATTTGGATATACAAATTTTCGAATTGTTTAACAGGTAAAAAATGACAGCTGTCACTTAAAAAAATATTAAAAAATGATTTTAACAGGCTTAAAAAATGAGGTTGGTCATTTATTGACCGGGTATTAAGCGTAATATTTGTTGATTATCATACACCTAATTAAATAGCCTTTATGATGTCGGCAAAAGGGCAGTCTTTGGGAATTTTCGAGGATAAAAATCTCCTCCACCTTAACAGCTCTGTTATGTACGACGAAGCACTATTGAAAGCCATTATTGAAAATGCCATTGATGGTATAATAGTAATAGATGGCAAAGGTGTAATATTGTCTGCAAACCCTTCCTGCTGCGCCTTGTTTGGATACAGTGCAGATGAAATGTGTGGTCAGAATGTTAACATGATCATTCCATCATCTGATCGCGCGAATCATAATAATTATATTAACAGGTACGAAATAACCGGTGAGAGCAATATTATAGGGATTGGCCGCGAGGTAACCGCACTAAAAAAAAACGGCAAAACGTTTCCCGCAGGGCTGGCGGTTAGCGAAGTGCCGGACGGTGGCAAACGTATTTATGTTGGTATTATTCATGATCTGACTGCCGAGAAACTGGCTGTAGAGCAGCTGAAAGATCATAACATCAAACTTGAAAAAGAAGTAGCCGAAAGAACCGAATCGCTGGAAAATATTGTACAGGAACTTGAACAGGCAAAAGACGAGGTCAGCCAATCGCTTTTAAAGGAGCAGGAAATAAACCAAATGAAAACCCGCTTTGTCTCCATGGCATCCCATGAGTTTCGTACCCCGCTCAGCAGTATTCAGCTTTCTGCATCGCTTATCGAACATTATTACGACAAGATTGATAAATTAAAGATATTTGGGCACCTGGCCAAGATAAAATCGGCAGTGGGCAGCCTCACTGATATCCTGAACGATTTTCTATCCGTCGAGCGGATTGAATCCGGCAAAGTTGTCCCTTCGGCCGGCGAGTTCGATATAAAGGCGCTTTGCGATGATATTATTGAAGGAATAAAATTGCAGGCAAAACCCAATCAGCGGATAAAATACATACACAAGGGCAGCGTAAAAGTTATATCAGACAATGCCATGCTACAGCATTGTATAATCAATTTATTGTCGAATGCCGTAAAATATTCTGGTGAAGAGGCTTTAATTACATTGACGACCGTCAGAACTGCTCAAAAACTTAACATTAGGGTAACTGATAATGGCATCGGAATCCCGGCTGATGAACAACAACATTTATTCGAACCGTTTTTTCGCGCAAGCAACGTTAGCGATGTTTCCGGCACAGGGCTTGGCTTAAATATAGTAAAACGCTATACAGAACTGATGAACGGAACCGTAACCGTTAAAAGTATCCCAAAAAAGGGGACTGCATTCATTCTCGAATTTCCTGTACACGAGTAATCATCGCCTGGCATCTAAGACTCAGGTAAAATAAGAAAAGATGCCTTGTTATGCTGCGATAAAACTTTCGACTGAACCTGGTTAAACAAGCGCCAGTACAGGTAATGTTTTTTATGGACTATAGCAATTACGCTGGTTTTTACCGGTTGTTTAACAGTTATCAGCTCCTGCGAGAAATTATCGCCCTGCAAATTTGCTAAACATACATCATCACCGTTCAACTTTGATACGTTGCCGGTAAAGCAGGCCGGTTCATCAGCCTCCAGTAAATCCATTACCATTACCTGGTCTGTTACCGGGCTTATCAATATGTCGAATTTTAAAATTTTTGCAAGCTTTGCCAGGTATTCTGCAGCATTTATATCAGTTGTCGGCATATCGGTTAAAAACACCAGGTTGTGTATGGTAAATTGGTGCTGGCTATCCGGTATCACCAGCACAGGACAAGTGGCTTTATTAATAACTGCATAAATATCGCTGCCATAAAACGAGTTACAGTTAATTTTGCTGCGGCTTCCCATAATGACCATTAAAACTGCATTACCGCGCAGTACCATTTCAACATTTGCCGATAACATTCCCGGTTCCTGCATTATTTTTAAACCGGGCTTAAAACTGCCGGCGCCATGCCGGTTAATAAGGTGCGTTAACCTCCCAGCTTCGTTATGCAACGCATCAGACCTGTTTACTGCAGACTTTAAAACGTCGCCGGGTTCCGGAGTAGTTAAATAGGTATTCAGTAAAATGATGTTTGCCTCCAGTTTTATGGCAAGGCCCACCGCCGCATTTGCGGCCATAGCTGCACTGTGCGAAAAATCGGTCAATACTAAAATGTTTTCCATGTCAATAAGCGTAAATTGCTATTTTGTCAATTATGGTATTCACCCGGTGCCTGTTCACCATGCCTGTGTGTGGCATCAAGATGCCGCGGTATTTTAATATGATTAATTATATCTTTTATCCCCCGCAGGTGGCTAATGGCGTTGATCGCCGTTTCCAGTTGGTATGGCTCATCCGCTTCACCTGTCAATGTAACAATGCCATGTTTCACGGTAGCTGTTATTTTATCTGAAGGCACTACTCCATGCCAGTGTAATGCATTAGTTATTTCTATGTTTATTATTCTGTCGTCGAGGCAATCATAAACTGGCAGGCAGACTTCTATTTTATCAAGGATGATTTTTACGCCTTTTACCCGCCCGGCGGCCTGTGCAGCTGCCCGTCTCGCCCGGTAATTGCTGGTTTTGCCCGATAGTGTCACAACGCCGTTTTTGACGGCTGCAGTGACACAGACATCGTGCAGCAACGGCTCCCATTTTAACTCCTCCTTTGCGTCTTTCAGGATTTCATCATCAGCTCTCATAACTACCTCTTTATTTAAATGTGAATTTGGAGAAATCCCGGCGCCTTTAAAATGACAGTCATCACCCCGGCGGATGAGGGGCATCATTTTAGTCCGGTACTGCGAAGGTTAAATTTGTATTAATCAGTGCTTAAAAAAATCAATTTATCAGATCATGTTAGGAGAATTGCGTGAATACCAGGTAGAGGAACTATTAAAGTCGGCAGCTGTAGGGCGTATTGGCTGCCATTCTGAAGGAATTACTTATATAGTGCCGGTAAACTTCGTGTACGAAAATTCAGCCGTTTACGCCCACTCGGCCGCAGGCATGAAAATAGATATGATGCGCCAGGATCCGGAGGTGTGTTTCCAGGTTGATAATATCAGGAACATGGGCAACTGGCAAAGCGTAATAGCCTGGGGCAGGTTCGAGGAAATAACAGATTTGGACGAAAAACAATGCATCATGAAAAAGCTGATCGACAGGATAATGCACCTGATGAACGTTGAAACCAATCATCCGTCGCATGGCATTACCGAGCTTGAAAGCGATATCGGCACCCGGGTTGAGCTGATTGTTTACAAAATTGTTTTAACCCAAAAAACCGGACGGTACGAAAAGCGCGAACCCAAAAGGAACTCGTTGTTATGAAAAAACTAAAGGGGACGTTAAAAAAACTATTGCCGCTATTGTTTTTAATTGCAGCATGTACCCCACCCAGGTTGATTACGCAATGGAAGGCAAACGATTTTAATTCCCTTGGAGGTAAAAAAATATTGGTACTAGGGTTATTGCCCCTGGCACAGTTCCAAACGGAAGCCAGGCTTGAAAAACAATTGGTTACCCAATTAAATGCAATTGGGTATAACGCAACAGCGTCGAATAATTTGTACGCCAGTGATGCAGCGGATGTGGATGAGCAAACTGCGATTGAGAAATTACAAGGCAGCGGGTTTGATGCTGTACTAACAGTTACATTAACCGGTAAATCCAGCGAACGCAAGTATCTCCCCGATAATATTTACTATCCGCCCTATGGCGATTATTACAACCGTTTTGACATCTACCGTAACGATTTATTTAACCAGGTATACAAACCCGGCTATTATATTATCGATACGGATTTTGCCTGGAAAACGGATCTGTTTGATTTAAAATACAAAAAACTGTTATGCTCTATCCAAATACAATCGGCTACTGATTTGAACACCGAAAAGCTGGCCGCCGGTTATGCTGCCATAGTCGTTAGTAGTTTAATACCAAACCCCAGGTAATAACACAGCGGGACATGCTTTATGCATACGCCGCTGTGTTATTAAACCTCCAACAAAACTAACCACTGCTACATCCATTTAGCCGCAAAGCGGTTAAACTCATGGCGCAGGTCATTAAAAAGCTTCTCTTCTGTTAAATAATCTTCATATATCTCCTCGTGCTCGTTCGCCGTATCTTCGGTAACAAACACACCGGTATCTATAAGTTGCCCTTCCATGGTTTTATCGTTTACATGAACAAGATGTTTTAACTCGGCGATTTGGTCGCGATGAATAAGAAAATTGTTCTGGAAATGTTCAATCCCCTCACATGCCTCTTTGCCTGTGTTGTCTTTGGCAATTTCTTCCAGGCGTTTGTTCATGAACCCAAGCTCGTGCTGGTAAAACTCAAGACCTCTCAAACACTCGTTATTGAGGTTGGCAAAATGTTTTATGTTTATCTGACTCATGACACAAATTTGCACCGTTTACTAAACCCCGTGAATGACCGGCGACAAGCAGAATAGTGATTTGTATCATCTATTGAAAATACTTAACGCGGTGCTTTTCCGGTTAAATGCCATGCCAAAACATGTAGCATAGCCCAATAGGTTAAATACAGGGATGATTGATGCCCTTAAAAATGTTAATAAGTGTTAAAATTACACAGTTTGTGGCTGCCAGCCTGGAATTTCATGCTAACTTCAGATTCATGTTGTAACATTGATAGAAGAAAATAATTGGGTATTCATTAATCAACCCGTTCTGTTTATTATATGGCCGTTAAGCAGGTTTTTAAAAAAGGTTGCAAGCTGATGGGGAACCAATTTGAGTTCAGCGCTGTGGCTGATGATGAAAATTGGGCAAACGAACGGATTGAAATGGCTATTGAGGAAGTAAAGCGCATTGAAAAATTGCTTACTACTTATAACAACGACAGCGAAACTAACCAGGTAAACGATAATGCCGGCATACAACCGGTTGCAGTTAGCAGGGAAACGTTTGAACTGGTAAAACGGTCGATTGTGATATCAAAAGTAACCCAGGGGGCATTTGATATTACCTATGGCTCCATTGATAAAAAGCTTTGGAACTTTGATCAAAACATGACGGCCCTGCCTGATAAAGACACCGCTAAAAAAATGGTAAGGCTTATCAACTACCGTAATATTACCCTCGACGATAAAAACTGCACTATTTTTTTACGTGAAAGGGGTATGCGCATAGGTTTTGGGGGAATAGGTAAAGGTTATGCTGCCGAGCGCGCAAAACTGATTATGCAGCAAACAGGTGTTGAAAGCGGGGTTGTAAACGCAGCAGGCGACCTGAACGTGTGGGGAACGCAGCCGGACGGAAAAAAATGGACAATTGGTATTGCCAACCCGGATTCCTCGCGCCAGGTATTTTCGGAGTTAAGCCTTACAGATGCCGCTGTTGCTACATCGGGCAATTACGAAAAGTTTGTGATGATAGACGGTAAAAAATATTCGCATACCATAAACCCACGTACAGGCTTGCCGGTGACAGGTATAAAAAGCGTAACTATTATTAGCACCAATGCCGAAATTGCCGATGCCATGGCCACCCCGGTAACTATTATGGGCGTTTATGCGGGGCTTGATATGATTAACCAGATGAAAGATATAGAAGCAATAATTATTGATGACGATGATAAGCTTTATACTTCAAAAAATATTAACATTACTTGATACCCCTAAAAATGATAAATCAAACTATTAAACTAATGGCGGCTGTTGTGCTGATGGCCGCTACCACATCATGTGTGCACTTAAAAGAGTACCAAAAAAGCAGGATCAACGATTCTGAAATGGCCTTAAGTAACCGTAAGGTGGAGAAAAATGAAATGAACTTCCAGTCGTACCGCGAAAGCGCATCAGGCGCCAACGCCGGCAAAACAGGTGGCGGCTGCGGCTGTAATTAATTTCAATCATTTTTATCCCCTAATTAATCATGAAAAAAGTATTTCTGACTGCATTCGGCTTTTCTATGATTTGCCGGTTTAGCACCTTTGCACAAACCAAAACCGACACCATCCACACTAACAAACCATTTAGCTTATACCAGCCCTTGCCGGCTAACGCCCAGCCAGATGACTACAATCCAAGGGCGCTGCATGTTGATGAAATTAACATAGTTTCCAGCTATTATAAGCAGAATGGTTTCCATTCGGCAATTACAGGAGGCATTGGTACCGAAAAAGTTTCGGATATTTCAAACGGGTTGGATTTGAAGCTGGTATGGACGGGCGACAACGAAAATAAAAATACCATTTCGCTTGGCCTCGGTTATGACCATCACACTTCGGCATCATCGGCCTTTGTAACCACCACAGGCCAGGGTAAGCAAGGCGGCACAAGAATTTATCCTTCGGTTGACTGGACTGTTGAAAACCCAACCACCGGTAATACTTTCGGCATAGGCGCTTATTATTCGGGCGAGTACAATTATAAGTCGCGCGGGGCCGATGTGCATTTTTCGAAAAAGACAAACGATAAAAACGGCGAGTTCAGCGCCAAGTTCCAGGTTTACCAGGACAAGGTAACGATGATTTATCCTTCGGAGTTTATACCTGTAATTACACCGGTTTCAACCGGGGCTACTTACATTACTACTGCAAGCGGTAACTTGGTTTTAAGCAATGGCGGCTCATCCTATTCAAAACCAAGCCTGCCAACAAAGCCAAGGGGAACTTACACTGCATCGTTTGGCTACTCACAAATTATCAATTCACGGCTGCAGGTAATGTTCCTTGCCGATTTGGTTGCGCAAAGCGGCTATTTGAGCCTGCCGTTTCACCGGGTATATTTTACCAATCAAAAAGATACCATCGAAAAATTGCCTTCATCGCGCTTTAAACTGCCGATTGGTTTCAGGGCCAATTACTTTTTAGGCGATAATATAATATTACGATCTTATTATCGCTACTACCTCGATAATTGGGGCAGCCGTTCCAATACCGCTAATCTCGAGGTGGCATTTAAAATAACGCCTTTCTTTTCACTCTCGCCGTTTTACCGGTATTACACACAAACAGCGGCCAAATATTTTGCGCCTTTTGAAGGTCATAGCGCAAGTGAAGAGTTTTATACCAGCAACTATGAATATGCGAAGTTTAACAGCCAGTTTTATGGCGCAGGTATAAGGCTGGCACCACCAAAAGGTGTTTTCGGCTGGGACAAGCTGCACGACCTGGAACTAAGGTATGGGCACTATCAACAATCCACCCAGTTAACATCAAACGTTATTTCGCTCAATCTGGGCTTTAAATAGCCATGCTAATATAACAGGCGAAAGATAAAACGGTGCAAATTGCCTGGAATGTTTGATAATTTGGGAAATGCTGCCCACTTTTATATCGTGTTATTTAAAAGCTAAATAACACGATATAAATTAAATATTCTGTGAAAGCCACCGTCCTCATATCCCGCATCATCCTCGGATTCCTTTACCTCGTTTTCGGACTCGATTATTTCCTGCGTTTCATCCCGTACCAGCCTTTGCATACCGGGGTAACCGGGGCATTTGTTGCCGGCCTTAAGGGAGTAGGGTACTTTTATCCTATGATTAAAACTATCCAGATATTGGGCGGAATTTCGTTGCTTGTTAACAAGTACGCGCCGTTTTCTGCGGTAGTGCTTTTCCCGATCAGCTTAAATGTACTACTTTTTCATACCATCCTGGTTCCATCCGGATGGTGGATGGGCGTGTTGCTGATTGGCCCCAACCTGCTTTTAGGCTGGGGGTACAGAAAGTATTATAGCGGGATGTTTGTAATGAAGCCGGTGGTGTAATCATCCTCACTTTTAGCGCAGGCCTGCGACCTGCGCTGGGGAATTGAGCCCCGTTGGGGCTTCGGAGATTTCTCTCCGTTTCAAAAATACCGACCCCCAAAAATTCAAATGAACCTCAAATCTTTTTGATGGAATCTGAAACACTTAGCCCCAAAGGGGCGACCTCCGTCAGCGCTGGTCGCAGGCCTGCGCTAACAGGTAGTTTTATTCGTGTTTAATATACCTCTCAAAAAACTCATAAATCCGCAGCATCTGGTCTATCCGCTGGCGCATATTTCCTGAGCGCACCAATTCGTGCGTGGCGCCGGGGTGCTGTACATATTCAACCGGGCGGTTTAAAACCTTTAGTGCTTTATACATCATTTCCCCCTGTACAATGCCGGTACGTAAATCGGTTTCGCCATGCAATATCAGGTAGGGTGTTGTTATTTGATCCACATAAGTAAATGGCGATTCCTCTACTAGTATAGGCTTTGTTTTTGCCTCCCATGGATAGCCGCCAAAATATATGGGTGTTAGCTGCCAGGCATTGGCCTCGCCAAAAAACGTGGTTAAGTCATACACCCCGCGTTGCGACGAAATTGCTGCAAAACGTTTGGTATGGCCGGCCAGCCAACCGGTTAAATAGCCGGCGTACGAACCGCCTGTTGCTACGGTTTTATCCTTGTCGCCCCAGCCTTCGGCTAACGCGCCGTCGAGGGCTGCCAGTACGTCTTCGGTTGGCCCGGTGCCCCAATCCTGGTAATTGGCTTTTATAAAGTCGATGCCATAGCCACCCGAGCCGCGCGGGTTGGAGTAAACCACTCCATAACCCTGCGCACAAAAATATTGGAACTCGTGCCACATGGTGTTTTCGCCAGGGCCCCACATGGCGGTTGGGCCGCCGTGTATTTGCAGCATCACCGGGTATTTTTTATTGGGGTCGAAATTGGTGGGTTTCATCACCCAGTATTCAACTTTCAGGCCCTTGCTGTTGGTATAATATTTTTTTTCGGGGATACTTAGCTTTTTGTCCTTCAGCCATTCGGAGTTAAACGTGGTAAGCGGCCTGGCGGTTTTATTGTTTAAATCGGCCACATACAGTTCGTAAGGGTCGGTAACTGCGGTTTTTACATAAACCATTTGTTTTTTGCCAACATCAAGGCTGCCCAAACCTTCGTCGTAGCCGCTCAGCTGTTCGGGTTTAAGCGTGGCCATATCAACCTTATAAACAGGTGCGCCACCGTTTGATTGTGCGGTAAAGTACAAAGATTTACTATCGGTCGACCATACCGTACGCCCAACGTTGCGGTCGATGGGCACCACCATTTTTTTGCCGGCTGCCTGCAAATCATAAATCAAAAGGTGTCCGAAATCCATCGTCATTGGCACGGATGAAAAGCCCACCAGGTACCTTCCGTCCGGCGAAACCTGGCCGTTGTTTAACGACACCCCGTCTTCGGCAATCAGCCGCTTTAAAGGGCCGCCGGTTGATTGCATGGTGTATATGGCTGATATTAACGCTCTGTCGGGGTTGAGCGACGTATCAGCATTCGTAGTCAGGATGAGTTGTTTGCCATCGGGCGTAAAAACTGCGCCGTTATAATTATGAAAGCCGAACGTCAGCGGTTTTGCCACAGCGCCCGGTTTGGCATCGATAATAAAATAATGGTTGAAGCTAAAGTTGGGTTCGGTAGTGGCCTCACCCTCAAAATTAAGCTTGTTAAATACCTTTACCTTGTTGTCGGCTTCGTCCTGGGCTAAATATGCACGGATAGCATCCATATTGCCATCGGGGTTTGCTTTGGTTTTTGATTGAGGCAGGTTGGTTTTAAAACCGGGCCGCTCCATTGTCCAGTTCGGAACAGCCGCGTGTGGATTTAATACCGAATCCTTCAGCATTTCGGGATAGGAAAGGCCCACCGAATACAATATCCTTTTGCCATCAGGCGACCATTGCGGATTGCTTGCTCCCCGCGACTCATTGGTAAGCTGCGCAGGCTCACCGCCGTTAAGCGATAGTAAAAATATCTGCGATTTGGTTTTTACCGACCGTACAAATGCAATCTGCTCATCATTTGCCGACCATGCAGGCTGCGAACTGCTGGTACTTGAAGATGTTAAAGCCCGTGCCGGCGCACTGCCATCCGCAGGTACGATCCATATTTGCGTACGGTAAACATATTCCCCTTTAGTCGCTTCGTCGGATTCGACAGACAATACCGTAAAAACAACCTGTTTGCCATTATGCGACAGGCTGGCGGTGCCGGCCTGCTTAATGCGGGTCATATCAGTAACGGTAACAGGTTGGGTGCCATTTTGGGCCCTCGCCGTATATAAACCACAAATAATAAACAATAAGAGTAGTGTTTTTTTCATGATGTAGTTTTGGATTTTTAAATATAAGAGGAATATGGTTAGGGTTGGTAGGGGTAGATGTATTATTTTACCATACTATCTACCAGGCTAGGAAAAGCGTTTGAATTGGGGGCGAAAGTATCAACATCGAATAATGATTAAACTTCGGCTTTATGCTTCCTTAAAATATCCCTACTTTAAAGCCGGTAAAATTTCAATGGTTAACATTAATCTATGCTGGGATGAATAGAAAAGAACCCGAACAGTTTATTTTAGACCACCTGCAGAAACGGATTAGCCTTACCCGGGAGGAAGGTGATTATTTTTGCTCACTGTTGCAGGTGCGTAAGGTGCTTGCCAGGCAGTACATACTGCAGCAGGGAGACGTGTGCAGGTATGAAAGTTTTGTTTATAAAGGTTTTCTGAGGTCGTTTTATGTTGATGATATGGGCGTTGACCATACTTTACATTTTGCGATGGAAGATTGGTGGATAGCTGATTCCGCCAGTTTTTTAGGACAGGAGCCATCCATGATAAACATTATAGCCCACGAACCTTCTGTACTTCTGCAGATTAATAAACAGAGCCTGGATGAGCTTTACCTGAAATTTCCGGTGTTTGAGCGGTTTTGGCGTATCCTTACCCAAAATTTTATTGTTGCCCAGGATAAGCGCATCCTGAATGCAATTGCCCTGAGCGGCGCAGAACGATACCAGGCTTTGATTGAACGCTACCCCACCATTGAAAACCGTTTAGCTCAAAAGCACATTGCCTCTTATTTAGGGATTTCCCCTGTTTTTCTGAGCCAGATCCGTAAAAAAAGGCATAAATAATTAAACTATTATAAGCCTGAATATTAAATTAGTTATACGTCGTTTTACGGGATCATCCACACCTTTGATATTTAGAATATAAAGAAATCAAAGCTTAAAAAATGGATTTAAAATTTGACCACGCCGCTTTACAAGTGCGAAACATGGACGCAGCAATAGCCTTCTACACCGAAAAATTATCTTTTTGCCTGGATTTTAGAGCGGTCAACGAACATGAAAAAGAAGAATATGCTTTCATTTCATCCGGCGATCTGCGCATCGAATTAATCCGGGACCTGGAAAATGATTTTTGTCCCCCGGTGCCCCAAAAACCATTTTGCCCTCATTTGTGCCTGGAAGTTGCAGATCTGGAGATAGCGCTAAATGGGTTAAAAGAGAAAAATATCCCTGTGCTTAAGGGACCGTTAGCAATTAAAGATGAAGAAACATGGGTTTACTTTGCAGACGAGGATAATAATGTGCTGGAGTATATTCAATGGTTTAGGAAAAAGTAGTCGTCCTTAATGCGAGCCGCAAACAGGAAGACAGACTTTTTTAACCAATAGCGCTCACAAGGGTTCAGCCCTGCTCTTTTTTCGGCAGCTTTCAACTCAATTCAGCACCGCTTTGTTCAAATGTTCGTGGTACTCCACAAGTTTCAGCATCACATTGATGGCGTTCTCATAGTTTTTGGCGCCAACTACTTTTTTGTACTCATGTTCAAGTTCTGTCATTTGCTTTTTAATATGCTCATAAAAGCGGCACCCGTTATCTGTTAAATATAACATCATTGAACGCCCGTCGGTACTGCATTTTTCACTCTTTACCAGGTTCAGTTCTTCCAGCTCTTTAATCACCTTGCTGGCTGCCTGTTTGGTTATACTTAAATTTGCTGCAAGCTTACTGTTGGAAATACCTGTGGTGCCTATACTCATAAACAACGGGATATGCGAGTTGTTAAAGCCTTCAAGGTTAGCATGGCACAGCTTTGTGCAATACCATTCATCCGAAAGTCGTTTCAAAAGGTATAATAACCTGCTCGTCATCCTGGTTGCTTCCTCGTTTAACATGATCTTTAATATTAATATTTAAGTAGGTATTAACAATAGGCCTTTACAATATTTTAGTTTATCAATTTATTAAACCGGGCTGACCAATAAAGTCAACCAGGTTTACAAGTTTAACGTTTTTTATACAATTAAATTGCATATACTTTAGGCTGATTAGAATTGGAACCTAACAAAAGCCCTTACACCCCATTTTGGTGCATCAGGGTGATCCAGGTAAGTAAGCCTTCTAACCAGGTCCAAACGCAATAGCTTAAAAATATTCTCGATACCTGCGCTGGCTTCCATATAAGGGCCGTTGTTTAGGGTATAAGTTATTGGCTTGCCACTGCCACCTATAGGGTATTGCAATAAATAGGGATCATTGGCAGGATTATTTTCCTGTCTTACGCCGCCCCATACCGATTTGAACGATACTACTTCCCTCAACTTCAACGACTGTAATAATGGCACCTTGTTAAAAAAGAACCCGTTAAAATGCTGATCAATATTGATGCTGGCATAGTGGTCACTAACAAATTCCTGGTAATTCATCAGGTTGAAAGATTGCAGCTGCAACGCATAGCTCTGGTTGGCATGCTGGATATCCAGTAACGGATAAGGCAGCTTATTAAAGATATATCCTCCCTCTGCCGAAACATCTGCAAAACCCAACTGAGAAAGATAAAAGCGTTTGGTGATGTTACCGGTAACATTCTGATAATTGTAATCTCCCTTAAAAAGTCCTTTAATACCTTCCTGGTAACGCAGGGTAAAAATAGGGTACTTGTCGGGTATCGGGGTACGGTATAATTTACCCTGGTAAAATTTTTCGTGAGGTGCGTACCGCAGTTCCATTGATAGTTCCGTGGTTTGCAGGCTATTTATAGTATTTGGCTGCCCCGCGATAATATTCTGAAAATATAATGATCCTGTTGGCGCCTGGTTCCATGCCTTTAGCTCAAATTTGTACGAGAAATGGTTCAGGTACTCATGCACATAATCCAGCCTGAAGATATCGTTGTAAGTATAAATACCATGGTCGCCACGCTTAAATGAGAGCAGGAAGTTATCCTCCTGTACAAACTGAAGTTCCTGGCTAGGTATCTTGGTATCGCGCTGTACGCTCGCCCTTATATAGTCCTGCGGAAAAGAATAGATCGATTTATTATTCAGCGAATAAGTGCCGCTGAAAAAATATTTAAATTTTTCGTCCTTAAAACCATATGCGCCATAGGTCTCGAAATAATACCGTTTGCTCAGCTCGGTGGTTGTACGTCCGCCTAATCTCAGCCTGAAACCTTCTACGGGGTTAAAATTGTAAAAGGTATTTACCGGCCCTATTTCAAAAGGTCCTAAATTATCGTACCCTGCAACAAAAAGGGTGATCAATTTCATTGTCCGTTTAAACGAAGGGAGGGTTTGCAGGCTATCGATATTCTTGTAAATATCTGCCTGGCCTTTTTTAAGGGTATCAGGGCGATTAGCTTTCCAGAATTCATCCCCTTTTTCAGCCGCATTGAAGGCGATCATTTGCGCTGGACCGGCATAAATCTCGTTAGGACGTGGTTTGTTGACTGCAAAGTTGTTGATGATCACCACACGTTCGCCATATACGCCGCCGCCTTTGTTTTTGTTCAGCCCAAAGTCCATCTTCAAATCGCTCTGGCTCAACCGGTAGCGCCCGCCTTCTGTTTTTTCAAAAGAAAGGGTGGTTTGCATTTGGCGCACAAAATTGAGGTTGATGTGTTTATTTACCGACAATACCGCTTTTTGTACAGCATAGTTGCCATCCATGGTAATGTATATCTTACCCGTAAAAAGCATGTCGGTAGTATTACGCGGGGTAAAGCTCAACTCGATCAACTGCGGGCTCACATCTTTAATGGTATCGGTAATAAAGAATTTGTAGAACGATGGAGCACCATTAGCGATCGGGCTCAGCAACTGGTTACCCAATAGCGGGATATTATTATCGTAGATCTCAATATCCATATACATGCGGTTAAAGTATGCTTTAAGCCCTTCGTTATCTATAAAGTTCTCATCGTACTTAACCTGCTTATTGGCCTCAATCACTTGCTTTTTAACATAGGGCGATTTGCGGAAGTAGTTATCAGAAAGTTTTTCTTCCATATACATCGGCAGCAGATTTTTTCCGCCGATTGCATTGGAGTCCTGCTCCATAAACAAGAATTGATAATTCTTAAATATCCGCTTCTGTTTAAACTTTTCAGAAAGGTCACTCAACGAAAATATCATTCTTTCGTATTGCTGATATTCGGCATAATCGAAATTTTCGAGCCTGTTTTCATCCTTGTGGGCAATCACCTTGCGGATCAGTTCCACAGCGGGATTGTTCTTATTGGTATACCTGGTTTTTTTGCCGCTTTTTATAACTACCTCGGTCAATGTTCTCCGGTCTTCGGTTAGAGCGATGTTTATAGTTTGCGTAGTGCCGGGGGTAATATCCTTATAAAAGGTTTTATAACCTATAAAGGAAACCTTGATGCGGTTATAATTTCCGTCGGTACTAATTTTGTAATTACCCTTAACGTCTGTACTGCCGCCTATGGTGGTACCATCAAATGAAACGCTTACAGCCGGCATAGTTTCCTGGGTGCGGATATCTGTAACTACTCCCTTAATGATTGTTTGTTGCGCCATCAAGCTGGTTGATAACGTTAAGAATAAAAGCATCACTGTGCTTTTAATTATGTTGAAAAAATGGTCCGTTTTCATGATATTAAAATATAATTGAGGTCTCAGGCAGCCTGTGGATGATTGTAAATTATTTCAGAAGTTGATACCGCAATGTTTTTTTCGCTGCCTTTAGATTTTTTGAACAGGTTAGTGACAGCATTATTCCTGATGGTATTATTGGCAGATAAAAAATAGTCTTTAAGGAAAATCAGCAGTATCCCTATCTCCATATCTGCACCCATGAAATTGTCTTTGATAATTTGTTTAACCAGCGGAAGCAGGTAGTACCCCAACTTGCCGGTTGAAAAATTAGACGCTAAAAAAAGCTTATTCAATTTAAAGCTCCTTGCACTGGTGATTACCGCACTGGTGATGCCTGATATTTGGTCGAAGTGGATGAACTGCGTTTTCATGACTACTGATTTGATGACACAAAGGTAAATTAAGTTGACTAAATTAGTCAACTTGGTTTACCAAAAAAATTACTTTTTACTGTTTTGTGACGCTACGGTGAGGCGGTGACTTTAAGATGAGATTAGGACGGTGGAATCCTTTATATGCGAACGATCCTGCCGTTGGTCAGCAGGATCGTTAAGGTATGGAATGTTATAAGCTGAAACGTTTCCGGTTAGTTTTTTACAAACGCAAAGACGGTGTTTTTGTAATCGGATTTTGTCAACTGTACTTTCAGGCTCTTAAAAATTTTCATTGGCGCATCTGTGGCAAAAATATTAACCAGCCATGCAGGCAGAGCACCTCCCGGGTCTACGTGAATCGAATATTCAACATGTACCTGGTTTTGTCCCAGGGGGGTAATGACCCATTTGCCGATAGAATTGTCGATCCTTACGATGCCTTTTTTTACCGGAACAACGCCGGGTACTGCCGGGCCATCAATCGTCACTGTTTTTGTAGTCGGATCTTGGCTCACTGTTAAATGGGCCACAAAATCGCGGTTTGCTACAGGCCAGGGTAAGCTCACTTCCGAATAATAATAAAGCTCTGTAGGCGACACCTGCTTAACCAGTTTGGCTGACTTAACGTGGTATACCCAATCCGGGGCAGTGTTAACGTCCATAACAAGTGCTACCAGCTGGGATGGTGTTGCATCGAAATTACCTTCCACTTTAATAGCTTTGACCTTCGAATCGGGCAATATGCTGGTGTATATTTTTATACCTTCCTTTTCGGTACTCAGTTTCCAATCATTTTGTGCTGATGCAGATTTTAGTCCCAACACAACTAGCAGTAACATGAAAAATACTTTATGTACTAAATTGATTGTTTGATTTGTTGTTTTCATTTTTACAGATTTAACGCCGTAAAGGTAAACCAAGTTGACTAAATTAGTCAACTAAATTTACTAAAAAAATAATTTATGACGGTGGCGTGATGCTTCCGCCCGGCAAAGCAGGAATGCGTTTTGCAAAATGTAATTACATTTGGTTAAGTGTTACCTTGATGGTTAGGTGAACGGCTTTTTTACAATTAAGTTAAATGGATAAAATACCGGTAAGGCATATCAGTACATTCCAAAAAGAGCCGGATATTTCGGAACGCTTTAGCATTCGCGATCTTCATGATCTGCTTGCCGGCAAAGACATGGTACAGGAACTTCACCGGCATGATTTCTTTTATGTTCTTGCTTTAAAAAAAGGGGCCGGCAGTCATGATATAGATTTTATCTCCTACACAGTTGGCGACAATTCTGTTTTCTTCATGCGCCCGGGCCAGGTACATCAGCTTGTGTTAAAAGCGGGAAGTACCGGTTATTTGCTGCAGTTTAGAGAGGAGTTTTATTTCCCGCGCGAGAAAGTATCGAACCAGTTATTGCGCCAGGCCGGTAATATCAATCATTACGAGCTTAATGCTGACGCGTTTCAAAAGCTGCTTAACACGCTTACTTCCATCTTCAATGAATATACAGGCAAACAGGAAAGATACGAAGACGTTATCAGAGCAAATATGGGTATTTTGTTTATCGAACTTGTACGGCAGCATAGCCGTGCCACTCCGGATAACGTAACCCTTTATACACAGGAACGGCTCGAAGCATTTTTATCACTTTTGGAGACACATGTTAACAAAAAGCAAGTTGCTGAATATGCTGCCATGTTGAACCTGTCCACTTATCAGCTTAATGCTATTACGAAGGCCGCGCTCGGCAAAACCTGTTCTGAATTAATTAATGAACATATTATACTGGAGGCTAAAAGGTATCTCCTGGCAACATCAAACCAAATAAACCAAATAGCATATTACCTGGGGTACGAAGATGTTTCCTATTTTATCAGGTTCTTTAAAAAGCATATGGGCCACTCGCCGGAGGCTTTCCGACATAATTTTAAATAAGTCCTGTACAACCATATTTTTGTCCTATCCATCAGTTTACCTCCGAAATTACCTTTGTACCAGGCAAAATGATTTGCTGAAAAGATAATTTTCCGGGCATGAAGACAAAGGGCAAGTTAATAGCATCTTTAAAAATATGGGTAGTAATCTACCCGTCTATCACATTATTTCTTTACCTGTTTGGTAAGCAATTATCTGTACTACCTTTATATCAACGGACGCTGTTATTGACCATCCCATTAGTCCCCTGGATAGTATTTGCCGGTGTGCCTTTGGTGAATTTTTTTATCAATATGATTTCATCTAAAAATGATAATAAGTAGGATTTCTCATTGCTATTAACACAATTTTAAAAACATACTAAAATGACAGACCGAAAAAAATTTGACGTTATAATTATTGGCGGGAGTTACTCGGGCCTTGCCGCTGCTATGGCCTTAGGCAGGGCGCTAAGACAAGTTTTAATTATTGATAGTGGCGAACCCTGTAATAAGCAAACGCCACATTCGCATAATTTCCTCACCCAGGACGGGAAAACTCCAAAAGAGATTGCAGCCCTTGCAAGACAGCAAGTGGAAAAATATAATACCGTAAAGTTCTTTAGCGGTTTGGCGACAAACGGAGTGAAAACCGAAAGCGGCTTTGAAATCCGGGTTGCATCAGGTGAAATATTTAGTGCAAAGAAGTTGATTTTTGCGACAGGGATCAGGGACACTATGGCTGAAATTGACGGGTTTGCGGCTTGTTGGGGAATTTCGGTTCTTCACTGCCCGTATTGCCACGGCTATGAAGTGCGAAATGAAAAAACCGGCATTTTAGGAAATGGCGAATATGGCTTTGAATTCTCAAAGCTTATTTCGAACTGGACAACGGACTTAACGTTGTTTACCAACGGAAAATCAACTTTAACATCTGAACAAACAGCAATACTTGAAAAGCACCATATCAAAATAACTGAAAAAGAAATTGAAAGACTAGAGCATACCGATGGACATCTTCAAAATATTATTTTCAAAGACGGTACAACATCTTCCATTAAAGCGGTATATGCACATAGTCCGTTTGAACAGCATTGCCAAATTCCGTCTGCTTTAGGATGCGAATTTACTGACGAAGGATACATCAGGACAGACCCCTTTCAATCGACAACTATCGCCGGCGTTTTTGCTTGTGGAGATAATACAACAAAAATACGTACTGTGGCCAACGCTGTGGCGATGGGAACGACAGCCGGTATAATGGCCAGCAAAGAAATTATTTCTGAAAAATTTGAACAGGCAGATATGAATCAGTCATGGGATGAACAGTACAGAAACATGTGGGATGATCGCTATAAAGAGGATGGGTATGCCTATGGAACAAGCCCCAACGTGTTTTTTAAGGAATGGATTCAAAAATTTGAACCCGGATCAATATTAATGCCGGCTGATGGTGAGGGGCGTAATGGGGTATTTGCCGCACAATTAGGGTGGGAGGTAACTTCATTTGATCTAAGCGTTGAAGGAAAGTTAAAGGCGCTGGAACTTGCAAAAGAAGCCGATGTTACTATAGATTATATTGTAGGAGACTTGGAGCAACTCGAGTTTGAAAAAGAGTCGTTTGATGCAATTGCACTTATCTATGCACACTTTGCAGCCGCCAAGAAATCTTCATTTCATCAAAAATTGAACACCTATCTAAAACCCGGAGGGGTAGTTATTTTGGAGGCTTTCAGCAAAGAACACATACACCTAAACAACGGCGGACCAACAGACATCGATATGTTGTTTTCCGTAGAGGAAATAAGAGCCGACTTTGCAAATTATGACCTGTTAATACTGGAGGAGAAAGAAATTCTTTTTGATGAAGGCATGTATCACGTTGGGAATGGTTCTGTTGTGAGGTTTGTAGGAAAAAAAAACCTGGTAAATGCGTATTAGCAATGTAAGCGAGCCTCTCTTATCACATCAAATTATTTATAAAAACTAAAATTCAAAGAAATGAAAATCATCATAGTAGGTGCAACGGGCACCATGGGAAAACACTTAGCAAGCGTATTAGAAAAAGACCATGAAGTTATAAGAGTTGGCTCCCAAAGCGGAGACATACAGGCAGATATTACCTCGCCCGAATCAATAGAAAATATGTTCAGGCAGACAGGGTCGTTTGATGCGCTGATATGCACGGCAGGGCCATCGTATGTTGGTCCATGGAAAAGCATGACAGATAAGGAATTCAGGAAAGGGCTGGATGGTAAATTGATGGGCCAGGTTAATTTAGTGCTCATTGGGCAACACTACATCAACCCAAAAGGTTCATTTACATTAATCGCCGGCGCTTTGACAAATGAACCGGTTTTGAATTTCGCCAATGCATCAGCAGCCAACGGAGCAGTTGAGGCATTTGTGCGCGCAGCAGCAATTGAATTGGAAAATGGTGTACGCATTAATGCAGTGAGTCCTACTGTTCTGGAAGATTCGCCGCAATATTTTCGTTTTTTTCACGGGGATATCCCGGTAACTATGAAACAACTGGAATTTGGTTTTCGAAAAAGTGTGTTTGGCGCTAACACCGGGCAGGTAATAAAACCATACTGATTAATATCCGGAAGTGCGATCGGGCCTTCATCCATGAACAAAAACATCCGGTTACTGCTGAAAAATCTCAGGGTATTTCCTGATAAAATACACCGGCGTGCAGCTCCAGGCGTGGCAGTAACTGTTCACCGGGAAAAAGTTGTATGGTGATTTTAGTTCATCGTTAGGGTCATATACTTCCCAAAAGGTATCGGCGCCTTTTTTTACCATGCCGCCCCAATAGGATGTCAGCGCCTCTTTGGCTTCGGCTTTCAGGCCGCTTTCAATCAAAGCCGCAATGTAATAATGGTACATGTAAGGCGCGCCTGGATGCACAGCGTCGGTAACAGCTGGCAACGCTTTTAGTGCCTTTTGGGCTTCGGCTTTTGATGCTACGCCGCTTAATATCATCCAGGCCTGGCCGCCGTACGATACCTGTTTGTTTGGCCCGCTTATAAATAACCCGGTTGTTTTGTCGTACAGGTTCTTGTGGGCCGCTTCTTTTAATTTTTTTGCCATGGCGGGGAGTTCAGCCACTTCGTTTTCCTTGCCAAGCAGTTTGGCTAAAGCATAGGTTTGGTTAAGGGTGTAAATGGCGATGCCTTGTAATGGGGCCTGTTTATCCAGTCCGTCTTTCCAGTCGAAAAACACCCACCACTCTTTGCCGGCTTTTACGTAGTCCATCATGCCATCTGCGCCGCTATACATTTTGGCGATGTCGAGCTGTTTTTTGGCGACGGGCCAAAGGTCAAGTCCGGTTTGTTTGTCACCGGTTGCCGCAACATATTCTTTGAGGGCCACATTGTACAGGAAACAATAATCCAGCAGCCGGCTTTTTTGAGGATGAGGCTCGGGCAGTTCAAATACATTGGCGTTCAGGATGCCATCTTCGTTCGACAGGCCTGCCAGCAAATACAAGCAACGCTTCGTCAGCGCGTCGTTTTTGAAGGAATAGAGGTTTGCCAGCGACTCGAGGTAAGTGTCGCCGATCCACAGGCGGCGGTCGCGTTTTGGCCCATCTTCGTAAACGGTTTGCATGCACTCTTTAAGGGTAGCGAGGCCGATTCGGTCGATTTCTTTTATGATGGGCGATGTTGTTGCCGCAAGCTCTGGCGGTGTTACCGTAACCGAGGTGGATGCCTTAAACTGTATATCCGAAAAACCAAACTCAAAACCCGAAGACGAACCCAGCCATTCAATCTTCACATACCTGAACGCCACCCTGCGTAGAATGGTAACAGTTGCCGGCAATACCGAAACGGTAACGGTTTCGTCCTGTAGCCAGGCGCGGCTTAAGCCACCGGGATAGGGATCAAAGGGGGTGGCCAGTTCAGCGGGCACTTCACCAAAAGTCAGCTTAAGGCGCAAAGGCGCATCCATATCACCCCGAAGAGTCTTCAATGTGAACGTGCAATAGCCCGTCATATGTTCGCCGAAATCAACTACAAGGCCGCTGCTTTTTTGGTTAAAGGATTTGTTGTAAAGTTGCTCAATTCCCCCGGCGTTTACTGCCTTCCAGCCCTGGAACGCTGCGGCATCTTTTTCAAGCTTAACAACACCGACCGGGTGTTTGATAGTTTCTGTTAGTGTGGGTTTGTATTCTTCCGCTTTTTTTAGCCAGGCTTGGCGGAAGGGGGCGTAGAGGTCCTGGGCAGTTATTTGAGTGCTTGTAAAGGTTATGATGCTAAATAATAAAAGGGATGTGTAAATACGGGCGAGTGTTGATGTCATGGTTTGTATACGCTTGGTTAGGCAATATACGCATATTTGGACTTGAAGGGCAAGTTGATGATAATAGCATTTGTTAATTTGAGCGGAGTGATTAAATTGTTGTTTATTAGGCTTTTATGTTGCTTTTGAAATGCTGCCGTTTTCTTTATATTTGATCATGAAGAAAATTTTACGCGTAGCTCTTGTTGTGTTGCTTATGCTCGTTATTAAAACTGGTGTAACGGCACAGGTTAAAATCGACGAAACCAATTTGATCACCCGCCTCTCCGGCCTGAATACCCTGGCAGCTGCCGATGCCGAAAAGTACTTTACCGACCACGACTATTCCCTGTTCAGCAAGCAAACTATTCAACAGCCTACCTATTCTATGGATTTGTATAAGTATAAGATAAAAGACCAAACCGGCAGCTATTTACTAACTGTAATTGGCGGCCAGGTTGCAAGTTCGGGCTGTATTACCTACAATGAAGACGAATACCAGCAGGCGGTGAAACTCATAACGGACATGGGCTATGTGCCTGGCGAATCCGCCGGAAAAACCATATATTCAAAAGGTAACATGAGTTTCCTGACACAAAAGAAAACCGCTGCCAGTGGCAGCATATTTTATGTAATGACCCTAAGCGATTTGGTAAGGGTGGCGCAGTTGGCAGGAATTAAAAAATAGGGGCGATATTGCACCCGTTCGTCCCGTCGATATCTTTTGGATTGTTATCTCCCCTAAAGAAACATCGTCTTTGGCATACTTTGAATGTTAATTAGGGTGTACGAGGGGCGCTATTGATGGTACTGATGCTTTTGAGTATTCTTTGTTTTCATCAATATTAAAATATTCAGTAACCTTAAACGTTATTTGCACTTTTAGGGTATGAAATACTGGTGTTTGCGAATGGGGATTGCTGCGCTGTTACTGACAGTAGCGGCTGGCTGTGGTACGGTAAAGTCACTGGGGAAAAACCCGGAGGGCGAAGAGCTTGTAAAGTTGGAGGCTTTACCTAATTACAAAAATGGCGCTTTCCAAAATTTGACTAAACGCCCTGATTCGACAGTTAAGCACCGCAACCGGGTGCTTTTTATGCTCCGCCGCCGCCCTGAAACCATCAGGCCTTCGCACGCATTGCCATGGGTTAAAACCGATTTGAAGACACTCGCTGCTCCAGCACCCACCATCGTTTGGTTCGGGCATTCGTCTTTGCTGATTAAAACCGGGCAGGGTAATATACTCATCGATCCTATTTTTAGTAACCATGCCGGTCCTGTACCCGGATTGGTTAAGGCATTTAAAGGCTCCAGGCATTACCACGCCAGGGATATGCCGCCAATTGACGTGCTGATCATTTCGCACGATCATTATGATCACCTGGACTATCGCACCCTGAAGAAACTGAAAGACCATATTAAAATGGCGATAGTGCCCATGGGTGTAGGTTCACATTTGATTTACTGGGGGTTTGATCCTAAAAAGATCACCGAACTGAATTGGAACCAATCGGTCGCACTGCCGGGTGGTCTCCGCGTCATCGCTACACCGGCACAGCACCGCAGCGGCCGCACTTATAGTAAAGTAAATAAAACACTTTGGGCATCTTACGTAATACAGGCCGGCCAATACCGGTTGTTCTACAGCGGTGACGGCGGTTATGGATCACACTTTAAACAAATAGGTCAACAATATGGCCCATTTGACCTGGCACTGCTGGAATGCGGACAGTACAGTCCGAATTGGCCATGGACACACCTGCTCTTTGGGCAAACCGCACAGGCTGCCGTCGACTTACACGCCCGTTTGCTGCAGCCTATCCATTGGGGTAAGTTTGCGGAAGCCGATCATCCCTGGAACGAACCTATAGAAAAGCTCCTTCCCGCTGCCGAAAAGCTGGGTATCGAGGTAAATGCTCCGCGTATCGGGGAGCCTTATACTTTGGGTTATCCGCCTAAGAAAGCAGTATGGTGGAATTTTGAATAATTACCCTGTTCCCAGTTTTAGGGTTACCGATCTGTGCTGTTCACACCGGAACAGTGTGTACAGTTTGGTGAAAATGTGGAACAGCATTTCTCTTGTTGCGGGAAAAAGAGCTTTGCAAAACGCCACCCATTATCATATACCTGCCTGTATTCCGGCATATTCCCTTAACTTTACCACCATGTCAGCATCACCTGTTAAAGTACTTTTCTTTTCGGCAAAGCCTTATGATATCGCCTCGTTTAACCAGCATAATGCTAATTACGGTTTTGAGTTGGAGTACCTCGAAACACACCTCGGACCGCACATTGTTAACGCAGTTGACCAGGGTACATTTGCAGTTTGTGTATTTGTAAACGATAAGCTGACAGCCGAAGTAATAGCCATATTGGCTGCCAAAGGTGTGAAGGTAATTGCATTGCGCTGCGCCGGGTTTAATAATGTACAGATGGAAGCGGCGAAAGAATACGGGATAACGGTATGCCGCGTGCCGGCGTATTCGCCCGAAGCGGTGGCAGAACATGCGGTAGCTATGCTGTTAACCCTCGTCCGCAAAACCCACAAAGCTTATAACCGGGTAAGGGAACAGAATTTCTCGTTAAACGGACTGTTAGGTTTTAACCTGCACGGAAAAACGGTTGGCGTGATTGGTACCGGACGAATTGGAAAAGCCTTCTGTAAAATAATGCTGGGCTTTGGGTGCAGGGTACTGGCTTTCGACCTGTTTAAAGATGAGGATATGGTTGCCGCCGGCGTGCAATATAGCACATTTGACGATGTGCTACAGCAGGCGGACATTATATCGCTGCATTGCCCGCTTACACCCGATAACCGATATTTGATTAACCAGGATAGCCTCAGCAAAATGAAACAGGGCGCCACGCTCATTAACACCAGTCGTGGCGCGCTGATCGACACGCACGCTGTTATAGGGGCGCTAAAAACGGGGCGATTGGCCAACCTTGGCATCGACGTTTATGAGCAAGAGGAACGCTTGTTTTTCAAAGATCTTTCGGGCACTATTATTGAAGACGATACCATACAGCGGCTGCTGAGTTTCCCCAATGTGCTGGTCACCGGCCACCAGGCCTTCTTCACCGAAGATGCGCTGTCGCAGATTGCCGAAACAACGCTGACCAGCATCCATGAGTTAAGCAGGGGCGGAACACCCGACGACGCACTGGTTGTGCAAATATAAAAGGGTTTTTGCAGAACGAATGATTGTGTTTTATGGCGTCCGGCGACGGAAACTCCGGGCAGTTGGAGATATTTGTAGCATCGGTGAAAACATAAATCCATTTAAAGGCTTATTATAACAAGGCGTAAATAACCTTCAAGATACGTTATGGAAGCTGAAAAGTATAAACTGTGCCTGTATGTCGCCGGGAAAACCCAAAAATCCAACAACGCGATTGAAAATTTAAAAAAATATTGCGAAAACGAACTGAAAGATCAGTATACAATAGAGATCATCGATCTGCTGGAGCATCCACACCTGGCTGAAGGCGAACAAATTATCGCTGTACCCTCGCTCATCAAAAAACTGCCGGCCCCTATGCGTGTATTGGTGGGCGATCTGTCTGATAAAACTAAGGTATTGGTCGGCCTTAACCTCGTAAATGATAAATAACCGTTAACTAGCTGGCTTGTAATTCCAGGAAACCGTTTAATTGTTCTTCAAGAAGATCGGTGTTGTAATCAGCGCCGGAAGCATGGTTGGTAACAACCAGTTCATCATCAGTTACAGTTATCGTCAGGGCCGGGCCTTCTATCACTTCGGGGAACAAAACATTGATCACATCATAAACATGTGCATATTCAATCGCCAGGTTCGACCCTAATTTTTCATTAACATATTCCGCAAACCCGGTCTTTAACAGGTCAAACAGCTTTTCGGCGCTGAGTGGTTTAACATTTTTTATTGTAGCCATAGGCATACATAAGCGTTTATAACCAATTAAGTTTCATATTGTGGCAATTATATCTTTCTGCTGTTGCTACCCGGCTATTATTTTAATGAAGGGCCTAAAACAATTGTAGATAACCGTTATTAATCCGCGGCCCGAAAAAGATTAAAGGCCCGAATACGATAAAAGACCTATCTTTACAAAAAAACGGACAGTGAAGAAGAAAGTGTTGATTATTGAAAATGACCAGGATATCCGCCATATTATAGAATTCCTGTTACAGGAACACGGCCTTGATACGCTGAGCATCCCCGAACCGGAAAACCTTTCGGAAATTATCCCCTTCGCGCCTGATGTGATCCTGTTAGACGAATTTATCAATAGCCGCCCGGGCCATCGCTTATGCAAGCAGATAAAACATGTTGCCGGCTTGAAAAATGTGCCCGTTATCATTCTTTCCACCGCCAATGATATTGAGATCATTGCCGCCGAATGCGAAGCCAACGACCATATCAGCAAACCTTTTGATATAAATGACATTGTGGGTAAAGTTGTCAGGATGATCAACCACTCACCTATTGCTTATTAGTCTGTTTTGTAACGGGCAGCGCATAGTAATAGGGATTTTCTCTCTTTTGCCAGGCGTTATATTATAGTAAAAGCGCCCGGTTAAACTTAACCGGGCGCTTCAAAATCATATTTAATTTGATACTATTACTGCTTAGCTATCTTATACAATTTCCCTCCATCAGTTGCAGCGTAAATAGCGCCGTCTTTCCCGGTTGCCATGCAGCGCCAGCGTTCGTTTTTATCAGCAAGTAAACGTTCTTCGCCAACAACTTTGTTGTTTTTGATCACCAGGCGGGCTATGTGTTGTCCGCTCAGGCCGCCAACAAACAGGTTGTTTTTCCATTCAGCAATATTGCCGGTATAAAACATCATGCAGCCGGGCGAAATAACCGGGTCCCAATAGTAAACCGGTTGTATCGTACCTGCTTTTTGTTGTATCCCATCATAAACTTTTTCGCCGCTGTATTCAATACCATAAGTAACATAAGGCCAGCCATAGTTGCCTCCAGGTTTAATCAGGTTGATCTCGTCACCGCCGCGGGGACCAAACTCTGCTTCCCACAAACCGCCGGTAACCGGGTTAACAGAAAAGCCGTCCGGGTTGCGGAAACCGTAGGCATAAATTTCGGGTTTGGCGTTGGCTTTGCCAATAAACGGGTTGCCGGCAACCGGCTTTCCCTCTTTGGTGATGTGTATGATCTTGCCGGTGGTTGCGTTCAGGTCTTGTGCCTTTACGCGTATATCATTTGCCTGGCGGTCGCCCGAGGTAACGAACAGGTTGCCCTGCTTGTCGAACAATAAACGCGAACCAAACTGGCCGTCGCCTTTATAACGCGGGAAAGCTTCCCATATCACCTTAACATTTTCCAGCTTTGTTTCGTCGGCCGACAGCTTGCCTTTAGCCACCGCAAGCGTGGCGCCCTCACCCGGTTGGGCAAAGGTCCAGTAGATCATCCGGTTGGTGGTAAAATTCGGGTCGATGTTGATGTCGAGCAAACCACCCTGGCCGCCATATTGCACGGCCGGAAAACCGGTAATGGTTTTTACGATCTTACCATCGGTTGTCAGTATTTGCATGGTCCCCGGCTTACTGCTGATGAGCAAACGGCCGTCGGGCAGCGTATGCATCCCCCATGCGCCTTTAAGCTCGCTGCTGATAACCGTAACCGTGTACGGGGTTTTGGTTTTAACACTGCCGATACGCGTTTGCCCTGCAAAGGCAGGTTTATAATTGCTGTTGGCTTTATTTTTTTCAACGGGCTCGCCGGTTTGCGCCATAATGGTTGAAGTAACCGATAAAAGCGCGGCACCCAACATTAGGGGCTTATAAATTTTTGAAAACATACTATCTGTTTTGGTTTTATTTGGTTAAGATACAACTTTAATGATTTTATGTTTAATTGTAGTATGTTTTTTACGGGGGAGGGTTGGAAATTTGTCGTTGGCGTAAGTTGCGCCGATACATTTATCTCTAAGCTATTTGATATAGCAGCTTGAAAGTTTATTAAGAAAAACAGTTGTGTAATCATTCTCTTTACGCCAATTCGTATATTGTTGCTTTATTTTAATAATATTATATAATATTTCAATAAAATTGCTAAACAATCATCACAAATATTCCTTTTAAAGTCTTAATTATTAACCGCATGAGTACCAGGGATATCAAATTTTTAAATGGTGGTGGTGAAATGGGTGAGCTGATAAGATCAACAGATTGGTCTAAAACACCTATTGACTCTCCTGGTACCTGGCCGCAAGCACTACGTACAACGGTTAGTTTGATGTTGAATAGCCTGTTCCCTATGTACATTGGCTGGGGCAGTGAATATACTCAGCTGTATAACGACGGGTACCGGCCTATACTTGGTGCAACCAAACATCCGCAGGCAATGGGTATCGGCACCAGCGAAACCTTTGCGGAAATTTGGCATATCATAGGGCCGATGTTTGCCGGAGTAATGAAGGGGGAAGCTGTAGGGTTCCCGAATTTTATGTTGCCGTTGGAGCGAAACGGCTATGTGGAGGAGTGTTACTTTGATTTTTGTTATAGCCCGATCAGGCATGACGACGGCACAGTCGGCGGGGTACTGGTAACCGTTATTGAGACCACAGAAAAGTACAAGGCTTTTCAGTCGCTTGATGCGGCCAAGCGGGAACTTGAAATATCGCAGGCTGAAACAAAAAAAGAGGGCGACCGGCTGAAACGTTTTTTTATGCAAGCACCCGCCGGTATTTGCATTTTAGGGGGGCAAGACCTGGTTTTTGAATTGGTAAATCCGCTGTACCAGCAATTGTTCCCCGGCCGGAACCTTTTGGGCAGGCCATTGCTTGAGGCTGTGCCCGAGATTACGGGTCAGCCCGTATGGGATCTTTTGCAAAAAGTATATAACAGCGGAAAGACCCACGAAGGTCATAACCTTTTAATACCCCTTGCACGCACCGATAACGGACCGGTAGAAGACCGGTATTTCGACTTTATTTACCAGGCGCGCCTGAACCAGGACAACCAGGTAGACGGTATACTGGTGTTTGTATACGAAGTAACCGAAATGGTGCAAATTCACCGGAGGGTTGAGGAAAGTGAGAAACGTTTTCGTACGATGATTGAACAGGCCCCGGTTGCGCTACTGGTTAACAGGGGCGACGACTTAATATTTGATGTTGTAAACCAGCCCATGATAGACATGATTGGCAAAGGGGACGGCATTAGGGGGAAAACGTGGTATGATGCCTTACCCGAATTGGTTGGGCAACCTGTTGTGGATGAGTTATACAACACCTATCGAACGGGAGAAGAGTGGCGCGGAAATGAAGTTCCGATTATATTATCAAACAATGGTGAGCCGGAACAGCGGTATTTTAACCTGATCTATCGCCCGCTGATAGAGGCCGGAAAAATAACTGGGTTGCTGCAGTCGGCCGTGGATGTTACCGGGCAGGTTAATGCGAGAATGGATCTTGAACAAGCTAAGGATACGTTAAATTTAGCTATATCAGCAGCCGAACTGGGTATGTTTGATATGGATTTAACCAAAGGCACCCTTTATTGGGACGAACGTTGCCGTACGCTGTTCGGAATCAGCCATAACAATCCGGTTACCTATGAAGTGGATTTTGTGGAGGGTTTGCACCCTGAAGACCGCGAGCGGGTTTTGGAGGTGATTAAAAATGTTTTTGATATAAAAGTAGATAGTGGCAATTACGACGTTGAATACCGAACTGTAGGGGCTGAAGACAAAAAAGTGCGTTGGATACGGGCAAAAGGCAAAGCATATTTTGATGAAACCGAGCAGCCGGTTCGTTTTATCGGCGCGGTGCTGGATATCACGGAACAAAAAACGGACGAAATTAGGAAGAATGATTTTATTGGAATGGTGAGCCATGAGCTTAAAACCCCGCTTACTACACTAACTGCTGTATTGCAGATAGCAAGCGTGAAATTAAAAGAAAGTGATAATAAACCTTTGGTTACTGCAATAGAGCGCGGTAATGTGCAGGCGAAGCGAATGACCGCCATGATCAAAGGTTTCCTGGATATATCGAGGCTTGAGTCGGGCAAAATGCTGATAGAAAAGCAAAAGTTTGATATGGATAAACTTGTGCACGAAGTGGTTGACGAAATAAAACTGATTGAAAAGGGCCATGAAATTAAATTGATTAACTGTAACCCTGTTCAGGTTAATGCCGACCGGGATAAAATAAGTTCAGTGATATCAAACTTTATTAATAATGCCGCTAAATACTCGCCAAACGGCAAACCAATAGCAATAAGTTGTGAAATAATAGAAAATGAAGTTATAGTCAGCGTTCGCGATGAAGGCATTGGCATAAAACAGCAGGACTTAAACCTGGTGTTCGATAGATTTTATCGCGCGGAAGCTGCCCACAAGCATAAAATTTCAGGTTTTGGGATAGGATTGTACCTGAGCTTCGAAATAATCAAGCAGCACAACGGCAGGATTTGGGTGGAAAGCGAACAAGAGGTTGGAAGCACCTTTTACTTTACACTGCACTTGTAATCTGCCCACCCAGGTCCCGCCCTTCCAGGCACGCTGCTTGGACACACAACTGTTTAAGCTTCCCGCTAAATTTAACAAAGGCCATTGTACATAGCGCTTCGTTCTATAGGTAACGATGCCACGGTTTACGGAGCCGCGCTTAAAGCGCAACCCCGGAATACCTATAATCTACCCCCAACAGACTGTACATGATGCCAAAATTACCAGCAATGGTAAATTCGCAGCATAATTATCCCTGCGGATAATTATGCAAACAATAAAAACACAACCACCTGGTATGAAACTTCGATTAACGCCCTATTTTTCCGCACTTTTTTTGTTCATATGTTCCGCAGTGTGCGGTCAGGAAAAGGTATCCCAAAGTGCATCAACACTAATGGGCAACCGCTTCCTGACCTTTAATACCGTTATCAGGGTGAACCAGATCGAGGTGGCGAGGGACCGCAATGTAGGTGAAGATGAACGGGCGCTGCATACCCCGGCAAAGGTAATTGCTTTCAGGAATGCGCTGGCAGAAGGGTTCCCGGGTGGAAAAATAACCTGGTCGTTCAGCTGGCTTGCGCTGCATGATACCAGCGCCGCGTACCGCGAGATCAGGAAGCTGGTAGTGGGCTATCATTTTAAATATGGCGATGATGTTACGTTTATACCTGGCGCCTATTTCGCCAATGCCTACAACACCACCGACCAGGTAAACAAGGACTTGCACGACGCACTTAAACTAATAGAGGATATGGTAGGCGGCGGGTACCGTCCGCTAAGTATAGTGGCGGGCTTTATGTCGGCAAAAAACCAGCAGTACCTGGCCGAAAAGGAAGGGATACACGTTTGCCAGGGAAACATCTGGAGCCAGTTCAGTATTGATAACCAGGATGGCGACGGTGCCGTGGTTTACCCTTTTTATCCATCAAAAGAACACTTTTGCAAGCCGGCCCAAAACCAAAACGATTTTATCGACTGCGTTAACCTTGATGGTTGGACGGTTGATTTCCTTGCAGGGAGAAGACAGGGTTTTGCAGAAGGATTTAACAGCCGGATGGGCGTTGGCCCGATAGAAACGCTTGGCAGGTACGGCAACGAGGTGGGTTTAAAGGAAATGATGCATACTACCGCGATCCATTTTGATAAAGGTTACGAACTTAACGGTTTCGGCTGGGTAACCAATTGCTGGGAACTTTCCCTGCCTTATGATCCGGCTTTGCTGAAGGATTGGTTAGCCGCTATCAGGAAACGCTGGCCCGATGTTAAGCTGATTACCCAGGGCGAATTTGGCTTGCTTTGGCGGGCGCACTATAAAAGCAACAGTTTCAACTACCGCTTTGTTGAACGTGGCTCAGGCATAGGCGGATCGGATGCCAATAACGAGATTAGTTGGTTTATGAACAAGGATTTCCGCCTTGCCTTGTTGAAGGATTGGAAAAAAAACACAACCGAAAAAGTTATAGATTTTACCCGCTACGATGTCCCGGCTGCCGAGCCGGCAGAGATGACACGTAAATGGAGCCTGTTGGGGGAGATCAATCAAAAACAATCGCGCCCGCAGGATAAACCGGTGCCGCTTGACTCGCTTTCGGCAAAAGGACGTTCGCTGATAGGAAGGCATTACAAGTATTTAATTAAAAGCAAGTAACCGCTGGGAATGTGTCCCGGGGGCGTACAAATGTGAGATAATTGGTACTCCCGTTATTTTCCCACTGTTGTGAGTATGACAGATGCTATTAGTGCAAAAGCTACACGGGACTTGAAGGCGCTGTTAATCTCCGTTAGATAACCGGGCTTTTACTCAGCGTCTCTAATCTTTCTCAATTGTTCTATGTCTTCTAAATCTTTCTTTCGGGCGGTGGCATTTTTATCCTCAATTAAGTCATAATAATGCATGAAGTGGATTTTAATGGCTTCCAATTCCACTGTCTCTTTTCTTTGGTTTGATTTGGCGAACTTAATATCGGCCTTAATTTCGGGAAGCGCATCTAAGGTGAATTCATCAAAGTCTAATCTAAAAAATGACTTACGCGGGTTTGGATTATGTTCGTTTTTGAATGCAGTAATGTCATGTCCTAACTCTTCTATAACTTTCAGAAAGTTAAAGTAGTTTTCATAAGTTGGGTTGTACCAAAGGTCGATGTCAGGTTTGTCGGTTAGCTGCCCGGCTGTATTAATCGAATGTCTATAATAGCCGTTAAGTGCAACCGCCGTTCCTCCAACAAGCATGTATTGAACATCATACTTTTCAAGCAACCGGCACACAGTTAGCAAACTATTCTTAAGTTTATCTTCCATATGAAATTATTTGCAGTGCTTATTTTCATTTGGACGAACTTTAACAGAATAAATTTCTTTTATAGCTATTTCGAAGTCGTTGTGTTTTTTTAACCTCGATTTATCATCCGAAATTTTGCTTTCGCTCGATTTTAAATCTTCAAATGATGTAAACTTCTTAACCGTTTTCATTGTTGATGACGCTGTGTTTGCTTTATTGTTGTCATTTATATAACGTGAACCTTGGTATAAACTGACTAACTAATAAAATATAAAGATACATATAGTTCTACTTAAAGCAATCAAAGATCAGCTGGTTGGATATAACACTTTTAATGTTGTAGTCCTAAATTCGCTTCACGGCGGATCCCACTCGTCAAGGCGTACAACTGCTACCTTCAATTTAAACTCAACGCAATTATGCCACCTAATATCAATATGCCGGCAATCAGTCTTCTTCGGACATCCGCTTCATTCAAAACCCGCGAACCCATAAATACCCCCAGCAAAATACTGATTTCGCGTGCCGGGGCAACAACGGTCAATGGGGCATATTTCAGTGCCTCCAACACCAAAATGTAAGCTGCGGGGCTTAACAGTGCTATGGCAATAATGGTCCATTTGTGCTGCTTAACCTCGCGTTTAATTTCATCTTTTTGCCAGAAAACGAAGGGGAAAAGTAGTCCAATACTAAAGGCGCCCGAAACAAAAGTGATTATCAAAGGCGATACTGCATAGGTCTTTATCGCAACAGTATCGTTGAAGGTGTACAAGGTTATAAATAACCCGGTAAGTACGCCCCAGAAAACGCCGGCCATTATTTTAGCGTTGTTCTCTTTCTTAAAACTCAGCCCGGTTATCACCAGCACGCCGGCAAGGATCAGGAATAACCCGATGGTTGCTTTCAGCTTTAATTGTTCGTGTAAAAATAAAATTGCAGCAACCGATGAAAACAGCGGACCGGTGCCGCGGGCGAGAGGATATACCACGGACAGGTCGCCGCTCCGGTAACCTTTTTGCAGGATTAGAAAATAGCTGATATGCAGTACTGCACTCCCAAGGGAAAGCCATAGTACCGGCTGCGAAAAGGAGATATCGCCCTGGTTTATTTTATCGAGCAATACCGGTAAATACAAAATGGTACTGGCAATATACATCAGCCAAATAAAAGGCGCCTTGCCTCTTGCTTTTTTTGAAAGCAAATTCCAAAAAGCATGAAGTACGGCTGCAGTTAGTACCAGCGAAAGAACATAAAGACTCATTTACCCGCTAATTTGCGGTAAAGTAATAAATGATCGGCAATAGTTTGGACTGCTCGCTAATGAAGAATAGTAATTAATGATTACTTAAGGTTATTAGTTGGCGGGGGAAGGTGATGTACGGATGTTCGCCCTGTGTTTCTAACATTATTTATATCTTTAGGTTCCTGCTTGGTGCTGCTTGCAGAATATTACTTGTTATAGATAAAAGGAACATCAAACATATGATTACCCGGGATAAACCTTATCAGCCTGTGAATAAAAATAGTATGCCGGTTCATAATGCCGGTTGTGTACTTATCCATAGCTATTTTCCTATGCTGTTTGAGCGTCTTGGCCTTATGGTCAACCAAAGCTTTGTAAACGAAGACGCCCGGCAAAAGGCAGTGCATTACCTGCAATATGTTATTACGGGTTTAAGCCATACCGAAGAGCACATTTTACCGCTGAATAAAGTATTGTGCGAAGTGCCGGTGGAGCAACACATTATAGATGGTATACTTGTGCTGGAAGAACATGCGGAGCTGATTAATGGAATGATAAAAGCCATAATAGGCTATTGGCCCGCTATTGGAACAAGTTCCATTGAGGGCTTCAGGGGAAATTGGCTGGTACGCGATGGGCTGCTAACTGAATTTGATGACAGGTGGGAACTTGCAGTTGAAAAGCGAGCCTATGATGTGCTCATACATAAGTCGCCTTTTACTTTTTCTGTTATCAAGCATCCATGGATGGATAAGCCGGTACATGTAAGCTGGCCTAATTAAGGGATAATTTCATATGCGTATTTATCAATAATGAAAATCGAAATAATCAATAAGGAACTAAAACTGGATGTTTCCGGCTTTTTGGGTGTTGCTGCAAATAAAAATTATGCGGGAACCGCTTTTGCACTCATGGATAAAATGTGGCCGGTGATTAAAGCAAAAGGACTAAAACATAAAGGGCTAAATATTTGGATATATGAAGCCAATGAAAAAGTTTTTGCCGGAGTTGAACTGGAGGATACTTCTATAACAGACACAGGACTGGAACAAAAAACGATTTTGCTTCCCAGGTATGCTTACTACAAGCATATTGGCTCCTATAGCCAGCTAAAACAAGCCGGCGATAACATGCGAAACGAAATACAAAAAATGGGACTAAAGGCCCGCCTTCCATACATTGAAATTTACGGGCATTGGACAAACGATGAAAGCAAGCTGGAAACGGAGATGTTAATGGCGGTTGAATAGGCTTGCTTTCACTTTATAGCAAAATAGCCTTTTTTAATTATAACTTTTTGAGCGGAATATGATACGAAAAAAGGCGTTATCCTTACAACAAAAGGGGTGAAAAGCTATCACTCTCTTCCCTTCAAATTATCTTCATCCGCTCCTCTTCCAAATCTATCTGGTACAATTGCTCACGGATAATTTCTTCGTCAATATCCGGGTCTTTATTAAGTTCATTAAGGTACCGCCGCTGGCTTTCGAGCAGTTCTAAAAAAATCACCATTTTCTTTTCACTCAACACGCTGTCGGCTGCAATTTTCGCCCGTTCCTCCCAAAGTTTCAGTAAACTTTCCATGCCGGCATTGCCGTTCAAATCATTTTCATATTTAACCTTCAAAAACTGGTGAACATGTTGCTTCAATCCATGCTTCATTTTTTGCCTGGTCGATTTTTCTATTTCTTCGTTTGTTAACTTGTCGTATATGTGCGATTTTCTTATAAAAATGGGTAGCGTTAGGCCCTGTAAAACAAGTGTCACCAGGATCACAACAAAAGTGATAAACAGGATAAGGTTTCGCTGCGGAAACTCCAGGCCGCTATCCAGTGTAATGGGGATGGCCAAAGCAGCGGCCAGCGATACCACTCCCCGCATACCGCACCAACCCAGCATGAGCGGCAACAATAATGTCCTGCCGGTAGAGCCAGACCGCTGAACTACGCTCGGCCTAAAGATAAGTGTGGCAGCCATAGCAACATAGGCACTAATGATCCTCGCTACGATCAGCACGGCAGTAACCAGTAGACCATAGCCAATCGCGGTGCTTAATGGAATGCCCTTTACATGCAAACCTTCAACAATTTCAGGAAGCTCCAGGCCGATAATAAGAAAAACGATACCATTCAATATAAAAACAAAACTTTCCCAAACGCTAAAGCCCTTTACGCGGCTGGCGCTGTTTAAAAATTTGAGCCGCCTTATCGACATAAACAAACCACCCGCTACCACAGCCAGTACGCCCGAGCAATGTAACTGCTCGGCCACCCAATACATAAAATAAGGCTCAATAAGCGTAAGCGCTATGTCAGACGAGGCATCGGTAGGCAGGCGCTTATGTGCTTGTACGAATACCCAGGCCAGCAGCAAGCCAACGCCTGCCCCACCAATTACCATCCATAAAAAACTCATAGCCGCCTGTTGCCATATGAATTGCCCCGTACCTACCGCCAGCAACGCAAAGCGGAAAATAATAAGCGATGAAGCATCATTCAACAAGCTTTCGCCTTCCAACACAGCAGACGTGGACCTCGGAATCTTTACAAATTTGGTAATTGCCCCGGTACTTACCGCATCTGGCGGGGCGACGATCCCTCCAAGTAAAAAACCAAGGGCTATTGAAAATCCGGGGATATAGTGGTTAGCTACAATAGCTACCGATAATGCAGTGAAAAACACCACCAGGAAAGCAAAGCTGGTGATGATGCGCCACCACTTTTTCATTTCTTTATAGGAGATGGTCCAGCAGGCTTCAAATAACAATGGCGGCAGAAAAATGAAAAAGATAAGATCAGGGTTTATCCTAACTGCCGGCAGCCCCGGAATAAAACTGACGAGCAGCCCCGCAACTACCAATAAAATTGGATAAGCAATTTTTAGTTTGGTGGCCCACATTTCAAGCAGCACAACTGCGGCAACCGTCGCGAGCAAAAAAGGCAAAATAGTATGCATCGGTTTTATTTGTAGTTAATTCATGGGTAAATACGCTTCTAAAATAAGGAAAAATTTAAAGCGGAGTTTTAATGAGTGCACTTGGGTATTTGTTTTGAGCGGATTATGGCCGCCCCTCCGCATAAGATAGTGCAGGATAGATGACCTCCAATTTGTATTTAGCTTAGTGCTTTGTTATAAGCCAATTATCTTTTTGAAATTCGAGTTTGTCTTAAAACAGGTCAGTAAAGCCTATTCGGTCTTTTAGTTTATAAAATTATTTCGCATGGTAACATGTAGTGGCCTGTCCGATTTCGAATTAGTTGCCTTGCTGCAATCGGGCGACAGTGCAGCCTGCAAGGAAATATATGGACGCCATAGCGTACTATTGTTAAATCACGCATATAACAAAACACGTGACCGTGAAGAAGTAAAGATATTGTACCCGAAGTGTTTGCCAAATTGTGGGCAAACCATCAAAATTACCAGCCACAGAAGAATTAAAAATCAAAAAGATATTTTACCTGGAAACAGGATACCGAATAGTGGCGACCGGCATAAGCTCCAGGCTATTAACAATTAAAGCAGATAATGATAATGGAAAGAATAAAAAAATATAAAGTATCGTTTTTATCGGCAGCAGCCTTTTTTACCCTGGTTTGCTTAAATACGGCGACTGCTCAAACTCTAAGAGCTCCTTTCAAGCCATCTGCTAAGGCATTGGATACCGTTTTTGGAAGCCGGGATAAAACGGCCTTTATGGCTCCCGAAAAGGTTTATTACCCGGAAACCTGGTTTCATTTTATTGGCGGCAATGTTTCAAAAAAAGGTATCACTGCCGATCTGGAAGCTATTGCGGGTGCTGGCACCTCGGGCATAACGCTTTTTCACGGGCAATTTGGGGGAAGGTGGCCAGGTGTGGATACGCCTATTGCGTGCCTGAGCCCGCTATGGGATGATGCTGTTAAACATACAGCGCTTGAATCCCGGCGGTTAGGATTAAAGTTTTCTATGGAGAATTGTCCCGGCTGGGCGATGGCTGGCGGCCCGTGGATTAATCCTTCACAAGCGATGCGCCAGTTGGTTTGGTCGCGTACCGACATACGCGGCGGAAAGGGCAAAATAAAGATGACGCTGGCCATACCGCAGCCAAGCAGAGAGTCATGGCGCGATTATAACAACATTGCTGTATTGGCATTTCCACGGCCACTGGATGATAATGGCGACACGCTGAAAGCGGCTGCCGTTAAAGGCAGCGGCAATAACCCATGGGAGGCGCTGCTGATGAAAAAATCCGGTACGCCTGCAGCGCTTAACCCTTCAACGATTGCCAATCCCGGTTGGTTCGAAATTACATTTTCAAAAGCGACAGTTATCAGAACTGTTCAATTGCCGAGTGTAAACAGGTTAAATCCCACATGGGCTTATGAGCCTGGTGTAAAAATAAAGATCGAAGCAATTCTGCCGGACGGTAAATTGGAGGAAATACTCAACAAAGACCTACCGGCAAGCAACTTCCAGGACGATTTGCCGCTTTCTTTAGCATGTTCGAAAGATATTCGGTCTAAAAAATTCAGAATTTCGATCGTCAATAAACATCCCATCAATGTTAGCTTCTGCAATTTCTTTTCTGCTGCAAGGGAAAACAATTGGGAAGCGGAAGCCGCCTGGGTATTACGAAGTGTTGGCCCAAGTGATGGAAAATATAACCAGGACAAGAAGGCTTATATTGATCCGGCACAGATTCGGGACATCACTAACATGGTTGACGCTAAAGGTATTCTTCAATGGAATGTACCTGCCGGTGATTGGATAATCCTGCGTGTGGGCCATGTTAATGCGGGCAAAAAAAATGGCCCCGCGCCGCCCGAAGGGACTGGATGGGAGTGTGATAAACTCTCACAAAATGGGGCAAACGCTCATTTCGCTGGATATATCGGTCGCCTTTCAGGCAGTGACGGACCTTTAAAAAACGGCTTGCTTACCAGTATGACCATGGATAGCTGGGAGTGCGGTGCGCAAACCTGGACAAGCGATATGGAGGCTGAGTTTAAACAACGATCAGGCTATCAGCTCAGGCAATGGATCCCGGCCCTTTTTGGGTATGTTTTGAAAGATCAGGAAACCACTTTCCGTTTCCTGCACGATTGGAAATCGGTGATTAATAACCTTTATACCGATAATTTTTATGGACGGATGTCAACTTTAGCCAGGCAAAATAAACTGTCCGTTACATATGAAACCGCTGCCGGAGACGTGTTTCCCGGCGATATAATGGAGTACTATAAGTTCGCTGATGTACCAATGTGCGAATTCTGGCAGCCAATCACCAACGGGTTCGTAGGTTCCTTAAATTTTAAGCCGATAAAGCCATGTGCCTCTGCTGCCCGGCTTTATGGTAAACCGCGTGTTGCGGCAGAATCATTTACCTCTTTTGAACTGACCTGGGACGAACAATGGGAAATGCTTAAAGAGGTTGCAAATATCAATATGATTGAAGGGGTAACGCACCTGGTATATCATACCTATACGCATAACCCGCAAATTAATTATCTGCCGCCGGGTACGTCATTTGGTGCTGGTATCGGCACGCCATTCCTCAGGGGCGAAACATGGTGGAAGCACATGCCGTCGCTCAACGCTTATTTTGCACGCTGCAGCTATCTGTTGGAACGCGGCAAACCGGTATCTGATGTGTTATGGTACCTGGGTGATGAGATAGATCATAAACCAGATCAAAATGCGCCTTTTCCCGCTGGTTTTAAATATGATTATTGTAATCCTGATGTTTTGCTTAACAGGCTCAGCGTTAAAAATGGCTTGCTTACCACTCCGGAAGGGGTTACTTATAAAGTGCTGTGGCTGCCAAAAACCACGCACATGTTGCCCAAAACACTCGAAAAGATCAGCAAATTGATAAATGAAGGAGCCGTTGTTATTGGTGATGCACCGAAAGAACTAGGAACCTTAAGCGGAGGCAATAGTGCACAGATCCGTTTTAGTACGGCAGTAAAAAATATCTGGGGAAATAGAAGACCGGCAGGCATTCGCATGATTGGAAAAGGCAAGATCATTGCCGGTTTATCATTACTGACAGCATTAAACGAATTAAAAATAGCACCCGACGTGAGCGGCGACACCGCCCTTTGGTTACACAGGAAAGTGCAGGGTGCCGATTGGTACTTCGTAACCGCGCCGAAAGGCAAACCATTTAAAGGCACCCTGAACTTCAGAACAAACGGTAAGGTCGAATTATGGGATGCCGTTACAGGCGCTGTTAAACCGCTGATCAGTATAGAAAAAGACGGCCGTTCGCCGGTGGAATTTGATTTGCCCCAGGCTGGGTCATGTTTCGTGGTTTTTCATCATAATGAAAAAACGCCGGATCCTGTAATTACTAAGGTGATCGCAACCACGCCGCTAAATAATAACTGGACGCTTGCGTTTCCTGGTGGTTGGGGCGCACCGCAGTCTGTTAAGGTAGATGAACTAAAAGCATGGAAGGACCTTGACATCACGAATGAAGGCAAAGCATTTTCAGGCACTGCAACTTATTCAACTACATTTGAAGCCGGAAACCCGGCTGCCGCCAACAGCTTTATACTTAATTTGGGCAAAGTTGCCATGATAGCAAAAGTTATTGTAAATGGTAAGGATATGGGCACGGTTTGGTCGACCCCTTACCAGGTGGATATTACCAAAGGAATTACACCGGGCAAAAACACCATAAAGGTTGAAGTTACCAGTACCTGGTTTAACAGGTTGGCCTATGATGCGGCACAACCAGAAGACAAACGAAAAACATGGACGATAAGCGGGCCGCCGAAGGATGCTAAGCTGAGGACGAGCGGATTGCTTGGGCCGGTAACTATTTTGACTGAAAAACAAGATTGATTTTACAATCGGAGATATGGTGTTTTTTAGGAAGCTTGCATTTGGTAAAAAATGGAACGCCTGATAATCAGCATGTTTCACAGCGTTCCGGGTGTTCCGTGTATAAAAATGGAACGCTTTGCCGATGCCTTTCCACAAACTTTCGGTTCGCTGCGGCCAAGCTATGGTTGCACGCGGCTGAAGAGAATTTGTGGTGCGGCGGCGGTTTGCTTATGCCGAATTCATATAAAAATTTACTTAATAGCGCAATTTTGAAATAAAATTATCACTACCATGACAGTAGATGACGGTTGAAAGAAAAAACGTATTTAACTTGCCGTCGCTTAAACTGGTGCAGCCAATTTTAACTTTTAAAAAACATAAATCGATTAATACAATGTCTATAGTTTCCACACAATTTAAACACGTAAGCTATTTATGGGACGATGCCGCCGCTGCAAAACTTGCCGGCGATGAAGTGGCCCTGCTGATATACCGCTCCAATTTACTTGGCGCCGACCTGAGGTTAACCAACTACGGCGGTGGCAACACATCATGCAAAGTGATGGATAAAGACCCCTTGACCGGCAAAGAAGTTGAAGTTATGTGGATTAAAGGCTCGGGCGGTGATATCGGCACCTTGAAAAAGAGCGGCCTGGCTGCGTTGTATGTCGACAGGTTGCGCAGCCTGAAGAATGTTTACCGTGGCATTGAGCACGAAGATGAAATGGTTGAACTTTTTAACCACAGCATTTTCGACCTTAACTCAAAAGCGCCTTCCATTGATACGCCGCTGCACGGCTTTTTACCATTTAAACATATCGACCATTTGCACCCCGATGCAGCTATAGCCATAGCAGCAGCAGCAGATGGCGAAAAAATAACCCGTGAGCTTTTTAATGGTACCATAGGCTGGGTTAACTGGCAGCGCCCAGGTTTTGATTTGGGCCTGCAATTAAAGGAATGCCTTGACAGCAACCCCGGCATCCGCGGAATAATGCTTGGTTCGCATGGTTTGTTTACCTGGGGCGATACTGCCTACGAAAGCTACATCAACACGCTTGAGGTAATAGAAAAGTGCGCCGAATACCTGGAAGCAAACTACGGTAAAAAAGGCCCTGTTTTTGGCGGGCAAAAACTGCAAAGTCTTGATGCTGATAACCGCAGAAAACAAGCGGTTGCACTTGCGCCTGTGCTGCGTGGTTTCTGCTCATCGCAAACTAAAATGATAGGCCATTTTACTGATGATGCAAGAGTTTTGGAATACATCAACTCAAACGACCTTGATCGCCTGGCCCCGATGGGCACCAGTTGTCCCGACCATTTTTTAAGGACTAAGATCAGCCCGCTGGTATTGGATTTGGGTGCAGCAGATGATTTGTCAGATGTAAAAGCGATAAAGGAAAAACTTACGCCTGCGTTTGAAGCATACCGCAAAATGTATGCTGATTATTATAACACCTGCAAGCACCCGAACAGCCCTGCCATTCGCGATGCAAACCCGGTAGTTATTCTGTTCCCCGGCGTGGGCATGTTTACTTTTGCGAAAGATAAACAAACCGCGCGTGTTGCTGCGGAATTTTATATCAATGCCATTAACGTAATGAAGGGGGCTGAGGCCATATCTACCTACACCTCGCTGCCCCGGCAGGAAGCTTTTGATATTGAGTACTGGCTGCTCGAAGAGGCTAAGCTTCAGCGTATGCCAAAACCAAAGGCGCTTTCAGGGCGTATTGCCTTAATAACAGGCAGTGCCGGCGGTATTGGTAAAGCCATCGCCAAGAAACTGGTGCAGGAGGGCGCCGTTGTGGTACTGAACGATATGAATGCGGAACGCTTGCAGGGCGCTGGCGAGGAATTCGGAAAGCTTTTTGGTAAAGACAGCTTTACAACTGTAACGCTCGACGTTACCAAAGCCGCTGAAATTGCAAACGCTATGGCTGCCGCTATTTTAGCCTTTGGCGGAGTCGACCTGGTGGTGAATAACGCAGGCCTGTCCATTTCGAAAACTATAGCCGACCATACTGAAAAAGACTGGGACCTGTTATACGACGTTTTAGTAAAAGGTCAGTTTATGGTTACCCAGGCGGCAGTTGCGGTAATGAAAAAGCAAAATATAGGTGGCGATATTATTAATATCGTCAGCAAAAATGCACTGGTAAGCGGGCCTAACAATGCAGGGTATGGCAGCGCCAAAGCAGCCCAGCTTCATTTGAGCAGGCTTAATGCTGCCGAATTAGGTGTGGATAAAATACGCGTAAATGTAATTAACCCCGATGCCGTGATAAGCGACAGCAATATATGGGCCGGCGGATGGGCCGAAGGCCGGGCTAAAGCTTATGGTATAACGGTTGAAGAATTGCCCGCTTATTACGCCGGAAGAACACTGCTGAATGAAATTATCCTTCCGGAAGATATTGCCAACGCCTGCTTTGCTTTAACAGGCGGCTTGCTCAGCAAATCTACCGGGAATGTTATAAATGTTGATGGCGGGGTGGCAGCCGGTTTTGTGCGATAAATATTATTGAGAAGAAAACCAATTATAAAACGGATTATGCAAGTTGAAAAATATAAAATAGAAGAGCTTAATCACCAGGAACTAGCCGAACATAAGCGTAAGCTTGATTTTGTGAGCCATAACTTACCTTGGCTGGATGATGTGATGAGCAAACTGCAGGCATTTAATGTGGCCATCCCGAGCTGGGCATTGGGCACTGGTGGCACGCGTTTTGGCAGGTTTTCGGGCGGCGGAGAGCCGCGCAGCCTGGAGGAAAAGATAGAAGATGTGGGCGTAATCAATGCGCTGAATAAATCGAGCAATTCAATATCCTTGCATATACCCTGGGATATTCCTGATAATGCGCCAGCCATAAAAGCACTTGCTGCGCAACTCGGACTACATTTTGATGCGGTAAACTCAAACACTTTCCAGGATCAGCCTAATCAAAAACACAGCTACAAATTTGGCTCACTGCACCACGTTGATAAGGCGGTGCGCAAACAAGCCATTGAACATAATATCGAAGTAATAAAATACGGCGTCCAGCTCGATTCAAAGGCGTTGTCGGTTTGGCTTTCGGATGGTTCAAACTTTCCCGGTCAGTTGAATTTTCGGCAGGGCTTTCAGAACACGCTGGAAAGTTTGCAGGAAATTTATACCACGCTACCTGATGACTGGAAAATGTGGATTGAGTACAAGCCTTTTGAACCCAATTTTTATTCAACAACCATCGGCGATTGGGGGCAATCATTACTGCTGGCTAATAAACTCGGCGCCAAAGCATCAACCCTGGTTGACTTAGGTCATCACTTACCCAATACAAACATTGAGCAAATAGTTTCATTGCTGTTGATGGAAGGCAAACTAGCCGGTTTCCACTTTAACGATTCGAAATACGGTGATGATGATTTAACAGTAGGTAGTATAAACCCATACCAACTGTTCCTGATATTTAATGAATTGGTTGAGGGGATGGATGCCCGCGGCATGACCCATGCTACCGATATCGGCTGGATGATAGATGCATCACATAATGTAAAGGACCCGATTGAAGACCTTTTACAATCTGTACAGGCAATTAAAATAGCCTATGCACAAGCGTTAATTGTTGATAAAGCAGCCCTAAAAGCGGCCCAGCAAAATAACGACGTAACCCTTGCGCAGGAAATATTGCAGCAAGCTTACCGCACGGATGTTAGGCCACTAGTTGCCCAGGCAAGCCTGTTATCGGGCGGTGCTTTGAGCCCTGTAAACGCTTACAGAAATTTACAAGTGAGAGAGAATTTGATAAAGGAACGTGGTTTAAAAACCGTTGCGACAGGGCTTTAATAAATATCAAACTAACAGATGAGCGCAATACCTGTAATTGCCGTTTTCGACGTTGGCAAAACCAACAAAAAGCTGTTTTTATTCGACGAGAATTATAAGATAGTTTTTGAAAAATCGGCGCGGTTTATTGAGACGGTTGATGAAGATGGATTTCCCTGCGAAAACGTGGAGAGCCTGCGGCTTTCGGTGTTTGATTCTTTGAGCGAAGTGTTCAGGTTAAAGGAGTTCCAGGTAAAAGCTGTCAATTTCTCGACGTACGGGGCAAGCTTTGTTTATGTCGACGAAACAGGTAAAACCGTTTGCCCGTTGTACAATTATCTGAAACCCTATCCCGAAGAATTAAGCAAGGAGTTTTACAGCAAATATGGGGGCGAGGAGCGGTTTAGTTTAGCTACCGCTTCGCCGGTTTTAGGCTCATTAAACTCAGGATTACAGGTGTATCGTGTAAAAAGGGAAAATCCTGAAATTTTCAACAAGATTAAATATGCCTTGCACCTGCCACAATATATGAGCTTTTTGCTCACCGGCGAACCATATTCAGATCTTACAAGCATTGGCTGCCATACCGGGATGTGGGATTTTGAAAATAACCGTTATCATGAATGGATTCAGCGCGAAGGTATCACAATGAAATTGCCGCCTGTTGTTCCCGCAAATAAAGTGCTGGCTGCATTGTTCCCGGGTAATAAATACAAGGTAGGGGTGGGCCTGCATGACAGTTCGGCGGCCCTTATTCCGTACCTGATGAATTTTCACGAGCCTTTTGTGCTTATATCCACAGGTACCTGGTGCATTAGTTTAAATCCGTTTAACCACCAGCCATTAACGGTGGAAGAGCTTAAGGAAGACTGTTTAAGCTATTTACAATACCAGGGCAAGCCCGTAAAGGCCTCGAGGTTGTTTGCCGGGATGGAACACGAGCAACAAGTAAAACGGATTGCAGACCACTTTAATAAAAATATTATCAGTTTCAGGACCGTGTCTTTCGAGCCGGAATTAATTGCCAGGCTTAAAAATAAAACGGACAATAAAGAGGATGGCGTTAACCTCAATAAAAAATCCCATTTTGCGGATCGGGAAATTTCCGAATTTAAAGATGAAATTGAAGCCTATCATCAATTAATGATAGATATAATGCAATTACAGATTGAATCGGTGCAGCTTGTGCTTAAGGGCACAAAGGTTACCCGGATATTTGTCGACGGCGGGTTCAGTAAAAATAGCGTTTATATGCACCTGCTTTCGCTTGCTTTTCCGCATATCGAAGTTTATGCTGCATCAATGGCGCAGGCTTCGGCTGTGGGCGCTGCCCTGGTTATTCATAAAGAATGGAACCGCAAGGCGATCCCGAACGACATTATTAATTTAACTTATTACTCTGCCAATCAAACGTTAGCTTTATGAAAGTTGGCTTGTTTATCCCCTGCTACGTTGATCAATTTTACCCGGGCGCTGCAATTGCAACCCTCCAATTATTAGAAAAGCTGGGTGTAGATGTAACCTATCCACCCAATCAAACCTGTTGCGGCCAGCCAATGGCCAACTCCGGCTTTGAGCATTTAACAGGCGGTTGCAACGACCTTTTTATTAAGAACTTTGCCGGATTTGATTATGTGGTAGCGCCATCCGGCAGCTGTGTTTTGCATATAAAGGAGCACTTACATGGCGATGCTGATCCGCAGGAAACAATTAATCATAAAGTGTACGAGCTGACTGAATTTTTAACCGATGTGTTGAAAGTAAAAAGTCTTCCGGCAAAGTTTCCGCATAAGGTAGGTATGCACCAAAGTTGTCACGGACAGCGCGGTCTGCACCTTTCGCAAATGACCGAGTTGGCAGCCCCCGAATATTCAAAGCCCGGTAGCCTGCTCAATATGGTGGAAGGTATTGAATTAATCCCATTAAACAGGAAAGATGAATGCTGCGGTTTTGGCGGTACGTTTTGTGTCGCCGAAGAAGCGGTGTCGGTTAAAATGGGTAAGGACAGGGTGGCCGATCATTTGGAGCATGGTGCAGAATATATTACCGGGGTCGACATGTCGTGCCTGATGCACATGGAAGGAATTTTAAACAGGCAGGGTAGTAAAGTAAAAGTGCTGCACATAGCCGAAATATTAAACGCGGGATAAGATGGAGAGCGGATTAAAAGATCATGCTGAATTAGCAGCCATTTTTAACAAAGATGAAAACCGGGTCGACTGGCACGATGAAACGCTTTGGTGGGTACGGCAAAAGCGCGATAAAATGGCTCACGGCCTGCCCGGATGGGAGGCTTTGCGCGAGGCAGCATCGCAGATAAAAGACAACGTACTATCAAACCTTAACGAATACCTGCAGCAGTTTGAGGTAAATGCACAAGCCAACGGAATTATAGTTCACTGGGCCGCCGATGCAAAAGAACATAACGAAATAGTCTTAGAGCTCCTGCTGAAAAACGGAATCAGGAAAATGGTGAAAAGCAAATCGATGCTTACTGAAGAGTGCCATTTGAACGAATACCTGGAGCAACAGGGTATTGATGTAATAGACTCCGACCTCGGCGAACGCATTGTGCAATTGGCCAAAGAACCGCCAAGTCATATTGTGTTGCCCTGCATCCATAAAAAGAAAGAAGAAATAGGCGACCTTTTTCATATCCATTTGGGCACACCAGCCGGTAATGCTGATCCGCAGCTTTTAACCGAAGCAGCCCGGCAGCACCTGCGCGAGGTGTTTTTAACGCGAAAAGCGGCCCTGACAGGTGTGAACTTTGCTGTTGCGGAAACCGGCGAATTTGTAGTATGCACCAACGAAGGTAATGCCGACATGGGCGCTCACCTGGCAGATATACATATTGCCAGCATGGGCATCGAAAAGATTATACCTCAAAGAAAACACCTTGGCGTTTTTTTACGCCTGCTGGCCCGCAGCGCAACAGGGCAGCCTATTACTACTTATTCAAGCCATTTTGTTAAGCCACGTGATGGACAGCAAATGCACATCATTATTGTAGACAATGGCCGGAGCATCCAGCTTGGTCGGGAGGACTTCAGGAACTCGCTGAAATGTATCCGCTGCGGGGCCTGTATGAACACCTGCCCGGTTTACCGCCGAAGCGGCGGACATAGTTATCATACAGCCATAGCCGGCCCTATCGGGGCTATTTTAGCGCCTAACCTGGATATGGAGAAATACGCCGACCTGCCATTTGCTTCAACCCTTTGTGGATCCTGCTCTAATGTTTGCCCGGTTAAAATCGACATTCATCAGCAATTGTATAAATGGAGGCAGGTTATCGTGCAAAAAGGCTATACCACAACGGCCAAAAAGGCATCGATGAAATTGATGGCTTTCACGCTGTCGTCGCCAGCAGCCTACCATACGGGAGGCAAGGTTGGACGCTGGGTTTTAAAACACGCCCCCTTTGCGGTTAACAACAAGTTTAACCCCTGGTTTAAGCAACGCGACATGCCGGAGCCACCGGAACAGTCATTTGGCGAATGGTATAATGAAAATCGTAAGAAATGAGCAGCAGGGACAAAATACTTTCGGCGGTTGCAGCTAGTCAACCGCGCTTATCGCTCTTGCCCGATCTTGATATTTTAAAAGGCGGCGAAATAAATGTGGTCGAAAAATTTACAGAGGTACTTACGGCAATAGGTGGAAAGGTGATAAACATAGCCAGGCTCGACGAAGTAACTGCATATATTGAAATGAACACCGCTGCCGGCCAAAGGGTAGTAAACTTGCTGTCCGATTCACTTGGCATGCGAGCACCACAGGCAGATATTAAAGATTTACCGCACACACTGGACAATATTGAACTGGCAGTTTTGCAGGCTGATATGGGCATTGCCGAAAATGGGGCAATTTGGCTTAACGAAAATCGACTAGGTCAAAGGGTAACCCCATTTATTTGCCAGCACCTGGTTGTAATCATGGACAAAAGTAACATCGTACCAACCATGCACCATGCCTATGAAAAAATAGGAGATGAAAAATACGGATTTGCAACATTTATTGCCGGCCCGTCTAAAACTGCAGACATTGAGCAGTCGCTGGTGCTGGGGGCGCATGGATCACGATCCATGACGGTTTTTCTGAGGATATTTAAGCAGGCCGAACTTGTTAAATTATTTCAGAATTATTTGGCTAAAACAAAAGTCGCCATTATACTTACCTTAGTTTATATGTCCGTTTTCTGCTAAAACCTCCTTTTGATAATTTAAAGGGCTTTTTCCGTTAATTAGCTTGAAAAATTTATGAAAGCTCGCGAAATTGTTAAAGCCGCTTTCATAACAAATTTGTTTAACGTTAATTTTATTTTCAATAAGCAGTTTACAGGCGTTGCCTATCCTGATCTCATTTATAAACTGAGTATAGGTTTTTCGTGTTTTTGCTTTAAAGAACCGGCAAAATGAACTTGGGCTGATATTTGCCACTTCCGCAATCTCTTCAAGTGTTATTACATTTTTAAAGTGAGCTAATGAATAGTCGTAAATGGCGCTGATCCGGTCTTTATCCAAATCGTCAACATTATGATGAAATGCGATAGATGATAACTGGTCATCTTTGCATCGGCTTGCTGCCATCAAAGCTTCCATTAAGAAGATGATTTTGCCGGGCCCTTCAGTATTCAAATGGGTGTTGAACAAATCAGCTATTTGTTGTTTCGCCTTCCCTTTAATCTGAATTCCTCTTTTTGCACATTCGAGGGTTGTTTTTATTACCCTGTTTTCGGGTAAATTTAGAAAACTATCCCCCCAAAAAAGTTCGTTGAAGTGCACGACTTTTACATCTGCGCAGGTTTTAACGCCATTATTAAAATAGGCATCATCAAATCTCCAGTAATGTGGTAAATACGAGCCAACCAGCACCACGTCGCCCGATTGAAAACGCTTTATACTATCCCCAATGAATTGAGTCCCATTACCCTTTTTAAAATAAATTAACTCGACCTCCGGGTGGTAGTGCCAGTGATTATTAATGCAAGGAACTGTATCGCGCCTCACGCTAAACGAATGGACAATATCATTAGTGACTCTAAGCAGTTGGGGCTTCATGGCAAATTAATCGGTAAAACGAATATAATTGCATTCAGCATAATTTACAACAGAATCGACTCTGAAAAGCCAATAATGCCAATTACGCTTAATGATTTGATAATTAAAGAAATTACTGTAGATGATCACTAGCAGAAAAACCTTCAAGAGTTTAATGGGGCGCTCTACGATGGCGCGTTATGATAAGCGTAAAGGCGCGGTTTAAACGGCCAATTGACCTACCCAAAACAGATAAAATTAGTTAATACTGTGCTTATTAAACACAATTACCTTTTAAGAATAATGGCTTTTTTAGTGATCCAATTAAAAAACGATAGCGCTGAATGATTATTAAAGGAAAATGATATGAAAGTTGGTTTGTTTGTGCCTTGTTATGTTGATCAGTTTTATCCGGGTGCAGCTATTGCAACCTTAGAGTTGCTGGAGAAATTAGGTGTGGACGTACAATATCCATCAAGGCAAACCTGCTGCGGTCAGCCCATGGCCAATTCCGGCTTTGAACACCTCACCGGCGGTTGCAATGAGTTGTTTATAGAGAATTTTTCTGCTTTTGATTACATAGTTTGTCCTTCCGGGAGTTGTGTTCTGCATATAAAACATCATTTGCAATCCGATAAAAATGAAGCAAAAGCTGCCGCAATTAGAAACAAGGTTTATGAATTAGTGGAGTTTTTGACAGATGTGCTAAAAATAACAAACCTGAAAGGGAGCTTTCCGCATAAAGTTGGTATACACCAAAGTTGCCATGGACAGCGGGGGCTGCAACTTTCACAAATGACAGAATTAGTTGCCCCTTCATTTTCGAAGCCCCGCTATTTGCTCGATATGATTGCCGGCCTTGAAATAATGCCGCTTGACAGGGCTGATGAATGCTGTGGCTTCGGCGGGACTTTTTGTGTAGCCGAGGAAGCTGTTTCAGTAAAAATGGGTAAGGATAGGGTTGCAGACCATATTAGGAATGGGGTTGAGTACATCACCGCAGCCGATCTTTCCTGTTTAATGCATATGGAGGGGATTTTGCGCAGACAAGGCAGTCCGCTTAAAGTGATTCATATTGCCGAGATTTTGAATGGAGAATGCACCGTTTAAGCAATTGTTAGAAAAAATTAATGAAAACTACTGATAAGGATCACGCGGCTTTAGCTAATGAATTTAACAAAGATGCTCCTAGGGTCGACTGGCATGATGAAACATTGTGGTGGGTAAGGCAAAAAAGAGATAATGCTGTTAAAAAAATACCCGGATGGGAGGAATTAAGAGAGGCTGGGTCGCAAATAAAAAATAATGTGCTGGCCAATCTTTCCGGTTATTTGAAGCAATTTGAGGCTAATGCCCAGGCAAATGGGGTTCACGTTCACTGGGCAATTGATGCCAAGGAGCACAATGAAATAGTCCTTGAATTATTGCAGTCAAATGGCGTAAAAAAGATCGTGAAAAGTAAATCGATGCTCACGGAAGAGTGTAATTTAAACGAGTATCTTAATCTTAACGGGGTTGACGTGATTGACACAGACCTGGGCGAGTTTATCGTTCAACTGGCCAATGAACATCCCAGCCATATTGTATTGCCCTGTATCCACAAAAAAAAGGAAGAAATTGGTGAATTGTTTCATCAGCACCTGGGTACACCGGCAGGTAATGCTGATCCTGTTTTTTTAACCGAAACCGCGAGGCGACACTTGCGGGAAACCTTTTTAACAAGAAAAGCTGCTCTTACAGGTGTCAATTTTGCAGTAGCGGAGACCGGCGAATTTGTGGTTTGCACAAATGAAGGGAATGCTGATATGGGTGCACATCTGGCCGATATACATATTGCAAGTATGGGTATTGAAAAAATTATACCCAAAAGAAAGCACCTGGGGGTATTTTTAAGGGTACTCGCCCGGAGTGCTACCGGCCAGCCGGTTACAACTTATTCTAGTCATTTTAAAACACCGCGCCCTGGCGCCAGTACACATATTGTTATTGTTGATAATGGACGCAGTAAACAACTTGGCCGGGAGGATTTTCGCAATTCATTAAAATGCATACGTTGTGGTGCATGTATGAATACATGCCCGGTTTACAGGCGCAGCGGCGGGCATAGTTATAATAATGCCATAGCCGGACCTATCGGGTCAATACTTGCGCCCAACCTTGATATGAAGAAACACGCAGATCTTCCATTTGCTTCAACGTTATGTGGCTCCTGTACAAATGTATGCCCGGTTAAAATTGATATACACGACCAATTATACAAATGGCGCCAGGTAATTGTGAAAAGCGGGCATGCCCCCGTAGCCAAAAAAGCAGCAATGGGTGCGATGACAAGAGTGCTTTCTTCGCCTGTATCATATAAAGTTGCCGGCAAGCTCGGCAGGCTAATGATGAAGCGGGCTCCCTTTGCTGTTAACAATCAATTTAACCCGTGGTACAAACAGCGTGAGCTGCCCGTAGTCCCGGAAAACTCATTCGGAGAATGGTATAAAAAGAACAGAAATAATAAACCTAAAGATATATGAGCAGCAGGAATAAAATATTAACCGCAGTTGCTGAAAATCAACCACGAACCGCTCCATTTCCGGAGTTTGAATTTTTAGATGCAGAATGCATTTATTTATCGGAAACATTTATTAATGTTTTAACTGGTATCGGCGGTACTGTTATCCCGGTTGAAACCATGATAGAAATACAAAATTATATCCTTCAAAACTTTAATCAGGGGCCACGCACCGTAACTAACATTCCTGCCCTTAACAATGTGGCCGAATTGATGCACCAATCTTCAACTTCGCCACATGCCCTTAGCGATGTCGATTACGCAGTAATTGATACCCGGTTAGCGGTAGCCGAAAACGGTGCTGTTTGGGTTACTGAGAAGGGATTAAGCGATCGGGCCTTGCCATTTATCTGCCAGCATTTGGCTGTTGTGCTCAACGCCGGTGATATAGTTTCTAATATGCATGCCGCCTATGAGGTGATAAACGCTGATGATTATGGCTACGGGACATTTATTGCGGGCCCTTCTAAAACGGCTGATATTGAACAGTCACTTGTTTTAGGGGCTCATGGCCCAAAAAGCATGACAGTTTTTTTAATGATGTAATGAGGCGAATAATGAGGATTTATATCATTAAATTATTAAGACAAAATTAATCATAGTGAGATCATGATTAAGTTGATTAGTTGATTGACTGAAGCACCCTTAACCGGGTGCTTTTTTGGCTGCGATTCGCGTGATATCGGTTCAAACAATAAATTAACACGCAGTTTTAGCAATTCCGTGGTGATTTAATTGTGGGGTTATGCCAATTTTACTGAATAGTTAGATAATAAAACAAAACTAAGAGCGCTAAAAATAAACTTTTTTTGTCCTACCCAATATTTGAACAGCTCATTATTTACCAAATAACACTTTTTTAATTTACCAGGCATTAGATGAAAATTTAAATGTCGGGGCGACCAACATAAACCCAGATATATGCCCAAAAACAAATATTTATTCCCTTTAATCCTCGTTATTTCCCTTTTTTTCCTGTGGGCGTTTTTACATAATATTAATCCAATTCTTATTCCCCATTTGAAAAAGGCATGCCAGTTAAGCGATACCCAATCCTCCTTTATTGACGCGTCGGTTTACCTTGCGTACTTTGTAATCGCAATTCCTGCCGGGTTGTTCATGCATAAATATGGTTATAAGCGCGGAATCATACTTGGGTTGATACTTTATGCAATTGGCGCCATTTTATTTGTCCCGGCGGCAAGCGAACGCAACTACACCTTTTTTCTGGTAGCACTTTTTGTAATAGCAAGCGGGGCCACATTTTTAGAAGCCATCGCCAACCCATATATTGCCGGTTTGGGCGATAAAGATACATCAGCACGGAGGTTAAATTTTGCGCAGTCGTTCAACGGGGTTGGGTCATTCATTGCACCGATCATTGGTGGACAGGTTATCCTTTCGGGTATTGAGCATACGCCCGGAGAACTAAAAAAAATGTCGGCCACCGGGTTGGCTTCCTACCTCCAGTCAGAAGCAAATACTGTTAAAATTCCTTACTTAATAATTGCAGGTGGCGTAATTGTTTTAATAATATTATTTCTGTTTACCCATATTCCCGAAGTAAAAGAGGATGACAGTGCAGTAGATGCACATACGCCAGGAACAGACTTTTCTATTAAGGTATTAAAACACCAGCATTTATCTATGGCCGTTTTAGCCCAATTTTTCTACGTTGGCGCGCAGGTGGGTGTAGGTAGCTTTTTCATTCGCTACGCCAAATACGTTGCCGGCACAAGTGAGAAAAATGCGGCGTTTATGTGGGGTTCCATAGCAATGGTTGGATTTATGGTTGGGCGATTTGTCGGCACTTTTTTGATGAAATACATTAACCCTGCCCGTTTACTAAGTTTTTATGCGGCGATGAATATTTTACTGATTCTTGTGGCACTAAATACCAAAGGGGATGTTGCATTGTATTCAATTCTGGCAGTTCCTTTTTTTATGTCCATAATGTATCCCACAATTTTTGCATTGGGAATAAAAGGTCTTGGAAAAGAAACAAAAATTGCATCTTCATTTTTGGTTATGTCAATTATTGGCGGTGGTGTTGCTCCGCTGTTGATGGGACTAATTTCTGATTGGACGGGCAGTATTCAAAATGCTTATATAATACCCTGTGTTTGTTTTGTTATGGTGTTGTATTTTGGGTTAAAGGGGCACAAAGTAACACATCATAATACTACAGGTTAGGCCCGGGGGCTTATTCCAGCGACATTAATACCAAAGACTATAAATACTAAAATATTCCCAATGGCTGATCCTATAAATAAATTTCTACAAATTCATCACCGCGACAACGTATTGGTAGCGTTACAGGATATGCCCCGGGGAACCCCTATTCAATTTCGCGGGCAATCGTTCAGCTTAAAAACAGATGTGACTTCAAAACACAAGTTTACTCTGGAGACTGTTAATGCCGGGCATGAGATATTTATGTACGGAGTTTTAGTAGGCAAAGCAACAGAACACATAGAGCAGGGGAGTGCAATAACCGTTACTAACGTACACCATGCAACGGAAGACTTCAAATTGGGAGAACGCAAAACCGAATGGCGCAAACCCGATATATCAAACTTTTCTGATAAAATATTTATGGGGTATCACCGCAACGATGGTGCTGTTGGCACTGCCAATTACTGGATTGTAGTGCCCCTGGTTTTTTGTGAGAACCGTAATATAGAGGTATTGAAAGAGGCCTTAACAGGAAAGCTCGGATTTAAAAAGGCCAAAAGTTATGAGACCGAAGTTGAGAGCCTTATTAATTTATACCAAGCCGGAAAATCGGTTGAGGAAATACTCCAGGTGGATCTGCAATCAGGAATCGAAGAATCGGCGTCAAAAAAGGTATTTAAAAACATTGACGGAATTAAATTCTTAAGTCATGATATGGGTTGCGGCGGTACCCGTACGGACTCGGATGCATTATGCGGGCTAATTGCAGGCTATGTTACCCATCCAAACGTAGCCGGTGCCACCATATTAAGTTTAGGTTGCCAGCACGCCCAGGCCGATATTCTTGTTAGCGAAATCAGGAAAAGAGATCCGGATTTTAATAAACCGCTGATCGTTCTGGAACAACAAAAAATAGGTACAGAAAGTAAATTGTTGCAGGCTGCATTAAAAGAAACATTTGCTGGCCTGATGGAAGCCAACAAACTGGAGCGCCAACCCGCGCCTTTATCAAAGCTTTGTATCGGCATGGAATGCGGCGGTTCAGACGGTTTTTCAGGTATTTCTGCAAATCCTGCTTTGGGGTATGTTTCAGATATATTGGTTTCGTTGGGTGGAAGTGTAATACTGGCTGAATTTCCTGAATTATGCGGTGTTGAACAGGAGTTGAGCGACAGGTGTGTTGATGATGATACTGCATTAAAATTTATTGGGCTGATGCGGACGTATAATGCCCGTGCGGTAGAAGATGGTTCTGGATTTCATGCCAATCCCTCACCTGGAAATATTAAAGACGGTTTAATAACAGATGCAATAAAATCAGCAGGGGCTGCAAAGAAGGGCGGTACTTCGCCGGTAACTGACGTTCTCGATTATCCGCAAAAGGTTACAAAAAGCGGGCTTAACCTTTTATGTACTCCCGGGAGCGATGTGGAAAGCACAACCGCAGAAGTTGGTTCGGGGGCAAACGTGGTGCTGTTTACTACTGGTTTGGGTACACCTACGGGTAACCCTGTTGCTCCGGTTATTAAAATTTCCACTAACACGAACGTTTACAAACGAATGCCGGATATTATTGACATTAATTGTGGTACCGTAGTAGAAGGGATGGAAACAATACCACAGGCCGGCGAACGTATTTTGGATTTTGTGATAGAAGTGGCCAGCGGAAACATTCAACCAAAGGCAGTTTTGCTTGGGCAGGACGATTTTATTCCCTGGAAAAGAGGGGTTTCATTATAATTTACAAACGATGTTCAGTTTAAAAGGGAAAATAGCGGTAATTACCGGCGGGGGTAGTGGAATAGGGAAGGCCATGTCATTGCTTTTTGCACAACAAGGCGCACTGGTACATATTATTTAATTAGATGTGAATGGCGCCATTGAAACTGTTAAAGAAATTAAAGCTAACAAGGGGGACGCACAATATCATACTTGTGATGTTAGTAAACAGGAACAAGTTATAGCTGTTTTCAAAAAAATCGGCGCAGTGGATATCCTCATTAATAACGCGGGTATTGCGCATATTGGCCGGGCGGATACAACTAACGAAGAGGATTTTGACAGAGTTTACAACGTAAACGTAAAAGGCGTTTACAATTGCTTATATGCCGCAATTCCGATAATGAAATCAAACGGCGGCGGTGTCATCCTGAATACCGCGTCAATTGCTGCACACGTAGGTATTGTTGATCGTTTTGCCTATTCAACCAGCAAGGGGGCTATTTATGCTATGACCTTGTCGGTAGCGAGGGACTATTTGCATGATAACATCAGGTGCAACAGTATATCACCAGCAAGGGTCCATACCCCATTTGTGGACGGGTTTATTGCAAAAAATTACCAGGGCCGCGAAGAAGAGATGTTCGATAAGCTATCTAAATCGCAGCCTATTGGGCGTATGGGTAAACCTGGAGAAGTCGCTACCCTTGCCTTGTATCTAAGTTCGGACGAGGCGGGATTTATAACAGGTACGGACTATCCCATCGACGGTGGTTTTATAACTTTAAACAACTAAAAATTATGATAAAAAGACTCACCCTTTTGGCATTGCTGCTATACTGCTTTAGCGCAAACGCCCAGACAAAGTACAGCCCCACCGCCGACAACCTGGCGGCCCGCGAAAATTTTCAGGATATGAAATTCGGTATGTTCATCCATTGGGGTATATACAGCCAGTTAGGCGCCGGAGAATGGGTAATGCACGACAAAAATATTCCTTACAACAACTACAAACGCCTGGCCGACTTTTTTAACCCGCAAGCCTTTAATGCCAAAAAGTGGGTTGCATTTGCAAAACGGGCAGGTATGAAATACATTACTATTACTTCGCGCCACCACGATGGTTTTAGCATGTTTGCAACAAAGTTTTCTCCTTATAACATTGTTGACGCGACGCCTTACCATAAAGATCCATTGATGGAACTTGCACAGGAATGCCAGAAAGAAGGCATCGAACTGCACTTTTACTATTCACTGCTCGATTGGGGACGGCCCGATTATAATTTCGGAAGCCCAATTGTAAACGGAAAGCCCGTAAACGGCGATTGGGATAGCTATATCAAGTTTATGAAAGACCAGCTTACCGAACTGATCACTAAATATCCCGCGGTAAAAGGAATTTGGTTCGACGGGGAATGGGAACGGCATTCAGTAAACTGGCACTTTGACGAGATTTACGGCTTGATTCATAAGCTCAATCCCGCAATAATGATTGGCAACAATCACCACCTTGCACCAATTGACGGCGAAGATTTCCAGATGTTTGAAAAAGATTTACCCGGTAATAATACAACCGGCTTTAATAATGAACAATCAATTGGAGCGCTGCCATTAGAAACCTGCGAAACCATTAATGGTAGCTGGGGCTTTAATATAAACGACCGGAATTATAAATCTGTAAAACAGATCATCCATTACCTCGTAAATGCCGCAAGCAGAAACGCTAATTTTTTATTAAATATCGGCCCGATGCCAAACGGGAAAATTCAACCGGAATTTACGGATACGCTCACTGCAGTTGGCGCGTGGATGCAAAAGAATGGCCAAAGCATTTATGGAACAAGGGGTAATATCATACCTGCGCAGCAGTGGGGAGTTGTTACCGGCAAAAGTAAAACGCTGTATGTGCATATATTGGATATGCCGGAGCAACCCTATATTTTTCTGCCTTTGTTTAAAGGAAAGATTGAAAAAGTACGCGCATTAGCTGACGGTAGCAGCATAAAATACAAACAGGTGCCTGAAGGTGTTTTTGTGTACACCAATAACCTGAAGACCGACCCCAATGATACTATTATACAGATAACAACAGATTAATATAACAAATGAAGCTGATTAGATTTGGAGAACCTGGCAAAGAAAAAACAGGTGTGATCATCGACGGAAAAAAATACGATACCTCAACATTTGGTGAAGACTATAACGAATATTTTTTTGAAACCAACGGCATAGCGCGCCTGGCTGATTTTATTGATAATAACGCGCTAACCCAGGTTGCTGATGATGAGCGTTTGGGCTGTCCCCTGGCAAGGCCATCCAAAATTGTTTGTATCGGGTTAAATTATGTTGATCATGCCAGGGAAACCAATGCCAGCCCACCAACGGAACCGGTAATTTTCATGAAAGCCACAACCGCAATTGTTGGCCCGTTTGATGACATCATCATTCCCAAAAATTCGAAAAAGACCGATTGGGAAGTTGAACTGGCAGTTGTTATCGGCAAACAAGCGAGTTACGTAGCCGAAGCTGATGCAATGGATTATGTAGCAGGCTATGTATTGCATAACGATGTATCAGAACGTGAGTTCCAGATAGAACGCGGTGGAACCTGGGACAAGGGAAAAGGATGTGACACATTTGCACCTATTGGTCCTTTCTTCGCCACCAAAGATGAGATACCTGATCCGCAAAACCTTCGGTTATGGCTCAAGGTTAATGGTGAAATAATGCAGGATGGCAATACGAATAACTTCATCTTTAATATTCCTTTTCTAATTGCTTACACAAGCCAATTTATGACGTTGTTACCGGGCGATATTATATCAACCGGAACGCCCGCGGGCGTAGGCCTCGGAATGAAACCACCTTTTTATCTTAAACCGGGTGATATAGTTGAGTTAGGGATTGACGGATTAGGAACTTCAAGACAGGCTGTAAAATCTTATGTTTAAAACAGGCACACCTGTGAATTGTACAAAATGGTGCTTTTTGAAACGATAGCGCGGCTCAGCTTATAAATTAAAACAAGAACGATTAAATGGATCTCCAGTTTAAAGATAAAATTATAATAGTAACCGGCGGCGCTAAAGGGATAGGTGCTGCCATTGTTAAATTGCTCGCCCAGGAGGGGGCTGTTCCCGTTATAGTGGGGCGCGATGAGAGCGACAATATGAAATTGGTAAACGAAATCCAAAATATTGGCGGCAACTGTTTTCAGGTTACGGCGGAGTTAATAAAGCCTGAAAGCTGCGCAATTGTTGTTGAAAAGGTGGTTAATAAATACGGGCGAATTGACGGATTAGTAAACAATGCCGGCGTAAATGATGGTGTGGGCCTCGAAACCGGTGACTATGAAGGCTTTATGCTGAGCCTTCATAAAAACGTTGTTCACTATTACTTAATGGCACATTTTTCTTTACCATATTTAAAATTATCGCAGGGAGTGATCTTGAACATAGGTTCAAAAACTGCCGAAACAGGGCAGGGTGGAACATCAGCCTATGCGGCCTCAAATGGTGCCCGCAATGCGCTGACCAGGGAATGGGCCGTGGAGCTTTTACCTTATAAAATTCGTGTCAATTCAATAATAGTTGCTGAATGTTGGACCCCGCTGTACGAAAGCTGGATAAACACGGTGCCAGACCCGGAACAAAAACTATTTGAGATAAAAGCTAAAATACCACTAGAGAACCGGATGACAACCACGGAGGAGATCGCCAACACGGCTGTATTCCTGCTTTCGGAACGGTCAAGCCACACTACCGGGCAATTGATCCATGTTGATGGTGGCTACGTGCACCTTGACAGGGCCTTGGGCAAATAAATATACCTTGACAATATACACCCCCTGGGTTATTGCCCCGAAGGTGATGTGATTGCCGATGTTTGTGTTTTCCTTATTTCAGACAAAGCACGGTTTATTACGGGTTCAATTCTGCCCGTTAGCGGCTGGGCGGAATTAGGGTATAGATCATTAAGATAAATCATAGACTACACCGTCATACCGGGCAAAGTTTATCGCGGGGACTATTAACGTGAACTTTCTACGGCATAGATAAAACTATCTCCTTTTTAGTACCACAGGTTATATTCAATTCCTATGAAAAGCTTAGCCAATTATTGGATGGGTACTAACCAGCCAAACAAACGTTTGTGTCAAACTTCCCATAAAAATCCATTGTAGTTATTTCAGGACCAATACTTTAAACGCTAAATCGACATTGTTAAACGCTGGTTTTAGCCGGAGGGACTGTCGTTTATCAATCACAGCGCAAACGTTTGTGTAAAAAAAATATTACGAATATGTTTTTTTTCAATAATTTCAGCTTTTGAAACTTATCCCCAATTTAATATTGTTTTTAAGCGATATTGCAAAATGGTCAAACAGGTAATTAAAAAGTGTCTTGGGGACAAATAACTACTGCGATCATTTTAATTGTCTTACACCTTATACACTTTGCGGATAGCTGATTTGGTAGAAACTTTTTAAAAAAATATAAGAAGTATCGATAGATATGTTAAGTTTATATAAATTTAGGCACAATTTTTAGAGCTATTGAAAAAGTTTCAGTTAATGAATGATGATGAATTGATATCCCTTTTAAAAAAAGGGGATGAATTGTCTTTTACTGAAATTTACGATCGCTATTGGGACAAATTATACTTTATCGCTTATAAATTGCTTAAGGAGACCTGCGCTGCAGAAGAAATTGTGCAGGAAGTGTTTCTGACTTTATGGAAAAAAAAGGAGTCATTATCGATCAAATCGATAGCTCCTTACCTTGCCGCTATGACCCGTTATGCAGTTTACCGCCACGCTGCTCAAATAAGAAATTCTAAACGACAGGAAAATTTATTGGGCATTCTAAATGTCGAAGCAATTTCAGAAATAGATATCAATCAAAAAATTTTATTGGAAATCATTACGGACATGTCCAATAAACTACCTGGAAAATGTCGCCTGGTTTTTCAGTATAACAAATTACAGGACATGCCATTAGCTGAAGTTGCTGAAAACTTGAATATTTCCCAAAAAACAGCCGAAGGACACCTGACCAAGGCCCTGCGTGTAATCAGGGCAAATTTTGATGGCCCCATGAGCGACCTTTTACTTTTTATGCTGGTGATGCGGTTATTTATTAAATAAATCCGGCTATCCTGTTTCCCTGTTAAACAAGTTATTTTTATTGTAGGAAAAAAAACGCAGAAGTTTTCAATTTCGGGCAAGGGTATTTATCTCTTTTTTGACTCTATAGTTGTAAAAGCGGCATACTTAGCCAGATGAATAAGAAAGAACTACAACAATTAGCAGCAAAATACCTGGGCGGTGAGGCATCGGCGGAGGAGAAAAACTTGCTTGAGCAATGGTATAATACAGTCCATGATGATGAGGTCGTAAATGTTTCCATTGAACGCCCGGAATCGGAAGCAGATATTAAACAACGGATATTCGAGAATCTCCAGCTAAAAATAAACGAGGTTCCCCCCATACGTAAACACCCCGGCTCAGTTAGGCGGATGGTTGTTTATATTGTTTCTGTTGCCGCTACCGTCATTTTTATCGCCTCGAGCCTTGCTTGGTATTTCAACTGGTTGAATCCAGCTGGTGATAAAGCGAATACACATATTGCTAAGATAGTTGCACCCCGGATTATGGAGGTGACATTGCCTGATGGTTCAAAAGTTTGGCTTAGTGCCCATTCAATATTTAAATACCCTAAAGTTTTTTTGGGGAAAACCCGCCAGGTTGAATTAGTGGAAGGCCGGGCATTTTTTGATGTAAAACATCAAAGTGATCATCCTTTTATTGTAAAAACCGAAAGCCTGAATATAACGGTACTTGGGACGTCGTTCGATGTAAGCGCTAATCAAAAAGCAGGAACAACTAAAGTTAGCGTAGTGAGCGGGAAGGTAGGCGTTACTTTTAACGGTAAACGCAATCAGCATGCTATTATGCTGTTGCCAAAACAACAGATTGTTCTATCTAATGCTAATAATCAAATAAAAAAAGAACCGGCGCAGGAAGCAGTTGTGAATTTATGGTGTAAAAGCCCGCTTGTTTTTGAGCAGGAGAATTTGAACAATATATTCAAGGCATTAGAAAAGCAATACAACACACGCATTACTGTAGATAATAAACAATTGCTCGATGAGCGTATATCTATAACATTAAGCAATCAACACTTAGATACCATTATGGCAATTTTAAGCTTCACCAAACATTTTAAATATCAGATAGCCAATGACAGCACTGTAGTTATTAAATAAAACCATCCGGACTTAGCAGCTAAGAAAAGGAATAAAACCGGGAACACTTCGAATGTCCCCGGAAATAAGAGCAGCCCCTGCATATATGCTTGAGACCCATATACAGACGGCTTTAGTTTAACAGATTTATTAAACCAAACAAATATGATGAATTTTTACGGCAAACCACTGCCCTTACTCCGAAAATGCATGCGCATTTCTACAATTATCGTTAGCATACAAATATGCTGTTCGACCCTCCTGATGGCTTACGGTACCCGGGCACAGGAGATGAATTTTAACGTCGAGAAAGTGAGTGTTAAAAAGGTTTTTAAACTTATAGAACGCCAGGCGAAAGTGACATTTGTTTATGACGAACAGATATTCAGCCAGTTGCCGCCGCTTACCCTTCACATCAAAAATCTGCAATTGACGGATGTATTGGGGCTGTTGCACGATAAAACACAATTGCAATTTAAAGCAATTGGTAATTACATTGGTGTAGTACAAAATACAGGTGATATTTCGCAACTTAATGAAGCTTCTATTCGTGACAATAACGCTTCTAAAATACAGGGCGTGGTAAAGGATTCCAAAGGCGAACCCATTATTGGCGTGAGTATTTTGGTAAAAGGCACCTCGCGCGGCACGCAAACCGACGTAAATGGTAATTTTTCAATTGACGCGAATGTTGGCGAAGTACTTGTTTTTGGATATTTGGGCTACATTAAACAAGAGGTGACCATTTCGTCACAGACCCAATTAAACATTGTTCTTGTTGAAAATCCCAATCAATTAACAGAAGTTGTAGTAACAGCTTTGGGTGTTAAAAGAGAAAAGAAATCCTTAACCTATGCTTCCCAGCAGATAGGGGGTGATGAATTGAGAACAGCAGCTAACACTAATTTTGTGGATGCACTTAGCGGCAAGGCGGCAGGCCTTGATATCAAAATCAGCAACTCGGGTGCGGGTGGGTCTACTAAGGCTGTACTAAGAGGAAATAAATCTTTGCTTGGGTACAGCGAGGCCCTTTATGTAATAGATGGTATTCCAATGGTAAATAACAAAACGCCGCAGCCCGGTTCTTATGGCGGAACAGATGGCGGGGATGGACTTTCAACAATCAATCCTGCCGATATTGAAAGTATCAGCATTTTAAGAGGGGCCAGCGCTTCCATTCTTTATGGCAGCCAGGGCGCCAATGGCGTAATATTAATTACCACTAAAAAAGGAAAAGCCGGTAAAGTAACGATAGACTTTAACTCCAGTTCTATTTTCGATAAGGTATCGGGGCTTCCTGATTTTCAATATCGTTATGGCACGACAGGTGGAGATTACAGCTGGACACCTACCGGACAACCTGTTGTTAAATCAGATAGTTATCAAAAAAATTATATTAAAGATTTCTTCCAGACAGGTTCAACTATTACCAATTCAGTAGCAATACATGGAGGTACAGACAAAACAACCGTCTATTTTTCTTACGCAAATACCTCAGCAAAAGGTATCGTTCCAACAAACACTTACGATAAAAACAATTTTTCGTTCAATCAGAGTACTAAATTGTTAAATGACAAGCTTACTATAAGTTCCAATGTCATGATCTCTGCCGAAAAATCTAAAAACCGCCCGGGCGCTGGTTACTATAACAACCCGCTCACCGGTTTGTATTTGTTTGCAAGGGATCGGAACTTTGACACCTACAAGCAAAACTACCAGGCATTTGATGCCACCAGGAATTTGTATAAAATGAACTGGTACTCCACTGAAGAAAAGCAAAACAACCCTTTCTGGGAAATTAATAACGATTCTAAACTGGAAACCTCCAAACGGGCGATTGCCAATGTGAAACTCGCCTATGAAATTGCGAAGAACCTTAAGTTTGAAGTAAGGGGCAACGTCGATTACAATAATATTCTGAGAGATTTTCGCTATGCCGCAGCCGGCAACTCGGTAAGTGTTAGCCCGAATGGAACCTGGAATTATACAAAATACACAGATCAGGCGCTGTATACAGACGGTATCCTTACGTATAACAAAACATTTGGAAAATTTAGTTTAAATGCATTGGCTGGTGTTAGCTACCAGAAAAATACATTTAACGATGGTATGAATGTCAACAATGGTACGGTATCATTACAATACCCTAACTTTTTCACTTTTGCTAATATTCCTTATAACATAATGTTTAACAGTACCATCAATGAAACGTTGAAACAAGGTGCTTTTGCAAACGCAACGATAGGATATAAAAACTTTTTATTCGCTGATATTGCTGTACGTAATGACTGGGCCTCCACCCTCGCTCTTACCGGAAACGAGTCTTATCTATATCCTTCTTTTGGGCTTACTGCAATTATTAGCCAAATGGTGCAATTGCCACAAGCCATTTCATTCTTTAAAGTGAGAGCAGCGTTGTCTCAAACAGCAAATGAAGTGCCGTTTAACGTGGTAAATCCGTTGAATAGCATTGGTGGTACAGGTGACCCCAGTGGTATTGGGGGTATCAACAGGAATACCCAGGTACCTTTCACTAACCTAAAACCAGAGAAGATTGTAAGTCATGAATATGGTACCGAAATCAAATTTTTCAATGATAGACTCGGACTGGATTTCACCTATTACAAAGATATTAGTACCAATCAGTTCCTTACCCTGGCGGCGCCTTCTGGTTCGGGCTACACAACTTACTTTGTTAATGCTGGAAAGATTGACAACCATGGATTTGAATTTACGCTGACTGCGGATCCTATTCGCTCCGGGACTTTTAGCTGGAAAACTGCAATCAACGGTTCGCAGAACAAAAATAAAATTGTTGAATTAATTTCATCCAATCCAAACTACCAGGTAGGTGGCGATGATGAAGGTTTTGCCTCAATTATTAAAGCAGGTGGTTCTTTCAACGATGTGTATATCTACAAATTTGCAAGAAACGATGCCGGTCAAATTATATTGGATGCCAGCGGGGTTCCAACCAAAGCAGCAACACAGACAAAAGTAGGAAATGTTAACCCTGACTACTTGCTTGGATGGAACAACAGTTTTACCTACAATAATTTCTTTGCCAGCTTTCTTATCAATGGAAAATTCGGGGGCGTTGCATTCTCTAAAACAGAGGCATTCCTTGACTCTTACGGTGTAAGTGAAAGAACTGCAGCAGCAAGAGATAAAGGTAGTGTGCCCATCAATGCCGTTAGTTCTACAGGAACAGCTGTTACATCAATCGATCCATATACTTATTACTCAGCGGTTGGTGACAGGAATAAAATCATGGAGCCTTATATATTTTCCAGAACAAATGTAAGATTGGCTCAATTGGTATTGGGCTATACTTTCAAGTCTAAAGGTGAAAACCCAATTTTTAAAGATGCTTCTGTGTCTTTAGTAGGAAGGAATTTATTCTTCTTATATAAAAAGGCCCCTTACGATCCTGAACAATCCATGAGCACAAGCAATTCCATGCAGTCCAATGATGTATTTGGCTTGCCTTCTACAAGATCGTTTGGATTTAACGTGAAGTTTACATTTTAAAAAAAATTGATATGAAACAGATAACTATTGCGATATTATGTTTGATTATACTCGGGTCGTGTACAAAGGATTTTGTTAAAACAAACCAGGACCCCAATCAAATCTCAGATGAGTTGCTTAAACAGGATTTTAACCTCGTAGGGTCTCCGTTTTCGGGTATGATATTTAACTTGAATGGTCACCAGATTGAAGAGGATTTATGTTATGATTCATGGATGGGATATATGGCTACGCCCACCGATTTTGTGGGTAATGTAAACAACACTACCTATTACATGCGTTGGAACGTATATTGGGGCCGCGTATATGGTAGTGTAATGTCCCCGGCAAAACAAGTCATCACATTGGCCAAAGACAATAAATTGCCCCTTTTTGCCACTTGGGCTAAGCTTGTAAGTGTTTTGGCCACTTCTAAACTAACGGCTATCCACGGGCCTATTATTTATTCCAATTATGGCAGCACGGCTAACTCCATTTTGTATGATAAAGAATCTGATTTGTACACCCTTTACTTTAAACAACTCGATTCCATTCAAACAGATTTTGCTGCAAATAAAACATACGCAGGTTTTGCAAAATTTGATCCAACCGCCTATAAAGGCAGTATCCCTCAATGGATGAAAGTGGTAAATTCTTTGAGATTGAGACTGGCGATACGTTTGTCAAAAGTTGATCCGGCAACCGCCAAAACCCAGGGTGAAAAAGCATTGTCTGATCCGGCTGGATTAATAACCACCAATGCAGACAATTTTACCAATTCCTTAGTAGGAAATATTATGCCCGTTGCCCAGATTTGTTACCAATGGGATGATACCCGTATGGGGGCACCAATGGAATCATTTATGGTCGGCTTAAAAGATGGCAGGATTTCAAAATATTTTGCTCCCTTAGATAACCCAGCTTTGGCCGCTGATCATCCAGCTACTCCTTATAAAGGCATCCGTAACGGAGCTTACATTAAAGCAAAAGCCGATCATGTTCCATTCTCCAAGGTATCTAACGATTTTAACAGTGTAACAACCAGAAGGGATTTTACTGCAGCGGAAGTGTCATTTCTTAAAGCTGAGGCGGGACTTAGAGGCTGGGCCGGAGCGGGTGATCCGAAGACTAATTATGAAGATGGCGTAAGATTATCTTTTGCAGATTGGGGAGCTCCTGGTGTAGACGCTTATCTGGCCGACAATACAAGTAAGCCTGTTAGCTATACAGATCCTGTTGACGCACGGAATAATTTTACTGCACTTTCTACGATTACCGTAGCATGGAATGATGCTGATAATAATGAGTTGAAACTGGAGAAGATTCTTACCCAGAAATACCTCGCTGCATTTACCCAAACACTGGAAGCTTGGGTAGACTTCAGAAGAACTGGCTATCCTAAAATTCCGCATGTAGCCAAGAATGACAGCAGCCCTGATTGGGGTGTTATTCCAGCTGATCAGTGGATCAAAAGAATGCCTTTTGTGAATGGTGAAAGAACGGGTAATACAGCGGCTGTTGCGGATGCCGTATCAAAAATGGGCGCCGGTGCAAAAGATGATATTGCAACCCGCCTGTGGTGGGACACTGGTAATCCTTCAAATTTCTAGTGCACTCTAGTCGCATAATTTTTTATTGATTGTTCGGGGTGGTGAAATAGCTACCCCGAATTTTTTCCATATTAAGCAAACAGATCGGTAATAATCACCAAAATTGAAAAAGCCGGCATTTTGCCTTATGCAAATTGATTTGAATTTGCAATTCCGACACCCGGTTTGAGCATTGGATTGTTTGTTTACAGAAAAGTATTTTTAGCTATAGCAGAAGCTCATACGCTAAAGCTAAATTTCTGATTTTTTACAAAGCATAACCTTTAACCTTTTCAATGGAGGCTGTTTCATAATATTGGAACAGCCTCTTTTTTCTTTGGTTCATTTGGAAAGATAGAGCCTATTTCTTGGAAAAAAACTTTCCCTGATTAAGCTCTTAGCCTAAAATCAATTAACTGAACGGGGTAAAAAGATAAGGGAAAAAGGAAAATTCAATTCAATAAACACATTTATAAACATTTTGCCTGATAAATCCCAATAGCGCTTAATAACAAGATAAAAACGTAAAACTTTAGCCTTTTACCAACGCCTTTATTTGTATACCGATTATATTTTGGATAAGCTGGATTGAAATACCCAGGGTTTAACCCCGAAGTGTATCCGCATAGAGCGTTATGAAATTATCTTGAACTTTTATTATGATTAAAAAACACCTTTCACTGCACATTTTAATGGTTGCCAGCCTCTTCTTTTATTCTGCAACCGTGTATGCCCAACAAAAAACCAACCCTGATTCTATCCGGAAGAAAATGCAATGGTTCGCCGATGCAAAGCTTGGCATCTTTATTCATTGGGGCATTTACTCGGTAAATGGAATTGATGAAAGCTGGAGTTTTCACAATAAAAAAATCAGCTATAAAAATTACATGAAGCAAATACAAGGGTTCACTGCCTCCATGTATAATCCGGAGGGATGGGCTGACTTAATTAAAGAAACCGGGGCACGATATGCAGTTATTACTACCAAACATCATGATGGTGTGGCATTGTGGCCCACAAAACAACATCATTTTAATGTAGTTGATAATTCGCCTGCAAAAAGAGATGTGTTAAAACCCTTTTATGAGGCTTTAGATAAAAGAGGGATCAAACGCGGGGCCTACTTTTCTTTGATAGATTGGAGCCATCCTGATTACCCCGGGTTTTTAAAAGACAGCAGCAGGTACAATGTTGCTCATAATCCTCAAAAATGGCAGCGTTTTCAACAATTTTTTCAGGCACAAATTGATGAAGTGAACAAAGCATATAAACCTGACCTGTGGTGGTTTGATGGCGACTGGGAACATAGCGCCGACGAATGGCAGGCAGAAAAAGTAAGGAAACAAATTTTAAATATCAAGCCAGAAGCTATTATTAATGGCAGGTTGCAAGGATATGGCGATTACGATACACCCGAACAAAACTTCCCGGTTAGCCGCCCTAAATTTAATTGGTGGGAATTGTGTATGACAACCAATAACAACTGGGGCTACCATCCTGACGACAGCAATTACAAAACACCGTTTGAAGTAATCAGCCTATTTGTAGATGCGGTTAGCAATGGCGGAAATCTTTTATTGGATATTGGCCCCAAAGAAGACGGAACTATCCCTGCAGAACAAGTAAATATTTTAAAGGAACTGGGAAAGTGGAACAAGAAAAATGGAGAAGGAATTTTCGGGACGCTGCCTGGCTTGCCCCAGGGCCATTTTTATGGGCCTACCACCCTATCAAAAGATTCAACCGTTATTTATCTTTTTTTACCGGGGCAAACCGCTGGAAATATTATGCTGAAAGGCTTGGTAAACACCATTAAAGATGTTCAGGTGGTTGGGACAGATGTTCACCTAAAACCAAAAGTTGTGGGGAAAATATCATGGAGCTCAGTACCCGGCATTGTTTTTATAAACGTGCCGGAAAAAGATAAAGACCCTTATATTACAGTTGTTAAATTGCAATTGGATAAACCGGTACAATTGTATCATGGGCAGGGAGGTTTAAATTAGAAAGAATGAATTCCATCAATCGTTTGTATTTCATCAAAGCAGTTAACCTGATTGTAATGGGGCTGTTGCTAGTTACGGCTTCATTTTCACAAACTAAACCCATTATCAGGATGGGGGCTGCTGATACCCGCTCATTTGATGATGGCTGGTTGTTTGGCCGGTATGGGTTACAAGCTGATGCTTCGAGGATTGAAGAACCCAAGAATTTGGAAAGCGTCAAGTTCAATGATAACGATTGGAAAAAACTTAGCCTGCCTCATGACTGGGCCATTACGGGCCCGTTCAGGATTGAATTGGAAGGAGCAACGGGCAAATTACCCTGGAAGGGAATAGGCTGGTACAGGAAACATTTTACGCTTCCGGCTACGGATGCAGGCAAACAGGTATTTGTAGATTTTGACGGAGCCATGGCCAATGCGAAAATTTGGCTCAACGGCAAATATGTGGGCACGTGGCCTTATGGGTATAATTCTTTCCGGATGGATTTAACGCCTTACATTAAAGCCGGACAAGAGAATATACTAGCTGTCCGGCTCGATACCGAAAACTGGGATTCGCGATGGTATCCGGGCGCAGGCATTTACCGTCATGTTTGGCTGGTTAAAACAAAGCAGGTGCATGTTGCTAATTGGGGTACTTACATTACTACTCCTGACGTTTCAAAAACTTCGGCAAAGGTTAAAATGGACGTAACTATCGATAATCAAGGTAAATCGGTAGTTAATGCAAGTATTCAAACAGATGTATTTGAATTAGACAGGAATAATAAACAAGGTGCAAAGGTTACTTCTTTCAATAAATCCGTTGTTGAAATTGAACCCGGAAAAAGTACTGTAATAGCAACGCAGGCTTTAATTAAGAATCCAAAACGCTGGGATCTTCTTTCGCCTAATCGTTATATTGCCCAAACTACTGTAACTGTAAATGGTGAATTAATGGATACTTACGATACGCCGTTCGGTATCCGCACCATTGAATTTACCGCCCGAAATGGCTTTTTGCTGAATGGCCGAAGGGTTGAAATTCAGGGAACTTGCAACCATCATGATTTAGGAGCTTTAGGCGCTGCCTTTAATACCAGTGCGTTGCGGAGGCAATTAACAATTTTGAAAACTATGGGCTGTAATGCATTGCGTACTTCACACAACCCTCCCGCGCCTGAATTGCTCGAACTGGCTGACCAGATGGGGTTCCTGGTTTGGGACGAAGCGTTCGACTGCTGGAAAAATGGCAAACGTAAATTGGATTATAACAAGCTTTATGAAGAATGGCATGAAAGGGATTTGAAAGCCATGGTCCATCGTGATCGTAACCATCCCTCAGTATTTATCTGGTCAATTGGAAATGAAGTGATGGATCAGCGTAATGTTGTAATGACAAAGCATTTGGCCGACATTGTCCGGGCTGAGGACCCCACGCGTCCTGTTTCCAACGGATATAATGATCCCGATGGTGGCCGTGAAGTTGGAGCAGTGGAAGGTTTAGATATTATGGGTGTGAATTATTTTTTTGGCCAGCAACCCAAATGGGATGCTGATGCACGATATAAGAATAAACCAACCATTGGCAGCGAAACATCTTCATGTGTATCATCGCGTGGCGAATATTTTTTTGGGAATGATTATCAGAATTGGCAAATATCTTCTTATGATAATGCCTATCCGGGTTGGGGTTGCTCGCCGGATGAACAATTTCGTACCAACGCCAGATATCCACACCTGTTAGGTGAATTTGTATGGACCGGCTTTGATTATATTGGCGAACCGACACCATATAATTCAGATGAAACTAATTTGCAAAATTTCCGCAATGATCCCGAAAAAAAGAAAGAACTGGACGCAAAGCTTGATGAGATCCGCAAAAAGAATCCACCTTCCCGAAGCAGCTATTTCGGTATTGTAGATTTAGCAGGGTTTCCAAAAGATCGTTTTTATCTTTATCAGTCACATTGGAGACCTGACTATCCCATGGCACATATTTTACCACATTGGAACTGGGCAGAAAGGATTGGACAAGTTACACCTGTTAACGTTTACACTTCCGGTGATGAAGCGGAGCTGTTTTTGAATGGAAAGAGCCTGGGGCGCAAAACAAAAACACCGGGAAAAGATTTTCGGTTGATTTGGGACTCTGTAAAATATACTCCAGGCGAACTGAAAGTAGTTTGTTATAAAAATGGAAAGCAATGGGCTACCGACGTGGTTAAAACCACCGGTGAAGCGGCTAATCTTACCCTTTCTGTCGACCGTTCGGTGATCAAAGCAAGCGGCGATGACTTATCTTACATTACGGTTAAAGTAACCGATAAAGATGACTTATTAGTGCCCCGTTCGCATCCGTTGATTAAATTCTCAATTGAAGGACCTGGGGAGATAGTAGCAACTGACAACGGTGACGCCACCAGTTTTGTTCCTTTTCAAAGTCATCAGAGGTCGGCCTATAATGGAATGGCGCTGGTGATTGTAAAGGCAAAAAAAGGCCAAAAGGGTAAATTTTATATAAAAGCACAAAGTGCCGGGTTGGGTAGTAAGGCTTTGGCAGTTGAGAGTAAATAAGAAAATTTAATAATGCGATACCTCATAAATGAAAATAACTGGTACATGAAAAGGAGTTTTGTTTTTGTTTGCATGCTGCTGGTATGCCAAACTGTTTTTTCTCAATCATTACTTCCGTACAAGAACGCTAAACTGCCTGTTGAGGATAGGGTGAAAGACCTAATTGCAAGAATGAACCCAGAGGAAAAATTCTGGCAACTCTTTATGATACCGGGTGATTTGAAGGATGGGAAAGAAAAATATAAAAACGGAATTTTTGGTTTCCAGGTAAGCGCCCAAGGAAGTACTGATGCCGCGGGGCAATTGTTGAGCTACAAAGCTGCGGCTAATGCAAAAGAAACTGCAAAGCTCATCAATTCTATGCAGAAATATTTTGTTGAGGAAACAAGGTTAGGCATTCCCATCATCGCCTTTGATGAAGCCTTACATGGTTTAGTAAGAGATGGCGCCACCGCGTTTCCTGCAGCAATTGGCTTGTCCTCAACATGGGATCTTCCATTAATGAACCGGGTGGCAACTGCCATTGCAAGGGAAACAAAGAGCCGTGGAATACGGCAGATATTATCACCGGTGGTAAATATTGCGAGTGACGTGCGCTGGGGACGGGTGGAAGAAACCTATGGTGAAGATCCATTTCTCTCTTCAGAGATGGGGGTGGCATTTGTTTCGCCATTTGAAAAGATGGGCGTGGTTACAACACCCAAGCATTTTTTAGCCAATAGTGGAGACGGCGGCAGGGATAGTTACCCAATAGATATTGATGAGCGGTTGCTGGAAGAGGTTTATCTAGCTCCTTTCGAAGCCTGTTTTAAAAGAGGCGGCAGTCGTAGCGTAATGACGTCGTATAATTCATTAAACGGAAGCCCGAGTACAGCCAATAATTGGTTGCTTAACGAAAAGTTGAAGAAACAAATGAATTTTTCGGGTTTCATAATTTCAGACGCATCGGCAGTGGGCGGCGCTAATGTACTTCACTATACCGCCAGTGACTACCCCGATGCTTCCGCAAAAGCCATCAATAATGGCTTGGATGTAATATTTCAAACAGCATATGAACATCATAAATTGTTTATGCCGCCTTTTTTAGATGGCCGGATAAACTCAAAAACAATTGATGAAGCACTGGCAAGGGTATTAAGAATAAAATTTGAACTGGGGCTTTTTGAAAACCCTTACACTAATGAAGCGGAAGTAAGCAAGTGGAATGGCAATCCTGCCCATAAAGTGATAGCAAAGGAAGCCGCGCTGAAATCAATGGTGTTGCTCAAAAACGAGAATAACACATTGCCTTTGCAGAAAACAATTAAATCTGTAGCGGTTATCGGTTCAGATGCTGTTGAAGCAAGATTGGGCGGGTATAGCGGACCGGGTAATGGCAAAGTGAGCATACTTAATGGCATTAAAAATAAAGCAGGTAAATCGGTTAATGTACTGTATGCGGAAGGTTGTGGTCGTAATAGTCCCGAATGGGTAAGCGTGCCGTCTGCTAATTTATGTACTACTGTAAATGGTAAAACGCAAAATGGCTTATTAGGCGAATATTTTAATAATATCCAATTAAGCGGCAAGCCTGTAGTTACAAGGGTTGATAATGAAATGCATTTCGGCTGGACATTATACTCGCCGCATCCTGATATTAATTATGATTTTTATTCGGTGAAATGGACTGGGAAAATAAAATCTCCTGCCGACGGAATATTTAAAATCGGGATCGATGGTAATGACGGATACAGACTTTATCTGGATGGTAAATTAATTATCGATAATTGGAAAAGCCAGACCTTTACCACAAAACTTGCCAATTATCATTTCGAAAAAGATAAAGAATATGATATCCGCGTAGAGTTTTTTGAATCGCAGGGTTATGCAAGGTTCAAGTTGGTTTGGAACGTAGGTGTACCCGATAACTGGCAGACAAAAATAAATGAAGCCGTAGCGGCAGCAAAAAAAGCCGATGTAGCTGTTGTTGTTGCAGGCGTGGAAGAAGGTGAATCGCAGGACAGGGCCTATTTAAATTTGCCGGGGCACCAGGAGGAAATGATAAATCAAATTGCGGCAACAGGAAAACCTGTGGTTGTGGTTTTGATCGGAGGTAGCGCCATTATCATGTCAAATTGGATTCAAAATGTTCCCTCCATACTAGATGCCTGGTATCCTGGTGAAGAAGGCGGCGACGCGGTAGCTGATGTTTTATTTGGCGACTATAATCCTGCTGGTCGTTTACCTATTACCTTCCCGGTATTTGAAGGGCAATTACCTTTAGTGTATAACCATAAACCCACTGGCCGCACAGATGATTATGTTAACCTCAACGGCCAGCCATTGTTCCCATTTGGCTTTGGGTTAAGCTACTCGAATTTTGAATATAGCAACCTGCGGTTTGAGAAAAAAAGCTTTGCGAAAACAGATTCCACAACGGTTTATTGTGCCATTAAAAATACGGGCAGCCGCGATGGCGAGGAAGTAGCGCAATTGTATATCCGTGATTTGCTTTCATCAGTAGCTCAACCGGTGAAAGCTTTGAAAGGTTTTCAACGCCTGTTTTTAAAAGCGGGGGAGGCCAAAGAAATAGCGTTCCGAATTACACCGGATATGCTTAAAATGCTTAACAATAACATGCAATGGGTAGTTGAACCCGGCGAGTTCAGAATAATGATTGGCGCCTCATCTAAAGACATCAGGCTAAGAGATGTGATAGCATGGTTGAATAATTGCCCTAGCATAGTAAGAACTAACATTATAAATTCAAGTTCAAAACGGATCCGATAATGATAAATAATAGAAAACATTTTATCTTTTTTACTTTGATGCTCACCGCTTTGTTTGGCAAGGGGCAAGCAGGTAACGAAAAGCAAACAGATGATTGGCTTATCAATAATAAGCCCTACCTAGCGTCTGTTAAAAAATCAGAAAACGGGAAAGACATTATCTTGTCAAACGGATTATTGAAAAGAGTTTTTCGGATACAACCCAATATTGCATGTACCAGCTACCAAAATTTGAGCAGTAACCAGCAATTACTGAGGGATGTAAAACCCGAAGCAGCATTAATTATTGATGGCAAAAATTTTAACATAGGAGGTTTATACGGGCAAAAAGAACATGCCTATTTACTGCCTGAATGGATTGACTTATTCACTGCAAATGAAAATGATTTTCAGTTCAAGTCTTATTCTGTATCCGAAATTCAGCCATTTATTAACTGGAAGCAAACATTTTGGGCGGGTAATATTAAGAAATCAAACGGTAAGGTTCTTACGCTTAATTTTCAGTCGAACTCGTTAAAAGGTATTGACGTGGCCGTTCATTACGAATTGTACGATGGTATCCCTTTAATTGTAAAGTGGTTGTCAATAACCAACAGCAGTAATCACTCAATAGTTATAAATAAGACCATTAACGAAATATTGGGTTTGGTTGAAGAAGAAAGCGCTGTTGTTGGAACGCCCGAACAAATGCAAAAACAACACGGCATTTACATAGAAACAAACTATGCTTTTAACAATTCGATGCGTTATGATCTGAGCGATCAGACCACTCATTGGAAAACGGATCCGGCTTATACATCGCAGGTAAATTACAGTTACCAAACTCCCTCTATATTGGAGGTGTACCCCGAAAAAGTTACCGAGGTTAAATTACAGCCAAACGGAGTTTTTAATTCTGTTCGTACCCACGAGCTACTGCTTGATAGTTACGATAGGGAAAGACGTGGGCTTGCTATCAGGAAAATGTACGCCACCGTTGCCCCTTGGACCACTGAGAACCCAATATTTATGCACCTGCTAAGCAGGAATGATGAGCAGGTAAAAAATGCTATTGAACAGTGCGTTTCAACCGGTTATGAGGCATTGATACTCAGCTTTGGCAGCCACTGTAATATGGAAGACACAACGGCTGCAAATATTAGCAAATGGAAACAATTGACACAACTGGCGCATCAAAAAGGAATTAAAATTGGAAGTTATTCATTGTTCAGTTCGCGCCAAATTAGCGATGAAGACGATGTGATAGACCCTGTTAGCGGTAAACCAGATGCGGCGGCTATGTTTGGGCATGCACCATGCATGGGGAGCAAGTGGGGACTTGCTTATATCAGCAAACTGAAATATTTTATGGAAAATACCGGTTTCGATATTTTCGAAAACGATGGTCCATACCCCGGCGATGTTTGTGCCTCGACCACACATCCCGGGCACTCAGGGTTAGGTGATTCGCAGTGGAAACAAATTGAATTGCAAAAAGGATTATACCATTGGTGCAGCGAACATGGCATTTATGTTAATGCCCCCGATTGGTATTTACTAGATGGAACGAACAAAATTGCATTAGGATATCGTGAAGTGAATTTTTCGTTACCCCGCGAACAGCAAAAGATATTGAACCGCCAGAATATTTTTGATGCAACCTGGGAAGAAATGCCCTCAATGGTTTGGGGATTTGTCCCGCTCACCCGCTACCAGGGTGGTGGTGAAGAAGCGGTATTAGAGCCGCTTGGAAATCATTTAAAAGATTACGAACAATTAATGATGCAGTACTATGGTGCCGGTGTGCAAGCCTGTTACAGGGGGCCGCGTTTGTATGATACCGATAAAACAAAGCAATTGGTAGTAAAAATAATAGGATGGTACAAGAAATACAGGGATATCCTTAATTCTGATATCATACACCTTCGGCGCGCAGACGGACGGGATTGGGATGGTTTTATTCATGTAAACCCTCATTTAAAACAAAAAGGGCTGGTAATGTTGTTCAACCCAACTAAAGAAAAAATTACAAGAAAGATAAAGTTGCCATTGTATTATACCGGCTTATCCACTACCGCTGCTGTAAAAGAAAAGGATATTGCAGTAAGGAAATATAGCCTTAACAGGGATTATGAAATTGAAGTAGCAGTAACAATTGAACCCGAGAATTATACGTGGTTGGTAGTAGAGTAATGAAAAACTAAAATAAATAAGTATGAAACTATTCAGATTTTCACTTTTCATTTTTTTGTTTTTTGTGGTAGCAATATCGAATGCTCAAAAAACGGCCCCTAAACCATATGGTGCATTACCCAGCGAGCGCCAATTGAAATGGCATGAAATGGAACGTTACTGTTTTCTCCATTTTACTGTGAATACTTTTACAGACCGGGAATGGGGCCTGGGTGGCGAAAAGGAGAGTGTGTTCAACCCGACGGATTTCAACGCTGATCAAATAGTGTCGACCATTGCCAAACATGGCTTTAAGGGAGCCATTTTAACCTGTAAGCACCACGATGGTTTTTGCCTGTGGCCCTCAAAATACACCGAACACTCAGTGAAAAACAGTACATGGAAGAATGGGAAGGGGGATGTGGTTAGAGAGATTTCAGAGGCTTGTAAAAAGTACGGAATAAAGTTTGGCGTTTATCTTTCGCCATGGGACAGGAACAGTGCTTTGTATGGTAAACCCGAATACATTACCTACTACCGCAATCAACTTAAAGAATTGCTGACCAATTATGGAAACATTTCAGAGGTATGGTTGGATGGGGCTAACGGGGGCGATGGTTATTATGGAGGAGCCAACGAAAAAAGAGAAATTGATAGAAAAACCTATTACGATTGGGATAACACTTTTTCCATCATCAGGAAGTTGCAGCCCAATGCATGCATTTTTAGCGATATTGGCCCGGATACCCGGTGGTGTGGGAATGAAAGCGGATTTGTAAAAGACTCGTGCTGGGCAGCATATACAGCACACGGGCCCAATGGCGACAAACCCGGCATTGGATACACACAATCTGATGAAGGCGAAACCGGTACATTGAACGGTCAGGCATGGATTCCTGCCGAAGTAGATGTTTCTATCCGTCCGGGTTGGTTTTATCACCAAAGTGAAGATACTAAGGTGAGAAGCCTGGAAAGTTTAAAAGAGATCTACTTTAAATCTGTAGGCAATGGCGCCTGCTGGAACCTGAACCTTCCACCTGATCGTACAGGTCAGATCAATGCTAACGATATCAAGGCACTGGACGAACTTCAGGATTATCTGACAAAATCATTCTCAAAAAATTTATTACAGGGAGCAAAAGTATCAGCGTCCGAGACGCGGGGAAATAATAAGCAATTTGCGGCTTTTAATGTATTGGACAATAACAAAAAAACGTATTGGGCGGTAAATGATGCTACCAGAACAGCTTCCCTCACTTTTACTCTTCCAAAAGAAAGTACTTTCAATTGTTTCGAGATTAAGGAGTATATAAAATTAGGGCAACGCATTCAATCTTTCACTATAGAAGTAGAGAAAAATGGAAAATGGGAACAGGTATTCAAAGGCAGTACTGTAGGCAGCAAAAAACTGGCAAAGTTCGATAATGTTTCAGCGCGGAGGGTGACGGTAACATTTTTAAATTCATTGGCTTGCCCGGTGATAGAATCTGTAAAGCTTTTCAAGGTTTTATAAGATGATTAAAGGCATAAGAAAAGAATCAACCAAACTATCAGATTCAAATTTTAATACTAAACCAATAGAATAATACCCATAGCAAATGAGAAACCTGTTTTTTATTGTCGCTGTTTTAATAGTCATTCCTTCTGCTTTTGTTAATGCGAAATCATCATCAATTAAGCATGCTGCTGATAACAAAGCCGCGTTTTCTTCCGAAAGCCAATACAGTATCAGTAATCCTTTTATGACGGTTGTCTTGAATCCTAACACCAGGACACTGGAGGTAAGGAGCAAATCGCCAAAGAAAATATTTCTGAAAAATATTGTGCCAAATGGTGCAACGGGAACAATCAGAAAGGGTGAAGTAACCAACGCCGTTTTTGGAAAAGGGAGAGTTTTAACTATCGCGACTGCCAATGGCGGCTCAATATCGTTCACGCTTTATCCCCTGCAGCCTTTTTTGTTTGTAAACCAAACAATTAAAAATGAAAGCAATAGTGACGTTGATCTACAGAAACTTAACCCGGTTTCGTTTCTGGTCGATCTTGGAAAACCGGCAACAACATTGAAAACATTGGGTACAGGTGGTTTACTTGACCCGGATAAAAATTCAGGGAGTTATGTGTTTCTTACAACGGTTGATCCTGCCACCAGGAACGGGGTTGTAACGGGCTGGTTAACAAATGAGAAAGGTAGTGGAGTAGTATTTTCCGGTGTCAATAATAATTTGGTTGAAATAAAGGCTCAAATTGACTATGGACATTTTCGTTTGTCTGCTGGAAAAAGCGAAGCTACTGAAACCCTGGTTATTGGCTATTTTGATGATGCACGTTTAGGGGAAGAACAATTTGCTGATGCTATAGCAAAGCAACAAAATATTAAATTAAAGGCCCGCTCTGCCGTTTACTGTACATGGTATTCAGAAAAAAACGGTGGCGCCGGTAGTGAGTCATCTACTATTGAACTGGCTAAATTTATAAAAAACAACTTGCAGCCCTTTGGCCTAGGCGTCGTTCAGATAGATGATCAATGGCAGGATGGTGGACAGTACAATGGTCCCCATCGCGGTTTCGATCGGGTTGACCCTAAGGGCGGTTATCCAAACGGAATGACACCTACTGCAATTGCCGTAAAAAAAGAAGGACTGACAGCCGGAATATGGTGGATGCCATTCGCCCGAAATCACCAGGATCCCGAATACAAAGACCGGCAGAATTGGTTTGCGTATCGTAAAAACGATAAGCCTTTCGAAACTAAATGGGGGGGCACGTCTCTCGATCTTACTTACCCCGAGGTTCAAAATCATATTGCTTATGTTGCCAAAACAATGCACAATTGGGGTTATAATTATTTCAAGATGGATGGCCTGTATACCGGCACTGTTACAGAGCAGGTTTACATTAATGACGGCTATAAGAACGATAGCATCGGTAATAATAAGCCATTATATAACCCGCTTAAAACACAGATTGAAGCATTTAGGGATGGGTTAAAGATATTGCGAAAGGCGGTTGGCGGTGATGTTTTCTTTTCGGGTTGTTGTGTAAGCCAGAATATGCGGTCATTTGGGGCTTCCATAGGCTTGGTTAATTCAATGCGGATTGGCCCTGATTTTAATCACGATGGGCAGACTATTCGTACGGGCGCTATCCGTGCATCGCGTTTATACTTTTTGAACGGGAGAGTTTGGTGGAACGATCCAGATCCGTCCATGATAAGAGAAAACGGCACGTCAAGTGCAGATGGGGGCGGTGCGGGGATAGGCAGTTTGACCAGGGCCCGGATGCTGCCTTCGTTCGTTGCAGTTTCCGGCCAGTTTTTTCTCAGCAGCGACTGGCTGCCCAGCCTCCCAGCCGACCGTATAGAAATTATGAAGCGCTGTATGGCTTCGCATAAAGGGGTTGCCCGGCCCGTCGATGCTTTTGATAAAGCACTTCCATCTGTTTGGATTGCTAATGATAAAAAGTCTGGCACACAGCGCAATGTAATTGGTTTATACAATTGGGACACGGGAACTAAAAATATTGGAAGCACCTTACGCCGGGCAGGCTTGAATGATAAAACCAGCTATCATGCCTTTGACTTTTGGGAAAACAAAGCACTACCTGATATTTCGGGTTCATTTGCATGGGACCTGCCAGCTGAGTCGTGCAGGATAATTGCTGTTCGTGCTAAGTCAAATCACCCGGTTGTTGTTTCAACTTCCCAACATGTAACACAGGGAATGACTGATTTACTTAAAGAAGAATGGAAGAACCAAACACTTTCTGGGACGAGTAAACTAATTGGGGGTGACAATTATGAATTGCGTATAGCAGGGATGAATGATGGTGGAGCATGGAAAATTAACGAAGCGACAATTGTCGGAAACAAAGAAGGAGTTACCATTGAAGTTTTACCCCAAACAAAAAAGGGATGGTTAAGGATAGCTATTAAAAGCCAAAAGAGCCAGCCAATAAAATGGCAACTAAGGTTTAATAAAGATAACACCCGGAACCAGTAATACCGCTTCCTGGGCTAACCCTTTTATCTGCTATTTATCGCTTCCCAAAAAGCTTTTTTGATAGCTTAAAGGAGTTTTACCCTTCATCTGTTTAAAATGCTTATGAAAACTCGAAAAATTATTAAAGCCGCTCTCATCACATATCTCCTTTATGTTTAACTTGTTGTCAATAAGAAGCTTACATGCCTGGCCTACACGTATTTCATTTATAAACTGGGAATAAGTTTTCCGGCTCCTTGATTTAAAGAATTTGCAAAATGAGTTAGTGCTGATGTTAGCGACCTCAGCTATCTCTTCCAATGTTATTTGCTTTTTAAAGTTGGCTATGGAGTAATTATAAATGGCATTAATACGGTCTTTTTCTGATTCCTGGAAATTGTTCTGAAAGCCAATGGAAGCCAGCAGGCTGCTTTCCCCGCATTCGCAGATAGCAATCAATACTTCCATCAGCAAAATAATCTTACGGGTGCCCTCTGCACTAATGATTTTCTCTATCAGGCATCCTATGTTTTCACCAAATGGACTGCGGATATGAAGACCTCTTTTTGATCTTTCGAGCGTTGTCCTGATCGACATGTTTTCAGGCAGGTTTAGAAATAGGTCCCCCCAAAAGTTTTCATTGAAATGTACAACGCTTACATCAGTAGTTATGTCGGCGTGTTTTTGAAAAAAAATGTTGTCAAACTGCCAGTAATGGGGCAGGTTGGAGCCTACCAGTACAATATCACCCGTTAAAAACGGGCTAATACTATCTCCAATAAATTGCGTGCCTTTACCTTTTTTAAAATAAACAAGCTCAACTTCCGGATGATAGTGCCAGCGGTTGTTAACATCAGGTAAGGTATCCTGCCTTGCGCTGAATGAATCTACCACGTCTTTGGATACTTTTAACAATTGAGGTTTCATAATGAAATTATGGCAGGTTGAAAATAGCAAAAGTTCAACTTAATAATCCGGAACTGTATATTTTTTTGCTAATAAATTCCAATATCGCTTAATAATAGGGTAAAAACGTAAAATTTTAAGTTTTTATCAATGCCTTTATTTGTATACCAATTGTATCGTGATTAACCTGGGTTTAAGAATTAAAGGTTAAATAAATCGAGCCTGCCAGCGCAGGTGTTTCGAAATTGTTGATTTAGCAGGTAAATAAAAAATATATCTACGCGTTCGGTGAGCATTTCTTGAATTTATTTGGCAAGTAATGGAAAATAGTCATTCCGGGCGCGTTTTTTCTGCCTTCTATTGAGTGATTTAGCCGGCTTTTACTTATTCTGTATGTTTTTAATTTGTTAATTTTTAGTCAGATACTCTTGTTTGTTTGAAAAATGAAAGATTTTAGTTCATATACGGATCGGGACCTGCTATCGCTGCTTAGGGAGAGTAACCATACCGCCTATACTGAAATCTACGAAAGATACAGTGGTATTCTTTATCTCCATGCCTATAATAAATTGAGAAACCGCGAAGAGGCTAAAGATATTTTGCAGGAATTATTCACGAACATCTGGAACAGAAGGGAAGAACTGAGAATTGAGACCAGCCTGTCGGGGTATCTTTATACAGCAATCAGGAACCGGATCCTTAAACAAATGGCCAGTAAAGATGTAGAGGCACAATATATCGCCTCTGTTACGAAATATGCGAATCAATGGGAGTGCATAACAGACCATTTGACCCGGCAGAACCAATTGGCAACCATCATTGAAAATGAAATTGAATCTCTGCCCGCGAAAATGAAAGAGGTCTTCCTGTTAAGCCGTAAAACACATTTATCGCACAGGCAAATTGCTTTGCGGCTTGGCATTACAGAAGCTACTGCTAAAAAACAGGTTAATAATGCATTAAAAATACTACGTGCCAGGCTGGGCTTATTTGCATGGCTATTGCTTTTCATTAAATTTTAGCAAATATTTTTTAAAAATCATCTACGCCCTTCGATGTTCCTAACGGTCTTTACTGTATATATGGACAAAGAAGAAATAAAGCGATTATTTGATAAGTATAACACCGGGCAGGCAACCGAAGAAGAAAGAGCCTTGCTCGAAAGCTGGTATGTTAAAAATACTAGTGAAAAGCCACTTGATCTATCAGCGGAAGAAATTGAGGACGATATACAGGAGGTATTCAGCGTCTTGCCTAAGCCCCGGCATATTTTGGCTATGTGGTTTCGTGTCGCCGCTGCCGCATCTATCATCTTATGTGTTTCTATAGGGGGATATCTCCTTATACATAAAAACAAACTAACACAGCAAACGGCTCAAACCCATGACATAGCTCCCGGCGGGAATAGAGCCATATTAACCTTATCAAACGGGCGTACTATTGATTTAAGTGCTGCAAAAAACGGAAAGCTTGCAAATCAGGGCAGTATGGTAATTAGCAAAAATGCCAACGGCCAAATTGTTTATGCCGATTCTGAAGATAATTCACCTTCACAAAATAATGGGTTTAATATAGCCGCCACTCCCCGTGGCGGGCAATATCAGCTGGTTTTAGCTGATGGAACAAAAGTTTGGTTAAATGCCGCGTCATCAATCAAATATCCGGTTGTGTTTAATGGGAATGAGCGCAGGGTAGAGCTTACCGGTGAGGCTTATTTTGAAGTAGCGCATAATAAGGAAAAACCATTCTGGGTAATTTCAAACGGGCAGCAAGTTGAAGTTTTAGGAACACACTTTAATATTAACGCCTACGGTGATGAAAATGCTGTTAAAACCACCTTGCTCGAGGGAAGCGTAAAAGTTTCATCAGCAGGTAAAGATAAAATACTTAAGCCGGGCGAACAGGCGCAGTTAGAGGGAGGAAATATCCGGGTAGCTGAGGTAGATGTAGATGAAGTAGTAGCATGGAAAAATGGTTTTATCACTTTTAATAATGCTGACATAAAAAGTATCATGCGCCAACTTGGTCGTTGGTACAATGTTGATGTAAGTTTTACCGGGGATATATCGGAGTTAAGATCCTTTAGCGGAGATATGCCCAGGAGCGCACCCCTTTCTGAAGTTCTGAAAGCGCTTGAGTTAAGTAAGATTAATTTTAAAATAGATGGCAATAAAGTTATTGTATCCCCTTAAAAGAGATTAACCAATTAAATAATTAACCAATAAAAAAATAAAATATGGAGAAATAATACACCTTAACCCTAAAGCCAAAATCGCAATTCAAAAAAAATGCCGGAAGTGCTACAACACGGCCGGCATAGACTGCTCGCGCAGAAGGTTTTGAATTAAGATTTTTAGAAATGTGACTCAATTCATCGAATTTATTAACCCAAAACAGTTTAAATGTATGAAATTTTATTTACATGATAAAAAATGTCATGACCCTGTGTTTTTGTATCGCAAATATCTCCGCATTATGAAGATTATTTTATTGTTAATTATAGCCACCTCATTACAGGTTAATGCTACAGTTTATGCTCAAAAAATAACTTTGTCCGAAAAAAACGCCCCGCTTGAAAAAGTCCTGAAAAAAATAAGGAGGCAAAGCGGCTACACTTTCTTTTATGAAAGCGCGCTTTTGAAACATACTCACGCAATCACAATTGATATAAAGGATGGAGAGCTGATACCGCTTCTTGACCAGATTTTAAATAATCAATCTTTAACCTACAGTTTTGCCGGAAAAATAATTGTTATAAAAAGTGCAGTTCAACCTCAATTGGTCATCCCTCCTCCCGAACAGCCTAAACCGCCAATTAACATAAAAGGTACAGTTGTTGATGACAAAGGAAAATTTTTGCCCGGTGCTTCTGTGAAAGTTAAAGGTACAAACCTTGGGGTGGTAACAAATGCACAAGGTGGATTTGAAATTAAGAATGTGCCGGATGATGCCATTTTAACGGTTTCATTTGTAGGCTATGTTACCCGTGAAATTTCTGTAAAAGAGGATATTAGTGTCATAAAGTTAGCAGCCGCGCCTTCGGTTCTCACCGAAATTGTAGTGGTAGGATATGGTACCCAAAAGAAAGAAAACCTTACCGGTGCCGTAGGAGTAATTAGATCCGAATCGTTAAGCGACCGGCCTACAACATCACCGGCAAACTTACTACAGGGCCTGGCGGCAGGCATGACTGTAACTACACAGGGTAACTATCCCGGTGCTAGCGCTAACATTAAAATCAGAGAAACTTCAACCTGGCAGGGAGGATCGGACCCATTGTATGTAATTGATGGCTTTGTAAGAAATGCTGCTACGTTTTCCCAAATTAATCCGGCTGACATTGATAATATCAGCATATTAAAAGATGCTGCGTCAACGGCAATCTACGGGGTAAGAGGCGGTAATGGCGTTATCCTGGTAACAACTAAACATGGTGTAGCTAACCAAACTTATATTTCTTACAATGGTTCGTACACCCGAAACACGCGTGAAATAACGCCGCGAAGGATGAATGCATTTGATGCATATACTTTTGCAAACCAGGTGTTTGAACAAAAAGGCTTGCCGGCAACAGATCCGAGTTATTACACCCCGGATGAATTAACATATTTTAAAACACATTCATACGACTGGTTAAAAGATACCTGGAGAAATCCGTGGAATACTTCGCATAATTTAGCGGTAAGCGGGGGGACAAATACAACTAAATACTATGTATCAGCCGGCTATATCAAACAGGAAGGAGCTACATCTAATTCTTTTAATAAATACAATTTATCAGCAAAATTAGATGGCCAGATTTCAAACCGTATAAGCTTTAACTTGAACATCCTGACGGAATGGGATAACGGGGATCGTCCTTTTTGGGCTTATGATTATGGAGACTTTAATTTGTCAAATATCTATAACAGGCTTCTAATGGTAACTCCCGGGAGGCCATCGTTTATTAATGGCCTTCCTGTTGGTAATTTTGATAACACAAATACCGCCAATCTTGCAAAAGGAAATGGAGGCTATACAAGGCCAACCAATAATAACATTAGCCCATCTTTTCAATTAAAATATCAGATCCCGGGGATAGAAGGACTATCTGCCAAAGGTACGTTTGCCTATAATACAACAAACAGTTATACAAAGGCATGGCGTAATGCTCCTTCTATTTATTATTTTCAAACAGCCGGAACTAATAACCATATTGTTACCGATAAATTGGATTTTAACAGGTCGGGCGGATATAAAATATTGGACCAGGCCCAGATTTCGGGAATTGGAGCACCCACAGAATTACAGGAATCCTACGGTCAATCCTCCAATTATCAACTTGATTTAATGCTTAACTATGAGCGTTCATTTGGGCTGCACAATATTTCTGCCTTTGCAGGATATGAGCAATCAGCGTTCCGGGGGCATTATTCAACTATCTGGGATGATAATTACAGTAATCCCGATTATCAGCAAATTAACGGTGGATCGTCACAAAGCACTGACTGGTACATCAGGGGAGACGAAAATCAACCAACAGGATTTGCCTCTTATCTTGGAAGGGTAGATTATAATTATGCTTCAAAATATATGATAGGTTTTACTTTTAGAGCTGATGGTTCATATGTTTTTCCGTCCAATAAAAGATGGGGGTATTTCCCGGCTGTTTCAGCGGCATGGAATATCTCCAAAGAATCTTTCTTTGCTAATTACGCACGCTATGTTGATTTTCTGAAACTGCGCTTCTCATTTGGTATAACAGGTACAGACAACACGGCCCCATGGCAATGGCAACAAACTTATAATTTTAATTCAAGTTCAGGGGTGTACCTTGGGTCATCCTTACCTATATCTACAACATTGGGTTCTACAATTAACCCCAATATTACCTGGGAAAAGAATAAGAACTATAACCTAGGGTTGGATTTTGGAATACTCAAGAAATTACTTAGTGGCTCGGTAGATGTATGGTATAAAAAAACGAGTGATATACTCGGGCAACGTAATGCCTCAGTTCCAAGTACGGTTGGAGCCAGCCTGCCCGCTGTTAATTATGGTATTGCATCGGCAAAAGGTGTGGAATTATCATTAAGCCATGAAAACCATGTTGGAGACTTTTTTTACCGTGTAGCTGCAAATTGGGCGGTATCATCTAACCAGTATTTAAAATATGACTAGGCCGCTTCAGTTCGCGATTACCAGAATGTAATTGGCAAACCTATAAATGGTGTAATATATGGCTATGTGTCTGAAGGGATTATAAGAACACAGGCCGACGTCAATAATATTTTACAAACGCATGGGGCTAATTTTACCATTTTTGGTAATAAGCCGCAACCCGGGATGTTGATGTACCAGGACATACGGGGCGCATTGGGTGCTGACGGCCCTGATGGGAAAATTGACGGAAACGATCAGCAGCGTATTTCATTAAATGGAAAACCGAGGATCAACTACGGGTTTAACTTAACTTTTGGCTGGCACGGAGTTAATGTTACAGGCATATTCTCAGGCCTTGCAAAATATCAAATTATGCCTACTGATGTTTATTACAGGCGGCCATTGCCCGGCAACGATAATTTAACAATTTGGAAAAACGCATGGACACCTCAAACAGCAGCCACGGCCACAATGCCAAGTGCAATTATGAATGATTGGCAAGGTACAGACAACAGCCAGGAAAGCTCGACTTTTTGGTTGAAAAATGGTGCCTTCCTGAGGTTGAAATCCCTTATTGTCGATTATAATTTACCATCTAAATGGTTAAAGAACTCAACCGTTAAGGCTGTTAAATTCTATTTCAGCGGCGAGAATCTGTATGAATGGAACCATACTAAAGACTGGGATCCTGAGCTGGGTGGCGATTTTAGAACGTACCCCATATTAAAGGGATTCACTTTTGGATTAAATGCGACATTTTAAAAAAAAATAAAATATTACAGTATGAAAATTAAATTCAATAAATCATTGGTTTTATTGGGATTGATTGTGCTTTCAATGTCTTGTAAAAAAGTATTTGATGTTAATCATCCCGGAGGCCCGATTACCCCCGAACAGGAGTGGGGAAATCCTGATTTTATAAAAGGATACGTAACGAATTTTTATAACACCCTCCCTTCATGGAACCGAAATGAGGAGATCTCCGCCGAGGCTTTCTCTGGCGGGTCGGGAGGAAATGCACTTAATTTCTTTCTTACAGGCAAATATACAACTCAAACCGGTTACCCTGACAGGGTTTGGGATTGGAGTTCAGTACGTTCTATTAATAACTTTTTTGCCAATATCGATAAAAGCAAATCGGTTTTATCCGCTACTGACTACCAAAGTCTGAAAGGACAAGCATACTTTTTTCGGGCTTATCTGTATTATAGAATGGTGAAAGTATTAGGCGGCGTTCCTATTATTACAACCGTTCAGGATCCAACGGCTGATATTAACACTTTACTGGTGAAGAGAAATAGCTCTCTTGAATGCTTTGAGTTTATCAACAAACAACTAGACAGCGCCATTAATTTACTGCCGGTTTCTTATGATGCAGATAACACCGGTCGGGTTACCAAAGGTGCTGCAATGGCAGTTAAGGGCGAAGCGCTGTTACTAAAAGCGAGCCCATTATTTTGCAAAACACCAAACGCCGGCTATTGGAACGATGCATACAGCGCGCTGGCTTCCGCTAAAACCGAATTGGATGCCGATGGATTCGGTTTATACACCGATAATACATTAAAAACCAATGAAAATATGTGGTATGATAAAGCCGGTGCTGCTAAGGAAATGATTTTAAGCTTACGCTATCATTATCCCGAAAAAACCAACGGTTTTCAACAAGGGCAGCGACCTCTGACAGAAACCTCAGGTGCGGCCGGTTCGTGCGACCCTACCTGGGAAATGGTGAAAGAATATCCTATGAAAAACGGAATGGATATCTCAGATCCAAATTCAGGGTACGATCCCACAGAATTTTGGAAGAATAGGGATCCGCGGTTTTATACCGCAATTGTTTACAACGGAGCCAGGTACGATTTTGCAGACATTACACCCCGGGTTCAATGGATATTTAACGGAATTGCAGGTGACGATGCGTACAAGGCTACCGCTAATTATAATATTACCGGATTTTATTGCAGAAAAGGTGTAGATACTACGTTGGGGGCAGTAGGGTGGAACCATCAGGCTTTCGATTGGCCTATTATCAGGTACGCTGAAGTGCTGCTGAACCTGGCTGAGGCTGCAAACGAGACAGGTCATTCAGGGGAGGCCAAAAACTACATCATTCAAATTCGCAAAAGGGCGCATATAGATATTGGTTCGGGTAATTACGGATTGGCAGCATCTGTCGGTACAGATTACCAAAGCACGTTGAATGCCGTTATGAAAGAAAGAGAAATAGAATTCGCCTTTGAAGGGAAACGATTCTGGGATTTGCGAAGAAGGCGAATGTTCAGTGTCCTGAATAGTTTTGGTACGCTGCATGCTTACGGCCCTTACTTAAACAAGGCAGTTGCATCCACCCAATATGGCGTTGATATTACTCAAAGCAATAGCGCAATAGCATTCCAGCTTTCTAATATTATCGTAACCTCACCCGCTTCTTTTGATCGCGATGGCTTTCTAAAAGCAATAACTAAATATGTATATGAACCTATAGACTTGAGTTCAACCAATCAGATTCAAATTCCTGATTCTTATTACTTTGGTCCTATTGATCCTCAATACATATTACAAAATAAAAATCTACAACAAAATCAAGGTTGGGACAATGGATCTTTTAACCCTGTAATTCAATAGATTTATAATAAATTTAGGTAACTATATATGAGTTGGGACAAAAAGAATATGGTTTATGGTTTTTCGTCGGTTGGCACAATAAACATTTGCGCCTGTTTGCCTAATTTAGGCTTTTCATCTTCTATTTGATTTAATGTTTTGAAAGACGCTTTTTTTATAAAATTATCAACGTTTTTATAGTCGTACTCCAATATAAATGCATCTGTTTGGTGAAATAATTCAGGATATGTGATAACACAATTACAATTATCTATATCTGCACAAAGGGGATAAAATGTGTTTTTATCCGCAGTGAGAATTACATTAACTTTCTTAACAGCACCAGTCATGGCAATCATATAGTCTTTTATTATCCACTCCCTCGCACTCATGTAATCGCCGGTTTTCCACCCTAATTCAG
>NZ_JANYGQ010000025.1 GCF_025359345.1 Mucilaginibacter sp.
AAAACGCAAACGCGCGGAAGAGCTGATTATCGCCAATAAAGAACTGGCTTTTCAAACCGAAGAAAAAGGAAAGCGGGCTAAGGAGCTAATTATTGCCGACAAAGAACTGGCATTTCAAACTAAGGAAAAAGGTAAACGCGCCGAAGAATTAATCATTGCCAATAAAGAGCTGGCCTTTCAAACCGAAGAAAAAGGAAAGAGGGCGAAAGAGCTAATTATTGCCGACAAGGAACTGGCATTTCAAACTAAGGAAAAAGGTAAACGCGCCGAAGAATTAATTATAGCTAATAAAGAACTGGCTTTTCAAACTGAAGAAAAAGAGAAGAGAGCCGAGGAATTACTAATTGCTGATAAAGAACTGGCTTTTCAAACCAAAGAAAAAGGAAAACGCGCCGAAGAATTAGTGATAGCTAACAAAGAGCTCGCCTTTCAAACTGAAGAAAAGGGAAAGCGGGCAAACGAGTTAAAAATTGCTGACAAAGAGCTGGCTTTTCAAACCAAGGAAAAAGGGAAACGGGCCGAAGAACTAATTGTAGCTAATAAAGAACTGGCTTTTCAGAATAAAGAGAAGAAAAACCGGGCTGCTGAGTTAATTATCGCAAACAAAGAGCTCATCTTTCAGAATAAAGAAAAGGAAAAGCGTGCAGCCGAACTGATTGTTGCCAACGAGGAGCTGGCTTTTCAAAACACAGAGAAGGAACATCGTGCGGCCGAGTTAATTATCGCCAATAAAGAACTCATTTTTCAGAATGGGGAAAAAGAGAAACGCGCCGCCGAGTTAATAATAGCAAACAAAGAACTCGCCTTTCAAAATACAGAAAAGGAAGATCGCGCAGCGGAGCTGATTATTGCCAACAAGGAACTTATTTTTCAGAATAAAGAAAAGGAAAAACGGGCAGCTGAGTTGATTATAGCTAACAACGAGCTGGCATTTCAAAACACTGAAAAGGAGCACAGGGCAGCGGAATTGATTATAGCCAATAAAGAACTTGTTTTTCAAAATGAGGAGAAAGAAAACCGCGCAGCCGAGTTGATTATTGCTAACAAAGAACTTGCGTTTCAAAACCAGGAAAAAGAAGACCGGGCCGCCGAACTGATAATTGCCAATAAAGAACTTGTTTTTCAGAACGAAGAGAAAGAAAAGCGGGCCGGCGAATTGATTGTAACCAATAAAGAGCTTAAAAAAGCAGAAGAAGAGGTTAGAAAGTTTAATGAAAAACTGGAAAAGAAAGTAGTTGAGCGCACTGCGCAACTGGAAGCCGCCAACAAAGAACTGGGGTCATTTTCATATTCAGTGTCTCATGATTTGCGTGCTCCCATAAGGGCCATAAACGGTTACGCACGTATTCTGGAGGAAGACTACTCGGAAAAGTTTGATGAAGAAGGAACGAAAGTGCTGCGCTCGATTATGCGAAATTCAAAAAAAATGGGGGAGCTGATCGACGACCTGCTGGCTTTTTCGAAATTGGGCCGGAAACAGGTGGCGGTTACGGACATTAATATGAATGCCCTGGTAACCACCGTAAAGGACGATTTTTTATTTGAGGACAACGAAAAAAGGACAACGTTTAAAATGGCAGTGCTGCCGCCGGCAAAAGGCGACCCATCGTTAATTAAACAGGTTTGGATAAACCTTATTTCGAATGCAATAAAATATTCAAAATATAAAGATAAAACGTGTATTGAAATTGGCGCCTATGAGGAGGGAAACTTAATTGTTTACTACGTGAAGGATAACGGCGCCGGTTTTGATATGCAATACTACGACAAGCTTTTCGGGGTTTTTCAGCGCCTGCATTTGCAGGAAGTGTTTGAAGGAACCGGTATAGGACTGGCCATTGTACAAAAAATCATTCAAAGGCACGGCGGCACGGTTTGGGCGAAATCGGTGATTAACCAGGGGGCCGAATTTTATTTTAGCCTGCCAAATATTAATGCTTAAAAATCAAAAAATATATGCCTTACAGCAACATAGAGATTTTATTTGTTGAAGATAGCACTGACGATGCGATGTTGACAATAAGAGCCCTTAAAAAAAGCGGCTTTGCAAACAACCTGCATCATGTTAGCGATGGCGCCGAAGCGCTTGATTTTATTTATTGCCGGGGCGTTTACGCTTTGCGAAACATAAATGAGAACCCAAGACTAATATTGCTTGACCTTAAAATGCCCAAAATATCGGGTATGGAAGTGCTTGAAAAAATCAAATCAGATCCTGCTACCAGTTCAATCCCCGTAGTAATTCTAACATCATCAAAAGAAGACCCGGATATTCAAAGATGCTACGCCCTGGGCGCTAACAGCTACATAGCCAAACCCGTTGAAAGTGACAATTTTTTTAATACGATAAAGGAAATAGGCCTGTACTGGATGATACTGAGCCAATTGCCCAACTAAATAAACATAAATAATTTGAATACCATTAACACGCTGATTTGCCAACCCTAATTTGCAGATGCCGAATAATTTTAAATGTTGGCAGGCATAATACATGCCTGCATAACAGAGCTGATTCCCAAATTTAATTTTCATGATCAACACCTGTAAAATACTTATACTAGAAGATAATCAGAGCGACGTTGACCTGCTCTGGCGTGAATTAAAAAGGAACGGATTAAACTTTAGTAGTGAAGTTGTTCAAACCCGCGATTCGTTTGTAAGCGCGCTTGATAATTATATGCCTGACATAATACTTTCGGATTATACGCTACCTGCCTTTGATGGTGTTGCGGCTTTCAAAATAAAGCAAATAAAATCGCCTGATACCCCGTTCATAATCGTTTCAGGCTCAATTGGTGAAGAACGGTCGGTTGAGTTGATTAGGGACGGCATAACCGATTACGCCCTGAAAGAAAAGCTATTTTCTTTATGCCCCAAAATTAACCGCGCGCTAAAAGATGCCGAAGAAAAAAAGGTTAAACGAAACACCGATGAGGAGTTAAAAGCACAATACGAAAAACTGTTAAAAATTGCGTTTTTACAATCGCACCAGGTTAGGGTATCAATAGCTAATATACTCGGATTACACAACTTGTTTAATTTTGATGATCCAACAGACCCTGTGAATGGCAAAGTGCTCAATATGCTAAAGCTTGTGGCTGAAAACCTGGATATAACCATCCACGAAATTGTGAAGAATACTAGTGAAATAAGGGAGATCATGAAGTAATTTTTGCTTGTTGACCCGTTGCAAATGTTTCTTTTCATTTGCGTAAAACACAGTTTTGATATAGTAATCCGGCTATTTGGAAGAGATGGTGAATTGTTTCCCATAGCGTCCCGCCCATAATTCCAGCCATACATCAGCGAAATCAACGTAATCATTACAAATCAGCGGTTCAAATCTGTGTAATCCCCATAAAAAATCATAAATTTGCCGCATAACTAACAAATCACTTTGTAGGTGATTAATAACAATTCAATTTTTATAAACTTTAAATCATAGTTGTAGATGATTAACATTACTCTCCCTGATGGATCCCTTCGTCAGTACGAAAAAGGAACATCGTCCATGCAGATTGCGCAGTCAATCTCCGAAGGATTAGCTCGAAACGTATTAGCGGCCGAAGTTGACGGCCAGGTTTGGGATGCAGGCCGCGCCATTGAGCAGGATGCCCACGTAAAACTATTAACCTGGAACGATTTACAAGGTAAGGCTACATTCTGGCACTCATCAGCACACTTAATGGCCGAGGCTTTAGAAGCGCTTTATCCGGGCACTAAATTCGGCATAGGCCCAGCAATCGAAACAGGTTTTTATTATGATGTTGATTTTGGCGACCGCGTGTTCTCATCTGACGAGTTTAAGCAGATTGAAGACAAGATGCTGGAACTGGCCAGGACAAAAGAAGAATTTTCGCGCAAAGCAGTAAGCAAGGCCGATGCCATTGACTATTTCACCGAAAAAGGCGACGAGTACAAACTTGACCTGATAAAGGATTTGACAGATGGCTCCATCACTTTTTATACACAAGGTAACTTTACCGACTTATGTCGCGGGCCACATATACCCAATACCAGCTTTATAAAAGCTGTAAAACTGATGAGCGTTGCGGGCGCCTACTGGCGTGGCGATGAAAGCCGCAAGCAGCTTACCCGCATATACGCTGTTACCTTCCCTAAAGCCAGCGAACTAACCGAATACCTGCACATGCTGGAGGAGGCCAAAAAACGCGATCACCGCAAATTGGGTAAGGAAATGGAATTGTTTGCCTTCAGTGAAAAAGTGGGCATGGGCCTGCCTTTGTGGTTGCCTAAAGGTGCTGCTTTGCGTGAGCGTTTAACAAACTTTTTGCAAAAGGCACAAGTAAAAGCAGGGTATGAGCAGGTTATCACCCCACATATCGGGCATAAAAACCTGTATGTAACTTCGGGCCATTATGAAAAATACGGCGCTGATTCATTCCAGCCTATAAAAACACCGCAGGAAGGCGAGGAGTTCTTTTTAAAACCGATGAACTGCCCGCACCATTGCGAAATATACAAAACCAAACCGCGCTCGTATAAGGATCTCCCGGTACGATATGCCGAGTTTGGCACTGTTTATCGTTACGAGCAAAGCGGCGAATTGCACGGTTTAACCCGCGTGCGTGGCTTTACACAGGATGATGCCCACTTATTTTGCCGGCCCGACCAGGTGAAGGATGAGTTTAAAAAGGTCATTGACCTTGTATTATATGTATTTGGTGCTTTGGGTTTTGAGGACTATACCGCTCAGGTATCGCTTCGCGACCCTAATAATAAGGCCAAGTATATCGGTACCGATGAGAACTGGGCGTTGGCCGAATCGTCAATTATAGAAGCGGCGGCGGAGAAAGGCCTGCGTACGGTGGTAGAGTATGGCGAAGCGGCGTTTTATGGGCCGAAACTTGATTTTATGGTGAGGGATGCACTAGGCCGTAAATGGCAGCTGGGCACCATTCAGGTCGACTATAATTTACCTGAACGCTTCGAGCTGGAATATACCGGTAGCGATAACCAGAAACACCGCCCGGTGATGATTCACCGTGCTCCGTTTGGCTCACTGGAAAGGTTTGTAGCTGTGCTAATTGAGCATTGCGCGGGTAATTTCCCGTTATGGCTTTCGCCCGAACAATTTATTATTTTGCCTATCTCTGAAAAATATGAAGATTATGCAAAAAAACTTTCAGAATCGTTAAAAGATTCCGATATTTGCGGGCTTATTGATTTCAGGGACGAGAAGATTGGTCGGAAGATCAGGGACGCTGAAGTCAAAAAAATTCCTTACATGTTGATTGTGGGCGAAAAAGAGACTGCCGAAGGCTTGGTTTCTGTACGTAAACACGGCGAGGGCGATTTGGGCAGTATGAGCATTGAAGAATTTAAAAAACAAATAATTAAAGAAATAACAGTATAACTTGGCATTAAACAAACCTTTCAACAGAGGACCCAGGCTACCATTTAAGAAAAAGGAAGCCGAACACAACATTAATCAATTTATTAGGGCCCAGGAGGTCCGTTTGGTAGGCGATAACATTGAACAGGGGATTTACTCCCTTCGTGATGCGCTGGCTTTAGCTGAAGAGCAGGAATTGGATCTTGTTGAGATATCTCCCAACGCGGTACCACCAGTTTGTAAAATAACCGATTACAATAAGTTTATTTACGAGCAAAAGAAAAAGCTTAAAGAGATTAAAAGTAACGCCAAGCAAACCGTTATTAAAGAAATACGGTTTGGACCGAATACTGATGATCATGACTTTGAATTTAAATTAAAGCATGCCATTAAGTTTTTGGAAGCTGGCGAAAAGGTGAGGGCTTACGTACACTTTAAAGGCCGTGCGATAGTTTACAAAGAGCAGGGCGAGATATTGCTGCTGCGCTTTGCACAGGCACTGGAAGATGTGGGTAAGGTTGAGCAATTGCCGAAACTTGAAGGAAAACGGATGTTTTTGACCGTTACGCCGAAAGCAGCGAAAAAATAGATTCAAGAATCAAGAGTCAAGAACCAAGAAAGAATTTTAAAAAATCTTGACTCTTGGCTCTTGGCTCTTGGCTCTTGACTCTTGACTCTCAAAAGAGTAATTAATTAAAATAAATATATACAAACAAGGTTATGCCAAAAATGAAAACCAATTCCAGTGCCAAAAAGCGCTTTAAGCTTACTGGAACAGGTAAAATCACAAGGAAGAACGCCTATAAAAGCCACATCTTAACCAAGATGTCGACAAAACGTAAGCGTAACTTAACTCACACCAGCTTAGTTTCTGATGCTGATATGGGTAACGTTAAACGTATGCTTTGCATAGGTAAGTAATTAACAATTTTTTTAACCAGGTATTAGAGTATTGCAAGTTCATTAAATTGACACTCACTACCAAAAAACAACAACATGCCACGTTCAGTTAACGCAGTAGCGTCGAGAAGACGCCGGAAAAGAATCATGAACCTTGCAAAAGGTTATTGGGGTTCACGCAGCAAGGTTTACACTGTTGCAAAAAACACAGTAGAAAAAGGTTTACAGTACGCTTACCGCGACCGTAAGACCAAGAAAAGAGAATTTAGAGCTTTATGGATACAGCGTATTAACGCAGGTGCCCGTCAGCACGGAATTTCTTACTCACAATTAATGGGTAAATTAACAGCTAAAGAAATTGGCTTAAACCGTAAGGTACTTGCTGATTTAGCTATGAACCACCCAGATGCTTTTAAAGCAGTTGTGGACGCAGTTAAATAAAACTAAGATTCTTTGGATCAAAAGATTTTAGGATTAAAAGTTCTATATTAAAAAAGCCCGCTTGATGCGGGCTTTTTTAATATAGAAACTAAAATGGCCCGACCCACCCGAAATTGTAGATAAGTGTGGATTTAACAAGCCCAAATATTTCACCAAATCGTTAAACAAGAATTTGACAAGTTGCCCCGTGATTATAGAAACGACCTGCAGCATAAAAGTAACGACCTGGTTGCGGTAAAAAAGCAATAATCTTTATGTCGTATGAATTTCTTATATTAGTTTATTCGTCTACCAGATAAACTTGCTTATGAATAAATTCATCACAGCGGTGAAAGAAATTAATCTGCCGGTTGTTGAAGAAATGCTGAGTCGCGAGCCTAAATGGGTTACATGGAGTGAAGACAGTGGCAAAAATGCACTTCATTTTTTATGCGGGGTTGATGTCTCAAATTCAATTGAAAAAGCTGAAAATAGCTTGCAAATGCTTAAGCTATTGTTAAACCTGGGGATGGATATTAATTCAGTTCACAACATCCCCGATCCTAATTGTGATTTTCCGGCCACGCCTTTGTGGTATGCTTATACCCGTGGCCGTAATGACAAAATATACACTTACTTGTTAGAAAACGGGGCTAATCCCGATAATTGCATGTACGCCATTGCCTGGTACGATGATGTTGAAGCCGCTGGTTTTTTTAAAAAACACGGTGCTGAAATTGACAATGATACGGTAGGGGGCACCCCATTTTTGGCTGCGTTTAACTGGCGAAGGTTTGAAATAGCCGAATGGTTTCTGAAAAATGGTGCAAATGTTAACGCAGCTGACCCAAAAGGTAATACAGCGTTGTTTTACGCGGTAAAAAAGAAATATAAAATTGAACAGGTTGAAATGTTGCTACAATTTGGCGCGGACTTTAACCAGGAGAACAAAGAAGGACTTTCAGCTATAAAATTAGCAACAGCGAATAAGCAAAGGAAACTGCTAAGCTTGTTTAAACAGCATTGAAACCATACTACCGGCCCCGGTAACACTTTATCATCATCAATAAACGTATATCTTTTACAATATCTTCAATCCAAATAACCGTAAGAGCCCACAGGTTTGAGTGATGCGGGTGACGTGGCGTCGTAAACAAATATTTTTCATAAGCAACGTTTTACTTAATAGGCACGTTTTATATATAAAAATAGTATCTAAAGTGCTATTTTTTTAATTTTTACGTAAATAATTTGTGACTTTTGTTGCATAAAAGGCAATTTTTTATTAATTTACCACTTGTTACGCCTCTGAACAATAATTAACTAATCACATATGAAGAAAACTCTACTCTCGTTTTTTCTTTTATTTTCCTGTTTATCACTAGCATTTGCTCAAAGTAAAGTGGTAAAAGGTAAAGTAACAGATGTAAAAGACGGATCGCCTTTACCCGGGGTAACGGTGATCGCCAAAGGTGCCAAATCAGCCGGCACGCAAACAGATTTAAATGGTTTATATTCTTTAACTGTTCCGGATGGAGCAACCGCGTTAACGTTTAAATACATTGGCTATAAAGACGCCAATTTGCCCATAACCGGTGCCACAGTTGATGCGCAGATGGACGTTGACCCCAAACAGCTGACTGAGGTAGTTGTGGTTGGTTACGGTACACAAAAACGTGCCAGCATTACGGGTTCTATTGCAACAGTATCAGGTAAAGAAACGGAAAATACACCGGTAACCAGTTTTGAGCAGGCGTTACAGGGCAAAACCGCAGGTGTTAATATCCAGGCCAATAACGGTAAACTGGGGCAGGGTATCAAAATTAGCGTTCGCGGTACAGCTTCAATATCGGGCGGCACACAGCCTTTGGTTGTAATTGATGGCATCATTGCCAATCAGATTGATTTGTCGAGCAATGGTGCTACAACCGACCCGCTTGCCGACCTTAACTTTAACGATGTTGAATCGTTCCAGGTGCTGAAGGATGCATCTGCATCGGCGATATATGGCGCCAGGGGTTCAAATGGTGTAATTATTATCACCACAAAAAAAGGAAAAATAGGCGCTGCCAAAATCAGCTTTAATGCCCAGTTTGGCTACAGCAAACCATCGGGAGAGCGTAAATTTTTAAATACCGACCAATGGTTAGCGCTACAGGAACGCGCCGCGATGGGCGCGGCCACGCAGGACGTGTTGCAAGGATTTGAGCCTGATTTGGCAACTGCTCAGGCTGATGAAAAAGCTTATATTGAAGGCAAGTTTACTACACTTTCCGCAGGGAATACCAACTGGCGCACTTACAACACAGATTGGGGCAAGCAGGCCTTTCAAACCGCACCGCAACAACAGTATGACCTGAATTTTACTGGCGGCAGCGAAAAAACCACCTATTATATAGGCGGCCAGGCGCTAAACCAAACAGGTATTCTCAAAGGCAACCAGTTTCAACGCTACAGTGGCAGGGTAAATATCGACACTAAAATATTTAGCAATTTTAATATTGGTATGAATTTGAACTTTACACATACCTATAATAAACGAGTAGCTAACGATGACAATTTTAACACGCCGCTGCAAATTGTAGCGCTATCGCCCATAACACCAGTAATCGACCCGCGTTCGGGCTTAATAAGTGGTACGCCGCCAGGTTCGAGCAGTAGCTTCCCGCTTTATTATAACCCGTTGATAAGCGTCGATAACGAATATTTTCACACAAACGTTTATCGTACGCTGGGAAATGTTTTTGCTAACTGGGATATTTCAAAACACTTGAATTTTCGCTCGGAATTTGGCGTTGACCAGACCAACCAAAATGAGGATAGCTATGCTAACAGTTTAACTATCAGGAACACAGGTACTCCGCATGGTTTTGGCGAAAACAGAAATGCCGACGTGGTTAACTTTACAGTAAACAACTATTTAACGTATAAAAACGTTTTTGCGCAAAGCCATTCGCTTGATGTCACTGTTGGCAATAGCTATCAATACAGTCACGCCACTACTAACGACATTCAGGGCAAACAATTCCCGTCAGATTCCTATCGTGAGATAGCTTCGGCTGCCGAGAAATCCGGAGGTTCATCTACCCAGGCCGAATTTAGTTTTGTATCTTATTTTGCAAGGGCAAATTATGCATACAAGGGCCGATACCTGCTTTCCGGAAGTGTTAGGACCGATGGCTCATCGAGATTTGGTGCAAACAACAGGTATGGGGTTTTCCCTTCAGGCTCGCTTGGTTGGGTGTTAACCGAGGAAGACTTCATGAAGAAGTTCAACTCGCTAAGCAACTTAAAGCTGAGGGTTAGTTATGGTTTAACAGGTAATGCCGAAATTGGCAACTACGCTGCACTCGGTTTGTTTTCGGGAGATGCTGGGTACAACGGCGTTGCCGGCCAGCGTTTCTTCCAACTCGAAAATCCTAACCTGAAATGGGAGAAAACAACCCAAATCAATCTTGGTTTAGATTGGGGCTTTTTCAACAATCGGCTTTCGGGAAGCATCGATGTTTACCGTAAAAACACTTCCGATTTATTATTAAATGTCAACATACCCGAAACGCTTGGTTTAGGCTCGCAACTGCAAAACCTGGGTAAGCTTTACAACAAAGGTATTGAGCTGACTGTATCGGGCGATATTTTCGTAGGCAAGTTCAGGTGGAACGCAAGCTTTAATGCCGCTTATAATAAAAACGTAGTAACCTATGTGCAGGGTCAGATAATTGATGATGGCGCCGATTTAAACAGGGTTATTGAGGGGCAGCCCATCGGTGTGTTTTACGGTCGTGAATTTGCAGGCGCCGACCCGGCTAATGGTGACGCATTGTATTACCTAAATACCAAAAATGCAGATGGAACCCTAAATCGCACTAAAACAAATGATTATAATACCGCCCAAAGCGTTCCCTTAGGTAACCCAACGCCACCGTGGACAGGGGGCTTCACCAACACCTTCGGATACAAAGGCTTTGACCTTACATTTTCAATTTACGGTTCGTTCGGCAACAAAATTTATAATGGCGGCGGCCAGTATATGAGTTCATCAGCAAGTAACGGCCTGGACAATCAAACTATTGACCAGTTGAATTACTGGAACAAACCAGGTGATATTACCATGGTGCCCGAACCCCGCTTATTTTATCCGAATGGTACCGACCCATCCAGCAGGTATTTATCGGGCGGTTCATACGTACGTTTAAAAACTGCGTCAATCGGCTACACCTTCGCTTCAGACATGCTTAAAAAAATTAAAATAGATAAATTAAGGGTGTTTGTAAACGGCTACAACCTGTTTATCATAACAAAATACAAAGGATGGGATCCTGAAGTAAATACCGATTTTCTTGCGAGCAATATCAACCTCGGAAACGACTTCTACTCGGCCCCGCAGCCGCGTACCATTACTTTTGGAGTGAATGTTGGATTATAATTTAAAAAGTAAGGACATGAAAAAACTAAATAAAATATACATAGGGGCCTTAAGCACGGTGCTGATATTAAGTGCCTGCAATAAACAGCTTGATTTAAAGCCCTTTCAGCAAATACAACAAAGCCAGGCTATTTTGACTGCGCAGGATGTGCAAATAACGTTGGTTGGCGCTTATAACCGTGCAGGTTTATCAGACTTGTATGGCGGTGGGGCATTATTGTATGCCGACCTGATGGCGACGCAAACAGTGCTTGACTGGCAGGGGACTTTCCAGGGTTTAACACAAATGGTTAACCAAAGCATCCCGATTGATAATGGGTTTGTAAACAGCACCTGGTCCGATGGTTACCAGGTAATAAACCAAGCCAATAACGTATTGGCTAACCTGAGCAAAGTCTCTTCGGCCAATGCACCGCGTACGGAGGGTGAGGCTAAGTTTTTGCGAGGGCTAACCTACTTTGACCTTGTGCGACTTTACGGCAAAGCGTGGAACGATGGCGACCCTAATACCAATCTTGGCGTGCCGATTGTTTTAACGCCAACCACGGTTATTACTTCAGCTTCATACGTATCACGATCAACGGTGGCGCAGGTCTACCAGCAGGCGATTACCGATTTAACCGATGCCGAAAACAAGTTGCCTGCAACCAATAGTTTTTATGCAAACAAATATTCGGCCTCGGCGATACTGGCGCGTTTGTATTTGCAAAAAGGCGATTATATAAACGCAGCGACAGAAGCGAATAAAGTTATATCATCAGCCAAATTTAGTCTTAACGCTAATTATGCAGACGAGTTTCCATACCCTGGCGGGACAGCGGTCCATGTGGATAATACTTCGGAGGACGTTTTCGCAATACAAGTTACCGGGCAACAGGGTACCAATGCATTTAATACCTATTTTGCATCGTCGGATAACGCAGGCCGTGGCGATATCATCATTAAGGATAGTTTTCTGGGTGATTTTGAGGATGCAGACGCTCGTTTGGGTATCTACAACCCGGATAGTGACGGTAATTTGCGGTGCGACAAGTTTGATAACGAGTTTGGAAATGTCCATATCATCAGGCTTGCCGAATTGTACCTGATAAGAGCAGAAGCAAACTTCCGTTTAGGAACTGCCACCGGTGCTGCACCAGTTGACGATGTCAATGTTATCAGAACGCGCGCCGGACTGGGCGACTTAGCTGAAGTAACTCTTGATGATATAATGTTGGAAAGAAGACATGAGTTGGCATTTGAAGGCGGTTTCTTTTTACATGATGCAAAAAGGCTGCAGCAGGATGTTGGCGCATTGCCATTCGGTTCGAATAAATTGGTGTTCCCAATTCCGTTGCAGGATATTAACGCCAACCCTAAACTGATTCAAAACCCGGGTTACGGCAACTAAAAGCGATTTGATAATTTTTAAACCGGGGCGACATTGGTCCCGGTTTTTTTTATACCATAAAGATTTGTAAATTACCACATCTATTAAATCACAATGAAAAAAGGAGCCCTTTTAGCAATCTCGTTTTGCTGCTTAACTTATGCTTATGCCCAGACAACAAAGACCCCGTTTAAACCCGCTGATTTTTTAAAAATCAAAAGCCTGAGCGACCCGAGGGTATCTCCCGATGATAAATGGGTGGCCTACAGCCTTTCGGAAGTAGATACTGCAAAAGATGCCCGCGTTTCGCATTTATGGATGCAAAGCCTTACCGGCGCCGAATCGATAGAGTTGACACATGGACCTGAACCGGCGTCGAACCCGCGCTGGAGTCCCGATGGCAGGTACCTGGCTTTCCTTTCATCGCGCGAGTCAAAGAACGGTTCGCAGGTTTGGTTGCTCGACCGCAGGGGCGGGGAAGCGAAAAAACTAACTGATATTAAGGGTGATTTGGGCGACTATTCCTGGTCGCCTGATTCAAAGCAACTGTTGCTTAGTATTGAAGACCCGGAAAGTAAAGCAAAAGAAGAACCTAAAAATCCGTTGCCCATCAAAATAGATAGATATCATTTTAAACAGGATATAGAAGGATACCTGAAACACCAATACACGCATCTTTACCTGTTTAACGTCGATGCCAAAAAACTTGATACATTAACCAAGGGAAATACTGACGAGCGGGCGGCAGAATGGTCGCCGGATGGGAGCAAAGTTGTTTTTGTGAGCAACCGTACGCCCGACCCGGAAAGAAATGACAACGAAGATGTTTTCACTATTGAAGCTAAACCAAACGGGCAACTAAGCCAGCTTACTACGTGGAAAGGGCATGACATAAGCCCAAAATGGAGCCCAGATGGCAAATATATCGCTTACCTGCGCTCAACGGCAGGAGAGGAATATACGATTTATGACCAGGAAATACTTTGTATTATGGATGCTGACGGCAAAAATAGCCAAACCATTACCGGGCAAATGGACAGGCCCGTGGCAAACCCAACCTGGAGCAAAGACGGTAAGAGCGTTGCATTTTTAGTTAGCGATGACCGGCGGAATTACCTGGCCCGCTATGACATGGACACAAAGAAAATTACAACTGTAAACAGTGGCGACTATGGCATTTTAAATATAGTGCCTTATATGGCAAATAACTGGGTGATTGAATTTAGCACGCCCTATGTGCCTATTGAATTATACAAGGTGGAAAACGGCAGTCTTCGTAAATTAACCCACCACCAGGATTGGTTGGCTAATGTTAAGTTAGCTCACGTCGAGGGTTTCAAATCCAGGAGTAAGGATGGCACATCTGTTTCCGGTTTGGTTTATACGCCGGATAGTTTGCGTACAGGAAAACTTCCCTTTATATTGTTCATCCACGGTGGCCCCGTTGACCAGGATGATTACACTTTTGATGCCAGCAGGCAGATACTGGCGAGCGCCGGTTATGCTGTAGCCGCTGTAAATTATCGGGGCAGTAATGGGCGCGGTTTAAAATATATTAACTCCATAAATGCCGACTGGGGTAACAAAGAAGTTGTTGATTTATTAGGCGCTGTAGATGAACTGGTGAAAAAAGGCATAGCCGACCCTGACCACCTGGGTATTGGTGGCTGGAGCTACGGCGGTATATTAACGGATTATACCATAGCTACCGATACCCGTTTTAAAGCAGGGGCAAGCGGCGCTGGCAGCGCGTTGCAAACTACCATGTACGGCAGCGATCAATATGTATTACAGTACGAACACGAACTTGGCCAGCCATGGAAAAGCCAGGACAAATGGATAAAACTTTCGTATCCGTTTTTTCATGCAGATAAAATAAAAACACCGGTTCTCTTTATGTCTGGGTTGAAGGATTTTAACGTTCCCACTGCGGGCAGCGAGCAAATGTACATGGCGCTTAAATCGCAAAATATACCGACAGAGTTGATACTATATCCAAATCAATACCATGGCATAACTGTACCCAGCTACCAGGTTGACCGGCTACAGCGGTATATTGCATGGTTTGATAAATATTTAAAGTAGAAAGAAGTCCGAAAGTCGGGAAAAGTCAGTAAAGTCCGAAAGAAGAAATTAACTAAGGCGTAACGTTTAAGTGGTCACTGTTTAATTACTTCCGACGGTTCATTTAGTTTGTAGTATACACCCTTGGCCGTTTTTAAGCTATCGGGTATAACTGTGTTGGCTAATTTAAGTTCCTGCAGGCATTTGTAGGTTTTCTGCCAGTCTTTGGGGTATTCTCTGGCCATTGTCGCGGTGTCGACTTTACTGTAAAAATTAAGGATATTTTGTTTTAGCGGTTTGGTGAGGTTGTTAAACTTTGTTTCCTCCAGGTTTTCAACCAATTTAGCGTAAGTTTTGTCGGCCAGGTGATATTCGCCGATAGCGGTGGGTTTGCCGGTGTCATAGTCAACATCGGCCAGGTTTAACTTGCTATGGTGTAACATTGCAAGAGCGCCGCTGTAGTGAACTAAAACCGTGTCGAAGCTTTTCACAAAAAGTTCCTCAGCTTTCGGACCGGGGTCCTTAAATGTTAATGCTTTTAAAGGCCCCACTTTGGGAAGTATACGTATCAGGAAGCCAACAAATCGTTCACCAAAATTTCCTTTAGTTCGCGACGAGCCAAATTCTTTAATGTAAGCTTTCTTCTTCATTTTATAATGAAAAGTATGGCTGTTAGCGCTCGGGTTTGCTTTTAGTATTTCGTCTTTCCGCATCTTCCAGGCTGCGCGGGTAACAGTAGGCATCAGGCTTTTAACCGACCACCGGTAAGTTGATATAGCAAGGTCCAAATCGCCAAAAACACTGTTAATATCTTCGCCATAGGTTTTTAAAAATGCTCTTTCAAGTACAGGTTTTGCTACTTCAAATCCAATAAAATCGTGGTAAGCTTCTGCTGCGTAATTGCCCTTTGCGGTTTCCAGCACATCAAACGAAAGTTCAACTTTGCTGTGGGACGAATGATCTTCTTCGTAAGTTACCACCTTGCCGTATTTCTGGGCGATTTTGGGATAAACCAGCGGTACAGCATGATTGGTTCCTATAGAATGGCCGTATTTATCTGCCATATAGTGACAAAGCGAACCAAGTGCAAATGCATATTCATTGATGTTTTGCGATTCGCCTATTAAATTCTCTACAAAATCTCCGCTACGAACATAGTGCGACAGGTTGGTGAAGTACTTGCTGCCAAAGGGGAAGTAACCCATATCAGCCAGTAAACAGCCGCCGTAGGCATATGCATGTGCTTTTTTCAATTCGTCATCCGTGGCATTTGGGAACTTTAGTTTTAATAATGGTTTGATACTTTTATTCCAGCTAGCGTCAATAAGCGCTTCATGGGTTAAAACTGAATACCCCTTTGATGATATGGGAATAAAAAAAATAAACAATGCAAGTATAAAAAACCTGCCGGGTCTGCGTATCTTCATTATAATTGGGACAGATTTAATTATAAATGTAAAAAGGTTAAAAAGGTTTCATTTAACAAAAAAAGTTATAAAAAAAGCCCTACCGTTTGTGGGCAAGGCTTTTGTGAATGGGTAGTTGAAAATTATATCGATTTTTATTTACCGTTTAACCGGCTCATCATTTTGCTCTTCATTTCCTGTTCAAAGTCCTGGTATTGTTTGTATTGCTCTGTTGTGAAAACTTGTTTTAGTTCGGCGTCTTTTTGTTTTTGTAGCGACATCGCCTCTTTCATTTTTTTCATGCGTCCGTCGCTGCCTTTAATTATTGGCTCAAACTTATGTGCGTATTTTAAATTAATGGCCTGTACTTTTAAAACCTGGTTGGTGTCAAGTTTTAATTTGCTCTTCATCATACCGGTTTGCATTTGCGCCCGTTGCTCTGGCGTGGCATTCTTTAAGTCGCCAGGGTTGGCTTGCGCATGTAAAATCCCCGTGGCAAATGTGCTTATTGCGACAAAAAACAATGTGATATAAATTTCTCTAATCTTTTTCATGTGGCTTTTTTTAGGGGTTTACGACCATTGAATATTATAAGTTACACCGCTATTTAAAACTATGGTAGCTTTTTTGTTGCCAAGGAAGGTTACAATGCCGTTAAAGATGAAAGTTTTACCGGAAGTTGATGTGGCTGCAATAGTTACAGTAGCCGTTCCCGACACAATTTGCTGGGTAGTTTTATCGACAGCAATATTGCTGGATGTGATTTTTATATTGCTGGTGAAGGTGTACTGTCGTGCAATTTTAGAGGTTGTTGTACCGGTACGGGTATAAGTTGAAGAGAAAAGATATTGCGACGAAGCGGGAGGCAGCCCGGTAAGCGTAAACGCACCCTGGCTGTTATCTTTTGATGATAACCGCGTCCCATCATAGCTGCCGGTACCTGTGAAGTTAAAAGTTAGTTGGCTGGGTATAATTCCATTACAGGTAAGCATGTAATTCCAGTTCAAATTGTAACTGTACGAAGGGGAAGCCCCGGCTGCACTCGATTTGATAATAGTCGAATCTTTGGATACCCCGCACGATAGTACAACTGTCTTTTCAATAGTGGTCGAAGTGCTTAGCTGGGCCGTCATTCCACCGGTTTCTGGCGTTACGGCATCTGTGGTTAACTCCGCGGCATCGGCTTCTGTCACTGTCGCGGCAGTTGTGCTGGTACTGTCTTTTTTACATGACGCTACAGTAAAAGTTAGACCTGCGGCTATCAATACCGTAAACAGTAGTTTTGTGTTGATGATTTTCTTTTTCATGATTTTAATTGTTTAGTTATTTATGTTGATCTGATATTTTAATTGTTAAACGGGCATTGTTGGCGACGGTTTAAGCACTTATGGTGAACCGTCCAATTCGGGGGGTGAACTAACTTTTAAGCTTCATTTTTCCGGTAAACAGGTCGGTAAAGCCTTTAAAGACCAGCTTAAACGGGTTGTAACCCATCGAACCCGTAGTAAGGCCATAATTCACTTTTTCGGTTTCGGGCTGGTAGGTTTTAAATAGCTTATCCCAGGTAATAAGTACGCCACCAAAATTCTTGTCGATATAGAGCGGGTTACTCCCATGGTGCACACGGTGAGCTGATGGGGTGTCAATTATGCCTTCCAGCCAGCCTATTTTGTCAACTGCTTCGGTGTGCAGAAAAAACTGGTAAACGAGGTTAAGCGCATAAGAAATTACAATAAAATCGGCGGGCATACCCATCAGGGCAGCGGGGATAAAAAACAGCGGACTGATAATCGCCGACAGCCAGTTTAAACGATACGCCGCAGTTAAGTTCATGTGCATTGCGGAGTGGTGCACCATATGAAAGGCCCACAAAGGTTTCCATATGTGCGACAACCGGTGGAACCAATAGTAAATAAAATCAGTCGTTATGAATGTGAGTAAAAATACCCAGGCGTTGTTGGGGAAGGTAAACGGCGCTATTTCTGTAAAAAATCCAAGCACGGCCAGTTGATATCCTGTAAATAAAACCTTGGACAAGTGAAAACCGGTTAGTACAGCCAGGTTCGAAAATGTCTCTTTTATCTCGTATGCCTTTTTATCGTTTCGCCAGCTCCAGGCTATTTCAGCCAGGATAAGCACTAATAAAATCCCAAGTATCCAAAATCTGTAAGGGCCAACTGTATGTTTCATTTTTTTTTTTTTTTAAGTCAGTTTGCGCTCAACTTCCACCACGACAGTTGAGTGGATTTGTTGAACGATGTAAAATTGACTCAAAAAAATAGCAGGGTTGGCGATAAACCAGGCGAGGCTGTCAATACCGCAGGTGAAGCTGCTAGTTATTCATCCAGACCTTGAATTCGGGGACGCGGGCTTTGCTGATGATGATATTTTCAGGAGGGGCAGGCTTGATTTTTACCGACAATCTGCCGTTAAAATAAAAATCGACTTCGGTAATTTGTTTGCGATTGATGATGAACTGGCGGTTTGCCCTGAAGAACGCGGCCGGGTCGAGCTGCTTTTCCAGTTGCTCCATCGTAAAATCGATAACATATTGACGCGCATCGTCGGTTTGTGCGTAAACGAGTTCGTTTGCGGTATAAAACCAGGCGATTTTTGCGGTTTCGACAGGAATAAGTTTATCTCTGAAATGAACCAGGAACGATTTTTTATAGGATTTGGAAGCCTCGTTTAATTGTTCCATCAGCTGTGAAAGATTAATCGCTCCGGCGTCCGAAAGTGCACTGCCTAACAGGTTTTTAAATTTATTGAGCGCTTGCTCAACTTCCTGCTGGTCGAAAGGTTTCAATATATAATCAATCCCATTGTTCTTGAAGGCTTGTATAGCGTAATTGTTATAGGCCGTCACGAATATTACAGGCTTTGACAGGCTAACGCGTTTAAAAATGTCAAATGACAAACCGTCGGCCAGCCGGATGTCCATAAAAATAAGGTCGTAATTGTTATTGTTTAACAAGAACCAGTTTACGGAGTCGTCAACGCCCGTCAAAATAGCCATTATTTGCACCGATTCGTCAATTGATTGCAGCATAAAAGCGAGGTTACGGGCTGTTGCCGGTTCATCTTCAATTATCACTAATCTCAATTGCTTCATAACTTTAATGGTAATTTAATGATGAAATTTTCTGTGGTCTTTTCAATTAATAACTCCTGTTGCATTAATATTCTATATCGGCTGGCTAAATTAACAAGCCCGATGCCAGTACCGCTTTCCGGGTTAGCCAAAACCTGTAAATTATTACTTATCACCAGCATGCTATCTTCAATAAATATTTGGACGGCAAGTGGACTTGATAGAGTTACTGAATTATGTTTGGCCGCATTTTCAACCAGGGGTTGTAAGCTTAAATGGGGGATTTTCTCACCGAGGAATTTTCCGTTTACATTGATATTTAGTTTAAACGCATCCTCGAATCGCATGATAAGTAGCTGTTCGTACGAGCGTACCATTTTTAGTTCTTCCTCAATGGTAGCCATTTGACCGCCGGATTGAGTTAACGCATACCTGAATATCTTAGACAAATGATTAATAAAATGCTGCGCTTTCACCGGATCTTCACGTACAACACCCGATAGTGTGCTTAATGAATTAAACAGGAAATGCGGATTTAGCTGCTCTTTTAACAATTCAAGCTCAGCTTCCAGGTACGCCGTTTTGAGCTGTTCATTTTCCGAATCCTTTTGTTTGCTTTCGCGGAGTAATAGCACGATTTTTATGATAATGGCAGCGAGCATACCGCTTAAAAAATATCTTGATATATAGCCCGACCAATAAATTTGAGGAAGTTGATGACTTAAAAATAACCGGTGCTGTATTGCCCCCGCAAAAATGCAACAGGTTAGTACCAAAACAAGATTCAAAAAAAGCGCAATGATATATCGTTTTTGGCTGCGATAATTGAAGAACGTATTGTTACGATGAAGATTTAGATGGAATAGCAGATAGCAAAAAAACAGATTAAGCGCCACCTGTAAAATAAGCTCGGCAAGGTTGAAACGCCAGTAGTGGGCAACAATACCGTTCTCGCGCAGGGCAAGCAACCGCGGGCTGCTAACCAACAATGCAATTAAAAGCGAACTGTACCAACAAATCCGTTTTTCGGTTTTATCCATCAGGTAAATTTAACGGCTTAAAGTACAAGTTATAAAAATATGCGGATGAAGCTGCAAAATTGAGGGGCGAACGAATAAAAAAAGGGCAACCCGCAATCCGGATTACCCTTTGTATTAAAATCTATATCCTTTAGTTTTGAGGCTCGTCAGCAGGGGTACTTACAACTTTGTAAACCCTGTTCCCACCTGTATCGGTTGTTTCCTGGTAATAAACATCGTCTGGCGATACATATAATGTTTGGCCGTTAACATGTATGGTTCTTGAACCTTGTGGCAAATCGTTGTAAATATCGCCTGTTTTAGGTAGCGGGGCACCCTGGCCGTTATCACCCTGATCTTGTCCACCCTGAACATTGGTTTCAAGCTGACCGTCTTTACCTGCAATAACGTACACCTGCGAACCATCGTCTTTTGTAACCGGCTGGTAATAAACACCATTCAATTCGTAGTATTGTTCGCCATTTATTGTAATGGCTTGTGCATTAGCAGGTAACTGGCTTATTTCTGCACCCAAAGGTGGTTCAACTACTGTATATTGGTTGTTTTCGTGTTGGTAGTAAAACCCATTGCTGTAATAGTATTGTGAATCGCCCCAATAGAAGGGATAATACCCGAAAGGTAAAAATCCTAAACTAAAACCAAGACGTGGATAATATAAGCTGGCATAAAAGCCGCTGTGATAAAAATATCCGCCGCGATAACCCCAATAACTGCGACCGCCCCAATAGCTTGGTCCGTAATAATGTCCGCGGCCATAGTAGCCTCCGCGATATCCGCCACGATTGTAGTAACCTCCGCGATATCCGCCACGCGCACCAACATAACCACGTGAACCGTTATAGCCACGAGCACCAACGTAACCGCGCGAACCATTGTAACCACGGTTACCGCTGAAGCCACGATTGCCATTTACGCCAACCCTGCCACCATTAAAACGATTGTAACTTTGTGTAGATGGGCGTGCACCGCTAAAGCCCGGCCTTTGGCCAAAACCGCCTGAGCGTGGGGGCGACACCGCTGAACGGTTGCCACCTGAGAAACTACGGCTTGAACCGCCGGAGAAGCCTGAACGACCGCCACCGCCCGAAAAACCACCGCCAACATGGCTACCGCCACCACCACCACCGAAGTGACCGCCACCGCCACCACCACCATGACTTCCGCCACCGCCGCTGCCGCCCCTGTGTTGTGCATTAGCCGGAAAAGCTAAAAACAAACACAATAGTCCGCTTAAGCTTGTGGATACTAAATATTTTAATGCCTTTTTCATAATTGATATTAATTGAAACAGTTTTTTGATGCTGTTTTTGTTTATAGACTCCTAATTTTACAAACGGTTTAACGCATGTATAATTATTTTATTTCAACAATTATGCCCGCATTGATTTTATAGTTTTTTTTAAGTTTATTTTGACAAGCCCCGTACAAAACTGCTAATGTTTATATATTAGCGCCGGCTGGTAAACAATGCCCTGGCCTAAAATTAAGCAAATAAATATGACTATTAAGGACACTAACTCATTGAACCAGGTTGCCGAGTTTCACTCAACCTTTAAACATCCGATTATAGCACAGCCTGCGATACCGTCAAAGGAACGTTGCACCTTGCGAATCTCCCTGCTTGCCGAAGAACTTAAGGAATTACAACAGGCTGTGGATGACAATGATTTGGTTGAAGTTGCCGATGCGCTTTGCGATCTACAATATGTATTGTCTGGCGCAATACTGGAGTTTGGCCTGGCAGAAAAATTTAAAGAATTGTTTGATGAAGTACACCGCTCAAACATGAGTAAAGCCTGTCAGACTGTTGAAGAAGCCGAAAAAACTATCAATCATTATAAATCTACGGCTGATACCGACTCGTACCATAAAGAAATTGATGGTCTGTTTTTAGTTTACCGTACTGCGGATGATAAGACGCTAAAATCCGTTAACTATTCGCCGGCATCGCTAAAGGCGATTTTGGATAAGTAGAATTTGAGATTAATGCTGTATGAGTAAGAATCGGAAAGATAAGGATGATTTGCCGAAGGGGAAGCCTCCTGTCGGCGGTCGAACGCGCGGGTCAAAGCCGGTAACAGCCCCCAAACCCGCTCCCCGTAAGCCATCGCAAAAAAAGCAAATTCAGCCGAAAGCAAATCATCCGGTAATTACTACCGAACCCGCGAATACTCAAAACCCATCAACCGAAACTGCAATGGAAGTACATCATCACCCGCAACTTGAGCACAAGCATAAACCCTGGAAAGAGTACCTGCTGGAAGGCTTCATGATATTTATTGCAGTAATGATGGGTTTTATTGCCGAAAATGTAAGGGAAAATATCACCAACGGCGAACATGCAGAGCAACTAACCTCGCAGTTGGCGCAGGATTTAAGAGCTGATATAACGCAGTTAGACCAGATTTACCAGGGCGAAACGCAGATAGTAAAGAGCAACGATACGTTACTCAACCTGCTGCAGCAACCATTGAAGCCGGCAAATGCGCAAAGAATATTGTGGTTTGTAGCAAGGTCGCATAGTTTATGGCCATTTCATCCTTCTACTGGTACAATCTCGGCCATTAAAAGCGAGGTGCACCTGAAACAGTTTTCAAACTCAAAAATAATAAGTCACATCGCTGCTTATGAAGGTCATACCGAGCTTCTGCATACTGTGCAGGACATCACCCTACAATATCAACGCAATTATCTTGAACCGTTTTTACGGCAACATTTTATGGCAGCCGATATAGACATGGTATTTCAACGCCTACCTGTAGAAACAGCGGAAACTCGTAACTTAACACAGGAAAACTTAACCCAACTCGCGGCGGATATGGTATTGATAAGGATAAACACCAATGAACTGCTGGAAGATAACCGGAAAGCAAGGAACGATGCCCAAGCGCTTCTTCAATATATAACTAAACAATATAACCTCGACGACAAATGAAAAAGTTAGGCGTATACCTGTTGTTATTACTAACTTCGTTTAGTTTTTTTTCAGTTACACCGGACGTAAAAAGCTGGACGGCGATTGGTGATTCGATTACCTATCTGAACGATCACCTTGATGAAACCGGCAACCGGGTTACCAAAGGTTATTTGACCCGGGTAACCGAACAATTACCAAACATCAAATACAATAACTAGGGCCATAACGGCTGGAGCATAGTTGGCATAGCCAGGGAAATTGAAAAACTAGGCCTCCAGAAGTCGGATATCTACACCGTATTTTTAGGAACAAATGACTGGGGACAGGGCCTGCCGTTAGGTACTTTTGACGATTACAGAAACAATACCGGGTTGAAAACGTCCTGCGGTGCTTACAGGATAATAATTGATAAAATAAAAAGCCTTAACCCCAACGCCCGGATTATATTGGTAACGCCGATGCAGCGTGAAGATTTTGTTTACATCGCTGATAAACATAACAATGCCACAGGTTCATACGCAGCAAAAAATGGACAATGGCTGTCGCAGTTTGCCGACGCTGTAAAACAGATAGGGGAGTACGAGCATGTGAAAGTAATTGATCTTTATTACAAAAGAGGCTTGAAATTAAGCAACATGGTGAAGTTTAAGCGGCTAAAAGATCCGCAAACAGGTGAATATAAAAATTTCAGCTACCCCGATTTTCAAGGTATACCTTTTAATCCCGATACGGATGAGTACCCTTACCCAGTGGAGGCAATCGATAACACTTTCGACGGCTTGCACCCATCTGATAAAGGAAACCAGGTTATTGCCGATATGTTGGTTAGCGCGCTAAAAAAGCAATAAATTGTAGTAGGGCATATTACGCGCCGGCAAAGCGTTCCATTTTTGCACGCGGAACACCCCGAACGCTATGGAACATGCTGATTATGAGTGTTTTTACCTTTTGCTTAAATGTAAATAATTGACAATCAACTGTTATGCGATTTGCGTCTTTTTAATGCGGAACAGTTTACGCTAAAAATACCGGTCTTTTTTGCTTGTACATATAGACAGTAAAATCGTTCGGATCATAGTCTTGTATCAATTTTACTTCCGGGCAGATTGATGAACAATAGCTAGTAATCTGCTCCGGAGTGTAGGCAACCAGCAGCCCGTTGGGGACGATGTAATTCAATAAGTTAAATGCAAAACCATAATTGCAGGCTGCGTACAATTTATCAATCGCCTTAAAAATAAAATCCGGGTCGGTACTTCGGTAGTTTAGTGAGCCGCTTGCAAAGACGTAATCGACAGCCGGTAGCAAGGTTGTAGTAAAATTACCCTGGATAAAGTTTGCTGCGGGTGAGTGTCCATGGCGTACAATGGCTTCTTTTAAAAGCTCTGGAATTTGCTCCAAGCCTGCATAAGTAAAATCCTTATAACTAGCTGAAAGATATGGAAGAAAGTCGCCATAGCCGCAACCGGCATCAAGTACAGAGCAATTACCCAAATCGCCGATGCCTGCAAGAGCTTTAAAACGGATTTGCTGGCTTTCAATATCCTTCCATCCCAAAGCAAAACTGCTTTGGCGGCCATGAGTGTTTATCATCCACCGGTGGTAATTGAAAATGGCAACAGAATCGGTAAGTGAACTCATTAATCGCCGGCAATACCCAGTGCTTGCGCCAGGCGCCTGGATGCCGCATCAAAGCTCACATTTTCAATCCACATTACAAACTCCACCGGACCGCCTTCTTTGCCGCACCCGAAACATTTGAAAACGTTTTTTTCGGGAGAAACCATAAATGAATCTGATTGATCGGCATGAAAAGGGCAGTTGCCTCTTAATGCTTTTCGGCCTTCGCGGAGTACAATGTGTTTAGAAATAATTGCAGCAAGGTCGGCCTTTGACTGGATAAGCGATAGTGACATACGGCCACAAAACTAACCATCGGCAGGGGGCTAGCCAAGGCCGTTTCGGGAATGTTGAAAATTTAGAGTTTGTTGGCAATTCAATATCAAATTTTGGCCTTTAAATTGTATACAATTGTTTATGAAGAAAACAGTACTGGTGATAGAGGACGAACCTATCATTGCCGAGATGATGAGTATATTATTGGAAGAAGACGGTTATAATGTTACGAGCCTTGCTGATACGGTAAGGGCGCGCCAGAAACTGCATGCCAATGAGGTTGACCTGGTTATGCTCGACCTGGGTTTGAAAGGGGAGGACGGAGGATCGATGTGTGCCTACATTAAAGGGCAGGATGACCTGAAACATATACCCGTAATACTGGTGTCGGGCAACGTCGACCTTGAAAAAATAAAACATGAATGTGGCGCCGACGACCATATTGCAAAACCGTTCGACCTTGACCATTTTATGGGGAAAGTGCAGCGGTATTCGGCCGTGGTTAATTAATAAAACTAGAATTCATCAGCAGTGCTGCGGCTGTCTGCGTAAGGCGAACCGGAGAATGTTATGGCGCTACTGTAAGGGTGAACAACAAATGTCCATTCGGAAGTTTCATTGTTTTTTGAGTCACCAGGTCCTCACAACCAAAGGTATAAGTTATATCCAGCAACACCCGGAAACTTCCCGTTGCCGTAATGCTGTCATATTTTATGCGGTCGACAGTCATTCTATTAACCTCCGGCGCACCGTTATGCCTGAATTCACGTGCTATCGAGCTTTTCAATAACTCATAAGCCCTATTTCCGGGGCGAAACAAATCGGCAAAAAGGCTTTCCAGATTGTTGGCGATATCTTCTGTTTTAATTTCGAAACTCTCCATATAATAGTTGAGCAAAATACTCAAATATTGCCGGGATTCAATGGTGGTTCTTCCGGTGGTGTATTGTACGGCGGAAATTCATCAGGCACTATCTGCGGGTCTTCGGTTGGTACATCCGGCTCGCTTGGGTCTGATGGCCGTTTAATTTCCGGCGTTTCTTTAGGAACCGGCATTTCGGGTTGTTCGTTTGGAAATGTATCGTGTTGCTTCCCCATTTTATTTAATTTTATATTCAATTAACCCGTTTACCAGTTTTTGCCACTGTGCGCCCGACAATCCAACGCGGGCCATAAGGGCAATTGCCGTGTTTCGAATCTTGTCATGCAGGTCCACATCCTGGTTATTTGGCGTTTCGTTGCGTCCGTGGGCGCCCGCACTAACAGTCCTGCCGTCCCGCCTTATGATGAAAGTACTTGTTGATACGTCGGTAAAAAAATGTGCTATCTCTAAATCTGCTTTTTTTGGATCAGGAACCGGCCGCACTGTCATGGTCAAATATTCTTCTGCTGTTTCACTGCTGCCGTCTGCCGCCAGTTTCTCAATCATTACCCATTCCAGCCCGTCGCCGGCATCCGGTCCTGGTCCTGGCAGATCAATGCTGATGTAAAATCCTTCGGCTGCAAATCCGGACAATTCGTTACCCTGGTTATTACTAAGGGTGAATTTTGCTGTTCCTTCACCAGCATATTCGTGCCAATTATTAACGCTAAGCAAGCGTCCTGCTGCAGCTCTAAACTCCTTATTTGCTGACGTTAAATCGTCGAATGTCTTTTCGTGCGTAAAATCGGTTTGCCTGCCCGTTTCCTGGGCGGGTAATTGCGCTGCCGGCTGTTCCATAATCTTCTTTTTTAAGGATAACCCGTTGTTGGCATTCTTGTTTTAGGTTTATATTTGCCCTATGAAAAAAATCCTTCTGCTTTCGCTTTTAATTTTGAACGCCGGGTTTTATGCAAGTGCTCAGACACCAGGTTATAAGGTTTATGCCATTAAATTTGCCGGCACCTCGTACCCATTTACAGCAGCCGACTGGTCTAAAGGCGGCCCCAAGACTGATAGTGTTAAAATTAATTTTATGGTATGGCTGGTAAAAGGCAATGGCAGGAATATTTTGGTAGATGCAGGTTTTCTGAACGATATTGAAGACGCAAAAGAATTTAAAGTAATTAATTATACACGCCCGGATAGTGCAGTAGCAAAACTCGGGCTAAAGCCGGGAGACATCACAGATATAATTTTCAGCCACCCACATTGGGATCACATAGATGGCGTCGGGTTGTTTCCCAATGCTCACATTTGGATACAAAAAGAAGATTTTAATTATTTTGTAAGCACCGCGTGGCAAAAAGGGCAAAACAACGGTGGCTTCAACAAACGGGACGTCCGAACGATGGTGGACCTGAATATAGCAGGCAGGGTAACGCTGGTTGACGGTGATGATAAGGAGATTATTCCCGGAATTAAGGTTTTTACAGGCTCGAGGCATACTTTTAATTCTCAATATGTGCTGGTTAACACAGGTGTCAATAATATAGTTCTCGCATCCGATAATATCTGGATTTATTATAGCCTCGACCACATGGTGCCTGCTTCGGACGGTGGCACGCTCGATCCTGCAGGCTATGTAAAAGCTATGCAACGGATGAAAACCATGGTAAAAGATGTGAAATACATCATCCCGGGGCACGACGCAAAGGTGTTTTTGAAATTTCCGGCGGTAGCCGATGGAGTAGCGGAAATTAAGTAATGTCAAAGGAAGCAATAAGCAGGAATAAATAAAGGACGGGATTTTATAGCTAAGTGTACGTTTTTTGATAACTTAGAAAATGAAACGCACAATAACACTACTTGCCATTGCGGTGCTGGCAATTACAAATGCATTTGCCCAGCAATTTGTAAAAATTGAAACCGCACAAGGTAGTTGCATCGTTAAACTTTACGATAAGACGCCGGTACACCGTGATAATTTTATCAGGCTGGTGAAAGGCCATTATTTTGATGCAACTACGTTTAACCGGATACTGAAGGGCTTTGTTATACAGGGCGGCGACCCCGATTCTCTGTACAATAAAGGAAAAAAGCTAAACCCGGAACAAAAATGGATAAAACCTGAATTCAATACTGCGCTGTATCATAAAAGAGGTGTATTAGCCATGGGCAGGGACAATAATGCCGCCAAAGAATCCTTTACCACCCAGATTTATTTTGTCGACGGCAAAACATGGACCGATGCTCAGCTCGATGCCACTGAACAGAAGCTGAATATTAAATTTACCGATGCCCAGCGGACCGCCTATAAAACCATTGGCGGCACCCCATTTCTCGACCAAAATTATACCGTTTTTGGCGAAATTGTAAAAGGAATAGATTGGATCGATAAAGTAACTGCCCTAAAGGTTAATAAGGACGGGAACCCGGACAGCGAAGTTTGGATGAAGGTGAGGGTTTTAACGCCGAAAGAGGTGAAGGATGAATTGAGATAATTCCGGGCTTGATAATCCTGGCATTCTCATAAATCATGTCACGCTTTTTTTACATCATTTTGGGCTGCTTAATAATTTGTTAATACCAAAATACGGTTTGAGTTGATTGCGCGCTTTTACTTTTGAAGCCAAAAGAAAAGTACATACATCAACTTACATGAAAGCAAAATTAGACCTAAAACGCAAGGGGAATTTCAATATATCTTTAGCAAATCGTAAAATAAGGACGATCGCAAGTTCCATCTGTTTTGTATTACTGGTGATTGCAACCGTTTGTACAAGTGGTGTTGCCTTGGCACAGACGGGGCACGTTAATCCATGGGCACCTGCGGAACTTGCCCCGTTGCCACCGCCGGCCAGCCTAACAAACGGGGTATGGTTAAAGGGCGACCTGCACGTACATTCGCGGCATAGCAAAGAGTCGTCCAATAATCCAGTTGCAAAAATCATCTCTTTTTCAAAATCTGTAGGTATCAATTTCCTGGCAATCACCGATCACGACAATCATGTAGACGGTGATGTTGCGCACCATACCTGGGCCGACCCCGATTTTAAATCGGACTCCGTATTGCTTTTATACGCTGCCGAATGGACAACTACACGCGGTCACGGCAATGCCTTTTCGGCCAGGCCATATGATCACCAGCGGCTGTATGATGTACGCGATCAGCGCGACGTAGTGGTTGGTGCAGTGAAGAAGGAACTTGGCATTCACCTTTCGGCTAATCATCCCAGCGGGAAAGACCATTTTGGGTACTCTTATGACATGATTGAATCCATCGAAGTTTGGAACTCTGCAGTATGGTCAAAAAATGCCAATGCCATTATGATTTGGGACGATATGCTTTCTTCAGGGCGCAAACTAACCGGCAGGGGTGGAAGTGATGCACACCATGGCACGCCGGAAACACCAGCACAGGAAACAAAGAATAGCTACCAGGCGAAGGCGAATTATGTGGGTACCCCAACCACCTGGGTATTTGCGACTGCAAGAACTACACAGGCGGTAATAGACGCATTGACAAACGGCAGGGTTTCAATAAGCGCAAACCCCTATGCGCCCCGCGTAGAATTTTATGCCGACATTAACCAGGACGGCAAAATGGACATGATGATGGGTGACAACGTTAAAGCCACAGGCAAACCTGTTAAATTTCGTGTTCAGCTAAGCGGAAATACCGTTCCCGACGGCGAGTATACTATCAGCATTGTAAAAAACGGCGACCCGTTTAGTACCCTTAAAACAACGGGTAAAATACTTATTGTTGAATTTATCGACACGCCGGCAACAATTGGCCGCACTTATTATCGTGTAGCAGTTGAGGGGCCGCCCACAGTATATCCGCAGGTTCCCGGGTCAATGGCGCTGAGCGGCAATATGGTGGGCTTGTCGAACCCTATCTATTTTAATTTTGATCCTAACTTTTAAAGTTAGTTCGATATAAGAACTGGTACTAATAAATCCACATCGTTTTACTTAACGGCTTGCGTTTCGCCTCACCTAAATCCTCTCCAAAGGAGAGGACTTGAGCTTCGCTCGTCGGAAATTCCTTTTCAGAACCCTCTCCTTTGGAGAGGGCAGGGTGAGGCGACGACCAGCTATTGTGGTGTCGCACGCAATTCAAAGCATCGTGTTCTTATATCGAATTCACGCAACTTTTAATATCCCTGGCGGGATTTAAACGATAATACCATACCGATCTGGCATTTCAATAATCGATTTTGAAATGAATTCAGCAGAAATTTCTTTTGTAACCCCATTTTTACCACTTTTGAAAACAAAGATCGGGCGTGCAATCAAATCTGAAATTTGATTTTAGCGTTTTAATATTCATGGGCAGCATTTTTCAAGAGATAAAAAAACTGGGTGAAATACCTTCGTATTCCAAGCATGACAGGTTAGTCCAGGGCATTATTAATGCCATCGACGAAAAGATAGTCACCCAGGAAGAAATGCTTCCTACCGTGAATACCATGATGAAAGAGCTCGGGTTTTCGCGGGAAACCATCATCAGGGGCTATAAAGAGCTGATCGAGCGGGGTATTGTGGTATCCAAAAACCGGCAGGGGTACTTTGTTGGCGCGGGTAGTACAGACAGGATCATGAACGTAGCTTTGCTGATGTACAATCTTGACACCTTTGAGGAGCAATTCTATCGGAACTTCCGGCATGAGATCGGCCCGAACATTAGCCTCAATACTTATTTCCATCATGGCGACATAGAAATATTCGAAACTATTTTATCGCAGATAAAGGGCAAGTACGGGATGTATGTTATTGCGCCTATACCTCATCCCAAAACCAAAGAATTGCTGGAAACTATCCCGCGAAACAAACTGTTGGTCTTTGACCGTTATGAGCCATTGGACGGCGCTTTTAACCATATAACACAAGAGTTTGCAAACTCATCCTACCAAATATTTTCAAAACTTGCGCCCAGGATACGAGATTTTGGTGAATTTATTTTTTATCATTCGCCAGCGTCGCTAGACCCTAAAGAGATTGTAGGATCATTTAAAAAATTTCTCAAAGATTTTAATATCAACGGTCGCATCGAAAAAGAATACATACCCGGTACTGTTGAGAAAGGCAAAGTATATTTCACCCTGGATAACTTTGCCCTTTGGCAAATAATGCGGGATTGCCTCAGCAAAAAGTTTGAACCGGGAAAAGACCTTGGCGTGCTTTCTTCAAACGATGAACCGGCGAAGGAAATTACAGGCATCACCACCTTCTCCGCAGATTTTGCTGAAATGGGTGTATTGGCCGGACGTGCTGTTTTGAAGAAACAGGATATACAGTTAACAGTTCCAATGCTTCTGTTCACCAGGGCTACGCTTTAAACATACATGGACTGGATAGTTATATCGAGCTTTTTGTTTTTTACTTGCTCGGCGGCCTTCCTTTCGTGGTATAAATCCCGGAGTAAAAAGCATATTACTTTAAATAGTTTTTTCCTTGCCGACCGGAACCTCGGTTTTTTGCTGGTGGGATGCGGCTTGCTTTTTACCAACATCAATACATCAACCATAATAGGCGAGAACGAACTGGTCTATACCCATAACATGACCGTAATGGCGTGGGGGATAACCTCAGTGTTTGCTATGCTGTTGGTGTCTGAATTCATTATGCCGATGTATATCCGCCTGGGCATTTCAACTACCCCCGATTTTCTTACTGCACGATACGGCCACAACGTAGGCAAGATAGTATCGATAATTTTTTTGGCAGGCTACGTAATTAACCTGCTGCCGTCGGTATTGTACAGCGGGGCGCTGGGCTTAAACGGGTTGTTTAATTTTTCAGGTGTACTTAAAACCGATTATGGCACTACCATCCTGATCCTGGTTTGGGCAATAGGGACAGTCGGCTGTGTATTCACTATCCTGGGCGGATTAAAAGCCACAACGATATGGGACACGTTCCTCGGCCTGGGCCTTTTCGCCGTGGGCCTGGTACTGCCCGTTTTTGGGCTTAAATACCTTGGGCACGGAAGCATACAACATGGTTTAAGTGTTTTATTAACAAACCATAAAGAACATTTCAACAGTATAGGTTCAGCAACTGACCCTATCCCGTTTGGTACTCTTTTTACCGGGATGTTACTGGTGAACCTTTATTACTGGGGGACAGAACAATACATTGTTCAGCAGGCGTTAGCATCAAAAGACCTCAAAACCTGCCAAAAGGGGATCGCAGTAGCCTGTTTGGGAAAACTAATCTCGCCGATATTTTTGAATATACCGGGACTTATCGCCGTACCCCTCTTCCTTCATATGCATAACACGGCAGAAGTATTTCCAATGCTCGACCGTTTGGTATCACCGCCAGTTATCTCGGGATTTATAGCCGCCATAATTTTCGGGGCTGCATTAACCACGTTTAACGCGGGTTTGAATAGTTCGAGCACACTATTTATACTGAATGTTTATAAACCATGGCTGGAAAAGCGGTTGCAACCGGTGACGGAGAAAAAAATGATCAGAACTGCCAAGCGCTTCGAGATAGTGGTTTGCCTAATTGCCGTGATGGTGGCGCCTCTAATTATTTTTGTTAAACATGGCTTTTATACTTATGTGCAAATGGTAAATGGTTTTTTTAATGTGCCTATTTTTACCATTATGTTTATTGGTTTGGTAACTAAAAGAGTGCCCGCCCTGGCAGCAAAAGTAGGGCTCACGTTTTTTATAGTTTCTTACGGATTAACGCAACTTGTGTTCGACCTCCATGTCCACTTCCTACACATCCTGGCCATCCTTTTCGTGCTGACCTGCGCCATCATGTTCGTAATCGGCAAATTCTATCCCATGCCGATACCTTATAACCACAAAACAAACAATTTAGTGAGCCTTGAGCCGTGGAAGAATCGCCATTTGTATGCTGGTATACTCATCTTGCTGATGATATTAATGTTTGTCGTCTTTTCCCCATTGGTTCTTGCTAAATAAAATTTGCACATATAAAAGTATTTACCTACTATTGTAAAGTAGACCAGAATAGACCAAGAAAAAAATATTTACTTTTTGTACTATAAACTAATGCGGGCAATTGAGAAAAACTGTGTTTTGTAGTAACGCGTGACCGGGAACCAGGATCAAACTGCTTACCGGTGTCAAGATGCTTTTAGCCGTGAGATAGCTGGAGGTTAGCTAATTAGTTTCCCCCTGTGTGGTACAGGGGGACTTTTTCGTGGCAGGAGCGTCACAAACCAGGATCTATAATAAAAACCGGGGATCAAAATTAGACAGGGGCGATACAAGTAATTCAATTCGTACACAATGATTTTACGTCGATACAAATTAGTTTTTTTTGCGCTGATATTTTACGGCTTTTCAGGTGCATGGGCACAAGTTAGCTTCACATCTTCGGACAAAGAACTTGAACGCGCTTTTGCCTGGGCCAAAGAAATGGCGCTGCATTATAAAGGGGCGGAAACAGACCCGGTTGGGCCTTGGTATGAAGCGGCGCTACCATCGCGGTATGCATTTTGCATGCGCGATGCCGCGCATCAAAGCATAGGTGCCGAAATACTGGGATTGAGCAGGGAAAACCGGAACATGTTTACATTGTTCGCCAAAAATATTTCTGCAGAAAAAAACTGGTGCTCGTACTGGGAAATCAACAAATGGGGAAAGCCTGCTCCTGCAGATTACAGGAATGATAAAGAATTCTGGTATAACTTACCCGCGAACTTTGACGTGCTTTTTGCAACCTGGCGACTATATCAATGGACCGGTAACAAACACTATATCAATGATCCGGCATTTATGCGTTTCCAGCAAAAAACTGTCGGGGAATACATTGACACTTGGGTGCTCACTGCCGATTCCCTGTTAAAAAGGCCTGCGCACCTTCATACCCCGATCCCGTATAACGGGAAAGATGATTTTCAAAGCTGCCGGGGGCTGCCGTCGTACTCGGAAGGCATACCAGATATGAAAACCGGTGTCGATCTGGTGGCTGCGCTTTACCGTGGGTTGCAAACCTATGCAGACATACTTGCGTCAAAAGGACAGTACAGTGAAGCGAAAATATACGCCGCGAAAGCAGAGCAATACAGGCAAGCGCTGGAAGCTGATTGGTGGAACAACAAAGAAGCCCGTTATTTTGCTTATTATGGCAGCGACGGCAAGTTCAGTAATGATAATCCGGGACCGTTTCTGCTTTGGTTTGATGCGTTGAGAGACACAGCAAGGGTCAGGGCCAACCTGGCACAAATTGCCGCTACAAACATCAATGTAGAAACCACTTCCTATTTACCCTTTCTTTTTTATAACAACGGTGATTGGGCCACGGCCCGGAAATACATCCTTTATCTTTCAGACCCCGCCACACCCAGGAGAGAATACCCCGAGGTTTCGTTCGGGGTAATCGAAGGCATTGTGCAGGGTTTAATGGGTATTGCCCCTGATGCCCAGGCCGGTACACTCAGTACTTTGTTTAAAACGACCAGCCGTGGAACCGCTTCTGTAAAGAATTTACCGGTATTGCAAACAACTGTCAACATCACTCATATTGACGACCATCACTCGGCCATCAAAAATTTAGGGCGCCGGTCTTTTAAATGGAAGGCTATCTTTACGGGGAATTATAAATATGCTGCTGTTAACAATGTGTTGCTGGCAACGACGCGGGAAACGGACAAACAAGGCAAAGCCATCAGTTGGGTACAGGTGGTTGTGAAGCCCGGCAGGCATGTAAAAATTGGCGTCAAACAATAATCAATTCTTAAACGATCAAGAAAAATTAATGAAAATCCTGAAAAAGAAAACTTTCCTCACGTTAATACTTTTAATTGTTAGGTTGACAGTATATAGTCAACAAACCACTTTACCCGAACAAAAAGACCGGTGGGCAATACAGCCAGACGGCAGTATCACGTGGAATATAACTAACAGGCTGCCACATGCGGACCATATCGAAATGTCCGGCGAAAAAGTTTCCCTTTGGGTTGGTTACCGTGTTGACAGCGCCGGTGTCACAAGCATAACCCGTAAGGTAGTATTTCCTACGTTCCGGATGCTGCCTGATGATACCAGGAGCCATATTGCTTATACCTTCCAGGATAATGAATTGCCGCGGATATACATTAATAACAAGCTCCTGAAATTTAAAATTTCACGGCGCGAACAAGGCGGCGATCTTGCATTCGTTGCCAAAAGCATTAATCATCATGGTGTGATGCGAATTATGGCAGAAACCGGAAAATCGGACCCGGTAAAAATCGAACGCACATTATTCCCTTCTGTAGATAAGCCGATGGCCATTGAAAAGTTTGTGTTTACCAATACAGGGAACAAACAGGTAACCGTATCCATGGAAAAATTGTATCGCGCAGTTACCACAGATACGCTCCGCAGTAAGTCATTGCCACATACTGTTGTGATGAAAACAGTGAATGATGGCAGCCGCGTTTTACAGCCCGGCCGGTCTGCTGTTTTTGCTGTGTGCTATTTCGCTACAGACCACCCCGAACAACCATTTCCGGTTGATCCCAGCGCGGAAGAGAATGAAAGGATTAAACGCATAGCCAAAATCCAGTCACCGTTACAATTGGAAACGCCGGACAGTATACTGAATACTGCCTTCGCTTTCGCCAAAATAAGGGCGACGGAAAGCATTTTTAAAACTAAACGGGGTTATCTCCACGGTCCTGGCGGGCTTGAGTATTATGCAGCGATATGGGCAAACGACCAGGCCGAGTACGTTAGCCCGTATTTTGCTTTTTCGGGGGATAGCATCGGCACCATGTCAGCAATGAATTGTTACCGGTTATTTGCCGGCTATATGAACCCGGAATACAATCCTTTGCCAAGTTCTGTTGTAGCAGAAGGAGATGCGATTTGGAAAGGGGCAGGGGACAGGGGCGACCAGGCTATGATAGCCTATGGTGCTTCGAGATTTGCACTTACCTATGGTAAAGCCGACTCAGCCAAAGCTTTATGGCCGCTCATCAGCTGGTGCCTGGAATATTGCCGCAGGCACATTAATGAACAGGGTGTAGTCGAATCGCAAAGCGACGAACTGGAAGGCAGGTTCCCTTCCGGCAAGGCCAACCTGTCGACCAACTGTTTATATTACGATGCCCTGGTTTCCGCGACCATGTTAGCCGGCCAATTGCAGCTACCCAAAAAGCAGGTTGAAGACTATAAGGCCCGCGCAATTGCGATTAAGCTTAACATCGAAAAGTATTTCGGAGCTAATGTAGCAGGCTTCGATACTTACAAGTATTATGAAACTAATAATACGCTGCGCGCATGGATCTGCGTACCCCTTGCAATGGGAATTTATGACCGCAGCAAGGGAACAATAGCCGCCCTGTTTTCCCCCCAGCTTTGGACCGCCGACGGTTTGGCGACCGAGGCCGGCGAAGAAACTTTTTGGGACAGGTCCACCCTGTACGCGCTTCGCGGTGTATTACAGGCCGGGGCTACCGACCAGGCGATGGACTTTCTTCACTACTACTCCCGCCGGAGGCTTTTGGGCGAACACGTTCCATACGCTGTTGAGGCCTACCCGGAAGGCAGTCAAAGACATCTTTCAGCTGAAAGCGGCTTGTATTGCAGGATATTTATTGAAGGCCTTTTCGGCATAAGGCCCACCGGGTTCAATAGTTTTAACTGTACGCCGCGGCTGCCCAAAAACTGGAAACAGATGACATTGAGCAATATCCATGCATTCGGGACAGTATTCGATGTGAAAATTGCAAAGGTGAACGGCGAAAAAGTAGCTGTTACAATAACAAAGGTGGGTATCGCACATACCCACATCATTAATGATGGAGAAACGGCTAACATTAAATTATAACCAAAAGCGAGTAACAATATCGACTGAAATAAGTGATCTGCCTATATAAAACCAATTAAATAACCCAATTATTAACCTAACTATTAAAAACTATGAGGAGAAGGATACGAGTATAAAGACAACCATCGGGTAACCGCTAAGTAAAAAGCCGGAAAGTGTTCGTACCACTGCCCGGCAAGTACCTGGGTTACCATCAACCAATTGAGCAATTGACATAATTTTTTAACCCAAAGTTTTCAAAAATATGAATTTTAATTCGAAAGCTAAGCTTTTGCTATGGCTTTATTTACCTAAAATATTATCCCCAATACCTCTTACTGCGCTGATTATCATCACAGTTTTAACACAGGCAAACGCCGGGACAAATACCAGCCACCCCATCAGCCGAGCGCGAAAAATAGATGAGTCTGGCCCAACTTTCGCGGCAGAAGTTATAAAAATAGAGGGCAAGGTAACCGACGAAAAAGGCGCGCCACTTCCCGGCGTTAGCGTGAAGATAAAAGGCTCTGCGAATGGCACCATAACCAACAGCGAGGGTAAATACACCATTACTGTACCTAATGAGCAAACCATATTAGTGTTCAGTTATATCGGCTTTAACAGCCAGGAACGAAAAGTTGGCAACTCAACGGCAATTAATATTGCTTTAACAGGCAAAAACTCCACCTTGAATGAGGTAGTGGTAGTCGCCTATGGCACCCAGAAAAAAGGAAGCGTTATAGGTGCGGTAAGCACCTTAAAAGGCGAAGAAGTACTTCAAAATGCATCGCCTTCTGTATCTAATTCACTGGCTGGTCACATTCCGGGACTAATCATCAACAACCGTTCAGGCGAACCGGGTAATGACGGTGCGAGTTTATTGATAAGAGGATTGAACTCGTTTGGCGGAGGCACCGGCCCGCTAATTGTGGTGGACGGGATACCCGACAGGGATCTGAACCGAATTAATCCCGACGATATTGAAAGTGTCACAGTTTTAAAGGACGCGTCAGCGGCCATTTATGGGGTGAGGTCGGCCAATGGTGCCATTTTAATTACAACCAAAAGGGGCAAATCAGGCAAGCCGGTTATCCATTACGACGGTTCATATGGTCTTCAGCAGATAACAAGGCTTACACAACGCGTTAATGCCTGGGAATATATGACTTACTTTAACGAGTTAAACCTTAACCAGGGAAACAGCGCCCCTTATCCGCAAAGCGACATTGATAAATACAAAGCGGGTAACGACCCCAACTACTCCAGCACCGATTGGGTGAATGCCGTGTTCAGGAAAAATGCACCCCAAAACAATCATTCCCTTTCGGTACAAGGTGGCGGCGAACAGGTGAAATACTATTTCTCGGTACAATCGCTTGATCAGCAGAGCAATTTAAGAAACAGCGATGAGCGGTTTAAGCAGTTCAACATTCGGTCGAACATTGACGCTACCATTTCACAAAACCTGAAAGTTAACCTGGATATTGCCGCCCGTAAGGAGGACAGAAATAACCCGGTTATCTCCATGTCGCAGATATTGCACGAAGCAGTGAGCATGTACCCATTCCTGCCGGTATACTGGCAAAATGGGTATGCTGATGCGGGTGTATCAAATGGACGAAATCCGGTAATAATGACCTCGTCATCAGCCGGTTACGATAAAACCAATAACTACATTTTAAACCCTAAGCTTGGTTTTGATTTAAAATTACCCTACATCACCCCGGGCCTGTCAGTAAATGGCTATGCTGCATTCGATTATAACTACAGGGCGGAGAAAACCTTCAATCAGCCCTGGGATGCTTACACTTATGATATGACAACCAAAACCTACAATAACCAAAGGAGTGGTACGAGTATTTTGAGCCTGGCACAGGATGGACGATTAACAAACGAGAATACTTACTTCATTAAACTGGCTTATGACCAGCAATTTGGCAAGCATACCATCAATGCATTTGCCGGCTTCGAGCAAAATACAACAAATTGGAATGACACTTACGCGTATCGCAGAGACCTGTTAAGTAACCAACTGGATCAGCTTTTCACCGGAAGTGCAGTAGGACAAAATGCGACAGGTTCGGCTTACCAGGATGGTCGTGAAAGCTATTTGGGTAGGGTAGCTTATAGCTATGCCAATAAGTACCTTGCTGAAGCAACATTCCGCTATAACGGTTCATTTAACTTCCCTGCCGACAAACGTTGGGGTTTATTCCCGGCGGTTTCACTTGGGTGGCGAATTTCGGAAGAAGATTTTTTCAAGAATAATTTTAAAGGTGTCGATCAGTTAAAACTACGCGCCTCCTGGGGATTGATGGGTAATGATGCTGTAGCCCAGTATTTGTATGTAACCCGGTACCAGTTGCAGCAAAGCCCCGAGTACTATAGCTATTTTGGCGACGGCTACACCGAGGCGAAGAACCTGTACCTATCTGCAACACCCAACCCCAATATTACCTGGGAAAAGCAGGATACAAGGAATATAGGCTTTGATGCGGCTTTCTTATCCAATAGGTTAACGGTTAGCTTTGATGCGTTCAGGTTTTTAAGAAAAGACATCCTGGCGCAGCGAAACGCTTCGGTGCCATTGTACACAGGCCTGTCACTTCCCGCCGAAAATATTGGCAAATCGCTAAATCGCGGTATTGATTTCTCTATCAACTACAATGAAACAAAAGGCACGGTCAAATACCACATCGGGGGCAATTTTACCTACGCCAAAAGCAAGATCATTTTCCGCGATGAATCGCCTAATATCCCGGCCTGGCAAAAATCAACCGGCTATGCAATCGACTCATGGTTAGTATACCAAACCAAGGGCATCTACCATACACAGGCCGAGGTTGACAATTCTCCGCATATGCCGGGGGTAAAACCCGGCGACCTCTGGATAATTGATAAAAGTGCCGACGGGCAGATCACCAGCGACGATATGGTGAGGATCCCGGAATCGGCCACGCCAAAGATCATGTATGGTGTATTGATGGGAGCTGAGTATAAAGGTATCGCCCTAAACTTGGTTTGGTCGGGGCAGGCTATGGCCAAACAAATGATATTGCCACAATTGGAAGGTTCATTAGCAGCGCCGCCCGCTTGGTTGTATAATGGACGCTGGACCTCACAAAACCCCAATGCACAATATCCACGGGCTTTTAACTATACGGATCCGCGAAATTCAGTGTATGCCGATTTTTGGCTACGAGATGCTTCATTTATGCGTTTGAAAACCGCAGAACTGTCCTATACACTGCCTGCAAATACGTTCGAAAAATACGGCATCGGTTCGGTGAAGGTATTCGTTGGGGCCACCAACCTGTTTTCAATCGATGGGTTGAAGAAATACAATGTCGACCCTGAAACCAACAGCATAACCGGGGTTAACTATCCGCAATCGCGCATTTTCAGGTTAGGTTTAAATGTTAATTTATAAAATCGAGATATATGAAAAATAAAATATTCATCTGTTGTTATATCCTATGTGCTATAATTACTTCCTGCAAAAAGGATGTCTTAAATAAAACGCCGCTTGATTCGTATACCGATCAATCTGTGTGGAGCGATTTAAGTCTTGCAGAGGCCTTCGCAAACAACTTGTCCAATGTGTTACCCAATGCTGAACATAACTGGGATAACACAACCAACAGAACATGGGCCTTATCTTCAGCAACTGATGAGGCTTTCAACAAGTTTGATGACTATAATGCTTCGGTAATGAACTCTGGTTCACTTACTCCGGACAACCTTGGAGTATTTGACATTTGGGCACCAACTTATAAAACTATCCAAAACTGTAACATTTTTTTATCGAAGATAGACAATGTTCCGGGCGACCAGGCGCGCCGGAATGGCTTAAAAGGGGAGGTAACCTACCTGAGAGCCTATGCCTATTTCAAGCTCACCAGGGATTATGGAGGCGTTCCATTAATCACCAAACCCTTTGACCTGAACAGCGATTTTAAGGCGGCACGCAACAGCTACGACGAATGTTCAGGCTTTATTGCAAGTGAGTTAGATAAGGCCGCTGCACTATTGCCTGTACAGCAAGGTTCAACCAGTTACGGTAGGGCAACGAAAGGGGCCGCGCTTGCATTAAAGTCGACATTGTTACTGTACGCTGCCAGCCCGCAGTGGAACCCAACAAACGATATGGGGAAATGGCAAAAGGCATCTGACGCTGCCAAAGCGGTGATAGATTTGAATGCATTTCAATTATTTAACGGTAATTATGCCGACCTGTTTACCACCAAAAATTCTGAATTGATAATGGTACGGGAAACAAACAAACAGTATATGTGGAGTGCATTTCAGGGGGTAGAAGTGTTTTTATCTCCAAGTGGTTTCCACGGATGGGCCTCATTCGCCCCAAGCCAGAACCTGGTTGATGCATTCGGAACAGCAGACGGAAAGGATGTGACTGACCCGACGTCTGGCTATAATCCGCAACATCCATACGTAAACCGCGACCCTCGTTTTTACCAGGATATTGTTTTCGACGGAAGACCATACGGGCAGCCGGCGTTTTGCCAGGATAGGTATGGTGTAGGCAGCACTAACGTCGCCGAGTTTTATGAGGGAGGGTTGGACTCACCACAGGGATGGGATAAATGGAATAACAGTGTAACGCGCTATACATTCAGAAAATACTGCGATACTACTTACAACTTCAATTCCGAAACCCAAACCAATAAATTCTGGATCGTCAGCCGCTTAAGCGAAATTTACCTGAATTATGCAGAAGCCCAGTTTTATCTTGGGAATAACGCAACGGCAATCCAGTATTTGAATTTAATCAGGCAACGGGCAGGCGTTAAAAATCTGTTGTCAAGCGCACTATCAGGCGCTGCCCTCGAAAATAAGATCAGGAATGAAAGACAGGTTGAGTTATGCCTGGAGGGACATCGTTACTACGACGTTCGGCGGTGGAAGATTGCTGACGTAACGGAGAATAAGCCATTAATGGGTGTGGTAATCACCAAAAATGGCAATGGCAGTAAAACCTACAATTACACCCAGGTGCAAACCAGGGCGTTTAAGCCACAGCATTACTTGTTGCCCATCCCAACAAGCGAAATTAACCGGACAAAGCTTGTGCAAAACACAGGCTATTAAAAACTAATTGAAAAGAATGGTCTGCAAGGCAAACCATTCTTTTCATTACAGGCTGGTTCGGGAGCCTGCCTATAATTTCATTTTAATCCAATATTTATAGAAGCAACTATGCGTAAGTTATTGTTTTTGACACTGTGTATCTTTTGTTGCTCGGTAAAAGCACAAAAGTTTGAAGGATTAGCAAAAAAGCCACCCATGGGTTGGAACAGCTGGAACAAATTTGAATGTAAGATAAATGAAACTATTATCAGGGAAATTGCCGATGCCTTAGTAAAGACCGGCATGAAGGATGCCGGGTACGAATACATCACTGTTGATGACTGCTGGCAAATTGGCCGGGATAGTTTGGGTAATATCCTTGCTGACCCTGCAAAGTTCCCATCCGGGATGAAAAGCCTTGTTGACTACGTTCATTCCAAAGGTTTAAAATTTGGTATTTACTCAGATGCTGGTACTCAAACCTGCCAGGGCAGGCCGGGCAGCCGCGGGTATGAATTCCAGGACGCCAGGACCTATGCCAAGTGGGGCGTCGACCTTTTAAAATACGATTGGTGTAACCACGGCAAGCAAAATGCAGAGGCATCATATACCATAATGAGAGATGCCATTTATAAGGCAGGGCGGCCGATGGTATTGAGTATCTGTGAATGGGGTACCAACAAACCATGGGAGTGGGGTGCAGCGATCGGCCATACATGGCGGACAACAGAAGACATCATCAACTGTTTTGACTGCAAGAATAATTGGGGCGGCCTGGGCGTGTTGCAGATTATCGATCTGCAGGTTGAGATAGGGGGATATTCTGGCCCCGGCCATTGGAATGATCCTGATATGCTTGAAATTGGTAATGGCGTTTTAACTGTGAATGAGGAACGGGCGCATATAAGTATGTGGTCTATGTTTTCGGCTCCGCTGATTGCCGGTAACGACATTAGGAACATGTCTGCCGGGACCAATGAGGTATTGACCAATAAGGAAGTGCTGGCTATCGACCATGACGGCCTTGGCATTTCTGCAACAAGATGGATGAAGTATGGCGAGCTCGAAATATGGTTCAAGCCCTTGAACGATCATGATTTTGTTTTTTGCTTTTTAAACAGGAGCAATCAACCAGTAACAATCAACCAGGACCTAAAAACAACGATCAAGAATTATAAAGTCGACGGTTCATACAACGTTAGGGACGTTTGGAAACATAAAGACAATGGAACCACGGAAGATAATATCAAAGGCACTATTGCTGGTCATGATGTGCTCATGCTTAAATTGACAAGGAAGTAATATTCGGTGTGCATGCACCAAATTAAAATAAACGGCCGCTTCATAAGTAAGTATGAGGCGGCCGTTTGTACAGATGTCGAACTCTTTTGAGGAAGAACGAAAGAAAATAGTGGCATTAAATCTGGTTGCCGTCGCCGACAAGTTATATCAGGCGACTATTAGGTCATCAGATCTTTAAAATTCATAACTAAGCCCACCCTGGAATATAAAAGAATTTTGACGATAGGAGATATTGGCCATCCGGTCGTTGAGTTTATTGAATCCCTCAAAAGGTACTTTTTGATCCATATTAAATGTTTCAAGTCTCTGCGAAAAAGTATGCCCAGCGATCAGGTTCAATTTCCATCGCTGGCTAAGTTTAAGGTCATAAATGAGGCCAGCGCTATTTTGCCGCAATTGTACATATTGGTCCTTCCCATCCTCGTTAAGGCGGAACATGCTGCCGTTGAATGACGCTGTAATACCCAGCGATTGCATTTCTGACAGTTTATACTTTAAAGATGCCCTGGCAGGTATAATACCTGTAAGGCTTAGTTTGTTACTGATCGTCCAGTCGATATCAGGGAGGGGAATCAGGAACTTACCGGAGTAGTTGCTGGTATAAATGAGTGTGATGCCGTATTTAAAAAACTTGTTTGGTCGAAAGCCTACCCGCACACCGGCAGTATAAAGTATATCCTCTGTGCCGATACTTCGTTTAAAGTCGGAGCCAATGGTTGCCAAACCCACAAAAGAGATACTGGTGGTGCGCGAAAGCGAATAATTTACCAGCAAAGGAACGGTGATGGAATGAAATTCGTTGTCGCCTATATTTTGTTCGCCTGAAAGAAAAAGGCCCTGGTAACGGACGCCTGTTTTTATTAAAATGGGATGGGCCACCGAAAAATCCTTATAGACTGGGAAACCAACATCAACAATAGGTTGCTGCATGGTGAAGGTACCTCCATCGGCACTAATCGGGGCAATAATATTGGTTACGGTAACACCGCCAAGCAGGGGGGATGTGGTAGTCAGTTTTTTGTGCGTACTACTGCTGTCAGCGCTTTGGCAATAGCCAAGTAAAGGCAATAGCATGCCCATAAGAAATAAGCTTCTTTTCATTTTTTGTCGATTTGTTCTTGTAGATGAAAAAGTAGTTACGCTAGCAGGGGGTAACTATCCCGATTAACTTCAGCATTGTTTTGTCAAAATCTGTTCTTTCTTCTACTCTCAGTTCTGAAGACAGTACCGCATCAAATTTTCCAAGAATAGCATCAGCCTGTTTTGCTGTACTTTGGCCGCTTGCTGTCAGTTCTACATGGTTTTTCCGCTTATCAACGGGGTCCTGGATAACTTTTACAAAATCTTTTTTAAGTAAAAACGATATTGTTCTGTTAATTGACGCCTTATCACGCCCAAGCGATGTGCCGATAGTTTTCTGAGATGCCCCGTCTGAGTAATACAGGTGCATCAAAACCGGTATCTGGTCCATCTCGAGCGGAAAATCGTGCCCCCGGAAAATTTTATCACATTCCTTGTATATTCTATGATAAAGAGCACCTATTTGTGCAACCAGTGAAGGTGGGGCAGGATGGTCATTTTTGCGATTCATGATACAAAGGTACAAATAATAGTTGATATATCAACTATTATTTGTAAAAATTATATCCCCAATGATATCAGGCGATACTCTACAAGTTCGATATCTAAAGTGTATAAAGACAAATAAATAAAATTATTGAGCGCTCAGGGGAAATGGGTTCAGCACAAAACAATAAAACCTTCCAGCTTAGGCTGAAAGGCTTCTGTGACCTGGGAGAGGATCGAACTCTCGACCCACTGATTAAGAGTCAGTTGCTCTACCGGCTGAGCTACCAAGTCATTTTATTTTTTTCCGGGCTGCAAATAAAAGACTTTTTTTTCAAAAAAAAGTCTTTTATTGAAGATTAGAGACTTGTGATTAGCGATTAGTTTTCTAAAATTCTCCTAATCTCTAATTAACTAACCTCTAATCTCTGTTTACGCCATCGCGTAAAGCTCGTCCCTTTGCTTTTGCACTGCATCGCTATTGATGTATTCATCATACGTCATCAGCTTATCAATAGTACCGCCTGGCGTTAACTCGATGATGCGATTGGCAACGGTTTGTATAAGTTCGTGATCTCGCGAAGTAAACAGGATGGTTCCCCTAAAATCCTTCATGCCGTTGTTCAACGCAGTAATCGATTCCAAATCAAGGTGGTTGGTTGGCTCGTCAAACATCAGCAGGTTGGCCGATTGCAGCATCATGCGACTAAACATGCAGCGCATTTTTTCGCCACCCGATAGTACATTGCTTTTTTTCAATACTTCCTCGCCGCTGAAAAGCATACGGCCCAAAAATCCGCGGATAAATTGATCGTCTTTTTCACCCGGAGAGTATTCACGCAGCCAGTCGATCAGGTTATCGTCTTTGCCTTTAAAATATTCGGCGTTATCAATAGGTATATCAGCGGGATTTATGGTTACGCCCCATTTAAATTCGCCTTTATAATCCTTGTCACGACCGGTTAATATGTTATAGAAAGCAGTAGTAGCAAGGCTGTTTTGTGAAAGAACCGCTATTTTGTCGCCTTTATTTACCATCAGGCGGATATCATTAAATAACACCTCGCCGTTTAACGATTTGCTAAGGTGCTCAATCTGCAATATCTGGTCGCCGGCTTCGCGGCCCTGGTTGTTAAAAATAATACCCGGGTATTTACGGTTCGACGGCTGGATCTCGTCTATATTAATTTTATCCAACGCTTTTTTACGGCTGGTTGCCTGTTTTGATTTTGATGCATTGGCGCTAAACCTGCGGATAAACTCCTGTAATTCCTTTACCCGGTCCTCGGTCTTCTTGTTCTGGTCCGAGCGTTGTTTCAGAGCCAATTGGCTCGATTCGTACCAGAAGCTATAGTTACCGGTATAAATAGTCATCTTGGCAAAGTCGATATCCACCACGTGGGTACAAACCGTATCCAGGAAGTGCCTGTCGTGCGATACTACCAGCACAATAGCCTCATATCCCGCCAGGAAATCTTCCAGCCAGCTTACGGTATGTATATCCAAATCGTTGGTAGGCTCATCCAGCAGCAATATATCAGGTTTACCAAAAAGCGCCTGGGCCAGTAACACACGAACTTTTTGTGTGTTATCAAGGTCTTTTACCAATTGATAATGAAATTCTTCTTTAATGCCAAGGTTGCTCAATAGGGTAGCGGCGTTGCTTTCCGCATTCCAGCCATCCATTTCGGCAAATTGGTTTTCCAATTCGCCTGCGCGTTCGCCATCGGCATCGGTAAAATCTTCTTTAAGGTAAATGGCGTCTTTCTCTTTCATCACGGCATACATTTCTTTATGCCCCATCATCACAGTTTCAATTACTGTAAACTCATCAAAAGCGTAGTGGTTTTGGCTCAATACGGCCATGCGTTCGCCAGGGGTAAAGCTTACTGAGCCGCTTGACGGATCAATCTCACCCGAAAGTATCTTTAAAAAAGTTGATTTACCGGCACCGTTAGCGCCAATAATGCCATAGCAATTGCCCTGGGTGAACTTCAGGTTAACGTCTTCAAATAGTGTGCGTTTGCCGTAGCGCAAAGATAAATTAGATACCGTAATCATTCTGCTCCTTTAATTTGCCGCAAAAGTACGGTAAATCTCCATACTTATTAACATCGTGTTATTTATTAGTTGATAAAAATGTTTTAGTCACTGTAACAAACTTATTGCGCCAAGCGTTATATAGTTATTTAGGCGCTAATTTCCACAATAACAAGACGTTAATAATGTGTTAATAAATTTAATAAATTATTATGCGAATATGTTTGGAATTAAGTTTTACCTAACTATATTGTACTAGTTTTTAATCCCTAATTAATAAACTGATATGGTAATTGTAGTAACGCTATTATTTGTTATTAATGTACTTGCCGTAATTCTTCATTTAAACGCCAAACGGGAGTATTAATACCCCGGCGCAACGATTGGAGAAGAACGGAATGGACTTAACTAAACAGAAAAATTAAACTATTGGTTTCGTGTTCGGCAAGCTTTTTGAGTTGGCCGGACACGGCCATTTTCATCATGAAATTCAGCTCGGCTGCTATGGTAAATGTTACTTCGGTGCTGTTACCTGATGATGAAAGCACCCACTTAAGCTCTACATCAAACGGCGGTTTCTCTGCCGGTAATATTTTCACCTCTTTATTTTCCACCCTGCTATCAACTTTTAAACTTAATACAACCATTCCGCGCAGGTTAAAACTTGCATCGTTATAGGTTGATTGCCAGTCACTGATATCCTCGGCAGGCATTAGCTGCCGGTGATTGTTCATATCAGCAAGGAAGTTGTAAATTTTATCAACAGGCTGTGTTATTGTTACTGTACTTTCGAAGGTAGTCATTGGTAGAGATTAGTGATTATAGAATGGAGATTAGTTTAGCAAGGTTGGAACGAGTGCTGTAGAGTGGCGTCTGCCAACTGCCCACTCATAACTGCCCACTGGTTATTTTCCCCATTCCGAAGGGTTTTCGCGCCATTTTTTTAATACTTCAACGTCAGCTTCTGTAATATAATGGTTGTTACCAGCATATTTTATAAGCGCGCTGTAATTTGATAAGGTGTAGAAGGGGCAATTTGCCAATTTGAAATTTTCGACTGCAACATCAAATCCATAGGTAAATATAGCGGCAAGGCCGGCTACGTCGTAACCAGCGCTGCGCAAAGCTTCAACGGCCTGCAGGCTGCTTTTGCCGGTAGATATTAAATCCTCTATCACAACAACTCTTTTACCTGTTAATGAGGAGTCGCCCTCAATCATGCTGCCGGTGCCATGTTCTTTGGGTTTTGAGCGTACATATATAAATGGCAGCCCCAACTCTTGTGCAACCAGCGCTCCCTGGGGGATACCTGCAGTCGCCACACCAGCAATGCAGCCAACCGGGCCAAACTCTTCCTGTATAAGGTGGGTTAGCTGTTGCCTTATATAAGTGCGTATGGTTGGGTGCGACAACGTAACCCGGTTATCACAATAAATTGGCGACTTCCAACCGCTGGCCCATGTAAAAGGATTATTAGGTTGTAATTTAATTGCTTTAATTTGCAGCAAAAATTCGGCAACTTGCCCTGCTATCTCAGTATTATCAAACATGGCCCAAAAATACAGAATTTATATTAACGAAAAAGTTATTCTGCTAACAGAGTCGCAACCCAAGAAAAGCAGCGGGTTCAGGCAAATTGACGCGGCTGCTTTTGATTTAAAAATACTTTACACCTGGATTTTAAGCCACCCCGGTGTTTTTTATTATGTGCTTTGCGATGATGCAAAGGCATTTTTGAAAGCCATAAAGAAAAGTGTTCGGTTGATAAAGGCAGCCGGCGGCCTCGTTAAAAACGAAGACGACGAGTACCTGTTTATTTTCAGAAATAACAAATGGGACTTGCCGAAAGGGAAAATTGAAAAACAGGAAGGCACCAAAGAAGCTGCCGTGCGCGAGGTAGAAGAGGAGTGTGGTATTAAGGTTAGCAAACTTGATGAACTGGTTTGCAAAACGTATCACTCATATTTATATAAAGGCGAGGTAGTGCTAAAAAAAACCTGGTGGTTTAATATGCGGTGCCGCGGTCAAAAAAATCTTGTCCCGCAAAAAGAGGAAGGCATAACCGATGTGCGCTGGTTTAAAAAAGAAGATATTGGCCCTATAGTTGAAAACACATTTCCTTCAATTATGGATGTGTTGGTGAAGGAAAAGCTGGTTGTGAAAGCTAAGAATTGACGGAAGAGAGAGGCAAGAAGTCAAGAGCCAGGAATCAAGATAAATCTACACGCGATCTTGATTTTTGTATCCTGACTTCTTGATTCTATAAATATGCGAGTGCTTCCTTCGGAATAAATTGGCTCACATCGCCATTATAGCGCATAATTTCGCGAACGATGCTTGAGCTGATGGATGAATAACCAGGCTTGCTCACTATAAAAATACTTTCAATTTCAGGGTCGAGCGAATGGTTCATTTGGGCAATTGCCTTTTCATATTCAAAATCGGAAACGGTACGTATGCCTCGGATCATGTAGGCCGCATTTATACTTTTGCAAAAGTTAACTGTCAGGCCTTCGTAAGCAACGATATGTATCCGGTCATCGGCCCCAAAAACTGCCCGTAGCATTTGCTCTCTCTTGCCAACGCTAAGTAATCCAGCCTTTGAACTGTTAACACCTATCCCTATGTACACTTTATCGAACAAACTTACAGAGCGTTTTACTATATCAACATGTGCTTTTGTAACAGGATCGAACGATCCCGGAAAAAGGGCAATTTTCATTGTAGCGATTGGTTATATCGCAAAGTTATAAATCATTATTTAATATCATTGATTAAATAGTCCATGGGGATAATTACCGGGGTATTTGAGTAAATTGCCTTGCCTGATTTATCACAAATTCGTAACTCTTAACGGCGTTGGTGCGTAATAGGCATAACTTATAACAATGAAATATTACATAAAGCTGTTACGACCAAAAGACTGGGCAAAAAATCTTTTCCTTTTTGTGCCTTCTTTTTTCTCGAAGCATATTTTTACATCTTCAAAAATCGAACTGCTGTTAGCCGGTTTTGCAGCGTTTTGCTGTATAGCCAGCAGTATTTATATAATCAACGACTACCGGGACATTGAAAACGACCGCAAGCACCCCACCAAATCAAAGCGGCCGCTGGCATCGGGCCACGTAAAGCCATCGCATGCTATTTTAATTTGTGTTTTATTAATTATTACCGGATGTGGCCTTGGCTATATTGCAAATCCGCAGTTGCAGTTTTTGCTGGTGCTGGGCGTATATTTTGTTGTAAATATTGCGTACTCATTTGGCTTGAAGAATATTGCTATTTTAGATATGCTGTTACTTGCCTCCGGCTTTGTGTTCAGGGTAAAAGGAGGTGCAATTATAGCGCATGTGGACAGTTCAGAGTGGCTAATTATCATGACCTTCCTGTTAGCCCTGTTTATGGCCATAGGCAAAAGGCGCGACGATGTGCTGTTAAAAGAAGCGTCGGGTACTGACATGCGTAAATCAGTAAGCAGCTATAACCTCGAATATTTAAATACCATGCTGGGGCTGTTCAGCGCTATAATTATTGTTGCTTATATCAGTTACACACAATCGCCCAAAACAATTCACCGGCTGGGTACCTACCGGCTATATTACTCCAGCGTTTTTGTAATTGCGGGTATTATGCGCTATATGCAGGTGGTTTTTGTGAAGAAAAACTCCGGTTCGCCAACAGACATTTTGTATAAAGACCGCTTTATACAAATAACCATTCTTTTATGGATTTTAAGCGTGTATATAATTTTATATTTGCTTCCAAGTACTCCAATATTTAATTAATGATTAAACCGATTGCCAATTGGGGGAACTACCCCGTTATAGAAAGTAACGAGGAAAGCTTTGTTTTTGATGAGCAGCTGGATGCGCTGATATCAAAAGAACAGCCATTTATCGCCCGTGGAAACGGTCGCTGTTATGGCGACGCCTCGCTGGCGGATAGAACAATCTCGACACTTAAATTCAACAAAATACTTTCATTCGATGCTGCATCCGGTATTTTTGAATGCCAGAGCGGTATTACTTTAGATCAAATACTTACTGTTATTGTACCACAAGGATGGTTTTTGCCCGTAACGCCTGGTACGAAATTTATTACAATAGGAGGGGCCTTAGCCAGCGATGTGCACGGCAAAAATCACCACGTGGACGGGGCTATTTCCAACCATGTGCTTGATTTTGATTTGGTGCTGGCATCGGGCGATATAATTACCTGCTCACCATCTGTAAACCCCGACCTTTTTGAGGCTAGTTGTGGCGGCATGGGTTTAACCGGTGTTATCAGCCGGGTAAAGTTCAGCCTGAAAAAAATTGAAACATCGTTTATTAAGCAAAAGCAAATTAAAGCAGTAAACCTGCAGGAGCTGATTGAACTTTTTGATACTTATAAAGACTATACCTATTCAGTAGCATGGATCGATTGCCTCAAAAAAGGGGAGCATTTTGGTCGCAGTATTTTAATGCTGGGTGAGCACGCTTCTGTTAGCGAGCTTGGTGAAAGCCAAGGGATAAATCCATTAAAGCTTCATGGTAATAAACAAATAACGTTCCCTATAAATATGCCATCGTGGGTGCTTAACCAGTTTACGGTTAAGGCTTTCAACTTTTTATATTATGGCAAAAACTTTAAAAAGGAAATAAACAATGTGGTTTCGTACGAGCCATTTTTTTACCCGCTTGATAAAGTTTTACACTGGAACAGGCTATACGGTAAAAAAGGTTTTGTGCAATACCAGTTTGTACTACCGCTGGATGCCAAACAAGGGCTGATCGAAATATTAACACGGATATCGGATGAAGGGCTGGGCTCATTCCTGGCTGTGTTAAAAGTTTTTGGCAAACAGGAAAGCATGATTTCGTTTCCTAAAGAAGGATATACCCTGGCGCTTGATTTCCCGGTGCGCGGCAATTTGCTTGCATTCTTAGATGAGCTTGACCAGCTGGTACTTAAATATAATGGCCGGCTATACATGTCGAAAGATGCCCGGATGAAACCGGAAATGCTGGTAGCTGGTTACCCTGAACTGGAAAAGTTTAAAAGCATCGTAAAAAAATACAACCCGTACGGGAAAATAAGGTCGGCACAATCTGACCGATTACTGTTAACTGATACTAAATAATTATACATGGAAACCGTACTTGTACTGGGTGCAACTTCAGATATCGGCATCGCGATAGCAAAAAAGTTTGCCGCTGCAGGCTATAATATACAACTCGCTGCCCGTAAGCCGGAGCTGCTTGGACCACTAAAGTCGGATATTGAAATACGTTATAAGGTGGCTTGTAGTACTTATGCCTTCGATGCGCGCAAATACAACAGCCACGCGGTTTTTTTTGATGCTTTGAAACCGGATGTTACCATCACCATCTTCGGTACCATGTACGAGGAAGAAGACGCCTTTAACGATTGGGCGCTTGCCGAAACAATGATCAATACCAACTATACCGGTGCTGTATCAATTCTTAACATTGCTGCTAAATACTACATTGCGCAGCAAAAAGGCGCAATTATTGGTATCAGCTCAGTAGCCGGCGACAGGGGCAGGGCCAGTAAACTGATTTACGGTAGCTCGAAGGCGGCTTTTACCGCTTACCTTGCCGGTTTGCGCAATAAATGTTTTAAGGACAATGTACACGTGATGACAGTTAAGCCGGGCTTTGTTTATACCCGCATGACGGAAAATATGCCCCTGCCCAAGCCGCTTACATCAACGCCGGAAGAAGTTGCAGATATTGTTTACAATGGATTTACCCAAAAGAAAAATACCATCTACGTAAAATGGTTTTGGCGGTATATTATGCTCATCATAAAAAATATACCGGAGTTCCAATTTAAAAAGATGAAACTGTGAAAAAAATCGCTTTTTTTGATTTTGACGGGACTATCACAACCAAGGATACCCTGCTTGAGGTTATAAAACACCAAAACGGAAAGACAAGTTTTTATATAGGTTTTTTACTAAATTCGCCGGTGCTTATTGGGCTTAAGCTGAAGCTGATATCAAACCAGGCAGCTAAGGAATGTATGTTAAAATATTTTTTTAAGGGGATGGATTTCAAATCATTTCAACAAGGTTGTGACAGCTTTATTGACGACATTTTGCCCGCTATCATCCGCCCGGCTGCTGTTGACGAAATCAAGAAGTTGAAAGCAGAAGGTTTTGAAACGGTAGTGGTATCAGCGTCGCCGGAAAATTGGATAAAAAAATGGGCCGAAGCAAACGGGCTGGGGTTGATAGCTACCAAACTCCAAACAAAGGATAATTTATTAACGGGCTACATCGACGGCATTAATAATAATGGGGATGAAAAGGCTGTAAGAATAAAGGCGGAATTCGACCTGGTTGAATACAGCGATATTTATTGTTATGGCGATTCAAGTGGTGACAAGGCGATGCTTGCAATAGCGACAAAAGCGTTTTATAAGCCGTTTCGCGCTTAACTAAAATCACCTACTCCCCATATTCCTTTTTAATCTCCTTTTGTATTTTTTGTCCTTGTTTAATCATTCCATCGTAGCCGGCTATTACCGCAGTTGCATAGCTAAGAGAAAACATAACCACCATTTTGCCATGTGGCGACACGATTTTTCGCAATACATCGGTCTCTTTAAAATCCGGCGTTTCAGATGCCGAAAGTAACACGTCTTCTAAACGTGCCTGGTTGGTGTTGAATGCGCTTTCGGAAAAGTCGATAAAAGGAATATCTTCCTGGTAGAGTTTTAAAATATCATTCCGTAACGAATCATTACCAATGGTTTGTATTTTACCGCTCGATTTAAACCCCTCATACCTTCCGTTCAAGGGCCGGGTGTTTAATTTAGGGATGAAAAGACTTTCCCTAATATTGTTTTTTTCTATGCTATCGATATCTTTAGTCTTATAATGCTGCATCCGGGTATAGGCTTTTACCATATTATCAAGTTCGGCTTTAGCGCGCTTTACCTGGGCCAGTTCGTTTTTAAGATCGGTGCTGAGACCTATTAAAAACTCTTTAGCCTCACCGCGTTCTTTATATTGTTCCCGTGTCCGCTCAATAAAAGCAGCAAACGATACGGCAAAAATTATGATAACAACTTCAATAAGTATCTCTTTAAACTTCTCTCCGAAGCCTTTTTCTTTGTTGCTGGCAATTTTTAACGCTTTTTTGGTGTGCCCCATTATTTCGTGCTCCATATTCGGCAAAATTATTCCATTGTTACTTTTTTCAAATAATAACTATCTGCATCAACAACCGGCATGGTTTTGCTGTCAACCCGGATGCCTTTGCTGTCAACCATCAGGCGTTTAGTGCCAGCATCGGTGGTTACATCAACAGGAAGGGGCATGGCCATATTTTGCAGCTGTATCAAATACTTGCCGCCGCGTTGTGCTTTTATGCTGATGTCGAGTTTGTTAACCGAGCGCAGATACAAATCAAACAGCGGCTTTAAATTCTTCCCCGATTCCTGGCTGAAAAACTGCTCCACATCGTCGGTATTTACCAGGTTATCATAGGTGTATTTTGGCGATGTGGCAAACTTTTTAATAGCGGGATAAAATACGCTGTCGCCCATTACATAGCAAAGGGTATGCATAAAAAATGCGCTTTTGCCATAAATGTCGCCGTTATAGGCGGCTTCTTCATCAATATCCTTGCCCATTACAATGGGTATTTTGTTTTCAAATGTTGGTGCGGCTTGCTTCCAGTGTTGTATGTAGGCAGCGTTGCCTTCAAATTCTTTGATATAAAGCGCATCGCCAAAGGTGCAGATGCCCTCGTGTATCCAATAGTCGGCCCAGTCTTTCGCAGTTACTTTATTGCCCCACCATTCATGGCCAAACTCGTGGTGCATCAGCCAGTCGTAATCATCGCCGCCAATTTTAGCATATTTAAATTTATTGCCATAGGCTACCATGCTCTGGTGTTCCATCCCTAAGTGTGGCGTTTCCACCATGCCGATTTTTTCCTTTGCCCAAGGGTATTCGCCAAAATATTTTTCCTGCTCATGAATAGTCTTCACAAATATATCCAGGAAATGGGCCCCTTTATCTTTATGCTCTTTCAGTACATAAAATTGTATGGGTACTTCATTCCCGTCGCAGGTGGTGTATGGGCGGCCGGCAATCGTATAATCGCCCACGTTAAATATGATGCTGTAGTTGTTGATGCTGTAGTTTGTTTTCCAATGAGTAGTTGACGTTTCGCGGTGATTTATTACGGTTTGCAGTAAACCGGGGCCGGCAACCATTAAATCCCGGGGCGCGGTAATATACATATCCACGCCTTCGTTCGGCTCGTCTGAGGGGTGGTCTTTACAAGGAAAATACAGCTTGCCGCCGGTGCCTTCGGCAGTTATGGCCATCCAGGGGTGACCGGTAGAGTCTCGTGTCCAAATAAAACCGTCATCCCATGGTGGTCTTTTGGCCACATGCGGTTTGCCGCCGTAAATTACTTTCACGCTGGCTTTACCCGCCGGTAACTCATTGGCAGTATTTATCCTGATAAGGTTGTTTTTATACTCAAACGCTGCCTTTTTATTGTTCACCAAAACCTGGCTCACCTTAAACGAATCCAAAAGGTCGAACAGCAAGACATGCGTTGGCTGCGCCATTATCACATCGATAGTAGTATAGCCGTCGATGGTTTTTTGCTTAAAATCGACATTCAAGGCAATGGTGTAATGCCTTACATCCATTATGGCCTGTTCGGGTTTTAGCTTGCCGCCGGAGGTTAATTCCTGGGCATATGTTTTACAGGTAACCAGTAAAACAAGTATGATGAATAATTTACGCATATGGTAAAATGTCAATTTAGTTTGAATGTAACCGGTACTTTAAATGATTGAGAGACAGCCTTTCCATTTTGGATTGCCGGGTCCCATACCGGAGAAACACTGATTAGCCTCAACGCTTCTGCATCAAGTTCCGGTGATACACTTTTCTCAACCTTTATATCTTGTAAACGACCGTCTTTCAGTACGATAAATGAAACGGTTACGATTCCCTCTATGCCTTTTTCCTTCGACTCTTTTGGGTATTTCAAGTTTCTCCTGATATAACTGAATAGCAAATTTGTCCCCCCGGGGAATGATGCTTCCTTTTCAACCAAAATTTGAACAGGAAGGCGCGGTGTATCGGGTTTTGCCTTCGGCTCAAGTTCTCCAACATCCGGGTTAGTTGTTTGTCCTTTGGCTATTATAAGCAAAAAAAGCATCGATGCGGTTAATAATAATTTTTTCATTGAATTATTTCGCCCTGGGTAAAACTAATCGGCACTGTATATCTTGACTTTATTGGTTTGTTATTCTTTATTGCGGGTATCCATTTTGGAGAAAGGCTAATCACCCGCAACGCTTCATCGTTAAAGGCCTTCGTCATTCCTTTTTCAATTGATATGCCCGTTAACTTGCCATCCTTTTCAACAAAAAAGCCAACGATAACAACGCCCTGTATGTCATCCATATTATCAGACGGCCACTTTAAATTTTTATGCAGAAAATTACTGAACGCCTCTTTTCCACCCGGAAATTGCGGCGGCGTTAAAGTTTGCGAATAAACAATTGCCGCTAAGGTCAATAGAAGTAAAGAGGTTATAATTCGCTTTTTCACGCACTAAATGTAATCAATTCCGCATATTTTGCATTAATTGTTTGGTTTAGTATTTACAGGAACAGAGTATGCAACCCTAACAGGGTGACCGTTTTGGGTACCAGGTTCCCATTTCGGCGATTTTTTCAAAATCTTAAGTGCAATCGCGTCTGCCGCCGCAGAGACGCTGCGTACCACTTTAATACCTGTTAAGCGTCCGTCGCGTTCAACAACAAATGATACAATTACTTTACCTTGATCTTCTTCGGTAAATTTCTCGTTTTTAAGGTTTTCGTTAATATATTCGTAAAACTTTACCATGCCACCGGGAAACTGCGGTACTCTTTCAACCGAAGTATATATTTTGGTGGGGTCGTAAGTATCAGGCCCCGGTACCCCTACAGGTTCGTCAATTACTACATCGGCATCGTGACCCGGAGATAAATGAACATCTGGTACGCGTACAATACGTGCGAACATCGGGTCCCTGAATCTAATGCCAATCTGAGCTAACGTGCGTACCGGTTGCCCGTTGTTATACCCCGGGCGCCATGGGGGGCTGTTTTTTAATAAGATTACGGCCGTTGTATCATCCTCGGCGTTTAACCCTTGCAGGATTTTTGCCCTGCTAATTTTTCCGTTTTTTTCAATTAAAATTTCGGCTACCACAAGACCATATTTGTAATTGGCTTTTAAACGGTTTACAATTGCTTTATCGGCATAATTGTTAAACAACTCATTACCACCCGGAAAGCTCGGAGATTGTGAAACCCGGCTATAAATTTTTCCAGTATCCGTTCCATTTTTATTTGGCTGCGCGCTTAACGCAAATGCACAAAACCCTGCTATAAGGGTAAATAAAAGTCGTTTCATGCAATAAATATAATTAATTCTCCCTTACCAACAATCCATCAGCAAAATTGCGCAGGTATTGTTTATGTTCTTCGGGCAAATTAATGGCATCAAGCGCTTCGAAAGCTTTGTCGGCATACTGCTGCATTACATCTTCGGCATATTGCCTAATGTTTAGCGCGTTGTAAATTGCAGTTACCGCCTCAACTTTTTCGACTGCGTCAAATTGCTTTAAGGCTGTCCAGCTATCCAGTTCGGCAGCCTGCTGCTTGTTTGCAAGTTCAAGTGCTTTTATTTGCAGGTAGGTTTTTTTGTTCGATATAATATCGCCGCCAACTTGTTTGCCGAACTTTTCCGGGTCGCCGTAAACGTCCAGGATGTCATCCTGTAATTGAAAGGCAAGACCTATGTTTTCACCAAACCCACTTAACAATTCCGCATCTTTTACATCAGCGCCACCGATAAGTGCGCCAATTTTCAACGCGCCGCCTAATACGACTGCTGTTTTAAGGCGAATCATGTTCAAATACTCATCAATGTTTACGTGATCCAACTCCTCAAACTCCATATCCAGTTGCTGGCCTTCGCAAACGCCGACTGCAGTTTTATTAAATATATCGAGTATAGGGCGTAACAGGCGGTCTTCCACCTGCATCATCAGCTTGTAGCCCTCCACCAGCATTACATCTCCCGACAGGATGGCTGCATTTTTATTCCAGCGCTCATGCACGGTTGTGTGGCCGCGGCGGAGGGGCGCGTTGTCCATAATATCGTCGTGCATCAACGTAAAATTGTGAAACACTTCAATCGCAAGCGCAGGCTTGATGGCTGCATCAACATCGCCGCCAAATAAGTCGCAGGCCATTAACAGCAATGCAGGCCGCATTCGTTTGCCACCAAGCGACAGGATATAAGTTAAAGGCTCATATAATTGTGCAGGATATCCCGGGAAATTCAGTTCTTTTACCGCATCACTGATAATCTCCTGCAGTTCGTTCAATTGTTTCATGTGTTTTTTATTCACAGCAACGGTTTCAATATCCCGGTACGCCTGGGGTATCCATTCGGTCCTAATCATTTTATCCGCAGCCATTTTTTGATTTACCCTTAATCTTGTACCAGCGAAAAGTCAATCTGTTTTTTGGTCAAATCAACGTTTTTCACTTTTATTCTCACCTCATCGCCAAGCTGGTAAACTTTCTTTTTACGCTGACCGATGATGGCGTAATTTTTTTCATCTAAAGTATAAAAGTCGTCGGATATATCGCGCAGCCTTATCATACCTTCGCATTTATTCTCAATAATTTCCACATACATACCCCATTCGGTGACGCCTGATATTACGCCGCTAAATACGTTGCCCACCTGGTCGCGCAAGTATTCGGCCTGTTTGTATTTAACGGAAGCGCGTTCAGCATCAGCAGCTTTTTTCTCCATTTGCGAGCTGTGCTGGCAAAGCTTCTCGTAGTGCTCCTCGTTAGCCGACTGTCCGCCATTTAAATAATGAAACAACAATCTGTGTACCATTACATCCGGGTAGCGACGGATAGGAGAGGTGAAGTGGGTGTAATGGTCGAATGCCAGCCCGTAATGGCTGGAACTTTTAGTCGTGTAAATAGCTTTAGCCATCGAGCGGATGGCCAGTTGGGTAAGCACGTTTTGCTCTTTTTTGCCTTCCACATCCTCCATTAAATAGTTAAGGGATTTTGCCGTTTCCTTGTCCGATTTGGTGTTTATCCTATAGCCAAATTTCGCAGCAAATTGCGCAAAATTAGCCAGCGCGTCTGGTTTGGGGGTATCATGCACACGGTAAACAAAGGTGTATTTATGTTTGCCTTTGCCCATTTTGCTTACATGTTCAGCAACTTTACGGTTGGCCAGTAGCATAAAATCTTCTATCAGCTTGTGTGCGTCTTTACGTTCTTTCACGTAAACGCCGGTCGGTTTGCCGGTTTCATCAAGCTTAAATTTCACCTCGGTGGTTTCAAAGCTGATGGCGCCATTTTTAAACTTGCGCTCACGCAGCTTGTAGGCCAGGGAATTAAGTTTTAATATTTCCTGCTCAAAATCGCCGACTTTATTTTCAATAACTTCCTGCACTTCCTCGTAAGTAAAGCGCCTGTTCGAGTGGATTACTGTTTTGCCAAACCATTGGCTAATTACGTTTGCATCCTCGTCCATTTCAAACACTGCGGCGAAGCAAAGTTTGTCTTCTTTCGGCCTTAACGAGCACAAGCCGTTCGATAAACGTTCGGGGAGCATCGGTATCACTCTGTCTACCAGGTAAACCGATGTTGCACGGTCAAGGGCCTCTTTATCCAAAGCTGAGTCGGGCATTATGTAATGCGATACGTCAGCAATGTGGACACCTACTTCGTAATTGCCGTTCTCCAGTACCCTGAATGATAGCGCGTCATCAAAATCCTTGGCATCAAATGGGTCGATGGTAAATGTCGTAACATTTCTGAAATCGCGCCTTTTGGCAATTTCTTCAGGTGTGATAACATCTGATATTTCTTCCGACTCATGCTCAACCTCGGCAGGGAATGCCAGCGGGAAACCGTACTCTGCAAGTATGGCGTTCATCTCCGTATTATTGTCGCCCTGTTTACCTAAAATATGTTTGATACGACCTATGGGGTTTTTGGCATCAACAGGCCAGTCGGTAATTTCGGCAACTGCTTTTATCCCATTTTTGGCGCCGTTTAGCTCGCTCATCGGGATAAAAATATCGTGCATCATTTTACGATCGTCGGGGATGAAAAATGCAAACCGCTCGGATAGTTTTACAATACCTGTAAACTCCATTTTGGCTCGCTGTAATATTTCAATTACTTCGCCTTCTTTGTGTTTTCCTTTGCTTTTGGCGTAAACGTAAACTTTAACGCGGTCGCCGTTCAAAGCGGTGCGCAGTTTACGGGGAGCAACGAAAATATCGCTTTCAAACTCATCATCGGTAATTATAAATGCCGAGCCATCAGCGGTAAGGTCAACTTTACCTTCAATAAAAGTTTTTAGCTCAAGCAACTGGAATTTACCGTGGGTTATTTCTTTTAAGACGCCTTTTTTTGTTTCATCCTTCAGGACATTGAATATAATTTCGTTCGCTTCAGAATCGCGGATATTTAGTTTTGCTGCAACTTGCTTTGTATTTAATGGCGTATTGCCGTTTTGTTCAAATATATCAAGCACCAGTTGCGTGAATACTTTATTTATAGATGAACTGTTTTTCTTTTTAGACATAGATAGAATTAATGTGTCACTGCAAAGATACGATTGTTTTCATTGCGGAATGCGGAGTGTCGATTGCGGAACGTTTTGAATGTGAGAAATTGAAATGCATGGTACTTTTATCAATTCGAAGCATTTTCTTCATCAAACTTTTTTAGCTCTTTTGATGATTTACCTGATAACACATCAGGCAGCCAATTCATAAGATCTGGGTCGTTGATAGTTTTGTTGTTTTGTATATTGTTTATAAGTGCTATGACTTCGGGGTTGGTATAATTATCAATAATTATCCGTTTTCGTAAAAAATCAGGCGAGATGGCATGGTCTAATATGGTGACTGGTAACTTCCTGGCATTGTACAAATCAAGAACGGTGTTGCATAACTTAACATAGTCGTGCACATCGAGGTTTTGCATTGCACAGATAGATATTGCCACTTGACCTGTATTAAATTTTCCATCGTTTAAAAATGAAAGTACATCGTTAAAGTAAAACTTACTATGTTCAAGTACATTTACAAAAGGCTTGTCAGCTAAAAGCTCTTCATAAAAGTCAAGTGTGTCATTTCTATGTTTCCCGATAAAACTAATGAAATCGATTTTGTTAAAATTTGCTTCCTGTTGATGCTGTTGTATTGGCTTGCTATGATTAGCTTTTTCTGTGCAACCGAAAACAATACACGATAGAATTGAAAAAAGTGCGCTGATGTACGGGTTGGTTTTTATAATCATATAAAACTTTACCTTCCTGGAATAGAAGCAATCAACCTCTTCGTATATTCTTCCGTCGGATGATAGTAAATCTCATCCGGGTCGCCCATTTCCACAATTTCGCCCTTGTTCATCACCATCATCCTGTCCGAAATATGTTTAATCACCGCCAAATCGTGCGAGATAAAAATATAAGTCAAATTAAACTCCTGTTGTAACTCCCTTATCAAGTTAAGCACCTGCGCCTGTACCGATACATCCAGTGCCGAAACAGATTCATCGCAAATGATAAACTTAGGTTGCAACGCCAGCGCACGGGCAATTACTATCCGCTGCCGCTGCCCGCCGGAAAATTCGTATGGGTAACGATTGAAATGTTCGGGCAGTAGGTTTACACGTTCCAAAAGTTCCAGCACCTTTTTTTTGCGTTTGGTGTCGTTAGTGTAAAACTGGTGTACCTGTAAGGGTTCCATCAGCGAGTCGCCAACTGTTAGGCGCGGGTTGAGAGACGAATAGGGGTCCTGGAAGATAATTTGAATATCCTTCCTGATATCGCGCAGATCGTTTTTCTTTAACGAGCGTAAATCGGTATTGCCAAACTCTATGCTGCCCGATGTTGGTTCTATCAACCTTAAAATGCTTCGCCCCAGCGTCGTTTTACCGCAGCCCGATTCACCAACAAGTCCCAATGTCTCGCCCGGGTATACATCAAAACTTACCTGGTTAACCGCCTTTACTACCGACTTTGACCTGCTGAACATACCGCCATTCACCGGGAACCAAGTGCTAAGGTTGTTTATTTTTAACAGCGGCTCGCGGCTGTACAATAACGTCTTTTTGTCTTTTATTTCATTCAGATGGTAGGCATACCCTTCCCGGATTTTTTTAATGGTCTCCGCTTTTTTATCGTTTGTATCTAAAAAATCCGCAATTACCGGCAGCCTCTTTAAATGCAGGCCCGGCACAGGCCTGCAGGCCAGCAAACCTTTTGTATATGGATGTTTTGGATGCTGAAATAGTTGTTTTACCGGGGCCTCTTCCACCACTTCTCCCTTGTACATCACCAACACCCGGTCGGCAATTTCACTGATGACACCGAGGTCGTGCGATATAAATATCAGGCTCATATTACGCTCAGCCTTCAGCTTTAGCAATAATTCGATAATGGTCTTCTGCACAGTAACATCCAGTGCGGTAGTTGGCTCATCGGCAATTAATATTTCCGGGTTGCAGGATAGCGCCATGGCAATCATTACCCTTTGCTTTTGTCCGCCCGATATTTGGTGCGGGTAGCTGTCGAATATCGCTTCTGGTCGTGGTAGCTGAACTTCATTGAAAAGGGCTATGGTTCTTTCTTTCGCCTCGGCTTTGCTTACCTTTAAGTGCAATTGAATGGCTTCGGTGATTTGGTACCCGCAAGTTAACACCGGGTTAAGCGACGTCATAGGTTCCTGGAAAATCATCGCCATCTGGTTACCACGGACGGCACGCATTTCGCTTTCGGGAATACTACATAAACTATTGTTATTCAGTAAAATATGGCCACTTATTTCAGCCTGCTTTTTATCAAGTAAACGCATCAGCGCCAACGATGTTACCGACTTGCCCGAACCTGATTCGCCGACTATGCCGATGGTTTCACCTTTTTTTAGGTTAAAAGAGATTCCTTTAACCGCTTCAAATAAACCGTTTTGAGTTTTAAATTTTATTGAAAGGTTTTGTACCTGCAGCATTATGTACCAACAATGGTTATGTGCTCGTCAGTAATCAGTTCCTCGCCGCGGTAGCGCCTTAGCAATTGTGCAGTTGCCACTACATCTTTTTGGCAATAGGTGCTAATACGGTCGAGTTCATTATCAACCCAGTATACTTTACCGACCATGCTACCGTCGATATCATCTTTCGGAGTCGGTATATTGAAGATAGCCGTAAGTAGGCTAAGCGATGTGTAATTTTTATAATCCCCGAATTTCCAGAGTTCCATGGTATCCAGGTGGTTTATTTCCCAGGGTTTTTTGCCGGCAAGTTCCAGTTGGTTTGGTATCCGTACACCATTTACCAGCATACGGCGGCAGATGTACGGAAAATCAAACTCTTTGCCGTTATGCGCACAAAGTATCAAGCTTGCCGGTTGGCCATTTAGCAAAGCAGAAAATTTCTCCAGTAACTCCTTCTCATCGTGCGATGCGATGGACTTTACCCTTAAGCCAACATTACGCCCATTGGTAAATATTCCCATCGATATACAGATGATCTTGCCAAACTCGGCCCAGATGCCGGCCCGCTCGTAAAATGCTTCAGCGGTTTCTTCCTTGCGCTGGTGCAACGTTTTAAGGTCCCAGAATTTTTGAAAGTGCTCCGGAACCTCGTCGAAACTTTTGTATTGCGGCACAGTTTCAATATCAAGTACCATCAGGTTATGAAGGTCGTATTGCTCGAGCATTTAGTAATGTTTGTTTTTTGAGGCAAGATAGTAAATCAGTTGGCAGTTTGCAGTCGGCAGTGGACAGTTTTTAGTTGTGACGCGCTAAATTTACATTTAAACCATCCAATTCCGGTCATTAACTATTAACCATCGCCTATGAACTAATCACTTAGCCAGCACTTCGAACCCTATATGAACCGTATTACCATTCCCATCAACCAAGGTTAGCGTATGCTTGCCAGCGGGCGGGTTTAGCGCTATCTGATGAAAGTCTTTCGTTTCGCCTACATACTTATCGTCCAAATGCCAGAATATTTTTACACCTGCCACCCTGTGCGCTGCATTGAAAATAACCCTGCCGCGCGTGCCATCTGCTTCCAGCGGCACATAAATTTTAGCACCGTCTTTTGGGTAGATAACTTCCATCGGCTGGGCGCTTTCGCCCTGCACACAATCCGGCCGGAAAGGCGGCAGCACCCGGTATTGGTAATTTTTCGTTTTATAGTAATACTCCATCGATGGCGGCAGCACAAACCAGTTTTTGTTAACGATTTGGTTCGGCGGCACACAATTGCCTGTAACCTGCCATTTACCATCGGCACTTAGATGTACCAATTGGTGATATGGGCAAACCTGCACTTTTAAGCCGCTCTTTGGCACCCACATATCGTCGGTATCATCACAATACTGGCCTGCGCGGTAGCCGCTTTGGTGGCACACTTTAATTTTTACCATTTCACCAACCGGCATCTCAAACCAGTCACGGGTAACCGGCAGCAGCCTGAATATCTCGAAAAGGGCAGGGGCGGCGGTGTTTATCCCGGTAAGGTTTGGCCTGCCTTCGCCATCCGTATTACCCACCCAAACGCCCACAACATATTTCGGCGTTATGCCAATCGCCCAGCCATCCCTGAAGCCAAAGCTGGTTCCCGTCTTCCAGGCAACCCGCTGGCTCGAGCTGAATTGTTGCCACAGCATTTCTTCACCGGGTCGCATCACTTCTTCCATGGCCTGCAATGTGTAATATATGGAACCCGCATCCAGCAGGCCTGCTTTTTCAAATTCAGGCTTCGGTTTTTCGCTTATATTATAAACAGGGTTATGGTAATCTGCCGGGTCATATTTGCCATTGTATTTGTTGTAGTGGTTCAACACCCGCGCCATATCAGCATAAGCGCCGGTTAGCTCCCAGAGTGTGTTTTCGCCGCCGCCTAAAATAAGTGATAGGCCATAATGATCGGCGGGTTTGGTTAGGGTGGTAATACCCATTTTATGAAGCGCGTCATAAAATCTTTCATACTTAAATTGCTGCAGCATTTTTACAGCCGGAACATTTAACGAGCGCGATAAGGCCCTCGATGCAGGTACAGCGCCATCATAACCCAAATCAAAGTTCTCCGGGTGATAGCCGGCAATTTGTGTAGGTATATCAGGCATCAGGCTGTTTGGCAGCAACAGGCCGTCGTGCAGCATGTTGGCGTACAATATCGGTTTTAAGGTGCTGCCGGGGCTACGCGGCGCATCAACTACATCCACATCGCTTTCCATCTCGGGGTCTTCGGGGTGTGCTATGTTACCTGCGTAGGCCAGTGCCGCCCCCGTTTCCACGTCAAGCACCACCGCAGCTATATTATTTACATGGTTCGACTTTAATACCTGGTGGTGCCGCTCCAATATTTCATTTATTTGTTGTTGCAAGGCTGAGCGTATGCTGGTTTTAAGCCGGGTGTCGCCATGGGTGTTATTCTTATGGTCGGTTTTAAAACGCTGCAGCAGGTGCGGGGCAAGCTGCGGTAAGGGCACGGGTCTGTCGGGCACGGGTTCAAATTTTGCCAGTGCCGCTGTGGTTGAATCAATTATGTTTTGCTGATAGAGCTTATCGAGCAGCAGGTTTCTCTTTTTTAAAAGAATTTGCCTGTTCTTACCCGGATGCACCAGCGACGGCGAATTTGGCAATACCGCCATCGTCGCCATTTCGCCCCATGACAACTTATCAGGGCTGCGCCCAAAATATCGCCAAGACGCTGCATCCAACCCGATAACATTGCTGCCGAAAGGGGCATTGCTGGCATAAAGTGACAGTATTTCCTCCTTGCTATAACCAACCTCCAGCCTCACAGCCATAAATATGTCACTTATTTTGTTCCAGATGTTGCGTTTATGCTTGGTGGCCAGCCTGATTACCTGCATTGTAATGGTGCTGCCTCCGCTTGTTACTTTTTTCGAACGGAAGTTTTGTTTAATAGCCCTGCCCATTGCAAGCGCGTCAAAACCGGGATGGCGCATAAAGCGTTTATCCTCAAAGGCAATAATACACTGCTTAAACTTTTCGGGCACATTAGCGTTTGGCGGGAAGCGCCATTGGCCATCAGTAGCGATGGAGGCGCCAAGCAACTGGCCATCGGCATCATCAATAACATACGACGTTGGGCTGTTAAATAGTGGCTTGGGTAAACAAAACCAGAACACGATAAACAAAGCCAATAAAAACGCGAGTATTATTATTACTTTTGGTTTTTTAAGAAAAGTTTTTAGTCGATTTAAACCCAGTCGCATTTATTGGAATGAAGATAGGAAAGTTATCAATTATTATCCCCGCTTACAACGAAGGTAATACGATACATTTAATTTTAGATAAAATTAAGGCCGTTAACCTTATTGAGGATATTCAAAAAGAGGTAATTATTGTAAACGATTTTTCATCTGACCATACCGAACAAGCTGTCCAAGACTATCAGCAAAACAACCCCGATCTGCCAATCAGCTACTACAAGCACGAACACAATAAAGGCAAAGGTGCCGCATTGCACACTGGCATATCCAAAGCGACAGGCGAATACCTTATTATACAGGATGCCGATTTGGAATATGATCCCGCCGAATATAACGACTTACTAAAACCCGTTTGTGCCGGCTTTGCCGATGTGGTTTATGGCTCCCGCTTTATGGGCAGCAACCCCCACCGTATCCTTTTTTTCTGGCACACCATTGGCAACCGCTGGTTAACATTTGCATCAAACATGTTCAGCAACCTTAACCTTACGGATATGGAAACCTGTTACAAGCTGTTTGACACCAAACTCATCCAGTCCATAAAACTAATAGAGCAGCGCTTCGGCTTTGAGCCTGAAGTTACCCAGAAAATTGCCCGCGTACCGAAAATTCGTATTTATGAAGTTGGTATATCTTACTATGGCCGTACCTATGAAGACGGTAAAAAAATAGGCTGGAAAGATGGCGTGCGCGCTATTTATTGTATCCTGAAATACGGACTGTTTAAGGCTTAAAAAAATAGGCAGTTTATCTGCTGCAGGGCCCACGTTGAGTGGCCCCCGCGGAAACGGATGAAACAGTTGATACCACTAAATTATTTTACCTGCCTTCTGCCACATTACTGTGGTGGCCTTACGCTGCGCAACCGGTTATCAGCCCAGTCGGCGCCGAAGAGGAGAAAAAGAAGATAAGAAGCTTATACCTTTAGCTGCTATTTTTGGCTGATTCTATTTGAGCATACCGTTAAACATTGTATGAAATTTAAAAATCCCCCGGTTAGGGGGAAAATGGGCTTGCATGAAAGATTTATTTTTACATCGCCATATTATTTTACCTAAATAATAAGGTCAGTTAATAGTTAATCTAAAAAGTCATTGGCGCAAGGCGAATGACTTTTTTGTTTATTTACTAAAACTTAATATAAAAATAACGGATACTGGTTAATACACTCATATTCACTTGTATTATTAGTTATAAATATGAAAATAATTAAGCTGTGAGTTTAAAGAGCATCAGTCCTTGCAATAAAATTTTGTGGGTTTACTTAAAAATATCTACTTTCGCGCCGCATTGTTATTTGAAAGAATAACCATACATCTATCCAAATATAAACCATGAGAAGAAAACAATACCTGAAAATATTTTTGTTTCTGGCATTCATAATTGGCGCTACTTCGTGTATCGATCAAAAGAAATATATCTATTTTCAAAAAAATGCAAATCAATCAGACACAATTAGCGTAGCACAGGCTTATGTACCTAAAATACAGACTGGAGATATTCTAGCAATTACTATAGGTTCATTAAACCCTGCGGCAAGCAGCTTTTTCAACCCCTTTTCAACGAGTGCGGCAGTACCTGATAACACTTCAGCAAACGGGGCTCCAAGTACAGGTGCGGTATCAGCGCCGTCATCGGTAGGGAATTTGGTTGATGCCGCAGGTGTGATCGAGATTCCTATTGTTGGGTTGGTTAAAGTTGCCGGGCTTACAACTTCTGAAGCCAGGGATACAATTAAAAACAAGCTGAAGTTTTACTTAAAAGAACCCACAGTAAATGTGCGTTTCTTAAACTACAAAATATCTGTAATGGGAGAAGTAATGCACCCCTCAGTATATGTTATTCCTAATGAACGGGTTTCACTGCCCGAGGCCATTAGCATGGCCGGCGATCTTACACCTTTTGCCAAACACGAGAATTTATTGGTGATAAGAGACAACAACGGCAAAAAAGAATTTGGCCGGGTTGACTTAAACAGCAGAGAGATATTTACTTCCCCTTATTATTACTTGCATTCAGGCGATATTGTTTATGTTGAACAAACAAAAACAAAAGCTCAGCAAAATGATCCTACCCTGAGGCTGCTGCCAATAATTCTCAGCTCACTTGCAGCATTACTTTTACTTGTCTACAGGATTAAATAAATAATATTAACTAACAGGATATTTTCAATCGATGGATGCTAATAATGATTACAGCGTTGTAACCGAAGACGCGAAAGAGATAAATTTAAGAGAAATTATATTTAAATATCTGCACCATTGGAAGTGGTTTTTATTATCACTAATTATATTCCTTGCGCTGGGCTTTGTTTATATTAGAATTTCTACACCACTATATCAAATTGAAACTGATTTATTAATAAAGCAGGACAAAAATAACCCGACCGGTAGCAGCGATGATATATTGAAGAGTCTGGACCTTTTTTCATCAGACAAGGTAATAGATAACGAGGTGCAAATCCTTAAATCTTATACGTTGATGGAAAAAGTTGTTAAAACTTTAGGGCTAGAGGTTTCATATTATTTAAGTGGTAACGCAAGAAAGTTCCCCATTTATGAGCACCTTCCATTTCGTGCCGAACTGTTAAAATCAAACATTAACAGCTACTCTGATTTTTTAAAAATCAAAATTTTGAATGCTAATGAAGGAGAAATTGACGGCAAAAAATTTAAAATAAACAACCCGGTTCAAACGGAATTTGGCCTGGTGTTGATAAGGGCAGAGCAAATTGATCCTAAATATTTCAATAACGAAATTCAAATAAAATTCAACGACTTGCCCACCTTATACCAGGATTATAGTAAATTATTAAACATCAACCCTGTAAGTAAGGACGGTACCGTACTTATTATCACTTACCAGGATGCTATACCGAAGCGTGGTGAAGACATTTTAAACAGGCTTGTACTTGAATATAATAATGCAGCTGTCGCCGATAAAAATCAAGTTACTGCAAGCACGTTGAACTTCATTCAGACGAGGTTGACCAAATTAGCCGAAGAATTAGGATCGGCAGAGGCAAACGTAGAGACATACAAGTCAAGTAATCGCATAACTGACATTAGTGCACAATCGCAGGTATTTATGCAGAGTGTGCAGGAAAATGACGCGCAGCTAAGCAAGGTGAACATCCAGCTCAGTGTTTTGCATAACCTTGAAGGCTACGTTCATTCCACAAAAGAATCGCCTGATAAATTGCCATCCATGCTGGGTATTGATGATCCTACGCTACTTGGTTTGGTGAGCAATTTGGGCCAGTCTCAACTCAAAAAACAAAGCTTATTAACCACAGTTCCTGAAACAAACCCGATTGTTCACTCAATTAACGATCAGATCGATGCGCTGAAAACGGCTATCGCCCAATCAGTTCAGAATTTAAAAGCCGGCCTGTCTGTTACCAAACAGCAACTTGAAAACAAAAACCGCCAGTTTGAATCTGTTATTAAGCAAGTTCCTTCAAAAGAGCGTGGTTTATTGGATGTAATGCGGCAGCAGGATATTAAAAGTACGCTATTTAACTTTTTGCTGCAAAAACGCGAGGAACAGGAATTGTCGTTGGCGTCGACGCTGGCTGACAGCCGTACAGTTGATGTAGCCCGGAGTACACCAATGCCTGTAAAGCCAGTTAAGCCATTGATTATTATTGTGTTCTTTGCGCTTGGCTTGGTGGTACCAGTTAGCGTAATATATTTGCGCGAAACGCTAAATAACAAAATTGTAAGACGATCAGATATTGAGAAATTAACAAAGGTACCTGTATTAGCGGAGATTGCTCACTCAGACGAATCCATCCCTCTTATAACTGTCGAGAAACCCCGCTCAATGGTATCTGAGCAAATCAGGGCGTTGCGTACCAACTTACAGTTCATCAGTTCGGACCAGGAACATAAAGTATTACTGTTTACTTCGGGCACAAGCGGCGAAGGTAAATCATTCGTGTCATTAAATCTTGGCGCCAGCTTAGCAATGTCGGGCAAAAAAGTTGTTATTCTTGAGCTCGATCTTAGAAAGCCAAAATTGCACATGGCATTAAAAATGGATAATGATAAAGGGCTTTCCAATTATTTGATAACGAATTATAGGTATGATAAGGTTATTAGGGAAATTCCTCAGCAAGAAAATTATCATATAATTACAAGTGGGCCAATTCCACCTAATCCAGCTGAGCTATTGACAAACGGCCGAATAGAATCTCTGATTAAAGATTTAAAAGAAGATTTCGATTTTGTGATTATTGATGCCCCGCCGGTTGGATTAGTTACCGATGCACAAATTTTGGGTCAATATGCCAATGCGACCATGTTTATTGTAAGACACAATTACACTTTCAAGAGCCAGGTATTATTAATTGATGAACTTTATAAGAAAAGGAAATTCCAGAATTTAAATATCGTATTTAACTCTATAGATTATTCTAAAGGTGCTTACGGCTATGGTTACGGTTATGGCTACGGTTATGGTTATGGTTATGGCTATGGCTACGGTGGCGGTTATTACCACGAGGACAAGCCTGCCAAGGTTAGCTTTTTGAAAAAACTTTTTCAAAAAAGGAAGAAGTAGAATTTTATTAATATTTACTACAAGAATTTCTCTGTTACCAGGATAAATTAAAAATATGAAGCTTGATAGTCACGAACAATTTAGAATTGCAATAATTGGGCTGGGTTACGTAGGGTTACCACTTGCCGTTGAATTTGCAAAAAAGTACAAAGTAATTGGATTTGATATCAACAAAGACCGGGTTGAAGAACTGAACGGCGGAAATGACCGCACAAAAGAGGCCAATGTTGAAGAACTGACAAGCGTTATTGAGGTCGGAAAAACAGATGCAGGTAAAGGGCTGGTTTTTTCGTCCAACACAGGCGACCTTCGCAATTATAACACTTTTATAGTAACTGTACCTACGCCAATTAACAAATTCAAAGCGCCGGATCTCACACCATTGTTAAAGGCTTCAGAAATGTTAGGGTCAATACTAAAAAAAGGAGACTTGGTTATTTATGAGTCTACAGTTTACCCGGGTTGTACCGAAGAGGACTGCGTGCCGGTACTCGAAAAAGTATCAGGATTGAAATTTAACACGGATTTTTTTGCCGGATACTCTCCTGAACGGATTAACCCGGGTGATAAAGTAAATACCTTAACAAAAATTAAAAAAGTTACCAGCGGTTCAACTCCGGAAATTGCCGAAAAAGTAGATTTTTTATACCGGTCAATTATCGAGGCCGGCACGCACAAAGCGCCAAGCTTAAAAGTGGCTGAGGCATCAAAGGCCATAGAAAATGCACAACGAGACGTAAATATTTCATTTGTAAACGAATTGGCATTGATTTTTGATAGAATGGGTATCGATACGCACGATGTATTAGATGCGGCAGGTACCAAATGGAATTTTTTGAAGTATAAACCAGGTCTGGTTGGCGGCCATTGCATAGGGGTAGACCCATATTATTTGGCCCACAAAGCCGAATCACTTGGCTATCATCCACAGGTTATCTTATCTGGCAGGCGCGTCAACGATAATATGGGGATGTTTGTAGCTAATAAAGTAGTAAAACTGTTGATACAAAAGGGTCATAAAGTTGCTAAAGCAAGGGCGCTGATATTAGGGATAACTTTCAAAGAAAATTGTCCGGATATACGTAATACCAAAGTGGTTGACATTTATAACGAATTAAAACAATTTGGTTTGGATGTTGAAATAAATGACCCATGGGCTGATGCCGTGGAAGTGAAACATGAATATGGGATTGACCTTTTATCTGAGATTGGTGAAGGTTATGATACAGTGATACTCGCCGTGGCACATGACGAGTACAATACACTGGATTTTAAAAAGATAGTTAAAAACGAGAACTCCGTTATTTTTGATACAAAATCTTTTATTAAAAGAGAATTGGTTGACGCGAGACTGTAAAAGTTTAAACGGATGAATTTAGCAGGTAAAAAAGTATTAGTAACAGGGGCCGATGGATTTATTGGGAGCCACCTGGTTGAAAGGTTGTTGGATGAAGGTTGTACTATAAGAGCTTTTGTTTACTACAATTCTTTTAATAGTTGGGGTTGGCTGGATACGCTGCCAAAAGAGAAACTCGAAAAACTCGAAATATTTTCGGGCGATATTAGAGACCCCAATGGCGTACGAACGGCTATGAAGGACATAGAAGTAGTATTTCATTTAGCAGCTCTTATAGCTATCCCTTTTAGCTACCATTCGCCCGATTCATATATTGATACCAATGTTAAAGGGACGTTGAATATAGTGCAGGCAGCTAAAGATCTTGGTGTAGAAAGGGTCCTGGTTACGTCAACTTCAGAGGTTTACGGAACCGCCCAATATATACCTATTGATGAAAATCACCCACGTCAGCCGCAGTCTCCGTATTCGGCATCAAAAATTGGCGCTGATTGTATTGCCGATTCATTTTACAGGAGTTTCAACTTGCCTTTGACGATTGTAAGGCCGTTCAATACTTTCGGGCCGCGACAGTCAGCAAGGGCCGTTATCCCAACAATAATCACCCAATTGCTAAATGGGAAAGAAGAAATTAAGCTTGGCGACCTTACACCAACCAGGGATTTGCTTTTTGTAAAAGACACCGTAAATGGCTTTGCTGAGATAGCGAAATCAGATTTGCTAATTGGGCACGATTGCAATATCGCAACTCAATCTGAGATTTCGGTTGCTGATCTTGCACAGGAGTTGATAGCGCAAATCAATCCCAATGCCCGCATTGTTACAGATGAGGTGCGCATCAGGCCTGAAAAATCAGAGGTTTTCAGGCTGTACGGGGCAAACGAAAAAATAAGAAAATTCACCAACTGGCAGCAACAGTATGATTTAAAGCAAGGCTTGGCCGAAACCATTGCCTGGTTTAAAAATGCCGAAAACCTGAAGCAATATAAAGCCGATATTTATAATATATGATTCCTTTATCTGTACCTAATCTTGCCGGAAATGAGTGGCAGTATGTGAAAGAATGCCTGGATACCTCGTGGGTATCGTCTGTAGGTAGTTTTGTTAACAGGATGGAAGAAGTATCGGCTGAATTTAGTGGAGTAAATAAGGCGGTTGCCACATCAAATGGTACAGCTGCGCTACACATCAGCCTGCTTTTGGCTGGAGTGCAGCAGGGCGACATGGTTATATTACCCAATATAACATTTGTTGCTCCTGCCAATGCAATCACATATGTGGGAGCTAATCCCCTGTTAATTGATGTTTACGAAGATACGTGGGAATTAGACGTTGAGTTGCTTGAGCTGTTTTTGGACGAAGAGTGCATAATTAGTAACGGCGCATGCCGTCATAAAATTAGTGGCAAGAGAATTCCTGCAATTGTACCCGTTCATGTACTGGGGAATATGGTTAATATGGATAAGCTTATGCCGCTGATGGCAAAGTACCATATACAAGTTATTGAGGATGCTACAGAATCGTTAGGAACGACCTATAAAGGCAAACCTGCAGGTTCGTTTGGCGTTTTTGGTTGCTTAAGCTATAATGGCAATAAAATAATTACAACCGGTGGTGGTGGAATGATTTTGACTAATAATGAACAATTGGCAAAGGAAGCCAAGCACCTCACTACGCAGGCAAAAGCCGACCCGCTGGAGTATTATCACGACCAGGTAGGCTATAATTACAGGATGGTTAATATATTGGCGGCGATGGGGGTTGCCCAAATGGAACAGCTTCCGGGTTTTATACAGCGAAAAAGAGAGATAGCAGAGATGTACAATGCCGGGTTGAAAAATATCCCTGGCTTTAGGGCTCAGCAGACAACTGAGCATGTAACAGCTAATTGCTGGCTTTACACGGGGGTATTCAACAAATCGAACGAATTAATGCACTTTTTAACAGCGAAAGACATACAAACAAGGCCATTTTGGGTACCCATGAATCGTTTACCGGCATTTGCTCTGGATACTTACTATACCAAAAATGATATTGCAGGTAAAGTATACTCCACCTGCCTCAGTTTACCATGCTCAACAAATATAAGTGATGATGAAGTAAATTTTGTCATCGAAAATATAAAGGAATTTTATGCCTAAAAAGCCTTTGATATTGATTGGTGGTGGGGGCCATTGCAAATCGTGCATTGGGGTGATTGAGTCAACGGGCGAGTGGGAGATAAAGGGTATATTGGACGGCAACATCAGTCGGGGCGCTAAAATATTAGGCTATGAAATAATTGGGAATGATACAGACATCGATGAGCTGAATGACGGACTTAATCAGTTTTTTATTACTGTCGGCCAAATAAAATCTGCTGAAACCCGTAAAAGAATTTATAAATCTTTAAAATCAAAAGGTGCAACTATTGCGACAATAGTTTCGGACAAAGCCTCGGTTTCAAAACATGTAACTATTGGAGCAGGAACTATTATTCACCACTTTTGCATAATAAATGCAGACGTGGTTATAGGCGAAAATAACATCATCAATACTGCGGCTAATATCGAACACGATGTTAATTTGGGAGATAATAATCATATTTCAACAGGAGCGATATTAAACGGAAATATTAAAATTGGAAATGATTGTTTCATCGGCAGCGGTACGATTATAGCCAATGGAGTATCAATTGCTGATGAAATAGTTGTTGGCGCAGGTAGTTTGATTTTTAAAAATATTGAGCTCGCCGGAATATATGCAGGTTCTCCGGTCAAAATGATAAAAAATGGATAGAGTACTAATAATAGCAGAGGCTGGTGTAAATCATAACGGAAGTATTGATCTGGCTTTTAAGCTTATTGATGCCGCCAAAGATGCTGATGCAGATTATGTGAAATTTCAAACCTTTAAGGCTGTTAATCTGGTTAGCAGGCAAGCAAAAAAGGCTGCATACCAATCTGAAAATGTTACTTCGTCGTCCGACACTCAGTTTGATATGTTGAAAAAACTAGAGCTGACCGAACAACAACACTATGAGTTGAAAGCCTACGCCGAAGCGAAGGGAATAAAATTTCTGTCGACCGGATTTGATGAAGAAAGTATAGATTTTTTAGACAAATTAGGCATCGATTTTTTCAAAGTTCCATCAGGTGAAATCACCAATTATCCCTATCTTAAACACATAGCGTCAAAAAAGAAACCGGTAATTCTATCTACCGGGATGACAACACTTGGTGAAATCGAAAGCGCTTTAACGCTGCTGATAGACAATGGAATTGATAAAAACGATATCAAAATATTACATTGCAACACCGAATACCCGACGCCAATGGTTGACGTCAACCTGCGCGCAATGAACAGTATTGCTGCTGCGTTTGGTGTTGAGGTAGGTTATTCAGACCATACACTGGGGATTGAAATACCGATTGCCGCAGTTGCAATGGGCGCCTCAGTTATTGAGAAACATTTTACGCTTGACAAAAAGATGGACGGGCCCGACCACAAGGCGTCGTTAGATCCTGCGGAACTTAAAAATATGATTTCTGCCATACGCAACGTTGAGCTGGCGATTTCGGGTACTGGATTCAAACAGCCAAGTAATTCGGAAAAGAAGAACATGGCTATTGCGCGCAAAAGCATTCATTTAAAAACCGCCCTCAAAAAAGGGACTAAATTATCATACCAGGATTTAATTATGCTGCGCCCCGGCGATGGCATAACACCTTTTGATATTGACAAAATAGTTGGCTTAACGCTAAAAGCAGATGTTGAGGCGTGGCATAAACTTTCCTGGCACGATTTATCATGAGAGTTGCAGTATTGACAAGTTCCAGAGCTGACTACGGCATTTACAGGCCTTTATTAAAGGCTTTTAAAGCGGATGCTTATTTCGATTTGAGCGTTATTGCTTTTGGGTCTCATTTGTCAAAATATCATGGGTACACCATTCAAAATATCCTGGAGGATGGTTTCAATGTTGACTATACAGTATCGTCTCTTTTACTTACCGACGATGAAAACGCAATTAGTACCGCTATTGGCTTAACGACAATAAAATTTGCTGAATTTTGGCAGGCGCACGCAGGTGATTTTGACATTGTTTTTTGCCTTGGAGATCGTTTTGAAATGTTTGCGGCAGTTATGGCCGGGCTTAGTTATGGTGTCCCTTTCGCTCACCTTCATGGCGGAGAAATTACACTCGGGGCTATTGACAATGTTTTCAGGCATAGCATTAGTATGGCGGCTAAGCTACATTTTGTTTCTACTCAGGCTTTTGCTGACAAGATAAGCGCTTTGCGCGACGATTATACAGGACAAAGCGATAATATTATTGTTTCAGGTGCCTTAAGTCTCGACAATTTGAGAGAGATTGAGTTTCTGAACGATGCGGAATTCTTAAAGAAATGGCAAATTGACTTGTCAATTCCCACCATACTCATAACTATTCATCCTGAAACTGTTGAGCCTGAAAAAAACAAGCTTTACTTACAAGAAGTTTTACCTGTCTTAACTGAACTAAAAAAACAATACCAATTGGTAATTACGATGCCTAATGTGGATACGAACGGTATAATTTATCGGGAGGCTTTCATTGATTTTGGGGGCAGATATCCGGATAGGGTGAAGCTAATTGAAAATTTCGGGACACAAAGCTACTTTACTTGCATGCAAAGAGTTGATTTTATGTTGGGAAACACGTCAAGCGGTATTATTGAAGCTGCTTCATTTAATAAATTTGTTATAAATGTGGGTGATAGGCAAAAAGGGAGGCTAGCGGGCTCGAATGTTATTCAATGCCCGTTTAATAAAGAGCAAATATTAAAAGCTGTTGCGGATATAAAAAATGCTTCTCCCCGGCAATTTGAAAATATCTATTATAACGGCGGTGCAACCGAAAAAATTGTCAATAAGTTGAAGTCGATAGAATATCGTTAAGCTTTTTAAAACTTAATCTTAATAATGCAATGTCTGATTATAAAAAACATTTAGTAGATCAAAACGCCGGCGTAAAAGAGGCGCTGGCGAAATTGAACATATTGGCAAGCGATGCTATTTTATTTGTAGTTGACGAACATGAAAGATTAATTGGTTCCCTAACCGATGGCGACATTAGGCGAGGCTTTCTTGGTGGCCTGGGACTTGAAAGTAGTGTCTTGAATTTTATCCAAAACAATCCTAAATTTCTGAAAAAGGGCGACTACACTGTTGCGCAGGTGATTGAATACCGCAACAAAGGTTTGCGCATCGTTCCTGTTTTGGACACTGAACATCGGATAGTTAAAATATTGAATTTTCGCTTTCATAAATCGTACTTACCTATTGATGCTATTATTATGGCCGGCGGGCGCGGCGAGCGACTTAAACCTTTAACAGATAACACACCAAAGCCATTGTTAAAAGTGGGCGACAAACCGATAATTGAGCATAACGTTGACCATTTGATAAGTTATGGTATAGACGATATATGGATTTCAGTGCGTTATTTGGGTGAACAGCTTGAAGATTACTTTAGGGACGGTGCATCAAAGGGCACTAATATTAAATATATTTGGGAAACCAAGCCACTTGGCACTATAGGTGCTGCATCAAAAGTAGAGGTTTCTGAACATGACTACGTTTTGGTGATAAATTCTGACCTGCTAACCAATTTGGATTTTGAAGATTTTTTTCAGGATTTTATAGCTAAAGACGCCATGTTATCTGTGGCAAGTATTCCTTATTCGGTTAATGTTCCTTATGCAATAATGGAAATGAATGGCGAGCACGTTACATCGCTGAGGGAGAAGCCTACTTATACTTACCCGGCCAATGCGGGTATTTATTTGATGAAGAAAGAATGTTTGAAGTTAATTCCGAACGACGAGTACTTTGACACTACTGATTTAATGGAATTACTGATATCAGAGGGTCAAAAGGTTTCAAACTATGCGTTGAGGGGATACTGGCTGGATATTGGCAAACACGAAGACTATATTAAGGCACAGGAAGATATTAAACACATAAAGTTTTAATGAAGATTCTCTATTTGATACCTGCCAGAGGCGGTTCAAAAGGCTTGCCCGGCAAAAATATTCTGGATCTCGGCGGGAAGCCGTTAATAGCATATTCTATTGACATTGCAAAACAAGTTTTGGCAGAAGGGGATGAGATATGCGTTTCAACAGACGATGATGACATTATACAAAAGGTAAAAAGCCTGGGAATTGAGCCCCCGTTTATACGTCCGGCTGAATTGGCTGCCGATACATCCGGTACACACGAGGTTATTTTACATGCGCTTAATTTTTACGAACAGGAAAGGGGCACCGTTTTTGATGTAGTGATGTTGTTGCAGCCAACTTCGCCATTCCGGACGTTGCGGCACATTACTGATGTAATTGAGTTAATGGGGGCGCACCCGGATGCCGAAATGGTAGTTTCGGTAAGAGAATCAAAAGATAACCCATACTTTAATTTGTTTGAAGAAACAGATAACGGATATCTTAAAAAATCAAAAGCGGGTAATTATACGCGAAGGCAGGATTGCCCTAAGGTGTTTGCTTACAACGGTTCAGTTTATCTAATAAAGGTAGCAGCGGTTAAAGAAAAACCGTTGCACAGCCTGGAAAAAATAATTAAATATCGAATGGATGATCCGTATAACCTGGACATAGATACCTGGCAAGATTGGAACATTGCCGAGCAGGTTATCAGGAAAATATGAAGATAACATGAAGATATATTTGCCAGGAGTAACTTTTAAAATAATATATGGTTAATACGTTATACATAATAACAAATTAATCTTTAAAAAATATGAATATGGAAGTAAGTAAGAAGGCAATAACTACTGCAGGTGTGCTTGTTGTTGCTGTGGTAATAGCAGCTTTTGCGTTGCTAAAAGTAAACACATTTAAAAATGAAACTTTAAAAATCGACAGTAGCAATACTGCGCAACCTAATGTTAGTCAGCCGGTTGTGTCGACTGTGCCCGAAAAAGAAGCTTCCTCATCTGATAAAATGTCGGCATCGAAATCTAATTCGATTTCGGGTGCTCATGTCAACTCAAAAAAAGACATTGGCTCTGCGGCTAAAGTAGATGCATCTGCAAAATCAATTGCGGGCGCGAACAGCTCCAAAACAGCTGCCAGCACCAAAGCAGCGATTAATAAAGGCGGTAAAAGATCGGTTGCTGGCCTTGTAAACATAAAAGACAAGGGAGCAAAGGGTGACGGAAGGTTTGATAATTGGCTTGTTTTTCAGAAAACAATTGACAGCCTGGCGATAAATGGCGGCGGCACAATTTATATACCATCGGGCTCATACGCAATTTTCGACAAAGGATTGGAAATATGGGGCGAAGGAATAACAATACAAGGGGAGAGTGCTGGTACTACTACAATACTTAAAAAAGGTTCGGCCGGATATTTTGGGGACTGTATTGATGTGGTTGGCAAGCTTAATGGCGATAAATATTATGGTAATTTCGGCAACGGCGGGGATTATAACAGGTTAGTTCCATACACAGGCGATACCGAACCTGCAAGAAATATACATATAAAAAATCTTACCATCGCGACTGATGCGTCGGTTATGGCGAGAAATGCAAATAATCTGGGCATACTTAATAGCGAAAATGTTTACGTTGATAACTGCATAATAAAAGGCGCACCCCAGACCAACGTAGCAATTGTAAATGATACCAAGCGAAGCAAAAATGGTATTATTAAGTTTACGAGCTGCCAGTTCAAAGAATCAGGCCAACATTCTGTTAGGGTTTGTTCATATAACCAGGGTTCGTTCATTGGCAACGATGTTACTTTTTATAAATGTACTTTCTCTGGAACAAAAGATAACGATTCACAGATTAAAGAAGTAATCGGAAAAAAAATCCTGCTATGGTACCGTGGTTCCGTATCTTCCGGATTGACCCACGTAAATGTTGACCAATGTGATTTTGACGACTCCGGCACTATATACGCAAATAGTAACGTGAGTGGTTTAACGGTACAGGGCAGCATAATGAGCAATCAAATAATTGTTCAGCATGCAAACAAGGTTGATCCAAATCCCAACATCGTTATAAAAAACAACACTTTTAGAAACAGGCGTAAATTGGGATTAAGTTTAAGCGCAGCCGCCGGAAATAATGGCTCCGTAGTAAGCAATTCCGCACGCATACAGATGTCAAATAATAAAAACCAGGATCAATAATAATCCTGGTTTTTATAGCGCAATAAATACCCCTTTGCTACATATTAAATTTTCAATGTCAACTGCAATTTTGCTAAATGTTTAAGAATAACGCGCTAAAATTTAAATCTATCAAATTTCAGGCATTTTTATACGTAATATCAAATACGTTTAGCTCTGCATTACCGATTTTGTTGTTGCCGTTTTTATCCAATCGTCTAAACATTGAAGACTATGCGGTTATAACAAATTTTTCGCTGATAGTAATGTTGTTGAATTTTTATATGGCTTTTCAGGGCAACACATTACTTAACCGGGAGTTTTTTTTAGTTGAAAAGAAAACATATAGCGTTTACATTTACAATGTTTTTGTTTTAACAGTAGTTAGTCTGTTAATCCTCATTGGATTTGATTTGATATTCGGCTCGTTTTTAGTCAGTGTTTTGGGCGGTCATAACCTGTTTCCGCAAATTATAGCTGTTGGTCTTTGCGTGTTTGTAACTAACCAACTTGCTTTGCAGAAACAGATGGAAAAAAAACCTGCTTTTGTCTTATCGCTGCGTTTTTTGCAACTATGTTTAGAAGTCGGGTTTACGGTGCTCTTAGTCAAAAAATCGCCTGATGCTTTATTTCAGCGGGTTAACGCAATGGTAATATCCAGCGCAGTTTTGGGGATTTTTAGCTTGCTGTATTTTTATAAAAACTATATAGCCCGGATAGCTATCGACAAAGTCTTTATAAAGGATGCGCTTGCTTTCGGGATACCAATATTTTTTAATAACCTATTTGGCTGGGTCATGACATCGTCGAGCCGTCTCTTTCTTTCAAAAATCAGCAACTTGAAAGAAGTGGGTCAGTACAGTTTTTCATTTCAACTTGCTCTGGCCATATCGTTAATCGGAAATTCCATCAACCAGGCCTGGATGCCGTGGCTGTTTGGAAAATTAGCTATCAATGATGAAGCTTCTGTCAAATCCATTCGTAAAGGAATTATCTCATGTTACCTTTTAATCTCGGCTTTAGTAGTGTTCCTTATCTTGATAGTTCCTTTGATAAGCCCTTATATGTTCAATTCAAAATACAAAATCAACCTGCCTGTATATCTTTTTATTTGCAGTGCTTTTGCTAGTAATGCATTTTACAGGATACTTATAAATTTTCTTTTCTTTCACAAAAAAACTAAGATCATTTCGTCAATAACCTTTATATGCGCATTTGCTAATATAGGTTTAAACATGTTGTTAATCCCTGTTTGGTCATCATTTGGGGCTGCTGTTGCTACCTTTGCCTCGTTTTTTCTGGGGCTGTTGTTGGTAATAATATATGTTATAAAAGAAGATTACTTGCGTGTAGGGTTTGGGAATAAATCATTTAGCTTTCAAAAATGAGTACATTTATAACTCAAAATAATAAGGTATTAAATTTAATCGATCTTGAAAGGCAAATTTCGATAAACGCCATACATCATAGTGAGCTGCATTTTAGCACTTGTTTCGAACTGGCAAAAAATATCCTCAATAACTACGGGTCGGCAAATCAGGTTAAAGTATTAACTAACCTCTTATTTGCAAAGTCAAAAAAAGCCTATTTAATTTCATTAATAAGCTTTTACAATACCAGGGCCGATGATAAAATAGTGAAGGTAGTTCACTCATTTGATAATATTTCTGCAAAGATTTTGGGCGAAAGAGGAATTCTGGTCGAGACTGGAGAGAAAGCAGGAGCATCATTGTTAGACGCCCGGCTAACTACGCTTTTAATAAAGGTTATCATTCATAAACTTTTTCGATTACATTTTTTTGTCTTTTCTTCATTTAAAACAGCTAAAAAAAGTTTAATAAGGAGTTGGGTTGAAGTGTCGTATACACTTTATCGGGATAAATATCCCGATTCGGTGATCCTTGTGTATCCGTTTGGCCTTAGTTTAGGCAGGCAAAAACGATATTTTACGATGCTGAAAGCAAATGGTTTTAAATACCTTCTTATAGGTGTACCTTATACTTTTAGAAATTATATAGCGATACTTTTTAGTGGTAAGCAGGCCCGCGACCTCAAAATTCTAAAATTCGAATACGATGCTTATCAAAAACACAGCTTTGAACTAGGCAAATTTAATGCGACCCAAATATATACTACTGATGAATTTGAGGCGGCTGGCATCGTTTTATATGAAAACCTTTTAACTAATAAAGTTAATGTTCAAAACAGGGCCCACGGCATAGGCCAATATTGTCCATTTGTAAATTATTCCGACTTCGTTTTATATAACCAGGCACAAATAGATTATTATAAACGTAATAATACTCTTATAAATTATAAGATTGATATCGGGTTAAAACCTGCGATTGAACCCGTTGACCTGGAGGATGGGGCGCAAAAATGCATCGTATATCTGCACTGTCCCGCTGAAATATTGAATATGGTGTTCGAGGCCGACAGGCAGATCGAGTTATTAAAACGGCTGAAAATTTATGCCGACGAAAGAGGTATAAAATGCATTATTAAAATACATCCTAATACATCGGAAAAAGAAATGGAGCGGCTTAACAGCCAATTCCAGGTACCATGTATACGGTCAATAGCCGATATTATTAATAGCTACCGGCCCACTTTTGTCCATTTTTTGTCCACGGCGTATTTTGATTTTTTTAAGCTGGGAAATTTTTACTTTTACACCGATACATACTACAACCCGAAAGACTATTTCGGAGATGATATTTTGACATTTTCATTTGAAAACTTAAATACAACATTAGATAGGGAATTTGGAATATGAAGATTAAACTATTTGGTATTTTGTTCAATTTCTCGTCTATCGATATGTGGCTGGGCTTGCTGTTGGGTTTGCCTATTAGTTTCCCCCAGCCATACTACTGGTTTTCGTTCATCGCGTTTGGCCTGGCAATGTTCAGGATTAACAAATCCACAGTTTACAAGCGCCAGAAAGTAATATTTGTTTTGATATTTATTTCAGGTTTAATATCAAGTTTGATAAGTGTTTATAATTATAAAATAGATGCTTTCAGGACCGTTTACTCGTCCACATTTTTTGTGTTTTTTTTGTTTGGTGCAGGGGTCAAAAACATATTGGAATTTGCCAAAGGATATGTGTTGTCAGCATTGATGTTGTCTCTAATGGTGGTTTTTTTGTTCTTTAAACTAAAACCTTATACTTCGGGGATATTAATGTTTGTGTACGAAGATGCGCGAATGTGGGCATTCAACTACGTTCCGGACTGGCCGAATTTTTATTGTTTCGGCGTGTGTTTGGCCGCGATATTTTCATATTATTTTTTAAAACACAAGTTGCTTACAATATTTTTCAGCTTTGTAGCTGTAATTACAACGTCAAGGATAGCGCTCGTAATGATAGCCGTACTGTTACTTTTTGAAGCTATTGGCTGGGTTAAACAGAAAAAATACTACAGGATAGTACTATTAGTGATTGCATTCGTTGTTGTAGGCTTGGTATCCGGCAAGCTGGCAAGCCTCGAAGGCTCAAGCCAGCTTACATCCCGCCTTGGGAAAACGGAGGATAGGCAGCACATTTATGGGCTGCTTATTGACCAATTTACTAATAACCCGGTTTTTGGGATAGGAAATGTGTTGACTGCAGATTTTATCAGCGATACGACTTCGGCTGGTTCCTATCATAATACTTATCTTGAAATTTTAACGCGGTATGGCACTGTTGGGTTTGTTTTGTTTTTGCTATTGATTTTTCCCAGTCGTTTAATATTTAAGAAATTCGACAGTATTGACCTGATTCTATTATTTATGTGCGTCTGTGCACTTTTTCAAAATATACTTGGACACCCGCATTACGCTATGACGTTTTCGGCAATTATGTATTATCTTATTCATAGAAAAAAAGTTAGCAAAACCAATGTTCAGCATTTTACGAAAGTTCCTGGGAACGCTCAGGTTAGCCTCAATTAAGCTTAGGGCGAAACAACTCAGCGTTGGCGCCGATTTTTTTTGCGGCAGGGGGTGTTTTGTAAGCAGGAAAAATGTTATAAAGATTGGCGACAGTTTTTACATGGGTAATTACTGCCACCTGTCGGCAAATGCGGTTATCGGCAATGATGTGCTTTTTGCCTCATTTGTGTCATTAGTTGGCGGCGACCATAAGATAGATAATATCGACGTCCCCATCAGGTTGTCAGGCAGAGATGAATTTAAGACAATAACCATAGGAGACAACGTTTGGATCGGCCATGGCGCAATAGTGATGCATGGGATTAACATTGAAACAGGCGCCGTTATTGCATCTGGTGCGGTAGTTACGAAAGACGTACCCGCTAACGCAATAGTTGGCGGTAACCCTGCCAAATTTATACGATACAGAAAAACTTAATATCTATTTATCTACTTATGAAACAAATAATACAAGACTTAAAAAATGGTCACACTGTATTAGAAGAAGTCCCGGCCCCGGTTGTAAAAAGTGGCCAGGTGTTAATTCAAACCACACGGAGCCTGGTATCACTAGGTACGGAACGGATGCTGGTTGAATTTGGAAGGTCGAATTTTTTGCAGAAAGCAAAGCAACAGCCCGAAAAGGTGAAAATGGTGCTGGATAAAGTTAAAACTGATGGACTAAAACCAACCATTGATGCGGTTTTTTCGAAACTTGGCCAGCCGCTACCCCTGGGGTATTGTAACGTAGGTAAGGTTATCGCTGTCGGAAAGGGAGTGTCGGACTTTAAAGTAGGCGATCGGGTTGCGTCCAACGGGCACCATGCAGAATATGTTTCGGTACCACAAAACCTGGTAGCCTCTATACCGGCCAATGTAACGGACGATGAAGCTGCCTTTACTATTATCGGCTCTATCGGTTTACAGGGTATCAGGTTAATAGCTCCTGCCTTTGGCGAAACGATAGTTGTGGTGGGGTTAGGTTTAATAGGTTTGCTTACTGCTCAACTGCTAAAAGCTAATGGCTGTCGGGTAATAGGATTCGACTTCGACGAAAAAAAGGTGAAGTTGGCCCATGATTTTGGTATACTTGCTTATAACCCGGCAGCCGGAAACGACCAGGTTAAAGTCGTAGAAGATTTGACGAACGGGGTAGGAGCAGACGGCGTTATTATTACGGCATCAAACAAAAGCGACGAAATAATCTCGCAATGTGCGAAGATGTCGAGAAAACGCGGCCGCATAGTGCTTGTTGGGGTAATAGGCCTCAACATAAACCGTTCAGATTTCTATGAAAAAGAACTATCGTTCCAGGTTTCATGTTCGTACGGTCCCGGCAGGTACGATGACAACTACGAACAACGCGGTAACGACTATCCCTTAGCATTTGTACGCTGGACGGAAAAAAGAAATTTTGAAGCAGTATTAAACGGCATCAGTTCCGGCGCGATAAATGTTAATCCCCTGATTACTGAAAAAGTTAAGCTTGATGATTTTGGAAAGATTTATGATAATATTTCCTCATCAGCTTCAATAGCATCAATACTAGATTATGGCGATGACAAAGAAATACCAACAAACGTAGTTAATTTAAGCAGCAACTCGTTTAATGGGCAAAAAGGCGTTTTGGGTATAATAGGTGCTGGTAATTTTACCGGGGCAATGATATTGCCGTCATTAAAAAAGACTAGTGCCCTCATAAAATATATTGCCAGTTCCGGCGGCTTGTCTGGCACAGTAATGGCAAAGAAGTTTAACATAGCAAATTCTACAACCGACTATAAAAGTATCCTTGCCGACGCCGAAGTGGATCTGGTTTTGATTACAACACGCCACAACCTGCACGCTCAAATGGTGGTTGAAGGATTAGCAGCTGGAAAACACGTTTTTGTTGAAAAGCCACTTGCTTTAAATACGAATGAATTAAAAGACATTATTGAAACGCATCAAGCTCATCAAAAAACTATTACAGTGGGCTTTAACCGCAGATTTGCGCCTTTGTCGGTTAAAATGAGGAAGCTTTTGGGTAACGGCAACGCTCCGATAAATATTATTGCCACTATGAACGCAGGGTTTATTCCAGGTACGTCGTGGGTGCATGATAGCGAAGTAGGAGGCGGCCGGATAATCGGCGAAGCGTGCCATTTTATTGATTTATGCACGTACCTTGCGAGCTCAAAAGTTAAATCAGTCTGCATGAATACAATGGGTGTAAACGCTGATGAGTATACCGACAACGCGTCTATTTTATTAAAATACGAGAATGGTTCAAACGCTGTAATCAATTATTTTGCGAATGGCAGTAAGGCCTATTCAAAAGAGCGAATTGAAGTTTACAGCCAGGAACGTACGTTGATTATGGATAATTGGCGTAAGCTTAGCGGATATGGATTTAAAGGTTTTTCATCTGAATCGTCATCGCAGGATAAAGGACATGCAAACCAATTTAACCTGCTCGTTAAAGCTGTGAAGGAAGGTGGCGAACCGATTATTCCCTTGGATGAGATCGTTAATACCACACTTGCCACCTTTGCTGCTATAGAGAGCGTAAAGGAAGGAAAGTGGATTGACCTTGCCAGTGAGATGGCAGCAGTTCAGCGCTAATATTATTATATACCTCTTTTTAACATTAAATAAAAAAATAAGAAATGCTTTGTGACATAATTGCGGGCGCACGTCCAAATTTCATGAAAATAGCTCCTATAATCGCTGCCATAAAAAAGGCTGCTGCTAACGGGAAGGATATAAAATACCGGTTAATTCATACCGGTCAGCATTACGATAAAAAAATGTCGGGTGATTTTTTCGAACAATTGGGCATACCTGAGCCGGATATTAACCTGGAAGCAGGGGGCGGTACTCAGGCAGAACAAACCGCCGCAATTATGGTGCGCTATGAAAAGGTGCTTATGGAAACACGGCCGAACCTTGTCTTAGTAGTGGGCGACGTTACATCCACCATGGCCTGCTCCATAACAGCAAAAAAACTCAATAACATAAAAGTCGCACACGTTGAAGCTGGGATAAGAAGCGGTGACCTGACTATGCCCGAAGAAATAAACCGGATGGTGACAGATGCCATTACCGATTATTTTTTTACTACATCCGATACTGCAAACAATAATCTTAAAAACGCGGGGATAGGAAAAGATAGAGTTTTTTTTGTAGGTAATACAATGATAGACACACTATTAACCCAGATGCCAAACTTTCAAAAACCGTCAGTTTGGGATGAGATTGGATTACAGCCAAAGGAATATATTGTGATGACACTTCACCGCCCGGCAAATGTAGATGAAGAGGGAGGCTTACGTAAATTGATAACTGCTATAATTGATTCCTCGCGCGGCATCCCCTTAATTTTCCCTGTCCATCCGCGTACAGCGAAAATGCTGGAAAGTTTAGGTATTGCGGCTCCTAATCTGCATATGATAGAGCCTTTGGGATACCTTGAGTTTAACTACCTTGTGAGGAATGCAAAAGCAGTTATAACAGATTCCGGAGGGATAACTGAAGAAACTACCGTGATGAATGTGCCTTGCATGACGTTGAGGAATAATACTGAACGGCCCGAAACTTGTGAAATAGGCACCAACGAATTATTGGGTACCGATCCAATAGCTATTCCTCCCGCATTTGATACACTTTTTGCCGGGCAATGGAAAAAGGGAGAAATACCCGAGTTATGGGATGGTCATACTTCTGAAAGGATTGTTGATGTTATATTAAGTTTAAACTTATAACGCAATTGTGGTAAAAAAAAGCTTATTACTTTTCAGGACCGTAAGGCATCTAAAATTAAAGCAAATAATTTACCAGTTTTACTACAGATTAAAACCGCGTAAAAACTTAGCGTCGTACAAACCTAACTCCGTAATTGGGTTGACCTTTAACGCACTACGTTTTACTACCGCCTATGAAATAACTGGTTTGGCTGGCGCAAATTGTAGTTTTACTTTTTTAAATCTTAAAAAAGATTTCGCCGGCACTATTAACTGGGACTACCAAGGTTATGGTAAACTATGGAATTACAACCTGCAATATTTTAATTACCTGCACCAAACCGACATAACAGTAGAGCTAAAACAACAGTGGCTACATGACATCGGTTCGTGGTTAAATATAGGTAAACTTAAACTGGAACCATACCCGGTTGCATTGCGCGCAATAAACACTATAAGGTTTTTAAGTACCGAAAAACTTTCTGATCCTTTAATTATCGAAGACCTGTATGGGCAACTTGATTATCTAAACGATAATTTGGAATTCCATTTATTAGGCAATCATTTGCTGGAAGACGCCTTTGCTTTATTTATGGGAAGCAGCGTGTTTAATAATAGCACCTGGGCTGAGACGTCAAAAAGAATTTTGTACGCCGAGCTAAATGAACAAATATTAAATGATGGCGGGCATTTTGAATTGAGCCCCATGTATCATCAAATTATTTTATTTAGAGTACTGGAACTTATTGATTGGTACAGCAAAGTTGAAGATTACGATTGTGATTTTTTAAAATTTGTTACATCGAAAGCTGCTGAAATGTTAAAATGGTTGGAACTTATCACCTTTTCAAACGGCGATATCCCTCATTTTAATGACAGCGCTGAAGGTATAGCCTTTACCAGCGCCGAATTATTTGCATTTGCACGGCAATTAAACATTAAACCTAATGAAACGTTACAACTTAACGGTTCCGGGTACAGGAAGTATGTATCACCAAAATACGAATGCGTGGTTGATGCGGGAGATGTTGGGCCGTCTTATCAACCTGGGCATAGCCATTCAGACATGCTGTCATTTGTATTATATAGCAAGGGGGTACCAATCATTGTAGACACAGGCACGTCAACTTATCAAATAGGGACTAAAAGAACTTATGAACGCTCTACAAATGCCCATAATACTGTTGAACTTCCTGGATGTAATCAATCGGAAGTTTGGGGTGGTTTCCGGGTGGGCAGGCGGGCCGAAATTGAAATAACTAAAAACACTGAAACAGCACTTACCGCAGGGCATAACGGTTATCGAAAAAAAAATGTGGCTAATCACGAAAGAAATTTTATTTTTGCCGACGATGTTGTAAGCATCATTGATGTTATAACAGGTGCGGATGAGCTATCCCTAAAGGCTCTATTCCACTTTCATCCAAATTGTAAAGTTGAAATTCAAAATCCTAATAAGGTTTTTGTAAACAACATAGCAACTATTGAATTTACTGGTAAGAATAAACTCGAACTGCAGGAGTACGAACTGGCAAATGGCTATAACAAGTACTTGACCGCTACTTGTTTAACAGTTGAGTTTAAAAAGCAATTGCAAACTGAAATAACGTTGTTATAAAATTAAATGAAAAGAATTCTTTATTTGAGCTTTTATTTTGAACCCGATCTTTGTGCTGGCTCTTTTCGGAATTCGCCTTTAGCTAAAGAACTTGCTAAACAAGCTGATGGTAAGGTAATTATTGATATTATTACCACGCTGCCTAATCGATACAATACATTTGATGTAGGAGCTCCAGCATTTGAGGAACGAGACAATATTACCATCAATCGCGTATTAATCCCGAAACACAAAAGTGGTTTTGCCGATCAGATTAACTCGTTTAAAACTTATTTTTTTGAGGCTGAGAAAATAATAAAAGGTAAAAAATACGATATGGTATTTGCTTCATCGTCCAGGTTGTTTACCGCTTATTTGGGCTATAAAATTGCAAAAAAACAAAAGATTCCATTGTATCTTGATATTCGGGATATTTTTACTGATACCATGAATGACGTCCTGAAAAACGCTATTCTAAAAACCGGAGTTTTGATGGTTTTAAAAAACATCGAAAAACGTGTGTTCAACTACGCAACTCATATTAATTTAATATCGGGCGGCTTTAGGTCGTATTTTGCCAAGTACAAAAAGCCTGCATATTCGTATTTTTCAAACGGAATCGATCCCGAATTTTTAGATTTAAGCCCAAGCCCCGAAAATAATACCGGCCAGTGCTTGATAACCTATGCCGGAAACATAGGCGAAGGACAGGGATTGCATAAAATTATACCCCAGGCTGCTAAAAGGCTCGGCGATAAGTACAAATTTTTAGTAATTGGTGATGGCGGCGTAAAGCAGAAATTATTAGAAGGATTAAAAGCTGAGAATGTAACCAACGTTGAATTAAAAGAACCTGTTTCGCGAAAAGAGCTGCTCGAAATCTATAAAAAGTCGGACTTTTTATTTTTACATCTGAACGATTATGATGCGTTTAAAAAAGTACTTCCATCAAAAATTTTTGAGCTGGGGGCGTACGACAAACCAATGATAGCTGGCGTAGCAGGCTTCGCTAACCAATTTATAAATGAGAATGTTCCTAACCATATACTTTTTTTACCGGGCGATGTGGATGGCATGGTTAGTCAGCTAAAGAACTACACCTATACGACTGGCTTTCGCGAGGATTTTATTCGGAAATTTAAAAGGGAACAGATCAATACAGAAATGGCAAAATCTATTTTAGCCTACGTATAATGAGCAAGATATTAATTTCAGGTTCAAATGGCTTTGTAGGTGTCAATCTCAGTAACTATTTAGCGAAGGCTGGTAACGAGATTTACACATTATCGCGAAATGCCGGTAAGCAAGAAAATGATGTTTTATGGAATGATCTCGAGAGAATATCTGAATTTAAAATTGATGTTTTTATTCACCTTGCCGGCAAGGCTCATGACTTAAAAAACACATCGGAGCCAGACGAGTATTTTAAGGTAAATACTGACTTGACTATAAAATTATTTAACCAATTTTTAAAAAGCACAGCGTCTGTTTTTATATATTTCAGCACCGTTAAGGCGGCTGCCGATACGGTCGAAAATATTTTAAACGAGGATGTCGTCCCGAATCCGAAGACGGTTTATGGCCAATCAAAATTCAAGGCCGAACAATATCTCTTGGCGCAAACGCTTCCGCCCGAAAAAAAGTTATATATCTTAAGGCCGTGCATGATTCATGGCCCGGGCAATAAAGGAAATTTAAATTTACTGTATAGGTTCGTTAGTAAGGGAATTCCCTACCCCTTTGCTGCATTTGAAAACAAGAGGTCTTTTTTATCAATTTCAAATCTTTGTTTTATAGTTGAAAAATTAGCCGGCGCCGTTAGCCCTGTGGGTGGGGTTTACAACATTGCGGATGATGTGCCCTTATCTACTAACGAAGTAATTATGATTATTGCGGAAACCAATAACTTAAAATCCAAATTGTGGAAGATAAATCGCAAACTTATTGAGCAGATTGCATTTGTTGGCGATAAATTGCGATTGCCAATAAACACAGAACGGCTAAAAAAGCTCACTGAAAATTATGTAGTGAGTAACAGCAAGATAAAAAAGGCACTGGCGATAAGTCATTTGCCCATTTCGTCGGCCGACGGACTTAAAAGCACCATCAGCAGTTTCCAGAATCAATAATTTTATGATATATCCTATTCTAACTTTGGTATTTTTTCTGGCAATGTTGGCTTACTTCCGAATAGCTGATCATTATAATATTATAGATCATCCGAATGAAAGAAGCTCACACACTGAAGTCACAATAAGAGGGGGTGGGGTTATTTTTGTATTTGCTGCGTTGATTATCCTGGTTTTGTATCCTGAATTTTGGCTGGCAATAACGGGGATTGTAATTATTGGAGCAATAAGTTTTCTGGATGACAGGCTTACTTTATCAAGCCGATTGAGGTTATTGTTTCACTTGTTAGCAGTAACCTGTATGTTTTGTTATTTAAATATCTTTCAGTTCGAGCCGCTCTATATTATCCCGTTGCTTTACATTATAGTAATTGGTGTAGTTAATATGTACAACTTTATGGATGGTATTAACGGCATAACCGGCACATACAGTTTGGTTGTTCTGGGGGGATTGCTTTACGTTAATCAAAACCATATATTGTTTATTAAAAACGAGATGATATGGATACCGATGCTGGCTTGCCTGGTGTTCCTTTTTTACAATTTTCGTAGAAAAGCCAAATGTTTTGCAGGCGATGTAGGCAGTATAACAATTGCTTTTTGGATAATTTTATTGATACTGCGTTTAATTTTTGTAAGCGGTAATTGGGAGTATATTATGTTTCTTGTTGTGTATGGAATCGACTCCGTTTTGACGATTATTCACCGCATAATACTTAAACAGAATATTTTCAAGGCACACCGGCTGCACTTCTATCAGTTAATGGTAAATGAATACGGAATGTCGCATTTATGGGTGGCGTTTGGCTACGCGCTGTTACAAGCTACAATAATTTGTTTAATTATTTTTAACAACCTTTTAACGTCGCCTGTGTTATTTTGTTTAGTGATTGTTCCGTTATCTATTGTTTATATAATTTTAAAGCTGTTATTAATTAAAAATAACCGAAATAACTTAAAAATACTACAAAAAATATAAGTTAATATCTTTTTATATTTAAGGCTAAATAGTTGATTTTTATTGCTGTTGACTGGGCCGCTGGTAATATGGAATTTGGTGCATATCGAGTTATATAATGTATGTTGCAGTAAAACAATTTATTTTTTTTATTAAAATATAATCTTACTTTTATCTTAGGAAATAATAATAGTCTTATGAAGAAATACTCACTATCTAATAAGGTTGTTCCGCGATGGGTTATAATCGTACTGGATTTTTTTATTGTTGCGGCATCATTCTCGGTCTCGTATTTTATTGTGTACCGTTTCGAGTTTATAAATATATTAAGAGGATATTTCTTAATTTATACGAGTCTATATTGTTTAACGTCGCTGGCTGTGATGTTTATGATGCGGATACACACGGGGTTAATCCGCTACTCGAACACCCGTGATGTTTTACGGATATTCAGTGCAGTATTTTCATGTACATTAATATATTCTGTACTTATTAATATTTGGTTTTTACCGCAATGGCCTATTAGCCGTATAACCATAAATATGGTAATGCTGGTTAATTTTTCGTTATCAAGCACTTTGTTGATATTGTTACGTACTGCAGTTAAAAGTGCATATTTCTACATTAACAATTATTCAAATGCTACTAAAACGGTTGTGCTTATTTATGGTTCAGATACCAGCGCAGTTTTAGTGAAGCAAGCTTTGGAGACCAGTGTAAAAACTAATTTTTCGGTTATCGGCTTTGTTGATGACGACCCTAATAAAATAAATAAAGAAATTCATCAGCTTAAAGTTTATGATATTGATAAGCTGGAAAACCTAATAAAAAAGCGTAAGGTAGACAGGCTCATTATTATGAACCATCACCTTGATGAACAAGCCAAGAAAAATGCGCTTGAAAAGTGCCTGGCGCTGGGCATACAGGTGCTTACAGTTCCACCGTCTGACCAATGGATATACGGCAAACTTAACCTGCAGCAGATTAAAGATTTGAAAATAGAGGATTTACTACAGCGTAAGCCTATCCAGATTGACACCACGAGGATTTCGGAAGATTTACAAGGGAAACGAGTACTGGTAACGGGTGCTGCGGGTTCTATCGGATCGGAGATTGTTCAGCAAGTGCTTGGCTATAAACCAGCGATGATTATTTTGTGTGATCAGGCTGAATCGCCTCTTCACGAACTTCGCCTGCAGGTTGAGGAGAGTTTCCCTGATAGCGATATTAAAATATTTATCGGGGATGTGCGGAATTATTCAAGGATGCGCAAATTGTTTATCGACTACACACCTGAAATAGTATTCCACGCCGCTGCCTATAAACACGTGCCGATGATGGAAGAAAACCCTACCGAGGGCGTATTAACTAATGTTGTAGGCACTAAGTATCTTGCCGATCTGTCAGTTGCTTTCGGCGTTGACAAATTTGTAATGATTTCTACCGATAAAGCCGTAAACCCTTCCAATATAATGGGTACAACAAAGCGGATTGCCGAAATATACATTCAATCGCTTAAAAACGATCCTGATAACAATGGAACTACGCGCTTTATCACCACAAGGTTTGGTAACGTGTTAGGATCTAATGGCTCAGTTATACCGAGATTTAAAGCGCAGATACAAAAAGGCGGACCACTGACTGTTACGCATCCGGAAATTACCCGTTATTTTATGACTATCCCCGAAGCCGTTCACCTGGTTTTGGAAGCAGGCACAATGGGTACCGGTGGCGAGATATTTATTTTTGACATGGGCGAACCTGTAAAGATCACTGACCTTGCGTTAAAAATGATTAAACTGGCCGGTTTGCAGCCTGAAAGGGATATTAAGGTTGTTTTTACAGGTTTAAGGCCAGGCGAAAAACTGTATGAAGAGCTATTGAACGATGGTGAAAATACGATGCCAACCTATCACGAAAAAATAAAAATTTCGCGGGTTATTGAGTATTCATATGCCCAGGTTCATAATGATATTAACGAATTGCTTGCGTTAAATAAGCAAAACGACATATTGGGTGTGGTTAATAAAATGAAAGAAATTGTACCTGAATTTATTAGCAAAAACTCAGAATACGAAGTGCTTGATAATAAAGACGCGAGTTTAGTTCCTGAATTGTAACTCCCGTTCAGCTTATATATATACTTCAAGTAGTGAAATATATCAAAGCCTGGCTTTTGCCGGGCTTTTGTATTTGGGGTCTCCGGAAGATGCCTGTACATACATTCAAAAAACAAATGACAGTAGTGTCCAATTTTTAAACTTTCGATTGTTACCAGGTAATTGATATATTTAATACTATTAATAGTTAAGAAAATGGAAGAGTTTATTTTAATTTTCAGGCACCAGGACGGTTCAAAAATTGCCTCGCCAGAGCAAATGCAAACGTGGATGAAACAAACCATGGACTGGATAGGTGGCATTGCTTCACAAAACAAATATATTGGCGGTAATGGCTTACCTCTTGATAATGCAAGGGTTGTGCACCATAACAGGATAGTGACCAATGGCCCGTTTGGGGAAATAAAAGAAACCCTGGGTGGATATATCATGGTCAAAGCAGAGTCGATTGATGAAGCAGTTGAGTTTGCCAAAGACTGTCCCATTTTACAGGCCGAGGGAAATACGGTAGAAGTAAGGAAAATTGCAAAAGGCGATGGTACTCATTGACACAATTGCCGAATTTGGGTGCGCAGCTTTCGTGTATGGAGCAACAAGAGTTAATACCACATTTATTTAGAACCGAGTACCGCAAAATAGTTTCGGTGCTTTGTAAACGGTTCGGTTTCGCTGAGATTGAAGTAGCTGAAGATATTGCCAGCGAAACTTTTATAACAGCTGCGCAAACATGGGGCATCAAAGGTATCCCGCCAAACCCTGTTGCATGGCTTTATAACGTTGCAAAAAATAAGGCCAAAAATTACCTGCATCGGGAGCTTCTTTTCAATGGCAAGATCGCCGCCGAATTAAGGAATAATTTGGATGAGGAGTATGAGTTAGAAATAGATTTGTCGCCGCAAAACATCAACGACAGCCAATTGCAGATGATGTTTGCCATTTGCCATCCATCAATTGCGCCAGAGGCGCAGGTTGGGCTGTCGCTGCGCATATTGTGCGGTTTCGGTATTGATGAAATTGCCGAAGCCTTCCTATCAAATAAAGAAACTATAAATAAACGATTGTTTAGGGCCAAAGAAAAACTACGCGAAGGAAATATAAAAATCGAATTACCGACGTTGGCTGAAATTGATGAACGCCTTGACGCAGTTTTAACAACAATATACCTTTTGTTTAACGAGGGCTATTACTCCGTTAATAAAAACCAAACCATACGTAAAGACTTATGCCTGGAAGCCATGCGTTTGTGCAATATGCTGATTGAAAATAAAAACACCAATAAGCCGCATGTAAACGCCCTTATGGCTTTGATGTGCTTCCATACTTCGCGGTTTGACGCGCGGATAGGCATAAACGGCGAGCACATATCATATGAAGAGCAGGACACAAGCCTCTGGAATCCCGATTTAATAAGCAAGGGCGGATATTTTTTAAATTGTGCAGCAGTAGGGGATAGATTAACAAAGTATCACCTGGAGGCTACAATTGCTTTTTGGAGCACCCGGCAACCCGATACAACGGAGAAATGGGAAAATGTGTTGCAGCTTTATAATCACTTGCTGCAAATAGAATACTCGCCAGTAGCAGCGCTGAACCGCACGTTCGCTTTGTCAAAAGCAAATGGCAAAAATGAAGCCATTATTGTTGCCGAAAAATTAAACCTGATTGATAATCAATTTTATTTTACGTTGCTGGGTGAGCTTTATACCGGGATAGATAAGGGAAAAGCTAAACTGAATTTTGAAAAGGCGTTGTTCATAGCAAAAAATCAGCCTGACAAGCAATCCATTCAAAAGAAGATAGACTACTTATAGTGTAAATTGTCATAAATATGCCATTCTGCTCGCCGGAGCGAATAATTTGTATTTTATACATTTATTTTAATTGCATTAATTCCTATATTAGTGTCCTGAATTTGATGAATTAAAAGGGGTTCTTATCACACCCTTATTTACTGAAAAATAATTTTGAAATGGTAGCATCGCGTTGTTTAAATCAATGCACGTTGGTGTTAATCATGTATTATCAATCGCAATTATGCCCCTGATGAAAAATTTTGTATACTGGACTATGGTTTTGCTGGGACTTATTTGCGCCATCTGCATAGCAATTCTTATAATTAACTGGTCGGTTACGACGAAAATTTAGCCTCTCTAATAATTTTTCATTCAACGAAAATTTAGCTTTTGAGCGTAACACCCTGAATGTTAATGGCTATGAAAGCTATCTTTAATCGACTATACAATGCGCACTAAAAAAGATGAAATTTTATTTAAAAAACATTTGCAACAATAAGTATAAATCTTACCTTTGCGTTCCCTTTCGGGATGTAGCGTAGCCCGGTATCGCGCCACATTTGGGATGTGGAGGCCGCAGGTTCGAATCCTGCCATCCCGACTAAAGCGATACCAATCGAGTCGAAAACCCCTTAAATCGTATGATTTAAGGGGTTTTTCTTTTTATTTCAACCCAAGTTATTCAAGTAAAACCAAAGAAAATGAGACCTATTCGGTTACCCATTTTAATTTATTACGTTTGGGTCACCAAAAGCATTATAACGTACTGATAGTCAATTAATTGATTAGTTTATTTTGACACATTTTGATACGGTTTGATACCTGTTTTTTATTCAGACCGGTGACCCTTTTTCAAGGGACATATCAAATCAGTCAAAACCATGCTTTTGTAAATTATTAATTGAAATAGCTATGAGTACCACAAACAACACCTTTGGAGTTGCTTTTTATCTAAAAAAGCAAAAGACTACTCAAGCGGGAAAATCACCGATTTATGCCCGCATTACTGTAAACGGCAAGCGTATAGAAATATCTGTTAAACGCTCTATTGAGGAAAATAATTGGAATGCTACTAAAGGAATGGCAAAGGGCAGCCGCGAAGAAACCGTTAAATTGAATAAATACTTTGACCAATTTAAGGCTGGAATTATTGACAGCTACCAACAGCTTTTATTGCAGAAAAAATTTATTACCGCAGAACTCTTAAAAGAAAAAGTTACCGGGGGCGATCAGGCCGAGTTTACATTATGTAAATTAATGGAGTATCATAATTCAGATCAAGGGCAGCTATTGGAGCCAGGCACGATGAAAAACTATTATACTACGCAGAAGTATATTAAAGAGTTCATCAAAGAGCGCTTTAAAACCAGCGATAAATACCTATCAGAATTAAGCTATAAGTTTATTACGGACTTCGAGTACTACCTGCGCAACAGAACGCCGGAGAAAGGCCAAAAAGCTCTAAATAACAATGGCCTGATGAAACATATTGAAAGGTTTTGCAAGATGATTAATCTTGCTGTAAGGTTGGAATGGATAGACCGCAACCCCTTTCACGCTTACCAGTTGAAATTTGATAAGGTAGAACGGGAATATTTAACCAAAGACGAATTGGCAAGAATTGAAGCTAAGAAATTCAATATTGTACGGTTACAGGTAGTTCAAGACCTTTTTGTTTTCAGTTGCTACACAGGATTGGCTTATATTGATGTGTTTAATCTAACGCCTGCTAACCTGATAGAGAAATCCGAGAATAACATTTGGATTGCTACCAACAGGCAAAAGACAAACGAACCTGTTAGAGTGCCTTTGTTACCAAAAGCTTTAGCGATCATCGAAAAATACAAAGGGCATCCACAAGCAATAGCCGAGGGCAAGGTATTGCCAACGCTAAGTAATCAGAAACTGAACAGCTATTTAAAGGAAATTGCCGATACGTGCGATATTACCAAGCCCCTTACCTTTCATATTGCCCGCCATACATTTGCCACTACGGTAACATTGACCAATGGCGTACCTATAGAAACTGTAAGTAAATTGTTAGGGCATAGCAAACTGACCACAACACAAATTTATGCTAAAGTGGTTGAGAGCAAATTAACTGATGACATGGCACAACTGAGCAAAAGATTAAAATTATGATAATCATTGTAGTAATTAATATTCAACTCGGGAGGTACTTCCGAGTTGAATATTAAATTAGTGATGGTATTTTGGTAGGTATAGGTTATTGCTTTAAGGAAAATTTTCTTGTTTTTACTTAACAGGTAAGTGCTACCGAGAAAATGGAATATACCAATAATAGTTCGCGAATTCCTGAATAAAAGCCGACTTGTCGCATTGACCGTTACAGTTTGTGACAGCGCATACTTTAATCTAACTAAATGCCGACAGCTTTTTTTATGCTTTCTCGGGTTAATGATTGCATATACGAAATAGCTTTTGCATTTACCTTGCCATTTTTATCAATGACAACATAAGCAGGATAACCGGCTCCCGCATTAAGGGCTGTTTTTATCTTGTTTATAATTTTATCGTTTACGTAAATATGCGTACCCGGAATTTGCATATCGCCAATCCTGTTTTTCCATACTTTCATAGTTGAGCCGCTGTTAGTACACAGATAAATGTATTCAATAGGCAAGTCGTTATTTTTCTCATGAAGCTTTTTGCTGTAGGGCATATCAGCTATACATGGGGCGCACCAGGTAGCCCAAAAATCGAGAATAATGGCTTTGCTGGGAAATTTTTGCTTAAGGGTCACAATAAAATTATCAATGTTGGTTATTGTATCTAAACTATACAGTCGGGCATCAAAAGATAATTGTACCAAAGGGGTTCCAATATCAGCTTTGTCCAGTTTTTTTGACTGCGCAAACAGGCTGTCTATCCGTTTTTGATTGGCGCTTACTTTAGCCAATTCGGTCGTTGCTATTTTCTTGCACCAGCTTGTTTTTATCCCGTTAATAATTTGTGAGTAGGAGACGGCGTAGTTATCCTTCTCTTTTTCCAACAGGAATAGTTTAAATACGTCTGCCTTTTGCTGCGTGTATAAACTGTCAAATAGCTTAATGGTCCCGAATACCACATTTTTTTGTTTAAAATTTTCCTGGGTTAGGCTGTAAATACCCAGGTAATTATAATAACCAACACCATCGTTACTGATAAAATAAGGTTGATGAACGCTTATCGCTTTAAAAAGTTTATTGGGCATCACGTTGTTCCAATAAGCTACGCAAATATTTCCGTAATAATCAGACAAGGTTTCATTCTTAACTGCCCAACTATAAGCAGGGTACCCGACAATAAAATCGTTATCTATTTTAGTAAGCAGTTGAAGTATAGAATCGGTTTTAAAGGCGAATGTGTCCTCATTATATTTCTTTCTCGCATGGCAAACGTTGCGCAGGCTGTCATTAATACTCCCCCTTTCCTTTTTCCTGAACAATACGTGTTTATTCATAACGGTATTCAACTCTCCGTCAGTGCCCGAATAGGTTATTCCCTCGCCAATCATGTAAGCGCCATCCTTAGGTACTTTGCGTGCGTTTATGGTGATAGTTAACCCTGAATTAACATAGATGCCGGCGTATAAATAGTCACCTGCCTCAAGCCAAATTTGTTGATAGGGTAAATTTTGATCGAGAACAATTTTAGCTGACCCTGCAGTGTTCGTTTCGGTGAACCTTGTAGCTTGAAATGCGATGCCCAGTTGTACTAATGTGTATTTGATATTTACTTTTTTAACGCTATCGGGCAAGTTATTTAATTGGATAGTTAAGGTGGCCGGTTTACGGGCCGTTAGGTAGGCATCCATCTTTTTATCTTCGATAGTAAGCGGAGCCGTGTTTTGCGCCCTTAACTGCATGCAGCAACAGGCCAGTAGCAAAAATATGAGGTGTTTCATAGGTGTGATGCTTTATTTTTTAATTGTATTTAAGGCTTTTAGTACGTTTTCTTTTTTGTTGCGGGATATCGGGATGTGTGTGTCATCGTTCATTAACAGGTAGCCCGAATCTTCTTTAACCAGGCTTTTTATATATTTAATATTTACCAGGTGTGATTGATGGCAGCGGATAAAGTCATAGCCGGTGAGCAATTCATCGTATTCAAAAATGGGCTTAGATACGAGAATGCTGTTTCCGTCAGATAAAAAAAATTGAGTGTAAGCGTTTGACGATTCGCAGCGGATAATATCCCCCGTATGTACAAATCTGATCTCTTTGGTCGAGGCCAGCGCCAACTTGTGTTCCCTTTTGGCGTCCTTATCTTTAATAAAATCCATTAAGTTTTCAAGTTGAAGGTTCGCCTTCATTTTGTTAAGCTTTGCTTTTACTTTGCTTACACATTCTTTTAATTCTTCAGGATTTATCGGTTTTAATAAATAATCAATAGCTGAAAACTTAACTGCCTGTATACCATAGTTGTCAAAAGCGGTAACAAAAACCACTTCAAACTGGTAATGCGGCAAAGCTTTAAGCACCTCAAAGCCATTCTTATCCGGCATCTGAATATCTAAAAACAACAGATCTGGAAGTGTGGCTGTAATCAAACCAACCCCTTCATCGGCATTTGTAGCTGAGCCTACAATTACTACAGGCAGTTCATGCTCTTTAAGCAAGCGTTCAATATTTTCTATATTGTTCTTTTCGTCGTCGATAACTACCGCTCGTATCATATCAGCCAATTTTTAAAATGGATAATCACCTTGGTTATGTTGTCCGTTCTTTTCATAAAAAGCTCAATATGCTGGTCGTTAAGTGTCTGGTTTAATAACTTTATCCGCTCCTTTGTTAGCTGAAGGCCAAACCCGTTACTGCTATTATTTTTATAAAACCCTTTGCCATTATCGTTTATGCTCACCACCATATCATTATTCAATTTATCAAATAGCACAAACAGTTGTCCGTCTTTCTGCAAGGCCGATATGCCGTGCTTTACCGCATTCTCTACCAATGGTTGCAGAAATAGGGCTGGTATTTCGAGAGCGCTGGCATCTATCTGCCCGTCAACCTTAATTTGATAATAAAATCCAAACCGGAGCTTTTCCAGCGCTAAATAACTCTCCAGGATCTTTATTTCGGTTGAGATACTTACAAATTCCTTATCACTGGCCTTTAATGAATCGCGCATTAAATTGCTGAACTCAATTAAGTATTTCGATGCATTTTGCGGGTCATTCTTTGTGATTAGCCCTTGTATAGAGCTTAGTGCATTAAACACAAAATGCGGATTAAATTGCGACCGGATAGACTTGAGCTCTGTTTGCACCAACTGCTTTGAAATACGCTGTTCTTTTAGTTTTTCCGCCTGTTTCCCTGACCTCCACAGCAACAGCAAAAATCCGGTAGCCAATATGCCAAGCAAGCTTAAAGCGGCCTTTGCCCAGACAGTTTGGTACCAGGCCGCTTGTATGGTAAATGCATAGGTGCATATATTATCACGCTGTACACTGTAACGAATTTTAAGCCGGTATTTGCCGGGCGAAAGATTTTTAAGCCAAACCAAATTAAAATCGAAATCATTCACCGTCCAGCCTGTACTGTCTTTCCCGTTTACCAGGTTATATTCAATGATACTTTTCGATTTTATAATATCGTCTAAATAAAAGATCAGGTTGTTTTCATTGTAGCTAAAGTCTTTTTTTAGTTTCAAAACAGTATCCTTGCTCCAATCGGCTTGGTTCGGGTTTTCCAGCGGACTTGTCCACTGCTTTTTAAAAATGCTTAAAAAATCGGGCAACTGCGAAAACGTGAACACCCCAACAACTCTCGGCCGCCATTTTACCCAGTAAGCCGTTACCGAAGCATTAATGCTATCTGGTGTGCTTATTTTGCGAACCTGAAAGGTAAGTGCTGTACCATATGCTGCCTTAAACTGACCTAAATAGGCTGATAGCTCATCTTCTTTATCAGGATCAGCAATTTTAGTCATTAAATATGCCCTGCAAAACAACTTCGGCTTTGACCATGGCAACACAACTTTTTGCTTATCCTCTATCACCCTGAATTGATATTGGCCAACGTTTTTCGGGTTGATGCCATTAACGGTTATAATGATTCCTGACGAATCAAAAATAGGGATAGCATATTTCCCGGCATAGCCGTCAATCATTTGTATATACGATTGTGATCCGGGATTGCCGTATTCCTTTAGCTTGGGAATCTTTTGCAAAGCCTGACGATAGTTAACCGCCAGTTTATTAGAGTAAAATGCAGCAATTAATACATTTTTATTCTTTGAGCGGGAGTTTTCATAATTAAAATATGTTGAAGAAAAATACTTGCGAATAGAATCGCCGTGGCTATCGTACCGAATGACCGGGTTGATACTATCCAAGTGCATGACAGGCTTTTGTGCCTGGCAACACAAACCTAAAAAACAAAAAAGCAAGAATATGATGATACCACGCATTCGCTAATTTCGATTATATATATCAAAGTAAAGCTTTTAAATCTTATTAGGATATGCTGATTTGAATCTGGTATGCCTTAATTTGAATCGGGTGGGGTAATGTCCTTTTTTGGTATTCTTGGGAGCTGCTTTTTACTATATCGTCAACTCATCCCGCAAATTGTGATTAGCTTCAACGATGTTTGGCATAAATTTGTAGTATAAACTATCATTATGCGATTGCAATATTTTAAACATCGAAATTTATTCGACTTCGATAAAAGCACAAACGATGTCGGCTTTCCTCTGCCATGGAAAAAGGGTAATGAAGACAATCACTTCCTTTATCGCCTCTACAGAAAGAAGAAAGATCAATACGAGTCTTTATATCAGCATCACCTCAACTTCTTTTTAATGAAACATAATGATGCAACCGAGCAGGAGTTCTTTATTCACGTCAAGCAAATCATAACTGATGCGATCAGCGAGCTTGTCAACAAAGACCGCTATACCTCGAAACATGCCCGGGAACGCCGAAACCGTTTGCAATTGCAGGAGTTTTTGGAATACCTGAACACGCTTGACCAGTGGTTTATACAGTCAACCGACCAGGAGACAATTAAACGCCAGTTGGAAGAGATCGCCAAGCTTATCAGCGGAAATAAGAAGCTGAAAGAGGAAAATAAAAAATTGCGCGAATTAGAGACCAAAGATTACATTGACATTCGCGAAGGGAGGCACAAAACGCTATATCACCTTATGTTACAGATCAGGGAGCTTAAACTGGAAGACAATAAGGAACTCACGAATGCCACTACGCTCAACATATGGTGCAAGATGATCGCCAAGTACTTCAGAGTGGGCGGAAAAGAAATCAACTTTGAGAGCGTAAAGCCTTATTTCCCACCGGAGAACAGTGACGACCTTACCAAATATAAAGACATACCTAAGAAAGATCAGCTTTTTACCATCATTCCTGCAAGGAAAAGAAGCTTGTAAAATATCACTTTAACTATACCTGCTTTAATCCTCACCTTTTAACAACTATCTGTATTAGAGTTTATTAGTTGTGTCTCTATCTTTTCAATAACCCATCAAATCTGACCTTCGAATTTTTGGGGGTCAGCCATGCGCTGTTTTTCTGCTTTCATTTGCGGCATGGAAATAATCAATTACGAAGCCCTAAGCCACTGCATCAGGGATGCGGTCAGGGACGAATTACAGGAACATTTTAAGAAAAGAGATAGCCCGCCCCAACAGATCAATGAACGGCTATTGTCCAAGAAAGAACTATCGGACGAGTTAGGAGTGTCATTGGTGACTGTCACGGACTGGATGAAAAAGGGATTACCTTTTTTGCGCCTGCACAAAAGGGTGTATTTCAAAATGAGCGAAGTGCTCAAAATCATGCAACAAAAAATTAAAGATTAGGGAGGGAAAGATGAACATTGAATTTATCACAAAGGATGATATACGTAGGATCGAGAGTTTATTAGGCGAGATCAAGGGGCTTATAAAACCCGGTCAGGGACAAAGCAAACAATGGCTGAAAAGCTATGAAGTCAGGAAGCTATTAAACATTTCGCCTGGCACCTTGCAGAATTTAAGAGTTAACGGAACACTCCGTTATACCAAGATCGGCGGGCTGCTTTATTACAAGTTAGAAGACATTGAAAAGCTATTGGAGGGCAACGCCAGGTGAGGGAAAAAAGCAGCTCCGATGCGAAGCATCGGAAAAAGCAACAGGCGAAGACCAAAGCGAAGCTTTGGTAAAAGGGCGGCACAGCATACCGCTTGCGGTATAGCTGTATAGTTGTCTATACCGGCCGGAGGCCGTTAACAAAAGGCATTTTCCGATAGGAAGCAAGTTTGTGTTTTTGGTACCCAAAAACTCCGCCCGCGCCTTTGGCGGGTCGGCAAACTTGCTTTTTGCTCCCGATGGTCGCAAAAAGGGATATCGAAAAGAGATGGTTAAAGACAGGGGAAGATTATGGAAGCTAAGGAAAAATTAAAAGCAGTTAACGATAATCCGAAACACAAAGGCGGAAGACCAAAAGTGAAAATCAGGCGAGAAAATCATGTGAAAGTGAGGTTGACAGCAACGGAGCGTTTTATGATGGTTGCCAAAGCTAAGGATGCCAGTATGCGGTTGAGCGACTGGATAAGAGCAGCCGCAAGAACCGCCAAAGTTGTGGCAAGAATAACAAAGGAAGATGCCCAGGTCCTGCGGATGTTAGCAGGTTTAGCCAACAACCTGAATCAGTTAACAAAACTTGCGCATAGGGATGGCATCTTAACGATAGCACGAAAATGCGATGCGCTGCTGATCGAAATTGACCAAGCCTTAAAATACTTTAACGAACATGATCGCCAAGATACCTAAGCCGGGCAAAAGCTTCGGCGGCTGCATAGAGTATAACGTCCTCAAAAAAGAGGCGGCCATACTTTATGCGGATGGCGTGCGCATCGACAAGACAGCGCACATCATTGCCGATTTTAATATGCAGCGAAAGATGAACCCCGGTTTAGGTCAGGCAGTAGGCCATATTTCGTTAAGCTGGAGCCTCGAGGATAAGGACAAGTTGAACGATGAAAAAATGGTCAGTATTGCCAAAGAGTACCTGCAAAAAATGAAAATACAGGACACGCAGTTACTGATCGTTAAGCATAAAGACCGGGCGCACCCGCATATTCATATCGTTTATAACCGGGTTAATAATGAGGGTAAAACCATACCTGATAGTTTCCAGCACCTCAAAAATATTAAGATCAGCAAAGACCTAACCTTAAAGCATGGCATGCACATCGGGCAAGGTAAGGAAAAGGTTAACCGTCAGCAGCTAAAAGGTATCGATAAGTTAAAATACGAATTATTCGATACCATTAAAGCGGTAAGCCAAAAGGTTACCAGTATGGCAGAGCTTAAACAGGAATTGTTGAAGCAGGGTATCGGTATGCAGTTCAAATACAAAAGCGGCACGTTGGAAAAACAAGGTATCAGCTTTAGTAAGGGCGACTATAAGTTTAAAGGGTCGGAGATTGACCGTAGTTTAAGCTATGGCAGGTTAAGCAAGCAGATTGAGCAGCAGGCACAGCAGAAGCAGGCAGAAGAGCAACGCCCGACCTTAGCGCAACAGCTAAGGGAAGTCATAAACAGGGGGCCAGTTAAAGAGCAATCCAGCCACCAGTCCGTAATTGATTTGTTTGGCCGCATTCCGATAATTACACCAGAACCTGATCCATACCGCAGGAGAAAAAGAAAGGGTCGGGATAACGATCAAGACCAAAGCCAGGGCATTAGCAGGTAATAAACAACAAAATTAATGAACAACAAAAAATTATTAAGACATGGGAACGCACGAAGAAAATAACATGCAGCAAGAGATTATAGATAGTATGGCTAAAAAGGTTACAGACCTTGAAAAAAGACAGTCCAAAATTGAGGAACTTGGTTTAAGCTCCCTGCCATCAAAAGTTAAGGAATTGGAAAGTAAGGTAACAGAAACAGCCGAAATGCAAACGCTGGAAAATACCAAGCAATTAGAGCGTTTTGATAGACAAATGAATGGCTTTGATGTAAAAATCAATGCCATACCCAAAGAAATACCTGTTAAGTATAATGTTCAGTTTGATACCAAAGCAAAATTTGTAATCAGGACAATTTTAGGATTAGGGCTTGCCACCGCCATTATGCTTGCTATCTCGATAGGCTTGTGGATTGAAAACAATCGCAGAGCTGATGAAACAAACAAATTCCTAATTTTACGGGGCTTTTATCCCAATGTGGCAAAATATATTGATACCGCTTATCTCACCAATGCCGACTTCTTGCTTAAAAAAGCAAAATCCAACATTGATGAACAGCAAACTATGTCAGAAGCAGAATTTCGAGCGAAGCAGGCTGCCGAAGAAAGCAAAATGGCAGATGAAAAGTTAAGGACAATGAAACGTAAAAGCCAACCTGTAAAAACCCATGCAAAAAACAGCGACAGGCGGTAATTCTAAGTGACTCATATAAAACGGCATTTCTTTTTTATTCTCTGATAAAGGGCTACCCTCTGTTAACGGAATTATAAAATTTATTAAAATTGAAACATTGCCTTAACCATTAACATTCGTCCCCTTAAAGGATAGTTAGCAGTAGTCAAGATGTTATTTGAATAAACATAATCAATGTAGTTTTTCGTATTGAATAAATTTGATGCGGTAACTCCAAAATCAAGCTTTCTTTTCATCAGCCTCTTCTGCAATGTAAGGTCAACGAATGAAGCATTCGTACGCTTTGAACCAGTTGTAGAATTAATATACTGCTCTATATTCCCTGTTGCCTGGATTTTCCAGGGAAGAAATATAGTCGCTTTTAGGGTTTGGCGAAAAGAATAAACCGGATCATAATGCGTGTTTAGCCCAGCTGTTTCCGAATCATTTTCGTATACCGTTAGTTCGGCGTTATGGGTCAAAGTGATAAAGTCATTCGGATTACTATTGATTTTTGTGCCTACAGTATACTCATTATTCCTAAAGTGCAGTAAATTGCCTTGTTGAAGTTGCTCTGCAATGTTCAAAGCATAATTAAGATGTAGGGTTAAAGTCGTTTTGAGGGATAACCAAAATTTACTTACGTTTAATGATGTATTAAGGTATTGTGACTGGTTTGAAAAAGCAATATATTTCCTTACAGTCAGTGTGCTATCATACTGATCGTCAGTCATTACATTTGACCTGCTGCTGGTATAAAGGAAATTTAAATTGGAAAAAATGCCCGTAATAGTATTTTTATAGTTCAATTGATAGGACAGCGTTTTATTGTTCACTTGGCTTATAGGTGCATCGTTAACATAAAAGCTTCTATAATCATTTAAAATAAAACCCGGTGAAGTGTTGTCATCCAGTTTATTATTCATTGCCAGCGTTATACTATTTGAAAAATAGTTATTTAAGTTGAACTTAAAATACAACTGCGGCTCAAAGAATAACTTATTGAAAGATCGCTCTAATTTCAGGGCTGAATCATCAAGTGAATTATAACTAATTTTGGCAGTTAGCGAACCGTTGAAGCCTTCATTAATGACGGTCACCCCTAATTCATCATAGAGTCTCAGCATGTTTCGTTTAATGGTGTCCTGATAAAATGATCCAACAGGCATGCGATCATTACTGATTTTTTTGGTTAAATCGTTTCCTAACGTTTCGCTTCTGACCGTAATCCCAGGCGAGTTAGTAAAGTTTATCAGTTTCAACTTCTTTACATAGGTTAAATAATTATTTGTATAAAACGTTTGCTTATGAATTTGTTGAAATAACCCTTCGAAAGGGTTGCCTGCATTCAAAATATCAGGGTAAAGCCCCGGCGACACAGTTAGGTTTTGCGGCAGGTTATTAAATGCAGTAAATGAGCTAAAGCCAACGATATTATTAGCTACACTTATAAATCCATTTAAATTGTTTGTAAAACTTTGAAAGGGGTTTTTGAGTTGCTGGCTGATACTTCCATTTGAAATGTAATCGGATTGACTGCTCCAAATTTGCTCATAGCGTAAATCATTGTTTAGGTAAAAATCTTTTTTATTAGCTTGTAGGGCGAGGCCAGTGATCAGCTTTGTAACCGATTGTTTCCCGGCGTGGCCTTCATTGATCCTAATAGTATCTTTAGGGAGATAAATGTTGGTCAGGGAACTTGGATTTGCAGAAACAGCATCGGTTTCAATGGCTGTGTTCAGCTTAAGGTCTAAAGTTTTATTTAAAGACACAAGATAGTTTCCCGTTCCCAAATTGTTATTATTAAACCAGTACCGGTTCTGATCTATAGGGGGTTTTGACGGCATCGCAATTTTAGCCAGGTCTTGTTTTGAGCTGCCGCTTTCATAATAATTAGGCGAGAAATATTGTTGGGAAAGTTCCTCATCGAGGTTGTCGCCAGTATTGTTTGTCTTTGCAGTGTTAATAAACTGAAGCCCCTTACTAAACTTCAGAAGACTTAAATTGTCGTCTCTTAAGTTACCCGGAACACCTGCACCCAGCTGCGCATTTCCCAAAAGGCGCAATTTGGCATTATCTTTTAGCCTGATATTAATTGCGGCACGATCTGAGGGGGTGGTGTTTTCAAGAATTTTTATCGGTTGATGGTCTTCTAAAACCTGGATCTGTTCAACATCGTTGGACGGTAAATTGTTGGTCGCAATGTTATACCTGCTGTCCAGTAGATCCTTGCCTTCAATGTATAATTTATTTATTGCCTTATTGTTATACAATATTTGCCCTGACTTAGTGACTGTTATGCCTGGCAGCTTTTTTATAACGTCAATAATAACCCTGTCGCTACTATCTGAAAACGCTTTAACATCATAATTAATAGTATCGCCCCTTGCTTTAATCGGATTTTTGACTGCCTTGATTTCAACCTCATTCAAATCATTTGTTGATGGTTTAAGCAAAATATCAAGAAAGTGGCTGTCTTTACCGGACAACAATAGCGCCGCTTTTTCGTAGCCTATATTAGAAGCAGTAATGATTAAACTATCAGTTGGTGAAGTATAAGAAACAGTAAAGATGCCATCTTTATTGGTTGTTCCATAAGTTAAAATTACTCCATTCGATTTTTGGGATAATATGATATTCGCACCATCAATTGCTTTCCCGGTTGCATCATGAACTTTTCCTTTAACAATGATCTGTGCCAGTCCATTTAATTTAAGACAAAAGAGAAATATGCATAACAGCTTATACTTCACGAATTTTCATAGAATTAATTACCTGTGACCTGTTTCAAAGCATCACCATTTGGCAAAGTGCCATTTTTGTTCAGCGCTCTTTGATTTAGCATCGCTTTTTTTAATTGCGACTCTTTCACCACTGCATACGACTTAATATTTAAAATCCGGTTTTGATCTTTGGCATAATTAAACGAAGTCAATTTAATGTCAAAGCCGGTGTTTGTAGTAGCCTTAATTATTAACCCCGGTAATCCATAAAAATAATTAGGCCCATCGCGCAGCGGTATTTCTATGCAATACCAGGCTGTTATTTGGATAGTGTCCTTAGTCATGGACGCTTTATGGCACATCAGTTTTCCAATCATAGCTGTTTCAGGTAGTAATTTCCATCGTTTAGAGCTTAATGTGTCAACTTGAAATCCTAACGACTGATCACCAACGTCCTGAATGTAAAATGCCTTGTTGCGGGTATAATCCTTTTCAATCTCGAAATTACATAAATTGGTTAGCAAATCTCCACGTTCAAATTTCATAGGTGTCCCTGATGATTGCGATTTTTCATATTTTTTTTGAATGCGGCTCAAATTTTCCTGCTTTCCTGTGCTACAAAAATAACTCCCGGACTTTGTGATATCCAATTGACATACATCGTTTATTATTTTTTGCCCGTTTTTGAGATAAACGACTTCGTACTGTGCTGTTGCAGTTATTGTCTTCTTCGCCTGGCAAAAGGTACTCTGTTGCGTACATAGGAAGACGATCAAAAATAATATTGTGGCTCTCATAACTTCTATTAAAAAAGGAATAGCATCTTACGACGCTATTCCTTATTAAACTATAATCGTGGTTAAATATTTTGTTAATTTATAAATTGTCAATTACTGCACTATCAAAGTAGTGTTCGTGCCGCAAGCTGCGTCACAGGATTGGGTTAAACTATACATTCTTGACACAGCTTCCCCTTCTGTCGCTCCGTGAGATACGCAGTTCCAGGTTACGCCGCAAGAGCTGACGTAAGTTGCTGTCATTCTAACTGCTTCCATAAGCCACGAATAACTCGAGATCGCGACATTTCTTTTCGATTTAGTTTCGTTAATAATATTGGTTGATTTTGTTCCTGCAAAGCTTGCAAGCGTTAGGAAAAGGATTCCTGTTGATAAGATAATTTTTTTCATGTCAGATAAGTAATTTAGGATTATAGATTAATTATTTTAAAGATATATATTATTCCGCAAAAAACAATAAAATATTAATTAATTTTTAATCGATAATTTATCCTATTCTGAAAATGATTTAATTTCTGTTTTCAGTCTCTCTGTAATTGAACATATTGTATGATAAGAAGCCGGTTTTCTTTATGGGGGATATAAATCAAAGAGGGAAGTCCAATTTATGATCAATATGGAAATTAAGGAAGCAGTGAATGAGATTTAAAATACAAAAGGCCCTAACACTTTCTGTAATATTCAGGCAGTTTCATTCAGGTAGAATTAAAAAGCTCGCTGTTATAAGCAGCCTAATAAAATAGATTTCCAGTTTAATTTATATCCCCCAATAACGAATTAAGATATTTATCATCAATCGGCTGCATTTCTATCTTTTTACCCTGTGCCCTCGTTATTTTGGCAAACGAGTTGGTTTGATTAAGGTTATTTAATAACGATGTAAAATTAGCAGGCGAAATATTTATGTCTTTTGCATTTTTTAAATCACAAACATAATATCCATCCACGAACTGAACATGCTTATAAAAACGGTAATCTATTGCTTTGGCTAGCATCTTCTCAGTACATATCAGATTTCGGCATAAAGATATGCCTGTCGTTTCTATCGCGATTATCGGTATTCAGATGCTCTAAAATACGATCTGCCACAATAATCTGCACCGCCTCTGATCGGAAAGCGTTAACGGCATCAGTAATTTCAACCAATTGTTTTTTTAATCGTTCTGTTTGTTTATACATGCAGTGCGTTATTTGCCCTTAAAAAGCTCATTTTTTTCTTTTTCTGCCTGTAGCAAACGTTCATAAAGCTTTTTATTTTCCTCAACCAACTCCATTAGTTTATCTAATGGGTTGAAAGTACAATGATGACGGAAGTCGCCTGTACTGTTATCATGAAAGTTATTAAAATAGTTAAACACAGCTTCTTCACTGAAATTTTTGATAGCATCAGGCGTCACGCCTAAAATCTTAGCTACTTTTTCTAAAACATCGTCTTCCAAAATCTCACTTTGTTCCATTCGGGAAACAGTTTGTTGGCTCACACCCAATTCAGATGCAAGAGTTTCCTGTTTAATGCCCCGAAGTTCACGGATGCGGCCAATCTTTCGACCGACATTGGTATTGGTAGATGTTTCCATAGTTTCAAATATACAAAGATTTCTTTTTGATAATAATAAGGGTAATATACGGAATATTCCCTTCGCTTCGGCAGACGGCTTCATTGCACCACGCACTGCGTGCCGGGTCCCATTGCGCCGTCAGCCTTCGCGCCGCGCCGCAAAACTGAAATTCGCTGCACTCATAACAGATTTGCTTCCGGCCACCGCTCCTTGATAGGACACATTCCATATTCACCTGTACAGCGAAGATAGCCCACGCCGGGATAAAAAGTAAAGGCTATACAGAGCGGCGGGAGTTGTTCGCTTTCAGCGGCCCCGCCGGCCTTGACATTTTACCCGGCTACGCGCTCTTGGTTGCTTAACAGTTGAGTATGGCCTGCGTGTTCATAACCTCTTCCGGCTCACCTGAACGCGGCCGAGCATCGGCGGTAAACAACACGGTCGTATAAGTAAAATACACGCGCTATGGGTTCAGTACCGCTTTACACGTGTCGAAATTTGAATATAACGTAAAGCAAATCCATCATGAAAGTCATTATTAATAACATCAATATCTACTTTAACACCGGGTATAAAAGCACTATTAATATAGGAAACGAAAGAACAACTGTACCGGATTTACAGGATTTCTCCCCTCATATCGTCGTAAAAGATGGCGTTGTAACAGATGATAGCGCATTTCTTGAACGCCTAAAGGAACGCCTTACCCAAAGTGAACAAGAAGTAAAAGAATTTCTGGAAAAGTATAACGCAAAAAACCAATAAATGCGATGGAAAGAAAGCATATCAATCTCTCTCCTTTTCAGTGCAGGGAATTGGAAGAAATTATTACTCCCCTGGTAAGCCAGTATCAAACAGAATATATTCTTTGTTTTGGCTGCCTGAACGATACGAAATCCGCAGCGAGTTGTTTTATTGAAGAGATCAAGCAAAGTAATACACATTATTTCCTGCTCATGGTCACCACAGAGCCAACACGTATTGAGCATGAAGTTCAGGATTATGTCAACAATCATTTTGAACAGGCAGCCATTACCATTATCGCGCATGGCCTCGAAACGGTAACGAATGCGGTAAGCCAGGGCAACCGCTTTTTTAACGTAGTTTGCCGTGAGGGAATGCAGTTATATACGGCCAGTGGCTTACGGTTAAACCTGGGTTACCCGAACCTGAACCCCGCTACCACACTGGCAACGGCCGAAAAACATTTTTATCACCGGTATCAAATGGCTTTAGGCTTTATGGAAGCGCCAGGCGATTGTTTTGAAAAAGCATATTATGACAATACCGTTTTTATGCTTCATCAGGCTGTCGAACAGGCTTGTATTACCATGATCGGTGTATTTATGGCTTACCGTTCAGACAAGCACAATCTTACCCGCCTGTTGAATTTATGCCTTTGTTTTTCCGGCGAACCCGCCGCCATATTTCCACGCAAGACCGGGGAAGATCAGCGTCTATTCCAACTATTACTGAAAAGTTACTCGGAAGCCCGTTACCGGGACGAATATAATGTGAGCAGTCAGGATGCAGATATCCTTTGCACACAAGTAAGGGCATTGATAACGCTTACGGAGGAACTTTGCATCGACCAGATAAATGACCTGCGGACGGCGGTTAGCCATATCCCTAAACAGAATTGAATCTTTACTTAATTACCTAACTGTAATATCATGCCAGCTAAAAAAACAAAGTTGAGTACGGTTTTATCACCTGACACTTTCTTTTATACCATTTCATTTGAACAGCCCAAACAACGTTTGACGAGAGAAATACTTGAGAAACATTTTCCGGTACCCAAAGGCAGAAAGGCACACCGGGGCATCCATACGGAATACAAAAACTTTAAAAATAGATTGGTGTCAGTGAGTGTAAAACTGCCTGATAATTCTGAAAATATGCTATCTCTGCATGTGGGCTTAGATGAATTAGATGTTGCCTGTACCTGTGGTATGCCGGACAGAAAACTATGTTATCATGCTTACATGGGATGTATAGCCTTACCTGGCGGCATTATTTGGATTTCGACAGCTATTACTGGCCGGGTTTTATAGCTGACGAGAAAGTTAAAGCCAAGTTTTTAACTACCGAAGTAACTAAAAACTGGATTGCTGTAAAACCGAAAGCAAAATACGGTAACATTTTTAAATCTACCATCGGATTTAAGGATATTGAAAAGTTGCCATTGGTTAAACCTGCAATGGTTACAACTATGCCAACAGGTGGTCAGCAGGTAATAGCTTATTGCTTAACTTACAATGTAGGCAGCCATTCCAATTTGCACCTGCCTGTTCTAATGCCTTGTTTGGGAGTGACAAGTAAGCATAACAATGAGGTTGTTAGCTTTAAGCGGTTCAACCGCAGGGATAAACCTATTGCGGGTGTCACCTACAACATAAACCAGCAGCAACTCAATGAAATATCCACTCAACAATATGATACTTCAATACGGCATTACGGATTAACTGGTGAGGGAAAAAAGCAAGAAGCGGCAAAGGCAAAGCAAGAAATGCTTAACTTATGGGAACGGGCAATTCCCTTACTTTTAAACGAAAAATATAACTATTGCTATTATACTTATTGGTTAAAGTATCTTAAAGACAAACCCCGCAAGGCCGATATGAGGGGATGTCAATACAGTTTAGAAAGACCCGTTCTAAGTTTTATATTAAAGTTTCACCAAGACCATTTTTCATTTGTTGCGATGGTTTCTGTTAACGGCCAACCTTTAAAATTTAACTATAAGCCGCATTTGTTTGTATTCGATGACACTACAGAATTATGTTACCTCATGCCATCGGTTCAGGGGGACGATCTGTTAATGTGGGTGTTATCCGACAACAAAAGGTTAACGGTGCTTAAAGAACATTTTAAAGAGTTTCACGATACATTTCTTGCTGAGGTTAGTTCATACTATCCGGTGTTATTTATCGATCCTGAATCTCAAAAACCTGTCCCATATAGTTTTGAAATGATTTCCAATGGAATAATTAAAATGACGTATCTATGGAAAACGATGAAATCGAATTTAAGGAACTATCAGCAAGCGAGGTCAAAGAAATGCTTTTAGTATAAGGTATATTTTTATTAATTACCCACTCGATAAACTTAAAGAAATAATATGGCAATTGTATCGGGGATGGGTTTACAATTCGCCGAGTGGGTACTGCAGGATGATATAAAAGATATGCTACTGTTTTATGATTTCATAACTCACTTAATAGATGATCTATTTGAGTATTCCCAATATCTAAACCGCCGGGAGTAAGGTTCGGGTACACGCTGTTCTTTGATAGCGGCGACTGCAACTTCAATTAACGAAAAGTCGGTTCATCGTCTTAAAAAACGACTTTTTTTATTCAAAAACATTGATTATATTTGTATAACAAGTTCATTGACTATCTGTTACGAGTGCTTTTATGATGCAAATGCAATCAAATGACGTCTAATAAAATGAGACCCATTCGGTTACCATTTTCATAAGGAAGCTTGATAACTTTAACATAATCAACCCTTTAAGGGGTGGGATAATCATCCTGCCATCCCGACTACACAGGACAAATCAGAATGGCTTCTGATTTGTCCTTTTTTTTTGCTCGATAATTCGCTGTCCATCAAGTAAATATATTTTATTACCTCGTTTACCCTACCGGTTCGAAGTACCCCATTTTCAATCTCCATTTTATCAGGAAACACAACACCCACGATTTCGCGCTTTTTATCTATATCCCCGATACTATAGGCGTATTCCAGTTTAAGTAGGTTATTTAACCCATTATCCAATAAATCTTCAATATCTATCTTCTGCAAATTCAATTCATCGAGCTTGCCATTAAGGATTTCCAGCTTACGGGCATTCAACGCCTTTGCATCCATAAAATCTTCCGGGTCGATTTTTTTACTCGACACCAATTCTACCATATAGGCGATCTTTTCTTTTATCTCTTTAATTTCCTGATTGATCTGGGTTCGTTCGTCCAGTAAATGCGAAGTTTGGCTAACCCAAATATCATGAACGGTCATTTTAAACATTTCGATAACATCTTCCCTGGGTGTAAACTTTTTTAATTCCTGATGGAACTGGTCATTTAAACTATCAGCACGAAACCTGAAGTTGCAGCCGTTGTAGCAGTGGTAATAAGAATAATAATCATGGCGGCCTTTTGAAATACTGCCTGATAGAATTTTACCGCACGATGGGCAGTTCAGAAACCCTCTCAGTGGCAAAGTTGGCTTAGATATGATCTTCGGCAGATAAGTGCGTTTACGGCCATCTAAAACGTCTTGTACCGTTTCAAACAGGTTCTCTGATATTAACGGCTCATGTTGTGCCTTTACAAATTGGCTCTCATCATCTTTGTATTTTGGAACGAAGATCTTACCGCAATACACCGGGTTACGGATCGCAAACCAAAAAAGACTTTTAGCGCCAGTGAAGCCTCTCTCTTTAGCGGCCTTGTAAATAGCCTCTGTGTTATAAGTTTCTTTTGCTATTTCTTCAAAAGCCCAACGTAAGACACTTGCTTCCGGCTCACGGATACCAATATACTTACGTCCGTATTCATCTGAACGGTTGATATAACCAAAGGGAGCTTTGCCCATATACCGGCCTTCCTTCCGTGCACGGCGCATACCGTGAATTACGTTTAATGCCCGGCGGTCATTTTCTACTTCCGGAGCAGCCAGGTAAAAGGCCAGCATCATCTTATTTTCAGGCACTGTCAGGTCAAGAGGTTGTTCAATCGCTTGCGGCTCTACTCCCAGTTTATTAAGCATGCTGATCATTTGATAAGCGTCCCCTGCATTACGACTGAACCTATACCATTTTAGAAAAAGAACTAAATGACTTTTTCCCTTGTGCCGTTTCAAATGTAAAAGCAGCACTTTCCATTGTGGCCTATTGAATGTTTTAGCGGAATGATCTTCATAAATCACTTTCCTCACCATAATATGATTAACCAGACAGTATTTTTGCAGCATCTCTTCCTGATGCCTTTGGGAGAACCCTTTTTCCGCCTGCTCGTCTGTGCTTACCCTGATATATAAATCTGCAATTTTCATTGTTTTAAGTGCTGTTCCACCACTAATTTAGCTAAAAAGTATAGTAAATTCAATACTTTTTCGGCTGTTTCTATGCTTATTTCTTCACCTCGTTTTTGATAAAAGTCGACGACTTTTTCGACGGTCAGTGACCTTTTCTCCTCATTATACGCCAACATAGTTTTTCGTTTGTACAATTATCCGTTAGTACGGTCAAGCGTTAGGACAAGTAGCCTTAAATAAATTTTCCGTCAAATATGCCGTCAGGTACATGTGTTTTAAAGGCTTATTAAATTTTAGGCAACTTGCCTAACCCTTAAAATCCCCCTTCCGACTTTTGACTATCTAATCAGATAGTCATGAAGAATACCGAAGTCATACCCGATCTTAAAGGCCGTAAATTCAACGGCCACCTTACCAAAATCAAACGTATCCGCACCGAGCCGCGTCAGCGGATCAGGCAACTTTTGCGCTCCTTTGTTCCGCTCGATCTGCCAGGCCAAAGGCCGGGGCAACAACAGCAAATTCCATAACAAACCGGGGCCGCAGGCTGCCCGGTTTCCGTTTTAAAAGCGTCCATTTTTCGGAGAAAAAAATGGAGCAAGCGGAAGTTGGGCAGAGCCCTACTTTGCTTGCCCTACGCTTCGCTGCGGGGGTATTAAGCATTCTCCGGGAATGCTTAACCGTGTTAAAGATATATTGCAAGCCGATTTTAGCATTCCCCCAGGAATTACAACAAACATAAATTCATTGTTATGCCACAAGCAAACGATTATAAAAAGACAGTCAAGTACACTGAGGAAACGGATGAGAAATTGCAGAAGCTGGCCGATCAGAGTGGACGTACCAAGCGCGAGTTTTTCATCCAAATGGTAGAATACTTTTACCGGACTAAGAAAGATCCAAAGGACATTAATGACGAGCTTCTGAAAAAGACGCTGGCCAAAAATCACGATACCTATATCCGTTTTATCAGGGCACAGGAGGAAAAAGTACTAATACCGGTTAAAGTGGAAGTTGACCGGATGATACAATCACAAATTAAAATTTTAGATTTCTTTAATAACCATGTATTAAAGGCGAATCAGGATCTATTAAGCAACCAGCAAACGCAGGTGCAGAAATTCACAGAAACGGAAAAGCTATTAAAAATCATTGCCGAGAAACTGGAAACCAAAGAGAGCCTTAAACTCAAATTTCTGTACATCCTGAACAATTACAATAAGGCCAGGGAAAGTTTCGGCTTTACGACACCGGCTAAAGAAAAGGAAGATCTATTAAACTTTACAAGGCAACAGATTGCCAAACTCTAAATAATGTATATCAATATCACCGATAGCGAAACAACGGATAATAAAGGCGGTAGCAGCGCCTTGGTTCATTACTTAGATAAAGAGAATCGAATAAATCTTGCCAAACAGCAGGAATACTGGTTTAATCAGGAACGCAGCAATATCCTTTCCGATGAAGTAAGACCGGCGATTGATAACAACATCGCCAAGTTAAGTAAAGGGGATGCCAAGTTTTTCCTGGTCAATATCAGTCCAAGCCAAAAAGAGATCACTTACCTCAAAGAAAAGTATGGCGAGGATTGTGCCAAAGAACAGCTCAAAGCTTATGCCTCATCTATTATGGATGAATATGCCCGCAACTTCAAGAGGCCGGGCATTGAAAGCGGCAAAGACCTGCTATGGTTCGGCAAGCTGGAAAACTACCGCTATTACAGCCACAAAGACCCTGAAGTAAAGCAGGGCCTTAAAAAACGGGGTGATCGTAAGGAAGGCGAACAAATGCACGTACAGGTCATTGTCAGCCGTAAAGACATTACCAACAAGATCAAATTAAGCCCCATGAATAAATCCAAGGGCAGCAATACGGAGCATTCCAAAAAAATGGGACAATTTGATCGTTCAGCCTTTAAATCATCAGGCGAAAGATTGTTTGATGACAAGTTTGACTTTGAACGTGGCTTAACCGAAACTTTCAGGTATGCCAATGCTCAGAAAAAAGGCGGTTTGGATGAGCGGATAGCCCTTCAAGCAGAAAAGCAAAATCAAGAATCAGTAAGAAAATCAAGACCAGCAGAGCAACAAGGCAGGAAAACCATAGTGGATAAACTATCTATTTCACTATTAGATAAAAGCAAACCATCGGTCGGTCTTTTGGAAAGGGAATCCAAAACTAACCTGCCGGACTTATTATCCCAGGCGTCGGATAACCTGTTACAGCCCCTTTTGGGCAATCCGAACAAAAGCGATAGCGCCCCTTTACTACCACGCAAGAAAGGCAAACGGCGCAAAGGCATGGGCCTTTAATCATCATTTAAATCATTAAAAACTACAGCTATGCAAACCGGCGAAGATATACAAGGATTAAGAAAGATCATTGATTTTACACGGCTAATCAGCCTGTCCATTTTAAGCATTCATTTCTATATCAGCTGTTATGCTGCGTTTCAGCATTGGCACTGGACAGCGGAAATAACCAATCGCATGATTTTGAATATTAGTAAAACCGGGTTATTCGTTGGGATGCTTAAACCTAAGCTGGCCGCTTTGCTGCTATTATTTATTACGCTTATTGGTGCCAAAGGCAAAAAGGACGAAAAGATCAGGAAAGATACCATTGCCATGTATATAGGTGCCGGATTGCTCTTATACTCTATTAGCGTATTATGTTTTTATCTTAATGCTACTGCAACAATAATAGCAATCAGTTACATAGGTATAACCAGCTTAGGATACCTGCTTATTTTAACAGGCGGTGGCCGCTTATCCCGCTTACTTAAATTGAACTTGCAAAATGATATTTTCAATACGGAGAATGAAACTTTCCCGCAAGAGGAACGATTGCTGGAAAATGAATATTCGGTAAACCTCCCAGCAAAATATAACCTGAAAGGTAAAGTACGTAACAGTTGGATAAATTTCATTAACCCGTTTCGGGGCCTGTTAGTGGTGGGTACACCCGGAGCGGGTAAGTCTTATTTCGTTATTCGGCATGTAATAGACCAGCATTTAAAAAAGGGTTTTAGCATGTTCATCTATGATTTTAAGTTTGACGACTTAACGAAGATAGCCTATAATAAACTGGAAAAGTATCAAAAGAACTATAAAGTAAAACCCAAATTCTATCTGATCAATTTTGATGATCTGTCAAGGACACACCGGTGTAACCCGCTTGACCCACAGAGTATGGATGATATTACAGATGCGACCGAGGCATCCCGTACCATCTTGTTAGGCTTGAACCGCGAGTGGATAAAAAAACAGGGTGATTTCTTTGTGGAAAGCCCTATTAACTTTTTAACCGCCATCATCTGGTATTTGCGGAAATATGAGAACGGCAGGTATTGTACCCTGCCGCATGTTATTGAGTTAATGCAAGCCGACTACGAGGAACTGTTCCCGATATTGAAAGAGCAGGAAGAAATTAAGGTGTTGATCAATCCTTTTATATCTGCTTTTCAGAATAAGGCAAAGGAACAGTTAGAGGGACAGGTGGCCAGTGCCAAGATTAGCCTGGCCCGCTTATCTTCACCACAATTGTATTACGTGCTATCCGGTAATGATTTTACGCTGGACATCAACAATCCGAAGGAACCCAAGATTGTTTGCATGGGCAATAACCCGCAGAAGCTGCAAACCTACGGGGCGGTACTATCACTTTACATCTCCAGGGTAATTAAACTGGCTAACCGTAAGAATCAACTAAAGAGCAGCCTGGTCTTTGATGAGTTTCCAACCATTTACTTTAATAATATTGATAGCCTGATAGCAACGGCACGTTCAAACAAAGTCGCCACCACGTTGGGTATACAGGATTACAGCCAGTTAAAAAAAGATTACGGTCGTGAACAGGCCGAGGTTATTATGAATATTGTCGGTAATATCATCAGCGGGCAGGTTACGGGCGATACGGCCAAGCAGCTATCTGAGCGTGTGGGTAAGATCATGCAGGAACGCAACAGCGTGAGCATTAATAACAGTGATACTTCGATTAGCAAATCTACACAGTTGGACTATGCCGTGCCTGCTTCAAAGATTTCCGGCCTTTCATCCGGTACGTTCGTGGGTATGGTAGCCGACAATCCAGATGAAAAAATTGAATTGAAAGTATTTCACAGTGATATACAAAATGATCATGCGGCTATCAAAGCTGAGGAAGATGGTTACGAGCCTGTTCCGTTAATTGATAACGTTACCGCATTGGATATACAGGAAAACTACCTGATGATCAAAGCGGATATTCAAAACCTGATAAATACAGAGATTAGCATTTTAAGAAAAAGAAAGGTTGCTGAAACTACGGAACCGGTTAACCGTGAAAGTAAGGACGAAAATAATGGAGAAACGAACGGAGTGGCGATGTCTATATGATTTTTTTGATCTCTGGTTCGAGCTCAGTCTGGGGAACAAAAAATAGGCTGTTCATAAATCAAACCGACCCTCTGAGAATTGGCTGTAGGAAAATTATCTCCATCAGGTGGGCGCATTAGTAAAAAGACCATCTTGCAGCAGGTATATTCAATTTGACAAACAGATGAAACATTAGCAAAGATATAAATTGTATCAAATGATACAATTTATATCTTTGTAGCCTGTACCGATAAAATGTTTTCCCGGTCAATCGTCTTTATAAGCAGATGAGATATATACTCTTTACCTTTTTACTTGTGATCCTGCTTGGAGCAGATCCGTATTTTTATCAGGCAGTCCAAACCCTGACATCAAACACATATGTTCTTCGGTCATACTGGCTTATTGATATCTTCGTAATCGCCTGGATAGTGGTCGCCCAGCTGTTCCCCCTTCCGGAGAAATTGTCCAAATTATTAAAGTCGGGTTCTATGGCGCTTTTCCTGATTGTTCTGGTACCTAAGGCATTTGCCATACCTGTATTGCTGATCGAAGACCTCTTCCGCGCTTTCCACGCCTTTCCGCCACGCGCAGCCTGGGTAAGTGAGGTTGCAATAGCTATCGCAGCCATACCGTTCTTTGGATTTATCTACGGCTTGACCGGTGGACGCCACCGGTATACCGTTCACCGCGAAACCCTTTATTTTAAGGATCTGCCGCCGTCATTTAATGGATTTACCCTGACACAGCTATCAGATATTCATTCCGGCAGTTTTTCAAACCCTAAGGGCGTGGAAAAAGGAATTCAAATGGTCAATGCGCAAAAAAGCGACCTGGTCCTTTTTACCGGAGACCTTGTCAATAACCAGGCGGCGGAAATGGATCCCTGGATCCCTTATTTCGCACAGGTCAAAGCGGCTTATGGCAAGTATTCCGTTCTGGGTAATCATGACTATGGCGATTACATCAAGTGGGATACGGAAGCGGAAAAACACCGTAACCTGGAACGCCTGAAAGAAGTACACAAGGAGATCGGCTTTAGCTTACTGCTTAACGAAGCCGTGTCGATCAATAAAGGCGGTCAGCAAATCTCCCTCATCGGTGTGGAAAATTGGGGCAAAGGTGGTTTTCATAAGTATGGAGACCTGGACAAAGCCGCGTCAAACGTAGCACCGGGTGTTTTCAAAATACTGATGTCGCACGATCCCTCTCATTGGGAAGCGGTAACCCTTGCACACCGCGAGCATATTCATCTTACCCTTGCCGGGCATACGCACGGCGCGCAATTTGGCCTGGAAATATTCGGGTTTAAATGGAGCCCGATAAAATACGTCTATAAACAATGGGCCGGCTTGTATGAAAAGTTCGGGAAATTTCTTTATGTTAACCGTGGGTTTGGCTTTTTAGGCCTTAAAGGCCGGGTAGGCATATGGCCGGAGATCACCGTCATTACCTTAAAAACAGCAGCGTGATCACCTTTACAGGCAACAAATTTAAATTCAACAGCATCGTCATTCCTTAAACAGATCATCGCGTCATGGCACAATTTCCGTTTTATCTTGGTTTGGTACTTGTTATTTTATTGCTCATGATGCTGGCTAAAAAGCTCCGTGTCGCCTACCCGGTTCTGCTCGTATTGGCAGGCCTGCTCATCAGCTTTATTCCGATGATCCCCAAGCTGCGTATTGACCCTGAACTGATCTTTATTATTTTTCTGCCCCCGTTGCTGTATGAAGCGGCCTGGGCTATCTCCTGGAAAGAACTGTGGCGCTGGCGGCGGATCATCAGCAGTTTTGCTTTTGTCGTGGTCTTTATCACTGCGCTTACCGTGGCCTTCATCGCCAATCACTATATACCGGGTTTTTCATTTGCCCTCGGGCTGTTATTGGGTGGGATCGTATCGCCGCCCGACGCGGTCAGTGCCGGGGCCATATTGAAATTTGTTAAACTTCCCAAAAGAATGTCCAGTATCCTTGAAGGGGAAAGCCTGATGAACGATGCCTCATCGCTGATCATATTCCGCTTTGCATTGATCGCCGTAGCCACCGGGCAGTTTGTATGGCAGGATGCCGCAATGAGCTTCAGCTGGATGCTGGCTGGCGGCGTCGGGATCGGTTTACTGATAGCGGTAGTCTTTATGAAAATGCATAAATATTTGCCTACCGATGCCAATACGGATATCATTTTCACCCTGATCACACCTTATGTAATGTACATCTCGGCAGAGGAGTTGCACAGTTCCGGCGTACTCGCTGTCGTAGCCGGGGGATTATACCTATCCGCAAAGCGGTTCCAATTTTTAAGCGGAAGTTCCAGGCTGAGGGGAAGCAGTTTTTGGGAAAGCCTGAGTTTTCTGCTGAACGGGATCGTATTTATGCTCATCGGCCTGGACCTGCCGGAGATCACCGCGGGACTTGGATCGGTCAGCCTGCTGGCAGCTACCGGTTATGGTGTGCTGATCACGCTGGTGCTGATCATTAGCAGGCTGATCGCTGCTTACAGCGCCATGCTGGTCACACTGATCGCAAAAAACTTCATCAAGGTTGCAGAGACCCGTAACCCCGGCCCAAAAGTACCGTTCCTACTGGCCTGGTCAGGTATGCGGGGTGTAGTCTCCCTGGCCGCGGCATTATCAATTCCTCTGCAACTACAAGGCGGTGCTGCCTTTCCCAGGCGTGACCTCATCCTGTTCATTACTTTTGTGGTTATCCTGCTTACCTTGTTGATCCAGGGACTGAGCCTGCCTTACCTGATCCGGAAGTTTGACCTTCCTGATGTAGATCAGGAAGGTAGTGATGAGGAAATTGAAAAAGGCCTTCGGCAAGGCATGTCGGACATCGGTCTTCGTCACTTACAACAGGAATGTGCCTCCCTTTTAGACACAGATCCGGTGTTGCGGCAAATGGCGATAAAATGGCATAACCAGGCCTATCCAAATTATGAACGCCCAATGACCAATGAGGTGAAAGCGATATGGCAGACAATCCTTGATAAACAAAGGAAATGGCTTTTAGAAAAGAACGGTTTGGAACCCGGTTTAAATGAAGATATTGTCCGGAAGCAACTCCAGTATCTTGACCTGGAAGAAGAGCGGTTGATGTTCATCTAACATTGATGCCAGAATCAATTTCAGTTCAGGAACTTTTCCCGGTACTCCGTCGGTGTCAGTCCGACCTCTTTTTTAAATAACCGTGAAAAATACGGCGGGTTTTCGAAACCTAATTGGTAAGCTGTTTCTGCCACGGTTTTATCGGTACTCATCAAAATATTTTTTGCTTCTTTTACCAAAGCAATGTGAATATGTTCGAGAGCTGCCTTTCCGTTCTCCTGCCTGAGCAGGTCGCTCAGGTACCGTGCAGATAATGACAATTGCGATGCCATGTATGTTACTGTAGGCAACCCGTTTTTTTCCAGGTTCCCGGATTCAAAATAGCACTTCAATATTTCCGAGAACCTGGAGGTTATGGTTCCGGATAATACCGCCCGGTTCAAAAACTGACGCTTGTAGAACCTTTGTGCGTATTTCAATATTGACTCAATATGAGACAGCATGATGTCTTTACTGTAATCATCCTGATTATTATTGTACTCATGACGGATCTTATCGAAAACGTCCCAGATGATCTCTTCTTCCTTCGGTGACAAATGCAATGCCTCGTTGGCCTCGTAGTCAAAATAACCGTATTTTTTTATGGCTTCATGAAGCGGATGTCCTATAAGGTAATCTTCATCGATGTAAATCATAAAACCGCGCTCTGTCAGCTCCAGGTCATTCATGCGGATAATCTGGTTAGGCTTGAGAAAGAACATGGAGCCGTTGTCATGATCATATTTCGTTTTTCCGTACATCACCGTACCTGACTTGATCTTTTTCAAAGCGATCTTGTAAAAACCCATGGTGAATTCCGTATGCGCGAAAACACAGCCTCTGATATCGTCAAAGGTGACCAGCCCGAGCAAGGGGTTTTCCGGAGGCGGAAATCCATTGATCGTGTATAATTCAGCGATTGTCTGAAAATGTTTCATTTTTTATATGTTAAAGATTATCATTTTTTTACAGATAAACTAAAAGTAGTATAACCTATACGTTAAGTGATCCTTAGATTGTGGCATTAAAGAGAAAACCCCGCCAAAACCAGCGGGGTTTTCCTGACCTATCAATATAAGGGTTATATCATCGATAGCACCGCAGCGATCTTTTCATCGCTATGCGGCGAATACCTGAAATCAGGCTCATTGGAAACAGGTTTTTTAAGTACGCTCTTGTAATGGGAGAAAGAACGGAATCCCGCTTCACCATGGTAGTTACCTATCCCGCTGTTTCCAACGCCGCCAAAGGGCAATGCGCCGTTGGCCAGGTGCATGATCGTTTCATTGATCGCGCCACCACCGAAGGAAACCTCAGATAATACTTGTTGCGTAGCCGTGTCGTCAGCTGTAAACAAATACAACGCCAGTGGTTTAGCCCTTAGCTTGATCTCCTCGATAATGTCATCCAGGTTTTCAAAGGACATCACAGGCATCAGGGGGCCGAAGATCTCATCCTGCATGATCTTGTCCTCCCAGGTAACATTGGTCATCACAGTAGGCTCAATGATGCGGCCTTCAATATCATAGCTGCCGCCTAAGATCACTTTTTGCTGATCGATCATGCCGACCAGACGCTCCGTATTTTCCACGGTTATAATGTTCGCAAAATTATTGTTCTCTATGCGGTAGTCCGCCCTGATGATCTCCTCTTTTACTAATTCCAGGAATTGCGCCTCTACCGTATGGTGAACATAAATATAGTCCGGCGCGATACAAGTTTGCCCGCCATTGATAAATTTCCCCCAAACCAGCTTTCTGGCTGCATTCTGCAGATCTGCATCCGGCAATACGATTGCCGGGCTTTTTCCGCCTAATTCCAGGGTTACCGGGGTCAGGTGCTTAGCTGCTGCCTGGTAAACGATCTTGCCGACCGGCACGCTGCCTGTAAAAAATATCTTATCGAATTGTTGTTCCAGGAGGGCATTGGTTTCCACCCGTCCGCCTTCAACTACTACAAAATACGCGGGATCGAAATTATTGTTGATTAATGCTGCCATCAGTTTGCTGCAATGTTCAGTCTGACGGCTCGGCTTCAGGATAACGGTACAGCCGGCTGCGAGGGCTGCTACCGCCGGGGACAGGGTCAGGTTCAAAGGGTAATTCCAGGCACCGATGATCAGGCTGACGCCCAATGGCTCCGGCACGATAAAGCTTTCACCGGGCTGATTGAAACCGTCTGTCGTTACTGTTTTGATAGCGGCCCACTCTGCCAGATTTTTCAAAGCGTCGTCAATTTCCTGGTGAATGATAAATAACTCGGTGACAATATTCTCAAAAGTGCCCTTTCCGAAATCTTTAAATACAGCTTCATTTAGCTGAACGGTATTTTCTTTCAGGATACCCTTTAATTTAGTTAACTGGGCTATCCTGAATGCTACGGGTTTGGTTGCATTACTGTTAAAATAATCCCGCTGTGCTTTTACTAATTCTTCCATGTTGTGCTGATTAAACCGGCCAGGCCGGTGATGTTTCTTTTAATAATTGATGTGGTTTACTTCAGGTCTTTCATGATGGAACCTTCATACATCTTCGGTGCATAATTTTGAAGGAACACGATCATTCCGGACATTTTACCAACCGGGTTAAGCATTTTAGGCTCTTTAGTGGCGATCAGTTTTTCCATTGCGGCAACCACAGCCTCAGGGCCCGGTGCGGCCTCCATGCTTTTCTGTGCATTGGTATTAACTTTATTCCTAAAAGTATCATAATCCGAAATATTGCCTTTTGCGCCCTCTGAATGCTCGCCAAGACCTGTTTTGAACCATAGCGGCTCGATCATGCTGACATTGACATTAAACTGCTTCAGTTCGAACCGGAGCGATTTGAAATATCCTTCGAGCGCGTGTTTTGAAGCTGTGTAATAAGACAATCCCGGAGGGCCGATGAGCCCGACAATGGAACTGATGGTAATGATCTGTCCTGACCTTTGCTTTCTGAATATGGGTAGTAAGGCGTTGGTAATATTAACGGTACCCCAGAAATTGGTTTCGAACTGTTTTCTTCCCAGTTCCACCGGCGTTTCCTCCGCAAGGCCCATCAGCATATAACCCGCATTATTCACGAGTACGTCGATCTTGCTTGCTACCTGAGACAGTTCTTTCTGGAATGTACTGATCGAATTAGGATCTGCGATATCCAGCGCCAGCAATTTAAAAGGTACTTTACCTGCGTATTTCTGTGGTTCCCGGCTGGTGCCAATCACGTTGAACCCTTTTTTGTGTAAGTTGTTGGCTAACAACAGGCCAAATCCTGAGGATGCGCCTGTAATTAAAATCGTTTTTTTCATTTGAATTTTATTTAAGCTTCATGCTGTTGCATTGCTGCATCCCAGCCTGATGGTTTATGATTATTTTTTTTGTAATTGCTTGTTGGCTTCACCGATATAGTAACCCATATTTTTCTCCACCTTCAGGGGGCCAACATCATTCAGCATCTTTCCCAATACAGGAATACGGAGGTAAAGGCCGGGCCACGATAATGATTTCTGAAATTCAATTTGAGAATTCAGGATTTCTGATTCTGTTGGAGAAGCAGTTGCATTGATCTGCTGTTTAACCGTAATCAAAGCTGTTTTATCAAAAGTTGCGATGCGCCTGGCCAGGCCTAAAACAAAACTGTCCAACTGATTGTCGGGTATAGCCCGTGTTATCCAGCCGTATCGTTCGGCCACATCCGCGGTATAGTCGTCAGCGCTGATCAATATTTCCAATGCGCGGTCCCTGCCGGTTAGCCTGGGTAATTGATTGGTGCTGCCGCCACCCGGGAAAAGTCCTACACCAACCTCCGGTTGATTGAACACCGCCAGTTCTTTGCTGGCATAACGCAGATCAAAGGCAAGTGCCAGTTCATCGCCGCCGCCCTGGGTACGCCCCCTGATGGAAGCAATGGTGATAAAAGGGGCTTTGGCAAGGTTTGTCACCAGCTCCACCCAAAGCGGTTTGCCATCCGCGCCTGTTTGCTTAACAAAATTCGGAAACTGGCCAAGGTCAAAATGGTTGTAAAAATAACCGGCTACATCGCTGGAAAATATGACCACTTTAATGCGCTCATCCTTGCTTAATTCTTTAACGGTCTCGTTAAGGCTGGAGATCGTTTCGGGGATTATAACGTTCACCGGCCCGTTGGCAAACTTTACTTTACAAATTTCAGGGGTCAGGTGCTCAATGCTGATGGTTGATTTCGCCGGTTCCTGCGCGTTAGCCGAATTGATGAATAGCAGTGCTGCAAATAGTACGCTAATGGTTTTTTTTAAGTTTTTCATGTTTTAAAGTGTTTTTTTTTAATGTGGATGCAGGTCAAACTCCAGAAATGGTGTCAGCATGGCTTTTAGCTTAATTAGCTTTCTCCCCCGGCTGTGCAATTGAAAATCCCGAAATTTCCGCCATGATCCACATCGTTAATTACTGCGACAAAATTAGATGACGGCGATTACGCCTGAGGTATACAAATGTGGGAGGATGTTATACATTTTGACGTTTCACAAATTATGTGCTTGGTTATGGCCTTGCTTTAACCACTAAAATGTGTTTGTCATTAGAGTTGATGAAAAAATCTTTTTATCTGTATAGAACAATACAGAATGCAACTTGCACCACTTCCCGAAAGTAGATTGTACCTATTTCTACAGACGGAACGCTGTCTAATCTTTATCAAGCGCTTAAGGAAAGCGCAGCTGTTGATCGCCGGAGGCTGTACATTTTTTATTTACACTCCCAATGCGCCGCCCGCCAATCAATTGATCGCCAACGGCGTGCTCACAAAACATTTCTATACATAATCTAAAGCTTTTTTCAAATGGTGTCTTTTACAGAGAAAAATAATTACGATTTAATTTGTATCAAATGATACAATATGTATCTTTGCCTCAGCAATGGCAGGAAGAAATAAGATATATAACGAAGAAGAGGCGCTTGATAAGGCAATCGGCGTATTTTGGGAAAAAGGTTATGAGAATGCTTCTTCCAGGGATCTACAAAAAGCCATGGGCATAGGAATGGGAAGTTTTTACTTGGCTTACAAAGGTGGAAAGCAGGAATTGTTCATTAAATCAATGGATCGTTTTTTTTCTGTTTATCCGACGCATGCCTTATCCATGTTGAAAACGATTGAGAATCCGGTAGAGGTCATTCGTCAGTATTACTATGTTATGGCAGATCCAAACGGTCAGTTCCGGCAATTTGGCTGCTATTTCAGCAATGCGATTATCCAGATCGCTGATCCAGATTTAAAGAATACGGCTATTGGCCATGTGGTGACTGTCGCTAACGCGTTTTCAGCGGCGCTTCTGCGGGCTAAGGAAGCCGGTATTATTCAACCGACGATCCCCCAGGAAATGTGGAACATATATTTGCTTAATTTATGGACAGGCCTCAATACGGCAAAATTTATAGAGAAAGATGTATCTAAAATGAAAGCAGTGATTGACTTTAGTTTAAGGGTTTTTGAATAAACCTTTTTTTTGATCTAAATTGTATCAATTGATACAATTTAGATCAACGATGAAATCAGGTAAATGACAGGACGAAACGCATAAAGATTTATACAGATCAAATAAAAATTTAATAATTATGAAAAAGACAATTTTAATTACAGGAGCATCATCAGGATTTGGTTTGATGCTTGCCAATGACCTTCAGCAAAAAGGGTTTAACGTGATCGGCACAAGCCGTGAGCCAGAAAAGTACAAAGGGAAATTCGCTTTTAAACTTTTGCGTCTGGATATTTCTGACGACGCGTCTATTGCCTTTGCCCGGGAGCTTTCTGCTGAAACACAAAAAGTGGATGTATTGGTAAACAATGCAGGTTATATGGTTACAGGTATTGCCGAAGAAACTCCCGTTGAAGTCGGAAGGCAACAATTTGAAACAAACTTTTGGGGTACCGTTAAAGTAACCAATGCTTTGCTGCCTATTTTCAGAAAACAAAAATCTGGTCAGATCATCACGGTAAGTTCTATCGTAGGCCTGATAGGCCCGCCAAACCTTTCTTATTATTCTGCCTCTAAACACGCTGTTGAAGGGTATTTCAAATCATTGCGTTTTGAACTAAACCAATTCAATATCAAAGTAAGCGTTGTAGAACCAATGTGGTTCAAAACCAATCTGGCACACAATGCGGTAACCGTTAAAACAGATGGTATAGCAGACTACAATGCGTACAGACCTAAAGTGAATGCTTTCACCCAAAAGGGTATTGATGAAGCAGGTTCACCTGACGTGGTAGTCAATACAATTAAAAAACTGATTGATGCAAAAGAGCCAAAATTCAGTAATCCTGTTGGGAAAATGGCGGGGATGGTATTGTTCCTGCAAAGCTATGCACACAAAATGTTCGAGGGTTCTGTATTGAAAGACGTAGCATCGGCACTTAAAAAATAAATATCAGGGAAAATTTCTTATAAAAATCATAACAGTAAAAAATGAATATTACAAACAAAACAGTCCTGATCACTGGTGGTGGATCAGGAATAGGTTTCGAAATTGCAAAATTGCTTTCAGCGCAAGGAAACAAAGTAATACTGGTAGGCAGAACAGCAAGTAAATTACAGGAAGCAGTAAAAAATATAGACAATGCAGTCGCTATTGCCGCGGACATTAACAGCGAAAGCGATGTGAAAAAATTAATTGCACAGGTTTCGGCAGAATATCCGGAACTAAGTGTTTTGATCAATAACGCCGGACGTGCGTTTGCATACACACACGCTGAAAACGCAGATGCTTTTTCAAAAGCAACGGAAGAGTTTGCTACTAATTATTTTTCATTGATCCGGCTGACCGAAGGGTTTCTTCCACTTCTTAAAGCTCAGGACGAAGCAGCCATCGTTAATGTTACTTCTATAGTGGGCTACTTGCCCTCGGCAGCTACACCATCCTATTCAGACAGCAAGGCTGCGGCACGTTCCTACACCCTTTCTTTACGCCATACTTTGGCCCAGGACACCAATATCAAAGTTTTTGAATTAATGCCGCCTTTGGTAAACACCGAGTTCTCCAGAGAAATAGGCGGTGAAGAATTTGGTATGTCTCCGGTAACGGTGGCTGAAGAATTTTTAGAAGGCGTTCGTACAGATGACTATGAGATCAAGGTAGGCCAAACTGCTGGTTTGAGACAATTGTACCTTTCTGATCCCCAGGCGGCATTCAATGCTATCAACCAGGTTGCACACTAATACTAAAAAAAATAAAATGAAAGCAATTAAATATTTAATGCTGATGTCGCCACCAATTAAAATGACTTGTTTATTTACATTATCAACGCATTCAAATAAAATAGCCCCCGGTTCAGTTTTCGCTATGACATATATCGGCTTTTGTTTTAACCCCATTTTAATCAATAGTTTTTTAACATCAGAATCAGTCAGTTGTGGTACTGGCATAATAGTTATTTGTTGTTTTTTCTAATGTAGTCGTTTACGAAAGATTTATGTTATTAAATTGAACGAATTGTATTTAACATTATAATTATAATCACGAATTAATGTCAGGAGCGAAAAAAAATTGTCCTTGCTATCTGTTTTATACTTTTAATTATATTAATTGCGGTTCGAAGTAAAAAATAGGGCATTCATTTATGCAAGCAAAGCTTATAATGATACCAAGTAATTAGAAATGAAACAGTTTTTATTTAAAATACATTAGATTTAGGCAGCACTATTGCTGTCAATCAAATCATTAGTCATCATTTTTCATCTTTAATCTGCATGGGTTGATTCTATGAAAACGCTCTATGCAACACGTTTAAATGGAATAATTATAAAACCAAGTCCGCTAATAATCTTAAATCATGTAGAAAAAGGTTCGAAATTTGTACAGGCAGGGCGACTTAAAGCGATACCAAGTAAAAGCCTCTTCAAAGAAATTTGAAGAGGCTTTTTAATTTAATACCGCGCCTGGATTGAGGTGCTATGCTGCACTGGGTTTTATCGTACCATATAGCTGTCCACACAGATTAAATAAGTTATTGTCTTGATAATCATTGTGTTCCACAGCGTTCCAAGTGTTCCATGTGTGAAAACGGAACGCTTTATCCGTACTTTTGCAGCGTAAAGCCGACGTGAACCATCGATATAAATCATTTCACAACCAACGCTGGTTTGTAATCCCGCCAAAGCCATTCCAGCGCTTCGGGGAGTGTTTGCTGTTTTACTTTGTAATCAACATGCCCAGCGTTGCGGGCGAAAATAAACTGGTATTGATAATTTTTAGCGGCGAGTGCTTTTGCCATATTTTCATTGGCAAGCACCCAATCATGCATGCCATCGCGCATTATATTTGGATTAAACAAGTCCCGGTCGCCCACCTCCATCCAGATCCGCAATGGTTTCAGGCGGCTATTGGGGATGATAGTTTCATGAAATCCCCAGGCACCTTGCGGTGTTTTCGGGTTGTAGGGCCATTGCTGGTTAATATAAGTTCCGGAATAGTTGAGCACAAGGTGATACAATTCCGGATGATACCAGGCCATAATCAGGGCGCATGACGCGCCTGAACTACCACCCATGGTGGCGCGACCAGCGGGGTCTTTGGTTAGTTTTACCTGGCATTTGCTCTCCACCAGCGGCAGTATTTCATTTTCAACAAATTCGGCATATACGCCGCTCATAGTGTCATATTCCAGGCCCCGTTCGCTGCCCTGCGCATCGCCGCTGCCATTACCGATAGAGATGGCAACCATCGGCGGCACTTTGCCTTCGGCAATCAGGTTATCTAACACCGTGAAAAGCAAATTGTCCGGCCCGTCGGTGCCAACTATAAACGGCGCAGCGCTACCGGCGATATACTGTTTGGGGACATATACCGCCAACTGGCGGGTGTAGGGCGCCGGATGACTTGTTGTGACGATTAACTTAGCCGGGTTTGCAGTATCCGGGATGCCAAATGTATTTGGTTCCCGGGCAATGCCGGGATAAATTTTACTATCCTTCGAGTCAATAGTAAATCGGTATATAGTACCCTGCGGTACGTTAGCCTGAACCAACGATTCTGGGGCGGGATCGTGTGTAGGGCCTATAATGAAATTTCCATTGGAACCGGGTGAAGGATTGGTGCCGTCAGGTAATTCCTTAGCTGACACATAACCCGGCGTATGAGGGTCGCGGGTTGGCACCTGGGCCGTGACCGGGCTTATACTACATACCACTTGAAACAACGCAGTGAAAGCAATGGTGCGGTTAATTAGTTTAACTAGCTTCATTTAATTTGATTTAAGGGAGGTTATGCCTGTTTTAAATTTAGGGTTAATAATTGCGGCATCAAAATTTGACCGATAAATTTTTATGTTAACCCGTATGTTTCTTCAAATCAAGAAAAACATTAGAAAACTGTCCCTTAAAAACAGTGATATAAACAACTAAGTATTTGTACTTATAGCCTGGTGTAAGTAGTTTGCATTTGCCTGGCCCTGGTAATGTTGGGCACACCCGGGTTTTCGGCATAATTAAAAGTCCATCTCATTTCATTGCTTCCAATAAATTCTATTTGATATTCAGCATGCTTCACCGGCGAAGTTGCATCAGCTACATCTATTATTAATTTATTGCCTGCCATTTTCCAACGTGAAGCTTTCAATTGACCGGCAATTTGTTTTTGCAACGCAATAGTGCAATCTTTCGCCTGTTCGCTCATTTTTCCATCGGCGGTAAATGTGTAAACTATATTGGCAAAGCAAGGCATGTTTTTTACAAGCATCTTTAAAGTGCTTACTGTTTTGCCGTCTTCCTTTGTAAGGATATCTTCCTTTTTCTTCCATGAGCCTACAACAGCCTGGGCATCAGTAAATGCAGCTATGCTTGCAAACGCAAGTGTTAATAGCAAAATGTATAACTTGTTAATCTTTTTCATTTTATTCATGTATTGTTTTTGGGGGTAACGGTTGCGGGTTTATTTGAACTCTGGACGGTTGAATAGTACCTGTAGAACTTTTCACAGTTTTTGGAGGCAACGGCTGTGGATTTATTTGAACATTTGCCGGCTGAATACTACTTGTAGAACTTTTTACATTTTTAGGCGGTAACGGCTGTGGGTTTATTTGAACATCGGCAGGCCGAATACTGCCGGAAGTTCGCCTCACAGTCCCCCCCGGAGGAAGCGGTTGCGGGTTTATTTCAACTTTGTCCGCGCCTGCATTGTTGTAGGGCCTCCCTGCGTTGGTTTGCGAGGCATGCGGGTCCACTTCTGCTTTAACAGGTTGAACGTTATTACCTGTTCTATCCATCGTGACTATCCTGTCGGGGTTTCCATAAACAACGGAGGTAAAATTGTTATTTCCTGACATCTCCCGGATAACAGCCGCATCGGGTACAGTATAAAAAATTACGCCGCCTTCAAATTTCTGATAGCCCTTCTCGCGATACGAGCTAACCTGCTTAATCCGGTCTACAGGCAGGTTAACGTAATCGGAAACCGGGTAACCTAATTTTCCTTTCTCCCAGCCCGTATTTTTCCAGGCATCGAAGATTTTATTTAATACAACATATGCACCATATTTAGGGCTCCAGTAGATATATCCGTGATTGAATTTTTGAAAAAGGCCGACAGCATCGGGCAATAAAGTCTCGCTTTGTTCGGGCCAGCCTAATTCACCAAATTCGTAACCGGCTTTTATATATTTATCTCTTACTGCCCCCCAATTGGCGCTTGCTGCCTTGGTTTTGTTTGAATAATAAAAGAAAGAATTATTGTTTTTTCCCGGCAAAAAATATCCATTACCATCTACGCGGTTCCCGTTAGATGGGATGGCCAACGAATGATCAGTAGTTCCGCCTGTATTGACTGCTATGTTTTTATCAAATGAGGCTAACATAATTTGCTTTGTCGCGGTAAATTGTTCGTCCGCATTCGACGGCTGATTTCTTAAAATATTTTGAATTACCCATGGCTGTTCAAAATCGCAAGTGATACTGTTACCATTTTTAAATATGCCTTTAGGCCTGTAAAAAAGTGTAACATAAAAATACTGAACAATCATAGCCTGTTGCTCTTCATTGTACGACTCTCCCAGGTTATGCCCGTCGCAACTGTATTGATATTGATTGCTCATAACCGTGTTTTTAAATTGATTTACCGCCCCATCTGCAAATAGTTTTAATGCGCCCACGTGCCATATTTGCCAGGCGTGGGTTAGTTCGTGAATAAAAACATCACCAGGAAAGCCGTTCATATTGTAGTTTAACGGATCATCAAAGGCGTTCCCCAGGTTCATCAGGATATAAACATCGTTGCCATTTTTAATTGGAACAGTGAACGGCCTTTTATCAATCGACATTAAATTGGTGACAATAATCTTATTTATGGGCGGGAGCGAATTCATGAAAATGGTTGAATTAGCAATGTTGTATGCGTTGCCGTAGTCGCTCAGCATACGCACTTTGGGCAAATTTCCGGTTTGCAGGAAGGTTGTAATTGTGCCAAAACATTGTACAAAGAATATCCCGTTGTTAACCACTATGGTTTCTCCCAGGTCTTTCACAGCCTCGCCGGTACCATCAACTGCTGCTTTTACAAAATTTGCCAAATCATTTGCCGCGTCTGAAACGGTATTCCACACGTCGTCAAAGCCGAAACACGTTTTACAATCGCCTTTTACCGATGACGCTACCTTAAAGCTGATGTCAGCCAAATTATTTTGCTGATTTGGCAATGAGTAAATGCCGTAGATAATATTGTTGCCCAGGTATTTTTTAGCATCCGATTTGAATTGATGTGTCATATTAGCCGGTACACCATCATTCGGCTTCCCGCTGAATTTTATTTGTGCATTTGCAGGAACTGTGGTATAAGCAATAGCCACCACATTGCCCTTAACAGAACTATAGCTGGCGTTGTATTGAATACCATTTTGCACCTGTTGGTACGATATGTTGGCATCGAGCTTTTGCAGTAAGATTATGTTGATGAAATGATTGTCCTGCCTATCAGGGCTGTAATTTACCTGCCAAAGCTCCACTTTAATTTTAATGCCCGCAGCCTGCGAAATGTTGCAATTCCATCCTTGCTGTAATTGCTGAACGACGTTGTCATTGGCAAATAAGATACTTCCCTGAACCTGTCCCTGTTGGGACGCCGAAGCGAGGCGGGCTTTGTTGTTAAATGTTCTAATCTGCGCGTTTGTATCATTGCCAGCTACAGTAAAGGCGATAGCTAATAAAGTGTAAAAAAACCTGTTCATTTCTTTGAAGATTAAATATTCGTAAAACGACCAACTACTACCGGGTTTTCAAAAGGGTTAAAACCTTCTTTGGGGTTGCCGGTGCTCCAACTGTATCCTGTTATATTTCCTTGCTCATCGGTGTACAGCCTGAAATTTCCTCTTCCCAAACCGCTGTATTCGCCGCCGTTTGAGTTAAACCGGGAATCGCTTTTGCCGTGCGGGCTTTTACTACAGTCAATGACCTCAACTTCATATTGCTGGGTATTCGGCTCGATAACCTTCGATTGCCTGTGCGGCCTTGGTAAGGCCGCAATCAGCATCACGTGGCCCGTATTATCCTCATGTTCAGACCGATCGACATACTGCAGGGCAATTATATCGCCGGGAAGAATGCCACTGATGTTTTTTATCTGCCGGAAATGGCTGCCGGATACTATTGCATCATAATAATGATGGGCGAACATCCGTTTGTGGCCCCATTCAGTTTTAAAATTATCGTCTGTCCAGTTAAAAGTTTTAGCCATTAGCGCATTGATAAATCCACTGCAGTCGGCAAAGCATTGCCGGGATTTACCGTCGTCGCCCCAGCTTACCGTATTGTCTTTATGCTGGTAAGAAGTATTTTGCGGGTTAATGTTTTGTTGTAGCTTCTGCGCCCAATACAGCAAATTTCCGGATGGATATGCCGCCTGCTGAGCCTGGGCTAAACAGCGGCTGCCAGGGGAGTAAGCAAAGCCTAATATTATAATTATTGCCGCGTATGTAACAATTCTTTTCATGGTTTTATTTAACATAAATAGCTACTACCTGGTTGGCCGACGTTCTTGCACAACTTGGACTTACCACATTACATCCCGGGTCCATTTCAACAAAATTTCCATTTTTCCAGTAGCAGTTATTACCAGAAGAGGAGGAAGCCCCGGTTACGTAGAGGTCGGTGTTATTGTATAAGAATATCGAGGAAATATTTTCTGCAAGCGCGTAGGTGCTTGTATTTATCATCGTGCCATTTTTCCAGACCGCCCCGGCTCCGTTATACTGCCCACCAATGTATACATCTGCACCCTTCACCAAAATGCTGGATACGCGGTTAAATAGGCTGTTTGCCGGGGTGGTAAGCGATATGGAAACACCATTCTTCCAAAGGCGTGGGGCCTGGTTGATAATGCCACCGGTGCCAGGGTCGCGCACTTCTTCAGTACCGGCCACGTAAATATCACTACCTGAAATAAATATAGCCGAAGCTTTCGCACTGCCGGTGTGTATACCATCAGTTATATCAACGGGGTTTCCGTTTTTCCAATAAGTTGCCTTTAGTGTGGTGGTGCCAGCCAGGTATCGTGAGCCCGCTACATACACATCCCCGTTACTCACGGCAATTGCATTGTTTAAATATGAGCTCGCGTTTGAACCAATAACAGTTACACTATTAGTGTTTAGTGCAGTTGGCGTACCATTTTTCCAGGTATAGTATGTGGTTCCAATTGCGCCAAGGCAATAAACATCGGTACCGGAAACAAAAATGGAAAATGTAAATCCCGTTTGTGCTGAAAGTTGCACTGCGGCGCCATTTTTCCAATAAGTCGGGGTGCCGCTTGTAGATGGACCGGCCACATAAATATCATTGCCGGAGCCAACCATCGAATAGGGGTTTGACCAGTCCGCAACAGGCGTGAACACAAAGTTTTTCCAGTAGCCGTAACCGTTCCTCGTATCAGAACCAAGCACATATATATTAGGACCGGTGGTAGCGTAAGTGAAACCGAATGCATTTGATGTGCCACCCGGAGTAGTAACAGTTACATTTCCCGAGGTTCCGCCTGTAGGCACGGTAACCACCAGTTGCGTTACAGTAGCGCTGGTTAATACGGCAGCCGTCCCGTTAAAACTAACATCGTTATTGGCAACGGTGGCATCAAAATTTGTCCCTGTGATAGTTACCGGAGTTCCCGCAGTAGCCGAAGCGGGGCTAATGCCTGTTATTGTTGGTGCCTGCAAATAAGTAAATACAGGCCCTGTAGCGGTGCCGCCTGGCGTAGTTACTGTTACGGCGCCAGTACTGCCGCCCGCAGGAGCTGTAACAACCAATGAGGTTGTTGTTCCGGATGTAATGGCCGTGGTAGTGCCGCTAAATTTAACGATGTTGTTAGCCGGTACAGCATCAAAATTAACCCCCGTAATTGTTACTGCCGAACCCGCCTTACCCGAAGCTGGGTTAATGGCAGTAATAGAAGGTGCCATTAAATAGGTAAATATAGGCCCAGTAGCTGTTCCGCCAGTTGTGTTTACAGTTACAGTGCCGGTGCGTCCGCCGGCTGGCGCCGTTACGACTAATGAGCCGCTGCTTGCCGATGTAACTACGGCCGCCGCGCCGTTAAATTTTACGGTATTAGCCGAGGCAGTTGTACTGAAACCAGAACCGCTAATGGTGACCGCAATCCCGGCAAGTCCAGTTGATGGCGAAATGGCCGTTATTGCCGGCGCCGGGACAGGGTTATTTTTTTTACAGCCTACAAATATTGAAAGGACTGTTAAAACGAGTACAAATGAATAGTTAATTATTTTTTTCATAAGAGTATGTTTTTGGTAGTTAGCGCTGATAAACATTAGCATCTGCAGTTCCATCGCTGTTGGTATCAATGCCCGTTGCTTTTATTTTTATTTTCAGGTAGCCGCTGCTACCGCTGGTGCCAATTTGTTTAATCACAGCCATCAATCCGTAAACTTCCCGGCTGTCCATCTGCATTTTTACTGCGAATACTTGTCCATCGAGTTTTTGACCAATCGATGCATAATAGGCGGCGTAGCCCTGTGCATTGCGCACCGCACTTTGAATTTGGCTGTTGTTTTGAATTTGATTAAACTGCCCGATTGTAAGCCTAGTTAGTGCCACTTCGCTTTCATTAATATCACTCCACTGCATCGCCTGTTCACTAACATGCTCGGTCATGTATCCCGCGGTCGAATTGTTTTTGGCAAAACCAGGTGTCATCAGGTAATAGGTATTCTGACCATCCGCTGGTGCGAAAAACATCAAGTCAACCGCACTTGGTTTTTGTGCGGCTTCACCCATGCCCATCACCGTGCCTGTCATCACATCCAGGCAATTGCCATATATGCCGTTATTTTGGTTGCCCAAATTGCCGGTGCCATCATTATTTACCGATTGTGGATTATTGATGGGCAAACTTTGTCCGGCCAGGTAATTTTGAGAGGAAACGCTGTTATTATTGTTTAATGCCGTATTTTGATTATATTGGTTTGCGCTATTATTCGTATTTTGATTGGATGAATAGGAGCCTGAGCCGCCTGCTGTATTACCGGCATCGTTAGCTGAATAAGAGCCTTGACTGCCCTGGGCGTTCGATGCCGAAACGCTTGAATTTGAGTAGCCAGCAGAACTTTGATTATTTGAATTGCTACCGGGTGCGTTTTTTGATGCCGCTTTTACATCCACCGCAAGTTGTTTACTGTCGTAAAAAAGTTGCCTGGCTTTTAATAAATATGGTTGAAATACGGCAATTAAATTGCTCGCTTTTGTTGTCGTATTATTAACTTTATCAAAAATACTTATTTTGTTATTTTGCTGCGAATAAGCGTCAAATGCGGGTAATAACAGCAGTATCAACACCGGCAAAAGGTTTATTTTTTTCATAGATATAAGATTTATATCTCAAATCTATCTATCCGGGCAGGCGTTTAAAAGTGCTACTCTACGAACGACATAAATAATCGCCCGGTGACGCTGGTTAAAGAATTTTACCGGTTGAAAACAGTTCATTATCATAATTTATTACGATAACATGGTTCATAACAACGACATAACGTGCATAGTAGTAGATGACGACCTGGTAGACAGGTTAATGACTTTGTCGTTTCTTAAAGACTATCCGCAGGTTAAAGTATTAGGTGCCTATTCTTCATCTGTAGAAGCTTTAGATGCCTGTATAAAATTAGCGCCCGATGTATTATTCCTGGATATAGATATGCCCGAATTAAACGGTTTGCAACTGCGGGCGCAACTAATGCAAATTCCTGCCTGTGTATTTATTACCAGTTTTCCGGAATACGCTTTAGATGGTTTTGAAGTAGAGGCTTTTGACTTCATTGTAAAACCATTTACGTCGGAGCGGTTTGAAAAAATGATAAATCGCCTGCAGGAATATTTTTTGATAAGAAATAAATCTGAACTACTGTCCCATACATTGGGTGCTGATACCATTTTTATAAAAGAAGGTACCCGCCAAATTAAGCTGCAATTACACGAGGTTATTTATTTGGAAGCAATGAAGGACTACACCAGTATCAACACCGTGGGCAAAAGGTATATGGTTCTGGAATCGTTGAGTCACTTGATTAAGGAGCGGGGCTTTGCGAATTTTATCCGGATCCATCGCAGTTATGCAGTTCAAAAACATTATATAAAACAATACAATTCGCTAAAAGTGACACTGGCAAATAACTATACGTTACCGGTTGGAAGGAACTTTAAAGAAACATTGCAAAATCTGTATCAATAAAAAAAGCAGTATGATTTACGCGATTGTTTAATTTCCTCAGTTAGAAACCAATACCCCTTTTATAATGAATATTAAAACATCAATTGTAATCTGCCTGCTGATTATTTGTTCCTCAGTTGTTGTTTACCCCCAGGCTAATAAAAAGATTGATTCCTTAAAGCAGGTGGTAGCGCATATTAAGCCAGGCGATAAAGTAACAAAAGCATTTGAATTGATAGCCCTCGGGCAGCAATACACAAATAAGTCCGACTATATATCGGCGATGGATTGTTACCAGCAAAGCCTCAACATAGCGCAAAGTATAAACAGCGACTCGCTTACCGCAAATTGCTATAAGCACATGGCTATAATTGCTTTTGCTCAAAAGAATTATAACCGCGATAGTGTGTATGATGCTGATGCATTGAGGATTTACAAAAAAATTAACGACAAGTTGGGTGAAGGCAGCGTACTGAGAGATATTGGGTCGGCGTACCTTAGACGCGGGATGCCGCTACAGGCAAAAATATACTATGATCAGGCATTGCCAATCTTTAAACAACTGGGGGAGGAGCAACTGGTGGCTGGGATATATTCAAACATGGCCACAATTTATAAAGACAACTACCGGAAATGTATCGAACTACATTTAGCCGCCAAAAGGATATGGGACAAATATCCGGGTGATGATGAACTAATCTCAATTAATACGGGGAATTTAGGAGTAGCCTATTTTTATATGGTACGTTTTGGGGCTTTAAAATCAATCAAGCCCGATTCTATAATTTTCGCCGATTCGGTAAAAGATTTAAAAAATAGCCCAGAAGTATATCAGGCAGGCTATAAAAATGACGGAACTGAGAAACGACATTGAAGATAAGGCGTATTACACCGAAATATTATCTGAATTACAATACCATAACGGCGACTATAAAGGCGCTTACGATAACTTTAACTTTTATCAGGATGTTACCGATTCCATTTTTTCACAGCAAAACAAAAACAAAATTGCTGAACTTGAAAGCAGGAATGAAATTCAAAAGAAGAACCAGCAAATATTAAATCAAAAAATACGGGCCCAATCCCAGCAGCGAAACATTCTGCTTTTATTAGCCGGTTTGCTAATAATGCTGATTATCGGAGGGCTTTATTACCGACTAAGCGCAGTTCGTAAACAAAAGAATATTGCACTAACAAAATTAAACGAGCAACTTGATAGCGCAAATAAACTGAAGGCGAAGTTTTTTGCGATAATTACGCATGATTTGCGGAGCCCGATTGTTAGCCTGGTGAACTTTTTGCAATTGCAAAAACGAGAGGCACGCCTGTTAAGCGAAGAACAAAAAGCTGAACAAGAATCAAAAATCACTAAGTCGGCTGTTGCACTTTTGGAGGTGATGGAAGAAATACTTTTATGGAGTAAAGGGCAAATGGAAAATTTTAGCCCTGAAAAAACGACCGTCGCCGTTACTGGTTTATTCTCTTATTTGAAAGACTTTTTCTCAGGAACTACCGGTATCAATTTTATTTACCAATCAGATGAAAACCTTGTCCTTCGTACCGACGAGAACTATCTAAAGACAATTATGCATAACCTTACGCAAAATGCTGCCAATGCGTTAAAGGGAACACCAGGCGCAACTATTACCTGGAAAGCGTGGGAAGAAAGCGATCAATTTAAACTTTCAATTAGCGATAACGGGCCGGGAATGACCGATGAGCAGGTTAAAAACTTTGAAGAAAACCTGACCATTGGAAGCGCCAAACACGGCCTGGGTTTAAATCTTGTGAAAGATATGGCACAAACAATCGGCTGCACAATTACCCTCAGCTCAAAAAAAGGCACTGGTACAAGTTTCGTTTTAACTTTCAGTTTAGTCCAGGGTTAAATAAATCAAACTAATGGGAACTGATAATCGAGCATATTTTAAAGAAGCTAAAATCAAAATTCTTAATATTAAATACTGTAAACTGACATGAGTTTTTATTATAATTGCTCACTTTATTTTGAGTAATAACTTTAACCTTTATCCTTATGCCTGCTTATCAATTAAACATCAACATCGCTGCCGCCGACCTGCAAACAATTTATGCCGCCAAAGAAAATATCATTTTAATTAAAACAGTGGAGGGCGAGGCTCCTTTTTCGTGGGTCAGTTTTCCTCCTTTTGAGAGTAACGCTGTGACCTGGGATGACGAGACGTATTCTGTTTACGCATCGGTAACCAACAACAGTGGCGTTGTAGTGGTAACAAGCTTTACCGAACAAGCAGCACAGCCTTCACAAAATTACACGTTTGATAAGACTGGCGCCTTTTCGCAGCCCACCCCGGTACCTATCGGGCCGGATGCTTACCAGGTTACCAATCAATATTCTCCGGGCACCGACCTTACATTTGGTTTGGTGCAAGCAGTTTTGGTAAATGGCACAGCTATTGACAAAGCCCTGCTCAATTCGCAATTTATCCCGCTTGCACAGCATGCTATTTTCAGGCCGACAACACAGCTAATCATTTTCCTTGCAAGCAACATCGCGGCGGGAGAAATTGTTGACCCGTCGACAGAAAGCGGTGTTATAAGCCAATCGACAACAATTACGTTTGCTAATGGCATATTTGCAGCAACGGTTACCTATGATGCTGCTACTGGTAGTTTTGTGCAAAGTATTTAAAATAAGGCACATAGCGCTGGGGACATTTGAAATGGGGCTTAAAGGGTAACAAGCTTGTATGAAATTTTAGCAACTTAAAACAAACTAGCCTGCTGCACATCCTGCCCTTGCATTTCGTATTCATAAGCACGGATAAATGCTATAATTTCAGCCCCGTACTGAGCCGCCTTTTGCGGACCTACGCCTTTAACAGCACTCAACGCTTTGAGCACCGGCGGCAGCTTTTCGGCAATGGTCTCCAATGTCTTTTCGGATAATACCATGTTGGGCATAATGTTGTCTTTGGCAGCAACAGTATCCCGCCAGGTTATCAACTGGAAAAAAAGTTTTTCGTTGGGTTTGGCGTTCAACGCCTGCAGGTATGCGCCCAATTTGTTGGCTGGTAAATATTTTTTTAAGCCGAGATAAATATCGCTGGTAAAATCTGATGCAGAAAAATGCTCCATAAGCGAAATACGCGCCATGGCCCAATTAATGAGCTGGTCGGCTTTGGTGGCTTTTTCTTTCGATTGACCTATAAATGCAGGTAGTTGAATATGAAGGTTTTCTATCGTCTCCCGCAGCTTACCGAGAAAATAAGCAGCGGCCGTTTTTATGCGGTCATTATCACACAACGATAACCTCCGAACAAATTTTTCCGCCACGTCGGTAATAGCCGGATCGAGATCAGGGATAAGTTCTTCAAATCCTTTATATTTTCTTTTTAGGCCACCGAAATCAAACAACTCCGCCAGCAGAAACTGCCGGTAAAGTTCGCGGTCGCGTTCCAGCCTTTGAGCATCAGGCTGCAACTGCTTTGCCTGTTCATTAAAACGCCCCACTGCCGGATCACCAATGATATTATTTGCAGTGATGGGATTACGCAGTACCATTCCCGAAAGGCTGCGACAGCGGCTCAAAGCCACATAGGTTTGACCATGGGCAAACGCCTCGCTCACATCAATAATAGCCCTGTCGAAAGTTAATCCCTGGCTTTTATGAATTGTAATTGCCCAGGCCAGCTTTAATGGTATTTGGGCGAAGCTGCCGGCAGTCGTTTCGCTGATCTGCTGCTCTTCCAATTGGTATTTAACGTTCGTCCACTCAACGGCCTGCACGGCAATTTCTTTGCTTTCTCCGCATTGAACAAAAACAGTGTCGGCCGCGAGCTTGGTAACGGTACCTATTTTCCCATTGTAATAAAGCTTTTCAGCCGAGCTATCGTTTTTTACAAACATCACTTGTGCGCCAACTTTTAGCTTGAGGCTGGTTTCGGTTGGATAGGCGTCTTTCGGAAATTCGCCCCTTATTGTTGCCGTAAATTCAGACTCATCACCTTCCAGCGCTTCAACAAATTCGCTATTGATTTGCTGAGCAAGCCCATTATGGGTAGTTAAAGTTATATATGGGTCATCTTTGGCGGGATGAAAACCCGGCTGGTGCCTCGCATTCAGCAGTTCCAGGCTTTTGGGGCTGATGGACTGGTTGCGCACCTCATTCAAAATATCGACAAATGCCTGTTCTTTTTGGCGGTATACATGGTCGAGTTCAATGCGCACATAGGGCGCTTTCTGCATAACTATGCTGCTGAAAAAATACGGGGTGGAATAATACCTGCTCAACATAATCCACTCTTCGTCCCTTATAATCGGGCTCAATTGTGAAAGATCGCCGATAAGCAGTAATTGCACGCCGCCAAATGGCGATGGACATTCCTTTATGTTGCGCAGTATAAGGTCTATTTGATCGAGTACATCAGGCCTTACCATGCTTACCTCGTCTATAATAAGCAGTTCAAGATTTTCCAGTAATTCTCTTTTCTCGGCGCTGTAATATGCGTCCGGCTTTGCATCTCCCGAAGGTATAATAGGGCCGAAAGGAATTTGAAACAGCGAATGGATGGTCATCCCCCCGGCATTAATCGCTGCAACGCCTGTTGGAGCAACAACGGCGAGTTTCTTTTTACAATTCTGCCTTATTTGTTGTAGGAATGTTGTTTTACCTGTGCCAGCTTTACCAGTCAGGAAAACCACTGTGTTGGTTGATTCAACGTAGTCGAAAGCTAATTGCATTACCGGGTTCATTGTGGTAAAGTTATACTAATATTTTTAGTTTTTAACCTGTTTTTATTAACAAAATAGACGCTGTAAAGTTAGTTTGATAGCTGAATTCACCCATTGGTTAGATGCTTATAAGCGATGTTGTTTTTTAGTTTTCTACACCCGAGTTTCGTGTAAAATAAAAGCTTATTTTTAATTCAAATAATATCAAAGTATCATATGGTCTTAATAAAAATTCGCAGTGGTCTAAAATTATTAATAATAGTTTCGTTACTGGTTGCAGTCATGTCCAATGCCAACGGTCAGGCAAACAATATCATCATAAAAAACATTCGCCAGACAGTGGAAAAAATCAATACCGATAAAACATTAAAAATTATTAAACTGGAGAATGAAGACGTTTCGCAAGAAATGCCCGATGGCGGCCTTTCGTTAACCGGATACATCAACGGGAAATCGATTTGTAAAATTGATTATTGGGCAGGCCTTTCATATTGTATACGTCAGTACAGTTTTTACTTTAATAAAAAGGGTAAGATAGCCTTCATTTACGAGACCGAGGAAGATTTTTCGAAAGATAAGCATGGCGGGCTGGACCACGGCAAGACAGTTCCTGCTTTTGAAGGTCGGTATTATTTAGATAATGGGCAAGCAATTGATATAAAACTCAAAGGCAAAAAGCGAATGGGCGAAAATCCATCGGTTAAAGAAATAGGGGATTTAGTATCGGATGCCAAAACATACGTGAAACTTTTATCCGACCGGATAAAATGAATAGCAGGTTATTGCATATACTAAAAAAACAGCATCTGGAAAGCTATCTAAGTACTGGCTTAATATCAATTACAGGCGTCTGATCAAGCACCTCAAGGCCGGCTACTTTAATTACGCCGTCTGCCGATAGATCAATAACCGTTACCGGGTGGATGCCGATGGGGTTAGGCCGGGCTGGCGACCGTGTTGAAAAGACGCCAACAACCGGGGCATCTACGTTATTGCGCGGGTAGCATTTTATAACGCTACTGTCGGCGGCATGCAGCCAGGTTAGTAGCAAAATTTCGGCGCCTGGTTTTATGTCTTTAATACCTTCTATAAATTCCGGGTAGATAATCACTTCCGCATCCGGCGCATTTTCGTTACCCTGCAACGGGCAATCTTCAATAGTTTTTAACACCGAATTTATTTTGCCGATATATTTTATTGTTGCATCCATAGTCTATTTAACAAATATTTATACAAAGCCTACCCCGACGTTATCGAATCTAAATTAAACGTATTAAATTATCCGGTTAAATAAAATGTAAAAAGATACTCCATTACCCGGAGCACCTTTTTACATGATTATTAATTATTATAAGGTTTGCATTTAGTGACTGCCAAAATCGCCGACCTTGTAGGTGCCAACCAACGGACGAAACGCAATATTGATACGGTTATAACTGTTAATAGTATTAACAGCAACGGTTAAATCAACCAGTTCGTCTTCGGTAAACTGGCTGCTTGCCTGTTCAAAAACCTCGTCAGAAACGGTGTTATCGGTTAATTTGGTTAGAGCCTCGGCCGAGGTGAGCGCAGCCCTTTCCCGGTCGGTAAAAAAAGGAGTATCGCGCCAGGCATCCATAACATAAAGGCGTTGTTCGGTTTCGCCTTTAGCGCGTAAATCCTTTGAGTGCATATCCAGGCAAAATCCGCATCCGTTAATTTGCGATACCCTAAAGTAAATTAAATCTAAAAGCGATTTTTCAATTGGCGATTTAGCAAGATAGCTTCCCAAACCATACATAGCTTTAAACGCATTCTGTCCTTTTTCAAACAAATTAATTCTTGGTTCCATTTTCGTAATATTTATTTTGTTATTTATACCTCAATGATGGATGAGATTCGCGGAAATGAACGTTTTGAATAATCTTTTTTTAAATTTGATATTAAGGAATGCTAACTCACTTATTAGCAGGTAATAAAATTTCGAAGGATATAATAATGAACATCTCGAAAATTAGCGACGCTTTATTTCTTGAAGCAATTGCGGCTGTTGACGGCGGCAATATCCCTGTGCTGAAAGGTTTGATAACTGCGCATCCACGCCTTATAAGTGAACGACTAAACTACCCATCGGGTGATTATTTCGACAACCCGTATCTTCTATGGTTTATCGCCGACAATCCCATCCGCAATGAAAAACTTCCGGCTAATATTGTCGAGGTTACTGCTTTGCTTATAGCTGAAATAAAGAAACATGCACCCGACACCGTTCAAAAGCAACTTGATTATGCGCTAGGCCTGGTAACTACCGGACGGATACCCCGGGAATGTGGTGTACAAATACAGCTAATGGATGTTCTAATTGACGCCGGGGCCACGCCCGGTGGTGGTTCGGGCGCGCTTGCCAATGGTAACATTGAGGCTGCCGCTCATCTTATAAAACGAGGCGGCAAACTAACGCTTGGTACCGCAATTGGCCTCGGTTGGTCGGATGAGGTTACCCGCCTTGCCCTCGTTGCAGCTGACGACGAAAAATTGGCAGCGCTGGCGATGTCTGCATTTTATGGTAAAACTGATATGATAGCCTATTTGTTGAGCATCGGTGTCGCCCCTAATGATTATCCGAAAAACGGCACGGGTTTCCATACGCATGCAACGCCGCTTCACCAGGCCGTATGCTCACGTTCGCTGGATTCAGTGAAGCTGCTGGTTAAAGCAGGGGCCAGGCTCGACCTTACAGACAAAGCATACGGCGGAACACCATTGGGTTGGGCTAAATACATGCAGACTGAAGATACTGACGAGCAACATCAAAAGGAGTACGCAGTTATAGAAGCCTATCTTTCAGGCCTAAACTAGCACCTTTATCTTATCAACGTAACATTGCCCGAAAGCACCTGGTTGAAGAGTTTGGTATCTATTACGTAATAATAAACCCCCACCGGCAACTGTTTGCCGTTGTATATCCCGTCCCAGGGTTTATCATAGCCGATAGAGTGATATACCTTTTGGCCGTAGCGGGTAAATATATCAACGGTGGCTTCGGTGTATGCAATTAAGCCTTGTATGTTCCATAAGTCGTTCACGCCATCACTATTGGGCGTAAAAGTATTAGGCACTACAACCTCCGGCGAAACCTTTACCATAGTTGAGTCGCTGCTTACGCACCCGCGGCTGTCTGTAACCGTAAGCGTATAAGTGCGGTCAACAATACCTGTTATTATCGGATTTTTTATTTTATTATCGCTTATATCAATATTGGGCGTCCATAAGTATTGCACATTGTTATCACTTACATTTGGGTGCAGCGTAATTGTGCGATTGCGTAGTACATATCGTAACTTTTCGGCAGTAACTTTTGCAGGCGGGATAAACGTTATCTTCATGGTATCAGTTTCAATCTGGCACGGCCCTGGGTTAGTGACATGTAGCACCAGGTTAACAAATCCGGCTTTTACGTCAGCCGCGCTGGGAAGATAATTTGCATTGTAGTCTGTTGCCGATGGTGTAAAGCTTCCTCCTGGGCCGGTGGACGTCCACTGGGCCTGGGTTCCCGCAAGTATAGGCGAGCCGGCTAATTGTATAGTTGGCGTCTGTTCGCAGACGGCTTGGTCGGGCCCGGCTTTTACAGCAGGTAGAGGCCCGAAAAAAACGGTAACATCGTCTGTAGAAATTGTACAATTATCGTCGCTGGTCGAAGTGAGCGTAAAAGTAACCTGGCCGTCGTTCTTTTCGTCCTGAGATGGCTTATAGTGTGCATTTAAATCTGTAAGTGATGAAAATGTTCCGGCATTGGTACTGTGCGACGACCATATCCCTGTTCCTCTTCCACCCTTTACGGTGCCGGCTAATATAATTTCCGGGTCTGTTATACAAACGATCTGGTCTGGGCCTGCGTTGGCTAATCCAGGTGTTCTTATTTCCACAAGCTGTGTTGTTGATACCTCGCTCGAGCAGCCATTAACGGTAACAGTTAAACTATAAACACCAGTGTTAGCGACCGATGCGTTGGGGATATCCGGATTTTGGTCGGTAGATGAATAACCATTAGGGCCTGTCCACATAAATGCACCGCCAGCAACATCACCTGTACGTAATTGCAAAGTACTGCCAACACATATAGGTGCATTAGTATTAGCAACAGGTTTATCTGGCTGCGGGTGAACAAACACCGCCAGCGTGAAACTTTTTCCGGGACACCCATTCGCAAAAGGCGTAATAGCATAATATACATTGATGGAAACAGGAGTGTGGTTTACAAGTGTCTCCGTAATGGTTGATGACGTTTGATTGGTTACAGTTGGATTGGTGATACCTGGTACTGCAAGCCGGCTCCAAATATATGTTGCCGATGGTATGTTTGAAGATATTACGTAATTTTGCGGCACGTTGCTACATGCCTCTCCGGCGTCTGCACTTGTTACCTTCACCGATGGGTTCACCGTTACATCCAGCTCAAACGGAATACCGGTACAGGTTAGTGTTTGTGATGTGATGATATATTTAACAACGATTGGTGCATCCGTAGTATTAATTAAAGTTTCGCGAATGGTAGCTGTGTTTTGTCCAGAGACTGCCGCGTTCGTTATCCCCGGTACTGCAGCCCGGCTCCACTCAAAATCTGCAGCGGTATTAAAAGTAATATCATAATTCACAGGTGCTTCGTTGCATATGGCAGGCGGCTGTCCGCTTGTAACTATTGGGGTTGGATAAACGGTGACCGCGTATTTAAATGGAGTACCCTGGCAGCCATTATTTATTGGGGTTATAATGTAGGCGACATTTACAGCAGCACCGCTTGTATTTAATAAAATTTCGGTAATGGTATTGCTGGATTGGTTTGCCGCCGGTGCATTACTTATACCAGCAACGGCCGCCCGGCTCCACAAAAAGGTAGCAGCTGCAATATCTGCTGTTATGGTATAGTTTAAAGCATTGCCGCTACAAACAGTACCTGTGGATGCACTTGTTACATTGGGAAGCGCCGATACCGTTACATCTACCTGTGTCCGCGGGCTGGTACAACCATTAATGGTTACCTGCACATAATAAGTTTGATTTGTTGTTAGGGCAGGCGTAGTATAGGTGCTGTTTTTTGATAAAAGGTTTCCACCGGCCGCCGCATCGTACCATTCAAAATTTCCGGTTAAATCAGCAGGAATAAGTATAGCAGTGTTACCCGCACATATTGGTGCTGGTGGCACAACCGGCGCTGCAGGAATATTATTAACGGTTACGAGCACAGTTGTACGCGGGCTGGTAACACCAAGGCTATTTACAGCCTCAACATAGTAGGTGGTATTAACCATTAACACAGGCGTTGTAAAGTTGGCGCCGGTAAATAACAAGTTACCGGCAACCAGCGCGTCGTACCATTTGTAAGTCCCTCCGGGCGCAATTGCACTTAAATTTGCGCTGCTGCCTAAACAGGTTGAATTACCCGTAACTGTTGGGGCAAAAGGCCCGTTTTTAAAAGTTATGGTCATTTTATCCGACTTTGGCCCACATGAGCCAGCCGGATCATCAGAGGTAAAAGTAAGCGTAGCGGATAGCTCGCCGGCACCTGGTGTATAAACAGGGTTAGGTATTGTGGTATTTGAAAACGAGCCCGTACCGCCCGACCATGTACCCTTGGGAACACCGCTTACGGTGCCTGCCAGTTGAACCGCGCTGCCTGCCGTAACAGTTTGATCGGGCCCGGCACTAACGGTTGCCGCCTGTTCAACGGTAACATCTGTGCTCGAGGTACTTCCACTACACCCACCGGTAGCCGTAATAGTATTTGTTACCGTATATTTCTGTGGAATACTTTTTTTTAGGTCAATTTCGCCTGTAGCGCTGTTAATAACCAAACCTGCCGGCGTAGCGGTAAAATTGCCACCGCTGCCAAGTAAACCAAAGTTCGGGAGTGGGTTCGCAGCATCCTGGCAGAAATTCGGGCTGCTATAGGAGAACGACGAATTAGCAACTGTAAAAATTTTGAATCTGGCTTTTTCCGGGGTCGAGCAACTGCCTTTCCCAACAAAAGTGATGGTATAAATTCCGGGCGTGCTGCTACTTATTGTTATCGCTCCTGTTGTAGGGTCTATAATTAACCCCGCCGGTGATGCGCTGAATGTGCCTCCTGCTGGCTCAAAAATGGTAGGGGCAATTGTACCGGGTGTAAGCGAACAAACCGAACCTGCCGGATATTTAAATTGTGGTGTTATTGTTGAGCCAACTGTTACAGTAACTGGTGTGCGGCTGCTTATGCATGATCCTGCTACACTTTGTACATAGTAAGTGGTAGTTGCAATTAATGCAGGGGTTATGAAGGTCGGGCCGATTTTAACCCGGTTGCCGGCAGCCGGTGCATCATACCATTCGATACTGCCGCTTGCTGCAGTGGCTGTTAAAGTTGCTTTTGATCCTGAGCAAACGTTTGTGCCCGATGCCGTTGGCGCTGTCGGAACGGGATTTATTGTTACAGTTACTGCCTTGCGCGCACTTGTGCAGCCATTAACGGTTGTTTGAACGTAATAAGTTGTAGTTGTTATTAACGGCGGGGTCGTATATGCCTGTCCTGTCGCCAACTGGGTGCCCCCGGTTGCAGCGTCATACCATTGGTAAGTCCCGGTACTGCCTGACGCTGTCAACGAAGCCGGGCTACCCGAACAGGTTGACGTATTGGCGGCACTTGGCGGGTTCACTACTGGGGTAACTGTAACAGTTACAGCTTTACGGGGGCTAACGCAACCGCTTATAGTTGTTTGTACATAATATTTAGTTGTTACGGTTAGTGCCGGGGTAGTAAAGGCAGTGCCTGTAAACAATGGTACGCCACCAGAGGCAACATCAAACCATTGGTAAGATCCACCGGGCCCTGTAGCTGTTAAGGTAGTTGTTGAGCCATTGCAAATAATTGCACCTGCTACCGATGGTGCGGCGGGAGGCGGGTTTATAACCACGGTTACCTTTGAGCGGGCACTTGTGCAGCCACCATTGTTATACAACACATAGTAGGTTGTTGTGGAGTTAAGTACCGGTGTTTGATAGGTGAGCCCGGTTTGCAACAGCGTTCCGCCTGCGGGTAAATCATACCACTCGTAGGTACCGGTTGCTGGTGGCGAGGCTGAGGCAGTAAGTAAAATCGACGACCCTTTGCAGGTAGTTTGTATCTGATCGCCAGGAGCTGCTGGGATAGGAGTAACCGTAACCGTAACGGGTACCCGCGAACTTACGCAGTTATTTATTGAATTTTCAACATAGTAGGTTGTGCTGACATTTAAGGGTGGTGTTGTATAATCGGGGCTTAAAATAAGGGCAGTACCACCGCTTGGTACATCATACCAGGCAAAAATGCCCGGCCCTGGCGTAGCATGCAGGCTGGCTTTTGACCCGGCACAAACCGATGTTCCCTGCACAACTGGTGTTTGCGGCGCAGGCGTTACGGTTACATTCACTGGGGTGCGGGCACTGGTACATCCACTTATTACTGCTACCACATAATAGATGGTGCTGGTCGTTAACGGCGGCGTTACAAAATTCGCGCCGCTGGCTATTGGGCTGCCTCCGCTTGCCGAGCTATACCATTCGTAACTGCTGCCTCCGCTTGCAGTTAACGTAGTTCCATTCCCGAAGCAAACTGTCGCATCTTTTACAGTCGGGTTACCCGTTGCATTAACAAAAACCGGGGTACGCAGGCTTGGGCAGCCGTTTATCGTGGTTTGTACATAAAAAGTTATCCCCGAGTTAATGGCTGGGGTTACATAGGTGTCGCCACTAAATAGAAAGGTACCTCCGGTGGGCGCATCGTACCATTGGTAAGCGCCGCCGGGGCCGCTGGCAGTCAGTGTGGCCGATGTACCGGGGCAAACCAAAGTATTGCCGGTTACGGTGGGTGCATTGGGGCTTACACCTACACTTATGGTAATATTACCGCTAACACCCGGGCAACCCGGCGATGTTACCGTAACGCTGTAGGTGCCTTCTTTGTTTACGGTGGTTGTCGGGCCGCTGGCGCCGTTGCTCCATACATATGTAAAGGGGCCGTTGCCGCCCGAAGGCGTGGCGGTTAACAAAACGCTATTGCCCGAACAAATACTTGTGTTTGAAGCAGATACATTAACACCCTGCGCGCATTGGCTGTAGCCGCTTAGTGATAACAATAAACAAACAAGAACAAGTAAGTAATTCCTCATAAACGTTAATGAGTGTTTTTCCCTTTCAGATACGGCTAAATAAAGTAATTAGCTGCCTGTGCTAAATAATAAATTAACTTTAATACGGAATATTGCCCGTATTTGTTTAGTTATTAGCACGTTTAACTGTTAAGAATATTGGCAGTTAATTATTAAGTAAAAGTACAAAAAACAAAAGAGACGTAACAAACTTAATACACGGAAGTTACCAAGACAAGGCTGCCGATGTTAATAAACCGATGCGGAGATGCTTATATTAACCAAAGTATATTAAAACGGCGACGAGATGATTTCAGATTGCCGTTTTACTTATATTAGCCCGCCACTATTTTACAACCAGTAATTAACTATATCATGCCTGCAATTTTCAGAACCACGCTTGCGTTGCTGCTTTCAACATTTTTGCTAACTGACGGTTTTTGTCAGACGACAGCAAATAAGTATAAAAAAAGTGCCGTCGGTACCAATGACGCCGTTGAGTTATGGCTTACAGATCCAACAGACTCAATATTATTTAAACGGGAAAAAGTTGTACAGTCGGGAGTTTCAAATCAGTCGCCAACCATAAAGATCAACAAATTGCAGGCTTATCAATCTATCGATGGTTTTGGGTATGCGCTAACCGGGGGCAGTGCCATGCTGATAAACAAAATGACACCGGCTGGCAGGGCAAAACTTTTACATGAGTTATTTACAACTCAAGGCAATGCCATTGGTGTAAGTTATTTGAGGATAAGTGTGGGCTCGTCTGATTTGGACGACCATGTTTTTTCGTACGATGATTTGCCAAAAAGTGAAAACGACCCCGAGCTGAAAAAATTCAGCCTTGCAAACGATGAAGGAAATTTGATACCGGTTTTAAAACAAATACTGGCTATAAATCCGAAGATAAAAATATTGATATCACCATGGTCGCCACCGGCCTGGATGAAAACCAATGAAGAAACATATGGCGGCAATTTGAAACCGGAGTATTATAAAACCTACGCCCAATACTTCGTTAAATATATTAACGGCATGGCAGCGCGCGGGATAAGAATTGATGCTTTAACCATTCAAAATGAACCGCTCAACCCCAAAAACAACCCCAGTATGGTGATGGAAGCACCACAACAGGCTGATTTTATTGCCAATAATTTAGGCCCGGCGTTAGCGGCTGCTGAACTCAAAACAAAAATTATCCTGTACGATCATAACGCCGACAGGCCCGATTATCCGATATCGATCTTAGATAATAAAGAAGCCGCTAAATATGTAGATGGTTCGGCGTTTCATTTATATGGCGGTAAAATCGATGCTTTATCGACTGTGCATAACGCGCATCCTGACAAGGCTTTATACTTTACTGAGCAGTGGGTTGGGTCGCCGGGCAACCTTAAAAATGAATTAAAATTTCACGTTAAGGAAATTATTATTGGTGCTACCCGCAACTGGAGCCGCAATGTGATTGAATGGAATTTGGCTGCCGACCAAAACCAGGAACCGCATACCCCCGGGGGCTGCGACCGCTGTTTAGGGGCTATAACAATAACAGGCGACGACGTTACCCGTAACCCGGCATATTATATTATTGCTCATGCCGCCAAATTTGTGAGACCGGGCTCAAAAAGGGTGGAATCAAATTTATTGCCGGGTCTACCAAACGTTGCATTTGTTAACCCCGATGGTAAACTGGTACTGATAGTTTATAATGACGACTCGTCATCGCGCAGCTTTAGAATTGCCTTTGGCAAAAAAGCGGTGTCGTCGGCATTAAACGCAGGTGCTGTGGGTACTTATGTTTTAAATTAAGATTTTGACAAATTAAAGACAAATACTCCTTGTAAATCAGCAGCCTGATGTACGTAAAGATACATCAGGCTGTCGATTTTATTACCCCATCGCTTTGTTCAAAGCGATTATGGCAGTATCAAAGTCCTCCCTGTCAATTAAGAACTGGATATTTACTTTTCGCAAAGCGAAGCCGGCACTCTTAATATTGATATGTTTGTCAGCAAGCGCCATCGCAGATTTAGCCAGTAGTCCGGGCCTATCCATGTTAGAGCCTATCAGGCAAACCATCGCCGCTTTTTCAACGGTCACTTTCTCAAATTTATCTTCCAACTCGTGTATCAGTTTTTTACTGAAATCTTTCTCCCAAATCACTATCGATATGCTGTTGGCATTGGTAGCCTTAAAATTATAGCTGATGTTGTGATTATAGAATAACTGCATAATCTCCAGGTCACTTCCCGGCGTGCCCACCATTGATGGGTCGTAAATGTCGATGATAATTACTTTATCAGTGCCGGTAATAACTTCAACGCGCTTGTGTTCGCAAATATATTCGCGGGTTATTAGCGTTCCGGGGTGCTCAGGGTCGAATGTGTTTTTAATTCGAAGGTTTATATCATTGATTTCCAATGGCTTTGATGCCTTTGGGTGAATGGCTTCCATGCCCACATCGGCCAGCTGATCAGCAACATCGTAATTGGTGTTTCCTACAGGGTAGCAATTGTCGACACCAACTAAAACAGGGTCGGCAGTGCATAAATGGTATTCTTTGTGGATGATGGCTTCCTCGGGTTTAACAGCCACGGCTATCTTACTGAACGTAACTTCGGAATAACCACGGTCAAATTCGCGCATAATACCTTCAGTGCCTTTGGCGTAGCCGGTAACAATGCATATAGTTTTCTCAAAATCAATATGTTGCAGGTCGCGTTTAATGCGCTGGTCGATAGTGTAGGAGTGGTGATCGTTAAAGCCACTCAAATCAACCAGGGTGGCATTAATGCCCATATGCTGCAAAATATTGCTAAAGTTGAAGGCCGAATGGCTTTCACCAATAGATGCCAAAATCTCCCGTGCGGCCTGTAAAATACCCTCGCTGCTCACATAGCCCGACGATAGGATGTTAGCAAGGTTCTCCAGGTAGGTTTGTGCATCTTGTATACGTTTTTCAATAAATGCGTCAGCCTCAACAATGTTCAAACCCAAATCTTCGTAGGTTTTGTTTATTTGCTTAAGCTTTATTACCAACTCATTCAGTGGTTTATGAAAATCTTTAAAATTTGCCAGGTTGTGGTAAACGCCGGGCTCGCCGGTTTTCTTATTTTCGAGCAACAGGTTGGTAACCCCCGAAAATGCCGATACTACAAAAATGCGGTTGTACAAGTGCTCGCCGCTGCGGTTAAAGAGGATGATGTTTTGGATTACATCTTTTAATGCGGACATGGATGTACCGCCGATTTTTTCTACTGTTAACATTTTGAACTAAGCTTCTGTAGCGAAGCGCTAAATTGGTGCCGTTAATTAAAAACTTATTTAGTTGTTTAACCCACAGCTTATTATGATTTTTTATTGAAGTTAATTATTACTGCGATGGCTATCGTTTTGATAAACTCTTATCAAAATGAAGTGATTTTATTCTTCCTTATGATAAAGGTCGCCGGCCTTGGCAGCAGAGAGTTTTATACCCTTTATCATAGCTGAACTAAAGCCATTGTGTTCCATCTCGTTTAAGCCGGCAATAGTACAGCCGCTTGGCGACGTTACTTTATCAATTTCCTGCTCGGGGTGTGATGATAGCTGTAGGAGCAGATCCGCAGCGCCTTTGGCCGTTTGGGCAGCCATTTTTAAAGCATCGTGCGCGTGGAAGCCAATTTCTGTTCCACCCTGTGAGGCTGCGCGTATGGACCTTAAGAAGAACGCTATACCACAAGCGCACAAAGCGGTGGCCGATGTCATTAGTTCCTCGTTTATTTGTATTGTTACACCCACAGTTTCAAAAAGCGAACGCACAAAATTGATATTTTTAGGTGTGCCGTTATCGGTAGCTATACAAGTCATGGAATGGCCGATGGCTATAGCTGTGTTAGGCATGGCCCGCACAACCTGTACATTTAAATCCAGCTGTGTTCGGATGTCGCCACAGCTAACACCTGATACTACAGATATAAGTAGTTGTTTATCAGGCTTTATAGATGGCTTTATCTCGTCAAGCAGTTTATTTAGCTGGTGAGGCAAAACCGCAAGTACTACAAAGTCGGCTTTACGAACCGCCTTAAGGTTATTGTCGGTTGTATGGTAACCCAGCTCAGCATAAGGAGCCAGCGCACCCGCATTGCGGCGGGTTAGCGAAATTTGCTGCGGCTTGCATATCCCTGCCTTAACTAATCCTTTTGCTAATGAAAGCCCTATATTTCCGCTGCCTAATATGGCAATGTGCTGCTGTGAATTCATTCGTATCTGCTTAAAAGTGTGCCAAATGGTTCGTTATTTTTCAATTTGCCAAGGTCGTTTGAGTGACCGATAATTACGCCCTTTACACCACACGAGATGGCTGCAAAGGCATTATCCAGCTTGGGCAACATTCCGCTGTGTATAATTTGTTCAGTTTTCAATTCTTCGTAACGTTTAGGGCTGATATCCTTTATCAGCGATTCCTCGTCGTTTATATCTTTCAATACACCCTTTTTCTCGAAACAATAAATAAGGGTTGTTTTGTATAACCCCGATAGCGCTACAGCCAGGGCCGAAGCAATGGTGTCGGCATTGGTATTTAGCAACTGCCCTTCGCCATCGTGCGTTAAAGCACAAAAAACAGGGGTAAAGCCGCCATCCATCAGGTTCTTTAAGTTTTTAGGATTTATCGAGTTTTCATCAATATCGCCAACAAAACCATAGTCAATTGTTTTTACCGGGCGTTTCTTCGCACGGATAAAATCACCGTCGGCGCCTGTTAAACCAATAGCGTTGGTGCCAAACCGTTGCAGCTGAGCCACTATGTTCTTGTTAATCAGTCCGCCATACACCATGGTTACTACTCTTAAAGTTTCAATATCTGTAATCCTGCGACCGTCAACCAGCTTTGGCTCAATACCAAGTGTTTCGGAAAGCTGGGTTGCAACCTTACCACCGCCATGAACCAGTATTTTAAATCCGTCGAGTGCATTGAAATCTTTCAGGAAATTGTGCAGGTTTTCTGAATTATCTATAACATTTCCACCAATTTTAATAACATACAGATTGGTATCGGTACCGTTCTTGGTGGAAATCGTATTGATTTTGCTCATATCACCCAAATTATCAACACTAAAAGTTAAAATTCTTTCATTACGTGCTAATTTCCGGTAAAATTAATAAAAAATACCCTGTTTATTTAAATAAATGATTAAAAATAGCTGATTTTCTTATCAAGGGAGGATTTTCGGGAGGACACAAATATACCCTTTAAATTAATATACGTCAATATCCAAAACTGATAAGTCAGTAAATTGTATATAATTATCACCTACACAATAAGTTTACAATGCATTTATGAAAGATTGTGTAATATTGAATTTTTACAAACGTATATGTTTACTGTTACATCTGAAGATAAAAATGGCGGTTCCAGGCCGCGGGTGGTGATAATTGGTGGTGGATTTGGCGGACTGGCACTAGCACAGAAATTGAAAAAGGCACAGGTGGATATATTGTTGCTTGATAAGCATAATTACCACACTTTTCAGCCGCTACTATACCAGGTGGCCATCGGCTCAATTGCTGCCGACTCTGTAGGATTTCCTATCCGCAGAATATTTACCAAACAGGAAAACTTCAGCTTTAATATGGCCGAGGTGCAAAAGATAAACCCTGAAAGCAATACAATATCAACCGATATAGGAACCATCCATTACGATTACCTGGTAATTGCAACCGGCTCAAACACCAATTTTTTTGGCAATCAGCAAATAGAGCATTTTGCCATGCCGATGAAAAATATCCCCGAGGCATTAAACCTGCGCAGTCTTATCCTGCAAAATTTGGAGACTGCACTGGTTACCACTGACATGAGGGAGAAATTCGCGCTGATGACATTCGTAGTTGTAGGCGGCGGCCCAACAGGCGTTGAACTTTCGGGCGCTCTTGCCGAAATGCGGCACTTGATTTTAGGCAAAGATTACCACGGGTTGAGCAAATATGATATGCGCGTTTACCTGGTTGAAGGTAAAGACCGGCTATTGGCAGGTATGACTGAACCCGCATCGGCGGCTGCTAAAAAGTTTTTAACTGATGGCGACGTAATTATATACAACAGCGCCCATGTGCAAAGCTATGATGGGTTTTATTTAACTATTGATAACGGCAAAACCATAAAAACCCGCAATGTGCTTTGGGCAGCAGGAGTGAAGGGCGAAGTCCCCGATGGTATTCCTGCAGATGTTGTTGTCAGGGGTTCACGAATTCAAACGGATGAAATAAACCGGGTAAAGGGCTATCAGAATATTTTTGCCATAGGTGATGTAGCCGCAATAATTACCGACGCAACGCCAAACGGACACCCAGGTGTTGCCCCGGCAGCGATACAACAGGGGCAGTGGCTGGGTAAAAACTTAATGCATTTAATTAAAGGTGAACCTACGGAGCCGTTTATTTATAAAGACAAGGGAACACTCGCGACCATAGGCCGCAACAAGGCCGTTGCCGATTTGGGCAAGTTGCATTTTCAGGGCCTTTTTGCCTGGCTACTTTGGGGAGGGGTGCATTTGATGTCATTGGCGGGTTTTTCAAATAAGGGGATAATATTTATAAGTTGGGTTATAAATTATTTCAATAAAAATAGTGATAACAGGCTCGTTGTAAGAAGCTTTAACACCGAAACACGCCTGGCCAACCAATCATCCAAATAGGGGAAAAGCCCGGTTAAAACATTTTGACGGTTATTGCCTTATTATGGTAATTAATCATCAATGGGACTATTCCTTATTATAGCACTGCTTGTAGTAGTAAGTGCCTTTTATTCGTATCTCAATGCCCGGTTTTTTAAGCTGCCAGGCACCATCGGTATTATTACTATCGCAATTATAGTGTCGATAGTTACTATTGCTGTCGACAAGCTAAATCCTTCTATCGCCGGTTATCTTACTGTGCTGGCAAAACACATCAACTTTTCGGGCACTGTTTTAAACATCATGCTGGGTTTCCTGCTTTTCGCAGGTTCGTTCACCTCAAACACCAAAAGGCTGCGGCGTGAGTTGAAACCGGTTTTTATTTTAAGCACACTCAGTGTAATCATATCTACGGCGGCATTTGGCGCCTTGTTTTACTATGGTACAATGCTGTTTAATATCCATATGTCGTTTGTATACTGCCTGTTATTTGGCGCGCTAATTTCGCCTACCGACCCTGTAGCTGTCGGGGCGATCATTCGTACCTCAAAGCTACCTGCCAACCTTGCTACTATTATATCGGGCGAATCGTTATTTAACGATGGAGTCGGTTTGGTGTTGTTTATAACCATATTAGAGGCAATAAAGTCGGGGGTAGATAATATAACTTTTGCGCAAACAGCACTATTGTTCGCCCGGGAAGTAGTCGGCGGCATTACGCTGGGTATAATATTGGGCTTTGTTGCCTTCCGGCTCATGAAGTCGATAACGGATTTTCAAACCATTGTTTTGGTTTCACTATCGGCGGTGATGAGTATTTCGGTTATTGCTACTTATCTCGATTTATCCATCCCGCTTGCAGTGGTATCTGCCGGGCTGTTTATGGGCAACCGTACAATTAATATTGACGAAAAGGAACGCTCGCATGAAGCGCTCGAAAAATTCTGGCAACTGATTGACGAAATGCTGAATACTATTCTATTTGTGATGATCGGCTTGCAAATGGTGAACCTGCCTTACATAACCAATTATTGGTTAACCGGTGGGATCGCGATTATCCTGATACTGATTGCCCGCTGGATAAGCATCATATTGCCGCTTACCTTTTTACGGCGAACATTAAATGTAAATTATAAAAACATCAATATACTAACCTGGGCAGGGGTAAGGGGAGGAATATCAATTGCGCTGGCGCTGTCTTTACCCATTAGCCCGTACCGGCATGTAATACTCTGCGGCAGCTATTTTATCGTGATATTTTCGATAGTAGTACAAGGGCTGACATTGAACAAGTTGATAGATGCTTCAATGAAGAAAAGTGAGTCCGAATAATCTAGTCCGCAAATATTTATAAACACTCGATTAGAAATACTAAAATAATTAGCATTTTAGCAGTGTAATTCAATTGCTGTTTATGAATGCTTATGCCGATTATTTGATGATAATTTCTTTGCCGACCGAACTGGTGAAGGAAATCAGCAGGTATAAGCGGGCATCTGTAAACGCAATCGGGCATTTTGAGGGGATGCATAGCAGAGCGTATATTTCGGTTACTCACCAGGTGCGTTGCAAGCCGTTTTTGGCACAGCCGGCAATTGTTCGGATGGGTCAACGACTTAGCACTATGCCGCCTGTTGAACTATATCTTAATGGCTTTGCGTACTTCAGCAATGGCCGTAGCGTGCGGACTATCTACGCCAAAATTGAGATGACCGAACGTGCCGAAAACTGGTTTAAGCTGCTAACCATGCAGATGGGTATAAAACTTCAAAACTTTGTGCCTCATATCACTATCGCCCGAAATATTCCGGTAACTGCATTTAATAAGCTTTGGCCCAACTTCGAGAACCGCGATTTTAAGCACCGCTTTATTGTTAATGGTCTTACAGTTTTACACCGCGATACTTTTGCTGAACAGCTTGAATGGAAAGTTCATAGGGAGTTGCATTTTGGGAATAAGTTGTTTGCATTTTGACCGAGAAGCGTCGAAATAGCCACAAAGTAACGGAGAATGCACAGAGCCTGTCGACTCAATATTATTTTTTATCTCTGTGACCTCTGTGTCCCCTCCTCCGTGTCTCTGCGGTTAAAAAATTTACCAAATTATCTTCAATTTAATTTGCAAATACTAAAAATATTAGCAATATTTGTTTTATCAAAAACGACGAGTTATGACAGGTTACCAGGACTACCTTATAGTGCTTACACCGAGTGACAGCATTTGCAAACGCATAAAACGGATTAAAGACGACAGTGCCGCTATAGTTGGCAATTACGACGGGCGGCACTCAAAGGCGCACGTCAGCATACAGCAATGGCCGCGTAAGAAGCCTGTTTGGATTGAAGCACTGCTACCCAAACTGGAGCGGGAGCTGTTAACCCTGCCACCACTGGTTACCGCCATCAATGGTTTTGATTTTTTCCATCACGAAGAAAACCCAACGATATATGCTCAGCTGGAACAAACGCCGGAAAGCACGTTATGGTTTAAACATTTGAAACGTTTTTTTAGTGGTGGCACATTTGTGCCACATATCGTGATGGCGCGCAATTTGCCGGGGCAATCGTTTAATAAACTTTGGCCTTATGTTAGCAAACAGCAATGGCGCGAGGAATTTAAAGTTGATAAGTTAACCATATTGCGCCGAGACATGATAGGGCATGATAACAGTTATAAAGTTTACAAAGAAATACCATTTAACCGCCGTTTAGACTTTAATACTTTCGCTAATTCGAAGTTAAAAGCGCCGGTAGCGGCCGAAAAGCCGGTAAATGCTGTGCAATTCAGTCTTTTTTAGTTTGATGTAACTAACTGTATAACAATATCTCAGCATTAAAATACCTGTACCTTATCACAATAAAGCCGCTTTTTTAACAATTTGTTAACCGGAAACAAAGGTTTTTATATCTTTGCGGCGGGGTAAGTCTTTTACGGCCAGCTCCTCTTGAACTCCCCCAGGGTGGGAACGCAGCAAGGGTAGAGAGTTGAGCGGCGCGATAAAAGTAGCTTACCCTTTTTTGTGGAATTAACTTTTTAAGGATAACCCATGTTAATGCTGATGTTAGCTTAAACATCCGCAACAGATCTAATACAAAGTCCTGGCAACATCCTGTCTTACATTCGTCGTTTTTTTGTCTTCTTTTGTTCGGCCATGAACTATGAACCATCAACTATGAACCAAACCAGCTATCTTCGCAATAAACATCTTCTAACAAATGCTCGATATACTCATCATAGGCGGCGGCCCCATCGGAATTGCCTGCGGATTAGCTGCCCAAAAAGCTGGTTTAAGCTTCTTAATTGTTGAAAAAGGCTGCCTGGTAAATTCATTATACAACTATCCTTCGACTATGACGTTTTTCTCTACATCAGAAAAACTCGAAATAGGCGGTATTCCATTTGTAACCATTAGTAACAAGCCAACCCGCGCAGAGGCTTTGGAGTATTACCGCAGGGTAGCTACATCAAATAACCTGCCCATCAACCTGTTTGAGGAAGTAACCTATTTGGTGAAAGAAAATGACATCTTTACTATAACAACCAGCAAGGCGACTTACCAGGCAAAAAAAGTGATCCTTTCAACAGGGTTTTATGATATTGCAGTAAAGCTCGATATCCCTGGTGAAGACCTCCCGAAAGTAAAACATTATTATAAAGACCCACATTATTACGCAATGCAAAAAGTAGTGGTAGTGGGTTCCAGCAACTCTGCTATTGATGTAGCGCTGGAGACCTACCGCAAAGGGGCTGAGGTAACATTGGTTATTCGCGGCGATGATGTTAGTCACCGGGTTAAATATTGGGTACGACCTGATATTTTAAACAGGATAAAAGAGGGGAGTATAAAAGCTTACTTCAATTCCAGTCTTACAGCTGTGCGTGAGCATGAGGTAGATATCGCGACTCCGGAAGGCACTGTTACCATCCCGAATGATTTCGTTATGGCGATGACCGGGTATCGGCCAAATTTTGAATTTCTGGAGAAACTGGGTATAACTTTAACCAACGATAAATTTATCCCCCATTATAACCCTGAAACTATGGAAACCAATTTACCGGGTCTTTACCTGGCGGGCGTAGTTTGCGGTGGAATGGATACGCACTTGTGGTTTATCGAGAATTCCCGGGTACATGCGGAGATGATTTTGAATGATATTGTTGGACAAGCTAAATGAACTCAATCAACAATTCAACTATTAACTCTCAATCAACTCAATATAATCAAATCAATTATTTCTTGCATAAGCAAAAAATAATGCGATAATTTGCACAAAATTAAAAAAAACACAACTAGCAACTAAAAAAATGAACCAACAAAGCTTAAATAAGCCCGTAACTAAAGCGCTTTTTGCGCCGGTTGCCGCTGCTTTGCTTTCAAACGTTTTTTTATTTTCTCCGTCACGACGAAGGCCGTATATGCCACGGGCTTGATATACTTTCTCACCCCGAGCCTTGTAAAGACGCAACTTTGCGCCTTTATTCCCAAAAATCATCTGGTTATTAACGCTGTAAAAGGCAATTAATTTAACGGTAATTTTTCCATTAATAATGATTAAAGATTTTGATATACAGGTTGCAACTGCCCAGCACGTTGATTTTGCCCCGCAAATATGCGATGAGATGGCCGAATCGGCCAAAGCACGCGGCACAGGCATAGCCCAGCGTTCACCTGAATACGTAGCCAATAAAATGCTGGAAGGCAAAGCAGTAATTGCATTCCATAAAGACGGCACCTGGGCGGGTTTCTGCTACATCGAAACCTGGAGCCATGGCGATTTTGTTGCCAATTCAGGCCTGATTGTTAGTCCGCAGTTTAGGAAAGAAGGCCTTGCCAAAGCGATAAAAGAAAACATCTTCAATTTATCGCGTAAAAAATATCCCAACGCAAAAATATTCGGACTAACCACAGGGTTAGCGGTTATGAAAATTAATTCCGAACTGGGTTATGAACCTGTAACCTACTCGGAGCTTACGCAGGACGAGGATTTTTGGGCCGGTTGCAAAAGCTGTGTCAATTACGATATATTGACCAGCAAGGGCCGCAAAAACTGCATGTGCACCGCCATGTTGTTCGATCCGGCTGAAAAACAGAAGGAGTACGAGGACAAAATGAAAAAGATTACGCATAAAGCCACATTGCTTGAGCGAATAGAGAATGCTATAAAGCGCAGAATTGAAAAATTTTCGTACAGCACCTCAAACTAATCGTAAAGACGCAAAATTTTGCGTCGCGCCTTAACAAAGGGAATTGCCCCATAACATCAATAATCCAGAGACGCAAATTATTGCGCCTCTACATCAAATAGATCAATGAAAAAGAAAGTTGTTTTAGCGTATAGCGGAGGATTAGATACCTCATTCTGTTGCATATATTTAACACAGGACTTAGGTTATGAAGTTCACAGTGTAATTGTAAACACTGGTGGTTTCAGCGAAGAAGAATTGAAGGGCGTTGAAGAACGCGCCTACAAAATGGGGGTTACATCACACCATGTGGTTGACGAAACCGAAAATTTCTATAATACCTGCGTTCGCTTTTTAATATATGGTAACGTGTTAAAAAACAACACCTACCCGCTGTCGGTAAGTGCTGAGCGTGTTAGCCAGGCAACAGCCATTGCGAACTACGCCAAAGAGATAGGCGCCGAATATGTAGCCCACGGCAGCACCGGCGCAGGTAACGACCAGGTGCGGTTTGATATGATATTTAATATCCTTGTTCCGGAAGTTCAAATTATTACGCCGATACGTGATTTGAAACTAAGCCGTGAAGCAGAAATTCAATACCTGAAAGATCACGGTGTTGAGATGAATTTTGAAAAAGCGAAATACTCTATTAATAAAGGTATTTGGGGTACTTCGGTTGGTGGTAAGGAAACTTTAACGTCAAATCTTGGGTTGCCTGAAGAAGCATGGCCTACGCAGGTTAGCGAAACAGGAGTGAGGGATATCGAACTGTTATTTGAAAAGGGCGAACTAATTGGCATTGATGGCGAGAAATTTGACCATCCGACTAAAGCTATACAGGCGCTGCAAGCGATTGCCCAACCTTACGGAATTGGCCGCGACATACATGTTGGCGATACTATCATCGGCATAAAAGGCCGTGTAGGTTTTGAGGCAGCTGCGCCAATGGTGATTATTAAAGCACACCATACTTTAGAAAAACACGTGCTTACCAAATGGCAACTATCATGGAAAGACCAGCTTTCATCGTTCTATGGAAACTGGTTGCATGAAGGACAGTTCCACGATCCGATTATGCGCAACATCGAAGCATTTTTGAGCGATACCCAGCAAAACGTTAGTGGGAAAGTGTTTGTGCAACTGCATCCATACCGGTTCCAGGTAATAGGTATTGAGTCAGCACATGATCTGATGTCGAACAAATTTGGAAGTTACGGCGAGATGAACAATGCATGGAGCGGTGAAGACGTAAAAGGTTTCTCGAAAATATTCGGCAACCAGGTAATGATATATCATAAAGTTAATTCGTAAGATAATGGGAGCAGAGAACATTTCGAAAACCAAAGTAAGAGCAGGCATCGTCGGTGGTGCCGGATATACGGGTGGCGAGATGCTGCGCATCCTTATCAACCACCCGAATGTTGAGCTGGTATTTGTACATAGCAGCAGCAATGCGGGCAATCATGTTTATGACGTACACACAGATTTATTTGGTGATACAGACCTGAAATTTGCCGCCGAACTAGCCTATAATATTGATGTATTGTTTTTGTGTGTTGGCCACGGCGACGCGAAGAAGTTTTTGGAAGCAAACCCCATTCCGGCCGATATTAAGATAATTGACCTTAGCCAGGATTTCAGGTTGAGCAACGATGCTTCTGGTCATAAAACACGGACTAAGACCTTTGTGTATGGTTTACCCGAATTAAACAGGGAAGCCATTAAACAGGCACAAAATATTGCTAATCCAGGCTGCTTCGCTACTTGTCTGCAATTGGGGCTATTGCCACTGGCATCAAAAGGGTTGCTAAAAGGGGAGGTGCATATCACCGCAACCACTGGATCTACTGGCGCGGGGCAAAGTTTGTCGCCAACATCGCACTTTACCTGGCGAAATGATAACCTTTCGGTTTACAAGGCATTTGAACACCAACACCTGAACGAGATAGGACAATCATTAAAACAACTACAACCCGGTTTAAATCAGCCGATAAACTTTATTCCATATCGCGGCGATTTTACCCGCGGTATAATAGCATCGATGTATGTTGATTGCGACCTATCGGAAGCAGAAGCTTTAAAGCTGTACCATCAATATTATGATTTACATGCGTTTACTCATGTAACAAGCCATAACATCGACCTGAAACAAATTGTGAATACCAATAAGTGTTTTTTACAGGTTAAGAAGCACGGTGCAAAACTTCTGATAATAAGCATTTTAGATAATTTGCTTAAAGGGGCTTCAGGTCAAGCCGTCCAAAATATGAATTTGATGTTTGGGTTAGATGAGAAAGAGGGATTAAGGTTAAAAGCCACCGCATTTTAAGGCAAGATAAATATTAACAAACTTGTCATTGCGAGGTACGAAGCAATCGCATACTATACAGGGCGGACTTTCAAAGTTCGCGATTGCTTCGTACCTCGCAATGACAGCGATAATAATTAGACAGAATGAAATTATTCGATGTATACCCTATAAATCCAATCAACATTGTTAAAGGTGTTGGTAGTCTTGTTTTTGATGACAAAGGCACAGAGTACTTAGATCTCTATGGCGGCCACGCCGTTATTTCTATCGGGCATACTAACCCGCATTACGTAAAACGATTGGAAGACCAGTTGCACCAGATTGGGTTTTATTCAAACTCTATCGAAATTCCATTGCAAAAACAACTGGCTGAAAAGTTGGGCCACGTATCCGGCAAGGAAGATTACCAGCTGTTTCTGTGTAATTCGGGCGCGGAGGCTAATGAAAATGCACTAAAACTGGCTTCTTTTTATAATGGAAAAAAGAAAGTTATAGCTTTTAAAGGCGCTTTCCATGGACGTACATCACTGGCTGTTTCGGCAACGGACAATCCTAAAATTATAGCACCGGTTAACGAAACAGATAACGTAATATTTTTACCATGGAAGGACGAAGCGGCTTTGGAGCAGGCATTCGCCGAAAATGAAATATCCTCGGTAATTATTGAAGGCATACAGGGAGTAGGCGGCATACAGGTTGCGCCGGAAAGTTTCCTGCAAAAAATACGGTCGCTTTGTGATGCCAACAACGCTGTGTTTATCGCTGATTCGGTGCAATGCGGATATGGGCGTACCGGCAAGTTTTTCTCTCATGATTTTGCGAGCGTTGAGGCTGATATATACACACTCGCAAAAGGCATGGGCAACGGGTTCCCCATAGGAGGTATTATCATATCACCCAAAATTCAACCGGCATACGGCATGTTAGGTACTACCTTCGGCGGTAATCATTTGGCATGTGCTGCTGGCTTAGCGGTATTGGAAGTAATGGAACGCGATAACCTGATGCAAAATGCAGCCGATGTAGGCGGTTATTTAATGGATGAGATTAAGAAATTCAAACAAGTTACCGAAGTACGCGGCCGCGGACTGATGATCGGTATCGAACTGCCGGCTGAATTTGCGCACATGCGTAAAGAGTTACTATTTAAACACCACATTTTTACCGGCGAAGCAAAACCTAACGTGGTGAGGCTTTTACCTGCTTTGAATTTAACCAAAGCGCACGCTGACAGATTTTTAGAAGCGTTTGCAACCATATTAAATCAACCATCATAACCTTTATACCGGCCATGAAACTATTTTCCTCTGTAAATGATGTTCCTGATGTAAACGCGCTTGTAAAAGAGGCGCTGCATTTAAAACAGAACCCATATGCTTATAAAGATTTGGGTGAAAATAAAACCATGGCCCTTGTTTTTTTAAACCCGAGCCTTCGTACTCGTATGAGCACCCAAAAAGCAGCCCTTAACCTGGGTATGAACGTGATGGTGCTGAATATGGATAAAGAAGGATGGGCACTGGAACTGCGCGACAACATAATAATGAATGGTACTACAGTTGAACACATCCGTGAGGCAGCTGCAGTAATGGGGCAATATGCTGATATCATCGGTGTACGGTCGTTCCCGGGTTTAAAAGACAGGGATGAGGATTATAGTGAAATGATTTTTAACAAGTTTGTGCAATTTTGCGGGGTTCCGGTGGTAAGTTTGGAGTCGGCTACCCGCCACCCGTTGCAAAGCCTGGCCGACTTGATAACAATAGAAGAACTGAAAACCCGCAGCCGCCCCAAGGTAGTATTAACCTGGGCACCGCATATTAAACCTTTACCGCAGGCTGTGCCGAATTCATTTGCTGAATGGATGTGTAAGGCTGATGTTGATTTTACTATAGCCCAACCGGCAGGATACGAGCTTTGTGAGGATTTTACCAAAGGTGCAACAATTACCTATAACCAGGATGAAGCGTTGGCTGATGCCGATTTTATTTACGTGAAAAATTGGTCGGCTTACGAGCCTTATGGACAAGTTACGCCGATAAAAGAAGATTGGATGCTAACAAATGACCGGTTAAAAATTACCAATAATGCTAAAGTGATGCATTGTTTGCCTGTAAGGCGTGATTTAGAGTTATCATCAGAAATACTCGACGGGCCTTCGTCCATAGTTGTTCATGAGGCTGCAAATAGGGTTTGGGCGGCGCAAGCTGTGTTAAAGAGGATGCTGGAACGATTAAGTTGAAAACCGACGTTATCATTTTGATAGAAATAGACGATTTGGGCAGGCTTTGTATCTGTCCTGAAAAAGAGGAATTTACATTGATTTTTAGAACAGCTACAGAAGTTCACTGGGATGGCAAGGGCCGCTTCCTTTATTCGCCTAAGCCACAGGAATGGTCGTACTTTGAATGGTATAAACATATCACATCGGTGGTTATGGAGGAGTTTAATTGCGAGCTGTTGCTTAATAGTAATACCCGATTTGATAATCTACCAGAAAATCTGCTGAATCAAATTTTATTGAAGTAACCGCAATCGCTAACTTTACAGCATGTTTATCCCATCCGTCAATAAATTTGAAGATACCGACGAAATAGTAGCCTTCATGCAGCGCTACAGCTTCGCCACAATAATCACCGCTAAAGATGGTATACCAATCGCTACGCATCTGCCGTTCATTATAACACGCGTGGATGATAAAGTTATTTTAAAATCGCACCTCGCTAAAGCTAATCCACAGTCAGAAGATATAGTCAATAATAAATCGCTGGTGATTTTTACTGAACCGCATGCATACATCTCCCCAAAAAACTACGAAAAAGAACTTAATGTGCCGACGTGGAATTACCTCGCGGTTCATGCGTATGGCAACTGCGTTATTTTAGACAGCGAGGAAGAAAAAGCTGCCTTACTTGCAGAAACTATAAAATATTACGAGGCCGACTATCTAAAACAATACGAAAGCTTATCGGATGACTATAAACACAAAATGATGAAGGGCATTGTTGCCTTTCAAATTATTGTGGATGACTTGCAAGCCAAAAAGAAGCTAAGCCAAAACCGCAGCGAAAAAGAGCGGGAGCATATTGTTGAAAGCCTGGGAAAATCTGAAGATAAGAGCGAACAGGATATTGCTGCTTACATGAAGCAGCTACCCAAGTAAGATCAAAAGACCTTTTAAGCTTTGCCTTTCGTGTTTTACGTGTAGTTGTATTTGCTAATTATATTAGTATTTACTACATTTGTTTTATGCCAGCCAAACGCATCATCATGCATATCGACCTCGATTCGTTTTTCGTTTCAGTGGAGCGAAAATTCGACCCGTCGTTGATTGGCAAACCTGTAATTATAGGTGGCTCGGCGGAGCGCGGGGTAGTGGCCAGTTGCAGTTACGAAGCGCGTAAATACGGCATCCATTCGGCTATGCCAACAAAGCAAGCTTATAAACTTTGTCCGCATGCTATATTTTTACGGGGCTCACATGGGCGCTATGGCGAGGCCAGTCGCGAGGTTACCGAGATCATCAATAACGCGGTGCCATTGTTTATGAAAACATCAGTAGATGAGTTTTATGTAGATTATACCGGTATGGACCGCTTTCATAACTGTTATAAACACGCATCCGAGCTGCGACAAAAAATAATGAAGGATACCGAACTGCCAATATCCTTCGCCATGTCGTCGGGCAAAACGGTATCCAAAATGGCTACTAACCAGGCTAAGCCAAATGGGCAGCTGTATATTCCACACGGCGCGGAGAAACAGTTTTTAGCACCACTATCCATCACTAAAATTCCGGGATTGGGCGAGAGTACCAGTCAGAAACTTTTTCAATATGGAATAGAACGCATTGGACAATTGCAAAAAATGGATATCCGTTTTTTAGAGTCGGTATTTGGTAAGATGGGGCGCTTTATTTGGGAAAAGGCGCAGGGCATTGACCACGGCGAGATCATCCCGCACAGCGAACGTAAATCTATATCAACGGAACACACTTTTCATACCAACATCGCCGACAGGCAAAATATTGAAACCATTCTCGTTTCAATGACGGAAGAATTATCGTCCAAATTGCGCAAGGAAAACAAACTGGCATCCTGCCTGGCTATAAAAGTGCGTTATGCCAATTTTGAGACCCACACCCAACAGGAAAAAATACCACTAACTGCCGCCGAACACATACTGATACCCGGTGTGAAAAACCTGCTGAAAAAAGCCTGGAACCAGCACCGGCCGATAAGACTAATAGGAGTAAGGCTAAGCAACCTGGCAACCGGAAGTTACCAGATAAACCTGTTTGAAGATAATGAGGAACAGATACGGCTTTACCAGGCCATGGACAAAATTAACTTTAAGTTTGGCGAGAAAACGGTTTGCCGGGCAGCAGGTATGGAAATTGGAACAAGGAATTTTAATCCGTTTATGCGTGGGTGACCGCTGATTTAGGGTGATTAAAATGATTTCACTGATTTTGTTCAAACTAAATCTTTATGTAAATCGTTCCCTTAATATGATTATTAATCGTTTTGATATGCAAAAGATGACTTTTTCGGCGTTTTTTTGTTTTATGCTGATGTTCGCCTACCAGGTTTCAGCACAGGTAATTGCCGGTAACTACGCCATCAAAAACGTCCAACCCGGGATGTTGCTAAGGGTTAAAGATGCCCATTCCGAAAATGGTACACCGATGGTTAGCTACAATCCTGAAAATTGGAAATGCATGAACTGGGATTTCAAACATGTTGATGGCAATACTTACCAGCTGCAAAACCTGCTTACAAATAAAACTTTTCAAACCAAAGGAAACGCCAGAGCGGGCGCAACTTTTGAAGAACAGCCTTTGAACGCAGGTTCTGTTCAGCAGCAGTATGTTTTTGAACCGGCAGGCGTGGACGTTTATATGATAAAATTAAAAGGAACAGATCTATATATTACCGCAGACAAAAGCGGTGAAGTAAATTCGCCAATAACACTGTCAGCGAAAACCAACACTGAAAATCAATATTGGGCTATATATCAGCAGGCACCTACTATGTGACCGGGATTTTTAGGATTCGTTGGATTATAAGATTTAAGCGGACTGAAAAAATCCTACCATCCAATAAATCCTAAAAATCATAGGTCTTTCTTCATTAGTAAATCCGTCTGCTTGTCATCACCCAACATAAAATCATGGCTGCCGCAAAGTTCAAAACCTTGGTGCTTATAAAAACCCAAAGCCTTTTCATTGTGTTCCCATACACCTAGCCATACGTAGGCAAATTGCTTACTTAGGGCTGTATTTATAGCAAAATCGAGCAATTGCTTCCCGATTTGTTTACCAGGATGCTCGCCTGATACATATATACGTTCAACTTCCAGCGCATTTTTATCCTTGTATTCTGTTTGCGCATCGTTAAAATTTAGTTTGATATAGCCGACGATTACGTCGTTGAGCATTGCAAAATAAAATTCAGAATCCGGATTACTAAGCTGGCTTTGCATGTTTTGCATTGTAAACGCAACGGAAGAGTAGGCCTCCATATTTGCAGGCTCATTTAAATGAGCGAAAAACTCGTAAAATGTTTTTTTGCTGTAATCCAACAGTATACCAGCTTGTGATAGTTCTGCCTTTTTGATTTGAATGTTCGACAATTTGATAATTTGAAGATGTTGAAAACCTAAATACAAGAATAATAATTTTCAAATCAACACATCATCAAATTTTAAAAATTAAAAACTAATCAAATTGTTCCTGCAGGCGTATCAACCTGTCGATCATTAAATTCAGCTTTTCTTCCTCATTTTTAAACATCCTCGGTTTTAAATAAAAGGTGATGAACAAAAACCAAATGATGATGGAGCCATAGGTTACCAGTTTAAAGTAGGTGGGTGCATCCTCCAATACCTCAATAAAATACAGCGCCAGGCCAGTGCTTATCATCAGCATAAAAACATAGTAAAACCAGCCGATAGTTTTGGTGCGGTTTTTTTGATATTCTTTAAGCGTATTGAGGTATTCCGTTGGGTTTTGAGTGAGGTCGTGCTTGTTCAAGATGTGGTAGTGGCGTACTATAAGGGACAAGTATAGCAGCATGGTTACTAAAATCAGCAATATGCCGACTATAGTGGCGGGAGAGCGGAAAGCAAAAAAGAAAGTTATAATAAAGGCGCAAACTATCAACCCAATCATGGCAACAATACCCCAGTAAAGTTTACTGGTTATGCCGCGTATCCCTTTCTTCACCTGCTTTAACGCCTCGTCCACCGAAAGCTTGTCGTGTTTTGGCTGTCCCTGCCAAACCGACATTAAATGCTCAAATTCTTTCATAGTGGTTATACAATTCGGTTAGTTTTTGTTTAATACGATAAATTTTCACCCGCAGATTTCCTTCTGATATCCCCGAAACTTCAGCGATTTCGGGGTATGGCACCTCATCAAGTACCAATGTAATAATAATTCTTTCCGATTCTTCCAACTTCGATATGCACTTATAGAGCAGGGCCACCTGCTCGTTTTTTTCAGATACTTCTTCTTTTTTTGTTTCAGATATTAAGGGTGTAAGCTCGTCTTTTGCCTGTCGTTTTTCCGACCGCAGGTAAGTAAGGCAAGTATTGACAGCAATACGGTATATCCAGGTCGATATCATAGCCTGGTTGCGGAATTTGTCGAGGTTTTGCCAGACTTTTAAAAAGGTTTCCTGTAAAAGGTCGCTCGCAGCATCATCATCACCTGTATAACCGTAGCACAAATGGTAGATTTTTTTTGAATTGGCTTCGTAAATCTTCTTAAAAGCTGCTTCTTTTTCTGCCACTATCAGTTAATTTATTAGTTAGATTTTAAAACACCAAAGATGTTACAACAAATAGTCATTCTTGTAAAACCACGGGAATTTATTTTCAGCCGCTGCAATTAAAGTATTATACTCCTGGCTGTAATCAAATTGCAAATCCTCATGCAGCTTATTTATGCTTGCGTTTATTTTTTGCACCTGCCGAACCAGTATCATCCGCAACGGTTTGTACGAGGTGTTGCGGTTGATGTATTGCAAGTAGTTGTTGCAAAAATTGAGCAACAACTCTATTTCAGCCGGTTTCGAGCCCATGAATTTGGTATACTTGCTTATCAGCCTCAACACCTTACGCACGCTTTTCGACGCCAGGTAACTGTGCGACGGCAACTGGCTAAGCATAAAGCCAACTTCGGCCTTTACTTTTTCAACAAACGCATGTTCGTCATTTGCTTCAAATAGAAGGTAAGCCAGCAATTCTTTGTTTTCCTTTTTATACCGCACCAGTCGCAGGCAAAGCTCGGCAACCTGCTCCTGCGGCAAATGCTGAACTTCTTTTTTTATATCCTGTAAGCCATAGGTAGTTATGCTCATTGTAGTAAATATGCTGCAAATTACTAAATTTTGTAGTATAACGCTAATGAGGAGGTATGGTTTTATACGCGACGGGAATCAAAGACATAAATGTTCATAATACAATTACAACATTGTTTTAGTTAATGCATTTTGATATTATTGTAAAACCAATTATGCAATCGATTTCACACATGCAAACCAACAAACGCAAAACATGGCAGCAGATACTGTAAACATCAACGGCAAGGCTAAAATCAATAACACTTATGACGCCATTGTTATTGGCTCTGGTATAAGTGGCGGCTGGGCTGCCAAGGAGCTTACCGGTCGGGGACTAAAAACCATAATGCTGGAACGTGGGCGTAATTTTGAACATTTAAAAGACTATAAATCTGCCGCAAAAGACCCCTGGGAACTTGAACACCGCGGCAACCCGACACAAATGGAGCGGCGTGCGCGCCCGGTTATTTCGCGCAACTGGGGTGCTTACGAGCCGATTATGGATTATTGGGCGAACGAACAGGACGCACCCTATACCGAAATAAAGCCATTTAACTGGTGGCGTTCATACCAGTTAGGTGGCCGTTCTATTTTATGGGGACGCCAAAGCTACCGGTGGAGCGATTTTGACTTTGAAGCCAATGCCAAAGATGGCTGGGCAATAGACTGGCCCATACGCTATAAAGACCTTGCGCCATGGTACGATCATGTAGAAAAATTTGCCGGTGTAAATGGCTCGATAGAGGGCCTGCCGCAACTGCCGGATGGTCATTTTTTGAAGCCGATGGATTTAAACGTGGTGGAAAAAGATGTGGCTGAACGTTTGAAAAAACACTACAACAACACCCGCCATATGATAATTGGCCGCAGCGCTAATCTTACCGAGGCAATTCCGGATAGAACTGCCTGCCATTTCAGGAACCGTTGCTGGGAAGGATGCCCGTTTGGCGGGTATTTTAGCACGCAGTCGTCAACTTTGCCGGCAGCTGTAGCAACCGGTAATTTAACGGTAAGGCCGTTTTCGATTGTTACCAAAATCATTTATGATAAAAACACTAAAAAAGCAACGGGGGTTGAGATTGTTGATGCCGAAACGCACCAAACCTACGAGTATCATGCAAAAATTGTGTTTGTAAATGCATCAACACTGAACAGCGCGTGGGTGTTGATGAATTCGGCGACCGACATTTGGCCAGATGGCTTAGGCAGCAGCAGTGGCGAACTGGGGCATAACATAATGGATCATCATTATAACCTGGGTGCATCGGGCACGATTGAAGGATACGAGGATAAATACTATTTTGGAAGAAGACCAAATGGTATTTATTTGGTGCGGTTTGCCAACCTGCCCGGCGATACGAAGCGGGACTATATGCGTGGTTTTGGCTATTAGGGTTCAGCGAGCCGCGAGGGCTGGAGCAGAAATATTGCGGAGTTAAACGTGGGCGCAGCCTTTAAAGAGGCAATTACTGAACCGGGTCAATGGGCGATAGGGATCACTGGTTTTGGTGAGTTGCTGCCATACCATGATAACAAAATTACGCTGGATAAAGACAGGAAAGACAAATGGGGCCTGCCGATTTTGGCTATGGATGCCGAAATAAAAGATAACGAAAAGAAAATGCGTGTCGATATTGTAAAAGAGGCGCGCGAAATGCTGGAAAATGCGGGCGTAAAAAACGTCCAATCGTGGGACAGGGGGCATAACGTAGGCGATGGCATCCACGAGATGGGCACTGCCCGCATGGGCCGCGATCCGAAAACATCGGTGTTGAACGAGCATAACCAGGTTTGGGATGCTAAAAACGTGTTTGTTACTGATGGTGCCTGTATGGTTTCGTCAGCCTGCCAAAACCCGTCATTAACTTATATGGCTTTAACTGCCCGTGCGGCTAATTTTGCTGCGGACGAATTGAAGAAAGGAAATATCTAAAAGGAGGTAAAAGTTGAAAGGTTAAAGGCGAAAGCTGAAAGGTAATTGATACTTTTGCGCGCTAAACAATCACCGGATCAACAATGGATATTTTCCCTGCGCAGTATTCTACACTTTCGTCAAAGGCTTTAAATAGGTTTATTTCAGAACGCTATGGGTTAGTTAGTACCGTTTGCCGATTGCTTATCCATAATGTGAGCGATACCTATTTGATTGAGAACAGCACAGATAAATACATCCTCAAAATATATCGCGACGCCCATCGTAAACTTGACGAGATAGCAGGCGAGGTTGAGTTGCTTACCATACTTACTGAAAGAGGTGCGAAAGTATCGTATCCTGTTGCCGATTTATCTGGTCACAAAATACAAGCCTTTAATGCGATAGAGGGCACCCGGCACGGTGTATTATTTACTTTTGCACAAGGCAGGGTTGTGAATGATATGAATGATGCGCAACTGACCATACTAGGACAAGAGATGGCAGCCATTCATAATATAACTTCAGATATTAACCTGAAAAACAATAGGATATCATTTAGTATTGAAAGTACAATTTCAGGTCCGTTGGAAACTATTAAACCTGCATTTAGCGACCTGCCGGATGAGTACGAATATTTAACTAGTACTGCCGAAAAGGTAATTGCGCGGCTTAATCAATTCGATTATAATAATTTTAGCTACGGCTATTGCCAGTACGATTTTTTGCCAAAGAACTTTCATTTCGACCGGAACAACCAAATTACCTTTTTCGATTTTGATTTTGCCGGCCAGGGCTACCTGGCTAATGATATAATGTCGTTTTATATTCACTACTTTTTAGAAGCCACTTATGGTAAAATGTCGCGCGGGGAAGCCGAACGCGCATTTGCTGTATTTGTTGAAAATTACCGTAAAGTAAGGCCGCTGCACAATGATGAGTTGAATGCGATACAATGTCTGGGCTTCGGCTTTTGGGTGTTTTACCTGGGCTTTCAATACGAGAACTTTGATGATTGGTCGAGCATCTTCTTCGGCCCTAAGTATTTAAAGGACAGGACGGCGCTTGTAAAGAAATGGATAGACTGGTTTGGCGGATTGTAGAACAAGCTGATGCTGCAAATTTTATTAACAAAAACGGCTAAAGCCCGGCAATTTGTATCGTGTAGTCATTATCTTTGCTTTATCTATCATCACAATATGAAAAGTACTGTTATTACTTTCCTATGCATTGCAATATTATTTATTACCAGCACCATAACAAAAGCGCAGGTAACAGCACCAAACGTTAAAATAACGGGCGAGGTTAGTACACCACTTGATATAAAACTATCTGATCTTCAGTTGTATAGCCAGGTCCAGGTAAAGTACAAAGATAAGGACGGTAACTACCATAATTATAGCGGAGTAGTTCTGGCTGATATCTTGCAAAAGGCAGGTGTTCCGCTCGGTAAAGAACTGCACGGAAAAAACCTCGCTAAATTTGTGGTAGCTGAAGGGAGCGACGGCTACCAGGCCGTTTTTGCGCTGGCTGAACTGGATAAAGGTTTTACCGACAGGCTGGTTATAATCGCTGTTACCATTGACAGTAAGCCGCTGTCACCGACTGAGGGGCCGTTTCGCATCATCGTGCAAGATGAGAAAAAACAGGCCAGATGTGTACGAATGGTAAGAACCATTAAAGTTGAGTCTGCAAAATAGTTTATAACAAATGAGTGCCAATTTTAAATTGAAGGTATGGCGCAACTTTTGCATATGTTTGCTATGCAACGTCATTAAGGTTTTATCGGGATGTTTCAGGTTCCCCTCTTGGAATGTCGTCTGAACCAAATGATGAACCAATTGGGCCTCGTTAAAGCTTAACGGTGCGGGACTGATGCTGAATACAGCATACGAGTTGGAGCACAGACAGCCGCGCCCTAACAATGACCGTATTGCCGCACATCAGGTACTTTTTTATATTTTGGCTGCCCCGCAGGCCGCTTTATATGCGGCATTTTATTGAAAATAGTGTTCAATTAAACAAGTCCGAAATTACACGTTACCACTGGAAAGCAATTCCCCTTAAAGACCCGGATGGGGCTGGTTCATGTTTCCACTAACCGTTGCCGAACGCCTGAATTTCCCCTGAAATTTCCGCCGGTTTTATTTTTTTTTTATTTTTTTTTGCCGTCTTACCCTCCCGTTTTTATACTTAAAAGCGTCATTTTTTTGCGACAAACAGGCACGCCCATTCCAAGCCGGAATAAATAAAAGTGCTATTCCATAAAACCGGATGCTATTGATGTTGCGTATTTCAACCAAATACATCAAATAACTAAAAAAGAATCATAATGAAAAAGACTAAACTAATTATCGCATCCGCAGCCGTAGCACTGGCATTAGGCGGAGGAATTTTATGGGCCTCGGACCACGCTGACGCGCCCAATGTAAAAGGTAAAAGCACCGACATTACTGACTTGTATGTTTTCCAGGGGGAAAATACAAACAACCTCGTATTTGTTGGAAATGTGCAGGGTTTATTAACACCCGCTGCCACGGGCGCTGCATCGTTTTCAGAAAACACGATGATTGAATTTAAAATTGACAACAGCGGCGATAATGTTGAAGACCTTGTAATTCAATGTGTTTACAAAGCCGGCAAAATGTACATTTACGGCCCGGTTAAACCAGCAAACACAGGCACATCAAGCACAGTTGTTGGTACTGCTTCGGTAGTTGTACCCGTTACCCCTTACGGTACTGCTGCTATTACCACTACTTCCACTACAGGCATCAAAGCATTTGCCGGCCCAAGGGATGACCCTTTCTTTTTTGACCTTGACCAATTCCACAAAATAACCGGCGGAACAGCATCAGGTTTCAACAACCCAGGCACCGATACATTTGCAGGTACCAACGTATTGAGCGTTGTTGTTGAAGTTCCAAAAAGCATGTTAAACAGCACCGGTAAATTAGGTGTATGGCTGCAAACAAAAACTAAATAATTTATCAACTAAGAAAGGAAATCAGAATCATGAAAAAGAATATAATATACTCGATAATAGGTATTTGTGCATTGACACTAACAATAAGCTCTTGCAGTAAAGATAAAAAGGTTACACCAACTCCGGGCGACCCTAACACAGGTGCGGTATTCTCAGTAGCAGGCGACCAGGTAGGCCGCCCCGGTATAGCAACAGTATTTGTTAGCGCCGCTGATAAAGATAATTTCAACACAACAGTTCCTTCGGCAATGGGTGCATTGTACCAGCCCAAGTTTCAAACGCAGCTACAAGCCTACAATGGCGGTGCTTATACCACAAACCTTTTAGGTTTATCAGCAGCAGCGTTTACAGGTGTATTGGCAACAGACGTGCTTGGCGTTTCAACAACTGGTAAAACAACCTACTACGATGGCACTAACGTGCTTACAGGAAGGGCATTGAATGACGATGTTATTGACGTAAGCTTAATATTAATATTTGGCGGACCTGATGCTACTAAAAACGCAGCATTGACTTCGGACCACGTAAATGCTAACGACAAGCCGTTTTTAACTTCGTTCCCGTACGAGGCGGCACCATGGTAAAAGTTTGAGTAATAATAGGTTTGGGTTTGCGAAGGCTGGGGATATCCCCGGCTTTTGTTATATAAAACACAGATTTAGGCAGATGAAGGTAATGAAACAGATGTGCCTAACAAATTAAAATAAAATCAGCTTCATCAGTTCAATCAGCTAACATCCGCGATAACTTTTTTATCACAGTTTTCATCAGCGTACATCCGTATATTAGCCCATCAAATAAATGGAACACAATACCCCACAAACCTCACACTACAGGCGCATAGCCGGTCTTTCGCTATTGTTTTTACTGTTAAGTCAGCCGCTTTGGGCACATGTGATAGTCGGCGAGCTAGAAAAAATGTCGAAAGGGGACGCGGCTTTGGTTTACCTGGGGTTGGGTTATAAGCATATTCTTCCTTTAGGTTTCGACCATATTCTTTTTATCCTGAGCCTGTTCCTGCTGTCTCCTAAACTAAAACCTGTGCTGTGGCAGGCAACTGCGTTTACAGTTGCACATTCAGTAACCCTTGGGTTGGCAATGTACCACGTAATTACGCCCCCGGCAAAAATTGTGGAGCCGGTTATAGCGCTATCCATTTTGTATGTGGCTTTAGAGAACATCTTTTCGCCAAAACTTAAGACCTCGCGAATTGGCGTAGTATTCCTGTTTGGCCTTGTACATGGGATGGGTTTTGCAGGCGCGCTGGGGCAATTGGGGCTTCCCAAGAACTCCTATCTTATCTCGCTGATAATGTTTAATGTAGGCGTGGAGCTGGGGCAGTTAACGGTGATACTAACCGCGTACTTTGTACTGGCACGCTACTTCGGCGATAAGCCTTACTACCGCAAATACATTGTAATCCCGCTATCAATTATGATCGCGATGGTTGCCACTTACTGGACGATTCAGCGCTTATTCTTCTAAATTCTTTTCCAGGTCTTTTTCGAGCGCGGGGCTAAGGTCATATTGGTTCTTTTTAGCTGCTTTAAAAAACTCACCGGCGTTGTAGCCTTTTCCGAGGCCTTTCATCATTTTGCCCATGTAATAAAGTTCCAACCCTTCCAGCGGCTGGCCAGACACATGCTGTTCAAAAACCTTATAGGCTTCATCGTGTTTGTTATCCTCAAACAGCGTATAAGCGTACCATGCCCAGGTTTGCGGCGTTGCCCGGTTGGTTAATTCATCTTTAGCCAATGCTTCGGCTTGCACAGGATTATTTAAAATACCTGTATAAATTTCGATGGTATATTTATTATACATCCGGCCGTAAACGGTATCAGTTGCTTTGGCAATAAAGTCAACAGCATATTTTTTCTCCAGTGTTTTATCGCCGCGTTGCTGGGCCATTTGGTATAGCTTATATAGCGGATCGGGCAGTTTGTTTTTTGTGAGTACAAATTTGAATAATTTTTCGGCCAGCGTATCGTTTTTATCGCCGACCAGAGCCACCCAGCCGAGGCCAAGAATGCTGTGAAAATCGGCACTGTTTAACTTAATGCATTGTTTGTAAAGATCGCCGGCCTTTTGCAGATCGCCGGCGTGTATATTAAGGTCGGCAGCATTTGAAAGGGCAATCCCCTCCAGGTATGGAGATTTTTCGGATAGCGAGGCTCCTTTTGTCATCGCACTTATTGCGCTATCGATGGTGCCGCTAAAATGGTCGTATTTAGAACGCCTAAAAAAATAGCTATAATCTTTATCGCGTTTCATGCGGTTTAAAAATATTCCCGCAGCATTATATCGCCCCAACTCGAAATTTACATCGAACGTTAACGTATTTAGGGTAAACTTATCAACCCCTAATTTTTGGGCTTTTTCAAACAATGAATCTGCTTTACTAAAATGGTGTTGCAGCATAGCTGTTGATGTTAAAGCCACAAACGGCCCTGCAAGCGTATTGTTATAAGTTTTGTTCACCGCGTTGTAAATGGAATCTGCGCGCTTAACATCGTTTATATCGCCAAAAAAATGGAAGCGGGAGATAAGCGCAGAGGCATATTTTGATTCATTAACCTGGCGCGGATTTTTTGGGTCGATACGGCTTTTCCAAAACTGTATGTCCTTATCATTGATCTCCGCAGCTTTCGATAGGGTGTAATTGCCTATCAGGCTGTCGGTATAGGCTTCACTAACAATTTTTGCGTTTTTATTTTTGCAGGATACAAACAGGGTGGCCAATAAAACAGCGCCAATAACATACTTCATATAAGGGGGATTTTTTGAATGGAATTACGTAAATATAGGTTTATTGGTTTGAACGGCTTTTTATAAATATTTAATATCGTTAATATCGGCTGAAATAAATCTGTAGCAAACCAATCTTCGTAATTCACCATAACCTTTAACTAATACCGGTACATTGTTTACAAACTTGCATAAATTACTTCATATAGATGAGTTCGAGAACCCATTGATATTTGCTGCGCATAAACGTGCCGTGCCGCTGCGAAGGGTATTGATGAAGGATGTTGCTTCGCTACTGCTGGTTGCTTATGTACTGCTGATATTAAATCCGGTGATGCCCATTATCGTTGATGCCGCAGCGCATACCTTTTGGGAGAAGCAGCACCTGCTAACCGTACACAATGTTAACGGTAAATACCACATGCATTTCGAGCTGTTAAAAAGCGACCGCCAGGCTGATAGCAAAGCCCCAGGTAATTTAAAAACCGGCAGCGAAGATTATATTCATACTGTTTTTAACGTCTCCTACAGCTTTGTTAACAAAAGCTACACTATAAAGCAGGCGTACCCGCCATTCTACTGTCTTGCTCATCCTCAGTTATTTAAGGATGTTGACTATCCACCGCCACGCGCTTAACCTACCATTTTACTTTTATCATTCCATTATTTTGATTTAAGCAAATACGCTTCGCTGGTTAGTGTGCGATAATATTTTTATGCATTCATTATTCCTTTTTTAGCAGTAATTATTGCTAAACACAGGTCTGTTTTATTATTGATGATTACATAAGTTATTTGTGTGTACGCACGCTAATCAGCCAGGCTATTTGGTCCTGTACTTCGCTTTAACTCCATTGTAAAGCAGGCTGACTATTGCCCGCTATGGACCTTTTGTATACTCCTTATTAGCAATTTAAAAATGAAACTACTTTTATATAAAACCTCAAAAAAACTGGTGATGCTTTTTGCATTGCTGTTTTTAACCGCCATGCTGTATGCCCAGCAGAAAGGCATCAGCGGGCGGGTAATCGACAGTGCAACCAATACGCCTGTTAACGGTGCCACTGTAATTTTAATACCAGCAAACAGGGCCACTCTTACCGACGAGATAGGCCGGTTTACCTTTAAAGATATATCAAACACAACAACCATAACTATAACCGCTGTAGGTTACGAAAAACGGGTTTTTAATATAGCAGATTTTAAAGATGGCCAAACCGTAAGCCTTAGCGAGCACCAAACCCAACTGGCAGATGTTGTGGTAAGGGCCGATGCCGGCAATCCGTATAAAGCCATCAGCGAAACCGACATCAGGATGCGGGGAATATCAAACTCGGAGGAAGTGCTGAGGATTGTACCAGGTCTGTTTATAGGCCAGCACCAGGGCGGGGGTAAGGCCGAGCAGATATTTTTGCGCGGTTTTGATGCAGACCACGGTACCGATATTTCATTGCATGTTGATGGTATCCCGGTTAGCATGGTATCGCACGCGCACGGACAGGGTTATGCCGACAGTCACTTTATTATCCCCGAAACTATCGAAAGCACCGAATTTAAAAAAGGCCCTTATGATGCTAAAAAAGGTGATTTGGTAACATCCGGTTTTGTTGATTTCCATACGGCAGATGCTATCAGCGGCAATACCATAAAACTGGAAGGCGGGCAGTTTAATACTTTCAGGGCGCTGGCCATGATTAATTTGTTGTATGACGGGGCAAAAGCGAAGGGGCAATCGTGGTATGCGGCGTCTGAATTCAGGTACAGCGACAGCTATTTTGATAATCCGCAGCATTTTAAACGATTTAACTTTTTTACAAAATATAAGGATAAATTATCAGAACATAACACACTTACACTGAGTGCATCAACATTATACACCACTTGGTTTGCCTCTGGCCAGATACCGGACCAGGCCATTGACCAGCATGTAGTTGGATTTTATGGGGCGCTCGACCCCCGGGAGGGTGGTGTTACATCGCGTACGAATGTAATCGCGCAGTTGCTGACAACCCTGCCGAATAATTCCATTATTAAAAACCAGGTTTATTATACACGTTATAAGTTTGATTTGCACACCAACTTTACCTTCTTTTTAGTAGACACTGTTAACGGCGATGAAATAAGGCAAAAAGAGGCCCGTAATTTATATGGATACAATGGCAGCTATATTCACGAAGGATACTGGGGCAATACAAAGGTAACCACGGATATAGGCCTTAATGTACGTTATGATGTCACCGACAGTTCGGAACTATCGCATACAAAGGACAGGTACACCTTGCTTAACCGCATTAAACTGGGTGATATTAATGAATTGAACGCGGGAGCTTACATAAGCGAAACATTCAGGTTTAACGAGAAATTTAGTATCAATGCAGGCCTGCGGTTCGACCAGTTTTTGTATCGCTACAACAATAAATTTGCCGGTGATACTACCTTACCTGGTGTCGGAATTTATAAGGCAAACAACAACATAGTTAGCCCGAAGCTAAATTTTTACTACCAGGTCGGTGATAAAACTGAACTTTACCTTTCGATGGGCAAAGGTTTCCACTCCAACGATGCCCGGGCAGTGGTAGCGGTAAACGGCCTGCAAACACTGCCGGCAGCCTTCGGTACAGATTTAGGGGTAGTGTTTAAACCCGCAGCCAACTTACTGATAAACGCCGCTGTTTGGTACATATACCTGCAAAAGGAATATGTTTACGGCGGCGACGGCGGCACGGTGGATTTTAGCGGCCGCACCCGGCGTTTGGGCTTCGATTTCTCTACAAGGTACCAACCCATCAAATCGTTGTTTTTTGATGTGGATTTAAACTATGCTCACGGGCGCTCAGTTGACGACCCAATCGGGAAAAATTATATCCCACTCGCGCCTGTGTTGAGCAGCACAGGCGGCGTAACTTACACCCACAAGAGCGGCATTAATGGCAGTTTACGTTATAGATATTTGTCTGACAGGCCTGCAAATGAAAATTACAGCCTGACCGCGCAAGGTTATTTTGTAAACGATTTAGTGTTAAACTATGCTCAGCCAAAATATGAAATTGGCGTAACCATTAACAATGTGTTTAACGTGCAGTGGAAGGAAACGCAGTTTGACACGATAACCCGCTTGCAACATGAAACTAACCCGGTTGATGGCATTGCATTTACACCGGGGACAAAGTTTGCGGCCGTTTTGCATGTAAGTTACTTTTTTAAGTAGCTGAAATCAAACGTACAAATGTAGTTGCTTTTGTCAACTATATTTGTACGTTTGTATAATGATAGACGAATATGTAGCCCGCATCAGGGCGTTCAACCGCTTTTATACCTCGATAATTGGCTTGCTGGATCAATATCTCGACAGCGAGTTTTCACTAACTGAAGTGCGTATTATGTTCGAACTGCACCATCATCCCGATGGAATGACTGCCAGTGACCTGATTGACTTGCTAAATCTCGACAAAGGTTATCTAAGCAGGCTGCTTCAAAACCTTGAAAAAAAGCGGCTCATCCTAAAAAAGCAGTCTGAGCGCGATGGAAGGGTATTTAAATTGCAGCTGTCGTCGAAAGGTAGCGATGATTTTTTGGGATTAAATAATGCTTCACAAGCCCAGGTAAAAGATATCCTGTCAAAATTTACCGAAGCAGATATTATGAATTTAACCGGCCATATGGAGGCCATCAGGAATATTTTTGATAATAGACCCCACAAATAACATGAATCACAAGATTGATCTAAATGACATTACTATCCGTACTTTCCTTCGGCCCGGCGATATTGGCTATGTAACTTGGATGCACGGAGCGTTATACTGTAAAGAGTACAATTTTTCAACCAGCTTTGAGGCTTATGTTGCGGCCGGTCTGTATGAATTTCATAAACATTACGATCCGGATATGGATAGGGTATGGATTGCAGAGCACCACGGCAGGATAGTTGGTTTTCTGCTTTTAATGCATCGTGAAAATAATGCGGCGCAGTTGCGTTTTTTTATTTTGGAACCCGAATATCGAGGTATAGGGCTCGGCAAAAAGCTAATCATATTGTTTACTGATTTTTTAAAGGAAAAAGGATATAAAACATGTTTCCTATGGACTACAGAAGAGCAAACAACCGCAGCCGCCATGTATAAAAAAATGGGGTTTGTTTTAACTAATGACGTGGAATCAATTGCATTCGGGAAAAAGCTGATGGAGCAGCGGTATGAGCGGCTATTGGGTTAGCTTTAAACCAAGTAACAACCCTCTCGCCAGGCTTAAGGAAGATGAAGGCAACGCAACTTTTATTACTGACGCCAGTTGGTTTATTCGTAACAGTTCACAATTCTCCGATCTTCAACGTGTATCATAACCGTACGCCCCATGTTACATAAGCGAACAGTTTTTACCTAAAGTTTAATACATAACAACTTGATATTTAATATATTAAAAGTTTGGTATGTTATTGATGCCTATGTGCCCGAATTACGGGATAGCTATAATTAATTTCAAATAGTTATTATAAATTAGCAACTCGATAATTTACCAAATAACTAATTCATTAATTAAAAACACATGTTATCACTTCAGCATATTTCAAAGTACTACCAAGCCGGCGGCAACAAGAATATTGTATTAAACGACATTAACCTTGAGGTTGAAGAAGGCGAATTTATTTCTATCATGGGCCCGTCGGGCTCGGGCAAATCAACATTGCTGAATGTTATCGGCATGCTTGATGAACCATCTGAAGGATTTCACTATTTCGTGGGCAATGCCGTTCATCAATTGAAAGACAAGCAACGGTCGGCCCTTTATAAACAATATATCGGCTTTGTATTCCAGGCTTACCATTTGATAGACGAACTTACCGTTTATGAAAACATCGAGACTCCGTTAATTTACCAGGACTTTAAGGGCACTGAGCGCAAAGCTATGGTTGCCGATATGCTCGACCGTTTCCAGATTGTAGGTAAAAAAGACCTCTTCCCCGCGCAGTTATCAGGTGGTCAGCAGCAGTTGGTGGGTATAGCCCGCGCGCTTATTGCAAGGCCAAAACTATTATTAGCCGATGAGCCTACCGGTAACCTGAACTCCAAACAAGGTGAGGAAATTATGGAATTATTCCGCAAGCTGAATAAGGAAGACGGAGTAACTATTATACAAGTAACACACTCAGAAAAAAACGCCGAATACGGCTCAAGAATAATTAACCTTTTAGACGGCAGAGTAGAATCGTCACATAAATTCTAAAATACCGGCAGTAAATATCATCATAATCATGTTTTTCAAAAAAATATCTTTAGTCCTTTTAATCTTATCAGCAGCAATATCTGTCAATGCCCAGCAGCAAACGCAGTTGGATAGTGTTTTAACGTTGCAGCAATGTGTTAATATTGCCATTATCAATAACCTTAGTGTAAAGAAAAGTGAAACCCAAATGCTGCGCGACAAGATTTCCTGGGATCAGGCGCGAGAATACTTGTTGCCAAATTTAAATGGACAGGCGGGGTATAATATTACTTACGGGCGGGGTACCAACACTTCAGGTGTGACAGTTAGTGCATCACAAAGTAAATTTGCACAGTTTTCTCTTAACAGTAATATTCTTTTATCTAACGGCCTAAGCGCGATAAATTCCATCAGGCAAAATTCATTGGCCTACCAGGCTGGAAAAATGGATTTCCAGGAGGTTAAGAACGAAACCACGTTGACTATAATTTCATTTTACTTTATAGTACTCAACAGCGAAGATCAATTAAGCCAGGCCAGGTTACAATTTGATGCTTCGAAAGTAAACCTTGACCGTGAAAAAAATTTAAATGATGCCGGTAGTATTGCGCCAGCCGAATACTATAATATTAAAGGGGTACACAGTACCGACCAGATAAACATTTACAACGCGCAAACAGCGGTGTTAACAGCCAAAATTAACTTGCTGGAAGCTATGAACGTAGCTTATAAAAAGGACATAAGATTGGAACGTTTGCAGGCTAATAATTCGCCCGGACTTTACCCATCAAACCCTGATGAAATATATTCGGCCGCGCTAAGCAGCTTAGCATTGGTTAAAGCGTCAGACCTTAGGGTAAAATCGGCTGAAAAAGAAGTTTCGGCTGCCAAAGGGAAGTATTACCCAACATTATCATTAGGTTACGGAACCTCTACCCAATACTCAAACTTACCTAACGGCAACGAACCGCCGGCAAGCTTTAGTTCGCAGTTTAAAGACAACAGGCTATACGGCCCAAGTCTTAATTTGCAGGTACCTTTCTTGAATTATTTTCAAAGCAGGAATAATGTAAGGCGCGCTAAACTTGATTTGCTTGATGCACAGAATAACAACAGCTCAACGCAAATTCAGCTAAAGCAACAGATAGAGCAGGCCCATGCAAACATGAACAACGCATACGACCGCTTGCAGATTCTCAATGATCAGGTTGTGACTTACCAGTCGCTTTACGATGCCCAGAAAACAAAATTTGACGCTGGTGTTATCACATCCGACATATTCATTATCGCTAAAAACAACCTTGACGCAGCTAATGTGAACCTAATTAACGCCCGGTACGACTATTTAATACGCACTAAAATATTAGATTACTACCAGGGGAAACTTAGCTTCTAAATTTTTATAATTCTTTTTGGATTAATAAAAATTGTTCTACATTTATCGCAGATTCTACCAAAATATCCGGTATACATTAAACTGATTAATGTATACCGGATATTGCTAATTTAAGGCCATTCCTGCACTATTTAAAATCAATCATTTTCTTTATAAACTCCTTATTAATCACTATGAAAAAACTAATTCTTACTTTAATAACAATTACAGCTGCGTTTACTTTTGCCTCGGCGCAGGTTATACCATCGTTCCAGTTAGGTATTAAGGGCGGTGTGAATTTTGCAAGCTTATCATCATCAGCAGGTTCAACATTCAGCACAGGTAACCGTGCTGGATATTTGGGCGGATTATGGGCGAGGGTTGGGGCCCTGGGCTTTAATTTCCAGCCCGAACTTTATGTAACCGGCAAAAATGTACAAATTACAGACAATGGCACCGAAGTAAAAGCAAAATTTACCAGCATTGACGTACCGCTTTTATTTGGGGGCAAAATTGGTGCTTTTGGTTTTGGCGGGCGTTTTTATACCGGCCCGCTGGTATCATTTGCTATCAACAAAAGCCAAAGCTTCGGTACAGCTATAGGCAACGCAACCTCGCTCGATTATAAAGATCAAAATTACGCGTGGGTATTTGGTGCGGGAATCGATATTAAAAACATATCGGTCGACTTACGTTACGAAGCAGGACTTAGTAAACAGACTTATGGCAGCTCACAAACCAAGGTTAGTTTGTTTAATTTAAGTTTAGCAATACCATTGCTTAAAATATAATAGTCAAAAATATTTGATGTAAGGCCCGCTTGAAAAAGCGGGCCTTTTTTGCTTAATCTCAAACTATCGATCGTGCTCTGATTACTTAAATGCTTGTTTAGTATTATGTTTTTCGCCGATTATTGCCAATTTAGTATTATACTTATTGTACAAGTTACACATATCTTTATAAACCATTTATAGGCGATATTAAATAAGTGTTATCATTTATGTGTAATAAATATTTGCGAGGGTATCGAAAGTCCTGCTGTTGCCTGCTTGCGGCAGCTTTAATTTTTAGTGTTCAGCCTGTTTTATCGCAGCAAAAAACTGCCAGCGAAGGCGTTAACGTCCGGTTAAATCAAACTGGTTTTTATCCGGCCGGGCCCAAAATCGGGATTGTATTAAACAGTAAAGGCGATGATTTTTATATTCAGACGACGGCTAAAAAGAATGTATATGCCGGCAAATTGAAAAGATCAATTAAGCCGACATTTGGAGGAGCTTATACCGGAATCGCCGACTTTTCCGAATTTAAAACCGCAGGTAAATATCTGCTTTATGTGCCTGGCTCAGGCTATTCGTTTCCGTTTGAAATTAAACCGTCGGTGCATCACAACGTGGCGGCGGCCTCAATAAAAGCTTACTATTTTATGCGTGCGTCCACCGCCCTAAAAGAAAAGTATGCGGGCAAATGGAGCAGGGCAGAGGGGCACCCGGATACAAGCGTGTTAATCCACGTATCGGCAGCGAGCGATGGCCGTCCGGCAGGCGCAATAATTTCATCGCCCCGGGGTTGGTACGATGCAGGCGATTACAACAAATACATAGTGAACAGCGGGATTACAACAAGCACATTATTGTCGTTATACGAGGATTTTCCCGCTTACATGAAAACTGTGAAGTTGAACATTCCCGAAAGCGGTAATGGTTTGCCGGATGTACTGAATGAAATATTGTGGAACCTGCGCTGGATGCTCACCATGCAGGATCCGGCCGACGGCGGGGTGTATCACAAACTAACCAATGTGGCATTTGATAAAATGGAAATGCCGGACAAAAGTCTGGAGCCACGGTATGTGGTACAAAAAGGAACGGCTGCAACGCTCGGTTTTGCAGCTGTAATGGCGCAGGCCAGCAGGGTCTTCACCAAGTTTAAAACACAGTTGCCGGGTTTGGCCGATTCGTGTTTAATACAGGCAAGCAAAGCATGGGATTGGGCGATGAAAAACCCTAACGTGGTTTATAATCAAGATGCCATGAACAAACAGTTTGAGCCCAAAGTGAGTACCGGCGCCTATGGTGACCGAAATTTCAAGGACGAATTTATTTGGGCAGCATCCGAACTCACGGTTGCGACTCAGAAGCCTGGCTTTTTAAAAGACATAAATTTACTGCCCGATACTACGATGCCGGTGCCCACCTGGAGCCAGGTAAAGCTTCTGGGTTACTATACGCTCCTAAAAAACAACAAAGCGTTCGGTCCAAATGGCCCAAAGGAACTATCAGAAATTAAAAAACGATTACTGGCTGCAGCCGATAATATGATAGCCGGTGCAGATGAAACGGCCTATCAAACCGTGATGAACAAATTTGCCAGGCATTTTGGTTGGGGTAGCAACTCGGAAGCGGCAAATGAGGGAATTTTGCTGATACAGGCTTACCGCTTATCGCCCAACAAAAAATACCTGGAGTATGCCCTTGCCAACCTGGATTACATTTTAGGTAGAAACGGCGCGGGTTACTCCTATATAACAGGTTACGGCAGTAAAACGCCTATGCACCCGCATCACCGGCCGTCAGTAGCCGATGGTATTGTTGAACCGATACCAGGTTTATTGGCAGGCGGCGCTAACCCTGGCATGCAGGATGGGATAAAAGTACCGTCGACTAACCCTGATGAGGCGTACATAGATGACGACCGCGCTTATGCCGCAAATGAAATAGCAATAAACTGGAACGCACCGTTTGCTTATTTGGCAAATGCGATAGAGGCATTGCAGACTGAATTTAGAAAATCAAAATAAAACCAATCAACCAAACCAATATAATCATGAAAAGGATAGTTTTTATTTTAAGCGCGGTATGTTTTAACGTGCTGTTGCTGGCTGCCCAGCCCAAAAAGGGCGGGTCACAAGGGAGCGATATCGACAAAAAAGTTGATGATTTGATCGCCAAAATGACGCTCGAGGAAAAAGTGGGGCAGATGACGGAGGTGACATCGGACGTAGTGTCAACCACCACCAATGGCGCACATCAAATTGATGCTGCGAAAATAAAGGAAGCCATTTTAAAATATCATGTTGGCTCGATATTAAACGTGAGTGGCCAGGCTTATACCCGCGAGCATTGGTACGAAGTTGTTTCGGCTATACAAGCTGAAGCTGCGAAGGACCGGTTGAAAATCCCGGTTATATACGGTATCGACGCGATACATGGTGTTACATACACAGCCGGCAGCACGCTTTTTCCGCATGAAATAGCAATAGCAGCCACTTTTAACAGGGACATTGCCTACAAAGCCGGCGAGATAACAGCATACGAAACGCGGGCCAGTTATATCCCGTGGAACTACTCACCTGTGCTTGATTTGGGGAAATCGCCGCTTTGGCCGCGTATTTATGAAACTTTTGGGGAGGACCCATATTTAATAAAAACCATGGGCACGTCAATTATTAAAGGCTACCAGGGCAATGACGTTGGCGATAAATATCACGTTGCAGCGTGTATGAAACACTACCTGGGTTACGGCTACCCGGTAAGTGGCAAAGATCGCACGCCAGCCTGGATACCTGATCGTTACATGCGTGAATACTTTTTACCACCTTTTATCGAAGCGGTTAAGGCAGGAGCAAGGACGATTATGATCAACTCTGGCGAGATAAACGGCGTTCCCATCCACGGTAGCAAATATATGCTAACCGATGTGCTGCGTGGCGAACTGCATTTTGATGGTATAGCTGTAAGCGACTGGCGCGATATCGAATACCTGCACGACCGTCACCACATTGCAGCTACACAAAAAGAGGCAGTAATGATAGCCGTAAATGCTGGTATAGATATGAGCATGGTGCCTTATGAGTATAGCTTTTATAACTATTTAATTGAACTGGTACGCGAAGGCAAGGTATCGATGGCACGCGTAAACGAGGCTGTTCACCGCATCCTTAAAGTGAAATATCAATTAGGCTTATTTGAAAGGCCTGTTGGCAACCCTAATGATTATCCAAAATTCGGATCGGATGAGTTCAGGCAGGTGAGCGTGCAGGCTGCTACGGAAGCTATCACGTTGCTAAAAAATAACAATAATATACTGCCGCTTAAAAAGAATATCAAAGTGCTGGTAACCGGCCCAACCGCTAATACCATGCGCTCGCTGGATGGTGGCTGGAGTTATAACTGGCAAGGCGACCAGGCGGATAAATTCGCTGCCGACAAAAACACCATTTTAGAAGCGATTCAACAGAAAATTGGCAAGGGTAACGTAAGTTACGAGCCGGGTGCAACCTTTGATAGCCTTAAAAATGTAAACGATGCCGTAAAGGCGGCAAAAAATGCTGACGTGATTGTACTTTGTTTAGGCGAATTATCCTATACCGAAAACGTGGGCAATATTGATGATCTTAACCTGCCATGGGCACAAACCCAGTTGGCTATGGAATTGGCAAAAACAGGTAAGCCGGTTATCCTTGTTCTAGCTGAGGGAAGGCCACGTATTGTTACGCAGGCTGAGAGCCAGTCTGCCGCAACGGTAATGACTTACCTGGCAGGTAACGAAGGGGGAGACGCGCTGGCGAGCATTTTATTTGGTGATGCCAACCCGTCGGGCAGGCTGCCGGTTACTTATCCAAAATATCCAAACTCGTTAAACAACTATTACCGCAAAAATCTGGAGAATGGCAACTCTGATGACAGTCACAGTTATAACCCGCTGTATGAGTTTGGTTTTGGCTTAAGCTATACTAGTTTTGGCTATAGCAATCTGCATTTGAGCAAGCCTAACTTAAAGGAAAATGAAACTTTAACGGTTACCGTTGATGTTAAGAATACCGGAACCGTTGAGGGTAAAGAGTCGGTGTTACTGTACACCAGCCAGATGTACGCGAGCATAGCGCCCGACACCAAACGTTTAAGGGCCTATGATAAGATCAATCTTAAACCAGGTGAGAGCAAAACCGTCACCTTTAAAATTACAGCTAAAGATTTAGCTTTTGTAAACGACATTAGCAAAACGGTTACTGAAGCAGGCGAGTTTAAAATTCAAATTGGCGACCAAACACAAAGCTTTAATTTTATCTCAAATACAGTGCCGTCGAGGACAGGAAGATTATAGAACACATTAGAAATGTGGTTAAAGATGTGTAAAAAGCCAAATATCCGCGGCTTTTTACACATCTTTTTTCATTCTTTAAAATCATTCGCATGCCGGCAAAGCGTTCCATTTTTACCAGCGGAACACCCGGAACGCTATGAAACATACTGATTATCAATGAGTTTATTTTTTACAATTGTTAAATAAACTAAAGTAACTAATGTTAAGTCAAGAGTCTTTAGTCGGAAGTCTTGTCTTTTCTGACTTAGAACTTGAGACTTTCGACTCGAGACTATCCGTCTAAGTACCGGCTATCTTATACGTTGTTCTGCCGGTAACAATCAACTCGTTGTAAAACTGAATAATAAATGTTAAATAAACATTTTATTTTTAATGCCGGGATTATATATTTGTTATACCAATTTATAATCAGAAAAAACAACGGCATGAAAAAGATATTGTGTGTTTACTGTGGTCTGTTATTACTGTTCATATCCTGCTCAAGTAAAGGAGGTAATCCGCCGCCAACCCCACCCGAAACGTTTAAACCGCCTGTAGTGTCGGCATCTTTTGCAAAAGGCGCTGATATCAGCTGGGTAACGCAGATGGAATCTACGGGCGTTAAGTTTTATGATAAAAGTGGTAGCCAGCAGGACTTGTTCGGTTTAATGAAAAGCCTTGGCTTTAATTCCATAAGGCTGCGGGCATGGGTTAATCCCGCCGATGGTTGGTGCAATACTGCCGATTTGGTTGCGAAAGCATTACGTGCAAAGGCTGCCGGTATGAAAATTATGATTGACTTTCATTACAGTGACAGCTGGGCCGATCCCGGGAAACAGCCAAAGCCGGCTGCATGGGCAACGCTCGATTTTGTTGCTTTGACAACCACGCTGCATGATTATACCGTGGACGTCATGAAAGTCTTAAAAACCAACGGTATAACACCTGATTGGGTACAGGTTGGTAACGAAACTAATGATGGCATGCTGTGGGAAGATGGACATGCTTCAAAGAGCATGGTAAACTTCGCTGCGCTGATAAAGGCTGGATATTCTGCTGTAAAATCAGTCAGCAGCACTACTAAAGTAATCGTGCATATTTCGAACGGTTATGATAATGGTCTTTTCCGCTGGATGTTTGATGGCTTGAAAGCAAACGGGGCACAATGGGATATTATAGGGATGTCGCTTTATCCTTCGGTTGATAACTGGGCAGACTACGACAACAAATGCCTTGCTAATATAAACGATATGGTTAGCCGTTATTCAACACCTTGTATGGTTGTTGAGGTTGGAATGCCGACATCATCGCCCGATGCGAGCCGTAGTTTTCTAACAGATATTATTACCAAAGTAAACGATGTATCTGGCAGCAACGGACTTGGTGTTTTTTATTGGGAACCAGAAGCCTATAACTGGCAGGGATATGGTCTTGGTGCATTTGACAATAATGGCAAGCCAACGATCGCGCTGGACGCATTCGGTAATTAAAGCAACAACGCCGAAATAATAAGAACCAGGCAAAAGCAAAATACGAATACCACCATGTAGCTTACATAGATACCTATAAATTTGGTTATGGTTCGGAATGTACTACGCTGGTATACAACCTTTAGCGCCTTGTACACATACCACAGCATATAAATACCCGCAATAAAGTTGACTAAACCAACCCATGTTTCATTTTCAGGTGTGAGTTTAAGCAGCAGCATCAGTATTGCCAGGAAGATAAAAATGAAACAGTGCAGGTGAAACGCAAATATTAAATGTTCCACATAAAACTTTTTATTGCGCCAAAAGGTAAATCTTAATATCAGCGCAAACAAAGGCAGCATCAGGAACATCATTTTTGGGATATTATGCCTTACCTCTTCGTAAAATACTTCCTTTGAACGTGTTCCATACTTTGACTTATAATCGAACGCCTTTTTGTTATAAAGTTTTGCAAACCAACCATCCTGATTGCTTTCTGGCAGCTTTTGTTGCTTGGTAATATATTGTTTATAGCTGGTATCAGCGGTAATGATAAGCAGGCCCGATTTAAAGTTTTTGCTCACCGTATCAGCATCGGCGCGTGCTTTCAAGTCGGCCTGGTGTTTAATTTCGTCGTTAACTATTTTTGTTTTTTGAGCAGCGCTTAAATTATGGTCTTTGGCAAGTGATTGTTTTAGTGAATCAATATGCTTTGACGTTGCCGCCGGTGTTTTACCATTTTCGTTTAGTTTCACAAAATCGCTTTCGCGCCCGGTATTAAACAGCAGCAAAAAATAAACGATGCTGATGAATATGTACATTTTAACCGGGTGCAAATATTGGGAGCGCCGGCCATTCATGTATTCATTTGTGAGGAACCCCGGTTTAAACAGCAGGGGCTTTAACGTATGAAAAAACTGGTGGTCGAAGTGGAAATAATCGCTGATGGCATGGTTCATCATGTGGCCAAAGCTTTCCTTTAGTTCTAGGTTCTCCTGGCCACAATTATGGCAATATTTCCCCTCTAAAATGGTACCGCAGTTAAGGCAGTCGTTTTCCTGGCGGTAGTGTTTTTTCATTCTTTTAAATGGATTTCAATAGCGTCTTAAAAGTAGCGAATACCAACCAGTACAGCAAAAGGTTTTTTAAGCATTTTCTATGGCGCGCTCGAGTTCTGGCGTGTGTTTGTACCGGAACACAAACGGAAAAATAATCGCAATTACTAAAGCGTATCCCGCAAAACTGAGCCATATGCCGTGCCAGTTTTTGCTATGATCTGCCAATGTAAAAAACTTGTCGATAAGAAAACCGCTGAGTATGCTTCCAAAGAAGGCACCAAATCCGTTCACCATCATCATAAACAAACCTTGCGCACTGGCCCTTATTTCAGGTCCGATTTGAGTTTCTACAAACAATGAACCCGATATATTAAAGAAGTCGAAGGCCATACCATACACAATACATGATAAAATTATCATCCATAGTCCACCGGCCGGGTCGCCAAAAGCGAAGAGCCCAAATCTTAATACCCATGCAAGCATACTTATCAGCATTACATACTTGATTCCGAATTTCCGGAGGACAAAAGGTATTGCCAATATGAAAAGCGTTTCTGATACCTGCGATATTGACATGATAATAGCAGGGTATTTCATAGCAAGCGAGTCCTTATAAGCAGGAATGTTATTGAAATCGTGAAGAAATGTATCGCCGTAAGCGTTCGTTAACTGCAAAGCCGCACCCAACAAAAGGGAGAAGGCAAAGAAAATAGCAAAACGGGGAGTTTTAAACAGCGAGAATGCATTTAAACCCAGCATATTAACAAATGATTTGTCGCCGGTCTTTTTGAAAAGTGGAGGGCATTTAGGCAACGTGAATGCAAAAATACCCAGGGTAAGGGCAACCGCAGAGGCAATATAAAACTGGTTTGAGGTTGTTTCGCTGTGAGTAATACTAACTGTCCATAATGCTGCTATAAAGCCTATAGTTCCATAAATACGAATAGGGGGGTACTCTTTAACTACGTCTATATTGGCCCTTTTTAAAGCGGAATAAGCCACTGTTATTGACAATGATAAGGTCGGCATGTAAAACACCATATTTAATAAAATGACCCAAAAAAATGTTGTTGGGTTAGTCACGAGTGGCAGGCTAAATAAGGTTAAAGAACCTAAAATATGCATTACCCCATAAAGTTTTTCAGCATTTATATACCGGTCTGCAATAATACCGGTAAGGGCGGGCATGAAGATGGCCGAGATACCCATAGTAGAAAATATCGCTCCAAACTGCGCCCCCGACCAATGCTTATTTTGAAACCAATAAGCTCCGATAGTTAGCAACCAGGCCCCCCACACGAAAAATTGCATAAAATTCATTAGTATTAAGCGAAACTTAATATTCATAGAGCGCTGGTTTAAAACAATAAATGTACAATTCGGTAATTAAAGCCGGAAAGTAGTGAAATAATTGCAAAATCACGAAGCTTCAATAGCAGAGTTTGTTAAAATTTTAGGAAGAGGGATGTGATGGTATTAAGATGCTTTCCTGCGGTTAAGTTCATCGCGTATTTTGGCGGCTTTCTCGTACGATTCTTCAGCAAGAGCCTCCTGTAGCTTTGTCCGCAACTCATCGGTGCTCAATGCTGCGAAGCCACCTGCAGAGGATGTTGTTGCCGCAGTCTTTTCTTCTTTTGTTTCATTGATGTTCTCTAGGTAAACAAAATCGTTACCTTCTATTACTATACCCGCGGTTGAAAGAATAAATTCGAAGGTATAAATAGGACAGTCGAAACGTACGGCTACCGCAATAGCGTCGCTGGTGCGTGCATCAATTTCAACTGATTTTTTGCCGTCGGTGCAAATTAGTTTAGAGTAAAAAATGCCATCGACAAGATTGTAAATCACAATCTCCTGTATTTTAATATTGTAGGCCTCGCCCAGGCTTTTAAATAAGTCGTGAGTCAAGGGCCGGCTGGGCGTCATCTTTTCAATCTCGATAGCTATGGCCTGCGCCTCGAAGCTGCCGATTATAATTGGCAGTCGCCTGCGGCCACTTACTTCGCCTAAAACCAAAGCATAGGCACCAGACTGCGTTTGGCTGTACGATAAGCCAACAATATCCAGTTTTATTTTTTTCATATCATTACCCATCACAACACATCTTTATGCCGAAGCTTTGTATTCTTTTACAGCTGCAATCAATTTTGGTACTACTTCAAAGGCATCGCCAACAATACCGTAGTCTGCCACTTTAAAAAACGGCGCCTCAGGGTCTTTGTTTATTACAACAATAACTTTCGACGAGCTTACACCAGCCAGGTGCTGTATCGCGCCCGAAATTCCTATTGCAATATACAAATTTGGACTGACAGCAATACCTGTTTGGCCAACATGTTCGCTATGCGGGCGCCATCCAGCGTCTGACACTGGTTTTGAGCATGCCAGCGCAGCACCCAGTAAACCTGCAAGTTCTTCAACCATGCCCCAGTTTTCAGGCCCTTTTAACCCGCGGCCTGCCGATACAACAATATCAGCATCGGGCAGGGACACTTTGTCGGTTGAGCGCACAATCTCTTTGATCATTGCTTTGAAATCCGATGCGTTCCCTTCAGCGGCATAATCCTCAACTGTTGCTGCGCCACCATTTTCAACAACTTTATAAGAGTTTGGCGTTAGAGATATTACTTTGTTGATTGATGTTAATTCAACCACTGCAAATGCCTTACCCGAAAATGCCGTTTTTTTAACGGTAAATTTACCGGTTTGTTCCGGTAACGCTACTGCGCCATCGGCAACACCTGCCTGTAATTTAACGCCAATGCGCGGTGCAAGGCCACGGCCCGAAAATGAGTTTGACAATACTACTATATCAGCGCCTTCCTTTTTAGCCGCGTCGGCTATAACAGAGGCATAAGCCTGGTTAATGAAGTTTTTCAATTTAGCGTTCGAAACATTCAGCACCTTTTCGGCGCCATATTTACCAAGCGCGATTAACTGGTCGCTGCTTACGTCGCCTATAGATATAGCCACTAAATTGGTATTATTCTGATCGGCAATGGCGCGTGCATATGAAACAGCTTCGAACGTTGATTTTTTAAATTTTCCGTCTGCGTTTTCGGTATATACTAAAACTGGCATAATAAATCTTTAGATAAATAATTTGGTTAAGGCTTATTGTTAGATTACCCGGGCCTCGTCGTGTAGTAAATCAACCAGCTTCGCGGTATCATCGGCAGCAACCAGTTTAACCTGGCCACGCGGCGCAGGTGTTTCATAACTGATGATTTCAGATAATGTTTTAACCCCGACCGGTTCAATAACAGTTAGCGGCTTGGTACGCGCGGACATGATGCCGCGCATGTTTGGTATTTTCGGTTCAGCCACACCTTCTGCAGCACCGGCAACAATAGGCAGGGGGGTGGTCAGCACTTCCTTACCGCCTTCAATTTCGCGTTCAACGGTTACATTATCGCCGTCGATGTCCAGTTTTTTGATGATGGATACTGATGGCAAGTCTAAAAGCTCACCCAGCATACTTGCTACTTTCGAACCATTATAGTCAATTGATTCGCGGCCGGTTAATATTAAATCAAAAGGATTTGCTTTAACGTATGCTGCAACCTGGGCTGCTACATACCAGGCGTCGTGCGCTTTGGCATTTACCCGTACGGCATCTGTAGCACCGATAGCCAGGGCCTTCCGTATGGTAGGCTCGGTACTTGCTTCCCCAACATTTATTACGGTTACCGTGCCGTTGCCGCCATCAGTAAGCTCGATTGCACGGGCAAGTGCAATTTCGTCGTAAGGATTTAGTATAAACTGCACGCCGTTGTTATTAAATTGCGTGTTATTATCAGTAAAAGTTATTTTTGTAGTGGTATCAGGCACATTACTTATGCAAACCAGAATTTTCATCGTACTGTTGTTTATAGATTGATTACCTAAAGATAAATGACTGAAAATTGTTTTTCATTTATAAATAGGTTGTGCAAATTTAGTTAAAAAAGAGAGAGTTTAAAATGCAGATAAGCAGATTAGAGAAGCTATTGGAATTTATTAAAAATGAGCCGGGTGACCCGTTCCTTAAATACGCGCTGGCAACAGAGTATCTTCGTATCAATCAAACAGATAAGGCGCTTGGATACTACGAGGACCTGGTAACTAACCACCAGGACTACGTGGGTACATATTACCATTTGGGAAAACTATATGAGGCCCTTGGACGTAAGCAGGATGCCATAAATACCTACGAAACCGGCATGACAGTAGCCCGTGATAAGCGCGATAATCACGCATTTTCGGAATTGAAAGGCGTTTATGATGAATTGGTGGATGAATATTAAGGAGTTCATAGCTAATGGTTCATGGTTCATGGTAGGTTCATTTAGACTGGGGATATTTAAACGCGAACTTCGGGCTAAATAATAAACAACTATCTACCTTCAGGCGATGAATCATCAACCATGAACTAAATTCCTTCCAGCTATGATCTATGAACCATCAACCATGAACTCTCTTCAACCATGAACTAACCCCAATGAGCAAACGGCACCTCATCTTTCTTCGGGATGTTATTATCTACACGTTCACAGCTTTTGGCGGGCCACAGGCGCATATAGCAGTTTTGCTGCGCGAGTTTGTTGAAAAGAGGAGATATGTTACCGAAGAAGAATTGATGGAACTGAATGCCCTGGCCCAACTGCTGCCAGGCCCTTCATCAACCCAAACACTGGTTGGCATTGCCTGGAAGGTAGGAGGGCTTCGCCTGGCTATTATTACTTTTTTTATTTGGGTTCTACCTTCGGCCGCAATTATGTGCCTTGCGGCTATCAGCTATAAATTGTTCGCCGATAAATCAAAATTTACCGAGATCCTACGTTTTGTGCAGCCTATAGCGGTTGGGATTGTTGCTTACGCCACCTATACTTTTGCCAACAGGTTTTTGAAAACAAAAGTGAGCACCCTGCTGGCAATAGGGTCATTGATAGCCACGCTTATTTTACAAAACGCTTACGCGTTCCCATTACTTGTTTTGTTAGGTGGAATAATATCATCAGCGCTTGAAACGCAGCCGCAGGAAAACGAGTTGCGGGTGAAACTGTTTTCGAACGTAAACCCCAATAAGGTAACTTACTTTATCGGTATCCTGCTGTTTTTTGCAGCTCTTGGTGCCGTAATTAATCAAACTTCGGTATTCAGCCTACCTATTCGTCTATTCGAAAACTTCTATCGCAATGGTATCCTGATTTTTGGCGGTGGGCAGGTGCTGGTGCCGCTGATGTTTACAGAATTTGTTGGTGTTAAGCATTACCTTACCAATTCCGAATTTCTATCCGGTTATGCGCTCCAGCAAGCTTTGCCAGGGCCGACGTTTTCATTCACGTCGTTTTTGGGCGCTATTACTATGGGCAATAAAGGTGCAGGCCTTGTTGGGCAGGTATTTGGGAGTGTGGTTGCAGTCATCGGCATCAATGCGCCGGGATTGATCCTCATATTATTTATCGTTCCGTTCTGGAATGACTTGAAAAAGATAACACGCATAAAAAATTCGCTTAGCGGTATAAATGCGGTGGCTGTAGGTTTTATGGCGACGGCGCTAATTTTACTCGTACGCCCATTTGGCCTCGACTGGATGGCCTATTTAATAATGATATGCTCGTTTTTGACTTTAAATTTTACCAGGATAAAAACGCCGGTGATAATTGTTATTGGGGTGGTGTTGGGGCTACTGGTATAGGCAGTATTATGGTTGATTTTTTGTTCCTGTTCACAGTGGAACATAAGGAACAGGGTGGAACAGGAACACGTTAAGCCCCTAGGCTAAAATGCTTGTTTCTGTATCAATAATGCACTTTTTACATTATCTGCTACCCTAAAAAACGCGAAAAGCACTGACAAATTGGTGTCAGTACTTTTTATCTTTCGAGCCTTTTATTAAAAACCGCATTGCTACCCAAAACTTCTCCGCAATACAACTGTGGCTTCTAAAACGGCACAGGTCCATCGTCATCATCCATCTGGTCCATTTTTGATGGGCGGATAATAAAGTTGCTTTGTTTTTCAAAATCCTGCGATGGGGCCAATCCCGAGAAAGCATTTGCCGGCGAGAATGAGCCGTCCATGCCCTGGTCTAAGTCGGTAAATTTCACAAACTTGCCTACGAATTTCAGCCTTACGCGGCCTGTTTCGCCGTTACGGTGCTTAGCGATAATTACTTCACCAACGCCAGCTGTAGGCATATTGTCCTCATCTACTTCCAACCCGTAGTATTCAGGACGATACAGGAACAGTACCATATCCGCATCCTGCTCAATTGAACCCGACTCACGCAAATCCGATAGCATCGGCCTTTTTGAACCGCCCGGACGGCTTTCAACTGCACGGCTTAATTGCGACAGTGCCAGCACTGGGACATTTAATTCTTTAGCAACAGATTTCAATGCACGCGATATACTACCAATTTCCTGCTCACGGTTACCGCCGCCTTTGGCATCAGCTGCCTTGCCGTGCATCAGCTGCAAGTAATCGACAATGATTAGCTGTATATCGTGCTGCGATTTTAAACGGCGGCACTTGGCGCGGAATTCAAAGATATTTAACGCAGGCGTATCATCAATAATTAACGGAGCTGCCTCCAGCCTGCCGATTTTGGAGTGGATTTGTTGCCATTCCCACTCTTCCATATTGCCCTTACGAATTTTCTCCTGCTCAATTTCAGTTTCGCCGGATATTAGACGGTTAACCAACTGAACCGAGGACATTTCGAGTGAGAAAACAACTACCGGCTTATTAAAATCGACAGCTGCGTTTCGTGCACAGGTCAATACAAACGCGGTTTTACCCATCGCGGGGCGGGCAGCTATGATGACCAGGTCGGATTTTTGCCAGCCCGAGGTCATGCGATCCAGATCGGTAAAGCCGGAAGCTACACCAGTAAGGCCGTCTTTTTTATCTTTTAACGCTTCGATTTCTTTTAATGCTTCATGCATCAAATCATCCATTTTGCGCGAATCGCGGCGGAGGTTGTTTTGGGCGATTTCGAAAAGGTTTTTCTCCGCTTTATCTAACAAATCCAACACGTCCGAAGTGTCTTCATAAGCGCTTTGAATAACTTCCGTCGAAATCCTTATCAATTCCCGCTGGATGAATTTCTGGATAATGATACGGGAGTGGTATTCGATATTGGCTGCAGAAGCAACGCGGTTGGTAAGTTCCGTGATGTAATAGGCGCCGCCTATCATTTCCAGCTCGCCCAATTGGCGCAATTGCGCAGTTACCGTTAAGATATCCACAGGCGATGATTTTTCGAATAACGTCCGTATTGCTGCAAATATTTTTTGGTGACTGTCTTTATAAAAAACGTCCGCCTTTAAAATATCAATCACTGAGGATAATGCATCTTTTTCGAGCATCAGTGCGCCAAGTACTGCTTCTTCCAGGTCGATTGCCTGGGGCGGAAGTTTCCCAAGCCCGCTATATGGGGTTGGGTTAGTGATCCTGCTTCTCCTGTCGGTTGTGTTCTGCTTGTTGCCTGCGCTATCGTTATCAAAATTCATGGGACAACAAAAATATACAAAAGTTGACGGGAATGTTTTAGGATTATTCAACATCCGGCGATTTTTGGCAATAAAAATCGTTCAAAGAAAGCTCTGATTCAATGCATACGCCTAACATCTGATGTTTGCAAAATGTTAGTAACTTTATATAGTGATTGGTTTACAGTTGTTTAACTGAATGTTAATAAAGTTTTGGATTGTTAACTATTCTAAAAAGACCAAAATAGTCTATTGGTTCAATAAGTGCTCAAATCAATAAATATGGCTATTTTTGCAATATTATTTTAATTTTTAAATGTCATACAATACAAGAGAACCCCGAGAGAGTAACCAGGTAGTTTTTGGAACAAGGGCGGTGATTGAAGCCATCCGATCAGGCAAAGAGATAGAATCTTTATACATACAGCGAGGCATTGGCGGCGAGCTTTTAAACGAATTGCGGGCATTGTTGCACGAATATAATATCACAGCGCAACAGGTACCGGTAGAAAAGCTCAACCGCATTACCATGAAAAATCACCAGGGGGTGATTGCGTTTATCTCGCCTATCATCTACCAAAAGATAGAAGACATCATCCCGGCTGTTTACGAAAAAGGAGAGGTGCCGCTGATATTGGTGCTCGATTCGATTACGGATGTGCGCAACATGGGCGCAATTGCGCGCACAGCAGAATGCAGCGGAGTACATGCGATTGTAGTGCCCGCAAAAGGTTCGGCACAAATAAACCCGGACGCAATAAAAACTTCAGCAGGCGCATTATATAAAATACCGGTTTGCCGCCACGATAACTTTATGCAAACTGTAAAGTTTTTGCAGGAATCGGGCCTGCAGCTGGTTTGCTGCACCGAAAAAACCCAGGAATACATTTATAAACCCGATTATACCGTTCCAACAGCAATAGTTATGGGCTCGGAAGAAGACGGTGTGCGCAACGACATCATCCGTATAGCCGACCATTTGGCTAAAATACCAATGTATGGAGAAATCGAATCATTGAACGTTTCGGTGGCAACGGGGATAATTTTATATGAGGCGATAAGGCAACGTTTAGGCCCCCAAACCCCCTAAAGGGGGCTTTGAATAGCAATGGGTAAAAAGAAAGGCCGGTTTTTCGAACCGGCCTTTTGCTTTTTGCTCCCCCTTTAGGGGGCTGGGGGCCTCGCCTAAATATACTTCGCCCCAAATTGCTGCTTAACGTCGGCAACAACTTTTTTAACGTTTTGCTCCTGGTCGCGGGGGCATATCAGCAGGGTGTTGTTGGCTTCAACAACAATAAAATCGTGCAGGCCCTGTAATATTACCAGCTTTTCGCCGGGTACATTAACCATGCAGTTTGATGAATCGTACATAATTACTTTTTCCGATGGAATAACAGCGTTACCAACATAATCCTTATCGGCAAGGTCGTAAATAGAGGCCCATGTACCTAAGTCGCTCCAGCCAAATTCTGATGGCAGCACGTAAACGTTATCAGCCTTCTCCATTATACCATAGTCGATAGATATATTGGTGCATTGCAGGTACGAGTTGTGGATGTGCGCTTTTTCGTCGCTGGTGTTGTAAACTGGCCTGGCTTCTGCAAAAATTTCATGCATATCAGGCAAATAATTACTGAAGGCGTTTACTATCGCCTTAGCCGACCATACAAATATGCCGGCGTTCCATAAAAAGTCGCCGCTTTGCAAAAATGTTTTTGCAATTTCCAGGGTTGGCTTTTCTGTAAAAGTTTTTACCTTAAAAAAGTCATTGTTGAGGCTTTGTTCGGTATATTGAATATAACCATAACCGGTATCAGGCCTCGATGGTTTGATACCAAGGGTTACGAGGCAATTATTTTTGGACGCCGTTTCAAGTGATTTTTCAATGGTGCTGATAAATGCAGCTTCATCGAGTATCAAATGGTCGGACGGGGCAACTACAATGCAAGCATCCGGGTTAAGGCTTTCTATTTTGAACGAACCATAAGCCACGCAAGGCGCCGTGTTACGCATTACCGGTTCGGTTAGTATCTGGTCGTCGGTCATATCCGGCAATTGCTTTTTTACAAGGCCGGTGTAAATCTCGTTGGTAACTACGTAAATGTTCTCTTTGGGGCATATTTTCAGGAAACGATCGTAGGTGTTTTGTATCAAAGTTTTCCCGGTTCCCAGTATGTCGATAAATTGTTTAGGGTGAGATGTGCGGCTTATGGGCCAAAAACGGCTTCCGATACCGCCCGCCATAATGATGGCATAGTAGTTTTTATTCATGTTTGTTAAACAATTTTTGTTTAAGTTGTTTGTTTGGCATTGCCAGTGAAGCTATCGCAGCCATTTTTTTCGATTTTGTTTACAGCCAATTAACCATAGTTTAATTTGGTAAACGCAGGGCAAAATTGAACAATAATTTGTAATATATGAATTAAATAAAACTAAATAAAGCAGCCCTGCAAGCTATAGAAGTTAAACGGGATAAATAAACAAATTGTTTTTCACAGAATAATCATTTTTATATAAAATTTTTAATAAAATCCATCGTTTATTGAGAAATTTTTGTTACTTTAAACTTTTAAATACAATCAAAAGAATACATCTGCAATGATAGAAACTAAGAAGTCGCTTTTTGATAATCTCCAGAACTTTTTTGGGTTCGACAACTTTAAGGGAGAGCAGGAAGCGATTATAACAAACATACTAGCCGGGAACGATACGTTTGTAATTATGCCCACGGGTGGTGGCAAATCAATGTGCTACCAATTGCCTGCGTTAATGAGTGAGGGAACTGCGATAGTTATCTCGCCGTTAATTGCTTTAATGAAAAACCAGGTTGACCAGTTAAGGGCCTTCGGTGGTTCAGACAGCATCGCCCATTTTTTAAATTCATCGCTTACCAAAGCTGATATACTACGTGTTAAAGACGATGTGCTTGCCGGAAAAACCAAATTACTTTACGTTGCCCCTGAATCACTAACCAAACAGGAAAATATTGATTTTTTGCGTCTCAATACCGTGTCATTCGTAGCCGTTGATGAAGCGCATTGTATATCGGAGTGGGGGCATGATTTCAGGCCTGAGTACCGCAAGATACGCCAGGTAATCAGCAATATTGGAGACAATATTCCCATTATAGCTTTAACAGCAACCGCTACGCCAAAAGTTCAGCAGGATATTCAGAAAAACCTGCAGATGAACAATGCTACTATCTACAAATCGTCGTTTAACCGTTCGAACCTTTTTTACGAGGTGCGTGCCAAACGTAATGTGATAAAGGAGATCGTAAAGTTTGTTAAGCAAAATCAGGGCAAATCAGGTATAGTATACTGCCTGAGCCGCAAAAAAGTTGAAGAAGTAGCCGAGGCGCTAAACTTAAACGGTGTTAAGGCCCTGCCATACCACGCAGGTTTGGATCCTAAGGTACGTGCGGACACGCAGGATAAGTTTTTAATGGAGGATGTAGATGTTATCGTCGCTACAATTGCATTCGGTATGGGCATCGACAAGCCCGATGTGCGTTATGTAATCCACCACGATGTGCCTAAGAGTATGGAAGGCTACTACCAGGAAACCGGTCGTGCCGGACGCGACGGTGGCGAAGGTGTTTGTGTTGCTTTTTATTCGGAAAAAGATATTGATAAGCTGCAGAAGTTTATGAAGGACAAGCCTGTTTCGGAACGTGAAATTGGCACCCAGATACTTAAGGAAGTTATCGACTACGCCGAATCGTCGGTTTGCCGCCGTAAGCAGTTGTTGCATTACTTTGGTGAAAACTTTAACGAGGCAGGCTGTAATAACATGTGCGACAATTGCTGCGGCCCTAAAGAGCATTTTGACGGCGAGTTGCACCTGCACAAAGCATTAAGCCTGGTTAAAACAATAGGCGAGAAGTTTGATGACCATCACATCATCAGCATATTGATGGGCGAGGACAATGCCCAGATAAAAAATTACGAGCACGATTCGCTTGATTATTTTGGCTCAGGCAAAGAAGACGGTAAAAACCTTTGGGATTCGCTGATGCGCCAGGCGCTGCTGAACAATTTCCTGTCCAAAGATATTGACCAGTACGGCCTGTTGCGGTTAACCAAATTAGGCAACTCGTTTATAGACAACCCATACAGCATCCGCTTTGTATTGAACAAACCTATGGGCGCTACCGACGATGACGATGAAGCTGACGGCCCTAAAGGCGGCGGCGGTGCCTTGGATACCGAATTGCTGCAGATGCTTAAGGACCTGCGTAAAAAGCTGGCCAAGCAAAAGGGTCTGCCACCATTCGTTATTTTCCAGGATCCGTCATTAGAGGATATGTGTACGCATTACCCTATTACCAATGACGAACTGAAACAAATATCGGGAGTAGGAGAAGGGAAGGCCCTGAAATTTGGCAAGCCTTTCACCGATCTTATCCAAAAATATGTTGAGGACAACGATATCGACCGCCCTGTTGACATGGTGATAAAAAGTGCTGCCAATAAATCGGCGCTTAAAGTGTTTATTATCCAGAATATCGACCGGCATTTAAATTTGGATGATATAGCTGCTTCAAAAGGATTGTCGTACGAAGAAATATTGAAAGAAGTGGAAACGATTGTCAATTCAGGCACCAAGCTTAACCTTAACTATTATATCGACGAAGTGATTGATGAAGATAAACAGGAGGAAGTGTTTGATTATTTCCGCACGGCAGAAGTAGATTCGACAGAAAAAGCATTAGCCGAACTTGGAAGCGATGATTACACAATTGAAGAAATACAGTTGATGCGGATAAAGTTTATCTCGGAAATGGGGAATTAACGCAATAAGTAATATAAAATACAAGAGGCCTTCGGATAACGTCTGAAGGCCTTTTATATTTACTGGTTGACCACTATCTGAATTCCAAATAATCAAAATTCATATTACCATTGCCAACAACGCGCAGGGTAAGCACGTGTAACCCTTTATTAAGTTTTACTGATGTCAGTGAATCAGCCCTATTCCAATGGTGCCATTGCCGCCATTTAACAGTATCGGCGTAGTTATGGGTAGAAATGATTCTCAAATCTTTGGCGATTTCTTTTCCATCTAAATCTAAACTAATAACGCCATCGCCGTTGGCGGTATACATCAGGCCAATCTTATAAATTGCAGTGCGATCAACCTGAACTGTATATTTTATCCATTCGCCGGGCTTTGTCCAACCAACGTAAAGCTGCTCCATTTTTGGTGGCACGTTGCTGTAAGGATTATTGTCAATATCATGGGTTTTAGTGTATGATATGTCAACGCCCTCGTGCATCCTGAATTCGTTTAGATAGCTGCCATTGGCCGGGTTAAGTTTCCCGCTGCCGTTATTTACACTGTCGTCATCATGATATGCAACACCTTCGCCACCCAAATCATAAAACTCACATTCAATTTTGCCGGGAATATGTTGAGCTTTATTTTGCCAGGGCTTGCCAGTGTAACTGGGTTGCCGGATTAATAAGCCTGCAAATACAGTAACAGACCAAACAGCAAGCAATACGATTTTCATTGGCTATGAATTAATTTTAGAACAGGGCATTGTATTCGACATTTCTCCTAATCTCTAGTCACCAGTTAAATAATCTCTATTTCGCAATTATTTTAAATTCAGTCCGCCTGTTTTTTTGACGTCCCTCATCGGTATCATTTGCAGCAATAGGCTGCGTTTTACCATACCCTTTAAAAACAAGCCGACCAGCATCAATTTTATTGTCGATAAGGTATTGATAAACCGACTTCGCCCTGTTTTGAGAAAGCGTTTGGTTAAGCTGGTCGTTACCCACGTTATCGGTATGTCCCGATATTTCTATATGCAGCGTGGGGTTTAGGGTTAAAAATGAGAGCAGTTGTTGTAATTCGGCAACAGATTCCGGTTTTAGATCAAACTTATTGGTATCGAAAAATATATTGTTTAATACCACCTTATTACCAATTTCAATAGGGTCAAGTAAAACGGCAATATTAAACGCAGTTTTAGGCTCATGTCCAACCAGGGAAAAGTTAGCCGAATAAAAGAGGTAACCCGATTTTGAAATATTCAGTCCATAGTTTTTGCCGGCAGTTAACGTGGCTAAAAAGTCGCCTTCATCGGCATCGCTGTAATCCTGGAAAACGGGTTGGTTCTTTTGCAAATCGACAATCTCGACTGCAGCCTCTAATGGCGCTTTTGTTTTGGCATCATTTACGGTTCCCTTTACGTAGGTAACCAGGTTGGGCCGCAGGTTGGGCGGCAGCTCGAACGTATAAATATCATATCCACCAAAACCGTTTAAGTTATTGGATGAGAAAAAGGCATAGCTGCCATTGGCCGTTAAAGTAAGCCCGTTTTCATCTCCGCTCGAATTGATGGGATAGCCCAGGTTTTCGGGCTTTTGCCATTTGCCATCTTTGCTTAAGCGGCTTACAAATAAATCCTTTCCACCAAGGCCCGGCCAGCCATTCGAACAAAAATAAAACGTACTATCATCGGGGTGAATAAACGGCGATTGCTCGTCATAAATAGTGTTGATGTTTGGCCCGAGGTTTTCGGGTTCGCCCCAGCCTTTATCGCTGAGGGTCGACTTCCAGATATCGTACCCTCCGTAGCCACCTTTTCGGTTGCTAACAAAGTAGAGTGTTTTACCATCAGCACTTATCGATGGTTGAGATTCCCAGCCGGTTGTGTTTACAGGCGGACTTAAGTCAACGGGTTTACCCCAGTCGTCGCCTTTTTTCTGTGCTATGTAAATATCGCAGCGACCTAGTCCATCAGGACGGTTACAGCCTGTAAAAAACAAGTATTTGCCATCCTGCGATATGGATTCGGCACCTTCATTGTATTGTGGTGTATTAATCAGGTCGCTCAGGTAGGTAGCTGTTTGCCACTTATTGTTTAGTTTATTGCTTTTATAAAAATCTTCGTTGTTGTTTATTTTCCGGGTAAATATTAGTGTGCTTTCATCGGCAGTGGCAACCGGGAGGTATTCATCAGCAGGGGTATTTATTTCGGGGCCAAGATTAATTGGTTTAAACGCCACCGGGTGGGCAATTGCCTGTATGCTGAATTTACAGTCTGCTATCAGTTTTTGCGCATAATAAGTATTTTGTGTTGTAATGTTTGGATAGGTTAAATACTTTTCGAGGTGCTGCTGCGCAAGCTCATATTGGGCGCTATTCACCTCCAGTTCGCCGACTTTGAGATAGACGGCGCGATTAAACTCTGGATTTAAAACAATTACTTTATGAAATTGATCTATAGATTCTTTGTAGCGGCGCATCTGCCGCAAAACATCGCCCAAAACTGCATGAGCCTCAACAAATTTGTCGTCTGCCTCTACGGACTTTTGCAGATTTTCAACAGCCTCATCATACATGTGGTCGTCTAAATTTGTATTTGCCAAAGCAAAATATTTAATAGCGGCTCTATCGGTGGTAGAGTATTGCCTCTGCTGGGCGGATATAAAATTGGATATAAATACTAACAGAACCGAGAAGAAAGTAACTCTCATTGGTTTTGATACGTGTTTTTCTATCCTAAGTTACGTTTTTTTATCAGAATGTGGAATCGGGTCTAGAATCGAGAGTCAAGAACCAGGTGAAAAATTGAAAAAAGTAGCTAAATTATACCAAAAGAATCGAACAATATACCTCATTGCCTTGGCTCTTGATTCTTGGCTCTTGGATCTATTTTTAAGGAATATTCAAATACTTATGCGTTTGCAACGATATTTCCCAACGAGGGTTGTTCATTACATAGTCCACAATAAGCGGGGTCATTTCTTTTGATTTTGACCATTCGGGCTGCAGAAACAGTTTACATGTTGGTGAAACCAATTTTGCATTTTCTTCGGCAAAAGCGAAGTCTGATTTATTAAATATAATCACCTTAAGTTCGTCTGCATTTGCTGCCACCAAATGCATGGGGCCTTTGAATTTTTTAGGCGAAAGGCAAATCCAGTCCCAATTGCCCGAAAGCGGGTAGGCGCCGGAAGTTTCAATAAATGTTTTGATGCCTTGTTTTTGCAGGCCGGCGGTTAGATAATCGAGGTTATAAATCAGCGGTTCGCCGCCGGTAACTACCACCGCTTTAGCCGGGTGTTTGGATGCATTTTCAATTATCTGATCAGCAGATGTTAGTGCGTGGAGCTCGGCATCCCAGCTTTCTTTTACATCGCACCAGTGGCAGCCTACATCGCAACCGCCAAGGCGGATAAAATAAGCAGCCTTGCCAGTATTGTATCCTTCCCCCTGTATCGTATAAAACTCTTCCATTAAAGGAAGTAATGTGCCGTCGTCCGGTATTTGGTGTGCCATAATTTAAAGGTGCAAAGGTATGATTTTGAGGTGAAAGGATAAAGGCGAAAGGAAAAAGGTGATTTTAAGAAGATAATTTGAAAAAACCTTTCACCTTTACCCTTTTACCTTTCAGCAATTTTCTCTATTATTACTTAAAATTTTGCAATATGAAAAAACTTTACTTCCTGGTACTATTTTTCGTGTTGCTTTGCTTTTCATCATGCCTGGATATTGAGGAGCAATATAACTTTAAACAGGATGGCTCATGCAGTGTGGTGTATGGCTTTGATATGGGTAGCGCTGTATCTGTACTGATGAACTTAATGTCCGACTCGGTTAAAGAAACACCTCAGTTTTCGTTGGTGAAGGATACCACACTTAATTTTTATACGGCTCTCCCCGACAGTACGCAGCAAAAAATGACCGCCGAAGAAGCCACCATGGTTAAAGCCAGTGATCTGCACGTAAAAATGGATTTGAAAAAAAGCATAATGAAGGTAAGTATAAATCACGTGGCTAAAAATGCTGCCGATTTGGAGTATTACCTTAAGCATATTTCAAAAATATCAATGAACAGTCAGCTGAAATCGCTGCAAAAAGGGGAGAAGGCCCCTATAGGTTTTAATGCCCAGCAATTGGTGGCAGGCGAGGATTATTACACTTACGAGATAACGCCGCATAAATTTTACCGGATTGTCGACAAGGAAAAATTTAATGCATTTTTAAAGAAAACACAATCTGCATTTTCAATGGCCAAGGCCATGCTGATTGACATGCCTTATAAAGTAATTCTTAACTTTGCAAAACCCGTAAAAAAAGTAAACAATCCCAAGGCCATTGTATCGGCTGACAGAAAACGTGTTACCCTTATTACCAACATGGATGATGTGATGAAAAACCCATCACTGATGAACTTGAAAATTGACTTTTAGCACGTATGAAGTGGTACCCCGTGCCGGATGTTGAAGACGCCGGCAAGCCATTTATGAAAAAAATTAAAATTGACAATAAAGGTATCTGCGTGGTAGGTTACGGCGGCGAAGTTTATGCTGTATCCGCAGAGTGTCCGCATGCCGGATTTGATTTGGGTGAGGGCTGGTGCGAAAACGGAAATATTATTTGCCCATTGCACGGTTACGCTTTTGATTTAAAAACCGGCAAAGGGGTTAATGATTATGTTAAAACTTACCCTGCTAAAATAGAAAACAACACAGTATATGTTGGCACGCCAACTGTTTGGGATGATATAAAAAGAATATTTAATAAATGAACCAAAGAGGAATAGATTATATAACCGAAGATTTTTATGAGTCGTTGAGTTTCCAGGATGGCGAGATGCCCGATTTGGAAACAGTAAAGGAACTATTTTATGAAAACGGACTTTTGATAAACAACAGTTTTAGCAAACCTGTTATCTCTACTGTAGATGAATATATCCAATCGTTTGAATCTCAGATAGCTGATGGGTCAATGCTTCAATTTATGCAGCGCGAGCTTTATTCTCAAACCGAGGTGTTTGGCAAGGTCGCTCAACGTTTGAGCGTTTACGAATATAGTTTTACCTATCATGAAACCGCAAATGCACCCAGAGGGATAAATTATATTCAATTTATTTTGGATAACGACCACTGGCGCATAACCTCAATGGCCTGGGCTGATGAAAATGAGAACCATCAGATCCCGGTGGAGTTTTTGAGATAAGATAAGGGACGCAAGCCTCAATTAATCAGCGATATATAAGCTATGCTAAAATGAATAAAATCATTTCAACTCTTTCGTTTCTTTGCATCAGTTTTGGCTTATCGGCCCAACCCTTTATATCTGATCTTAACTGTGAACATCGTATTGATCCGATAACTGTTGATACCCAAAATCCGGCTTTAAGTTGGCAGATCGGGGGTAACCAGCGTAATTTGAAACAAATAGCTTACAGGATTCTGGTTGCTGATGATGTTACGTTGTTGAAAAAGAACTTTGGCAATACCTGGGATTCAAAAAATGTATTGTCAAAGCAATCGCTGCAAATACCATTCGCCGGCAAAAAGCTGGATCCTTTGAAAACCTATTATTGGAAAGTAATGGTTTGGGACAATCATCATCAAACATCTGGCTGGAGCAAGATAGCAAAGTGGCAAATGGGATTACAGTCCAAATCAGACTGGAAGGGTGCCAGTTGGATAGCTTATGAAAAGATGCCGGATTCTTTAGTGCTAATTCCGGGCATTGAAAACACAAACGACAAAAGATGGAATAAAGGGAGTGATATTTTACCAATGCTGCGAAAAGAATTTGTCGTGGATAAAAAGCTAAAAAAGGCAACCGTTTTTATAACCGGGTTAGGGCAGTTTGATTTAAGTATTAATGGTAATAAGGTTGGCGATCACTTTTTAGATCCCGGATGGACAAAATATGATAAGCATGCCCTTTACCTGGCGTTTGACGTAACTGATGAATTGAGGTCAGGAAAGAATGCCTTGGGTGTAATGCTTGGAAATGGATTTTATTACATGCCAGGCGAAAGATACCATAAGCTGAAAAGCGCTTTTGGGTATCCTAAAATGATTTGCCGGCTTGCCTTGCAATACCAGGACGGGACTGAAGAAAATATCATCACTGATCAGTCATGGAAAGCCACCCCGGGTCCGGTTATTTTTTCAAGTATTTATGGCGGTGAAGATTATGATGCAAATTTTGAGCAAAACGGGTGGAACCGGGCTGGGTTTAACGATACTGGTTGGAAGAATGCGACCGTTGTTGAGGGGCCCGAGCGATTGGATGCGCAAGCTGAAGACCCGCTGAAGATATTTGACCAATTTTCTCCGGTAAAAATCTCGCAGCCAAAGCCGGGCGTTTGGGTGTACGACATGGGACAAAATGCTTCGGCTATTCCTTTTATAAAAGTTAGTGGCAATAAAGGTGCAGTGGTTAAGCTAACACCGGCTGAACTGCTGAACGATGACGGCATGATTACCCAGGAAGCTGTGGGTACACCTGTTTACTTTAAATACACGCTAAAAGGTAATGGCATTGAAACCTGGCACCCCCAGTTTATGTACTATGGTTTCAGGTATATACAGGTTGAGGGTGCTGTTCCGGAAGGTGAGCCCAATTCAATGCACCTGCCGGTTATATCAGCAATAAAAAGTTTGCACACCCGCAATTCAGCCACCAGTGTCGGGACTTTTAGCTGTTCAAATGATTTATTCAACAAGACCTTTAAACTTATAGACTGGGCTATCAGGAGTAATACGGCCAGCGTATTTACAGATTGCCCTCATCGTGAGAAACTGGGCTGGCTGGAAGAAGCTCACCTGGTTGGGCCGTCCATCAGGTATAATTATGATATTGCAACCTTATGCCGTAAAGTGGTAAGGGATATGATAAACTCACAAACCGCCGACGGGTTAATCCCTGACATAGCGCCGGAATATGTTGAATTCGGTGGTGGATTTCGAAACTCGCCCGAATGGGGAAGTAACGGCATAATAATGCCATATTATATTTACCAGTGGTATGGCGATAAACAGGTGTTGTCAGAAAGTTATGACATGATGACCCGTTACGCGGCTTACCTGCAGAAACAGTCAAAAAATAATTTGCTTTATTTTGGCCTTGGTGACTGGTATGACCTCGGGCCCGGCGACCCGGGAGTATCACAATTAACGCCACCAGGAATAACCGGAACAGCTATTTACTATTATGACCTTACTATACTTTCGAAAGTAGCAACACTATTGGGAAAGACAAGCGACGTAATTAAATATAACAAGTTGGTCAATGATGTTAAAATAGCATTTAACAACACTTTTTTCGATAAGCAGACCTTCCAATATGGTACCGGCAGCCAAGCTGCAAATTCAATGGCGGTATACACAGGCATTGTTGAAGCAGGCTATAAAACAGCCGTTATTAATAACATAGTGAAAGACATTCGCCTGCATAATAATGGACTAACGGCCGGCGACATTGGGTACCGATATCTCTTAAGGGTACTGGACGATGCGGACCGGTCAGACGTGATATTTGATATGAATAGCCGGTCGGATGTTCCCGGATATGGCTATCAATTAGCCCGCGGGGCCACGTCGCTTACCGAATCCTGGCAGGGCAACCGAATATCGTCAAATAATCATTTTATGCTAGGTCATTTAATGGAATGGTTTTATAGCGGTCTTGGTGGTATTAAGCCTGATTCAAATTCAATAGCATTTGATAAGATTGTTATCAGGCCCGAACCTGTTGGGGATGTTACCTGGGCGAACGCAAGTTATTTATCCCCATACGGAATGATAGCCAATAGATGGAAGACGAATGGAGGATTGTTTACGATGCAAACCAGCATTCCCGCTAACTCAACGGCAGTAATTTATTTACCCGCACGTAAAAACTCCGTAGTGAGCGAAAATGGCCGTTCATTATTAAACCGGCGTGATATCAAAATATTAAAATTTGAAAACGAGAGAGCTGTTTTAGCCGTCGGCTCCGGAAACTATTCGTTTTCAGTTAGAAACATCAATTAAAAAACTCAACTAAGGGTAAACTTCCTTATTAGCCGATGCCAAAGTATTCTTCAACAAACCAATAATTGTCATCAATCCCACTCCACCCGGTACCGGGGTAATCCATGATGCTTTTTGGGATACATTTTCAAAATCAACATCGCCGTAAAGTTTGAAGCCCGATTTGGTTAGCGTACTGGTTTCGCGGTTCATGCCGACATCAATAACTACCACGCCGTCTTTTACCATATCGGCGGTGATGAAGTTCTTTTTGCCGATGGCTACAATCAGGATGTCAGCATCAAGCGTAAATTTTTTGATATCAGGTGTACGACTGTGGCAGATGGTTACCGTGCAGTTGCCAGGGGTAGTGTTGCGCGCCATCAGGATGCTCATGGGCGAGCCTACTATATTGCTGCGACCAACCACCACGCAATGTTTGCCTGCAGTTTCGATGCCGTATTCTTTCAGCATCAAAGTAATGCCATAGGGCGTTGCGGGGATAAACGATGGCAGGTTACGCTGCATGCGTCCGAGGTTTACCGGATGAAATCCGTCCACATCTTTGCGGTGGTCGATCTTCTCGGTTACTTTCTCCGGGTCAATATGTTTTGGCAGGGGTAGTTGAACAATAATGCCATCAATGTCAGCATTTGCATTAAGCTCAGCTACTTTGGCTAACAATTCCTCTTCTGTTACGTCACTTTCGTAGCGTACGAGCGTCGATTTAAAACCTACAGCTTCGCAATTTTTTATTTTGCTGGCCACATAAGTTTCGCTGCCGCCATCGTGCCCAACCAGCACAGCCACCAAATGTGGTTTACGCCCGGTTTCAGCCAGTATTTTAGCAGCCGACTCAGCTATTTCACCTTTGAGTTTTTCTGATACGTATTTTCCGTCGAGTAAATTCATGATATGAGAGTCAAGAGTCACGAGTCAAGAGTCAAGAAAGAAAACATTATAGTCTTGATTCTTGGCTCGTGACTTTTGATTCTATTTTTAATCCAGTTTCAACACCGCCATAAACGCCGATTGTGGTATCTCTACGTTACCGACCTGGCGCATGCGTTTTTTACCTTTTTTCTGTTTTTCCAACAGCTTGCGTTTACGACTGATATCCCCACCGTAACATTTGGCGGTAACATCTTTACGTAAAGCTTTTACTGTTTCGCGGGCGATGATTTTGGCGCCGATGGAAGCTTGTATAATTATTTCAAACTGCTGACGTGGTATGAGTTCTCTTAACTTTTCGCAGATTTTTTTACCGAAATCGTAAGAGTTGCCCCGGAATATCAGTGACGATAAAGCATCAACCGGCTCCGCGTTTAAACGGATATCTAAACGTACCAGGTCTGATTTACGGTAACCGATCTGGTGATAGTCGAATGATGCGTACCCTTTTGAAATGGTTTTTAGTTTATCGTAAAAGTCAAAAACTATCTCGCCCATCGGCATTTCAAATATCAGCTCAACCCTATCAGATGTTAAATACGATTGATTTTTAATATAACCACGTTTTTGAATACAAAGCGACATGATCGGCCCTACAAATTCCGACTTCGAAATTATGGTAGCTTTTATATAGGGTTCCTCCACATAGTCAATCCTACTGGGGTCAGGCAGATCTGATGGATTGTTAACTGTAATAGCATCGCCTTTGGTAGTGTAGGCCAGGTATGATACGTTGGGCACGGTGGTAATTACCGTCATATCAAACTCGCGCTCCAATCGCTCCTGGATGATTTCCATGTGGAGCATGCCCAGAAATCCACAACGGAAGCCAAACCCTAGAGCGGCAGACGATTCCGGTTCAAAAACCAATGACGCATCATTCAATTGCAGTTTGGCCATGGCTTCGCGCAATTCTTCGTAGTCATCTGTATCAACCGGGTAAATACCGGCAAATACCATTGGCTTAACTTCCTCAAAACCCTGTATTCCTGCTTCACACGGCCGGTCTACGCGGGTAATTGTATCGCCAACCTTTACTTCCCGGGCCTCTTTTATACCCGAGATAATATATCCTACGTCGCCTGTTTTAATGACGTCTTTAGGTAACTGCTTCAATTTCAGCGTGCCAACCTCATCGGCCAGGTATTGTTTTTCCGTAGCGAAGAATTTTACTTTATCGCCTTTGCGGATCTCGCCGTTTACCACTTTAAAGTAAGCGACAATACCGCGGAAAGAGTTAAAAACTGAGTCGAATATCAAAGCCTGTAATGGTGCTTCAGGATCGCCGACAGGAGGAGGGACTCTTTTAACAATAGCCTCTAATATGTCGTGTACGCCCATGCCGGTCTTGCCGGATGCAGCCAAAATTTCTTCGCGTTTACAGCCAATTAGTTCAACAATCTGGTCTTTAACCTCCTCTGGCATAGCGCCGGGTAAGTCCATTTTATTTAATACCGGGATAATCTCCAGGTCGTTTTCTAAAGCGAGATATAAGTTTGATATAGTTTGGGCCTGTATTCCCTGCGCTGCATCAACAATCAGCAGCGCGCCTTCGCAGGCAGCTATAGAACGCGAAACTTCGTACGAGAAATCCACGTGCCCGGGTGTATCAATCAGGTTCAGCGTATATTTTTGCCCGTCGAGTATATAATCCATCTGAATGGCATGACTTTTAATTGTGATGCCGCGCTCACGCTCCAAGTCCATATCATCAAGCAGTTGTGCCTGAGATTCGCGCTGGGTGATAGTATTTGTATATTCAAGCAACCTGTCGGCAAGTGTACTCTTACCGTGGTCGATATGTGCTATTATGCAAAAATTACGAATGTGTTCCATTTATCGCGCAAAAATAGCGTTTTGGAGCGACATTTTGAAAGGAGAGATTTTGGAAAGTTTGTCAACATGGCAGTTGTAGCTTACAAAGCTTAACATAATTGGCATATTTTATGTCCTTGATGTTACTTTTCAATTGAATTATTCTCGTTAAACTGGCTCAATTTCAAATAATTAATGACTTTATTAATGATTGCCCCTTTCTCTCTTTATTGAGTTTGGTGTTTAATATTTCTATCGATACCAATGGGTTTAACAAACCCTTGTAATTGCGGCTAAATTCAGTGAATTCCCGGTAGTACGTTCGGCTAAAAATTATTAGGTAGATAAATAAGACCAAAATAAGTATCTTTGCACGCTTTAAAAATGAATAAAAAAGTAGCATTTTATACGCTAGGCTGTAAGCTTAATTACTCGGAAACATCGTCGATTGGGCGCCAGTTTAACAACGCTGGTTTCAATACGGTTGAGTTTACCGATACGCCCGACGTATTTGTTATTAACACCTGTTCGGTAACTGATAATGCCGATAAAAAGTGTAAAAAGGTTGTTAAAGAAGCTTTAAAAATATCGCCTAACGCATACGTCACCATAGTAGGGTGCTATGCCCAGCTTAAACCAAAGGAGATTGCCGAAATACCAGGTGTGGATATGGTTTTAGGTGCCGCTGAGAAATTTCAGATTGTTGATTACATTACCGATTTAACAAAAAACGCGAAAGCGGTGGTTCATAACCAACCTGTATCTGAAGCTAAGGATTTTGTTCCCGGTTTTTCCATCGGCGACCGCACCCGTACATTTTTAAAAGTACAGGACGGTTGCGATTATTCGTGCTCATTCTGTACCATCCCACCGGCCCGTGGCAACAGCCGCAGCGATACTATTGAACATGTGGTTGAACAGGCTATGGAAATAGCCGCCAGTGGTGTAAAAGAAATTGTTTTAACCGGCGTAAACCTGGGCGATTTCGGCATAAGGGATGGTCAGCGCGCCGACAAGTTTTTTGATTTAGTAAAGGCGCTGGATAAAGTTGAGGGAATTAACAGGTTCCGTATCTCCTCTATTGAACCCAATTTACTAAGCGACGAAATTATTGAGTTTGTGGCGCAGTCCAACCGTTTTGTGCCGCATTTTCATATCCCGCTGCAATCGGGCAGCGATAAAATACTGGGCCTGATGCGCCGCCGTTACAAACGCGATTTGTACATAAGCAGGGTAGCCCAAATAAAACAGCTGATGCCGCATTGCTGTATTGGTGTAGATATAATAGTGGGCTTCCCGGGCGAAACACGCGAGGATTTTATTGACACTTATAATTTTTTGAACGACCTTAACGTTTCATATCTGCACGTGTTTACTTACTCCGAAAGGGAAAACACACTTGCCAGCGAGATGAGCGGGGTAGTACCGGGATCGACACGTGCAGAGCGCAGCAAAATGCTGCACATATTATCTGACAAAAAACGCCGGGCGTTTTACGAAAGCCAGTTGGGTAAAATGGATGAAGTGTTGTTTGAGGGTGATATTAAAGATGGATTTATGCACGGCTTTACCCGTAATTATGTGAAAGTAAAAACTGAATATGACCCCTTGCTGGTAAACGAATTAAAAACGGTACACTTAACAACAATATCACCCGATGGTGATGTTGAAATAACTGAAAGCGAAGAAATATTGGCCCATTAACCTTATCTTGCTCCCAAATTACAAACGATGTTTCCAAATTTATTTTACCTAATACGTTACCTTACAGGCCTCGAAATTCCGTTTTTACAGATCATACAAACGTTTGGTTTTTTTGTGGCCATTGCGTTTATGGGCGGGTACTGGGCATTTGTACAGGAGTTTAAACGGAAAGAGAAATTAGGCGTAATCCATTCGTTCAAAAAAATGGTTACCATCGGTGCGCCGGCATCTTTTGCCGAGTTACTAGGTAACGGCATTTTTGGTTTTATAATTGGCTATAAACTGGTTGATTCCGCCCTCAATTTTCACACACTGGTTGATGACCCGCAGGCATTTTTACTATCACTGCGTGGCAACTGGCTGGGTGGTATTGTTGGTGCAGCTGTGTTTGTTTACTGGGCATATTACGAAAATAAAAAACAACGGTTACCAACCCCAAAAACAGAAAACGTTACTGTACACCCCGCTGAATTGATGGGAAGCATTTTGCTTTGGGCGGCAGTTTTTGGTTTTTTAGGAGCCAAAGTATTTAACGCACTGGAAAACTGGGGCGAATTCATGAAAGACCCCGTCGGAATGCTGATAGGCTTTAGCGGTCTTACGTTTTACGGCGGATTGATTTGCGGCGGTGCAGCCGTGTTATACATTGCAAATAAAAACGGTATCAAACCACTCAATATGCTTGATATTGGCGGCCCTGGTATGATGCTTGCATACGGCATTGGCCGTATCGGCTGCCAGATGTCGGGCGATGGTGACTGGGGTATTGATAATCTTAACCCTAAACCACATTGGCTTGACTGGATGCCAAACTGGATGTGGAGCTTTAATTTTCCGCATAATGTAAACAATGTTGGTAATCTAATCCCGGGCGATACAGGCAAGTTTAACCGGGTGTTGTCAATGCCGGTATATCCAACGTCGTTTTATGAATTTGTTATGTGTATTTTACTATTCTTTTTCCTTTGGAAAATACGCGACAGGATAAAAGCGCCGGGCGTAATGTTTGGCATTTACATGATACTAGCCGGCGTTGAACGTTTTTTTATTGAACGGATACGTGTAAACACACAATACCACGTTGCAGGCATTAGCTTTACACAAGCCGAAATGATTTCGGTATTGATGGTACTGGGTGGGGCAGCATTGATTTTTACCGGCTATAAAAAGAGCCAGACCCAGTTAAAGCATGGCTGAGATTAACCTGGGGAATAAATTGCTTGATAACCATATTGTAAGGTTTGTTTTTTCGGCGGGATTGGGTTTTTTGGTTGATATTTCAGCTTTTTACCTTTTCTATCATAATTTTCTCGTTCAAAAAACTTACAATATACTTTCCATAACCGTTCGTAATTCCACCCTTTCGCTGGCATTATCGTTTTTTATGGGGGTAGTAGTTAATTTCCTGATAACCAAATATTTTGTTTTCTCGCAGTCAAAATCGTCATCACTCAAACAATTTATACGTTTTGCGTCGGTAGCTATTATCGGTTTTTTTGCCAACCTGGCCATCCTGAAATTGTTTATACAGGATCTTAATATGTATCCGCCAGTGGCGAGGCCTTTGGCGGCGCTAAGCCTGTTTTTTGCGAGCTACTTTATTCATAAGGCTTTCTCGTTTAGCCTGGCTTTGCGGCATCAGAAGGTTAATTAACACTAACTAACACTAATTATCACTAATTAAGGCGAATTACACGAATTTAAAAATGCACCAATTTTTACGAATTGTTGTGAATCACACGAATACTTAACATTGGAAGATTAGGGTCTTAATTCTCGTCTTTATGCAAGTCAATTCGTGTAATTCGATTACATTCGTGAAATTAGTGTCTATTAGATTCTTTGATTAATTATGGAGTTAGAAAATATAATAAATAGTGTGATCGATATTTCGAAACAAGCCGGCAGCTTTATAAGAGAGCAGCGAAAAACCTTTAGTGCCGATAAAATTGAGCTGAAAGGGCTTAATGACCTTGTATCGTATGTTGATAAAACTGCTGAAGAAATAATTGTTAAAGCGCTAGTCGAAGTATTACCCGAAGCCGGCTTTATCACTGAAGAAAAAACCATCAACAAAACAGGAGAACGCTATAATTGGATCATCGATCCGCTCGATGGCACCACCAATTTTATCCATGGCTTGCCGGTTTACTCTGTAAGCATTGCTTTGCAGGAATACGACGAATTGGTATTAGGCGTAGTTTACGAAGTGAATATGGATGAGTGTTTTTATGCGTGGAAAGGTTCTCCAGCCTATTTGAATGGCAACATAATTAAAACAAGCGACAGCCCGACAATTGACCAAAGTTTGTTAGCTACCGGATTCCCATATCACGATTTTACAAGACAACCGGCTTATATCGGTTTGTTCACTGAATTAATGAAAAGCTGCCATGGTTTGCGTCGTTTAGGCTCAGCCGCTGTTGACCTGGCTTACACGGCCTGCGGCAGGTTTGATGCGTTTTATGAGTACAACCTTAACCCATGGGACGTTGCTGCAGGAGTTTTAATAGTGCGGCAGGCAGGTGGACAAGTAGTAAACTTTAAAGGTGGCGATGAGATATTGCAAAGCCGGGAATTGCTTGCCACAAACGGGAAGGTAACGGATGAAATGTTAGGTGTAATTAAAAAATACTTTTAACTGTTGATTTCACCGATTTTGGAAAATGATTTCACCTATAAATAAAAAAGATTACACTGATTTCTTTAATCGGTGTAATCTTCCATAAATAAGTGTAATCATAAAACTTATAGCGCTTCAGAAACCACTTCGGTTACTTCAGGTACCATTCTTTTAAGTAGATTTTCGATACCTGCTTTAAGCGTTACAGTTGACGACGGGCAGCCGCTGCATGAGCCGCGCAGCTCTACCGTTACCACGCCTTCGTCGAATGATTTATAGCTGATTGCACCGCCATCCTGCTCAACAGCCGGGCGAACGTAATCGTGTAATATCTGCTGGATCTTAACTTCTATGTCTGAACCTTCAAAATCTCCGGCCTCGGGTTGCTCTTCGTCCTGCACCTTTAGCTCAGCTTCAACAGCGCCTTTTACAAATTCTTTTAATATCGGCAGGATATCGTCCCAGTTATCACCCTCAAATTTGGTAATGGTAACAAAGTTGCTGGCGAAGAATACACCGTTTACAAACGAAAACTTATAAAGCTCTTTAGCAAAAGGCGATTTTTCGGCACTCTCTTTTGTAGCAAAGTCAACACTGCCATTTATAAGCAACTTGTTCACAATGAACTTCATAGTTGCCGGGTTCGGGGTTGATTCTGTATATACGTTGATGTTCATTTTCTTATCTCAATTAATAATAACGTAACAAATTTAAGCAGGTTTTTGATTTATGTAACCATATTAAATTGTTATGACCTGTAGGTGACTTTGGAGCAGGAAGCCTAAAGCAGAATTACCTAAGCTAAAAAGGCTTTCAATTTTTGCTTTCAGTTCTATATTCCTGTATAAGTATGCGGCGTAATTTTCTTTATCTCGCTCTTAATATCGTCGCTCACATTCAACCCATCAACAAACACGGCAATTGTTTCTGCATTAACGCGGGTATTAGTGCGTGTTAAATCCTTTAACGCCTCGTAAGGATTAGGGTAGCCCTCACGGCGCAAAATAGTTTGTATTGCTTCGGCAACTACAGCCCAGTTGGCTTCGAGGTGGGCATTAAGTGCATCCTGGTTGAGCAGCAATTTATTTAGGCCCTTTATAGTTGATTTTATGGCGATCAACGTATGGCCCACAGGTACACCTATATTACGTAACACGGTTGAGTCGGTAAGATCGCGCTGTAGCCTTGAGATAGGCAGTTTTGCGGCAAAGTGCTCAAACAAGGCATTAGCAATACCCAAATTACCTTCCGAGTTTTCAAAGTCGATTGGGTTTACCTTATGTGGCATGGCCGATGAACCTATTTCGCCTTCTTTTATTTTCTGCTTAAAATAGTTCATTGAGATGTAGGTCCACATATCGCGGTCGAGGTCGATCAGGATGTTGTTGATACGTTTTAAAGCATCGCACTGGGCGGCAAAGTTGTCGTAATGCTCAATCTGCGTGGTAAACTGTGAACGGTTCAACCCTAAAACATCATTTACAAAATGGTTGCCGAACGCTTTCCAGTCGATTTCGGGATAGCCGACATTATGTGCATTATAATTACCGGTAGCGCCGCCAAACTTGGCGGAATAGGGTACAGCTTTTAATAAATTCAATTGGTTTTCCAGGCGCTCTACAAAAACCATTATTTCTTTACCCAGGCGGCTTGGCGATGCAGGCTGCCCGTGGGTGTGGGCCAGCATAGGCACCTTCTCCCAATCGGCAGCGAATTTCCTGAGCAAATTAACAACCTCATTTATAGCAGGATAATACGAATTATTTAACGCTTCTTTAAATGACAAAGGGACTGCTGTATTATTAATATCCTGCGAGGTTAGCCCGAAGTGGATAAACTCCTTAAATTCTTCAAGACCAAGTTTATCAAATTCCTTTTTTATAAAGTACTCAACCGCTTTAACATCATGATTGGTGACTTTCTCAATCTCTTTTATACTCGCCGCATCTGCTTCGCTAAAATTTTTAACAATGTTGCGTAACTTTTCTGCTACATTTTTATCAAACTTTTGTAATTGCGGTAAAGGGTGTACACACAACGCTATGAAATATTCAATTTCAACAAACACCCGGTATTTGATTAACGCATATTCAGAAAAGTAAGCAGCAAGCTCTGCAGTTGTATTACGATAGCGGCCGTCGATAGGTGAAATTGCCGAAAGAGGAGTGAGGGTCATTAGTTCTTTGATTTTTTTGCAAAAATACAAAAAAGCAGTAGCAGTTGCAGTGGGGAGTAGCACTGACTTTGAAAATAACCATGGATTTAGTAGCAGTAGCAGTGGGAAGTAGCAGTTATTTTTCGACAATGAGAGCTCAGGCTACTAAAAACTGCTACTGCCACCTACCACTGCTACTTCTTTAAAGACACATTTGTCATAAAAACGCAATAAACTTTGGAAACTTTGGAATCTAAAAATGTTTCCGTAGTTTTGACCTTGTAAGTCAATGAGTCAAATAGAGAGAATAATACAAGGCGGCGAGGAACTGTTTTTAACTGCAGGGATCAAGAGCGTAACGATGGACGATATAGCCAAACACTTGGGTATGTCGAAGAAAACCATTTACCAGTTTTTTAAGGATAAAAACGACCTGGTAATTGCTTTGGTAACAAAAAAACTGAAGGAAGACGAGGAACAGATGGAGGATATCATCAGCAAATCAAGCAATGTGATTGAGGAGATGATTAACATGATGAAGTGCTCGGAGGACATATTTTCTAGGATCAATCCAATCGTGATCCATGATATGCAAAAATATCACCCGGATGCCTGGGCACAGTTTCAAAAGTTTAAAGCTGAAGTTATAGTGACTACGCTGGAAGAACTTTTAACAAAAGGTATTAAGCAGGGTTACATTCGGCCGGATATTGACGTAAGGATATTGGCAAGGATGCGGGTGGCACAGGTGGAACTGGGTTTTAATACCAAGGAATTCCCGATAGCCGAATTTAACCCATGGAAGGTACAGGTGCAATTTTTAGAGCATTTTAACTATGGCATTTGCACACTTAAAGGTTACAAACTTTTAAATCAATATAAAAATATAAACGATGAATAACACTGCTGACATAGGGCTGTCATTAACAGGGCCTAAGTTTACATCAGCATAAAACTAAAACACACAAATCACAACTATATACAATGAAACATATACTAATAATAACAATGCTTGCATGCGGATTTGCCCTCACCGGGTATGCGCAACAGGCGCCGCCGGATACGCAGCGATATAATTTTACGATACAGGATTGTGTAAATTATGCGTATACACACCAGGACTCGGTGATTAATGCCGGCCTAGACGTAAAGAGCGCTGAATATAAAGTTAAGGAAACTATCGGGATAGGTTTGCCACAGGTTAAAGGCTCTGCGTCATTCCAGGACTACCTTAAGATTCCTACCACCTTACTTCCGGGTCAATTTTTTGGGCAGCCGGAAGGAACTTTTGTCCCGGTTCAGTTTGGAGTTAAATATCAATCGAGCTTTGGTATAAACGCCGATCAGATTTTGTTTGACGGCAGCTACCTGGTAGGGTTAAAGGCGTCAAGAACATACAAGGAACTTTCAATCAGGAATCAAATCCGCTCGAAAATTGAGGTTAACGTAAGCGTTACAAAGGCCTATTACCAAGTGCTTGTTAGTAACGAACAATTAAGGTTATTAAATGCAAATGTTGCTCAATTAAAGCAACAAATGGACGAAACCATTGCACGTAACAAACAAGGGTTTGTTGAAAAGATAGATGTTGACCGTATTACTGTTCAATATAACAACCTGGTAACCGACCGTGAAAACACGCTGCGTTTGCTGGCGTTGAATTACCAGGTACTAAAGTTCCAGATGGGTATGCCAATTGGATATGGCATACAACTGAAAGATAAGCTTGAAGATATCAAACTTGATGAATCGGCCAGCCTTAATAACGACACATCGTTTTACCATAACCGTATAGAATATAATTTGGCAGAAACGGGAGTTGCATTGAAAGAACTTGATTTGAAGCGCCAAAAATCGCACTTTTTGCCTACGTTGAAGCTGAATGGCGCTTATACATCGTCGTACCAGAACAATAGCTTTAGCAACCTGTATAAAATGAATTTCCCTTCAAGTTATGTTGGACTCTCGCTGGAAGTACCCATATTTAATGGTTTTCAAAGGAAAAACCAGGTAAAGCAATCGGAAATAACGGTATTGAAATCAAAAAATGATTTGGTAAACGCAAAAAACGGGCTGATGCTGCAGGCAAGCCAGGCAAACGTTACTTATATTAATGGATTACAGAGCCTAAACAACCAGAAGCGAAACATGAACCTTGCCGAAGATGTTTTAAGGGTATCAAAAATAAAGTACCAACAAGGTGTTGGCTCGAGCATAGAGGTTACACAGGCACAAACAGACCTGGAAACTGCAGACAACAAATACATACAGGGCCTTTATGATGCTTTAGTAAGCAAAGTTGACCTTGACAAAGCATACGGAAGAATACAATAATCAATCACAATATAATATAGCACAATGAAAAAATTACTATACATACCAGCTTTAATTTTACTGGCGGCCTGCTCGAGCAAACCGAAAGATAAAAAAACGGAACTTGCTGATCTTAAAAAACAGCAAGCATCCATTAGTGCACAAATCACCAAACTACAGGCTGAGTTGGGAGGAGGCGACTCTACCAAAACTACTGATGTGGGTGTCGTGATATTAAAAACAACCAATTTTAGCAACTTCGTACAAATACAGGGAAAAATAGATGCCCAGGATAACGTCATGGCTTATCCCCAATCGCCAGGTTCTATCACCGGTCTTTACGTAAAAGCCGGTCAGCATGTAAGTAAAGGCCAGGTGTTGGTTCAGCTGGATAACAGCGTATTGAATCAAAACATAGCCCAGGCTGAAACCCAGGTTGCTTTAAATAAAACGCTGTTTGAAAGGCAAAAAAATCTTTGGGATCAAAAAATAGGAACTGAAGTGCAGTTCCTGCAGGCCCAAACTGCCTTGCAAAGCTCACAAAAACAAGTTTCATCATTGCGTCAGCAAGCTAACCAGTTCCGAATTACTTCGCCAATTAATGGCACTGTCGACCAGATGGACCTGAAATTAGGCCAGGTTGCCCAACCCGGTACTACCGGCATACGTATTGTAAATGCTGACATATTAAAAGTAAAGGCTGATGTACCTGAATCTTATGCAGGCAGTGTAAATACTGGTAATACTGTAAAGATATTGATACCCGATGCCAATGATTCGCTGATTACTAAAGTTACATTTGCGGCAAAGGTTATTGATCCAACTTCACGCAGTTTTGGCGTGGAAATAAAATTGCCGGTTCGGAAAACACTGCGCCCTAATATGACGGCTATTATACAAATAGCCAATTATACCAAATTGCAGGCAATTGTAGCCCCCGTAAAAGCTATTCAAAAATCGGAAGATGGGGATTACGTATTTGTTAATAACAATGGCATAGCGAAAAGGGTTAATATTAAAGTTGGCAATACTTACGCAGGCCAGTCGGAAATTTTATCGGGCTTAAAAGCCGGTGACCAGTTGATTACTGATGGCGCTACAGATATTGAAGAGGGCGACAAAGTGAAGGCTGTACAGTCGGGTAATTAATTATTGATAATTTGATTGTTTATTATGAAAGATCTGAACAAAGAATTTGCGCCCTCAAGTTGGGCCATTGAAAATAAGACGGCCATTTACGTAATGATATTTTTAGTTACGGTGTTGGGGCTGATCAGCTACAACAACCTGCCTAAAGAAAACTTTCCGGACATTGCACAATCAAAGGTATTTGTAACCACGGTTTACAACGGCCAATCTGCGCAAAACGTAGAGATACTGGTGACCAGGCAATTGGAAAAGCAATTAAAATCGTTAAAAGGGTTAAAAAAGGTAACCTCAAACTCATTGCAAAATGTTTCGAGCATCACCTGCGAGTTCCAGGCGAATGTGGACATTCGTAACGCTAAACAAGACGTTAAGGAAGCCGTGGACAAATCCAAACAGGATTTGCCGCAGGGTGACGTGAATTTGCGGGAGTCGCAAATTACTGACATCAACGTGGCTGATTTACCTATCCTTTACATTAACTTATCCGGCGATTATGACCTTAAAAAATTAAAGGAGTATGCGGATCTTTTGAAGGACGAGATAGAAAGCTATAAAGAAATCTCGAAGGTGGACGAAGTTGGTGCTTTAACGCCCGAAATCCAGGTGAATGTGGATATGAATAAAATGGCAGCGGCTCAATTAACTTTTGGAGATATACAACAAGCCATAGGGAATGAGAATATCATTGGTTCGGCCGGAACGGTTAAAACTGATGGTGTACGCCGCAGTATCGACATCAGGCAGGATTTCAAAAATGCCGATGAAGTGAAAGCGATGGCTATAAGAAATCCAAAAGGACAAGCCATTTACTTGCGTGACATTGCTGATGTAGAGGATTCATTTTTGTTGCAAGAGAGCTATGCCCGTTTAAAAACGAACGAAAACCCCAAATTTAAAAATGTAATTACCCTGAATGTTAGCAAACGAGCAGGCGAAAACTTAATTGAGGCATCTGATAAAATAAATGACCTGATTAAGCAGAAACAAAAATCTGTTTTCCCGAAAGGCTTGAACATTACGGTAACCGGTGATCAATCAGATAAAACCCGTACCACGCTGAATGACTTAATCAACACAATTGTGATTGGTTTCTTATTGGTAACTGTTATCCTGATGTTTTTTATGGGTACCACCAATGCCATATTCGTGGCGTTATCGGTTCCGCTCTCGTGCTTTATTGCCTTCTTAATAATGCCGGCTATAGGTTTTACGCTTAACATGATCGTGCTGTTCTCTTTCCTGCTCGCGCTGGGTATTGTGGTGGATGACGCCATCGTGGTAATAGAGAACACTCACCGTATTTTTGCCAACGGAAAAGTGCCTATCAAGCAGGCGGCTAAAATGGCCGCAGGTGAAGTATTTTTACCAGTATTTTCGGGGACCATGACTACGCTTGCGCCTTTTGTTCCCCTTGCATTCTGGAATAGCCTCATCGGTCACTTTATGTTCTTTTTACCTATTACCTTAATTATTACGTTACTCGCTTCGCTGGTTGTAGCCTACATCATGAACCCGGTTTTTGCGGTCGACTTTATGAAACCGCACCACGAAGGCGAGCATGACAATCCAAAATTCGATAAAAAGACCCGTCGTGTGGTATTGATTTTGGGGGTATTAGCCGCTTTTAGTTATTTGATGTTTATAGTTGGTAAATGGACCATGGGTATGGGTAACTTTATGGCGCTGGCTATCATTTTATACCTCCTGAACCACTTCGTTCTATTGAAAGTGATAGACCGGTTTCAAAAAAATGGATGGCCGCGTTTTCAAAACTGGTATGCAGGGTTACTTGAAAAAGCTGTTCGCAGACCGGTGACGATCCTTTTGGGAACGATTGTACTGTTTATTTTAACGATATTTTTTATGGTAGCCCGCTCGCCAAAGGTTGAATTTTTCCCGGCAGGCGACCCCAACTTTGCTTACGTTTATATCACCATGCCTATCGGTACCGACCAGGCTACTACCAACAAGGTGACCGGGCAATTGGAAAAACGGGTAGCACAGGTGGTAGAACCTGATAAAGGCTTGGTTACTTCCATCATATCCAACGTTACCAAAGGAGTTACCGACCCGCAGGATGAAGACCAGGGCGATTACGAAAACAAAGGGAAGATAACTGTTGCCTTTGTTGAATTTGGTAAACGCGAAGGCAAGGACACTAAAAAGGTGCTGGCTAATATCCGCGCTTCGGTACAAGGTGTGCCGGGGGTTAAGATTTCAGTTTCGCAGGAAGCCTCAGGTCCGCCGGTGCAAAAGGATATCAGTATTGAAATTATCGGCGATAACCTGGATTCGCTGGTTAAAACAAGTGATCGCCTTAAGAACTATTTGGCCAAACAAAATATAGCTGGTATTGAAGGATTAATTCCTGACGTACAAAACGATAAGCCGCAGATAGTATTTGATATTGACAGGGAGCGCGCTAACCGCGAAGGCATCACTTCTGATCAGATCAACAAAAATCTGGGTGCAGCAATTTACGGCGCAAAAGCTGGCGATTTCAGGAATACAAAGGAAGATGATTACAAAATAATGGTAAGAGCGGCGGAAAGTCAAAGGGGCGATATCGATGCCTTGCGAAACTTGAAGATAACTTACCGCGATCTAGCGACCGGTGGTTCCATCCGCCAGGTGCCTATTTCAGCCTTTACCGATATCCGTTATACCGATACGTATAGCAATATCAAGCACAAGCAACAACGTCGGGTGTTAACATTGGGGTCGAGTGTAATAAAGCCTTACAACGCTAACGAAGTTAACGCCGCTATTTTAAGTGCCATCAATACTTTCAAAAAGGCAGACAATATCCAGATAAAAATGGGTGGTGGCCAGGAAGATCAGATGGAAGCGATGAACTTTTTATTAGGAGCATTGGCTACATCATTTGGCCTTATCCTCATCATCCTGATGATTCAGTTTAACTCAGTAGGTAAAACATTCATTATCATCAGTGAGATATTCTTTAGTATCATCGGTGTATTGCTGGGAGTAAGTATCTTCGGTATGACCATATCCATCGTGATGACAGGTGTGGGTATAATTGCCCTTGCCGGTGTGGTAGTGCGAAACGGGATTTTGCTGGTTGAGTTTACTGATATGCTAATTGCTGAGGGCGCCAACCTGCACGATGCGGTAGTTGAAGCAGGTCATACCCGTATGACACCAGTGTTACTAACCGCAACTGCTGCCATATTAGGTTTAATACCACTGGCAGTTGGTTTCAATATTGATTTTGTTGGTTTGTTTACCCATTTTCAGCCGCATATTCACTTTGGCGGCGACAACGTGGCGTTCTGGGGCCCGTTAGCCTGGACAATGATATTCGGCCTTGGTTTTGCAACCATAATCACACTGATATTAGTGCCTTGTATGTATATCATCAGGGTTAATATGAAAAACTTTTTCTTCGGTAAAAAGGAAAAAGCAGCTGAACCAGTGTTGGAAGAAGCTACTGCCTGATAACTGAAAATAAATTCTTAAAACACAACGCCCCGGAGATTTCCGGGGCGTTTTTATTTTATAGCGGTTTGTGGTTTTTAATTGCTGTAACGCAAGGTGAATTGCATTTGGGAATGATTGTTGTCTTGTAACTGCCATCATGAAAACATCAACACAACTAAAAATATCAAAACCATTTTGGCAAGTACTGGGCCTGGGCATATTGGCGGGCATGCGCACCACCTCGGCGCCGGTTATCGCCAGTCAAATATTGAACAAACATCCTTCTAAACACCTTGCGGCCTCACCTTTGCGCTTTATGCAGTCGCCAAATGCCGCTTTGGGTATGAAATTACTGGCCCTGGGTGAAGTAGTAGGCGATAATTGCCCAATACACCCAACCGGATTGCTGCCGGCGGGGTAGTTGGTCGTTGCCTGGCAGGCTCGTTAGCGGGTGCAAGTATTTATAAGGCAACGGGTAACAATGCGCTTATCGGCGCGCTTCTAGGGTCGGCTGTTGCGCTTGGTTCCACCTTTGGCAGCTATTACCTGCGCAGGTTTGTGGTTGCTAAAACAGACATTTTCGACCCTTATATTGGTGCAATTGAGGACGCCGTTGTAGCGGGGGCGGGAGCCGTGTTAATCATTTCAGCGTAATTTTGCGGCTGTTTGTAGCGCTTGCTATAGGTAAATCGTATATATGTTTAGAAAAATTGATAGTTTTGTTAAAAAAGTCAGGATTTACTCAGCAACCAGTTTTACCTTACACAAGTATATTACTATATAATTGTTAATGATGATAACAGCTAACGACCAGCAGGATGTAAAAAAGGAGAAGATTTTAGAGGCTGCCCACCATAGGTTTTTACATTTCGGCTATTCGAAAACTACCATGAATGAAATAGCCGGCGACCTTTCGATGTCGAAAGCGCTGCTTTACTACTACTTCCCCGATAAAAGCCAGCTTTATGTGGCAGTGATGCGCAAAGTGGCTGATGGTTATTTAAAATCGCTTACTGACAGAATAAATACTTTTGCTGATTTAAAAGAGGCATTTATTTTCCAGATTGATACCCAGCACGAATTTATTGTAACCAACTATAATTTTTTCGACTTCTTCAGGCTCAACGAACAAAACCTGCCCGACGCTATTTGGGAGATTGTAACCCAGGTACACGAATCAGAAACGCATATGCTGGTTAGTGCTATTAAAACAGAAGTTGACCGTGGAAAAATAAAACCAGTATCAAACCCAACTGAAATAGTTGAGCTGCTGCTCGATGCGCTTCATGGAGTAAGGGTGAAATCAGTTTCGCACAAAAAAACAATGTTCCCCAACAAAGAGCACCTGGAGGAAATCCGCTCAAAACGGTTGCTGCTTGCTGATATATTTATCAAGGGGTTGATGTATTAGTCCATAGTCGATGGACCATAGCGTTGAAGGGATAACTGCCTGAGGACCAAAAGCCACATTGTGTCACCTGTTAGTCAAAAGTCTTACGGAGATACTTAACGCAGGGGCATTAATAGTATATTTGACTAAATAATTGAATTGGTCAACCCTGATCAATCAATTAATAAAAATACTTCTAATTAGAGGTGATTGTTTTAGAGTGATTGAAGCGGGCCCGGGAATATTTCGGGCCTGCTTTTTTTTGCAAGCCTTAAAGCAGTAAATAACCGTTTACTCTATTAATACCGGGCACACCTAACTATTATCGAAATAAAAATTATGATAAAAATCCATAATATTATTATTCCCAGCCGGCTGGCTTTAATTTTGGCTTCCTTCTGCGCAGCGTAATCCCCTTTCATTTTTCAATAATTTAGCCTTGTAAACTAAATTTAAACTACCTGCGTCGTAAAACCAAATTGTCGCCAAAAGAAAATGAAAAATCACATCATTATAAATTATTGGTTTAATTGAGATTAACCAAAAAATAAATAGGATATTGAAATTGCAGTTATAATACCGAAAAAATCGGCAATTAACATAGCCGATAAGGTATAACGTGTGTGTTTTATCCCTACGGCACCAAAATATAAAGCAATAATATAAAAAGTGGTATCAGCTGTGCCGTATAACACGCTTGACATATGCCCAATAAAGCTATCGGCGCCAAAATGCTTTAAATTGTCGAGCATAAGGGCCCGGGCACCCGAACCGCTAAGCGGGCGTATAAATGCAATAGGTAATACATCTGTAAAACGTGTATCTATATTAAAATGACCGAAGAACCATCTAAATCCGTCGCCAAGATATGTTAACGCTCCGCAAGTACGGAACAAACTTACCGCAACGAGCAAGCCAACCAAATATGGAATAATTTTAACAGAGACCTCGAAGCCCTCTTTAGCGCCTTCAACAAAAGCTTCGAACACATTAATTTTTTTTCGTACGCCACCTAAAATGAAAATTACCGGAATACCCAGATAAATTATATTACTGAAAACTGCTGAAAATCCACTTATCTGAGCTTTGTTAAGGTATTCCGTAAAATACCATATTAACACTGCTATAAAACCTGTTATACCAAGAAGCCAGGCTAAAACTACTTTATCAAATAAATTTATTTTTTGTTTTATCGATACAACAATCAATCCGGCAAGTGTTGCAACAAATGTTGCCACTATACAAGGAATAAAAATATCTGTCGGGTCTTTAGAGTGATAAATAGCTCGTTGTGCAATTATGGCTATCGGCAAAATGGTTAAGCCGGATGCATGCAGCACCAAAAACATAATCTGTGCGTTAGATGCCGTTTCCTTATCTTTATTTAACTCCTGAAGGCCTGCCATGGCTTTTAAGCCAAGCGGTGTTGCTGCGTTATCGAGTCCTAATAAGTTTGCAGAAAAGTTGAGCATCATTTGCCCTGCAGCAGGGTGATTTTGGGGGACTTCCGGAAAAAGCCTGCTGAAAAATGGGCCTACAATCCTCGAAAGAAAGTTTATAGCTCCCGCCTTTTCACCTATCTTCATTATTCCCAACCAAAGTGACATAATACCAACAAGCGGAAGAGCAATATCCATAACTGATGACTTTGCCGAATCAAATGTGCCTTCAGCCATCATCTTAAAGATTTCTGTATCGCCAAAAAATATAAGCCTGATAAGGGCTATTACAAAAGCAACCAAAAAAAATGCTACCCAGATATAATTAAGCGCCATAGATAATATTTACGCTTTGAAGATAAAGTTTTTTGATTATTAATAACGAATAACCATCTTTAAATTGATTTTTAAGGACATCGCCAATACATGATCACAGATACCACAAAACAGCTAAAACAAACTATAGACGATATTTTACGACGGGATACTGCTGCCATTGACTGGGCTGCCAAACCCGCACAGGATAAATGGAGCAAAAAACAAATTATAGGGCATTTAATTGATAGTGCCCAGGTTAACCTGCAGCGTTTTGTGCGCTGTACCTATGAGGAAAACTTTAAGCTGACTTATGAGCAGGTGGAATGGGTTGATGCAGCTCACTACCAGGACGCCAATGTGAATGAATTACTTGGTTTGTGGAATTTATTGAACCTTCAAATAATAAGGGTGCTTGAAAACTACCCCACATACCGGCTGCAGGCTCAATGCGATAACAGCAAAACCGAGCCCAGTCTGCATACCGTTGAGTGGCTAGCAGCCGACTATGTGGCACATATGCAACATCACTTAAAACAGTTTAACTAAATATAAAATGAACGCGTTAACCGAAACCTGGCAAATTCATAACCGCATTAATTTGTATTTATTGGATGCAATTGACGAGGGAAATTTGGGTGATATATCATCATCAAAAGGGCGTACGGTTGGCGAGCAATTTGCACATATGCATAATGTAAGGCTGATGTGGCTAAAGGCAGCGGATCCGGTACTGCTAACCGGGCTGGATAAGGTTGATAAAGAAAATATTAGCAAGGCAAAACTTGGGGAGGCATTAAAAGCCAGCAGCCTGGCAATTGAACAACTATTTGAAAAGGCCGGTACTGACGGTAAAGTGAAAGGTTTCAAGCCCCACGCGACCGGATTTTTAGGCTACCTGGTGTCGCATGAGTCACACCACCGCGGACAAATTATGCTTACTTTAAAACAAGCTGGTCACCCGGTTGATAAAAAAATACAATTCGGCATATGGGAGTGGGGGACAAGATAGCGGTACAACCGGCGGGATATTCCGGCACCCCACTGGCTAAAAAGCTGGGGATCAAAGCGGGTTTCAACATGGTGCTTATCAATGCCCCGGAACATTATTTCAGCCTGTTTACCGATCTGCCTGCCGATTTAACAATTAACAATGGCGAGCCGGCGGCTAAAGACTTTATCCATTTCTTTACCAAACAAAAAGACGAATATTTAAATCTTCTGCCCGAACTTAAGGGCCAAATTAAACCCAACGGCATGATTTGGGTGTCGTGGCCTAAAAAGGCATCGAAAGTAGCAACCGACATAACCGAAGACATTATCCGCAATTTTGCGTTGCAAAACGGATTGGTAGATATCAAAGTTTGCGCGGTTGATGAGGTATGGTCGGGATTGAAATTGGTGATACCGGTGGCGGAGAGAGGGTGATTGAGTTGAGATTAACTACCTTAACTATCAATTTTCTACATGCAATATACATTAGTTTTTTCCTTTTGAGTTTTTAACCCTTGCTTTTTTTGCAATACTATCCGTTTAATGGCGTTTAACTTATACCTGTTCATTAATTCTAACTCATTTATAATGAAGTTCTACATAAAAAATATGGTATGCGTTCGGTGCAAGATGGTTGTAGAATTTGAATTGAAAAAACTAGGACTGCGTTTGACACTGATAGAATTAGGAAAAGCTGAGACAACAGGACCCGTTTCAGTTGAAAAAATCAAAAGGTTTAAGCAGGCCCTGCTTAAATCGGGATTGGAATTACTGGAAAATAAGAAAAATATCCTCGTCGAAAAAATAAAAAATGTTGTGATCAACATGGTTTGCTATACCGACAACAAGTTAAAGACCAATTTTTCTGATTATTTAAGCGAAGAATTAAACTTAAATTATACCTACATGGCCAATGTATTTTCGGCAGAGCAGGGTAATACAATCGAGCATTTTATCATATTTAATAAGATAAAACGGGCGAAAGAGCTTATTTGCTACGATGAGCTTAACCTTACTCAAATTTCCCTGGCGCTGAATTATAGCAGCGTTGCACACTTGTCTAATCAATTCAAAAAAGTTACCGGGATCACTCCATCCCGCTATAAACTATTGAGCGCTTAAGCGTTGCCTCCTTTTAAACGTGTGAATTATGCAACTTATTTAAAAAGTTGTGTAACACTTTGTGCTTTCGTAAGAGGTATGTTTGTGCCATCTACTTAATCATTGAAATATTTTAATTAATCAATTATTTAAATTATTAATCATGAGTGAAAAAACAAACTTACCAGCAAGCTGTAAACCGGCCCTGCAAAACATTGATTTATTAAAGGCATGGTACCCTATAGCGTGCTTTGCCATGTGTCTTTTGTTAATCATCTCCGGGTGTAAAAAGGATAGTGAAAACGCTACCCTGCCAAATGCCGACAGTTCGGCCAACCTTTCTTTATCTACTGTACTTGCAGCAACAGTTAGCTCGCCCGTTAACTTAAAAACGGCAAACGACTTTACAATATTAACTGAAACCGGGATAACAACAACCGGCGTTACTGCCATAACTGGTAATATTGGCACAAGCCCTATAGCAGCAACAGCTATTACCGGGTTTGGATTAATAATGGCAACTGATAATCAGTCTTCGCATACCCCCATAGTTACCGGCAAAGTGTACGCATCTAACTATGCAGCCCCTACACCGTCGAAAATGACAACGGCTATCGCCGATATGAAAACCGCATTTACTACGGCCAACGGACTTACCATTCCATCGCCGATAGTTGAAAAATATGCCGGCGATATTAGCGGGCATACTTTACGGCCCGGCTTATATAAATGGGGCACCGGGGTTTTAGTAACAGGCGTAGGCGCTACGTTAAGCGGAGGGCCAAATGATATTTGGGTTTTCCAGATAGCAAAAAACCTTACGGTAAGTAATGGGGCTATAATTACTTTGTTGGGAGGCGCGCAAGCCAAAAATATTTTTTGGGTAGTTTCGGGCAAAGCAACGCTTGGCACAGCTGCAAATTTTAAAGGAATTATCCTTAGTAAAACGCTTATCTCGCTTAATACCGGCGCCCGGGTAACCGGCAAATTGTATGCACAAACTGCAGTTACCCTGATTGCAAATACAGTGCATCCTTAGGCAGTAAGGTTAAAATAGATTTTCAAAAAAAATAGGTTTGTCGGCTTTTAAAAAGTTGACAAATCTTTTTCGTTATAAAAGCAAGCCACCGATCACTATCCCAGGGCCACTTCCAAATCCTCAATCAAGTCATCGATATGCTCCAAACCAACCGACACTCTTAATAAATTAAACGGTGTTTTGGTATCCGGTCCTTCAACAGTAGCGCGATGTTCGATCAGACTTTCAACACCGCCAAGGCTGGTGGCGCGGGTAAATAGTTTAAGCCCGTTTATTACCCGTCGTGCCTCGGCCTCACCTCCTTTAACGGTAAATGAAAGCATTCCACCGAACCCAAGCATTTGTTGCTTGGCAATTTGATGCTGCGGATGCGATGACAATCCGGGGTACATTACCTGCTCAATTTTGGGGTGTTTTTCAAGATATTCTGCCAGCAACTGTGCATTATGAATATGGCCCCGTATACGATATGGTAATGTTTTAATACTGCGTACCAGCATGTAGCAATCCATAGGCGAGGGGATTGCGCCACCATAGCCTTGTACATCCCTTATTTTTTGCCACCAGTCGTCTTTTTGAGCGGTTACCAATGCTCCGCCCATCAGGTCGCTGTGGCCGCCAAAATATTTGGTTGACGAATGCATTACCAAATCGGCCCCAAGTGAAAGGGGCAACTGGCAAATAGGTGTGGCAAAGGTATTATCGACAGCAACCTTAATGCTGTGCCTATGCGCCAGCGCGACAATCTTTTTGATGTCGGTTACTTTAAGCAGCGGGTTTGATGGGGTTTCGAGCCATATTAAGCCGGTGCCGGGCATAAGGTGACGGTTTACTGCATCAATATCATTTACATCGATAAAATCGAATTTTAGGATACCCGCGAACAGGATTTTTAGTTGGTTGCGTAAACCATGGTACATGTCATCGGGCGCAATAATATGCGTGCCCGGTGCCAGCGATTGAAAAACAGACATACCTGCCGCATTGCCTGATGAAAATGCCGCGGCATCTGCGCCGCCTTCAAGTTTGGCTATAACATTTTCAAGCAGCGCCCGGTTGGGGTTGCTCGAGCGGCTGTAGATATGCCCGCCCGGAAAAGTACCATCTTCAGCACGTTCAAACGTGGTGGATAAAACGATAGGCTGTATCACTGCTTTTGACGCACCATCAACATGGTTGCCGGAGTGTATGGCGATGGTTTCTGGTTTCATAAAGGCAAATGTAATCCAGAGGCGTAATATTTTACATTTGTTTACTGTAAATATTTGCAGCATCTACATTATTTTGCAGTTTATTTTTCCTGTATCCAGGCTGTAGCGGCCTTTATCGTTGCATCGTCGTCTTTTTCCGCAGTGTCATTAATTACCACGTCAGGTGTTATCTTACCCAGGTACTGTTTTTTATTTCTGTCTGCAGTGTAATTATTTGCTAAATATAGGTAAGCGCCGGTGGATAATTTAAAGCCCGCATTTGCCGTGGTAAAACCACCGGTAGCGGTGCCAAAGAGTTTTGCATTGGGTTTTCCAACAAAGCATAACGCAGTCATTTCACCGCTGCTGGCCGTCTCGTGGCCGGTTAAAACGGCTATTTTTAATCCGGGCCTTTTTGTCACATAAGGCGACAGTACCTTTGCTGTGACGCCATTGTTAACGGTTACTTTTCCGTTTTTGTAAGCCCAGGCATCGCTTTTACCATTTTCGGGCGATATGAAAAAGCCCAGTGTGCCTTCACCAATTATTGGCCCCAGGCCAGCTATCATCGGGTGCATGTTGCCTCCGTTATCGTGCCGTAAATCAACTATCCATCCGGCAATTTGATTTTGTGTATCAAGCTCGTAAATTAATTTTTGAGTTTTAGTGGCAAAAGCAGTTGATGCGGTATCGCTAGTTGACCCAAATCCCGGCATCCATACATAACCAATATTACCCGGCAGCAGTTTTGCAGTTGGTTGCCGCGGGTCGTCGTTTTGTTTTGAGTAACTTACAGCGTTTACTTTTGACTGCAAAAACGAATGATTATCGCCGGCCGCACGTAGCTGGCTCATGATATAGCCGGTTAGCAATTGTGCATCATCCGTTGTTTTTAGACCACCTGACAGTTTAGATACAGCAGAATCGATGGCTGGCCAGTTTAATTTTTTTGTATAAATGGAATGTTTCTTAATCAGGCCCGTAAATTCACTCACAAATTGCTTTACCTCTTTTGACGGTGGTGAATTATCAAAAGGTACATCTTCCATCAGGTAATCATCAAACCAGGCGGTGCCCTCACCAAACAGGTAACCGCCAATCAGTATCTTTTTTGCAGTACTGTTGATAACAACGGGCAAAGTGTACTTAACCCAGGATCCATCCGATTGAAGTGGAACGGCAGGTGAGTCAGACCGCTGCATTGATATAATAACGCCATCTTTGTCCTTTACCTGGCAATACAACGCAACCGACGTGTTGGTGCTGCCTTCTTTAATGAAGGCTGAAAACCTGATAATTTTCAACTTACTGGAAGCTATATCCAGTGGTTGCCAAAACATGCTGTAGCTGCTACTGCCAGCTGCATTGTGCAATTTGAGAGCACCAGAACCGCTATGTTTCACGCTTTCATCGATTGCAATAGTAAAAGCGTTAGCTGGTTTAAACGTCCAGTTCGCGGGCATAGTTGCAAGTGTATCATTTTTTAAGTCGAAACCGGGATTTTTTATTTGAGCGGACGTATTCAAGAACGCGATTATGCAACAGGCTGTTAAAAGTTTTTTCATTTAGGTAATTGTGATGAATCGTTTGTCTGTTATTCAATGAACAAATCAGGTAGTTACACCTTCTTAAAATAAATAAATTGCGGCAGTTTCCCAAATACCCATTCAGTAACCTCGCAAAGCCACATTTCCTGGTTTAATGTTTCACCTTCATAATTGGCCAGTAAATAAATGCCGCCGCCACCAACTTCCTTTGAATAATCGTGAATTAATTTTAAGACATTGCTCCCGTCAAAAGGTTGTTCGGCCAATATAAGTTCTACCGGTGAAGTCCCCTTTCCAACATAATCGAGCATGGTATCTGCACCTTCAACCATTTCCAGTTCTGCCTTGGTACCTTCCCAGTTTGGTATGTCGATATACCACTTTCCGGTGTCTTCTTTTATGAATTTATAAGTCTGTAATTCCGTTTGCGTATTCATAGTAGCGAATATAGCAAAATTCGGAGTGGATGCTGGCGATGAATAGTTGTAATAATCTCCTGTTATATTACACCCCAATTACACTAACATTTCCTATTTTTGCACAAATATTAATTAATGGAAGCCGAAGACAATCTGCTTATATTATTACAAAACCGGCACCTGTCTGCTGGTTTAAAACAAATTGCCGAAAAGGTATTGAAGGGCAAACGCATTACTTTTGATGAAGGCGTTTTGCTGTACGAGGAAGGTGAATTGGGTTATTTGGGTGTGTTAGCCAACTACATACGCGAAAAACGCCACGGCAACAAAACTTATTTCAACCGCAATTTCCATATTGAGCCAACCAACCTTTGTGTTTACGATTGTAAGTTTTGTTCGTACTCCCGTTTGATCAAACAAAAATCGGAAGGGTGGGAGTACACGATGGACGAGATGATGGACATCGTAAAAAAATACGATGATGAGCCGGTTACCGAAGTGCACATTGTTGGCGGTGTGTTGCCGCAATATGATGTTGCTTTTTACAGCGAATTGTTCAGCAAAATAAAGGCCCACAGGCCAAATCTGCATGTTAAGGCTTTAACGCCAGTTGAGTATCATTACATATTTAAGAAAGCTAAAATTGACTACGCTACCGGTATGAAAAAGATGCTTGATGCCGGTTTGGAATCGATCCCAGGCGGCGGCGCAGAAATTTTTCACCCTGAGATACGTGAGCAAATTGCGAAAGATAAATGTACAGGCGACCAATGGCTGGCGATACATGAGGAATGGCATAAACTGGGTCAGCGCTCAAACGCAACCATGCTTTACGGACATATTGAAAAATACTGGCATCGTGTTGACCATATGGACCGATTGCGCCAGCTGCAGGATAAAACAGGCGGCTTCCAAACATTTATCCCGCTGAAATTCCGCAACCAGGATAACCAGATGTCACATGTGCCTGAATCAACAGTCGTTGAGGATTTGCGTAACTATGCCATCGCACGCATTTATTTGGACAACTTCGACCATATAAAAGCTTACTGGGCCATGATCAGTCGGACTACTGCGCAGCTATCCCTGAACTTTGGTGTGGACGATATCGATGGCACACTGGATGATACCACTAAAATATACGCGATGGCCGGCGCTGAAGAACAGCACCCCGGTATGAGCACCAAACAATTGGTAGAACTGATAAAGAACGTTGGCCGCGAACCGATTGAAAGGGATACACTTTACAACGTGGTTACCGACTACACTAATTTTGAATTCCCTGAAGAGGCAAAACCGCAATTTTACAGGCTGCCGGTCGTGAATTAGTCATTGAGTCATTAGGTCATAAAGTCATTAGCTAAAGTTAACTAGTGTCTACGAAGGGAAATGACCAATGACAGCAAAGCGAAATGACTTAATGACAGTAAAACGAAATGACTAAAAAAGAAATATACATTGTCCGCCACGGGCAAACCGACCTGAATAAACGCGGCATTGTGCAGGGGCGGGGCATGGATACCAACCTGAACGATGAAGGGCGCAAACAGGCGCGGCAATTTTTTGAGGCTTTTGGGGATGTAGCATTTGACAAAATTTATATCTCTGCGTTAAGGCGTACGCAACAAAGCATACAGCAATTCATCGATTTAGGGATCCCTTATGAAAAATTATCCGGGCTGGATGAGTTGGCCTGGGGCATACACGAAGGACAACCCGCCACCGCTGAAAATAAAGCTGCTTTTTTACAATTGATGCGCGATTGGATGGATGGCAAGCTCGACTCGAAATTTGAAGGCGGCGAAAGCCCTAACGAAGTAAAAGCCCGGCAGCAGGAAGCGCTAAAAGTTATCATAAGCCACCCTGAAGAAAAGACGGTTTTGATATGCATGCACGGCCGCGCGATGCGCCTGTTATTATGCCTGCTTACCGAAAGGCCGCTTACCGAAATGGATAGCTTCCCACACCAAAACCTGGTGCTTTATAAAGTTAATTACGATGGCAAAAAGTTTGAAATTACCGACTTTAACAATGCCAATCACCTGAAAATATCTTAACACTTTGGATACCAAAATACGAATATCAGCGGTAAGCTACACCAATACCAAACCATTTTTATACGGCATACAACACAGCGACATGATCAATGATATCGAGCTTAGCCTGGATATGCCCTCGGATTGTGCCCAAAAACTGATTGACAATAAGGTTGATATAGGCCTGATACCGGTTGCTGCCATCTTGAGTTTACCGCGTTGGGAAATAGTTTCCGACTATTGCATCGGTGCGTCCGGCCCCGTTAACTCGGTTTTTATTTTTAGCAATTGTGAAGCAAAAGATATCAAAACATTGCAGCTCGACCCCGAGTCGCGCTCATCAAATAATTTGGCGCTTGTGTTGCTGAAAAATTACTGGAAGGCCGATCATCAGACGATTAAAAATGCGCCGGACTATGCTGCCCCGACAGACCCGCACTCAGCTTTTGTACAGATAGGCGACCGCACCTTTGGCAAAAAACAGCAGTATAAATACGTGTACGATCTGGCCGAAGAATGGCATAAATTCACCGGCCTGCCGTTTGTGTTTGCCGCCTGGGTTGCCAACAAACCTATCCCGGCAGGCTTTATGGAGGAGTTCAACAAAGCCTTAAAATTTGGCCTGGAACACCGGACAGAACTACTAAAGGAACTTCCTCAACGGGCGGATTTTGACCTGGAAGATTACTTAATGCACAAGCTTGATTTTGAGCTGACAGAGGATAAAAGGAAGGCGTTGCATTTGTTTCACGAATATATTAAGGCATTGAACCGGGATTCTTCACAGGATTAAATCATTTTTTTTAAAGGCGTTCAGGAGGGCTAAGCCGTTAAGCAGATTTGATGGATTTAAACTGATTTAACTTCAGTTCTCATCAGTGCAACGGTAACTTGACAGTAATTCATTTTTCGTCTCTCAACATCTTCAGCGAATAAAAGCTGTCGCGCCAATAAATGCCGCCTTGCTTTACAGTTATTACCGATGCTTTTAAAACTATCCAGCCAATAAAGAATCCGGAAAATGGGATCATGAATGCGTACCACCATTTGTTGGGCGGGATAACCGACATATAGATGATGTGAAACAACAGCATGCCGGCGGCCATCAGCCTGATAGTTGCGGTACCAAAAATAAACATTACAGGCATGGGCAACGCGATTGATACCAGGACAAGTAACACATTGGCAATTGCTATTGATAATTTATAATCGGACACAGAAAAAGAGTTTTTTAATAATCCGTTACCAAACTGTGTAAGGTTTTTATACCATTCCAAACATACGTATCCTTTACCGGCCAATACATCCTGCATCAGCTTTGCCTGTTTAACTTTTATACCAAGCTGCAGGTCGTCATCGGGCCTCAGTTTAATTTCCACATGCGTCCCAATTTTCTCATAGGCGTCGCGCCTTATTAAATTGAAGGCACCGATACCCGAGGATGATTTTGATTTCGGATTTCTGGCCTCCCAGGGTTTCATATGCATCATCGGCATAATGCAAAATGTGGCATATACGCTGTTTAAAAGGCTCGACCTTGATATCATTTCAGGCAGTATCGTCAGGTGGTCTAGTTTATTGCGTATCGCATAGCCCATCGCCCGGCTGATAGCATCAGGGTGGAAAACAATATCCGCATCTGTAAACAGAATCCATTCTTCCGTGCTGTTGAGATAACCTTGGTACATCGCGTTATTTTTGCCCATCCAGCCTTCCGGCAGCGTATTGATGGTTACTATATTAATCTGTGGGTAGCTGCTCTTAAAATCGTTTAGTATTTCGGCGGTACGGTCGGTCGACCGGTCATTTATCACGATGAGCCGGTAGCTTTGATAATTGATATTGCAAAGGCTTTTCAGTGCCATATCAAGGTCTTCCTCTTCGTTACGTACAGCAACGATTATGGCAAGCGGCACTTCCGGCTCTATAATTGGCTGCCTGCTTAGCTGTTTTATTTTATTGAACCCAATAACGAGGAAGAAATTTAGAAATATTGTGATTAAGCAAATTGCCAGGCTGCAATAAAAAAATACCATTGCGATTAGATTTTGGGCCAAAGCTAATGAATATGAGATATTATTAAGCCTGATAAAGTATTCACTTCAACAGGCTCTTCAATTTATCCTTAACTTTTGCATCTTCCGGGTTTAGCACGAGGGCTTTTTTATAACTGGCGACAGCTTTTTCGCGCTCATCTTTTTTTACATAGGCATCGCCCAGGCTGGTAAACGCTTTAGATGATGAAGGATAATTTATAGCATTCATTTCAAACAGACTTATTGCATTATCCAGCGTTTCGGGATTCTTCATTAAATAGGATGCCCAATCGTTAATATTCGCTTCGTTTGGTAAGATAGTATAGCCGTAACGTCGTGATAAATTCAGGTAATGCTTCATTAATATGGCAGCATTAACCTGTTTTGGCTCCTGTGGCGGCAAATCCCATTGCCCGAAAATAAACCGCAGGGCATCATAATAGGCTTTTACGGGTTCGGTCATATGGATATCGTCAGGGTAATTTAGATACTTATGATCCAGGCCGATAATTTGCCTTTGGGCTATCAGCGAGTCAAATTTCAGCAGATTAGTATGGAAAGTGCTTTTATCAGCTACTCCCTCGCTGGCATCGCTATAAAAAAGTATTTTGCTTATGGCCGATCCCTTTTGCAGCTTCTTATCTGCCAGCTTTAACAAATATCCGTTATCCCACCAAAAAGAGGGGCTCAGGGCTATGTAAGCATTGAACATGTTGGGATTGTTCAAAAAGCAATCAATAGCTGTTATCCCGCCAAAAGAATGCCCGGCGAATATTTTAAAAGGATGTGTTTTATAATGCGTTTCAACATATGGTATCAACTCTTCGCTAATAAATTGCAGAAACTTATCATTTCCGCCGCTTGGTTTAAGCCACGACGTTGCGCTGGTATCGGGTTTCCCATAATAATCAATAATACTATGGGTAGGTGTGAGATCTCTTGTGCGGTTGGTGTTTGGGATGCCTACTATAATCATTTCAGGCATCACATTTACATCCCAACGGCTCAGGTACCTGCAAAGCTCGGCTATCATACTAAAATGACTTTCACCATCCATTAAATATAATACCGGGTAACGTTTTGCGGTATTTAGGGAGTCGGCAGGTGGAACATAAATATAGATCTTGCGGGGTTCGTTAAGGATCTTTGAGGGGATTTGTGCGTTATCGGCTGTTAATGGTTTATAATCAGCCGTATTTTGGGCCTGTAAAAACAAGGGAATAATAGAAAATAAAAAGATAAAGCTTTTCAGGAACCTGGGGTTTAAGTAAAGACTGATCATAGTTAATGTAATTGGTATTGAAGGTATTAATAAAACCATAAATTTTAAGATTAATTTACACCGGGCTAAAACCAGATCAGTTATTTGCGATTTGTATATTTATAACTCAACAATATCATATGAATTCAACCCCATCATTAAGCGGACAATCAGCATTGGTAACAGGCGCCGACAGCGGCATAGGCAAAGGTGTGGCATTAGCTTTGGCACAGGCCGGCGCCAGGGTTGTTATCAACTATGCCCATAACAAAGATGCAGCAGACGCAACCGTAAACGAGATAACGGCTGCAGGTGGTGAGGCATTCGCTTTCCAGGCGGATGTTAGCCATGAAGCAGAGGTGCAGGCCATGTTTGCCGAAATGTTTAATCAATACGGCACTATTGATATTTTGGTAAACAACGCCGGCCTGCAAAAGGACTCGAAGTTTGTTGATATGACGCTCGATCAGTGGAACACCGTAATCAACATCAACCTTACCGGTCAGTTTTTATGCTCGCGCGAGGCTGCAAGGGAATTTATCCGCAGGGGAGTGGTTGAAGTCAGGAGCAGGGCGGCCGGAAAAATTATCTGCATGAGCAGCGTACACGAAGTTATCCCATGGGCTGGCCACGTAAACTATGCTGCCAGCAAAGGCGGTATCAGCATGTTTATGAAAAGTATTGCGCAGGAACTGGCACCCCATAAAATAAGGGTAGTGGGAATTGGGCCCGGCGCTATACAAACGCCTATAAATAAAGCAGCATGGGATACGCCAGAGGCTTTGGACAAACTTTTAACCTTAATACCTTATAACCGGATTGGTAAACCCGAAGATATCGGCAAGCTAGTCGCCTGGCTGGCATCGGATGATGCTGATTATATTACCGGCACCACCATATTTATGGATGGGGGCATGACGCTATATCCGGGTTTCGCGGATAACGGATAAAGTTTTAATAGTTGTAGAAGTCGTACGGTGGTGGGTTGGCAATTAATAGTTTCTGTTACCCGGTGCCTTATCTGCGCGTTTTTGGAAAAAAAGAGGCAATTGCATCAAAACTTCCAATATGTGATTAATTTCATGTTAAGTTATTGTAAAATAGGCGTCACCATTTAATGAGGGCCATTTTTGATGCAATTTTCTGTTTACATATTGTAAAAAATACACTAAGTAAAATATGATAATTTCAAAATATCGTGTTAAAGTGACGGTTATTATAAAATATTCATAAAAATTCATTTTTATTTACACAATTATCAATTTAACCTTATTTTTGTTGCGGATTTAAAATTTAACATAACATGAAAAAGATATTTTTAACAATCGCAACTGCTGCTTTATTCAGCGTAAATGTATTCGCCGGTGATGGCGGTAAAAAAGTTGATGGTGGTGCGGCTTCTTATGCTGTTCAACAGGCATTTGCCTCTGATTTTGCCAGCGCAACCAACACTGTTTGGACTGTAACTAAAAACTGCCAGAAAGTTGATTTCTTAATTGACGGTGTAAAGAAAACTGCTTTCTACACTTTGGCTGGTGATTTTTTGGGTACAACTCAAACTGTTTCTTACAAAGCTATCCCTGCTAAATCGCAAAAAATGATTGCCGATAGCTACAAAGGCTATACTGCCGACAACGTTATTGTTTACCAGGCTAATGAAGCTTTAAACAACGACATCGAGCCAACTTCGTACTTTGTTGATTTGAAAAACGACAAACACGAAATTTTGGTAAGGGTTGCAAACTCAGGTAGTGTTGAGTTTTTTAAACAGGTTAAATAACTATTAACTAATAACACATTGTGTAAGCCATCCGCATTTGCGGGTGGCTTTTTTGTTTAATACGAATTTTAATGAAGCGTTAATCCGCTCGAATTTCACGGATTTGATTTGCAGCGGATTAGGGGAATGAACCAACCTAAACAATAGCATCGCCGATTACCTTCTTTTCTTAAAAAAGCCCTAAATGGCATAAAAATGCACTTTTTTAAAACAACTTGGGCGAATAAACCTTGTTAAGTAGTGCGAATTAATTATCGAATCGTACGCTCGATTCGTGTAATCCGAAATAATTCGTGGAATTAGTGCTACTAAAATTATGTCAAAAACAATAATAGTTTCAAACAGGCTACCCGTAAAAATTTCGAAAACAGGTGATGAATATACATCGGCTGCAAGCGAAGGGGGGCTGGCTACCGGTTTGGGATCAATTTACAAAAAAGGAAATAACAAATGGATTGGCTGGCCGGGTATTGAAGTTGCCGAAGAAAAAGACCGCGATCAAGTAACCGCTCAACTGAAAGACCTGAGCCTGGTGCCGGTATTTTTAGACCAGGAAGAAATTAATCAATATTATGAAGGCTTTAGTAACGATGTTTTGTGGCCGATATTTCATTACTATACGTCAACATACGCTGTTTATAAGGAATCGAACTGGGATTATTACAATATAGTAAACCAAAAGTTCAGGGATGCCATATTGGCAATTGCCGAACCCGGCGACGTTATATGGATACACGACTACCAGTTAATGCTTTTACCACAACTGGTGCGCAACGTAATGCCTGATGTTTCTATCGGCTTCTTCTTGCATATCCCTTTCCCGTCGCATGAAATGTTCAGATTGATACCCTGGCGCAAAGAGTTGCTGGATGGCATGTTGGGCGCCGATTTAATTGGCTTTCATACGTTTGACGACGTGCGGCACTTTTTGGGTGCTACAACCCGCATACTTCCTGTAACTTCTTCGGCAAACGTTATTACCAGCGGCGATCGCTCTATAGTCGTCGAATCGTTCCCGATGGGGATTGATGATAAAAAATACGCTTCATTACCGCTTGAAAAAGAGGTTATTGAACAGGTTGCTGTAATAAAGGAAACTTTTAAGAGTACAAAGCTCATCATATCCATCGATCGGCTCGATTACAGCAAAGGTATATTGCAGCGCCTTCAGGCTTTTGAGCAACTGCTGCAGTTGCATCCGGAATATTGCGGCAAAATAACCCTGCATATGATTGTGGTACCATCGCGCGATACTGTGCCGCAATACGCTCATCTACGCGATGAGATTGACAAGAGAGTCGGGAACATTAATGCCCTGTACCGTAATATGGAATGGACGCCGATTCATTACTATTACCGTTCGTTCCCGATTGAAACACTCTCAGCATTGTATTACTCGGCAGATGTTTGCCTGGTTACCCCGATGAGAGATGGAATGAACCTGGTTAGCAAAGAATATGTGGCCAGTAGAATAAACAACGATGGTGTTTTGATATTGAGCGAAATGGCAGGCGCCTCGAAAGAATTAATTGACGCCATAATTGTTAACCCTAACAATACCAACGAAGTATGTGATGCAATTATAGCAGCCATTAACATGCCATTGGGTGAGCAGAGACGGCGTATGCAAACTATGCGGCAGTTGGTAAGTAAGTTTAACATCACCCATTGGGTAAAAATTTTTACGGACAGACTCAAGGAAGTGAAACAAATGCAACGCTCTATGCAAACGCGTCACGTCAGCTTCGCTACCGAACAATCTATTATTAACAGGTACCATAAGACCAAAAAACGCATCATATTTTTAGATTACGACGGCACACTGGTAAATTTCAAATCGAACATAAACCAGGCAACGCCGGATAAAGAATTGCACACTATTATCGACAGGCTAAGCGAGGATCCTGCTAACATGGTGGTGCTTATAAGCGGCCGCAAGCACGAGAATTTGGGTGAATGGTTTGACGAAAAAAATATTTACCTGATCGCGGAGCATGGCTCATGGTTTAAACAGCAAAATACAACATGGCATAAAGTATCCGGACTGTCCGACAGTTGGAAGCATGATATTTACCCTGTATTGGAAACCTACGTTGACCGTACGCCGGGCTCATTTATTGAAGAAAAAACGTATTCACTGGTATGGCACTATCGCAATTCCCAGGGTGGCCTGGGTGAGTTGCGTGCCAACGAATTGATGAATAACCTGAAATACCTGGCAAGCGATAAAGGATTACAGTTGCTTCCCGGTGATAAAGTACTGGAAGTTAAGAATATGGAGATAAACAAAGGTAAAGCCGCTTTAATGCTGCTTGATAAAAACGACTACGATTTTATTATTGCCTTTGGAGATGACTATACAGATGAAGACGTGTTTAAGGCCTTGCCTGAATCGGCTGTAACCATTAAAGTGGGTGGCAATGTTTCTGCTGCCAAGTTTTACCTGCGCAACCCGGCGGAGGTGAGGAGGTTGCTATTGAGCTTTGCCGAGGCCGTGCCAGTTCATTAACTGCAGGTGACTGATGGATAGTAAATGGGGAATGATTGGCATTTTACGCACAACGCGTTAAAAATATTGTAGCATTCATTGAGTTTGTTTCATAGATAAAATCGGAAAGTCAATCTTTACCGGAAATGAATAACTATGAAATTGTTTTTAATTGCAGCCTTATCCGCATTTACAATTCCCGCCATTGCAAAAACCGGTGATACTATACGGGTTGAGCCCGCCACCCTCGAACTAAAAAACCTGCAAAAAGGTGATATCAGCTATCTGCAATTCGTTAAAAAAACGAAAGATGGCGCGGCAACCCGGGTTGCACTTATTAAGTTTAATGTTAAGGCCGGACAATATCATCACAAACCTACCATTACGGTAACCCAGCAGTGGGAAATGGATACAATAGTACATAAATGCTATACCGTATTTGATGCTAAAAACTTCAGTACGCTACTACATGATACGTATTGGAAACGCCTGGGTTATTCCGTCAAGCTTGATTTTGAAACCAAACATCTATCCTATACAAACGTGAATAGTAAAAGCGATGTGCCTGATTCAATAAAAACAGAAGCTACAAAAGATTTTAACGACTCCTTTCACAAATATAACCTCAACTGGCATGCTGATATGCTTATTTACTCATTGCTACCCTACAAGGAGGGTCGGGTATTCCTTATCAATTACTACGACCCGGGTTTTGAAAAATCGACAGAGGTTGCCTACACGGTAACAGGCAGTGATTTTTTAATCGGCAGCAGCGGCGAAAAGGTTGATTGCTGGGTGCTAAACAATTATAATGATAATAATGCCCCGGATAAAGGGTATGAACGGTTTTGGATATCGAAAAAAACGCACGAGGTTTTGAAGCTGGAAAATGATTTTGGCGGTGGGAGAGGCTTTAGGTATAAGTTGAAATTGGGGATTGCAGGCTGATGTGAAATTACACCGACAATATTATCCGTAATATTAAATTGTGATTGCGAGCGAGGAACGAGCGCGGCAACCGCACGCCCGCACAGCCGCTCTTGCAAAATGGATACCTCTCTATTCGCCCTGTAAAGTTCGCGGTTGCCGCGCTGCGCTCGCAATGACAAATTGAAGAAAAAGTTACTTTAACCTCCCTATAAAAATATCGGCCTGTCCAATTTAATAGCAATCCGGTAAGCTGCATTCATCAATCCCACATGACTATAAGCTTGTGGGAAATTGCCCCATTGGCTGCCGTCATTTTCGTCAACATCTTCGCTGAAAAGCAGCAGGTGATTTGAATATTTCAGGATGTTTTCAAACTCGCGCATGGCGTCGTCCATGCGGCCAACGCAGGCCAGGGCTTCGATGTACCAGAAGGCGCAAATGAGGAAAGTAGTTTTGGGTTTGCCAAAATCGTCTTTATATAAATATCTGTAAAATAAGCCATTACTCGCTTTTAGTTCTTTTTCCAGTGCAATTAAATGGTCTTTTGCACGGTCTGACGCGGGATCGAGGTAGTTCATCATTATCAGCTGCAGGGTGCTGGCATCGAGGTTGGGGTTGCCGGCCGAGTTGGTGTAAACTTTCCGTACAGGGTCGTAACAACTTTCGATATGTTTGGCAGCCTGCTTTTTAACCTTTATGGCCCTTTTTACCAGGTCTTTGTTATCAATGGTCAGTGCCATTTTTTCGGCGGCCGAGGCACCGGCCCATTGAAACAGGTTGCTGTAACAATGGATGTTGGCCATGTTGCGGAATTCCCAAATACCGGCATCTTTCTCATCGATGGTACGCTCAATTTTGCTCAATAAAAACTCAATCCAGCGCACGGAATCCTTTCTTTCAGAGAATATAAAACGATGGTCGGTATACAGCGGTAGCAGGGATATCATTACCTGCCCATAAATATCATTCTGTATGTGTTCCGATGCCTGGTTCCCCACGCGTACCGGCTGATTAGCCATATAACCGGCCAGGTCCTCGCGTATTTCTTCCACTAAATCCTTTTTACCGGTGATGCCGTAAAGGGGTTGGTAGCGTTCGTGTTCGTTAAAAGATATATCAGTTACATAACTAAAATATTTCTCCATCTCTTCAAAATGGCCGATGTGATTTAGCGAGGTAAGCACATAATAAGTATCGCGCAGCCAGCAATAGCGATAGTCCCAGTTGCGGCCGCTCCCCGGCGACTCCGGCAAACTGGTGGTGCTAGCCGCAATAATAGCCCCTGTATCTTCATACTGGTGAATTTTCAAGGCCAACGCCGACCGGATGACAAACGGCTGGAAATAAGTAGCTATGGATGAGTGCTTTATCCAGGTTCGCCAGTATTGGGTAGTTTCGCGCAGAAAGCGTTCGGCGGTGCTGACAAGCGGCGCTTCCAATGGTTCGCCGTAGGTAAGCACCAAGTACTTGCATTCGTTCAACACAAAAGGCTGCTCGTCAAAAACATAACTGATGGGGATATTAGTGGTAAGCCGCATATTTTCATCACCACCCAAAAACTGTATATGGTTGCTGCCGCGGTTTACATGCAGCTTTGTGCGCCCGTAGTCAGATACCGGGTCGCATTTTACAACAATTTGCGCGGTACCTTCAACCGGTTCAATTTTACGGATAAGCATTAGCGCTTTATAATAACGCTGATGCTCGTAAAATCTTGGAGCAAAGTCTGTTATGCGGTATTTGGCGCCTTTTGCCGTAGTTATTTCGGTTGCAAGTACATTGGTATTCTCCAAGTAATATTGATGCGATGTATAATCGTCAGTAGGTAAAATGGAGAATGAGCCGCCTTGCTCTTTATCCAGCAAACCACCAAAAATAAAAGTGCTGTCGAAGCGTGGCCAGCACAGCCAGTCGATATTAGTATTCTTGTTTACATGCGCCAGGAACGCACAATTGCCAATTATCCCGGTATCATAGGTATGTCTCTTCATAGAGGGACCGCCGTTTTAAGGCAGTTAGTTTGTTTAACAATGATATTGGGGAATTGTTGGGGGGGGGATTATGCGAAGGGGCGAATTGCATTCGCCATTGGCGGACGGGTAATCAACTATATTTTGCACCTGATTGCGGATACCGTTCAATAAACGGCTATGGGGCCACAGCAGTTGGGTAGATTCTGTAAATTGACTTGGCAGACGAGGGCGGATGCAATTCGCCCATACAATATGCGATAAACTATAATCCCTATGTAATTAATAGAATTAAATAAAAATCAATATTGATAAGTTCAACAATCCGCTTACCTTAGTATATTATTTAAATAAATAAACATTTAATATTATGGGTTTACGATTGGGAGACTTAGCTCCAAACTTTAAAGCACAAACTTCGCAGGGCGAAATTGATTTTTACGAATTCCTGGGCGATAGCTGGGGTGTATTATTTTCGCACCCGGCCGATTATACCCCGGTTTGCACTACGGAACTGGGTAAAACAGCATCGTTAAAAAGCGAATTTGACAAACGGAATGTTAAGGTAGCCGCCTTGAGCGTTGATTCTGTTGAATCGCATAAAGGCTGGATAAACGATATCAATGAAACCCAGAACGTTGAGGTAAATTTCCCGATAATAGGGGATGAGAACCGCGAAATAGCTTTGGCTTATGATATGATACACCCCAATGCATCGTTAACTGCTACGGTGAGATCGCTATTTATTATCGCACCTGATAAAACGGTGAAGTTGATGATTACTTATCCTGCGTCAACCGGCCGTAACTTCCAGGAAATTTTAAGGGTGATTGATTCGTTGCAGTTAACAGCAAAATACAGCGTTGCAACACCAGCCGATTGGAAAGACGGGGAAGACGTAATTGTGGTGCCCGCAATTAAGACAGAAGACATCCCGGCAAAATTTCCGAAAGGTTTTACACAGGTTAAACCCTATTTAAGGACGACGCCACAACCAAATAAATAATTTTATTTGGTATTTAATAATTTTATATATTTGAACTGATGGTTTTTCTAAATCCTTCTGATAATAATGCCATTTTATTCAGTATGGGTCTGGTTTTTAAATCTTTAACACAAATTTTTAATACACAATTATAATTATTTATGAAAACTGGAAAAGTAAAATGGTTTAACACACAAAAAGGTTATGGTTTTATTGTTACCGAAGATGGTAAAGATCTTTTTGTACACTTTAAAGATGTACAGGGCGGCGTAAATGCCATTAAAGATAACGATAGCGTTACATACGAAGTGGAGGAAGGCAGAAAAGGACTACAGGCAGTAAATGTAAAAAAAGCATAATTGAAGGAAACCGATGTTTCACACAAAGCCTCTGCTCCACAGGGGTTTTTTTGTGCTCAAAATTTTTGATGATATATTAATAAATCTGTTATTTTAGCCCCACCAATAACCCTGAATATGACCGACGCAGCCGCCGCCAAAGCAAAAAGAAACATTATATTTTTAGTACTGGTAGCCTCTTTAGGCTATTTTGTTGATATATACGATTTACTTGTTTTTCTGATTGTAAGGATAAAGAGCCTTAAAGAAATTGGTATAAGTGACGCAGATATGCTGAGTAAAGGCCAATTGATAATTAACCTGCAAATGGCAGGTTTACTATTAGGCGGAATATTGTGGGGCGTGATGGGCGACAAATTGGGCCGTATAAAAGTTCTGTTTGGGTCAATTTTACTGTATTCTATCGCAAACTTTGCCAATGGTTTGGTTCATGATATAAACACTTATGCAATTATCCGCTTCATTGCCGGCGTTGGCCTTGCCGGCGAATTAGGCGCAGGCATTACCTTGGTTAGCGAAACATTAAGCAAAGAAAACCGGGGATACGGAACAATGGTTGTTGCGGTAATTGGCCTTTTAGGTACCACAGCGGCATTTTTTGCTGCAAAATTCGGCTGGCGTAATGCGTATTTTATTGGGGGCGGATTAGGAATAGTGCTCTTGTTACTAAGGATAGGGACTTTTGAATCGGGGATGTACAAAAAACTCGAGCAAACGGAGGCAAGTAAAGGTGATTTTTTTATGCTCTTTACCAATTGGGGAAGGTTTAAAAAATACCTGTTCTGTATATTGATAGGCGCGCCGTTGTGGTATGTAGTAGGCGTATTTATCGGTTTTTGCGACAAATTTGGCGTTGCCTTAGGCGGCAAAGTTCCGTTAAGCCCTGCTGACGGGGTGTTTTACAGTTATTTGGGTATTGCCATCGGCGATATTTTTGCAGGACTGCTCGCGCAGATTACCAAGTCGAGAAAGCTTACGATGGCAGTATTTCTGATTTTATCGGTTGTTAGCGTTGTGTTTTATTTAAGCGCAACGGGGATCACCCCGGCGGAGTTTAAGTGGCTGGCGTTTTTTATGGGATGTTCTGTGGGTTATTGGGCAACTTTTGTTACCATCGCATCCGAACAATTTGGTACCAACATCCGCGCTACAGTTACTACTACGGTCCCGAATTTTGTCCGCGGCTCGCTGATTCCTATAACCTTAGGATTTAATGCGTTGGTAGCCAGCTACGGTTTTATTAACAGTGGATATATTATGATGGGTATATTAACTCTTGTTGCATTATTATCTTTAAGCCAGCTAAAAGAAACATTTGGCAAGGATTTAAATTACCTGGAAATCTCTTGACCAGAAATTGTAAGGGCAAAAAACAAAATTGTCAGTTAAAATATTGATTGTCAATTTGATTTGACCTAAGTCGATTAATTAAAGATATCAACCCTAATTGCTATAGTATATTAATATAACAATCTTGTATACAGTTAGTTACAAACAGTATCAACCCTAAGAAGCGACAATCCTGTCAACTACCTATCTGGTTTGCTTAACTTAACGACACACGTTTGCTGACTCAATGCCGTTTATATCTTGTACGCTTGCGTTATACGTTCGCATTTATAAGATAATATTTGCATTTTAAACAGGCCCTTAATTCAGTTAATGAATTTTTAAACTTAATCAACCTAATCAACTAAATTTGCCGCGATGATAACCAAGGAACAAATAGCAGCCGAATACCAGTTGATACAGGATGAAATTTGTGCCGCGCTGGAGCAATGTGATGGCCTGGGCCATTTTGAAGAGGAACTGTGGGAACGTGATGGCGGAGGGGGCGGCCGCACCCGGATTATTCAAAACGGGAATGTTTTCGAAAAAGGCGGGGTCAATTTTTCAGCCGTGCACGGGCAACTGCCGCACAATATGAAAAAGGCATTGAATGTTGACCAGGAAGATTTTTTTGCAACCGGGGTATCTATCGTTATCCACCCGAACCACCCGATGGTGCCCATTATTCACATGAATATCCGGTATTTTGAAATGCCGTCGTTAAGCCCGGAACACGAGCCTTTGCGCTGGTTTGGCGGGGGGATTGATCTTACGCCGCATTATGTTATTGAGGAAGATGCGCGCTATTTCCATGCTTACTTAAAATCGGTTTGCGACAGCTTTAATCACGACTTCTATAACCGTTTTAAAACATGGGCCGACGATTACTTTTTCATCAAACACCGCAACGAAACCAGGGGAGTAGGTGGCATATTTTACGATCGCCTCACTGCCAGTGATGATATTAGCTGGGAAAGTATTTTCGAGTTTTCAAAAAAGCTGGGTCGCGCGTTTATTCCTATTTATACCGAGCTGGTTAAGCGCAACCGTGATAAACAGTTTACCGAACAGCAGCAGCTATGGCAATACCAGCGCCGCAGCCGCTACACCGAGTTTAATCTGGTGTATGATGCTGGCACAAAATTCGGACTGGAGACGAACGGACGGATAGAATCGATATTGATGAGTTTGCCGCCAACGGCCAAATGGGTTTATAATTATAAACCCGAACCTGGGAGTGAAGAGGAAAAAACAATATCGTTACTGAAAAAAGGAATAGCATGGGTTTAATAGTCATCGGTGATTTGCTGCGCTGTCATTTGCATCGTGTCACTGGTCATAGGGATATTGGAGTACCATTTATATTGATGTTTAATTAAACTATGAATACAGGAAAAACATATAAAACGGGTTGCCTAATAATTTTAACGTTAATCATGACGTCATTTAATGCTGCCAATCCGCTGAAAGGTACCTGGGAGTATGCCGGGGATGTGTTTAATGGCAAAGCCGAAGGCCCACCAACAGACTACTCCCTGCAGCGTAAATATGGCTCGAAAAGCTTTGAGTCGTTTTTGCTGGAGAAAAGCGAAAAGCCACATAAATACGAGACAGGTGATTACACCTTGAGTGCCGACACCTGTTCAGAAACACAAACTTATAGCTCGCAAGATTCGCAGCTGATAGGGGTAACTGTGCATTACCTGTATACCATTCAGAATGATACGCTTACACTAAGCGGAAAGCTGCCAAACGGCAACTCTGTTAAGGAGTTTTGGAAAAAGGTTAAATAAGCATAAGTGGTTTACGAGAAACTTACGAAGTTTTAAAAACTTCGTAAGTTTGCCGTTTACCAACTTCGCCCGCGTTTTCGGAGCCTGGACGTTTGGGACATTTTTCTTCTTTCCGACTTTACTGACTTTCCGGCCTTTTCTGACTTCTTCACACACGGATTTGTTACCAACATTCATGGAAAAAACCATAAAGTTTCTTAACTTCGCGGGTTGTATAGGAACACTTTTTTTATACACGATTATAGAGAAGAATCTACAGAGAAATAAAAAATGGCCGAAGAAACAGGAAACGGAAGTACCCCACCAGAAGACAGAATAATTTCCATAAATATTGATGAAGAAATGCGAGCCGCCTACATTGATTATTCAATGTCGGTTATCGTATCACGTGCATTGCCTGATGTACGCGACGGTTTAAAACCGGTTCACAGGCGCGTTTTATATGGCATGCTCGATTTGGGTTTAGCCAACAACAAACCCTACAAAAAATCAGCTCGTATAGTAGGAGAGGTGCTGGGTAAGTACCACCCCCACGGCGATACATCAGTTTATGATGCCATGGTTCGTATGGCACAGGACTGGAGCCTGCGCTACCCCTTTGTTGAGGGACAGGGTAACTACGGTTCGATTGATGGTGACCAGCCCGCAGCAATGCGTTACACAGAAGCAAGGCTTGAAAAGATTGCGGAAGAAATGCTTGCCGACATCAACAAAGATACTATTGATTTCCAGCTAAACTTTGACGACTCGTTGCAGGAACCCACTGTTTTGCCTGCTAAATTCCCTAACCTTTTGGTTAACGGTGCATCGGGTATCGCGGTGGGTATGGCGACCAATATGGCGCCTCACAACCTTACCGAGGTTGTTAACGCTACACTGGCACTTATTGATGATCGCGATATCACCGTTGATGGATTAATGGTGCACATCAAAGGCCCTGATTTCCCAACTGGAGCAATCATATATGGCTATGAAGGTGCCCGCCAGGCTTTTGAGACCGGTCGCGGCAGAATAGTTATCCGCTCGAGAGCTGAAATTGAAATTTATAACGGTGATCGCGAACGTATCATCGTCTCTGAAATACCTTACCAGATAAACAAGGCGCTGATGATTGAGCGTACTGCGGAACTGGTGAACGATAAAAAAATTGATGGTATATCAGCCATCAGGGACGAATCGAACAGGGAAGGTATCCGCGTAGTTTATGAAATAAAGCGCGATGCCAATGCTGCTATAGTTCTTAATAATCTATATAAGCACACCGCCCTGCAAACATCGTTCAGTATAAACAATATTGCGCTGGTACACGGCAGGCCTATGCTGCTTAACCTTAAGGACCTGATTCATCATTTTGTTGAGCACAGGCACGAGGTGGTAATCCGCCGCGCCAAGTTTGAGCTTTCTGAAGCGGAAAAACGCGCACATATTTTAGAGGGTTTGTTGATTGCCTTAGATCATTTGGACGAGGTAATAAAGTTGATCAGGGCATCAAACACACCTGATGATGCAAGAGAGGGGTTAATTACCCAATTTGGCCTCAGTGACTTACAGGCACGCGCCATTTTGGATATGACCCTAAGAAGGTTAACTGGCCTGGAACGCGATAAGATTAAAGACGAGTACGAAGGCTTAATGAAACTGATTGATTATTTGAAATCCATTTTGGCTGATGAAGGCCTGCGGATGCAGATAATTAAAGATGAGTTGATTGAGATCCGCGATAAATATGGCGATGAGCGCAAAACCGAAATGGTACACTCATCGGCAGAGATGAACACGGAAGACTTTATTGAGGATGAGGATGTTGTAATCACGATATCTCGTGAAGGGTATATTAAACGTACACCGTTAACGGAGTACCGCAGGCAGGGCAGGGGTGGTAAAGGGGCGATCGGCAGCAATAGCCGGGATGCCGACTTTATTGAGCACCTGCTGATAGCATCGAACCACAATTATATGTTGTTCTTTACCGAATCCGGGCAATGTTTCTGGCTGCGGGTATTTGAAATTCCGGAAGGAACGCGTACTTCGAAAGGTCGTGCGATCCAGAATATCATCAACATACCTAAAGAAGAGAATATCAAGGCTTACATTAAGCTGATCAGCCTAAAAGATACTGAGTACCTGGAGAACAACTTTATTATTATGTGTACTAAGAAAGGTACCATCAAGAAAACGTCGCTCGAGGCTTATTCACGTCCGCGTGCCAATGGCATTAACGCAATTAACATTAACGAAGGCGATTCGTTATTAGAGGCAACTTTAACTACCGGCAGCAGCGAAATTGTAATGGCGCTTAAATCGGGCCGTGCAATTCGCTTCAACGAGTCGACTGTTAGGCCTATGGGCAGGACAGCAACCGGGGTGAGGGGTATATCTCTTGAAAATGAAGCAGACGAAGTTGTTGGTATGATAAGTATTGATAACCCGGAAACAACCGTGCTGGTAGTGTCAGAAAAAGGTTACGGCAAGCGTACAGACATTGACGACTATCGTGTAACCAACCGTGGTGGCAAGGGTGTAAAAACTTTAAACATTACTGAGAAAACAGGAAAACTTGTTGCCATAAAAGGTGTTACTGATAATGAGGATTTGATGATAATCAACAAATCTGGCATTTTAATCCGTATTGCCATTAGTGAATTGAGAACTATGGGCCGTGCTACACAGGGTGTTAGGTTGATAACATTGAAAGGCGATGACGAAATAGCATCGGTAGCCAATATTGAGCATGATGAGGATGAAGAAAAAGAGTTGGACGAAAATGCTGAAAACACCGGTACAGAGAACGGCGGCGGAGAAAACCCAGCAACAGAAGCTGCAGGGGAAGAGCCAGCAGGGGATGAACCAAAAAAATAATTAATGATTTACCGTAAAATTATATTACCGGTATTACTATTAACCTTTAGCACTTCTGTTGCATTTTGCCAAACAGAAGTGCTTAAAGGGGTAGTTAATAGCCTGGCATTTTATAAGCAGAAAAAGGATTTGAAATACCTGGCAAATGCCAAAAAATCCGTCGATAGTCTAATTACCAATAAAGCTGACTCCGCTGATATTGAAAAAATGGTTTACCGGGTAGTTGTTAATTCAAGCATATTGTATATTGATACGCTGAATAAACTTAACCAGCCGGCAAGTTTTTTCGCACAAACAACTTCACTTGTCGATAATCTTGTTTCCAGGCGAAAGGCCTATAAATACCAGGCCGAAATAGATTATTCAAAAAGATGTTTGGCAAACGTTTATATCCGGAAGGCTTTTGCGTACACGCGCAACTCTGATTACAACAATGCACTTGAGCTGTTTACCAACGCACAAAAGTATGCGCCCAATTTTAAAGAGCTGAAAGCATACATTGCATTTTCGAATAATAAACTCGGCAATATGCAGGACGCGGCAAAAAATTACGCCGACCTGGTAAATGCCGACAGTACAAAAATTGAATATGTGCAGGCCGCATCAAATAACTACAAACTATTAGGAGACACTGCCAGCGCCCTCGCCATTATAAAAAAAGGTCGCAAACTATTGCCAAATGATAAAACCCTGCTGCTTGATGAGGCGAATATTTACAGTAACAGGAAAGATTACCGGTCGTTAGCACCATTGTTACCGGCACTGCTTGACATTAATTCAAATAACGCCGATATTGCGTTTGTTGCCGCTGTTTGTTATGACAATTTAAACCAATATGATAAAGCAGAGTCTTTATATTTACATTCGATAGATTTGAACAGTTCGGCTTACGACCCTATATTTAACCTGGGGCTATTGTACTTTAAAGAAAGCACCAAAAAGCAGGAGCAGGGCAACACACCAAACAACACACGTGCTGCGCAATGGCTTGAAAAGGCCAATGAGATATCGCCGAATAACAAAAACTGCCTGCAGATATTGCAACAAGTTTATACACAGGCAGGTAACCAGGATGAAATTAACAAGGTAAACAATAAACTAAAACAGTTAACCAATCAATAATAAATCATGAAAATGAAACTTTTGATGACATGCCTTTTAGGCATAGCTTCGGTTGCGGCTTTTGCACAAAAAGGCGAACTGAAAGACGCACAATCAGCCTATGACAACTATGCCACCTTGCGCGGTCAAAAAGTTGCCGCAATCCAGGCACAATCTAAAAAGAGTCTTGGAGATGCCAAAACATCTATTGACAAGGCTTCAACCAACGAAAAGACGGCAACTATGCCTCAAACTCACGCGTTAAAAGCTGCTATCTACTCGTCGCTGGCGGTTGACGATACCGTGGCTACAACGTCGGCACCGTTATTTGCTACCGCAGATGAAGCAGTTAAAAAAGCTAAAGAATTAGATACCAAAAATGAATTTAAAAAACTGATTGACGATGCCAATATCAATCTTGCCCAATATAAGTTAACGGCGGGGGTTAAGGATTACCAAAGTAAACGGTATGACGAGGCTTATAAGGAATTTGATTACTATCGCACAATTTTGCCCGACGATACAAATGCTATTTATTATACAGCACTTTCCGCCGGTAATGCCGCAGATAAAGACCCTAAGTATTATCAATACGCGTTGGATAACTATAAAAAACTTGTTACCACCAAATACTCAGGAGCTCCCAAGGCATATTATGACATGACGACCATCTACCTGACTACAAAAGACACAACTAATGCATTGAAGATAGCAGCCGAAGGAATTGAAAAATTCCCAAAATACTCCGAATTGCGTAAACGGGAAATTGAAATCGCATTGGTATCAGGTAAACAGGCTGATGTTGTGTCTAAAATACAAGCTGCGATAACAACTGATCCTAAAAACAAGGACCTATATTATTACCTGGGTTTAACTTATTCGCAAGTTGCTGACGCTGCAATTGCGAGAGCGGCAAAAGCTAAAGACGATGCTACCAAAGCCAAGGAAAAGGCAACTGCTACGGAAAACCAGGGTAAAGCTGCAGATGCCTACAAAAAGGCATTGGAAATGGATCCGGATTTTTTTGAAGCAAATATGAATTTAGGTATCACATTAATGCAGCCAGCGTTGGACGTGTTTAACGCTGCTCAAAAATTGCCGTCGAGTGCACAGAAACAATATGATGCGGAGATGGCAAAATCAGACAAAATGTTGGAACCCGCAAAACCATACCTACAAAAAGCAGTCGACCTTAAACCGAACGATGTAAATGCGCTTACAAATTTAAGGAACTATTACAGGGCAAAATCAGATCCTGCGCATGCGGCGGAGAATAAGGCCAAGGCGAATGAGTTAAAACAAAAGATTGATGCTGTAAACTCCGGAGGGGGTAAGTAGTAAATAAGGGAGAGAATAAGTAACTCTCCCTTATAATTAAATTTAGTACTTAACATAATGTTAATTATGTGATAAATTATTATTTAAGATTTAAGAGACATTGTCAATATCATTCCATCTTTTTTGCAAATCTTAACATATTGAAAAAACATCCTTAAACTTGTTAAAAGCAGAATTAACTATGGATTTAAAAATAAAAAATAAAACGGCGCTGGTAACCGGCTCAACTGCGGGTATCGGTTATGCAATTGCAAAAGCGTTAGCTAATGAAGGTGTAAATGTTTTTGTAAATGGACGCACGGCGGAGCGCGTTAACCTCGCCGTGGAAAACTTAAAGCGGGAAACGGGAAATGCGGCGATTAAAGGCTTGGTGGCAGATTTTGCCGACGTACACCAGGTTAATCTATTAATTGAGCAATTGCCAGAGGTTGATATTTTGATCAATAATGTTGGAATTTTTGAACCAAAGCAATTTAGTGATATACCGGACGAGGACTGGATTAAATTTTACGAGGTAAACGTTTTAAGCGGCGTGCGTTTGTCCAGGGCATATTTTAATAAAATGCTGGCTAAAAACTGGGGGCGTATTATATTTATTTCAAGCGAATCGGCTATTCAAATTCCTGAAGAAATGATTCATTACGGGATGACGAAAACCGCCCAGATCGCCGTCGCTCGTGGCCTGGCTGAACTAACTAAAGGCACCAATGTAACGGTAAACGCAGTATTGCCCGGCCCAACATTTTCTGAAGGCGCAGGTACATTCGTTAAAGACATGGCGAAGCAACAAAATATCACAGTTGAAGAAATGGAAAAGGAGTTTTTTAAAACTGCCCGCCCAACATCAATCCTTCAGCGATTTTTAACGCCGGACGAAATAGCAAGTACGGTTGCCTACATAGCCAGCGATTTATCAATCGGAACCAACGGAGCAGCAATCAGAGCTGATGGCGGCCTGGTAAAGAGTCCGTTTTAACTTTTCTTTAAACACAACAAAGGCTCTGGTAGTTTCCAAAGCCTTTGTTGTTTATGCGTTTAGTGATGCGTAGTGTCCTTCTTCATCGTGTCGATTTTTGCCGGTGGCGGCGGAGTCATTTTGGTTGTGTCTTTTTTAGTAGTGTCACTATCGGTTGCGCTTTTTGACGAGCCGCAGCCAGCTATTGATCCAATTATTGCAGCGATTAGCGCAAAATTTACGATTTGCTTTTTCATAGGTTTTGTTTTTTATCGATAAATGTTTGATAACAACACTAAAACTTTCGTTATTATTTGCAATATTTTCGTTTTAGAAAATATTAACAGAATTACTTTTCCCGATAAAATCAAAAAAATTACCTCCCTCCCACAATTTTAAATGGCTTTTTCAGCAGAAATTTCTGATATTTAGATGCTTGGGCTTATGTAACTTTTGTTGATACTCCCCTACTTATTTTATATTTAATCTACTGATAGACAATGCATACTATAATAAATGATGAAGCCTTTCTTAAAAATAATTATAAAATTTCAACCGATAAAAACCTGCTCGACGTTGAGTTAATTTATAATTATTTAGACGGGGAATCGTATTGGGCCCAGGGCATCCCGGCAGAAACGCTGAAAAAGGCAATTGAGGGCTCATTATGCTTTGGGGTTTACCATGAGGATAAACAAGCAGGTTTTGCCCGCGTGGTGACTGACAATGCCACATTTGCCTACATTTGTGATGTTTTTATCCTTTCGGAGCATCGCCGTATCGGCTTATCGAAATGGCTGGTACAAACAATTGTTAAATATCCCGGTTTACAGGGCTTAAGGAGGTGGTCGCTGGCCACTGCAGATGCACACGGACTTTACAAACAGTTTGGTTTTAGCGAACTGAGTAAGCCCCAAAATTGGATGGAAATTCATTCGCCTTATAAAGCGCTTAAAAAGGAAAAATTATGAACGTGAAGCGGTTAATTTTTGAGGGCGAAGGTGTAACACTCGACTTTAAAAAAACCATTACCAGCTGCGAGAAAATCGCCCGCACCATGGTTAGCTATGCCAACAACAGGGGCGGCAAGCTGCTGATTGGCGTAGCGGATGACGGCACCATAAAAGGTGTAAAATCAGAAGATGAGGAGCGCTACATGATAACTAAAGCAGCGCATCTGTTCGCCAGGCCAGCACTTGAGCCTGTGTTTGAAGAAGTTTATGTTGATGATAAGCTGGTGCTGGTAGTTGATATTGCTGAAAGTACCATAAAACCACATTACGCATTGGCTGAGGACGGTAAATGGTGGGTTTACGTTAGGGTGAAAGACAAGAGCGTACTGGCCAGCAAAATTGTTGTTGACGTGCTCAAACGATCATCTGGCGACGAGGGCGTCCTGATAGAATACTCCACCAACGAAAAAGCACTGCTTCAATACCTTGAAACTACTGCCCGTATCACCATAAAAGAATGTTGCGATTTGCTAAAGATTGGCAGGCGTAAAGCCCAAAAGCTATTGGTTGATCTAATCCTTTCGGGTATCATCAGGATAAACACGACTGAGAAAGAAGAGTTCTACACAGCGGCTTAAATCAAAATTCAAGGAGCAACGTCAGCATACTGAGAAATGAATAATAATGAAATTCTTTTCTCATGGCAATTTTTGAATAATAAGTATGTACTAACTTAGCCTCAAATCTTCGAGGCTTTCATTGATGACCTTTTTTACCAAGTATAAACCGCATTATCGCACTAATCTTGTGCTAGCTTTACCCGTTGTAATATCACAAGTGGGCCATACACTGGTGCAATTTGCTGACAGTGTAATTATCGGGCACTTTGCTGGCACTATCAGCCTTGCAGCTGTTGCTCTTGGCAGCAACATATTTATTATTGTGATGGTAATAGGGCTCGGTATATCCTATGGATCAACCCCGCTTATTGCGCAGCTTAACGGACGCAACGATTACGATGAGTGCGGCAAGCTGCTTTCGAACAGCCTGTTAATAAATTTAATTACAGGAATATTACTTTTTACGGCTACAGCCTTGTCGTCGGCATTTCTACTGCAGCACCTGCACCAAACTCCGGAGGTTGTACGGCAGGCCAAACCGTTTTTAATGTTGTTGGGCTTGTCCGTTATCCCAATGCTGATATTTAATACTTTTAAGCAGTTTGCAGAAGGCTTGGGCTTTACCAAACAAGCTATGCTTATCTCAGTATGGGGCAATGTCCTGAATATAATTTTAGGAGTCATTTTTGTAAAGGGCCTTTTTGGCGTACACCCAATGGGAGTTAAAGGCGTTGGTTACAGTACACTGATAGACCGAAGTATTATGGCAATTGCCATGAGTTTGTATATTTTTAAATCCACACGTTTTAAAACGTATTTAAACAGTTTTTCCATTATACGTGTGAGTCGTAAACGCTGTATGCAAATATTGAGGATAGGCGCGCCGGTGGCATTGCAATATGCCTTCGAAATCAGTGCTTTCAGCGGTGCAGGCATATTGATTGGTACAATTGGTTACCATCAGCAAGCCGCCCACCAAATAGCACTTAATATGGCCGGCATTACTTACATGATGGCCAGCGGCCTTTCGGCTGCTGCGGCAATTAAGTCCGGAAATTATTTCGGTGTTAAGGACCACCGTACTTTAAGGGATTCGGCGATATCAAACTACCATATAGTGATCGCATTTATGTTCGTAACAGCTTTTATTTTTACGCTTGGGAATCATATATTACCATGGATGTATACTACAGACAAAGTAGTAATAGATATTGCAGCACAGCTACTTATAATAGCCGCACTGTTCCAGTTGTTTGACGGCACCCAGGTTGTTGGCTTAGGCATACTGCGTGGCATGGGCGACGTGAATGTGCCCACGGCTATAACATTTATTGCATATTGGGTAGTAGGTTTACCGGTTGGTTATTTGCTGGGGATGCCGCTTCATCTAGGCGTTAATGGTATTTGGTTCGGATTGGTGCTTGGCCTGGCGGTATCCGCTATCCTGCTATTTTTACGTTTTCAATTTATAAGCAAAAAACACCGGGATAAAACCATTGCAATTATTGCCCAGGATTAATCATAGCCATTATTTATGGTGATTTCGCCTTTAGCTTTAAAATTTAATGTAAGGTAGCCAGTCGGGCCGTTTGTTATCTCAACTCCTTTTTTCGACAGTATAACGTGGGTTCTGAATGGCAATTTAAGTTTCGTTATACCGCCCTTTTCCGACGATATCTTTACTTCGGTTACTTGGGCATCTGCTTTTTTAGCGCTTACCAAAAATGCCCCCTCGGCTCTTAACGTTTTAAAGGAAATATCTTTCCAACTGTCAGGAACCGCCGGGAAAACCTCTATAAACCCAGCGTAGCTTTGCAGCAGCATTTCCTGCAGGCCTGATGCGAAAGCAAAATTCCCCTCCAGCGTAAAAGGCCTGTAGGTAAATTTTGACAGCCCCGATTTTGTTTGGTCGCCGTTTAGGTGAAAGCTGTTTACAGAACAAAACGCTTTTGCAAAAATACCTAATGCATCGGCAGCTCCTGCCCCATCTTTTGCACGGGCCTTCAAACTGCCGAGCCAGGCATAAGAATAGCCGCACCAATATGCCGGGCCGATGCTATCCAATTGATGGATGGTGTTCTTAATTATCTTTTGTGATCTCGGCCCGTCCTCCCATTTTATTAGACCTAACGGATAGATTGACATAGCATGAGAAAAATGCCTGTGCGATTGATTATAGGCCATGGTTGGCGCAAACTTCAGTTCATTATTTGCTGTAAGGGCAAAATCACCCAATTCAAGGGATATTTTACGCCAGTGGGCGGCTTCTGCGTTTTGTCCAAGTTCCGTTGCCAGCTCGGCCGCAGCTCGGAATGTAAATTTCATTAGCGACAGATCGTAGTTAGTATTTTGAGGAAACCAGGCACTTAATGAATTGTCGTTAATTTCCGGGCTCGAGCTCATGGGCAATTGGCGTTTACCATCTTTACCGGTAACTGTTAGGTGTTCCAGAAAAGTTGCGGCGTCCTTAATCCATGGATAAGCCCTGTTTTTTAAAAACTGCCTGTCCATGCTATAACGCCACTGCAGGTAATAATGCTGGCCCAGCCATGACGACACTGTGGGAGATAGCGAATACTGTATCCACCCACCCATCTCGATACCATCGAGGGTGGTTACACCGGGCACAGCAAGACCCGGTTCATTAAAATACATTTTGGTATACCGTTTATAATCGGCTTTATTGGCATCCAGGTGATTGAGGTAACCCATGCCCTCTTTCAAATGATTGCTGCTGTATGATGGCCAATAGCTAAGCTGGGTATTTAAATCGTGGTGATAATCGCCCTTCCAGGGTGGGATACGGCCGTTGTCGGCAGTCCATACTGCCTGCAGTGAAATTGGCGGCGCATCGGCTCGGGCCGCCGAACCAAATTTATACTGTTCAAGGTACCATTGCTTTTCGAGCAAACTGTCAGGAACATGAATGGCAGATTTGCTCCAAAACTTTCCCCACCATGACTGATGGCCGGAAAAATCATCTTTAAAGCTATGTTGTAAAGCTTGTTCGGTCAGTACCGATGCTAGTGGATTTACTTTTTTATCGGCTTTTTGCGAAGATATGCTCCAAACACCTTCAACACTGTTACCAATTCTTTTCCACCGCACGTTAACTTCATATTCAAAACCACCCCATCCTTGCTGCTCGTAAGTAATGCTGTTTCCCTGTCGTTTTACTGTACCCTGCTTGTACCCCAATTTGGATAAATCATCCCCAACCAGCGAATTTACCTCGCCTTTTGTCGGTGGGGCCTGGTATAAAGGCGGTACTATTTTAGGAACGAAATCTAACGGCACGTTTTCAAATCTGAACCAGCCAACGGGGTTCGTAGCGTTTACATAAGTTTTTAATGTAGTGCCATCTATCCATTTTACTTCACAAAGCGCATTGTTTATTGAAAGATGTACCGATTTAACTTTTCCCCACGCTTTGGTATCAAACTCGAGCCCTGCGCCAGGTATTTTTGACGGTGCCGGTTCATTGTCGTAAGGCTCGTCGAAATATTTTTGTACCTGCTCATAGTTCGTTTTTTGCACAACCTGTTCGTGCACCCATTGGTAACTGAATTCTTTCCGGTGCAGACCTTTCATTGGGCGTTCGTCCCAGAGATCAGCCCTATCCAGCGAGAAGCGCAAGTGGTTTTGTTTTTGCCAGATGAGCGCGCCCAATGTGCCGTTACCCAGGGGAATACCCTCGTCCCACCGGGCTGCAAGAGAATCAAATTTTAGGTCGTGAACTCCAGGCTGGGCAATTCCACTCGCGTGGGCGAACGTTAAAACTGCAACAACAATCAGTTTAATAAATTTATGCATTGTATTGTAAGTATGTTAGTTGTGTGTTTAAAAATACATTTCACCCGCCAGCCTGTAAGTATTGCAATGTGCGTTTACAATATCCTTGATGTCCGGCGAATATCCGCCACCCATGCTCACCTGCACTGGTATTTTATTGGTTATACATTGCTCGAAAACAAACCGGTCCCGTTCTTTACAACCCTCAATTGTCAATGCCATCTTACCCAATTTGTCGGATGACAACACATCCACGCCAGCAAGGTAAAATATAAAATCTGGTTTTTGCCTGCTTATCAAATCGGGCAGCGTTTGTTTTAGCAAATGCAAATACTCTTCATCTGTCACACCATCCGGCAGTGCAATGTCCAAGTCAGATTGCTCTTTCCGGAATGGGAAGTTATTGGCACCATGCATCGAAAATGTAAACACATTTGGATCACCGGCGAATATCTGGGCCGTGCCATTTCCCTGGTGCACATCTAAATCTATTATTAAGACAGAAGAGGCCAATTTGTTATTTAACAGGTAATTAGCCGCAATCGCCTGATCGTTTAACAGGCAAAAACCTTCGCCCCAGTTTGTGCCAGCATGATGGGTACCGCCGGCAATGCTAAAGGCAATTCCAAATTCTCTTGCGTAGTGGCAGCCATCGATTGTGCCCTTTGCTATCCGTATTTCGCGCTCGATTAGGCTAGCCGACAATGGAAAGCCCGTCCGCCTTTGTTCGCGCGGCGGAAGGGTTAAATCGCGCAGCCGTTCCCAGTAGGTTTCATTGTGTGTCCACAGAATAACTTGTTCATCAAGTAGCCCTGGCGAAAATAAATTACCAGCTTCAATAAGTCCCTCATGCAGCAACTGTCCGGGTATCAGCTCGTATTTCAGCATCGGGAAACGATGGCCTTCTGGTAAAGGATGTGCATAAATCGGATCGTAAGCTATTTTTAAATTGGTCATAAATAATTTCGCTGCGCTGTCATTGGTCATTCAACCCGGTTTACGTAAGCCTTACCTGAACGCCAACATTATCTGCTGATTAGCGGACAATATTATACCATCAGTTGTTATAATAACCCAAAAAACGTTGCTGTTCACAGTGAAACATATAGAACAGGGTGGAACAATAAAATGTCGATACACTTCGTCAAAAAGTTCATTCATGGGCCAGATAAGTTGTTTTTGAGTTTTAATACATCGTCAAAAACGCAAATATTACTGACAAAACTGTGTCAGTATTTCTTCATTTTTATTTCCGAAATTTGCAGCTCCATAATAACCGACAGGTAAAAAGTCGCATACCCATTAATAAATCAATGTTGTTTATTCCCTTTACAACTTCACTCCCTCACTCAATATCTGCCCAAATTCAAATACCTGTTTAAAACTGTTATACAACGGCACAGGGCTTATGCGGATAACATTTGGTTCGCGCCAGTCGCCTATTATGCCGTTATCGGTTAGATAATTGAAAGTGGCTTTGGCGTTTTGTTTGCAAACTATGGAAAGCTGGCAGCCGCGGTCCTGTTTATTTGGGGGAGTAATGATCTTAAAAAGCTCGTCGCCGTTAGCTTGGTTAACTTCGTTTATAATGAACTCCAAATAAGCCGTCAGGAGCTCGCTTTTTTTTCGGAGAGGTTCTATGCCGCCTGCTTGTTCAAAAATGTCCAGGGCGGCTTTATGCAGCGCCAGGAGCATTATTGGACTGGTGCTTACCTGCCATCCTGCGGCGCCGCGGTCGGCTTCAAATACCGGCGGCATTAAAAAACGACGATCTTCGCGGTGGCCCCACCAACCGGCAAAACGGTCCAACGAATTATCGCTAAAGTGCTTTTCATTCACAAATGCTCCACTTATTCCTCCTGGCCCCGAGTTCATATACTTGTACGAGCACCAGCAGGCAAAATCCACATCCCAATCGTGTAACTTCAAAATCACGTTGCCCGCGGCGTGTGCCAAATCAAAACCGGCGATGGCGCCAATATCATGGCTAGCCCTGGTTATCGCAGCCATATCAAAACACTGACCGGTATAATAGTTTATGCCACCAAATAACACCAGTGCAAGTTCGTCTTTATTATCGGCGATCGTTTTAAGTATTTCTTCAGTCCGTAAAGTATCTTCTCCCGGGCGTGGAAATTGTTCAATAATTGCGTCTTTGGGGTCATAACCATGAAACCTGACCTGGCTGGCTAAAGCATACTGGTCGGACGGAAAAGCGCCGCCTTCCATTAATATTTTAAAACGCTTTTGTGTTGGTTTATAGAAACTTACCAAAAGTAAATGAAGGTTTACTGTAAGCGAATTCATAATGGTTATTTCTTCGCTTTTTGCGCCGACAATACCCGCAAGTGTGCCGGTAAGTTGTTTATGATAACCAAGCCATGGGTCATCTCCGGCGAAAAAACCTTCAATCGCCAGGTCTTGCCAGTTACCCATTTGTTCATTAATATACTGCCGCGCAGTTACAGGCTGCAACCCTAATGAGTTACCGCAAAAATAAATCGCGTCCTTCCCATTGTGTTTCGGCGCAAGAAATTTACCCTGAAAATCTTTTAGCGGATCCTGCTCATCCAATTGGGTGGCATACTCCAAAGTGTTTTGGAAATTCATGTGCCAATATTACAAAAAACCAAACAGAGATGATTTATTTGTTGGGTTTGCTGACGTAAATATTCCCTTTTACATAAAAACGATAAGGCAGCAACGCATCTTCACCGGCGTAGTCAACGCCCACACGCGGCACGGCTGCAACATTTTCATCAGGGAAAGTTAATCCCCTGTCCTCGATCCAAATGGTATCGCTCTGCAGGCTACAGGCATTTATAGCACGCGAGATTCCCAGTGCTTTTGCAACCGAGCCCGGCCCCATAGTAATGGTTGGTTTAACAACCGGCATGTTGCGCCTAACCTGCATTACTTCCAAACCTTCTGTTGGTTGGATGGCGCGGATTAGAATTGCGTTTGGGTTGCCTTCAACATTGGTAACGATATTAAACATCTCGTGAATACCGTAACAAAGATAAACGTAAGCAATTCCACCGGCCTTGTACATTGTTTTTGTTCTGGGGGTAAGCCGGTTGCCATAAGCGTGTGAAGCTCTGTCAATAACGCCGTTATAGGCTTCTGTTTCAACAATATAACCGCCGGTAATTACACAGTCGATACAGGTAAATAAATACTTACCGATCAGGTCGCGACTTAAAGCAACCACATCCGGGTTATGGTAATAGGTTGCGGGTAACTTCATTCTGCGAGGATATCTTTTAGTATTTTACTGATCTCATCCGCCCGGTTAAATATCATAATATGGGTACCGCCCTTTACTATAATCGCGTCCCTTATTCGCCGGTAATCAAAAACATGATCCTTATTACCGGTAATGGTGCATACATTTTGCGGGATGATTTTATTATTCCAGGTCACCGTTGCTCCCATAGCCCATTTTACAAATCCTGGCGATGAGTTTTTTAACATATCATTAAACAGCCATTCATCGGCTTCATTCATTTTGCCAAATACAAACCTTATCATAAAACCCAATGACGTTACCAGTTTTCCGGGGATTAATTTGTAAACAGGCAATATGCGAAATAGCGAGAAATACACAGGTGCTTCGTCAATTGTTTTAACGCTGGATATAAGGATCGTTTTTTTGAGCGGCAGGATTTTGGAAATTTCAATGGCCAGCATTCCGCCTAACGAATTGCCGATAACCACCGATAATGGCGTTATATTGTATTGTAAGATAAGCTTTTGCGCGTAAGTTTTTAAAGTATCTGTTTTATCAGGTTCAAGCCAATCAACCTTAACAACATCATGGCCGCTTAAATCAATTTTGTTATAGGCCCTGCTGTCCGCACCAAGCCCGGGTATTACAAATATTTTGCTCATTTAAAATTTACCAGCTCTATGATCTGCTGAAGATACACCGCGTCGGTTTCATCAAACTGATCAAACGCCTCGCTGTCTACATCAAGCACAGCAACAACTTTGCCATCGTTAAACAACGGCAACACAATCTCCGATTTTGAAAGCGAACTGCAGGCAATATGACCAGGGAACGCATCAACATCGGGAACTATTAAGGTTTTTTCCTGCTGCCACGCGGCACCGCAAACTCCCCTGCCCAAACCAATACGTGTACAAGCAACCAGCCCCTGGAATGGCCCAAGCACCAGTTCGTCGCCTTTAACCAGGTAAAATCCAACCCAAAACCATTTAAACTGCTCCTTTAATGCCGCACAAACGTTGGCCAGGTTAGCTATCAAATCCGACTCGCCCGTTAACAGCGCTTCAATTTGCGGGATTAACGATTGGTATTGTTCTGCTTTATTGGTTGATGTGGTGATGTTTAAATCTTCTGCCATGGTACAAAAATAGACAAGCCCCGTTAAAAGTTAATAAGCCCAATCTCATATTTATTGTTTTATTTAGCAAAATAGCAATCCGTTGTTAAATTTATGCCATGAGAATCATCGCTGAACTCCCCCATCCCGAATTCAAAATATCCATCCTCAATATGAACCGCAAGTTTATTGTTAAGATAGAGCAGGGGAGCTATGAACAAACCTATAAAATTGCCGAAGCCGATTTGCTCGACGGTGTAAACAGTGTATTCGAATTGCTGGATGAAGAGTTTTTAAAAACCGTTGCCGCCAGGTTTACCGCGATGCGCTCGGATTTCAAGCAAACTTATAGTCGCTACAATTATTAGTTTATATAAAATCGTGTAACTTATTGACAAATAATGAATTAACACACTGCATCTTGTTGTGCAGAATTTTATTTGGCAAATAATGCTTAAAATTACCTATTTAGCTACTTTATGTCTTAATTGTTTATTACTAAAACACGACGTAACAATCTGGTTATTAAATAATTAATAGAGTTTTAAAATCGCAACCAAATTTAATTCTGCGCCCAAAAAGTGCCAAATAAATGGGAAGTCAAGCCCAAATAAGGTCCTGGTACCAAAATCCGGTGAGTTTGTTTTCAGCTTGCGAATGCACGCAGTCGTCATCTGTTTTAGGTGCGTTAAACTCCCTAAACACTTTCTCTCCTAACTTATATTTTATTTCCTTTTTAAAGATCGGCCCTTTAAATGCGAAGGTGTGAAACTCGCCATTTTCGCCGCAAACGTCAACACCAGCCGGCAATGAGGCAATAAGATTGGGGCTTATCTCCTGCCCTGCCAGTTCGCCTAGTTGTTCCTGTGTGCAGGCTATTACGGTGCCGAATCCCAGGTTTAAAAACTCGTTTATCAGCTCATGCGTGTCGCGTTTCCATAACGGGTAAATCCCAAGCATATCTACCTCGGCCAAACGTGCGTCGCGATAGTCTTTCAAATCCTCTAAAAATATATCACCGAAAATAGAGTGGGTAATCCCCTGCCGCTTAAAAAAATCCAGGTGCCCGCGCATGGCATTATCGTACGTTTCCATGTCCGGCATTTCGGGCAGGCGGATTTGATATAACGGAATCCCAATGCTTTCAGCCTGTGCAATCAAAAGTTCAACCCGTACGCCATGCATTGATATCCTGTCGGCAGCATCATTTATTGTCGTCACAAGGTACTTGATATCGATGTCCGGGTTTTGAAGACAATGGTATAAAGCCAGGCTGCTGTCTTTACCCCCGCTCCAATTAAAAATACATTTTAACATATTCATTATCGTAAATGCTTGCAGCAAACATATCCTAAAAAACCCTAACCTTAAACAAAAAATGGCCGCACAATTTTCGTGTGCGACCATCATTGTAAACATTAACTGATATTATAAGAACGAGGGTATTATTTTTTTGGATTTAAAACCGGCGCACTTCCTGCTCCCGGCGGATTTAAAACAAATTCATCAGCCGGTACATCCCAATAATCAAGGAAGTTGTAGTTAATTGTTGCATGTGTGCTCAATACACCATTTGGTGACAGCACTACCGCATTGGTACGGCCACCACCTTCTGAAATGTCATATATTACACCCCATCTCCTGGCATCATAAAACGCAGTACCGCGGAATAGCAATGCCAGGCGGCGTTCTTTCCGCAGTTCTTCAAGCGCCTGGGCTAAATTCAAGCCAGTGTTTGTAACTTTAGGCAACCCGGCGCCCTGGTAGTCTCTAACGTTTTCAATGCTTGCCAAGCCTAATTCTATCTGGCCGGTATTGATAAGCGCCTCGGCTTTCATCAGCTCGTTTTCTTCGTATGAAGGACCGATATAAACTTCCTGGTTGCCTGGCGTTTTGTCGGCTAACTGAATGGCACCATTATGAGGCACCACGTCAATTTTTGCATCATATAGCTTCCACCTTGTACTAAATGTAAATCCACCTACCTGGTTAAAGAATGGGGTAACCTGCAGAAAGTTCTCAGCAAGGCGTTTATCGTTCGGTTTAATATCCTGCACAAGCCTCTCGCTTATGGTAAAGCTGCTGGCGGTTTCGTCGCCAGAAGTATTTGCGGCAACTGAGCCTCCACCCGGCGAAAATATATAGTTGTTGGTTGTCGTAAATCCGGCAAAAACATTGTCTGATGCCTGGATACCAGTATTGGCCAGAGCCAGAACAGCCTGCCAGTTGGCAGCAGTCATCACGCTCGTACGTGTATTTGCCAACAGGTTGCGTGCCATCAAAGTATTGATACTGCGGACAAACATCGCCGGGGTTGGCACCTGGGCGTTACCTGCCTGGAAGAATGAAGGTATTAATTTACCCATTAATGCGGTATAGGTGTCGTTTGCGGTTATACCACTTAAAATGGATGCGGCCTGCTGCAGGTTTTTGTTTGATTCAGCAATTAATGCTGCGCTGTTGACATAAGTAGCGTTGGTAGCGCTTATTCCATTATTTATTATGCCGGCATAATAAACCGAACCAAGCCTCGCATAGGCATAGCCCTTCCACCAGTAAGCCCACGCTTTATATGTGGCAAGCTTTGTACCAGCGTCGCCTGACAATGGCACTGTACCTGCAAGCGCCAGGATTTGATTACAAGCGTTATTCAATCCATACATGCTCTGCCATTCGTAGTAGAACATATTTTGGCTTTGCTTGTCGCGGGTGTTATTGAGCCTTAAATTTGCTATTTGCGGCTGAGTGTTAACCACTTTTGTGCCGTCATCCAATATAGCGTAGTCTGGTACGTTTACAAGGTTCACGTTCTGGTTTGCTGCCTGTGCCGAAACATCATCGGCAAGCAATTCATGAAACCCATAGCATAACGAGAAAAAGCTATCACCTAACCAGCCATCGCCGTTAACAAAACCGTTAATATAAATACTGCCGGCTGCAAGTGACGTTAGTCCCGATTCTGTTTTTGCCTGCTCAAGCGTTGGTGAATTGGGATTTTTTACATCCAATTGCTTTTTGCAGGCGGTTGTCATTGCCAAGCCAGCAACAAAAACCGTTGTTATAATGTGTTTATATTTTTTCATTTTTTTCTGATTTAAGTCGATTAAAATCCAAGATTTAAGCCAATTTGATAAGATTTACTGTTAGGCGTTGAATCATGATCCACTCCCCTGTCAAACGGTGAGTTTGATGCACCAGAGCTTGTTTCCGGGTCGAAGCCTGTGTACTTGGTAAAGGTTAACAAGTTGCGCCCGGTAAAGGTTAACACTGCCTTTTTAAACACTTTGCTGCCCAGTAATTTGGAAAAATCATATCCAAGTGAGATGTTTCTCAATCTAAGGAACGACGAACTTTCATAAAAATAATCCTTCGTGCCGTTCCTGGCTCCGTTTATGCCGCCTATAATATTGGCATAAGCGCTCCTGTAATAAGCTGTATAAGCGCCTGAGGTTCCGCCGATATCAACAGCTTTATCATAATCACCACTTATACCATCACGGTATTGCCATTCTTTGGTTTGGTTATAAAGGTGACTGCCATAAACCCAGTCAAACTGGAAACCAAAATAGAGCGACTTATAATTGAAATTATTTATAAAAGACGCGTTGAACTTTGGATTGGGATCGCCAAACGAACTAACTTCGTTTGCAAATTGAATGCCTTTGGTGGCGATGTCCACAACCCGGCCATCAACAATAGTGTACTTGCCATAATCGGCAGGTTGTATATATGGTACTCCCTTGCTGTTAGTTTCGTTCACACTGGTTAATGCTTTATTACCGTATATCTGGCCAATTTTCTGACCCGCAACCAACGCTAACTGGGTGCTGCCGGCAGCAGTGGTAAGGATAATTGGTGGTCCGCTTGTGCCAGTAATCGTGGTAGTTTGGTTACTGAAATTGGTGGTGAAATTCCAGTTAAAATCTCTTGTTCTTAATACCCCAAGGTTCAACGATGCCTGGAAACCATGCGAAGAAAGACCAATAGCATTGGTTTTTATAAGTGAACCACCTGTTGAAGGAGCAGTGTTTATGCTGTAAATAACGTTACTTGCTTTACGGCTCCAGTAGGTAGCGCCGATATTAATTTCGCTAAACCATGCGCCTGATGCACCTTTTATAGACAGGTCGGTTCCAATTTCGTATTCCTTCGATACTTCCACCTTCAGGTCTGGGTTGGCCAGTGAGGTAGGCAGGTTAAAGGTAAGTGACGAGCCTATATTTCCAGGGTTTATAGTTGGGTACCTGTCAAAAGGATATGGTTGCGTACCAGCTTCTCCAAATCCACCCCTTATCTTAAATTCAGGGAACAAACTGCCTAAGCCCGAATTTTTCCAGAAACCAAATGATGATGGCCTGATGTATCCGTTCACGTTAGGGAATGTGAATGGTTTTGAGCCCCCGCCAAATGCTGATGAATAATCGCTCCTGAAACCACCTGCTACTCCACCATAATCACCAAAATCAATTTTCTGGTTCACTATAAAACCGTAAGTTATAAAAGGTGTGGTATAATCAAATGATACTGCCTGGGTGGCTGTTTGATTAAAGTTATAAATCGCATAAACCGGCAGTTCCAAACCGTAGCTATTGAATGCTTTATCTACGTTTTTACGATAATCATACCCTAACAAAGTACTTGTGGTAATTGGCAGGTTGATATGAAAATCTTTTTCAAAATCGGTTTTAATAACGGCCGAGCCATTAAAGTTTTGAAAAGTTGTGCTGTTGGTGCTTTTATCTAACTCACCATTTGGATCGGAAGCGAAAGCTCCATAATACGAACCCAGGTCGATAGCGGTAAGTGTTGCAGCCTGATTTTTGAAAATAGTGTTTTGTTCAGTATGCTGATAATTCAGACCATACTTAGCATTCAAGGTTACAAACTTGTTGATCTTGTATTCGGCCTGTATACTTTGTAACAGGTCTTCGCGGTTAGTAACCCGGCTTGCCCATTGTGTGTAGTAATTAGGATTGGATCCATTTACGCTGATGGTACCCGAGTTTAATGATAGCGGGTAGCTGCCGTCAGAGTTTTTTTGATTAAAATCATAAAAAGGCGAAGCGTTCAACACATCAAATATACCACCGGCGTTGCCGATGCCATAATTGGGGTTCAGCGTGTTTTTAGTATAAATAAGTTGCGTTACCGAACGGATGGTAAAACCTTTAAACAGTTCGGCGCCAATATTTGCGGTTAAGTTGGTCCTGTCATTATAACCGTTATTCCTGATGTTACTTTGCTGGTGGTTGTTTGACAGCGTTAAGGCATAATCAGATTTGTCGGTAGCACCCGAAAAAGCTACACTATTGTTTGAGGTGTATGCAGTTTTGAACAATTGCGCCAGGTGATCGTAGTACTTCAGGTTAGTTCCATACTGCTGGTGTGCAATATTCAGCGGGTTCGACATAGCGGTTGGTGCACCAATTGATGGATCGGCGCCGTGGGCCCATTGAATGCCAAGGTACCTGCCGTCCTGGTTTCTAACAATAGGGTTTCCGCTGGCATCGATAAATATACCATTGGCATCTACCGCAAAACTGCTCAATTTAGCCTGGTGAACGTCTCCCTTGTTAATATAGTTGCTGCCACTATAGCTCGACGAAATATCAATGTGATTTTTGCCAGACTTGCCTTTTTTGGTAAATATCTGGATAACGCCGTTTGCACCTTGCGCGCCATAAATTGTAGATGCAGCAGCACCCTGAACAATTTCGACGTGATCAACTATTGCGGGGTCAATCTGGCTAAGGTCGGTCGTGCGCGATTCGATACCGTCAACCAGGATCATAGGCGACGTACTACCTTGTACGGTATTGATACCACGCAGAATAATGTTAGTCCGCGCTCCCGGAGTACCATCAACCGACGAAATTTGGGCACCGGCAACCTGGCCAATCAAACCCTGGTCAATTGACGCTTGCGGCGAAGAAGTTAATGCTTTACCCGAAACCGACTCAACGGCTATACCTAACCGGGCCTTACTTGTTGCGATACCCGAACCGGTAACAACAACTTCGTTTAATTGCCTCGAGTCGGGGGTTAACGTAACGTTTACAATTCCGTTTGCCGCTATTGGCACCTCTAATTTCTGATACCCAATAAACGTAAATGTTAAGATAGTAGCCGAAGATGGTACACTTAACGAGAATTTTCCTTGTACAGAGGTCTGTGTTCCGATTTTGGAACCTTTAGCAACAACACTTACCCCGGGCATGGGTAAGCCATCATCTTTTGCAATAACCGTTCCGCTAACGGTACGGGTTTGCGCCTGGGCATAATTGCCGGCCGCAAAAAGCAAAAGAAAGAAAATACTGAGGAGTAGATTTTTCTTCATTCTGAAATGATTAGTTAGTTAATAGTTATTAGTTAATTAATCCACAATCTATGTTGTAACATTTGCATTACAAATAGCTAATGAATTTTTAACGAAATCGTATTAAATAAGTGAATTCAGAAGAAAAATTGCAAATAATATATTATTTATGTAAATTTAATGTTACAATAATAATATTTTAGTATAACTAACCATATAGTTACAGTGAAAAAAACGAGCCAGTAATGAAAATATTGAACGGAAATGTGCGAAAGTTTTGTTTTTGTTAAAAAAAATAAAAATAGCGGGCCACCTTCAGGCAGTAAATTCAATTTTTCTTAACTAAATGACCATATAAGCTAATTTAAACACTTAATTTTTCAATATTTTACCAATTTTTCACCAAAAATTACCATTTATTGTAAATAAATTCGACACAATCGGTATAGTACATAGTTTATATTGAAATCTATTCAAATTTCAATTGCAAAATTCAGGTTTTTATTAAATATTGTGTATGTAAGCCTGTTTTATCAGGAAATATTAATGATTATAGCACATTGCAGGCCGCTTTATTAATAAATTATCCATTTTAGTTCAATAATTTATCTACAATGTTACTAACTCCTACAGTTGCCTTCTCTTCTATCTTTATAAATGAGCTATCGTCGCCGATATTAGGAATTTTTGGATCGATGATATATTTCGGAGTATCAGTCGGCACGTAGTCAACCAATCCGGCTGCCGGGTAAACCGCCAGTGATGAACCGACAAGGATAAAAATATCTGCTTCAGTACAAATTCTTGCGGCCTTTTCAATCATAGGCACGGCTTCTCCAAACCATACCACATGGGCACGCAACTGCGAACCCATCTCGCACTTGTCCCCCATTTTTATCTCCCAGCCGTTTATCGGATAAGTTAGGTTTGGGTTCCGGCTCGATTGCGACCGGGTAATAATACCGTGCAAGTGGACTACATTGGTTGAGCCCCCACGCTCGTGCAGATCATCGATGTTTTGGGTGATGATGGTTACATCATATTTTTCTTCGAGCCTGGCCAGCGCATAATGTGCAGCATTAGGATTTGCCTCCAGCACCGATTTGCGGCGCTGGTTATAAAAGTCCTGCACCAGGTCCGGATTGCGGCGCCAGGCTTCGGGGGTTGCCACGTCTTGTATATTATACCCCTCCCAAAGGCCATCGCTGTCCCTGAAGGTTTTTAAGCCGCTTTCGGCGCTTATGCCGGCGCCTGTTAGTACAACAATTCTTTTCATGATGTTTCTTTTAGAGAAGCAAAACCTTGCATCTCGAGATTTATTATTTTCTGAACCAACCAGAATAGGGATACAAAGTATTGTATTTCTACAGAAAAATCATCCCACAAAAAAAAGCGGCCCTTTTTAGTGAACCGCTTTTATTTTTAATACTATGTTATATCAAACAGCGAGTTCGTTTTTAGTGCGTAATATAGTGTATTTGCTTTTTGCCAACTCAAAGCCGCCAAACAGTACAGCGCCGAATACAAGATCACCCAAAAGCATATTCCGCTCAAAAGGTATCGCAGCAACCAGCGATAAAGCATAGCCACCAAGGGTATGCGGATATTGCGCGCCATAGAAAAAAGGCAAATCTGTAAATAACCAATGGAATAGAACAGCAACCAATGCCGCAAAAGCAACGTTTCCAACCGAGACTTTCTTAATAAAAGTTCCGATAAACACCATCAGCAAAAATGGCAGATAAACCCATATCGCGCCCGAATACCAAAGTATAAGTTTAGACGTATATAAATAGTTAATCAGGATATCGCTTAAAAATAATGTGCAAAAAACTGTCAGATATGCTTTCCACTTATCAGTAAAATAAGCACCGCCAAACAAGGCAATTGCCCCAATCGGGGTAAAATTACTTAAGGTATAAGGAAAGTTATAACTAACTAACCTCCCTAACGACACAACTAGCATTAATGCAATAAGTACTACGGTACGGGTATGTATTTTCTTTAGTGACATATCTTTATTTATGCTGTAAAATTACGTATTATCCTGTTAAATAAAAATGTTAGTTTATTTGGTACTTAATCCCCGCCATAAAATTAAATCCGCGGGTATTGTAACCTACCCAATCAATATATTTTGCATCAAACAGGTTCTTTAGATCGGCAAAAAATGTGATTTGTTTGTTAGCATCATATTGCAGGTGTGCATCAACCAGGTTATAATGTTTTAAATTAACCACGCTGGATGAAAAATCAGGGTTAAATTTGGTATCGCTCCTGTCGCCGGTGTATTTATAATCTAAGCCGGCTGAAAAGTTTTTAATAAACTGATAAGCAACCGAGGCCCCGTAAGTGTTTTTAGGCCTTCGGAAAAGGTTAGCAGTTTGCTTACCGTTAACATCGGTTTGTTTGCCGGTTACATAAGCGGCGTATGCCGATGCGGTAAGTTTATCAATGTTTAATTTTAGTTCGCTTTCAAATCCTTTATCCTTCTGAAATGCACCATTTTCGTAAACACCATACGGCGGATTGTTTAAATTTTTAAAATAGATAACATCCTTTGTATCATATTTATAAAACACGGTATTAAACGACAAAGTATTTTTAACAAGTTCCCAATCAAAGCCAGCCTCATAAGATGTGGTTGTTTCAGGTTTCAGGTTTGTATTGCCGTATTGAGAAAATAGCTGATATAATGATGGTGTCTTAAACGCCGATGCAATGGTTCCAAACACTTTAAACTGGTCGGCAAGGTAAAGCGACGGGTTAACGGTATAAGTAAAGTTGCTGCCATATTTGCTGTGGTGATTATACCGGCCGCCCAACTCCAGGTGGAATATGCCTGCTTTGAAAAATAGGGACGTGTAAACACTGGCAATACTGTTATGCAGGTCCTTCAGCGTATCGTAAGTGCTAAATTGGTTTGATTTGCTGTATTTAAAATTCGCACCACTGGTTATGTCAATGTACTTGTTAATGTCATAGTTAAAAATTGCTTCGGCATTAGTGATACCACCCCTGTTTTTTTGGTACGAAGCGGAATTAAAGTTAGATGGGCCGGCCAGGTCGTTGTAATTGTTTTTTACACTATTTTGGCTGACGTTGAACCTTAAATCGCCTTTATCTAATTGAATTTTAGCACCTAATCCACCAAATACAAAAGTGTTATTGTAGGTATATGCTTTATCATCGGTAAATGCACCGGCAGGCAAATTGCCTTTGTTGTAGCTTGCCTGTAAATTACCGTTCAATGTAAATTTCTCTGAGACCTGCTGGGTTAAATTAACACTTGCCGATCGTTGGTGAAAGCCGTCTTTCTTAAAGTTGCCATTGCCTGTAGTATCAGTAGCAGCCGCAAAGCCCTTTGAGTCGGTATTTGAAAGGTTTATGGCGATCCCTGTATTATTAATCCGCCCGTTTAAGCCGGCTGATTCGTTGAATGTACTGTAAGTACCACCGCTTGCCTGCAGGTTAGCCTTAAGTCCTTGTTGTTTGGGATGTTTGGTAATGATGTTAATTACACCGGCAACTGCATCTGAACCATATAAGGTTGAGCCGCTTCCTTTTAAAATTTCGATGCGTTCGATCTGGTCGAGCGGGAAAGCATTTAAATCATAACTGCCATCGATAGACGACGAATTGTTAACGGCAAAACCATCGACCAAAATCAGCATATTGCCCGTCGATGCGCCACGAAGGAAAATGGACGAGCTTATTCCCGGCGCGTTGTTGGCTCCCGAAAATGTAATACCCGGCACCGAGTTTAACAATTGCGGCAAGGTTTTACCGGTTGATTTGTTGATCTGTTCGGCAGTAATAACGGTTACTACCCTGCCAATTTCGCTCAATTTCTTTGGCGACCGTGTGGCGGTCACCACCACATCATTCAATACCCTGGAAGTATCCTGGGCATGCGCAGCTGTATTCAACAGCGCCAGTTGTACAAACCCCAGGCCTGCAGCAACAAAGTAAAATTTTTTCATGTTGTTGTGAGTTTAAACCCACAGCATCACAGAAATGGAAAGTTTGGAATGGAAATACACCTCCGGACGGGCATTCACATTCAAGCTTCAATCCCCGAAAGCTATGAATAATATTAATGCCTTTGGCAGGTATTCTGACTTGCTCCCCTTTTGCCCGGCCTTCCCATCCGCCGGATAGCGAACAGTGACCATTTAATTGGGCATTGGTTATAGAGCTTACAGCTGCGGGACAGTTACGGATTTACACCGTATTCCCTTTTAATCCTGGTGATAAGCCAGGAACCTTAAGCGCTGCAAAAGTAGGATAAGAATTTAAAAACTCAAATATTGTTGTTGATTAAGTTGACTGGGTTAATTGCGTTGATTAAGTTTGATTTAACAATGCCCGCACCATGAAGAAATACATTTTACTTTATTTGTTTTTGATGATGACTATTACCGCTTTTGCACAACAGCCTGACACCATTTTCCTTAAAAACTTATTACAAACTCACCCCGAGCTTTTCAGCGGCATTTTAAAACATCGCACCAACAACGAAGTGCAGATATTGTATACGCAAATTAACCGCGACAAAAACAATGTGCCACACTTTACATCGTACAGCTATCATCTCAACGCCAACCATTATTTTTACCCGGCGAGCACTGTAAAATTGCCTACAGCAATATTCGCACTTGAAAAGCTAAACGAATTGAATATACCCGGGTTGACAATGCAATCATTTATGAAAACCGACAGTTCGTTTACCGGCGAAACTAAAATGTTGGAAGATACTTCCTCCGCCAGCGGCTTGCCGAGTATTGAAAACTACATCAAGAAAATCCTGCTGGTGAGCGATAATTTTGCTTACAACCGCTTATATGAGTTCGTTGGCCGGGCTGAGATCAATCAAAAGCTGAAAAAACACGGACTTAACAATACCCGAATTATTGGCCGGCTGGCTATTTACGATGGTGGCGACAATGCTAAACACACCAATGCGATTGACTTTTATAACGGTGATAAGCTGGTTTACCACCAACCCGCGCAATATGATGCCAACGAATATCCCATGCATCTTGACAATATGATACAGGGAATTGGCTACCTGGATAAAAACGACAAGCTGATAAACAAGCCTTTCGATTTCAGCGAAAAAAATGTTTACACTATTGCCGACATGCAAACGGTATTAAAACGCCTGTTGTTTCCGGGTGTGTTTCCCAAAGAACAACAGTTTAACCTAACGGCCGACCAGTATAAGTTCATCTACCACTACATGAGCATGTTCCCTGGCGAAAGCACCAAGCCTACCTACAACCGGCCTGAATATTACCCTGCCTACTGCAAGTTCCTGTTTTACAGCGGCGACAGCACTGCCGCAATTAACCCTGATATCAGGATATTCAACAAGGTGGGCGACTCATACGGCTACAATATTGATAATGCTTATATTGTTGATTTCAAGCACAATGTGGAATTCATATTAACAGCAGTTGTACAATCAAACGAAGATGGCATCTATAACGACGACAAGTACGAATACGCCACTGTATGCCTGCCATTCATGAAAAACCTCGGGCAGGTCATTTATCAGTATGAGTTAAGCCGTACTAAGAAGTATGTGCCCGATCTGTCCAATTTTAAGTTCAAGTATTAGACGTTGATTGGTTGATTAAGTTGGATTGAGTTGATAAGGTTATTGAAAATAATAGTCAGCATTTTAAAATCAGCGAAATCAAAGTATTGGCTATAAATTAGCGGTTAAATGCCTTGTGATCAAAGAAAATCAAAACCTCTTTCGATATCTGTTGTTTAATATTTATTACCTATTTAAACAATTATTATGGCAACCACAGCATTACAGCGTATCAGGCACAATGGTAACGCAGCAATAAATTTAAACTGGCCCGAGAGGTATATATCGATAGCGGCAGGTGTAAAACTCAGTTTTTCAGGTATCCGAAATATCTTTAAGAGCCCCTTTACCAGCCTATTAAAGCTTGGAGCAGGCGGCTACCTTGTAAACCGCGGTATAAGCGGTCATTGCGAACTTTACTCACAAGCGGGTAAACTAAGCACCTCCCCTGTTAATGTAAATATCCGTACGGCTTTTAGCATCGATAAACCGAGGCCGGAAGTTTATGCCTTTTGGCGTCAGCTGGATAACCTGCCCCTGTTTATGAAACACCTGGACCAGGTAGATGTGATTGACGAAAAGCGTTCGCACTGGGTACTAAAACTACCCACCGGGGTGGCCAAAGTGAGTTGGGATGCCGAAATTGTTCACGACGAGCCCGGCTATATGATTGGCTGGAGTTCCCTCCCCGATTCAATTATCGATAACGCCGGCAAAGTACGGTTTCGGGATACAGAAGATGGTGGAACGCTTATCGATGTGGTGATCAGCTACCAACCACCAGCCGGTGGCTTAGGTGCAAGCCTGGCCCACGTGTTTAATCCGCTGTTCAAAAAGCTGGTGGACGACGATGTTCAGAACTTGAAACAATACATGGATATCACTGAAAAAGAAGGCGTTATTATAGTTTTGTAATTATCCAGATCATAATTCACTTGGTTTTGGATTAAAAGGTTTCTGTCTACATTGCATTAAAATCAACCAGTGCTGTTACCAGATACGCGCCTGGTAAAGCAAATTTCAATGGTGCACCTCTGGAAAGTCACTGGAATAAACGTCCAGTTGACTTTGCTTTCGTTTGTGGCCTACAGGGACTAATTGCACGATGGATTCGTTCCTGTTTTTTGCAAAAGGGCTTTTATCTTACTAAATTAATTAACAATAGCCCTTTTATAAATGCTGCTTTAAGAATTACTACCTACCAATATTTTTGTTCGCCCATTTCAAAAACCATTTCATATTTGCCTGGTCCTGGTGTCCCTGGTCGTGCTGCCGCCATGCCAACTGGCCGTCAAGCATGGGTGTATTAACCGGGGGCATTTTTTCAGAGTTATAATCGTTGGAAACGCCAAGGTCCTTTACGCCAAGCAACTTGTAAACCGCACCTGCAGCAACCTCGGCCATGTAACTCCCCTGGTGATCAAGCCATTTGGCGTCACCTTTTTCGGGAATGCCATAGCTTACAAAAAGTAACCGCGGCGCGCACAGCGCAATTAACTCATGGGAATCCACAGGTATATCGCAGGCTGTTTTGCTGCCGAATTTTGCCTCAGAAGCACCATATTTCATAAAATTTCCGGCCATCCAATAGTATTCACCACCTGTTAAACTTTCAACGGCTTCGCCCCAATTCCGGCGGTTTAGTTTAGTGCCTCCTTCGCCCGATGAACCGATGAGCCCGATTGAAAAGCGAGGTTCAAACGCCATGGTAACAAGTGCTGCCTTTCCATATCTTGAGACGCCCTCAATACCAACATGTTTAACATCAACCTGTGGCTCATTTTCCTCAAGGTAATCCAAACCGCGGGCAGCGCCCCATGCCCAGGCCCTCAAAGCGCCCCAATCGTCGGGCTTGCGAGGCTGACCTTTGTTGACAAGGCCTATTATGCCGCGCGTTAATCCTGTGCCGTTATCGGCTTGTATACTGCCAGGGTTTATATAAGCAAAACCCCAACCGGCTGCAATCAGCTGTTCGTTGGTTGGCGGGTCGTTATTCACACCATTTACCCCAGGTTGGTCAACCGGACCCGGGGTTGGCTGCCTTGGAGGGCCAAAAAAGGGATATGACGCCGTAACCATTTGATATGCAGGATGCTCATTAAATACCTTTTGCAGGGCTGGGTCCTGCTGCACCAGCAATTTCCTGAGTGCATTGTTTAACTCATCAACCTGGGCAGGATTGGGCTGGCTTGGCGAAGGGGCGCGAGCCGGGCCAAACATCATTAGCAAAGGGACAGGGCCTTTTGCATTTGCAGGCAAAACAACAGTCATCTCAATATCGACGCTGATTAATGGATATGCCGAATTATCTGCGTGGCCCACCAGTTGCTTCGCTATAACAGGCGTAAAGCCAATATATTCGTGATCAATATATTTGGTTTCCCAGGTTACTTTCGGTAAACTTTTCGGAAGCCGCCCATACACTTCCCGCTCCATATCTTCAACAATCTCCGGCCGGCGCATTTTCCACCATACGTCGGGCGACGATACTTTTTTGCCGTTTTTTAAGGTAAGCGCATCCGGCAAAGCGGGACATGGATTAGCTTTTGATTCGTCGTAATTGGCATGGTTGGCATCGTTCTCGTTACCACTTGGTCCGGGGCGAAGCGACTTAATGCCCAGTTGGTCCATCATGTTTTGATGGTCCTGTTCGGTGGTGAAATTTACCGGTGGAGGATAATTACCAGGTGAGGGCTGACTTGTACTTTGCGCAGCGGCCTGGAAAGCGGCGAAAACAAGTAAGTAAACTGCTTTTTTCATGGTAAATACTTTGTTAATATCTATCAAATTACTACTGACTATCCGTCCTGAATGGCGATGCGGGAAGACCTTCTTTATTATACAAGTTTGCTCCTTCCGGGTTATCTGCCCAGGCATAACGCACATACATTGGGCTAGATATGTCTTCGCTCGCTACCACTACCCTCTCGCCGTCAATTATCGCATTTCCCCAAACAAACTTTTTATCAGCGCCTGCAATCGCAAACTGGTTAAGTTGGGTACCATCTTTTATCATCAAACCCGAGCCTACACCGGTAAACCTGATGACGATTTTATTGCCTTCAACGGTTGCCGATTGAAAAATCGGACCGGAAGAAACAAGTTGCTTTTCTCCATACGCAACCTTTTCGGCAGCAAGCGCAAGGCGGTCGCCAACATCTTTTTTATTTAATGGATGTATATCATTCCACTCGCCGGCATCAATTACCACAGCCATCCCGGTGTTTGGCACCGATAAGGTATGCAATTGCGCTTCCCTCACTTCAGCCCACTGGCTTTCGGACGGCGAATATTGTACTTCCATAAAATTGGGCAGCTGGGCATATAAAAAAGGCAGCTCTGCGTTGTTCCACTTTGTGCGCCAATCATTAATTAAAGCGGGCAGTAATTGGTTGTATTCTTTCGGGCTGGAAGTATTTGCTTCGCCCTGGTACCATACAAAGCCTTTTATAGGGTAATTTATAACAGGCGCTACCATTGCATTGTACAACCCGGCTGGTTCGTTTTGAGCAGAAAATGGCGCGATGGCTTTGATTGCCTCTTTCGCTAGATCAAAAACCTGTCCTACTTTGTATTGCCAGTCGCCTCGAATATCGATCGTAGTAGTATCGTCAGTCAGTTCGTAACGTTTGTCGGGCACAAAGCCGCCTTTTCCTGATGTATTGGTAACCCTCACCACAATAAGGTTATTCCCGGCCTTGAGCACCCTGGCCGGTATAGTATACCTTCGGGGCGGATATTGATAAGTGATATTGCCAACTTTTACACCATTAACATAAGTATCGTCGGCATCCACAATCCGGCCAACGAACAACTTTGCCGGTTTACCAGCCATGCGCGCAGGCACCTGTATCTCTTTACGAAACCATACCACACCATTTAGCCCTTTGATGCCCTGGTCGGCCCAGTAACCGGGAAGCCAGAACTTGTGCCAGTCTTTTGGTTGATAGTTAACCTCATACCACTTCAGTTCACCGCTGAGTCCTTTATCTGGTTGTTTGATCCCTGCTTTCTGTTCAATGGCAGGCTTCGCCGGGTTTTGTAATCTATTAAGATACGCCGTATCCTTAAGCTGTGCCAAACGGTCGGCGTATTTAGGAATTCCCTTTAACCCGTCAGCGCTTGTCCAGGCCTGTATGGGTGTGCCCCCTACGCTCGAGTTTATGATTCCGATGGGGACATGATATTTAAGGTACAAGTCCCTCGCAAAAAAATAAGACACCGCGCCAAATGTGAGCACATCAGTCGGATTGGCGCTTATCCATTTGGCCGGGGGCAAATCTTTATGTACGCTTCTTACATCGCTTGCTGTAGAAACGAAAAAGTTCCGTATCTGTGAAAAATCAGCCGTTGCTATGTCATTTGGGTATCTTTCCTTTACCCGTTCCATATTAATAACCATGTTCGACTGCCCGGAGCAAAACCAAACATCGCCTATTAAAATATTTTCAATGACGATATGGTTGCTCGCATTAATATCCATTTGATAAGGCCCGCCGGCTTTTATCGGCAGCATTGTTGCTTTCCAATTCCCGGCAGCATCGGCAATAATTTTTGAAGTTTGGTGGTTAAATTTAATTGAGATATGTTCGCCCGGCGATGCCCAACCCCATAAATTCAATTTCGTATCCCGTTGCAACACCATACCATCACTTATCAGTTGTGGTAGCCGTACCTGCGCGGTGCAAACGCAGGCTGCCAAGGTAAAAAAAGTTAAGACAGTAAAAAAAACTGTCCTCATTTTGCTTTGCTCTGCCTGTTGAATTATCAATTGTTTCGCCATATTATTTAACAACTGAAAACATTAAAAACCGATAGAATTACCGCCATCTACCGGCAAAACAACGCCGGTAACAAATTTAGCTGCATCCGACGTTAGATACAAAATTGCTGCGGCAACGTCATTAGCATCACCAAGTTTGCCCATTGGAGTTCTTGATAATACTTTATTTTTTCGTTCGGGATCACTGTCTAATGCCGTGCCCGACATGGCCGTAGCTATAAACCCAGGCGCCACGCAGTTTACCCGGATTCCGCGGGGCGAAAGCTCAGTCGCCATAGCCCGCGTCATCCCTTCAATAGCCGATTTGGCAGCGGTATAGGCAATTACCAACGGTATACCATATTGCGCAGCCATCGAGCTAATATTGACTATACTGCCACTCCCAATTTCCAGCATATATTTAACAACCTCACGGCTCAATGAAAATACCGAGAGTAGGTTGGTTTGAATTACCTGTTGAAAATCCTGGTCGGTCACTTCGGTAAAAGATTTCTTCATGTTTATACCTGCGTTATTTACCAGGATATCGGGCGTGCCGAACTCTTTTACCAATGAGTTAACAAAGTCCGGGATGCCGGATGTGTTATTTAAATCATAAGCTTTGTAGCTACATAATTCGCCGGCATCATTTGCTGCGGCTTTCAATTTTTCCTCATTACGCCCAATTATTATTGTTTTAATGCCGTTTGCCACAAAAGCCTTGGTAGTGGCAAGTCCTATTCCTGATGCCCCGCCGGTTATTATAGCCAGTTTAGGAGATATATTCATTTTATAAGATTATAATTTTATTAGTTTTTTTGGTCGCGGCCGTGGTATTATCACCGCACAAAAAAGTGTTTACAAATGCGAAAGTATAAAATATTGATGCAATCGATTGCATCAATATTTTATTTTTGTTAACCTTGGGAAATAGATCAAATGAAAACATTATTTGGTTACCCGGTAAAAACTTTCAGGCGGGCCCAGATAACTTGGTTTTTCACCGCCACAATTGATCACGAGTTTTTGCAGCACCACACCCGGATCTATCATCCAGTATTTTAAAACATGCTGCCCTGTTTTGCCTATCCTGTGAATGGAAGTAAGCTTTTTGATATTATTGCTTACATCACTGCTCCATTCCTGTGGTGACTGATCTGCATTGATATTAATCACGTGCGGTTGTTCATTATCTATTGAAACAGCATAACGTAAGCCGTGTGTATTTGTAAAATCAATAGTTGGCGAAATATAGGCCTCAACCTCTACCCTGCCTGTGTCACTTAAATTTATTGTATACTCCAAATGCGGACTATTACCTCCGGGGATTTGGCTTTTGGCGGTAACGGGAGCAGGCATTACACCGGATAACGTTCTGCCATACCCGGGGATGACCGTCCATACCGCGTTCTTGTTCCCAACAACTTTGCTATAATGCTCAGCTTCTATCGCAACAACACCATTTTCTTCATAAAAACCTGAAGCATTCACTGGTAACGTCTTATTTATAAGCACTTCTAACGCCAATTTTTGATTATTTCCCTCAATAACAACAGGCACCTTGCTTATTCCCTTTGGTGCTTTTGTCCAGTTCACATTTATCCAAAGTCGCTGCTCGTCAATTATGTCGCCGCGTGCAGGTGTGATCGTTAGATAATTGGCTTCGAGTAAAACTTTATACTCAAAACTACCTCTACCTTTGTTAAAAATTTCGATGTTATGCTTTTGCTTTTCGCCCTGAAAGAAAGTCAGCGATTGTTTTGACCGCCCCAATTCAGTTCCATCAATACTTACCCCCATTTGCGGCGCGGCTGGCATCTGAATAGTCTTCAAATCCGGCAGTTTGTTATGCTCCGGTTGCTGCCAGTAGGTATAGCCGATATGTGTTTGGTCCATCATGTGGTTCCATTTACCATTGGCCATAATTTTATTGTAGTGGTTGGATATCAGCGAATCGCGTTCATAACACTTCCTTACACTGTCGGCCATTGCCCTAGTGGCCACCCTTCGCTGTGTAGCATAAAGCTTATTTTTCGCTGTATAGTAATACATTTCGTACAGGTTTGCACAAGCCACCACCGGGTGCAATACCAGTTGGTAATAAGCATCTTTAAATTGCGCAGGCAGTTTTGTGCTCAAACTTGCGGCAGTGGTTCTCAGGTTTTCATAATCATTTACCACATTTTCAAACTCGTTATAGTTACCCAGGCTATAAGTGCTGTCGTTAAGCAGTTCAGGCTTTCGACGGGAATTGTATTTGGTGTACAAATTTAAAATACGGGCAATTTCAGCCGCGTGGGCCGTTCCGAATTGTTGGCCCGCCCATTGCTGCGTATATTTATTCAAGCTGGATGCGGGCCATTTATCCGGCGACCATGCATAATCCAGGAAGAAGCTTATCGGGAATTCCATGGGCTTTAGATCACCAACGTTTACAACCCAAACCTGCCGGGCGTTGTATTCATAAGCCAAGTGCATTTGCTCCCAGGTCTTACTTATTTGATTGGTGTTAACCCATTTATAATTGCGCGGATCGCCAACATAATCAAAGTGGTAATAAATGCCATAACCACCTTTCCTGGCTGGTGCGCCTAATTTGGGTAGTTTGCGAATATTTCCCCAATTGTCATCACAAAGCAGCAACGTTACGTCATCCGGCACGCGCATGCCTTTATCGTAATAAGCCTGTACTTCTTTATAAAGCGCCCACATTTGTGCAGTTTGAGCAGCATCTTTCCCGGTAACATCGGCTATTATCTGCCGCTGGTCCTTTACTATCTTTTCCAACAGGGCGATGTTACTGCCTTCAGTCATAGGCATATCGCCATCGCCCCTCATCCCTACGGTTACAATGGTTTCCTTACTCCCCATGTTTTCGATACCTTTTCGCCAAAAATCGCGCAATACGGCGCCGTTGGTTTCATAATTCCATGCGCCGCTGCCATAACGTTTCCATTCCTGCTGTGCCCTGTCCATAGGCTCGTGGTGCGACGTGCCCATAACTATACCATATTTATCTGCCAGCACGGGGTTGAGTTTGTCATCATCATTAAAAGCGTTCCCCCACATGGCAGGCCACAAATAATTCCCCTTCAAGCGCAAAATGAGTTCGAACATTTTTTCATACACCAAATGGTTAACACCACCAAACTTCTCCTTAGCCCAACCCGAAAAAGCCGGTGCCTCGTCATTTATAAATATCCCCCGGTACTTCACCGCCGGTCCTTTTTCAACATATTTCCCCGGCGTTATAAATAAATTATCGTGATGTGGTATGGGTACATCCGCCCACCAATACCAGGGAGATACACCTATTTGTGCAGACAACTCATATATGCCGTAAATAGTTCCTCTCTTATCACTACCAACTATAACCAATGCTTTTTTAACACCGGGAACGGGGTTATCAACCACTTGCGTAATATGCGCTTCCCACTTTCCAACTATACCGCTGGCGTCTATTTTTCCCTGCTTTATCATTTTGTCAATCAGCCCATTTTTGCCGATTGTGCCAATAATTATCAACTGCTTTTCTGCGCCGATTTTATTTATAATACCGGGCGACGAATTGGTCACGGCTTTAATATCATTCTGAAAGCTTCTTACCGCGAGCGTAACTCCGGGGAACTCCGCGTCGGTTGTGTACAACGTCGTTGATTCGCCATTGGTGGAAACAGCAAAATATCCGGCACCGTTTGTAAACGATATGTGAGGAGTTTTTGCTAATGATTGCCCGTAGCATGCACATGGAAAAATTAAAACCACAGGCAATAACACACAAAACAAATTTTTCATTTGTAGCCTATTTATGGAGAAATATTAACGTGGTAGTTGAAAATAAAACAATAAGTTTATATCCTCAAATATATTTGTTTTGCAATCGATTGCAAAGAATTTCATTTAAAATTAGTTGGGGGAAATTACCAACCAGATGTATATTTATCATATAGAAATAACATGGCTGAAACAGGCAAAGAAATAACCATATACGATATTGCTCAAAAGCTTAATATATCTGCCGCAACCGTAAGCCGGGGCTTAAAAGACCATCCGGGGATAAATAAGAACACTAAAAAGAAGATACTTGCCACAGCAGAGCAAATGGGTTACCGCTCTAACTCCTTCGCGAGCAACCTTCGTAAAAAAAATAGTAACATCATCGGTGTAATCGTTCCGCGGCTTAACAGCAACTTTATGTCGGATGTTATAGCCGGCATTGAAAAGGTGGTTAATAAGGCTGGATATACGCTCTTTATCAGCCAATCATTTGAATCGATGCAGCACGAAGTCAGTAATGCAAAAGCAATGTTTAACAACCGTGTAGACGGTGTATTGGTTTCGTTGGCGTATGATACTACCAATATCAGTCATTTTGAGCAGTTTTCCAGGCGCGATATACCCGTTGTATTTTTCGACAGAGTAATAGAACACGAAAAATATCCGGCCATTTGTATCGACAATTATAAGGCGGCCTATACTTTGGTAAGCCATCTTATTGAACAAGGTTGTAAAAAAGTCGTTCATATTAGCGGCGATCAAAGACGTAACGTGTACGCGGACCGCACACGCGGCTATCTGCAGGCATTGAAGGACAACAAACTACCTTTTGAGGCTGAACTACTGATAGTTAATGACCTAAGCCAGGCTGCGGCTATACAGGCTGCGGAAAAAATCTTAAAAATGCAACCCCTCCCCGATGCCGTGTTTGCTGCAAGCGACTTTTGCGCTATAAACTGTATGCTCGAAATAAAAAAAGCCGGCTTAAAAATACCCGGAGATATAGCTTTCGCTGGTTTTAATAATGACCAGATGGCCTGCGTGGTTGAACCCCAATTAACAACAATTGACTACAAAGGTTTTGAAATGGGCGAATTTGCGGCAAGAATGATTATCAATCATTTAGAAAACCCAGGCGAGCTTCAAAATACACATAGCCTTGTATTACGGTCGGAGTTGATTATAAGGAAATCGTCTTTAAAGGCTGGAGTAAAATAATTGTTGACTATTTTCCGATACA